>JAJEBV010000013.1 GCA_022822365.1 Thermoanaerobaculia bacterium | reverse complement strand
AGCCACTCCGACGCCGAAATGAACCGACTCCGACTCCGCAGGACACCTGACCAGCCACCGACAGACCAGGACGGCATTCAAGGGGACTGCCCACCCCGAACTCAGCCCTCACGCCCGAGCCGGTGAAACATGCGGGCTAGCGGCCCAGCACGCCGTACGTACCGTCGAGGATCAGCCGCACCGACACGTACAGCCCGAACATCGGGACGACAACCCACACCGTGTTGGGCGCCCACACCCAGAGGAGTCGATCCAGCCGGCCGATCGCCCGGTGCCCGCCGGAGATGTAGAAGCTCACCATGTAGAGCGAGCTGACGTAGACCCACTGCCAGAACAGCGCGACCCCGAGGATCCCCGCGACGACGGCCGGCAGGAAACCGGTGGTCAGTGACCCCAGCAGCACCATCGACGGAATCGGCGTGGCGAAGCCGTTGCCCACGTCGCAGTTGAAGCCGAACGTCCGCCGGTCCGTGTAGGCGTCGTCGTACACGCAGTAGGCAGCCCAGACATCCGCCCATGCCGTCGGCGACAGGATCTTCCCGACCGGGATCCCGGAGAACAGGAACAGGATGGCCGCCGGCCGGCCGGCCGCCGCGCCGCGTTCCCGCCAGTACTCCGCCCGCTGCGCGATGTAGTCGCGCCGCAGGTAGAGGCAGGCCTCCCAGTAGCAGATCAGCAGGTTGATCGACAGAAACAGGCTGAGCACGAAGTAGATCGGATCGACGTCCCCGTGCAGCCGGTAGCTCACCACGTTCCAGGCCGCGGCCTGGAGGCCGACGGCGAGAACGACGAAGACCGCAACCGGGATCTTCGGCCCCTTCGTGCTCCCTTGTTCACTCCCCGCCGTCCCGGCGGTCTCGCGCGCATCCATCCCCGATCAGGAGCCTGCGCCGTAGAACGCAGCGAAGCAAGTGATGCGGCGGAGGGTCATGGTGAGGTCGGGGCTGGGGCCAAACACGGAGTCTGCGACGGGTTTGGCGGCGCTAGCCGGTGCTCTCGCCGGTCTCCTCGACTGCCTCGTCGTCTTCCGACCCCGGAGCCGTCTCCCACTCGTACTCGATGCCCCGGACGTGGCGTTCGAACCAGTCGATCTCCACGTTCACCTTGAACAGTTCGTGGCGGAGCTCCCGCCAGCCGTGGGGTTCGCGCGGCGCGATGTAGAGGTGGGTGTCCACGCCGTTTGCCTTCAGCGCCCGGTAGAGCTCGACCGACTGGGGAGGCGGCACCCGAACGTCGTTCTCCCCCACCAGGACGAGGGTCGGAGTCGTCACCTTGTAGATGTCCCGGAGCGGCGAGTTCTCCCAGTAGACGCCGATGGGGGCGTCCTCCTGCCACGGAGTGCCCCCGAACCAGGGGGTGCGGTAGGTCCGCACGTCGCTCTGGCCGTACATCGAGATCCAGTTCACCGCGCCGGCGCCCGAGGACGCGGCCTTGAAGCGGTCGGTGTGGGTGATGATCTTGTTCGTCATGTGACCGCCGCCGCTCCAGCCCATCTTGGCCATGCGGTCGCCGTCCACCAGCCCAAGCTCGATCAGGTGGTCGACTCCGGTCATCACGTCGAGATGCGCCTGGTGGAAGTAGTGGCCGACCATGTCGCGCAGGAAGGGATCCCCGTAGCCGGTGCTCCCACGGTAGTTCGGCTTGAAGACGAAGTAGCCGCGGGCCGCCAGCACCTGGACGTAGTTGGACCAGCGGCCGAAGCCGAACTTGTCGGAGGCCGCCGGGCCGCCGTGCGTCTGCACGACCACGGGGTACCGGTTGCCCTCCTCGTAGTCGAGCGGGTAGTAGAGGAGACCCTCGACTTCGACGCCGTCCTCGCCCGGCCAGCGGATCGCTTCCTGGCGGGGCAGCAGGAAGGTCTCGTCGAGATAGTCGTAGGCGGCGGTCACCTTGGTCGGAGCCCCGCCGCCGGCCGGCATCACGTGGATGTCGCCGGCGTTCTCGCGGCGGTTGATCCCGAAGGCGTGCAGACCCGCGTCCTTCGAGTAGCTCCAGGAGCCCAGCGCGTGGTCGCCCTCGGTGAGCGGCACAGGCTGAGAATCGCCGACCGCGGCGTGGAAGAGCTGGTTGCGCACCCCGGTGTTCGCGGTGAAGTAGATCGTGCCGTCGTCCGCCCAGCGGGCGCCGTTGACCTCGTGCGGCATGTCCTCGTACAGCAGACGGTGCGCTCCGCCGGCGGCCGGCACCACGAAGATGTTGCCGTTGTAGTAGGTCTCCAGATCGGCGCTGGACGTGGACGTGAACAGCACCCACTGCCCGTCCGGCGACAGCTCGGCGCCGGACTCGGTCACCGTGTTGTCGGTGAGCTGGACGGCGTTGCCGCCGTCGGCGTCCATGAGCCAGACCTCGCCCTCGTCGCGGTTGTCGAAGAGCGGCGAGGGCGCCCGGTGGTGCGCGATCCGCGCGCCGTCCGCCGAGATTCGGAAGCCGACGACGGAGAAGTCGCCCTCCGTGATCCTCTCGACACTCCCCCGGTCCTCGCCGGTCCAGGCGACCCGGAAGAGGTGGCGCTGCTTGTAGTCCTCGTCGAAGGCGAAGACGTCGTCCTTCAGTTCGTCCTTCTTCTTCTCCTCGGGAGTCTCCGGGTCGGAGGCGACGAAGAAGATGTGCTCGCCGTCCGGCGAGAACTCGAAGCTCTGAACGGAAGTCTCGTGGCTGGTCAACGGAGACGCTTCCCCGCCCCCGTTCGGCAGGAGATGGATCTGCGTCGTGTCCTCCTCGCCACGGGTGGCGAGAAACGCCACGTAGTTCCCGTCCGGGGACCAGCGCGGACTACGCTCCCCCTTCTCGCCGTAGGTCAACCGGACGTCTCCCGTGCCGTCCATCCCGATCCGGCGGATGTGGGTGGTGCGGCCGTTCTCCTTCCAGTCCGTGTCGCTGCGGGTGTAGAGGAGCTGGCCGCCGTCCGGCGAGATGCGCGGACTGCCGATCCCCGGTACGTCGATCAGGTCGACAATCGTCATGGGCCGCTTGTCCGCGGCGAAGCCGGCGGACGCGACGAGGGCGGCAGCCAGGAACACAAGGGGCCGTGGCCTGGGGCTGCCGCCACCCAGGTACCGCCTCGGGTTGTGCGTCATCGGGCGTAGCATCGTATCGTGCTCGGCCTTGCGATCCTGATCAGGCAGAGGAGATCGAAACATGAGGAATGACCCTCTCCGTCACCCGAACACACGCCGGCGCCGGACCCTCCTGGGGTATCTGCTCCTCGGCCTGGCGGTCTGCGCCGGCGCTTCGGCTCAGAACGTCGAGGAGTCGCCGTCAACGGTGGCGGAGCAGGTCGACGCGGTCTTCAAGCTCTGGGACCGGGACGACACGGCCGGCTGCGCCGTCTCCATCACCAGGGCCGGCGAGAACGTCTACGCCCGCGGATTCGGCATGGCCCACCTGGAGCAGCCAGCGGCCATCACGCCCGAGACGATCTTCGAGGCCGGCTCGGTCTCCAAGCAGTTCACCGCCGCGGCGATCGTGCTCCTCGCGCTCGACGGCGAGCTCTCGCTCGACGACCCGGTGCGCAAGTACCTTCCCGAACTGCCGGACTTCGGCGCGCCGATCACGATCCGCCACCTCCTGACCCACACCAGCGGACTCAGGACGTTCCGTCCGCTGGTCGCTCTCCGCGGGCGGCCCGACGGCTTTGCCGTGCACACGAACGCCGAGATCCTGGCCCTCATGGCCCGGCAGCGGGATCTCAACTTCCCGCCAGGCGAGGAGTACCTGTACAGCAACGCTCCGTACATCCTGAGCGTCGTGCTCGCCGAGCGCGTCTCGGGCCAGTCGTTCAACGAGTTCACGACCGAGCGGATCTTCGGCCCGCTGGGCATGGCGAGCACGCTCTGGCGGGACGACTTCACGCAGATCGTCAAGGGTCGCGCCACGGCCTACGGAACCGGCAGGAGCGGCGGACTCCACACGAACATGTCGAACACCGAGGTCTTCGGTAACGGCGGCCTGCTGACGACGGTGGGCGATCTGCAGCGCTGGAACCAGGAGCTCTACGAGCCGAACGTCCTCGGGCAGCGATTCGTCGACCTGCTGGAGACTCCGGGACGCTTCAACGACGGGACCGAGAACGACTACGCGCTCGGCCTCCAGATCGGCGAGTACCGCGGCGAACGCGAGATCGCTCACAGCGGCGGCACCGCCGGCTACCGGGCCTGGCTGGCCCGCTATCCCGACCGCGACCGCCTGTCACTCGCTCTCCTTTGCAATCACGGCGACATCAGTCCGGTCGCGATCGGTCGCCGCGCGATCGACGTCTTCCTAGGGCCGGACGACGAGGCCGCGGACGCGGAGAGTCCGCAGCCGAGCGTCGAGGTCCCGCTGGAAGACCTGGAACGCTGGGCAGACCCCTACCTCCATACCCGTACCGACTCGATGGTCCGGATCAGCGTCCGAAACGGCGGGCTCTACTTCGGCGCGGTGAGAACGAGGCCTCTGGGCGAGGACCGGTTCGCGGTCGGCCTGTCCGACCTCGTCGTCGCGTTCCACGCGGACGAGGACGGCACCAGAACGGCGATCCTGGCGGACGATCCGAAGCGCCGCTACCGGGCGATGCCGGCGGTCACTCCGACGCCCGAGGAGCTGGCGGAGTACGTCGGCTCCTACACGAGTGACGAACTCGACGTGACGTACTCGGTCGAGTTCCAGGACGGCAAGCTCGTGTTCCGCCGTCCGCTCGAAAAGCCGCGCCCTCTCGAGCCCCTGTTCGAGGACGCTTTCGAACTGAGCGATCCGCTGCTGGAGAGGTTCCCGGCCCGTGCACTGTTCGCCACCTTCGTAGCATGGCCCGCACGCTTCGAGAGGGACGCCGACGGCAGGGTGACGACCCTCTACATCAGCGATTCGTCGCGGGTGCGGCGGTTGCGGTTCGACCGGCGATAGAGCGACTCACACCGGGTGATGTCGTTGCTCTGGGTGCGCGGGTCTTCTGACCCGCTGCCGCCGTAGGCGGCGGCCAGTATCGTCGCCGGCCTTTGGCCGGCGGCCTTCTGCTCGGGCTCCGCCGCTCCGCGGCTCCACCCGCGGGCGGGTCAGAAGACCCGCGCACCCAGTTAGCCGATGTCGCCGGTGTTCCCCGCCATCAGCCGGATCGCCGCCCCGCGCGGCAGCAGGCGCGTGAGCAACACGGCGACCAGGCGGTTGACCAGCCCCGGCACGAACCTTGGACCCTTGCCGAGCGCGTCGAGCGTTCGCCGCGCCACCGTCTCGGGATCGAGCATGCCCGGCACGCGGCCCTTCCCCGAACGCAGGTAGCCCGGCGTCTCGACCGCGCCGGCGCAGCAGGCGACGACGTCGACGCCCTGCTCGCGAACCTCCTGCCACAGGCCCTCGCCGAGGATCGCGTTGAAGGCCTTGGTGGCGGCGTAGGCCGCGACCCGCGGCGTCCCCTGCAGGCCCGCCAGGGAGGACATCAGGATCACCGCGCCCCGGCCGCGCCGCTCGAGACCCGGCAGCAGCGTGTGCAGCATGACGACGGGCGCCCGGACATTGACGTCCACCGCCCGCTCGAGCGCATCGGCGTCGGCGGCGACGAATCGACCCACCGGCACGAAGGCCGCGTTGTAGACGAGCACGCCCAGGTCGAGGTCCGCGGTGGCGGCAACGAGAGCGTCCGCGAGATCGGGACTGGCGAGGTCCATCGCCACCGGACGCACCTCGACGCCGTAGCGCTCGCGAAGCCGTCCCGCCAGGTCGTCGAGCAAGGCCTCGCGCCGGGCGATCAGCACGAGGTCCATGCCGCGCTCGGCGAGGCACTCCGCGAACGCGGCGCCCAGGCCCTCCGAGGCGCCGGCGACGAGTGCCCAGCCGCCGTAGCGGTCGCGGAACGAGGTCACGCCGGCACCGCGTCCGCGGACGTCTCCGCTACCCTGCGTGGCACCGCTCGCTCTTGGATACACCCACCATGGAGACTCGATCGTGAGGCTAACAACGTCTCTCTTCGCTGTTCTGCTGTTCGCGCTCGCCGGCACCGCGTCCGCCCAGCCGCCCAACGTCGTCATCGTGATGACGGACGACCAGGGCTACGGCGAAATCTCCGCCCACGGCAACCTCGTGCTCGAGACCCCGCATCTCGACCGCCTGCGCGCCGAGAGCGTGCGCCTCGACGACTTCCACGTCGCGCCCATGTGCACGCCGACCCGCGGCCAACTGCTGACCGGCATGGACGCCGCCCGGAACGGCGCGATCAACGTCAGCAGCGGCCGGGCACTCCTGCGGCCGGAGATCCCGACGATGGCCGACATCTTCGCCGAGGCGGGTTACAGCACCGGCGTGTTCGGCAAATGGCACCTCGGCGACAACTACCCCTTCCGGCCCGAAGACCGGGGATTCCACGAGACCGTGTGGTTCCCCTCGTCCCACATCGGCTCGGTCCCCGACTTCTGGGGCAACGACTACTTCGACGACACTTACATCCGCAACGGCAGGCGGGAGGCGTTCGAGGGCTACTGCACGGACATCTTCTTCGACGAGGCGATCGCCCACATGAAGCGCTCCGCGGAGGCCGGAACGCCCTTTCTGACCTACATCGCCCCGAACACGCCGCACGGCCCGCTGATCGCCAAGGAGGAGGACGAAACCGCGCTGACGGTCGCGCTGGCCCGGCCCGAGTTCGCCGACATGAGTGCGGCGCTGAAGACCCGGCTGAGCCGGTACCTGGGGATGGTCCGGAACATCGACACGAACATGGGCAGGCTTCTCGACTTCCTCGAGGACGAAGGGCTGAGAGAGAACACGATCGTGATCTTCATGACGGACAACGGCAGCACCCACGGCCCGCTCTACTTCAACGCCGGCATGCGCGGGATGAAGACCGAGCTCTGGGAGGGGGGCCATCGCGTGCCCTTCTTCATCAGTTGGCCGAACGGCGGCCTGGCGGACCCGCAGGACGTGACGGGCCTGACCCAGGTCCAGGACGTCCTGCCGACGCTCCTGGACCTCAGCCGAATCGAGACGCCGGCGGCGGCGAACTTCAACGGCACGAGCCTCGCCCCCGTCCTGCGCGGAGAGGCGAGCGTTCCGGAAGACCGCATGCTGATCATCAACTACAGCCGCATGCCGTCCGGCTTCAACTACCCCTCGCCTTACACCCAGTCGATCCTCACGCGCAGTCACGCGGGGGTCCTGTGGAAGGGCTGGCGCCTGCTCGAAGACCGCGAGCTCTACGACCTGGAGTCCGATCCGCTGCAGACGACGAACGTGATCGAGCAGCACCCGGAAGTGGTCGCCAGGATGCGGGACCATCTCTACGAGTGGTGGGACGAAGTGGCAGCGACCGCCAACGAGCCCCAGCGGATCGTCATCGGCGACGACACCGAGAACCCGATGATGCTGACCGGCTGCGAATGGCTCGACGTGTTCGTCGACCAGCAGAGGCAGATCCGCGTCGGAACACGGAAGACCGGCTACTGGCTGCTCGACGTGGCCGAGGCGGGCGAGTACGAGTTCGCGCTCCGTCGCTGGCCCCGGGAGATCGACGTGCCGCTCGCGTCGGCGCCCGAGGGCAGCACGGCGCTGCCGATCACCTCGGCCCGCATGTTCATCAGCGACCACCATCACCTGGAGATCGGCGACAAGCCGCCCTACGGCTTCGAAGGGCTCAGGACGGCGGTCGAACCGGACGACACGGAGGCCACCTTCACCGTGACCTTGCCGGAGGGGCCGATGGCGCTGCACACCTGGTTCGACGAAGGCCGCGAGGTCATCGCGAGCGCCTACTACGTGTACGTGACACGGAAGTAGGGGGCGGAGAGCAGAGCCGGCCTGACGGCCTGCGCGTTCTGTAGCCGCCTGCGGCGGATGCCGGCGAGGGCGCCGGCGCACCCAGTGTGGCCCGCGGGCTTGGTAAACTGCGCCGTTCAGTCCTGAGCCTTCAATGATCCGCGCTGCGCCCTTCCTCCTTGCCTGGCTGGCGGCGGTCGGAACGGTCGCCGGCGCGTCCGAGATCGATCCCGCCGACCTCGAGTTCTTCGAGTCGAAGATCCGGCCCGTCCTCGTCGAGCGCTGCTATCAGTGCCACGGCGGCGATCCCGCGAAGATCCGCGGCGGGCTGATCCTGCTCGACGCGGAAGGCGTGCGCGCCGGCGGGGACAGCGGCGCCGTGATCGTCCCGGGGTCGCCCGAGGACAGCCTGATGATCGAGGCGCTCCACTACGAGGGTCTCACCCAGATGCCGCCGGACGGCAAGCTGCCGGCGCACGTCATCGCCGATTTCGAGCAGTGGATCCGCCGCGGCGCTCCCGACCCGCGCACCGGCGGTCAACAGACGGTGGTCGCCACGAGAACCGCCGAGACGTTCGACTACGGTCCCGGCCGCGAGCACTGGGCCTTCCGGCGAGTCGAAGACCCGGCGCTCCCCGACGTCGAGAACGAGGCCTGGGTCAGCCATGCCCTCGATCGCTTCATCCTGGCGGGGCTCGAGGAACGCGGTCTCGCGCCGGTGGCGCCAGCCGACAGGCGCACGCTTCTCCGCCGCGCCACGTTCGACCTGATCGGCCTGGCCCCGTCGGAAGCCGAGATCGAGGACTTCCTCGCCGATGAGAGCCCCGACGCCTTCGCGAAGGTCGTCGACCGGCTCCTCGCCTCGCCCCACTACGGCGAGCGCTGGGGCCGCCACTGGCTCGACATCGCCCGCTACGCCGACTCGAACGGCCTGGACGAGAACATCGCCTTCCCCAACGCCTTCCGCTACCGCGACTACGTCGTCGACTCCCTGAACCGCGACAAGCCCTTCGACCGCTTCGTCCGGGAGCAGATCGCCGGCGACCTGATGCCGGCGGAGACCGACGCGCAGCGCTTCGAGCAGATCACGGCCACGGGTTTCCTGATGCTCGGCCCCAAGGTGCTCGCCGAGCAGGACGTCGACAAGATGCTGATCGACATCGTCGACGAGCAGGTCAATACCGTGGGCCGCGCCTTTCTCGCCCTGCCGGTCGGCTGCGCCCGCTGCCACGACCACAAGTTCGACCCCATCCCCACGGCCGACTACTACGCGATGGCAGGCGTACTGCGCTCGACCGCGACGATGAGCGACGCCGCCGGCATGCGCTGGCTGGAGCGGCCGCTCGCCCCGGAAGACGAGCTGGCCGAGTACGAAGCGGCACGGAAGCTCGTCGCCGAAGCGCAGGAGAAAGTGGACGAGGTGGTCCGGGAGCAGAACGACGTCCTGCGCCGTCCGCGCCGCGCGGCCCTCGCCGAGTACCTGCTCGCCGTGGAAGAGGCCTACCCGAGCTGGATCGACGACGAGGCGAAGCAGGAAGAGGCGCGCGAGACGATCGCCCGGGTCGCCGGCGGCCGCGGCCTGGAACCGCCGGTCCTCGAGCGTTGGATCCGGGCCTTCTACCGCTACCGGGAAGGCCCGCCGGTCGAGGGGGACGCCCCGAGCCCGAGCAGCGTCTTCGTCATCTGGAACGCCTACGCGGCCGCCTCGCCCGATCGCTACGAACAGGTGACCGAAGAGCTGCGGGCGATCATCGCCTCGGAGAAGGTGCTGACCGCGCCGCTGACCCGGAGCCTTGTCCGAGGGCCGGCTCCGAAGACGCTGGAGGAGGTCGCCTGGCGTTACGCGAGCCTCTTCGCGACGATCGAGATCGCCTGGGAAGAGCACCTCATGCGGCTCGGGCTCAAAGACGAGGACGAGCTGGCGCCGTCGGACTTCAGGCTGCCGCGCGAGCAGGAGGAGTTGCGCTGGCTCGTCTACGACGGCTACTTCTGCATTCCTTGCCTGGACCAGGATGAGGAGGAGAAGCTCTACCCGCCGGAGGCGCTGGAGCGGCTCGCCGAGCTGCGCGCCGAAGTCGAGCGACTGGAGGAGGCATCGCCGCCGGCGCCGCCGTACGCGATGGCGGTGGAGGAAGCGGAGATCGTCGATCTGCCGGTGCACATCCGCGGCAGCCATGTGAACCTCGCGGAGAAACCGGAGCCGCGCGGATTCCTGAAGGTCACGGACCACCTGGTGCCGCCGCCACCGGTAGCCGCCGGCGCCAGCGGCCGGCTCGAGCTGGCGCGCTGGATCACCCACCCCGAGCACCCGCTCACCGCCCGCGTCATCGTCAACCGCGTCTGGCACTGGCACTTCGGCCGCGGCCTCGTCGACACGCCGAGCAACTTCGGTGCGATCGGCAGCGAACCGACGCACCCCGAGCTTCTCGACTGGCTGGCGCGGCGCTTCGTCGAGGGCGGGTGGTCGCTCAAGAACCTGCACCGCGACATCATGCTGTCGAGCACCTACCGGCTGTCGAGCGACTACGACGCCGCCAACGCCGCGGTCGACGAGGAGAACCTCCTCCTCTGGCGCAACAACCGGCGCCGCCTGGAGGTCGAGCCGATCCGGGACGCCCTGCTGCAACTCGCCGGCCGCCTCGACCTGACGATCGGAGGACGGGTCGAGGAGTACGACGCAAGGGGATACGTCTTCGGCGAAACCGGCACCCTCGGCCGGGTCGACATCTACGACGCGCCCAGGCGTTCGATCTACATGCCGGTGGTGCGCACCGCGATCTACAACATCTTCGGCGGCTTCGACTTCGGCGACGCCAGCGACTCGGTCGGCGATCGATCCGAAACGGTCGTGCCGCGCCAGGCGCTGCTGATGATGAACAGCCCCTTCGTCGAGGAAGCAGCGCTCGGCTTCGCGCGGCAACTGCTGGAGATCGAGGGCGCGAGCGCCGCGGAGCGCATCGACACCGCCTTCGTCCGCGCCTACGGCCGCCCGGCCGACGACGTGGAGATCGAGGACAGCCTCGCCTTCCTCGACGAGATGCGTCGCGGGGCGCCGGCGAACGACACCGAACTCTACGCCTGGACCCGCCTCGCCCACGTCATCCTCGCGGCCAGCGAGTTCATCTACATCAACTAGATTTCCGGTTTCAGCACTCCCCGACCATGCGCTACCCCCACTACCAGCCGCCACCCCTGACCCGCCGCCAGATGCTGAAGACCTGCGGCTGCGGCTTCGGCGGCCTGGCGCTCTCCTCCCTGCTGCAGCGCGACCTCCTGGCCGCTGAACCCGGGAACCCCCTCGCGCCCCGCCCACCGCACTTCGCCCCGAAGGCGAAGCGGATCATCTTCCTGCACATGCACGGCGGGCCGTCGCAGCACGACCTCTTCGAGTACAAGCCGCTCCTCATCCGCGACGACAACAAGCCGCTGCCCTTCGCCAAGCCCCGCGTGCAGTTCAACGAGACCGGCAACCTGTTCAAGAGCCCCTGGGAGTTCAAGCAGCACGGCCAGTCCGGCGCCTGGGTTAGCGAACTCATGCCCAACATCGCCTCGGTGGTCGACGATCTCTGCTTCATCCGCTCGATGTGGGGCACGAACGCCGCCCACGGCGGGGCCATCCTGGCGATGAACACCGGCAGCGACCGCTTCGTCCGCCCGTCGATGGGCTCGTGGATCGCCTACGGCCTCGGCACCGAGAACGAGAACCTGCCCGGCTTCATCACGATCTGCCCCTCGTACCAGCACGGCGGCGTCCAGAACTACTCGTCGGCCTTCCTGCCCGCCGCCTACAACGGCACCGCGATCGGCACGACGCGGATGAAGACGGAAGACGCGACGATCGACTTCCTCGACAACGAATCCGTGTCGCCGGAGGTCCAGCGTAGCGAGTTGGACCTCCTGCAGCGCTGGCAGCGCCGCCAGCTCGAGCAGACCGGCCCCGACCAGGCGCTCGAGGGCCGCATCGAGTCCTTCGAGCTCGCTTTCCGCATGCAGACCGAGGCGCCCGAGCTGATGAGCATCGAGGGCGAATCCGAGGCGACCAGGCGGCTCTACGGCCTTGACGACCCGGTGGCCCGGAACTTCGGGCTCCGCTGTCTGCTCGCCCGACGCTTCTCGGAATCCGGCGTCCGCTTCGTGCAGGCGACCCACGGGCCGGATACCAAGTGGGATCACCACTCGGGCCTGATCACCGGCCTGCCGCAGAGCTGCGCCGAGGTCGACCGGCCGGTGGCCGGCCTGATCAAGGACCTCAAGTCACGAGGGCTGCTGGACGAGACCCTGGTCCTCTGGGGCGGCGAGTTCGGCCGCACTCCCGGCGCCGAAGCCGGCGCCCGCAACGGCCGCGACCACAACCCCCACGGCTACACGATGTTCATGGCCGGCGGCGGCGTAAAGCCCGGCCACAGCCACGGCCGCACCGACGACTACGGCTACTACGCGATCGAGGACAAGGTCCACATCCACGACCTCCACGCCACGATCCTGCATCTGCTGGGCCTCGACCACGAGCGGTTGACGTACCGCTCCCAAGGGCGCGACTTCCGGTTGACGGACGTCGAGGGCCTGGTCGTCGACGACATCATCGTCTGAGCCCGCCGGCGGCGGCGGCGACCGGATCCAAGCCCCATGACCATCGCGGCCGTCGATCTCTTCATCATCGTCGTCTACCTGCTGGGCATCCTGTTCGTCGGCCTGTGGTCGGTGCGAGGGATCAAGCGGCAGACCAGCGAGTCGTACTTCCTGGCGAACCGCAACCTGAAGTGGCCCGTGGTGGGCGCCGCGCTCTTCGCCTCGAACATCTCGACGATCCATCTCGTCGGGCTCGCCGAGAGCGGCTTCGGCGTCGGCATGGTCGTGGGCAACTACGAGTGGATGGCGTCCTTCACGATCATCCTGCTCAGCCTCGTCTTCGTGCCGATCTACTTCAGGAGCCGGATCACCACGCTGCCCGAGTTCATGGAGCGGCGCTACAGCCCGGCCGCCCGGACCACGCTGTCCTTCATGTTCATCATGTCGGCGATGCTGATCCACATCGGCATCAGCCTCTACGCCGGCGCCGCGGTGTTCGAGCGGTTCTTCGGCATCCCGTCGCTGGCATCGATCGCCATGATCTCGATCATCACGGTGATCTACACCGTGGTCGGCGGCCTGCGCGCGGTCGTCGTCACCGAGACGATCCAGACCGTCATCCTCCTGGGCGGCGCCATCCTGATCACGGTCATCGCGATGACCAGGCTGCCCGAAGTGGGAATCGACTCCTACCAGGACCTGCTGGCGGCCACGAAGCCGAATCAGCTCAGCATGATCCACCTCCCCGGGGAAGAGGGCTTCGATCCCGGGTCGATCTGGTACGGCTTCCTGCTGGGCTTCCCCATCCTCGGCCTCTGGTACTGGTGCACCGACCAGACGATCGTTCAGCGCGTGCTCGGCGCGGGGACCCTGCGGGACGCGCAGCACGGCGCGCTGTTCGCCTCCCTGCTCAAGTTCCTGCCCCCGCTCTTCATGGTCCTGCCGGGTGTTCTGGCCTACGTGCTGTTCAAGGACATCATCGACCAGCCGACCGACGCCCTGCCGACGCTGATCACCGAGCTGCTGCCGACCGGGCTCATCGGCATC
Organism: Thermoanaerobaculia bacterium; assembly: GCA_022822365.1. Taxonomy (GTDB): domain Bacteria; phylum Acidobacteriota; class Thermoanaerobaculia; order Multivoradales; family Multivoraceae; genus Multivorans. The sequence continues at coordinate 50,453 of JAJEBV010000013.1, read as the reverse complement.
ATGGCCGCTGCGCTGCTCGCGGCGCTGATGAGCACGATCGCCGCCGCGGTCAACAGCACGGGGACGCTCGTCGCCGTCGACATCGCCAAGCACTTCCGGCCCGGCCTGTCCGAGACGTCGCAAGTGCGCATCGGGCGCATCAGCTCCGTCGTCGTCATGAGCGTCGCCATCGCCTGGTCCACCCAGGGAGAGAGGTTCGGCTCCATCTTCGAGGCGATCAACAAGCTGCCGGCCCAGTTCATCGCGCCTCCCATCGCGACCGTGCTGCTCTGGGGCGTCTTCTGGCGCCGCGGAACGCGTCAGGCCGGCACGTTCACGCTGCTCTTCGGCTTCGTCGCCGGCTTCATCATCTTCCTGTTCGACATGGGCTTCGGCTTCCTCGGCGGCATCCAGTACGTCTCCGATCCCGTGAACGGCCTCGGGATTCCCTTCCTGCTCCAGGCCTGGTGGTACTTCTGCATCCTGAGCGTCATTTACGTCGCCGTCAGCCTGGCGACGCCGCCGCCGAAGGCCGAGCAGATCGACGGACTTACGTGGGACAAGCCGTACGCGTTCCTGACCCGGTCGGAGATCCGGGGAGTGTTGGATCCGCGGCTGCTGGCGGCGGTACTGGCCGTTGCCTTGGTCGTGATGTACGTACTGGTTCGGTAGAGCGCCGGAGTTCGACTAGCCCCAGTACCAGACAGGAAACGCCAGCGTCGCGACCCGTCGGGCGACGCTGCGAACGGATGCCGGGAACCAAGCCAGTTCCCGCCCCGCGCCGTTCCGTGACTGGGCCGAACGCGCTCGGACGCCTCGCAGGCCCTGGTTCTTTGCCCGCCTTCCGATGGGTTGACACCGGTCGTGGCCGACGACCGTGCCGTCGTTCTTGAGCGGGTAGGAGGCGGGCATGCCCGCCGCGCGGACGCCTTCGGGCGTGTGCATGTCACACACGAACTGCCGACGTGGCAAGGTGCATTCCACGAGGACCGGTCCGCTGTCCGCCCGGAGTTCTTCCGGTTCATAGGGCCAGTCGGCAATGAAGGACCGTAGATTCAGGCGCGCCGTTGCCTGGTCTTCGTTCAGATAGAGCGTCGGAAAGCTCTCCGGCGGATTCCAACGGCCGCCTCGCCGTTGGGCAAAGCTCGGGTCGAGCGGATTCGCCCAGGCCGGATCCGCGATGCGCCACCAGGAGTGTTCGTCGGGGATTCGCTCGACGACCAGGTCCGGCGTCACCGATGCGCCCGCTCGAAGTCGAACATCTCCCGGCATGCGGACAGCAGCCGTTTCGTGTCGCCGCGGCCCAGTAGCTCCAACAGGGAGGCGCCGTCGAGCTTCGGTGCCGGCCGACGCACCACGGCAGGTATTCGGTCGCGCTTGAGGTAGTGCTCCAGTAACTCGGTGGCTGCCTTCAGATCCGCCACGGCGACGGCGTGATCCGCAGGCACGCCACGTTGCAGCCACTTGGCGAACGCCTGGCGGCTCACGCCGAACAACGCGGCGGCTTTCGCCTGACTGAGCTGCCACAGACCGATCGTGCGCGCCAGATCCGAACCGGAGTGCCGGGCAGTGATGCCTTCTGCCACGGCCGGACCTTCACGGTAACCGGCGAGGCACTCTGCAAAGCGGTCGAGCCACGCGCTGTCCTGTTCGCGGGCCCTGAAGACCCTCTTGGCCGCCTCTTCGGGGCGCAGTTTCTGGATCGCCGTTTCCGTAGGCATGTGCCACCTCCTCGCGGTCGCAACCATATGACAACCGCAACCCTTCGTCAACCAGACACTCCGGTGAAACCTGGCCGCAACGGCCGAGCTTCCTCTCTTCACCGAAGGCTCAGCCTCGCGTGAAGGGACAGGAAGAAGGGCGCGGAATCCGTCCTGGTCCTATGAGGGACAACGTCCGCGCAGGGCGGGCGGCGTCGAGCTCCACCAGCACAAGGACGAGAGGATGCAGACCGCGGCAGTACAATGGAACGAAGTCAGGCGCAGCCTCAAGGAGGTCGGGTTCGAACCGAACCAGGCCGAGGCGTTGGTCGACATGGTGAGAAAACGAGAGCAGCGACTCGCGACGAAGGACGACATGGCCGTTCTCAAGGTAGATGTGTCCACCCTCGACGCGCTCAGACAGGAAGTGCGAGATCGCCACGAGAGCCTCAGGCAGGAACTCCACGCACGAATCGACGCCCTGGATAGCAGCGTCAACGCGCGAATCGACGCCCTGGACAGCAGCGTCAACGCACGAATCGACGCCCTGGACAGCAAGCTCAGCGGTCGCATGGAGACGCTGAGCAGCACCCTGAACGGCCGGATGGACGCGCTGGAGAGCGGTCAATCCGGTCTGGAAAGCGGTCTGTCCGGTCGGATGGATGGGCTAGCCGGTCGGATGGATGGGCTGGCCGGTCAACTGACGATGATCAAGTGGTTCCTCGGAGCCATGCTCGCCATGATGACCCCGGCCGCGGCCGCACTCGTCCGCCTCGCATTCCTGTAAGACGTTGTGCCCGTCCGCTTGGCTCGCCGTGATCTTCTCAAGGCGTCTCTGATCGGGTTCGGCGCCTGCCTCGGACTGCCGGCCTGGGCTGTACAGACGACCGCCGATCGCGACCGCTTCGGCGGCTGGATCGGCCTCAAGTTCGACGCCACCGGGTTCTTTCGCACCGAACACGACGGCCGGCGCTGGTGGCTGGTCACTCCCGAAGGCCACGCGTTCATCAGTTGGGGCGTCAACCACTACCACGCGAACTGGTGGGCGCAGGACTACAACCGCGATCACTGGCTGCGGCAATTCGGCGCGGAGGAGGTCCACGACCGGGCCTGGAACAGGGGGTTTCGCGAGGCGGCCCTGGCCGACCTGCGACGGCTGGGCCTCAACACCCTGGGCATTCACACGAACGCCACGATGCTTACCCACCCGCCTGGTCGGGCCCGGTTCCCCTTCGTCGCCCCCTACGAGCCGCTGGTGCTGTCCCACTATCTCAAGCCCCAACCCGATGCCTACGCGGACATCTTCGCGCGCGAGTTCGAGGCACTATGCGAGCGCACGGCCCGGCGCGTCGCGGCCCCCTACCGTGACGACCCCATGGTGCTGGGCTACTGCATGGCGGACTGCCCTCCCCTGACCGACAACGAAGCGGAGTGGAACGGCAGCACGACGTGGCCTCGCCGGCTGCGCAACTTCCCCGCCAAGGCACCCGGCAAACGGGCCTACGTCGACTTCATGCGCGAGCGCTACGGCGACGTGTCCGGTTTCAACGCCACCTACGGCACAGGCTTCGCCGCGTGGGCGGATCTGCTCGCGGCAACGGACTGGCGACCCGATCAGGCGCCCGCGAACGAGGCGGAGCGCCGTGACAACGCGGCCTTCCTGCTGCCCTGCGTCGAGCGCTACTACTCCGTCGCCAGGGCCGCTTTGCGCCGCGCCGACCCGAACCACCTCTTCCTCGGCGACAAGATCAACGGCGACACGGACGGCCTCCACTCCATCGCCGCCACGACAAGCCGCTACACCGACCTCGTGAACACCCAGCACTACGCCCGCTGGGAAGGCCAGCGAGACACGATGGACCGGCTGACGGACGTCGTGGGGCAGCCCTTCCTGAACGGCGACGCCGCCTACACCTCGCCGACCGGGACGATGCCCAATCCCCATGGCCAGCACGCGCGCGACATGGCGGAACGCGCCCTGTGGACGCGGGAGTTCATGGAGAACGCCACCGCCCGCCCCGACTTCGTCGGCTGGCACATGTGCGGGATGATCGACACGTCGAACACCATGCCCGGCAAGGAGCAGGCCCAGCACCAGGGCCTCATGACCACCCGCGGCGAGTTCTACCCGGAGATGGAAGCGACGGTCCGCGACATCTCCGACCGCCTCTACGTCATCGCCACCTCAAGCGGCTGAACGACACACGGGACTCGCTCAGCCGAGCGCCTGAAACGCCTTCTCCGTTCCGGCTAGCGCCTGCTCGATGTCGGACTCCGTGTGCGCGACCGACAGGAACATGTTGTGCCAGGGGTGCAGGTAGACGCCCTGATCCAGGGCGTGGCTGCAGAACGCGAAGCCCTTCTCCCGCCTGTCGTCGTCTTCGAACAGGACCGTCGGCATCTGCGGCGGTCCGGTCTGGCGAATCGCGTGACCGTGGCGACGCGCCTGCTCCTCCAGACCGTCCCGGAACTGCTGCCCCAGACGTTCCACGACGGCGGGCGCGTCGACTTCCGCCAGCAGGTCGAGCGTCTCGAGCGCCGCGGCGAAGGGCGCGGCCTGGTACCAGAACGAGCCCGTCACGAAGACGCGCGTCGCGGCCTCGCGATACACCTCGCTGCCGAGAATGGCCGCCACCGGCTCGCCGTTGCCGATCGCCTTGCCCCAGGCCGAGAGGTCCGGCTGGACGCCGAACGCAGACCAGCTCGCGTCGAGGGAGAGGCGCAGCCCGGCCCGCACGTCGTCCAGGATGAGCGCCGCGCCCTCGGCGTCACAGATCTCGCGGGCGCGGCGCGCGAAGGCGATGTCGGGCAACTCCTGGTCGTGGCCCGCGTCGTGCTTGAACGCGGAGACGACGATGCCGGCCAGGTCGCCGCTCACCGCGTCGGCGGCCGCGTCCAGGCTCTCGATGTCGTTGTAGCGGTAGGTCGGGAAGTGGACGTGATCCTCCGCGGGCGTTCCGCGCGAGATGTGGTTGGCCCACGGCGCCGCGCCGTGGTACGCGCCCTTGGCGACGAGGATCTTCCGCTTCTCGCTCCGCGCCCGAGCCACCATGTTGCAGACGGTCGTCGCGTCGTTGCCGTTCTTCGCGAAGATGGCCCACTCGGCGTGGCTGACCTGTCGCACGAAACGCTCGGCCAGGTCGACGATGAGCGGTGGAGGCCCGTTCGCGATGTCGAGCCGGTCGCGCTGCGCGTCCGCGGCGGCGCGAATGCGCGGATTGCCGTAGCCCGCGATCATCGGACCGAACGAGCACATGAAGTCGATGTACTCGTTGCCGTCCGCGTCCCAGAGCCGGCAGCCCTCCGCCCGCTCGAAGTACTGCGGGTACCGGGGCGGCAGGAGCCGATAGGTGGACATGTGACCGTACATGCCACCCGGGAGCACCCGCTCACCCCGGGACTTGAGCGCCCGGTTCCGATCGAGCAAGAAGGTCAGCCCGACTTCTTCACCTCGAAGGGCACGGCGAGCCTCTCCCACTGCATCGCGACCCAGGAATCGACGATCACGAACTCCTTCTCCTCAACGTGCTCCCCGATGGTCTTCGGGGTGGCGCTTACGCGCAGCGCATCCTGACCGGCGTCGTGCCGGAAGGCGCCCCACTGCTGCGCGACCTTGTTGAAGATGACGGTCCACTCGTTCTCGCCCGGCTCGGTGAAGAGGGCGTAGGTCCCGGCGGCCAGCTTCTGCCCGCCGATCTCGACGTCGGCGCTGAAGGTGATCGTGGTCGCCTCATCGGCGCCGGTGCGCCAGACCTGGCCGTAGGGAACCAGGCCGCCCCAGATCGTCCGGCCCTTCACCTTGGGCCGTCCGTACTCGAGGGTGACGGTGACGCCGTCGATCATCCCTTCGACCTTGCCGTTCTTGCTCGCCCGGTCCGCGTCGTCCGCGCGCTGCGCCAGGGCGGGAAGAGCGGTGACCAGGAGGGCCGTGAAGATCAGGGGAATCGTTGCTCGGAACTTGTGCATGTCGTTGTCCTCCAGCTAGAGAGTTTCCTGTCGGCTCGCGACCGTAGGATAGACGGAAAACCGGTGTCGGCGTGAGAAATCGCGACGGCGAAACAACTCTGGAGCGTTCCTCGAGCCCTTCCCATGGTGCAGTCTTTCCGCCCTTTCTTCCCCGTGCTGCTCGTTGCGGCCCTCGGCTGCCAACCTGCGGCCGTCGAAGATGCTCCGCCGAACGTCATCCTGCTCATGGCCGACGACATGGGTTGGGCGCAGACCGGCTACTACGACCATCCCGTGCTCCGGACGCCCCACCTCGACGCGATGGCCGAGGCCGGCCTGCGCATGGACCGGTTCTACGCCGGCGCGCCGAGCTGCACCCCGACCCGGGCAACGGTCATGACGGGCCGCACGAACGACCGCACAGGAGCCTTCCGCGTCGGCGACTCGATCAACAAGCAGGAGAAGATGCTCTCCACGGCGTTCCGGCAGGCCGGCTACGCCACCGCCCACTTCGGCAAGTGGCACCTGAACGACGTCCATCCGGCCGGCGAGAATCCGCTTCCGGCGGACGACCCCCACAACCCCGGCGAGCTCGGCTTCGACTACTGGCTGAGCCACACGAACCAGTTCAACGTTGACCCGGTGTTGAGCGAGAACGGCGTGCCCAAGCAGTTCGAGGGCGACTCGTCGGAGGTCCTGGTCGACGAGGCGCTCCGCTACATCGCGGAGCAGCGGGAGAACGGCAAGCCCGTGTTCGCGGTGATCTGGTACGCCTCCCCGCACCGGCCGTTCGCCGCCCTGCCGGAAGACGAGGAGCCCTTCGCCGAACTGGACGATGCCTCGAGGACGCACCACGCCGAGATCGTTGCGATGGACCGCTCCATCGGCACCCTCCGCCAGGGCCTGCGCGACCTGGGCATCGCCGACAACACCCTGCTGTGGTTCACCAGCGACAACGGCGGACTGCCCGACATCTCCTACGGCCCCGAGCACCCCGGCGTCCGCCCCGACACCACCGGCCACCTGCGCGGCTTCAAGAAGGACTTCTACGAAGGCGGCCTGCGCGTGCCGACGATCATCGAATGGCCGGGCCGTATCGCCCCGAGGATCTCCGGCTTCCCCGCCAGCACGATGGACATCTTCCCGACGCTGATCGAGGTAGCAGGGCTCGACCCCGAGTCCATCAACGCCGTCCACGACGGCATTTCCATCGCCGGCGTCTTCGACTCCGAACCCGCCCGCCGGGAGCAGCCCATCGGCTTCCGCGCCAGCGGCGGTCACGCCTGGCTAGACAACGACCTCAAGCTGGTGAGGAACTTCTTCTCCGACCCGACCGATCCGTTCGAGCTCTACAACGTGATCGACGACCCCAGCGAAGAGCGGGACCTCATGGAAGAGCAACCCGAGGTCGCCGCCCGGATGCGCGCGGAACTGGATGCCTGGAACCGCTCAGTCGACCAGAGCGTCACCGGCGCCGACTACCCGGAGGGCAGGGTGCTGCCTTCGGGCCGGGAACCGAAGTACTAGCGCCAGGAGGCGGGGCGAGGCCTTCGGCCTCGAGCGTTCTCATTCGGAAGGCCGACGAAGGCGGCTGCGCACCCAGTGTGCAACTCCGTCGACGATTCAGACTGGGTGCGCCGGCGTCCCCGCCGGCATCCGGCGCGCCAGCGCCGGTTCCGACTCCCGCGAAACACCCACGCCAGCTACTGCGCCAGGAGCTTCCCCAACTCCTCGTTCTCGCGGATCGAGTCGTCCAGGTGCCGGACCGGGTCCGCTCGTACCTGGCGCCGTGCCAGGTACTCCTCGACCGCATCGGAGAGCAGCTCCGAAACGCTCCGCTTGCTCTCCCTCGCCAGGTCGCGAAGCTCGTTCCAGGCTGTCTCTTCCACCTTCGAGCTGATCTTGATCGTCGCCATCGACACCCCTCCGATCTCGTCTAACCACGAAGGTCCGACGGCTCAGGTTACGTCAGGCCAGGCCCCATCTGAAGCGCGTCGTTTCCAGGTTCTTCAGACCGCTCCCTGGATGCAGACAGTTGACCCAGACCCCGTGCATACCTAGCCTCTGCTCATGAACGTCACACTCTCCATCGACGAGCGGGTCGTTGCCGAGGCCCGGCGGATCGCCGCCTCGCGGGGAACCAGCCTCAACCAGTTGGTGCGGGACTATCTCCACGATCTCACTCGAACCGACGACGCCGAAGCAGTCGTGGCAAGGTTGGACGCGCTCTGGGGCGAGGAGACCTACCGTTCGGAGTTTTCCTGGACGCGCGAGGAAGTGCATAGACGGTCGTGAGAGCATCGGCGAGTCGCCGGAGCGTGCGAACGGAGCCGGTCCGGCGACCTGCTTCGATGTCAACGATCTGGACACGGCTGGCATCCGCGGCGCGCGCCAAGGCGGCCTGTGAGAGTCCGCTGTGTTCACGCCAGACCCGGAGCGCCGGTTCGCCGTCGATCAACTGCTCGGCGACCACCTCCGGAAGGAACTCTTCGGTCCCAGCGTCGATTCTTTCCTGAACAGCGAGCGCGGCCTGGACGTCGGCCAAGTCCTCCTCGACGCCGCACCGGCGCTGGTACTCGGCCTTCGGAATCGTCACGGTCTCAGTCATGGGGTCGCTCCCTGTAGACCCTGCCACCGATCGCGACGGGAAGTACCTCTACACGGCCGCAATCACCCATGATGACGCGCCAGTCGCCCACGCGGAGCCAGCGTAGCCTACCCAGCAAACTCGCTCCAAGCGGCCTTGCCAGAACCTCCCTACACCGCTAGCGTCGCACCTTGACGACGATGAACATCGCTCTGCTCAATGCGCTCAAGGCCTTCGTGCATGAGCAGGTCAGCACACGTGGCTACAGCACGCCGACCGAATACGTCCGCGAATGGGACCGCAAGGGCCTCTACCGCCAGCGCTCGCGCAAGCGGCTCTTCGCTGGGGTCGCCTTGCCGCAAGCCGGTGCAGCCTACTTCGACCGACTCGGCGGCCAAGCGCGCGGCGCCCACCAGACGTGAGCAGCAACACCTTGGGGAGAAGACCCAGGACGGGGCGATCGACAGGGCAGTTCCGCAGCGACTGCGTCAACTAACCGCACCGCCGAACTCCGGTAGCGAAGGAAGGCGACGTGCGTAGCGACCACCGCTCTGGCGGGAAGTCCACACCTACGGGAAGGAACTCCACGAATGAGAGTGCGTAGCCTCCAACTCGCCAACTTCCGCGGCGTTGCACGAGGGAAGGTCCTCTTCCCCGGCCACACCGTGACAATCGGCAGTAACGGCGCTGGCAAGTCTACGATGTGTGAAGCCCTGAATCTCCTGCTAGGGCCCCATCGCTTGGCTCGCAGTTCGCCCATAGACGAACACGACTTCTTCGAGCGCCGCTACCTTAGTGCCGATGGTGAACCCATTCCAATCAAGTTGGAGGTGATACTCACCGACCTAACGGTCGATGTGCTGACGCGGTTCCGGACGCACCGGGAATACTGGAACACAGCGACAGGCCAACTCCTAGACGAGGCCGCGACTCCCGAGAATCTCGACGACGACAAGGTCGTGCCCGCCCTGCGGATCAGATTCGAAGGTGTCTACGACATTGAGGAGGACGAGTTCAAGGCCACAACCTACTTTGCTAGTCCGCCTCCGGATGACGAGCAACACCGAGCAACGGTGTCCCGCGCAGCAAAACGGATGTTCGGCTTCATCTACCTCCGCGCCCTACGAACTGGAACTAGGGCTCTCAGTCTCGAGCGCGGCTCCTTGCTTGATGTCATCCTGAGGCTCAAGAACGACGATCGGTCCGCCATGTGGGAGCATACGCTGGCCTCGATGGAGGGGCTGGAACCTCCGATCGACGCCATACGCCAACTGCGGGAAATCCTCGACGAGATTGACAGCCGCGTCCGTCTTGTCGTCGGTCTCTCGACCGACGACCGCGCACTACGCCTCTACCCGTCCGAGCTGACGAGGGAGAGTCTTCGTCGCTCCGTTACGCTCTTCGGTGCCTCCGAACGTTCGAACACGCCAGTGCCGTACTGGCGGTTCGGATCGGGAGTCGTCAACTCCATGGTCTTCGCGCTCTTGACCTTCATTGCGGAACTCGGGTCGAACGTGATCTTCGCCATGGAAGAACCTGAGAGAGCGCTTCCCCCACACACTCAACGCCGCATAGTGCAGTTCCTTCGGTCTCGGATGAACCAGTCCATTCTAACCACGCACTCACCCTTTGTGTTGGAACAATACGATCCTGAAAGCGTGGTACTGCTCGATCGCAACAGTGGCGGTGTCACCTCGGGACGGCCTATCGAAGTCGCGGGAATCAAGACCAAGACCTACAGGGGAAACCTCCGCCGAGTGCTGGCCGAAGCGATGCTCGGCAACGCCGTACTCTGTGTCGAAGGGATTTCCGATGGCGACTCACTCCGCAGCGCCTCAGCAGTTCTGGAGGAGGGAAGCCCGGACGGCACCTACACGCCCCTTGACCTCTCGGGCGTCACGGTCGTCCACTGCGAAGGCGACGGTGCCCTGCCACGCTACGGCAAGTTCTTCTCGGAAATGGGTCTCAGGACGTACGCTCTCTACGATCGGCAGAAGGACGAGGCGGTCAGAGCTGAGATCGACGACACCTTTGATGTGGCCTGGCAACTCGAATCAGAGCGGGCTCGAGTACCTTCTCGCAGATGAAATCACAATCGATGTCGTGCGTCGCTTCCTGTCCGAAGCAACCGAGTGGAGCGATTATCCGCACAACGCGCAAACTCCAGAGCGCTTTGAGTACTCCCCGAGCCACAGCGACGACGACGTCCGTCGGCTCTGCAGACGAGTCTTGAAGACGAGAAAAGGGTCGAGCTACGCGCGGCGACTTGTGGAGCTCTGTTCACCGGCGGACTTGCCAAGCCCCATCACGAACGCTTTAACGCGCATTAGCCACGACTTCCCGAACGACCTCCGCGGCAGTCAGGGCGACTAGCGGTTCCGTTGCGCCGCGACACCCTCACTCTCTCCAACCCGACCATGGACGACCCCGAGGCCCAGTTTGAGCTCTGCGACAAACGGCGAGCCGTCCTAACTGGCAGGGGTCACATGTCGATCATCGGAGGTCCCGGCTCAGGAAAGACGACCCTTGGATTGCTTAAGGCCCGGCGTGCAGCTCTCGAACTCCTGAGGTCGGAGCAGTCGGTTCTCTTTCTCAGCTTCTCAAACGCTGCCACGCGTCGAATACTGGAGGCAGGCGTGAGCATTCTCCGCGCCGACGTGGCGCGCCGAGTTGAAATCAAGACCTACCACTCGTTCGCGTGGACAATCCTCAGCTCCCACGGCTACCTGCTGTCGTCACAGCGGAGGCTCACGGTGATTGGTGCCCACGACGCTGCTGTACTCCGGGCCGGACGGAGCGCATCGGACTGGAGAGCGGAAGAAGATCGCCTCTTCGTCGACGAAGGTCGCGTCACCTACGATCAGTTTGCTCCTCGTGCAGCCGAACTCCTCGAGCGATCACGCATGCTACGGCAGTGTTTCACGTACGCGCACCCCCTGATCCTCGTTGACGAGTTTCAAGATACGGACGAAGATCAGTGGCGCCTAGTCAAAGCGCTGGCTGGGGCCTCCGAAATCATCGCCCTCGGGGACCCCGAACAGCGAATCTACGCGTGGAGAAGGGGCGTTCGCTCGACACGCCTGCCAGACTTCGCCACAACTCTCGACGCGGTCGTGTTTGACTTCCGCGACGAGAACAAGCGAAGCCCGGCGACCGGCATCGCAGGATACGCTCGTAGTCTTCTCTCACCAGACACGCAGGTCGCTCTACCAGGAGACATTCGGACCAAGCACTTTTCGCCCGGGCGGTTCGACGCTGGTCTACGCTTTGCACTCATAGAGACGTGGAGGGAGACTGTCGAACGAGCCACCAGCAGTGAAGTGTCCGTCGCTGTGGCGGCCCGGAGCCGTAGCATGGTGCGTCGCATTTCCGATTCGCTAGGAAAAAGTCTGAGAATCCGGGGAAACACACAGCACCCAATTCGCCACGACGTGATGTTCGACCAAGCGCAAATTGCCTTGGCCGCTCGCGTCGTGGCGTTCGTCATGGCATCGCCGGCTGTTTCTCGGCCAGAGAGACTCGCTGGAACCCTGGAGAGAGTCGGGGCCGTGATGCGGGCTGCGGGAACGAAAACAGGCATCGCAACATCGGACCGACTAGCCAGATGGGCAGCTAGTGCCCGCAGCGGCGTAACACCCAGCACGAAGTGTGTGAGGTCGCTGCTAGGCGTATTCGAGGAAATCGATGAGATGGGATTCGTTGGTTCTCCTAGGGAGGACTGGCTCTCCGTGCGGCGAGTGTTTGAATGCGCCGATGCGGACGAAGTCAGGCGAACGGGAGGGCACGCGCGCTACTTGCGCCTCCTACGCCGAGGATCGGCGATCGAGGAGAAGTTGGCCGCTCTCTGGAGGAAGAGTGGCACGTATGAGGGTGCTGAGGGTGCCCTAGAGGAGGTGATGTTGCGAGACCAGCTACAGGATAATCACCGGGAGAAAGCCCACATCAGCGTCATGACGATGCACCAACTCAAGGCCCGCGAGTACGACTCGGTGCTTCTCGTGGAAGATCAGCACCGGACCTTTCGGGGAAGAGATCACACACCACCCTACATGGAGACTAGACGTCTCCTGCAGGTTTCCCTCACAAGAGCGCGCTGCTTCGCTTGCATCCTTTCTGAGAGAGGCCATGCGACGCTAGACACAGTCCTCGCAGGCTGAGACCCGACCTTGAATCTGGCTGAGATCGATCCCTTAGTCGCGTGGACCCGTGGGAGCGGCCGGCGGCGATCCCGCGGCCGATTGGCCGCCCTGTCTCGCTGCAAGACACGTCGCCGGGAGGAAGTCTATTGGCGGGTGGTAACGAACTCCTGACTCTGACCCTTGAGCCAGCGCTCTACTTTGGCCGCTACCTTCTCCGAGCGCTCCTTGGGGCGTAGCGCGCATTCCCAGATGACTCCGACGCGCCAGCCGGCCCCGAGCAACGCCACACGGTGATTCCTGTCGCGACGGACGTTGGCCTCGAACTTCCGCTCCCAATACGCTCGGTTGGTCGCCGGCGTCGTTGCACGCGGACAGCCGTCGTGGCGATGCCAGAAGCAGCCATGCACGAAGCAAACCGCCCCGAATCGAGGGAAGACGAGGTCAGGTCGGCCGGGAAGTGCAGAGTCGTGGAGCTTGTACCGCAGGCCGCGGGCATGGAGCGCGCGGCGCAGGACCAACTCCGGTCCGGTGTTCCGACTCTGAACTCTCGCCATGATGCGCGACCGAGTCGCGCTGTCGAAGGTGTCCGGCACTCTCTCCTCGTGCAGGCCGAGCCGCGGGTGATCTTGGAGAAGCACGGAGGCTAGCGCATCGCCTCCAACCGACCCGACAGCCGTGTCGGCTGCTGTATAGTCGTTGGTGCATCAACCAGGTCGGGCCTGCTGAGGATCCGACCCACCTCCAGGAGCAGATACGGCCTTGTTCGAGACCTCGCGACAAAGGTCTGAGAGGACTGCCAGCAGCTCTGCGCGCGCCGCCCCAGCCACCGGGACCGCACTAGACCAGCAAGCCGGTCGTCCAGGAGGGGGGCGCTTCGCGGAGTTCTTCGCCGGCATCGGCTTGGTCCGTGAAGCGATAGAGCCGCTTGGCTGGCAGTGCGTCTTCGCCAACGACATCGCGCCGCGCAAGGAGGAGATGTACCGGCAGCGGTTCGGCGACGAGCACTTTCTCCTGGGCGACATTCACGACCTAGGCGTCGGCGACCTGCCGCAGGGTCTGGACCTCGTTACCGCGTCCTTCCCATGCATCGATCTCTCCCTTGCTGGGAACCGCGCCGGGCTGGCTGGCCAGCACTCGGGGACGATCTGGCCGTTCCTGGACATCGTGACCGCCCTGTGCATACAGCGCAGGCCACCGGCGGCCGTGCTACTGGAGAACGTGACGGGCTTCCTCACGTCGAGGGGCGGTGCGGACCTGGCCGACGTCTGCCGCCGTCTGGCCGCGGTCGACTACGTGATCGACGTTCTGTTCGTCGACGCGCGTTGGTTCCGGCCCCAGAGCCGCCCTCGACTGTTCGTGGCAGCACGACAACGCGAACAGGAAGGTCCGTGGCAGCGGTCTGACGCTCAGCCATCGAGGCTGCGTCCCGCTGCGGTACGGCGCTTCGAGGCGGCCCATCCGGACTTGCCCTTGGTCGATCTGCCGCTCCCGGCACCGCCCGCCGAGACGCCCAGCACTCTCGTTTCTGTCCTCGAGAAACTCCCACCGGATGACGCCCGGTGGTGGCCCGAAGACCGCGTTGCCAGTCTGGTCGCCGAGATGGCCTCACCGAATCGTCGCCGCGTGACTCAACTCCTCGCCGGCGAACGTGACGGCGTTGCAACGATGTATCGCCGTCGACGGCACGGCCGAACGGTGGGCGAACTCAGGCCCGATCGCCTGGCGGGGTGCCTCAGAACCCCTCAGGGCGGCAGCAGCGTCCAGTTCCTCGTCGACTGCCGTAGCGGAACGCCTCGGATCCGGCCGCTTACCGGACGAGAGTACGCGCGCTTGCAGGGTGCCGACTCCTTCCCAATCGAAGTCAACGACCGGCAGGCGCGACTGGGATTCGGCGATGCAGTGTGCGTGCAGGCGGTCCGGTGGCTCGTGCAGCATGCCTTCGGCCCTGACTGTAGGGCGGTGCCTAGTACGCCAGGTTCCTTCGACGAAACCGTGGCGGCCCAGTACCCCTACGCGCCCTCGACAACCGGCCGTGACGAGCAGCAACAGCCGCTCTTCAAGTAACTCGTCCCGATAATGCTGCCCGACACGCTCGACGTCCGTGCGGCGCTGATCTACTTCCACGCCTACATGTATGGCCCGTACCGGGGCCGTCTCCGGCTGTTCAGGGACCGAGGCCTGAAGCCGCGGATGGTGATGTCCGAAGACTGGGAGGTCTTCACCTCCATTCTCCTGAGACAGCAGGGCGTGGCCAGCCGCGAGGGTCCCGACCTCGGCGACGTAGAAGTCAAGTCTGCGGTCTCCGGCAACTCGTTCGAGTACCAGTATCACCGGAACTCTTGGCAGAAGAAGCTGGAAGCGGACCGGCGATCCGGTCATGCCTTCGTCTGGTACGGCAACGAACTGCAATCCGTCGAAGTCTGGTATTGCGGCGGGGACCAACTGGACGGCCACTTCGCTGAGTGGGAAGCCAAGCAGCCATACTCAAAGCCAACTGATCAACGCTTCCGCAAACAGGTAAGCGCCGGCTGGGTGCGCGAGCACGCCACGTTGCTGCTACGTGTGGTCGACGGCGAGGCGGAGTACGAATGGACTGGCCAGAACGAGCCGATCGCCTCCTCTCCTCCCGTCTCCGATCCCGCCAGAAACGACAAGGGCGGCCCGCAGAGTGGTTCTTCCTGACGGCCCCCTACCGTACCCGGCTCTGCTCGATCATCTGAAACTCGAGCGCGTAAGCCCAAGTACGGTCGACGTGCACTTTCTCTCGCTGACCCGTTCTGGAGAAAGCTCCCGTAGCTCGGCGGACGACCTCGTGCCAGTCCGCTTGCTCCAAATCGACGAGGCCAACTGCCTGCTCAACACGTTCCCCACGGCCAACCTCGTCAGACCCGACAAGGCGACTACACCCAAGTACGCCAACGTCGGACGAATCTCGTTCTCAGATCTCTCCGAGCGCCTTCCTTCCTCGCCAACCGACGTCATCGCCCTCCTCGAGGACCTGCCGTCCTACTGCGTGAAGAATCCCCAGTTCGGTTTGGGATTCACGCAGAGGTACCGGGCGATCGCGCATGCAATAGAGGATCTCACCGACGCCAAGGCCATCCTGATCTCCCACATTCGCGAGACCGGATACGACGCAAGTAGAAGGACCTTCATCATCTCCGAAGGTGACATGCAGGCTCTCTGCCGGGAGATCAACCGCATCAACAACACGACACGCTTGGCCGCCAACGAGGTCATCGCAACGTCCACGTACAACGCCTTAGCCGAGGTACTCGGTGTTCCGACTCGACCGCTGAAGTACGGCAGGTCTCCACTTCGAAAAGCCCTTACGGCCCTTGGCAGCGACGAGAGGCTCCTGTCCCCGGCCGAACAGCTCGAGCTCTGCCAGGCACTGGCACAGAACGCCAGATGGATCCTCGAGCGCGAACCGGCGACCATGGACACACTGGCATCGGAGATCGCTGCCGCGCGGGCCAGAGACCTACTCGGGCATCTGCAAGAGATGATGAACGCGAATCACGACGAACCGACGTGGCAGCAGTTCCTGCAGAAGAACCCATTCGTGTTGTCACTCGTCTTCGGCCGCCCGTTCGTCAGTATCTCGGGCCAAGCTTCGGTAGGCGGAACGAGAGTCGATGGGAGCGGAAACGCGATCACGGATTTCCTGGCGAAGCACTCGTTGACGAACAACGCTGCGCTCGTCGAGATCAAGACGCCCAAGCTGAAGCTCCTCAACAAGGCTGAGTACAGGAAGGGAGTGTACACCCCGTCGGCCGATCTCGTTGGGGCCATGAACCAAGCGCTCGACCAGAAGAGCAGGTTCGAACAAGGCATCGCTCAGTTCAAGCACCTCAACCCGTCACTTCGGGTAGAGGCCCATCATGTGCAGACGTATCTGTTGGCCGGGTCTATGCCGACGGAGGCCGACCGCGTCAGATCTTTCGAGATGTTCCGCCACAACTCGAAGGACGTCGTCGTCATGACCTTCGATGAGCTGTTATCCAAGGTGGAACACCTTTGCGGCTTCTTGGAGGAGCGGGACGAGCCGGTGAGCGTTGACCCGCCCTCCTGAAGAGGGCCCCCTGAGCCTGCGGAAAGAGCGTGAGCGTAGGCGGTCCCTGCCCGCAGAGGCACCTTTGCCAGAAGACTACCGTGAGGCCACCGGCAAATCACGTCGTGATCCCCTTTCGCGGTCCCTCTTTCGCGATCACTGGAACCCGCGTCAGTGAATCACCCCCCGCAACCGCGGGTCCAGCAGATCCCGCAGCGCGTCCCCCACACAGTTGAACGACAGCACCAGCAGGAAGATCGCCACGCCCGGGACGATCGACAGCAGCGGCTGCTGCTCGAGCATCGGGAAGGCCTGCTGGAGCATGTTGCCCCAGGTGGGCGTCGGCGGCTGGATGCCGACGCCGACGAAGCCGAGGGCGGCTTCGGTGAGAACGGCGTAGCCCATGCTGAGGGTGCTCTGGACGATGACCGGGGCGATGCAGTTGGGCAGGATGTGGCGCAGGATGATGCGGCCGTGGCTGAGGCCGATGCTCTCGGCGGCCTTGACGAAGTCACGCTCGCGGATGGACAGGCCCTGGCTGCGGATGATCCTCGCCATCCAGGGCACGTTGGCGATGCCGATGGCGATGATCACCGTCTGCAGCGAACCGCCGAGCGCGGCCGCCAGGCCGACGGCGATCAGCAGGCTGGGAAACGTGACCAGGGCGTCCATGAGCCGCATCAGCACGTCGTCGACACGGCCGCGGAAGTAGACGGAGAGCAGGCCGAGAGGCACGCCCAGCAGCACGCCCAGGCCGACCGCGCCGAGGCTCACCGAAAGCGCGATCCGGGCGCCGACGATCAGCCTTGCCAGCGTGTCGCGGCCCATCTGGTCGGACCCGAGCCAGTGCGCGGCGCTGGGTCCCGAGAGCAGGTTGTCGAAGTCCATCTCCTCGGCGTCGACCGGGACGATCCAGGGCGACAGCACCGCAGCGGCGGCGATCAGGGCCAGCACGACGAGGCCGGCGAGCGCCTGGGGGACGCCGGCGAGTTTGCGCAGCAGCTCGACGGTCGGGTGGCTGCCGGTCGTTGTAGTGCTAGCCACCGAACTTGATCCTCGGGTCGAGCCAGGCGCAGGCGACGTCGGTGATGAGATTCGCGGCCAGCACGGCGACGGCCATCAGCAGCACCGCCGCCTGCACGACGAGGAAGTCGCGGGCGAAGATCGCCTGCACGATGTACTGGCCGGTGCCGGGGATGCCGAACAGGGTCTCGATCACGATCGCCCCGGCGAAGATGCGGCCGGTCTGCAGGCCGAGAATCGTGATCACCGGCAGCAGGGCGTTGCGCAGCGCGTGCGACCAGATCACCGTCCGCTCCCTCGAACCGCGGGCGCGCGAGGTCCGCAGGTAGTCCTGGGCGAGCACCTCGAGCATCGCCGAGCGGCTCTGCCGCATGATCAGCGCGCAGCTCGTCACGCCGAGAGCGAACGCCGGCAGGATCATGTGACGCAGGCTCTGGAGCGGATTGTCGAAGAGGCTCACGTAGCCCTGGCTCGGCAGCCAGCCGAGGCCCACGCCGAAGAGCAGGATCGCCATGATGCCGAGCCAGAAGTTCGGGATCGCGACCCCGCCGATCGAGATCACCGTCGCCGCGTAGTCGATCGGCTTGCCGCGATAGACCGCGGAGGCGATGCCCGCGGGCACTCCGATCAGAACCGCCAGAATCCAGGCAGCGAGGCCGAACTGCAGGGTCACGAGAGCGCGGCCGCCGAGCTCCTCCGCCACCGGGCGCATGTTCTGCGTGGAGCGGCCGAAGTCGCCCTGCAGGACGTTGCCGAGCCAGATCAGGTACTGGACGATCACCGGCTCGTCGAGGTTGTGGCGCTCCCGGATCAGCTGCAACTGCTCTTCGTCGAGCACCTCGCCGGGGCCGATGAAGGCGCGCGCCGGGTCGCCCGGGATCGCGAGCATCAGCGCGAACACGAGGAACGTGACGAGGAGGAGAACGGGCACCGCCTGCAGCAGTCGGCGCACGAGGTAGCTGCGCATGTGGCTGGT
This sequence comes from Thermoanaerobaculia bacterium, assembly GCA_022822365.1. Lineage (GTDB taxonomy): Bacteria > Acidobacteriota > Thermoanaerobaculia > Multivoradales > Multivoraceae > Multivorans. The sequence goes on along the minus strand of JAJEBV010000013.1, from coordinate 32,050 downwards.
GCCTACTCCTCCAGCCAGATCGTGGCGAAATTCATCTTGCCGTCCCAGCCCATCAACTGGTCGAGGTTGCGCACCTTCCCGGGCGCCGCCGCGTAGGTCACGCCGTAGAGCAGCGGCGTGAACCAGGCTTCGCCGAGCACCGTCCGGTTCATCTCGAGGTAGACCCGCTTGCGGGCCTCGTTGTCGTAGAACGACGCGCCAAGCTCCACCAGTTCGTCGACGTCCGGCCGCAGCACGTTCCCCGGGTTGTAGTAGCCGTCGCTCTTGTAGGCCAGCGACGCCATCCAGTCCGGCTCGGGATAGCGGCTCCAGGAGGTGATGAACATCGGGTACTCCTGGCCGTGGTTGAACCGCTCGGTCGCCGGTCCGCTGGAGAGCACGTCGATGTCCATGTGGATGCCGATCTTCTTCAGCATCGCCCGCACCACCTCGGCGCTGGAGACGAGCAGGGGGTTGTGGTGGGTGACCGCCGTGAACTCCAGGCCGCTTTCGCGACCGGCCTTCGCGAGGTACCGCCGCGCCTTATCGATGTCGTAGTAGGGACGCTCGTCATCCGGTTCGTGGACCCAGGAACCCACCGGCCACATGCCTGCGTCCGCCTCGATCGCCCGGTCGAAGAAGATCGCCCGGTTGATCACGGTCGGGTCGACCGCGTGGGCGATCGCGAGCCGTACGTTCACGTCGTCGAGCGGCGGCTTGTTCACGTTGAACACCAGCGTCAGCGCGATGCCGCCGCCCGGCATCGTCTCCATCTGGACCCGCTCGTCCCGCTCGAAGGTCGACACGTCCTTGTAGGGCAGGTACGTAACGTCGATCTCGTCCGTCCGCAGGGCGGCGGCGCGGACCGTCTCGTCGCGGATCACCCGGATCGTCACCTCGTCGAGGTACGGGAGCTGGTTGCCGTGCTCGTCGCGGCCCCAGTAGTCCTCGTTCCTCACGAAGCGCACGAGGGTGCCGGTGATCACCTCCTTCAGCCTGAACGGCCCGGTGCCGGAGGGGTTCCAGCCGTAGTCGGGGCCCAGCTCCTCGATCGCCGAAGGCGAACTCATCACGCCGCCCCGGTCGGCCAGCATGCCGAAGCCCGCGCCCCACGGCCGCGCCAGGTCGAAGCGCACGGTGTAGTCGTCGATCACCTCGACCGCTTCGATCACGGCCAGCGATGCGCGCGGCGTGGCGACCGTCTCCGGATCGAGAATCCGCTCGATGTTGGCCTTCACCGCATGGGCATTGAATGAGGTGCCGTCGTGGAAGACGACACCCTGGCGCAGGTGGAAGGTGATCGAGTCGGGATCCGTCCCGATCTCCCAGGACGTAGCGAGCGAAGTCTCCGGCCGCGGATTGAGTTGCGGGTCCGCGTCGACGAGTTGATCGAAGAGCTGCCGCCAGAAGTAGGCGTCGGCGCCCGACCGCCCGAGGATCGCGTCGAGCGAGGTGGGCTCCAGGGAATGGCCCACGCGAAGGTGGCCGCCGTAGCGCGGACCGCCGACGGCGGGAGGTCGGGCCACCAGGGCGTCGGAATCGAGCCGCTCGGCGCGACTGCCAGGCGCACAGGCAACGAGAACGGCCTGCAGCGCCGCAACCAGAACCAGCGACGCGGATACGCTCGCTCTCAACGGCGACGCTAGTGGGACAATGGACATCTCTCGGGAAGGTGCAACTCTATTGACTGACGGGACGCATACGTTGGAGCAACACCCCGCCTCGGAGATCCGGTTACTGGAGTCGCCCTGACGACACCGGCAGCCGCCCCGCGACTCCCGCGCCGCCCGAAGTCCTGGCGGACAAGGCTCCGGGAGGGAGAACGAGAGCTCGACCGCTCGGCGAGCACGCTCGACACCGCTACCGACATCCCGTTCCGGGAAGTCCTGCGCATCTTCTGGCGCGCGCTCTCCTACATGCGCCTCTTCAAGGCGCGCATCGCCGCCAAGTTCTCCCTCGTGACCGCGGAGATGGTCTTCCGGCTGCTTGTCGCGCCCTGGCCGGGCAAGATCGTCGTCGATCACGTCATCCTCGGCATGCCGATCGTCGACGCGGCCGGCTTCCCCTCCTACTTGGCCCCGTTCGTGCTGTTCCTGGCCGGCAAGGGCCCGGTGGAGATCATGCTGTGGGTCATCCTGCTCGGCGTGTTCATGGTGACGGTGTTCGGGTTCACGACGAGCCGGGGCACGGCCCGGTCCGCGAGCGGGATGCCCACCGGAGCGTCCGCGGCCTCATCCGGCGGCGCCACCACCCTCCTGCAGCAGGGGCACGGCACGCTGGCCCAGGGGCACGACACCGCCACCCGGACCGAGAACGAGGCCAACCGGGGCTCCGGCCTGATGGGCGGCATTCTCGGACTCCTCGACTTCCGGGTTCACCTGCGCCTGACCCAGTCCGTGAACCACCTCCTCCGGACGAAACTGGCCGGGCGGATCAAGCGTCTGCCGATGACGACGCTGGACGACCAGCGGATCGGCGACAGCGTCTACCGCGTCCTCTACGACACGACGAGCGTCAGCCTCGTCCTCTACGAGGTGGGCCTCGAGTTCTACTCCCACTCTCTCGGCATCACGATCAGCGCGATGATGATGTACACGTACTTCGGAGACGCTCCCGAGGTCATCCTGCTGGCCGCCCTGTCGCTTCCGATCATGCTCGTCTTCGTCGTCCCCTTCGCGCGCATGGCCCGCCGCAGAAGCCAGGCCAGCCGCGCTTCGGGCGCCGCCACGACATCGAACATCGAAGAGGGCATGAGCAACGTGCTCGCCGTGCAGAGCCTCGGCGGCAACGATCGGGAAGGCCAGCGGTTCAGGAAGGCGAGCGAGGAGTCCTTCCGGCGCTTCCGCATCGAGTCGCTGCTCAAACTGACCTACCAGCAGTTCGGCAGCCTGGCGTTCCTGCTGGGCCAGGTCCTGTTCTTCGTCGTGATCTCCGGACGCGTGATCGATGGCACGTTCACGGCCGGCGACTACTTCGTCCTCAACTACTACTTCTTCGTCCTGAGCGCGACGTTCAGCGGAGCGGGCTTCATCTACCCGGTTCTGCAGAACAACATCGCCGGACTGCGCCGCGTGTTCTTCCTGATGGACCTGCCGGCGGAGAGAACGAGCGGAGGCGTCGAACTCCCGGCGATCCGCCAGGGGGTTTCGATGGAGGGGGTCGGGTTGACCTATCCGGACGGCCGGCAGGCGCTGCGAAACATCGACCTCGAAGCCAGGGTCGGCGAGATCGTCGCGTTCGTCGGCCCGACCGGCGCCGGCAAGACGAGCCTCGCCTACATGGTGCCGGCGTTCCTTCAGCCGACGGAAGGCACGGTCTCCATCGACGGCGTCGACCTGAAGGACGTGTCGGTGGACAGCCTCCGCGACCAGGTCTCCTACGTCTTCCAGGAAACGCAACTGTTCTCCGACTCGATCCTCGAGAACATCCGTTACGGGAACCGGAATGCGACCGAGGCGGAGGTCGAGCGTGTCGCGCGCGTCGCCGGAGCACACGACTTCATCGCCGCCCTGCCGGACGGCTACCGCACGAACCTCGGCACGGTCACCAGCAAGCTGTCGGTGGGGCAGAAGCAGCGCATCGCCATCGCCCGCGGGCTACTGCGGGATGCCCGCATCCTGATCCTCGATGAGCCGACTTCCGCACTGGACCCGGAGACGGAGGCCTACCTCGTGGACGCCCTGCACGAAGCGGCGAAGGACAAGCTGGTCATCATCATCGCCCACCGCCTGTCGACGATCGCCAACGCCGACCGGATCTGCTTCCTCGAGGACGGCGAGATCCGGGAACAGGGAACCCACGAGGAACTCATGGCGGTCCCCGACGGGCACTACCGGAGGTACGCCACGCTGCAGGCCGGGGCAGGTTGAGGCACGGGGGCTCCTGGAGGCGTCGAAGGCGCACGGGCCACGCCCGCATCACAAGAGCTAGCGGCGGAGGTATAGTTTCTATACCGTGGAGTTCGAGTTCGATGCCCGCAAGAGCAGGTCGAACCTGGCGAAGCACGGCATCGACTTTCGCGACGCGCAGCAACTATGGAGCGACCCGGACCTGATCGAAGTACCTGCCCGAACCATGGACGAGCCGCGCTTTCTCGTGGTCGGCAGGATCGGGGAGGCCTGTTGGTCCGCCGTCGTCACCTACCGCACCAACCGTATCCGGATCATCTCGGTGCGAAGATCCCGAAGAGAGGAGGTCGCACTCTATGAAGGCTAAGGCGAACGAGCTCGATCGGAAGTTCGATGCCGGCGAGAGCATCATGAAGTACCTCGACGTGACGAAGGCGCGACGACCCGGTCACGACCAGAGGCGAGTCAACGTCGACTTCCCCATCTGGATGATCGACTCACTTGATCGCGAGGCCTCGAGGCTGGGGGTCCCCCGGCAGTCTCTGATCAAGATGCTCATCGCGAGGCACCTGGAGTCCCTCGGCTCGCCAGCAGGCCGCTAGGACGTTCACCCAGTGTCTTCCGAGTCGGCTGCAACGCGGCGTTCGGCCAGCAGGGCGACCGACGTCGAGGTGCTGGCCGCACTACAGGCCTACGACACCGCAACAAGGGCCGGTGACATCGACGGACAGGTCGCCTTCTTTGCCGAGACCTGGCGAAGCAGCTCCGGCACGACGAAGGCCGATCTGCGGGAGCAACTGCAGCAGCAGGCCGACCGGAGCGGCGACCACGACAAGCGCTTCGTGCTGGACGACGCCAAGGTGGTCGTCGACGGAGACTCGGCAACCGTCGACCCCGTGAAGCTCCGTTCGCCGACCGGGAACGGCTCCTTCGAGTTCAGGATGACGAGGGAGTCGGACGGCGCGTGGCGATGCGTGTCGACTGCGCTCTCGCAGATCGCCGACGCGCTCGCCGAAAGCACCCGCGCACTCCGCGAGCGCATCCTGAGCGACCCTGCACGACCGGGCTACCACTTCGTCATGCCGGAAGGCGTCGCGATGCCCTTCGACCCGAACGGGGCCATCTACTGGAAGGGCCGGTACCACCTCTTCTACATCTTCCAGGACACTCGCCTGGGCAAGCAGTCCGACCACTGGGGCCACATGTCGAGTACGGACCTGTTTCATTGGCGCCACCATCCAACGGGGCTTCTCGACGGCATGTACAGCGGCAACTGCTTCCTCAACAGGGAGGGTGTGCCGACGATCTGCTACCACCAGAAAGGCCAGGGCAACGCGATGGCGGTGGCCCCCGGCGCCGGTCGGGCCGACGAACGCGACGATCTCGCCGATCCTTGCCTCGAGGTCGACATCGCGGAGCGCACGGCGACCATCCGGATAGACGAGCCCGACACCCTTCATCTCGATGCCGCGCTTGATTCGATCCAGTTGGACGCCGTCCCGCGCCTTCTCCGCCGGCAGGTCCATCAGGAAGAAGACGCGGCGCATCCCCGCGATGTCGCGCTGCCACTCCGTGTACATGAAGCCCCAGGCACCGAAGGTCGCGCTCAGGACGAAAAAGTAGTACGTCAGGACGAAGTAGTCGCCAGCCGTGAACGTGCCGTCGATGACCCGACCGGCCATCACGATGAAGAACACGACCTGGCTCAGCATGAGCGCCAGGCTGAAGGCCTGCCGGTACGTGAGCACGAGGAACCACTCCGTGCGGAAGCGCTTGAACGATTCCTCGCTGGCCCGCCGGAAGCGACGACTCTCCCGCTCGTTCCCGCCGAGGCTTTGGACGGCAAGCACGTTGCTCATCCCTTCCTCGATGTTGCTCGTCGTGCTGGAGCCGGAAGCCCGGCTGGCCTGCCCCCGGCGCCGCGCCATGCGGGCGAAGGGGAGTTCGATGAGGAACACGATCGGAAGGGCCAGCATGCCCAGCACGATGACCTCGGGCGCGGCGCCGAAGTACGTGAACATGATGGACAGGGTGATCACGACACCGAGCAACCCCGAGTAGAGCCCCAGCGCGATCCCGTGCAGCAGCATGTTGGCGCTCGTCGTGTCGTACAGGACGCGGTAGACGCTGTCGCCGATCCGCAGGTCGTCCAGGGTCGTCATCGGCAGCGACCGGAGCTTCCTGGCTACACGGGTTCGCAGGAAGTGGTTCATCGACTGCGAGAGCCGAAGGTGCACCCGGAAGTCGAGAAACCCCAGGATGCCCGCCATCAGGCCGGAACCCATGTTCGCCAGGTTCTCCGTCTGCGTGGCGATGTCGTGGCCCTGGGCCAGGGTGCCGTGCCCCTGCGGCGTGAGGGCCGTGGCGCCGCCGGACGAGCCCGCCGATGCCCCCGTGGGCGCTCCGCTGGGCGACCTGCCAGCGCCCCGGCTCGTCGTGAAGCCGAAGACCGTCACCATGAACACCCCGAGCAGGAACACCCAGAGCATCATCTCGACCGGCCCCATGCCGTCCAGCAGCAGTACCGCCGGCGCCAGGTAGGCAGGGAAACCCGAAGCGTCCCCGATCGGCGCGCCCAGGATGATGTGGTCGACGACGACCTTGCCCGGCCAGGGCGCGACCATCAGGCGGAAGACCAGCTCCACCGTGATGAAGCCGAGCTTCGTCGCGATCCGCGCCTTGAACAGCCGGAAGGTCGAGACGACCCGCGCGAAGATGCGCAGAACCTCCCGGAACGGGATGTCCGTGCCCAGGTCGAGGACGCTGGCGGCTCGGTCGAGCTGCTCTTCGCCTTCCCGAAACGACGGCCGCGACGCCCCGGCTGCTTCGGCCATCAACCGGCCTCTGCGGCCCGTCTCGACAGTCTCGCCTCGGTCTCCACGAATGACCGGTAACGCCCGCCGTCCACCGCCATGAGTTCGTCATGCGACCCGTTCTCGACGATCCGGCCGCCGTCCAGATAGAGGATCCGGTCCGCCTGCTGAATCGTCGAGATCCGGTGCGTGATCAGGAAGATGGCGCGGCCCTCGCCCCACGCCGACAGGCGCTCGAGCACCCGGTGTTCGGTGTAGGCGTCGAGCGCGGCCGTGGGCTCGTCGAGAATCAGGATCGGAGCGTCCTTGACGATCGCCCGGGCGATCGAAAGACGCTGGCGCTGCCCCGTCGACAGCTTGCCGCCGCGGTCGCTGAGCACGGTGTCCAGGCCTTCCGGCAGCCCGGCGACGTACTCGTCCACGCAGGCGACGCGGGCCGCCGCCAGCACCCGCTCGTCGCTCGCGTCGGGGACGACGTAGCGGATGTTGTCGCGCACGGACATCCCGAACAGGACGTTCTCCTGCAGGGCGACCGAGACGTTGCCGCGCAGGCTGTCCACATCCAGCTTGCGCAGGTCGACGCCGTCGATCGAGACGGTGCCCGAGTCGGGGTCGAACAGCCGGAGCAGCAAGCTGACCAGCGTGCTCTTGCCCGAGCCCGTCGGGCCGACGATCGCCGTGATCGAGCCGGGTTCAACACCGAAGCTGACGCCCCGCAGAACCGGGCGGTCTGGCTCATAGGCGAAGTCGACGTTGTCGAACCGGATCTGGCGGCGGAAGGGCCCCATCGGCGCAGCGTCGGGAGCGTTCTTCACGTCGGGCTCGATGTCGAGGATGTCGAAGGACCGGTCCAGACCCATCGCCATGTCCTGGGCCTGCGACCACAGCGTGACCAGGTTCCGCACGGATACGCTCGACGCGCCGATCTGCTCCTGGGCCCAGTTGTACGCGGACAGGTTCCACGTCACGAAGCTGAGACCCACGAGGGCGACGAGCGCCGTCGCGAACGTCTCCCGCTCGCCATTGGCCCAGACCGCCATCAGGAACTGCGCGGTCAGAAGGGCGGCGGCAGCGATCGAGAACGTGACGATGCCGACGACGGCCATCAGCGACCGGACCCGAAAGGACGCGTTGAACGCCCTCACGGAATCCCGCTCGAGCCGCTCCTGCTCCCTGTCCGCGGCGCCGTAGGCCTTGATCACCCGGATCGCGGCGAACGTCTCCTGGACGCGCGACGTGAAGTCCGAGTTGGCCTCCCGGGAAGCGAGCGATCTCTCCCGCATCCGCGGCGAGAACCAACGTCCCCAGACCACGGCGAGCAGGACGATGCTGAGCGCCATGGTCCCCAGGATCGGGTCGAGCGCGGCCAGGAAGACGACGCCGATCGCGTAGGTGCTCAGCATCTGCATCGACTGCGTCACATTGCCGATGACGGCCGTGACCTGGGCGCTGTCCTGGTAGATGCGGTAGACCGAGTCGCCGACCCGGTGGTCGCTGTGGTAGCGAAGAGACAGCCCGAGCCAGCGCTCCACCAGCGCCATCCGCAGGTCCTGGTTCACCCGCTGCATGATGAAGATGTAGTAGTAGGGCAGCAGCATCATCACCGGGAGTTGCGCGAACCACCCGAAGACCATGAAGACCGCGTAAATCCACTTCAGGCTGTGCCGCTGCTCGGCGGTCAGCGGCGCGAGGTCGATGTTCGGCTCGGCAGCCCCGGCGTCGGGTTCCACGGACTCCGCGCCGGTGCCGGGCTGCGCCTCGCCGGCGAGTTCCGACCGGCCGATGAAGTCGGCCAGGAACGGCGTCAGCGGCTCGGCCTGCAGGATCGACTGGCTGATCAGGTCCACCGAGAAGAGGGCGATCACCATCGTCAGCAGGGTCGAGGCCCACACCAGGACGAAGTAGTAGACGAGGTGGCTGCCGAGCCGGATACGGAAGCGCAGCCTGCCGCCGTCGAAGCGGTACTGCAGCACCCAGATGCAGACGCATCCCGCCGCGACGAGCCCGACGTAGAGGCTGTCGGCGAGGCCCTCCACGCCGAACAGCGCGAAGACGAACGCCGCCGTGCCGACGAGCACGAGCGCGAAGGACATCCAGAGGTAGGCGCGGCCCCTGACGAACAGCAGCGCCCATACGAGGGCCGTCATCAGGAGCGTGCCGGCCAGCAGGAGATCGTGCCGCCAGTCGGTTCCCGGGGGCTGAAGCCAGAGGAGCGGCCCGAGCGCCGTGAGCACCGTGACCAGGGGCGGAACGTGACGGAAGCTCCACGCGCCGTCGGCGGCGGCGTCGCTCTCGGCCGCCTTGTTGCGCGGGAGCTCCCGCCAGCGGCCGACGATCTGGGGCCACAGGTAGGGCCAGGTCCGGACGAAGATCCGGAGGACCGCGACGAAGCCCTGCTCCTCCGGCGCCTTGCCCGGCGGGGGCTCCGGAGGGGTGTCCGCCTCGCCCCAGAAGGGGAGGGCGCGTGCCTGCTTCAGATCGTCCACACCGCCGGGAGCTTACGCCGCGGCGCTAGGGATCCCCGGTTCTCCTGCGGCCCTCGACCGCGTAGTCGCCCTCCGGGGGCACATCGAGGCTCAGGGCGCCGCGGAGGGTGTCTCCCCGGACTTGCAGCCAGGCGCTCAGCTTGCCCACCGATCCCTTGCCCCAATTCACCTGGGACCCGGACGCGGTGTACTCGTAGCTCAGGTTGCCGTCGTCGAAGCGGATCGCCGTGACCTCCATCTCGCCGTCCACCTCGTCGTGGAGCGTCGCGGCGAGGGCACCGTTCTGCTCGGACACGGTCAGCACGCTGTGGCGAAACTCGCCGAGAACCTTCGTCACCATGTCCCACTCGCCGATCACCGCGGCGAGGTCCGCCGGCTCCCCAGCGCCCACGACGCCGGGATAGTCGCGCCAGAGCCAGCGCAGCGTGTCGGGGAAGATGGCGCCGCCGTGCTTCAGGTCGTGGCCGCCCGTGCCCATCTCGAAGCGGTAGTCGTAGCGGGCGAACATCAGCGCCGAGTCCATCTGCAGGTTGGCCAGCGCCCAGTTCCCCTCCGCGAGGTTGATGTCGTTCTCCCCGTCCTGGAGGAAGACGCGGATCGGCTTCGGGTTCCCGCGGGTCTTGCGAATCATGTACGGGTACCGGGAACCGCCCTGGAGCCGCGTGTAGCTGCCGACGTGGCTGACCACCTTGCTGAAGGCGTCGGGACGCTGCCAGGCGACGGTGAACGAAGCCAGTCCGCCATCGCTCATGCCGGCGATCGCCCGGCCCGCCGCCTCGTCCGTCAGGTTGTAGTCCTTGCCGACCTCCGGGAGGATCTCCTCCAGCAGGAAGCGCGCGTATGTGTCGTCGAGCGGCGTGTACTGGTTGCTCCGCTGGTCCCAGGGGACTTCCTTCATCCCGGGGTTGATGAAGATGCCGATCGTCACCGGCATCTCGCCACGGTGGATCAGGTTGTCGAAGACCGTCGGCGCCCTGACGGGGCCCTCGGGGTCAACGTAGAACTCGCCGTCCTGGAAGACCATGACGGCCGCGGGTTCGGCATCGATGTACTGGGCCGGGACGTAGACCCGGTACTCGTGGGTCGTGCCCGGATAGATGCGGCTGGCGTCCCAGGTGCGTTCCTCCACCGTGCCGGTGGGGACGCCTTCCTGGGGTCGCGAATCGGGGCCCAGCGTGTACTCGGCCCCGCCGACTCCGGTCGCCATCAAGAGAAGCAACAGGGGGATCGGAAAGCGTCCGATCCCCCTGCGCATGACTGTCGTACCGGCGCCGCTAGTTGAACGGCCGGAACCGGAGCTGCAGGCCCGCTTCGCGGGGAGGCGTCAGGAAGCCGATCGCGGGGACGCCCCCGTTCCCGGAGATCGGCAGGTACTCGAGGACCGCGACCTCGTCCATGACGTTCTTGAGAAACAGCGAGATCGACCACCTGTCGCTCGGAGCGCTCCAGGTGCCGCCCACGTCAAAGCGGTCGAACGACGGCAGCTCCCAGATATCGATGTTGCCGATGCTGGGATACGCAGGGTCCGTGAAGGCGTAGGTCGCCTGGAACGAGAGGTGGCCCGCGGAGACGAGCGACTTGAACCAGGACGCCGTGACCGCGAACTTGTTCGACGGCTGCTTCGGCAGCCGGTTTCCGGTCTGATCCGTCGGCAGGTCGTACTCGCTGGTCGCCGGCTGGCCGGTGTCGAAGTTGATGTAGTTCCACGTTGCTGTCTGACCATACGGATGACCGTCGATCACTGAGGCGTGCGGGCCGATCTCCGAGTCCTGCCAGGCATAGAAGCCCCGCAGCCCGAACGAGCCGATCCGGTAGCTGAACTCAAGGTCCACGCCCTGGATCGTCGTGTCGGGAATGTTCGCCGTGTACTCCACGAGCGGCGACTGCGAGTAGATCGAGATCGGGATCTCCACGCCCGGCGGCGGTGCCTGAAGCGCGGCAAGCTGGAAGTTGTCGAACTGGTTGTACCAGAGGCCGGCCGAGAGCTGCAGGCGGGAGTCGAGGAAGAAGCCCTTCGCTCCCAGTTCGTAGTTCACCAGCGTCTCTTCCTCGATGTACGGCGGCACCTGGCCCGGCAGACCGATGTTGAAGCCACCGGAACGGAACCCCGTGGAGACCCGGCCATACACCAGATGGCCGGCGTCCGTCGTGTGCTCCAGAGCGAGGTGGCCGATCGGCCGCGACCAGGTCTGAGGGAACGGGTTGCCCTCGCCGGCTAGCGCGATCGTGACCGGAGCGCCTCCGAGAGCCAGCGTCAAGTACCCGCCCTGGTCCACGGGCTTCTGCTCCTTCTTGTCTTCGGTGTAACGGATGCCGCCCGACAGCGCCCAACTGTCGTTGAACCGGTAGTCGGCGCTGAAGAACGCGGCCTCGGTCCAGTTGTTGCCCCGGTTGAAGAAGCTGAGCAGATGGCTGAGGTCGTCGCCCTCGGGGCAGTACCAGTAGAGCCCTTCCTCGTCGCCCGCCGGGTCGGTCGTGCCGATACCGAATCCCTCGACGACCTTGATCAGGACATCCTGACAGTTGTTGGCCTCAACGAAACCATAGATCGGCGAGGCCCTCCGGGCCTGCTCATCGGCCGTCCCGAAACGGAACGGGACCTGCAGATCATGCCGATGGATGGTCCCGGACCTCTTGTTGTCGTACATGAACAACCCGCCGATGAAGTTGAAGTCGCCCGCGTAACTCGACCTGAACAGGAGTTCCTGCGAGTTCTCCTCGTACTCGAACGGAAGATCGTAGAACGAGTTCGAGAACTGCACCGTGCCGTCGGGACACAGGCCGTCCCAGCGGCCCACCGTGCAGGTCGTCAGCGTGTGGTCCAGCGAGTCGGCGCTGCCGCCCAGCCCGTGACCGCCCGGGGGAGTTCCGATCGGCACCCGATCCGTGTAGTCGGCGTCCCTGAGCGCCTGCTGCACCGTCTCGCCGCTGCTCGCGTTGAAGCTGATGCCGAGGGACCTCGAGACCTGCCAGTCGGCCCGCACCGTGCCGAAATCGCTCTCGCTCTCGTTGCTCCCGGGGTAGTTGAACGCCACCCTGTTCCGGATCTCGCCGGGGCAGTTCCACGCGGGAGTATTGAGGCCGCAGTTCGGATCGAGAGCCGGGTTGGGCGTCTCCCAGAGGTAGTAGCGGTCACGGGAGTAGCCGCCTGTCGTCCGGTCCACGTTCGAAAGCTGCACGAAGCCCCGCGGCGTCCCGTTGTCCTCCACATGCGACCAGCGCGCCCTCACGGAGAACCGCTCTGTCTCGGCGCGAAGCTGCGGCGAGTAGAACGTCTGATCGGGTGCGTCATGGTCCCCACCGGCGCCCACGTTCTCCTGCCGGCCGTCGCCCGTGTGATTGCCGGCCGTCAGACGGAAGCTGAACGGTCCACCGCCGAGCGGACCGCCGAGCGCCCCGTTCAGGCGCTGCTGCGAGATGTCGGTGACCTCCCCCATCAGCTCGGCATCCCAGTGATCCGTCGGGCCCTTGGTGACCAGGTTGATCGCGCCCGCGATCGAGTTGCGGCCGTTCAGGGTTCCCTGGGGTCCACGAGCCACCTCGACGCGTTCGAGATCGAAGCCGCCGCCGGGGGTCGTGCCGTAAACGCCCAGCGTGTAGGCGCCGTCGACGTAGGTGGCGACCGCATAGTCGGCCTGGTCGTACTGGGCGTTCCTCGTGCCGATGCCGCGGATGACCGTTCCCTGGCCCTGCTGCTCGATCTCGTCGCCGAACTGTAGGCCCGGAACCAGGTTCTGCAGATCCGTCCTCTCCTGGATCACGAGCTCCTCGAGGATGCTCGAGTCGAAGGCGGTGATCGTCATCGGCACTTCCATCACGTTCTCCTCGACCCGCTCCGCCGTGACCATGACCGTGTCGTGGTAGGCGGGGCGAATCTCGAAGGAAACCGTGGCCCCGCTGTCGGTGACCTGCACGGACTGGCTCGAAGACTGGAAGCCCTCCAGGCTTGCGGTCACCGTGTGACTGCCGGCCGCGACGCCGGAGATCGAGAAGGCGCCGTCCGCATCGCTCATCGCCTCTCCGCCGCCCTCGACACTGACGAGGACGCCCGGAAGCGGATCGCCGTCGGCGTCGGAGACGGTTCCGGAGACGGTGCCGTCCTGCGCGAACGCGGGCAAGACGGAAACCGAGAAGGCGAGAAGCACTAACGCGAAGATCCTGAACGTGTCCGATACGGCTCGGGGGCTGCTCTCCATGGCGGTTCTCCCTCTGGTTGTCCCTGCCGGCACCGGCACACCCGGCAGGCTAGGCTCGTGATCTGCCGAACATGATACACCGTTCAACGTTCGGCGTCATGGGTCGGCACCACAATCCAAAAGGATGAACATGCCTCTGCCCCCCGACTACCCGGAACGCGTCTACGCCGGTGTCCTCGGCAAGGTCATCGGCGTGTACCTCGGCCGCCCCTTCGAGGGCTGGCCCTACGAGTGGATCGGGAAACGCTTGGGCGACATCGAGTACTACGTCCACGACCGGCTCGACGTGCCCCTGATCGTCACCGACGACGACATCACGGGCACCTTCACCTTCCTGCGGGCGCTGGAGGATCACGGCTCGGGCGCCGATCTCAGCCCGCGCGAGGTGGGCGAGACCTGGCTCAACTACCTGATCCGGGAGCGCACGGTGCTGTGGTGGGGCGGCCTCGGCAACTCCACCGAGCACACGGCCTACCTTCGTCTCAAGAGCGGAATCGAGGCGCCCGGGAGCGGCTCGATGGAGTTGAACGGCAAGGTCGTGGCCGAGCAGATCGGCGCCCAAATCTTCATCGACGGCTGGGCGATGGTCGCACCGAGCGATCCGGACCTGGCGGTCCGGCTGGCCACCGCCGCCGCGCGGGTGAGTCACGACGGCGAAGCGGTCTACGGCGCGCGCGTCCTGGCCGCGATGGAGTCGATGGCGTTCGTCGAACGGGACACCGACACGCTCCTGGACGCCGCCCTCGGCTACATCCCGACGGACTCGGTGATCGCCCGGATGATCGGCGACCTCCGCCGCTGGCATGCCGCGGACAGCGACTGGCGCGCCAACCGGGAAAGGCTCGCCGAGCGCTACGGCTACGACAAGTACGGCGGCAACTGCCACATGGTCCCCAACCACGGCCTGATCATCCTGGCGCTGCTGCACGGCGAGGGCGACTTCGCCGAGACGCTGAAGATCGTGAACACCTGCGGTTGGGACACCGACTGCAACTCGGGCAACGTCGGCTGTCTTCTGGGGATCAAGGAAGGCCTGGCTGGCATCGAGAGGGGTCTGGAGAAGGGTCTCGACTGGCGCGGGCCGGTGGCCGACCGCATCTACCTGCCGACGGCCGACGGCGGCCGGGCGATCAGCGACTGCGGCCATGAAGCGCTTCAGATCGTCAACATGGGGCGCAGCCTCGCCGGCCAGGACGCGCTGGCGCTGAAGGACGGCGCCCAGTTCCACTTCGCTTTTCCCGGCTCGGTCCAGGGGTTCCGAGTCGCGGCGGGCGAGGCCGAGATCGCGAACGCAGCCCTGCCGTCCGGCGAACGCGCCCTGCGCATCGACGGCGCGAGCGAGGCCCGCGTCGGCTCCCCCGTCTTCATCCCCTCTCTGGAGACGGCGAAGTGGTTCGAGGGCCGCGTCTATCCGTTGATGGCTTCGCCGCGGATCTTCCCCGGCCAGACCGTCGAGGCGACGCTCAGTGCCGGAGCGGAAGGCGTGCGGGCCAACGTCTATCTCGGCTACTACGGCGAAGACGACGAGACGGCCGCCTTCGACGGCGACACCCTGGAACTCGAGCCCGGCGAGAGCCGGAGCGTGTCGTTCACCGTGCCGGCCCTGCCCGGTCCGATCTTCTCGGCCGGCGTGCGGGTCCCTGGCCGGACGGGCACCGTCTTCCTGGAGGCGCTCAAGTGGTCCGGCGCGCCGGCGTTCCGGCTCGAGCGTTCAACCCACCGCGGCACGATGTGGCGTCGCGCCTGGGTCAACGGCGTCGACCTGCTGACCAAGGGAATCGAGATGTTCCGGCTGGTCCAGAACGCCGGCATGGGTCTGCTGATGCAGGGAACCCGCGAGTGGCGGGACTACTCGGTGACCGCCGGCGTAACGCCCCATCTCGTCAAGCGAGCCGGCGTAGCCGCCCGGGTCCAGGGTCTCACCCGCTTCTACGGTTTGCTCCTCGCTCCCGGGAACCGCGTGCAGCTCGTGCGGATGGTGCACGGCGAAGAGGTGCTGGCGGAGGCCGACTTCGAGTGGGGGCTGGGCGAGACCCACGAGCTGACGCTGCAGGTAGACGGCGACCGAATCTCCGGCAAGGTGGACGGCGCCGCGATCGTCGAAGCCACCGACGCCGCCCTCGACTGCGGCGCCATCGGCCTGGTCGTCGAAGAAGGGCGGCTCGGCATCGACCGCGTGGAGGTCGTCCCCGTCGCATAAACTGAGTCAACACTCACGATCTCACGGTATAGTGAGCCCAGTCGCCAGAGCCCCCCAACAACCAAGGCGAGCCGCCCATGAACCAAAGAGCACTCCGCATCCCGACCGCGACCCTCTTCCTTGCAGCCGCGCTGGCGGTCGCCCTCGTCGCGGCATCCCCGGCGGCCGCCGCCGAGGCGCCGACGTACACCCGCGACGTCGCGCCGATCTTCTTCAGCAACTGCGTGCAGTGCCACCGGTCCGGCGAGGTCGCGCCGATGTCGCTGATGACGTACAGGGAAGCGCGCCCCTGGGCCCGCTCGATCGCCCGCGCGGTCGAGAACCGCGACATGCCGCCGTGGAGCGGCGACTCCGAGAACCACGTCTGGTCGAACGACCTCTCGCTGACCGACAGCGAGATCGAGACGATCGTCACCTGGGCCAAGGGCGGCGCCCCGCAGGGCGACCCCGCCGACCTGCCCGAGGCGCCGACCTTCCCGAAGGGCTGGAGGCTCGGCGAGCCGGACTTCGTCGTCACGCTCGACAGCATCGAGGTTCCGGCCGAGGGCGAGGACATCTTCCCGCAGCAGATCGTCGAGGTCGACCTCGGCGAGCCGCGCTGGGTCCGCGCCATCGAGTTCCTGCCGGAAGACTCCCGCGTCACGCATCACTTCCTGACGACCTACGTGAGCGAGCTGAACGAGGGCGACCCCGCCGCCTCCGGCGTTCTCGGCATCTGGACGGCCGGCATGCCGCCCTACGTCTTCCCGGACGGCGTCGGCCGCCGCTTCGGCTCGAAGATCCGCATCATCGTCGATCAGCACTACCATCCGATCGGCGAAGCGACCCGCGACGCCTCGCGAATCGGACTCCACTTCGGCGAGGGCGAGCTCGAGAAGGAAGTCATCACGATTCCGGTGACGAACACCGGCCTGCGCATCCCGCCGGGTGCCGGCCACCACGCCGAGAACGCCCACTACCTGTTCGACAAGGACGTGCAGATCCTCGCCTTCAGCCCGCACATGCACGTCCGGGGCAAGGCGATGAGCTACGAGGTCACCTACCCCGACGGCTCGAAGGAGATGCTGCTCGACGTGCCGAAGTACGACTACAACTGGCAGTGGCTCTACTACCCGACGAAGCCGATCGACATTCCGGCCGGCAGCCGCCTCGACGTCACCGCCGTCTGGGACAACTCCGAGGACAATCCGGCCAACCCGGACCCGACGAAGGAGATCATCTACCGCGGCGACACGTTCAGCGAGATGTTCAACGGCTTCATCGAGGTCACCCGGAAGGAAGGCGTCCTCTTCGAGCAGCAGAACCAGAGGGAGCAGATCCTCGACCTCCTGGCGCTGCACCCGGCGAAGGACTCGTACGTGTCCGGGGAGTTCATGGGCTTTCACGTTCCCCGTGAAGGCGAAGGCTGGCTCTACATGGGCGGCATCTACTCCATCGTCCTCGACGACTTCGAGTGGCAGGGCGACGAGTTGAAGATCACGACGCAGTTCCCCACCTTCGCCGCAAGCGCCACGACGACCGTCATCGAGGGCACGCTCAACGAGCAGGGGCAACTCCAGGGAACGGTCACGATCGGTTCGGACACGGATCAGCCGCAGCGGATGCCGCTGTTCGCCGAGCCGGTCGGCGGCGGAACGGCGTCATCCGCCGGCCCCTAGAGCCCCTCGCCGTCCTCCGTCGCCCGATTCAGCCGATCGCGGATCTCGCCTAGCCGCGACCACTCCTGGAGCGCGATCGGCAGCGCGACGCTCGACTCCACGAACTCCCAGGAGTAGCTGAGGATCGCGAAGATCGCGCCCGCCGTGATCATCGGAATCGTCGCTGCGATCCACACGTTGCCGAGAACGAAGGCGAACATGGCGGCGAAGATCCCGCCGTAGAGAACGGCCTCCGTGTCCGAGAGCCGGACCTCGCTGCGGCGCAGTTTCCTGAGATGCCCCACGAGCGACTCCAGGCGTCGCTGCTCCAGGATGGAGACCTGGAGTTCGGTCTGTGCGTTCAGTTCGCCGTTCAGCCGGTAGAAACGGCCGTGGAAGAGAACGTAGATCAGGACGATCGCGGCCAGCGCGCCGAGGGCGGCCAGCCCCAGGCGGCGGTCGAAGCTGAAGAGGACGGCGATGCTCACCAGCAGTTGCACCACGCCGGTGAGCACTCCCGGGACGTGCCCCTCGAGGAAGTCGACCATCTCCCGGCTCATGCCGAGACGCGCGTTGAGGCGCGAGACCGGCGCGTCCTGCGAACGGCGAACCAGCTCACCCCCGAAGCGAACCCGGATCGTTCCGTAGCAACGCGTGTCGTAGAAGCGCCGGACGGTGGCGACCACGATCAGCGCGGACAGGATCGCGGCAACCTCCCAGAGACCGCTCGGTCGCCGCTCGAGCAGAGCGTCGATGGCGCGGCCGATGAACAGCGGCACCAGGGCCCAGAGGATGTTCTCGAGCAGGACGAGCAACCAGGTAACGAGAATGCGTCCCCTGAAGTTGCGGAACAGGAGACCAACGCTGAGAGCACCTTCCATCTGTCTTCCCCCGGCGGTGTCGAATGGTCGCCGCTTCGCGGCGCGCGGGCCGAACCCGCTAACGTCGCGAGGCTACCGGCCCTCCGGGGCCAGCACCGGTCATGAAGCCACTCCACATCGAAACGCCGCTTTTCGAGTCGAGGCCGCTGTCCAACCAAGGCGGCCGGAGCGTCTGGCTGAAGCTCGACGCGCTGCAGCCGCCCGGCTCGTTCAAGATCCGGGGCATTGGCTTCGCCTGCCAGGAGTACGTGCGGCGTGGGGCCAGTCGCCTGATCTCGTCGTCCGGCGGCAACGCGGGGATCGCGGTGGCCTACGCCGGGCGGCATCTCTCGGTGCCCGTGCTGATCGTCGTACCCGAAACCACGAGCGAGAGGGCCAAGGCCCTGATCCGGCAGGAGGGCGCCGAGGTCGTCGTCCACGGGGCTTCCTGGCAGGAAGCGAACGACCTGGCGATGTCGACGGTCGAGGAGTCGGATGTGCTGGTTCATCCGTTCGACGACCCGCTCGTCTGGCAGGGACACGCCACGCTGATCGACGAGGTCGCAGGATCGGGGGTCAAGCCCGGCGCCGTGGTCGTCTCTGTCGGCGGGGGCGGACTGCTGTGCGGCCTCGTCGAGGGGATGAGGCAGAACGGCTGGTCCGACGTTCCGGTGATCGCCGTCGAAACGGAAGGCGCCGACTCCCTGGCTCAGTCGGTGCGAGCGGGCCACCGGATCGAGCTGGCCGCCATCACCAGCCTCGCCACTACCCTGGGAGCGAAGAAGATCTGCGAACAAGCGTTCGATTGCACCAGGGATCATCCGCTTCGGAGCGTCGTGGTCTCGGATCGGGCCGCCGTGTCGGCGTGTCAGCGGTTCCTCGACGACCACCGGCTGGTCGTCGAGCCGGCCTGCGGCGCGTCGCTTGCCGCCGTGTACGACGGCGCCTCGGAGTTGGAGGACTTCGAGTCCGTCCTGGTCGTGGTTTGCGGCGGTGCGACGACGACGCTCGAACAGTTGAGAGAATGGGCGGATGGCAGCGCGTGACGGAGTCTTCCTGGCTGTCCTGGTGCTCGGCATCGGCTGCGCCGGTCCCGACGACTCGCCGGCGGGGGCCGAAGTCGGTGCCGACAACGCCACCGTCGACGCGATCTTCGCCTCCTGGGACAGCCCCGATTCCCCGGGCTGCGCGCTCGCCGTCGCGCGGAATGGCGAGCTCGTCTACACGCGGGGCTACGGCTACGCCAACCTCGACTACGACATTCCGGTCACGCCGCAGACGGTCTTCGACGTCGCCTCGGTGACCAAGCAGTTCGTCGCAGCGGTCGCCAACCTCCTGGCGCAGGACGGCACGGTCTCGCTCGACGACGATGTCCGCAAGTGGCTGCCGGAACTTCCTGAGTACGAATCGCCCATCACGCTGCGGCACCTGATCTTCCACACCGGCGGCCTGCGCGACTATCTGAACCTGTTCCCGCTCGCCGGCGCCGGCGACTACTACTCGGTCTCCCGCGAGCAGCTCCTGGCGATGATGTCGCGGCAGCGGGCACCCGTGTTCGCTCCCGGCGAGCGTTACGAGTACAGCAACACCGGATACATGCTGCTGGCGCACGCCCTCGAACGGGCCGCGGGCAAGTCGATCGGCGAACTGGCGCGGGAACGGATCTTCGAACCGCTCGGGATGAACGGCAGCCTGATGTACGAGAACCGGGAGCGGATCATCCCGCTCCGCGCCACCGGCTACCACCAGGACGACGACGGCGGGCTGCGGATCGTGCACAACTACAACTTCGAGATCGCCGGGGACGGCCAGCTCTACACGACTGTGGAGGACCTGCTGCTCTGGGACGACTACCTGCACGGCGCCGACAAGCCGGCGATCCACGAGTCGATGTTGACCGAGGGGACACTCAACGACGGCGAACCCATCGGCTACGCCCACGGCATCACTCCCGGCGAGTACCGGGGCCTTCGCACCGTGGGGCACAGCGGGCATTCCTGGGGGTTCCTGACGGAGCTCAGGCGGTACGTGGAACCGGGTCTCGCGATCGCCGTCTCCTGCAACGCCGAGTACGGGGACCCCGGAGAGCTGGCGCGGCGCGTCGCCGATCACTACCTGGCGGATCAGCTCGGGCCCGCGGAGAGCGACGACGAAGAGGACGACGAGACCGACGAAGAGGATGAGGACTCGCCTCCCGCTCCATCCCTGTCCCCGGCCGAGCTGGCCGCGTTCGCCGGCAACTACTTCTCCGCCGAGCTGGACGCCACCTACCGGTTCGCCGTGGTCGACGGCGGACTCGCGCTTCGCATCGAACAGCAACCCGCGCTCGAGGTGAAGCCGGCCGCCGAGGACGAGTTCCGTGTCGAGTTCGAGAGCCGCGGATGGGCGGCGTCGCCGGCGCGGCTGGA
The DNA here is from genome assembly GCA_022822365.1 of Thermoanaerobaculia bacterium. Lineage (GTDB taxonomy): Bacteria > Acidobacteriota > Thermoanaerobaculia > Multivoradales > Multivoraceae > Multivorans. The sequence goes on along the minus strand of JAJEBV010000013.1, from coordinate 11,623 downwards.
GTTCCAGCGCGACCGGACGGGCTCGGTCACCGGGTTCAGCCTGAGTTCCGGCTCGGAGCGGGGCTTGGCGTTCGAGAAGCAGCTGGCGCTGGAGGTTCGGTGAGGATCGCGAACAAGTCCGCCTCACACACTGGGTGCGCCGGCGTCCTCGCCGGCTTTCGCGGGCGACGCCGCGGAGCGGTGGCGACCGCGAGGAGAACGCGCGAGGCGGCAGCCTCGCTCCTCTGTGGCACGGCGCTTGTGGCCGCTATCGGTTTCGCCTTCACCGCCTGCGCCCCCGGCGAGCCCGAGCCCGCCGGCACGGTAATCGTCAATGCCCGCGTCATCGACGGCAGCGGCGGACCCTCCCGGGACGTCAACGTCCGCATCGAGGGCGACCGCATCGTCGCCGTCGGCGACTTTGAACCGCCAGCGGAGGACACCGTCGTCGATGCGAATGGCCTCGTGCTGGCGCCCGGCTTCATCGACGTCCACAGTCATCACGACTACAAGCTGTTCGACCTGCCCGACGCCCTGGCGGCCGTCAACCAGGGCGTCACGACGATCGTGGCCGGGCAGGACGGGGGCCACCACTACCCTCTCGGGGAGTTCCTCGCCCAGCTCGACGCGTCGCCTGCAGCCATCAACGTCGCTTCCTATGCTGGTTTCGGGACGCTGCGGGAAGAAGTCATGGGAGACGACTACCAGCGCCACGCGACGCCGGACGAGGTCGCCGCGATGGCGGCTCTGCTCCGCACAGAGCTCGAAGCCGGCGCGCTGGGACTCTCCTCCGGGCTCGAGTACGACCCGGGCTCCTTCTCCGCCACCGAGGAGGTGGTCGAACTCGCCAAGGTCGCCGCCTCCCACGGCGGCACCTACATCAGCCACATCCGCAGCGAGGACCGGTTCTTCTGGGAGGCGATCGACGAGATCATTCGGGTCGGCCGCGAAGCCGACCTGCCCGTCCAGGTGACCCACATCAAGCTGGCGATGAACCGCTGGTGGGGTCAGGCCGAACGGCTCCTGGCCACACTGGACGAGGCCAGAGGCTCAGGCGTCGAGATCACGGCGGACATCTATCCCTACCGGGCCTGGAGCACGTCCTTCACCTGGCTCACGACCGTGTTTCCCGATCGCGACCTCGACCGGCGGGACGGCGCCGAGTACATCCTTCGCGACCTGCTTTCGCCCGATGGTGTCCTCCTTCCCGACTTCCTGCCGGAGCCGGCCTACAGCGGCCTGACGCTCGCCGAGATCGCCGAAGTCCGCGGCACCGACCCGGAAACGACTCTGATGGAGCTGCTCAAGGCCGACACCGAGATGGGCGGCGAGTCACCCATGATCGGCTTCGCCATGGACGAACCCGACATCGAAGCCATCATGGCCTGGCCGCACACCGTCATCTGCAGCGATGGCGGCCTCGACGGTTCCCATCCGCGCGGCTTCGGCGCCTTCACCCGCTTCCTCGGCCACTACGTTCGTGACCGGAACGTCGTCACCCTGGAAGAAGGCATCCGCAAGATGACCGCGCTCTCGGCCCAGCACCTGGGGATCACCGAACGCGGCGCGATCCAGCAGGGCCACTACGCCGATCTCGTCCTGTTCGACCCCGAGACAGTCATCGCCCGCTCGACCTACCAGGAACCGCACGTTCCTTCCGCGGGAATCGAGAAGGTCTGGGTCAACGGAGAGCTCGTGTTCGACGGCGGCGAAACGACTGGCAACCGGCCCGGCAGCGTGATCCGGCGAATCGGTTCCTGAGAAGAGCGTGCAGAGACCGGACTCCCAGCGTAACTCGCTTACTCCGACTCAAGCGGCGGGAACGGGCCGAAGAAGCCGACAATCAACTTGAGTCGGCCGTCCTCGTCGAGCTCGCCGTAGTCCATTCCCTCGGCGAGGGTCTGCCCGGCGGCTGATTGCATCGCCCAACTGAAGCGAAGCCGGGTGCCATGGTGATGGTCGACCTGGCTCGTGATGACGATTCGGCCGCCCTGGGCCTGTTCAAGGAAGCCGCCGATGTGGGCGACCAGGGCCTCCCGGCCCTTCACCTCCGCGGTCGGATCGGTGTACACCCCGTCTTCCGCCCACGCGCGTTCCAGCAGGCCACGGCGACGCTCCTCGTCGGGCTCGGCCCACGCGGCGCCGTAGAGGTCGACCGCCTCCTGGGCCGTCAAGCTCTGGCCAAGAAGGGAGCCCGGCACGAGAAGGGCGCATACGAGCAGGCTAACGAGAGCACCGGAACACAGGATTCTCCGAGATGCCCACGAGAACCCGGGTGGCGCGATCTCCGTTCGACGTTCCGATCTCTCCGTTCCCTCAACCATGGCAACCTCTCCTCGAGTCGGCCGCGGCAATGGTCCGGCGGGCCGAAGTGACGTCTGTCTGATTCGCGAACCACCATCGTAGCCGCTCCCCGGCACGTCATGAAGCGACGCCCCGGACAGACGGCCCGCCGAATCAGAACGTGAGACGCAGCGTGGCGCCCGTGGTTCGCGGCGCCTCGAGGAAGGTACCGCGACTGCCGACGCGCAACGGGGTGTTGAACGTCACGTTCTTCGTCTGCTCGTCCGTCACGTTGTTGCTCCAGAGCTCCACCGCCCAGCGGCCGGAGTAGCCGCCGAGTCCGACCCGGACGTTGGCCTTCGCGTTCGCTTCCTGGATGTCGAACGCGAGGTTGGGCTGGGTGCTGGTGCGCCGATCGTCCTCCCATCGCCCGTTCACGGACGCGAACACGAGGAACCGGTCGCCGACCGTGTCGTCCCAGTTGGCCCCGAGCGAAACGACGTTCTCCGGCGCGTTCGTCAGCTTCGCACCGCACAAGGACTGAACGGACGCCGCTTCGAGGTCGCCGGCGCAGTCTTCCGGGTACTCCGAGTCGGCGTACGTGTAGCCCATGTTCAGGGTCACGTGCTGCCCCGCGACGGCCGAGAGTTCCAGCTCGGCGCCCCGGCTCTGCGCCTTCGGCACGTTGAACGTTCTGAACTGGACGCCAGTGAACTCGAGCACCTGGAAGTCCTCGATGTCGTAGTCGAACAGCGTCGCGTTCAGTCGCACTCGCCGGTTGGCGAACTCCGACTTCACGCCCAGCTCCAGAGCGTCGACCTTCTCCGAATCGAAGCGCGGGTCGGCGCCGCCGACGGCGGCGGTCGAATCGAGGTTGAAGCCGCCCGACTTGAAGCCGTGGGTGTAGCTCGCGTACCCCTTCACCGTGTCACTGAACTCGTAGACCGCCTGCGACGTGTAGACGAGTTCGTCGTCCTGGAACGTGTCCGAGAACGTCGCCGGCAGGATCGGCACGCCGCTATCCGCGGGTGTCGCGAACGGGAAGCAGTTGTAGCCGGCGCTGAAATTGCCGATCGTCGCAGCCACGACCTCCAGCCCGGTCCCCGCGGCGCCCCGAGCCAGGGCGCCCGCGTTGGCCAGGGTCGCCAGACAGGCCGGGTTGCTGGCCGCGGGCTGACGGAAGCTGCCGTCCTTCGTCTCGTCGACGTACCGCAGCCCGGCAACCAGCGAGAAGCGGTCCGACAGGCGGAACGTGTTGTGGGTGAAGAGCGACCAGGAGTCGCCCTTCTGGTTGTAGATGTTGTTCGCGTACGCGCCTCCGGCGGGAACGCCTCCGGAGAAGGCGAGGGCCTGGTTGTCCGCCGCGAGAACGTCTCCGAACGTTCCACCGGTGGCCAGGGGCACGTCACTCAGCAGCGGCGCGGCCGAAAGCACCGGCAGGAAGGCGTAGTTCCAGAGCACCGCGTCAACGAAGGGAGTGAAGTCCTGAAGCAGTCCGAGGCCGACATGCTCCAGAATGTCCTCGTTCGAGGCGAACCCGCCGACCAGCCAACTGATCCGCTCTGTGTCGCCCGTGAGCCGGAACTCCTGGGTCCAGGACTCGATCTCGTCGAACGTGTCGAAGCCGTTGGCGGCCGCCGGAGACACTCCGTAGACGCCAATTCCGACGAAGTCGTCCTGGATCGACGAGGCGAAGAAGTCCCGCCACGAGCCGAGGTAGGTCAGGGAGACGTTGTCGGTCAGGTTGTAGTCCAGTTCGGCCGAAAGCCCCTTCTGGTCAAAGGGGTTGACGAACGGTCCCGCGTTCGAGCGCCGTGCATCGAAGGCGGACGGGCCGACCACGGAGACGCCGCCGTCGGCCGGCAGCCCGGCGGCCGCAAACGCTCCCAGGGCCGCGGCCGGCGATTCGAGCAGGACGACGGCGTCACAGCAGTTCTCGTCCGCGTCCGACCAGTCCCCAATGATTCGCAGCGAACCGCGGTCCATGAAGTTCCAGAGCAACTGACCCCGAACGAGCGCGCGATCCCGGTTGTAACTCTCACCGCCCGAGACGCTCTCGACGAAACCGTCCTGGTTGCGGACGGCGGCCGACAGCCGGTATCCGACCCGGTCCGAGAGCGGGCCGCCCACGCCAGCCTGAACGTTGAAGGCGTTGAAGTTGCCGGCCGTCAGATTGAGGAAGCCGTTGTGGTCCGTCAGGCTCGGCCGCCGGGTGCGCAGGTTGAGTGCGCCCGCCGACACGTTGCGCCCGAACAGCGTGCCCTGCGGGCCGCGAAGCACCTCGATCGACTCAACGTCGAGCTGGTCGCCGAGCGCGATGCCCGGCCGGCTCAGATAGATGCCGTCGAGGAAGACGCCGACCGAACTCTCGAGCCCGATGTTGTTGCCCGTGGTGCCGACCCCCCGGATCCGGAGTGTCGTTCCCTGCGACTCCGTCTGCGACGAGTTCATGTTGAAGCTCGACGCCAGCGTCGGCAGGTCGCGGATGTCCAGCATGCCCGACCGCTCCATCTGGAGCGGCGTGATCGCCGTCACGGCGATCGGTACGTCCTGAAGCGACTCCTCGCGCTTCGTCGCGGTAACCGTGATCTCCTCGACGAAGAGTTCCTCTACTTCCTCGGCCGCCGCCGGATCCCGAGCGGATTCGTCTTCCTGCGCCCGCGTGGCGCCTGTGGTCAGAAACAGCGAAAGGAATGCGGACAGGAACAGTCTTCTCAGCTTCACGGTGTGCCCCTCATGGAAGGCCGCCGCGAAGGGACACCACGGCGACAAGTGCAGCTTCCGGCAACACCCTGAAGGGTGCTCCTATTCCCCTGAGGGGCCTACCTCAAACGAGCCGCAGGCGCACGCCGCAGATCGTCACGAGGTCGTCACCGCTACGGCAGCCCGCTGCCCCGGCGTTGGCGAGCGCCGGCTCCGGCGACACGCCCGTTCATCGCCTAACGACAGACCTCCCTGCGATGACCGACGCGGACGACCAGCACTGTGAGTTCCTCGTGAATCGTCTCGTAGATGATCCGGTAGCGGCCGACGCGGAGCCGCCTGAGTCCGCCAAACTCTCCCTTCAGCGCGGAGCCGGCCGATCTCTCATGGGCCAGCCGATCGATCGCCGCGATGACGCGCCGGCGATCCCCAGGATCGATCTTCCTGAGAGCCCTAGCCGCGCTCGCCTTGATCTTGATCGAGTAGATCGCGCCTGACATCGTCCCAGTCCAGCACCGGGTCCGCGGGATCGTTGAGACGGTCCAGGGCCAGCCGAAGATCCTCGAAGTCCTCGAGGTAGTACTCGAGCGCCTGTCTGAGCAACTGAGCCCGGGATCGATTCAGTCGACTTGCGGCACGATCGGCCTGCTCGACCAGTTCTTCGGGCAGTCTCGCGGTTACCTGTACCATCGCCGTTGTCCTCCGACTCCATACGATGTCGTTGACTTCGGCTGAAGTCAAGGGCACGACCTCGACACCCGCTACCATCCATCGCTCCGGCACCCACGCGGGTCTTCCCCATGAGCGTTTCCGTCTGCCTCACCTTCGACTTCGACGGCATCTCGTCGTGGTCCGGCGGCGCCCGCCGGACGAGGTCGCCCAACCTGCTCGCGCGGGGTGAGTTCGGAGCGATAGGCGCCGAGCGGCTCCTCGATCTGCTGGAAGACCGGCAGCTCCCGTCGACCTGGTTCACGCCCGGCCACACGATCGACACCTGGCCCGACCTGTGCCGGCGGATCGCCCACGCCGGCCACGAGCTCGCCTACCACGGCTACTGCCACGAAGCGCCGTCGAGCAAGCGAGACGAAGCCGACGAGCGCGCCATCCTCGAACGGGGAATCGCCTGCATCGAGCGGGTCCGGGGCCGGCCTCCCGCCGGAAGCCGGAATCCAGGCGGGAACCTCGGTCCCCGCTGGGTCGATCTGCTACTCGAGTACGGCTTCTCCTACGACTCCTCGATGGCGCCGCACGACTTCCAGCCGACCTGGGTGCGCAAGGGCGACATCGCCCGAACGGACGGCCCGCATGTGTTCGGCGAACCGGTCGACCTGGTCGAGCTCCCGTTCGACTGGGCCCTCGACGACTGGCCCTACTTCAGCCCCGACCTCCCGCGTTCGGAAGGCTTACGCTCTCCGAACGACGTCTACGAGATCTGGTCCGCGGAGTTCGACTACCTCCACCAGCGCCTCGGCGCCGGCGTCTTCGTGCTCTGCCTCCATCCGCAGTGCATCGGACGCGGCGCCCGGATGCTCATGCTGGAGCGGCTCCTCGACCACATGGCGGACTGCGACGGCGTCGCCTTTCGCACGATGGAGGACGCTGCGGCCGAGTTCAGAAGCAGGGCGGCGCTCGACAAGGTCCGCGAGCAACAGTTCGTCGACGACGCCGAGATGGCCGAGATTGTGGAGGACGAGTCGTTGCTCCGCCGACTGAGAGCAGGGTCTCGCGACGCGGCTCAGCGCAAGGGCTCGTTCGTCGACTGATCATCGGCTACCGTTCCGGATCGACCGACCAGGACATCGGGGAGACGGAGACCCATGACACCAGGATTCACGGACCGCGATGTCCAAGACCAGTCGGGACGGACCTTCCTCGTCACCGGCGCGAACACCGGCATCGGCTTCGAGACGGCCAGAGTGCTGGCGAGGAAAGGCGGACGAGTGCTTCTCGGGTGCCGTTCCGAGGAGCGCGCCGCGGGCGCGATCGAGCGGATCCGCGCCGAGTCGCCCGAAGCCGACGTCGAGTTCCTGCCGCTCGACCAGGCCGATCTGGCCAGCGTCCGCGCCGCCGCCGAACGGGCGGCCGCCGAACCGCGACTCGACGTCCTCGTCAACAACGCCGGCATCATGGGGGTGCCGCGCACCCTGACCGTGGACGGCTTCGAGGCGCAGTTCGCCGTCAATCACCTGGGCACGTTCGCGCTCACCGGGCTGCTTCTGCCGAAGCTCGAGGAAACCGAGGGCAGCCGGGTCGTCATCACCGCCAGCCTCGCTCACCGAGGCGGCCGAATCCACTGGGAGGACATCGACGGCGCGAAGGTCTACTCGCGCCAGGCCCGCTACCAGCAGAGCAAGCTGGCCAACCTGCTCTTAATGTACGAACTTCAGCGGCGTCTGAAGGCCCGGGGCTCCCGGACGATCGCCCTCGCCTGCCATCCGGGCCTGGCCCAGACCGAGATCGGCCGTGCTTTCCCGTTGATCCAGATGGCGGCGCCGCTGGTCCGGGCGTTCTTCAACACCCAGGCCGAGGGCGCTTGGCCGACGCTGATGGCGGCGACCGGGACCGATGTCGAGGGTGCCGACTACTACGGGCCGGCACGATTCGGGGAGCTGAGCGGTCCGGCCGTCAAGGCCTGGTCGAATCCGGCGAGCCGCGACCCGGAGTTGGGCAGGCGGCTGTGGGAGCTGTCGGTGGAGATGACGGGGGTCGACCCTGGAATCTGAGCCCATCGAGACGCAGGTGCTGATCGTCGGCGGTGGTCCGACGGCATCCTCGCCGACCACTGGCACGCCGCCAGCATCCGCGCCGGTGAAGAGACGGCACGCCTGACCCGCATGCTGCCAACCGGGTAGGTCGCCCCACACAGGGTGCGCCGGCGCCCGCGTTCGCAGACGCCTACGGTAACCGCTGGCCCGTCGACTTCGTCAGTCTTGCAGGGGGTCCCTCCGCCCCCGGTTCGGAGAGAATGTTCCGGCAATGACGAGAGCCAGGATCGCCGGCGGCACCGCCGCGCTCTTGCTGGTCGCCCTTCTCGTGGCTCTCGGCCTCGTCGCGGCCCGTCTGCTGCGAAACGTGCACAGCGACGCTGACGTCAACGCCTCGCCGGCGATTCCCCGCTCGCCCGCGACGTTGGTGGAGGCTCACCGAGGCTTTCTCTACGGACGCGTCACGACGCACGGCGGCGCCGCCTACGAAGGGCGGCTGCGCTTCGGCGGCGACGAGGAGGCGTTCTGGGGCGACTACTTCAACGGCTTCAAGGAGGAGAACCCCTGGGCCGCGGACGTGCCGGCCGAGCGGCTGACCGAGAGCCGGCCGGTCACCGTCCTCGGCGTCGAGATCACCCGGCGGAAGAACCGGCTCAACTTGGGCCGGCCCTTCATGGCCCGCTTCGGCGACCTCAGACGGATCGAGCCGAGCGGCCGCGAACTCCTGGTGACGCTCAAGAGCGGAACCGGGTTCGTCCTCAACCGCTTCGATGCCGACGACTTCGCCGACGGCGTCCGCGTATGGGACGCCCGGCACGGCGTCGTGGACCTGAGCGAACGTCGGATCCGCGCCATCGAGTTCCTCCCGACCGCCGACCTCGAAGCCGCTCCGGACCGGCTGCACGGCACGGTACGCACCGCACACGGGAGCTTCACCGGCTTCGTCCAGTGGGACCGGCAGTACAGCGTCGGCGCCGACGAGCTTCAGGGCCGAAGCGTCGACGGGGAGCTCAGCCTGCGCTTCGACGCCATCCCCGCCATTGCGCGCGACTCCGAGGACAGCGCGCGGGTGACGCTCCGGGACGGCCGCGAGTTCGTCCTCTCCGGCACCCGCGCCGTCGGCCGCGGCAATCGAGGCGTCTACGTCGACGACCGGCGGTACGGCCGGGTGCTCGTGTTGTGGGCGGCTTTCGAGCGGCTCGACTTCAGTGCTGCCGACGGCAGCGGCCCCGCCTATGAGGACTTCCCGCCGGGGGAGCCGCTTTCGGGCGCCGTCACGACCCGCGCCGGGCACCGCCTCGCAGGGCGGATCGTCTTCGACCTGGACGAGAGCGAAACGACTGAGACACTCGACGCACCGGCGGGCGGCATCGACTACACGATCCCCTTCGGCCTGGTCGCGTCGGTCGTGCTTCCGGCCCAGAAGGGGTGCGCCCCGGGCCGGCACGCCGGCGTGACCCTACACAGCGGTGAGAAGCTGCAACTCGAATGCGCAGGGGACCTCGGTGAAGAGAATGCCGGCATGTTGATCTTCACCGACGGCAGCGAGAGCGCCGAGTACGTCGCGTGGGTCGACGTGGAGCGGATCGAATTCGACCGGACGCCGGCTATGTTCCCACCGCTGGCAGCACCTCGCGGCTGATCGCGGCGCCGCGTTCCGCCTCGACGGCCGGTAGGCCGCGAGTCCAGTGGGCCCGCCCGAAATCCGTCCAAGTCAACAGGGCCCCTCGTTCGCCTCGGCACGCCGCTCTCGGCCCGTCTGAGGGCGCGCCTGCTCGACTGCGCGGCCACTTCCGCGAGGCGTCCTCGCACCCTCATCGAGAACGCAGATCCTCAAGGAGACTCAGGAATGGAAGGCTACGGCGTAAGATGCTCAGATCAGGCGGCCAGACGCCGGCTTGAAGAAGTCGGGTTCGATCGCGCGCAGGCAGAGGAGCTTGTCCACATGATCAGCGCAGACCAGGAAGCCCTGGCGACGAAGCAGGACGTCGCCGGAGTCGAACGCGCACTCAAGCAGGACATCGCCGACGTGCGAACCGAACTGAGCGACCTCGCGACCACCGTGGCGAAGAACACGACCCGGATCGAGGCCCTCGAGCGGGCGATGGAGGCCCTGCGCCAAGAGGTCCGGGACCGCTTCGAGAGCTTCCGCCGGGAGATCGCCGGTCAGATGGACGGGCTACGGGGCGAGATGAACGGGTTGCGGGCCGAGATGAGAGGCGAGTTCAGGGCGATCAGGTGGATGATGGGTGGCATTCTTGCCATCCTGGCGCCGATGGCAGCCGGCTTCATCGCTCTCGCTCTGCGCTGAATGGAGGCACCTCGCCGCTGAACGCGTTACACCGTTCAGCCTCGACCACCGACACGTCGTGCGCCGCTTGCATGTTCGCCCACAGCGCTGTGCCCGTGCCTAAGTACAGGCCCAGGCGAAGGTCGGTTTTCGGCCGTGACCGCCCCCTGCCCCCGCAGAATCGCGGCGATTCGATTCGCAGGGACTCTAAGCGCGAGTGCGAACCGGTTCGCACAGGCAGGTTCGGCTTCCTCGCCAATCAACTCACCCCTCTCCTTCTAGCCAACGACTGCACGAACAGTCCCGGTCGATCTCCAACTGCTCGAAGTACGGGCCGCCCTCACGGCATCGCACCCTCTCGGCCGCCTCCTGGGCAATTCGGCAGAGAAACGACTCGTCGGCAACATCCGCATAGCCCTCACCCGAAGCCGTGTCAGACCGGAGCAGCCCTGTGCGCTTCCCGGTCTCCGGGTCGATGGCGTAACACCGCCAGTCAACCTCGCAACGCGCAACCACCCTCTGCTCCTCTTCCACCGCCGGCTCCAATGGCGGCGTAGGGATCTGCGACCCCGAGCAACCCGCAAGGACGGCCACGAGTACACCTGCGGCAGCGAAGTGTCTCATCATGTCTGTCATCGACGCAGTGGGCGTCACGGGGATTCGGCCACCGTGCTCTCTTGGGGCAACAACGGGCAGCAGTAGAACCGAACCGCGTTCATTGCAGTGTCGTCGTCGCCTATGCCGCCTCCAACGGGCGGCTCCACTCTCTGCTGGAGCCCGCAGACCCACTGACCATCCGGACAGATCTTGACGTCGCTCCACGATCCCCAGCCACCAGCGTTCGCAAACCCGATCGGTTGTCCGGGGACATGATCTGGCGCGCCACCGGGCCCCCAGAGAGCCGCCGCACCACTGTCCATGAGCCGCTCGACCTCGGTGATCCGCTGCGATGCGTCGCCCAAGTCTCGACTGATGTTCACGACATACGCCACTCCTGCCACCAATGCAATGACCAGCGGTGCCAAAGCACCGAGCAGCGTTCCAACGCGTACCGGGTCGGAACCCGAAGTTTGGGCTGTCATCGTCACCTCCTGTAGAGCGCAGTTCTCCAGCGAGATCGAACCCGTACCGACCTCGCGCCGCCAGATGCCCTCGATCCGTTTGAGCTCACGGCGCCAGCGAAACCCTCCTCCACCAGGCGCCCTCTACCGCTTGTCCCGCCGAACCTGACGGTCACGATAAGGCTCCTCGATGGCGGTTGCGGCGCACTGTCCGCACCGTCGGACGGGCAGGTCGGCACCCATTCTCGTTCTCGTCAGCGTAAATGATCGCACCCTCCTCACTATCGATCGGGAGAACTTAGCCGCTCGAAGGCTCCTTTGTCCCCGGCAGGTTTGCCGGGAACCACCCAGATTGTCCGACCCCAAGTCACCGGCAAGCGAACTACCCAGTTCCGACGTGACGATGCTCTGGAGGTCCGACCAGAGCAATCGGGCTCCCGTGTCGTCCGGGAAAGAGCGGAGTGAAGTTGCCCCGCTTTCGTGGACAGTTTGTGTTTAGGGTTCAGGCGGCGGCTTCGTAGTGTTGGTTGCAGGCTTTCTCGAAGTTGACGGGCGAGAGGTATCGGAGGGCGGAGTGGCGCCGATGGGGGTTGTACCAGCCC
>JAJEBV010000032.1 GCA_022822365.1 Thermoanaerobaculia bacterium | reverse complement strand
CCGCTGGGACCCTCCCCACGGAGCCCCGGACCGGCGGGTGCCACCTCGACCTGCCCCAGCGCCGCGACCGGTAGACTTCCGGGAGCCATGGCGATCCTGTTTCTCACGATCACCGTCATCGCCGTCTCGGTGATCCTCATGTCCGTCGGGGTTCTTCTCAGCGGCCGCTGCCTGCGTGGCTCCTGCGGCGGTCCTGACGTTCTCGGCCCCGACGGTGAGCCTCTCAACTGCTCCAACTGCCCGCTGCGCCGCGCGCGGGAGGAAACCTGATCGTCACCGAGGGCGTGGCCGAGCGCCCGATCCAGATCACCCACCACGGCGAATCGCAGCCGTTTTCCCGCGGGTTGCTCGCCCGCAGCCTGTACGCGGCCGGGCTCGACTTCGACCGGGCCTACCGTCGGGTGGAACAACTGCAGCGACAGTTGCAGCACGAGGGCACGACCAGCCTCGAGAAGCGTCGTCTCGCGCGGCGGATCGCCGAGCTCCTCGAGTCGGAAGAGGGCGCCGATACGGCCGGTCGCTACCGGCTGATCCGGCGCCTGCGGAGGCTCCCGAAGCCGCTGATCCTCTACATCGGCGGCGCCGGGGGCACCGGCAAGTCGACACTGGCGCTCGACCTGGCGCCGCAGCTCCGCATCTACCGGATCAACGCCACCGACACGGTCCGTCAGGTGATGCGGATGGTGTTCGCGCCGGCGATCCTGCCGGCGCTCCACGTCTCGAGCTACGAAACGCCGGCGGACCCATCCAGCGAGTACGGGGCCGCCGCCGCCAACCCCCAGGTAGCGACCCTGGGAGAACAGGCCGCCAGGGTATGCGTCGGCGTCCGGGCGGTGGTCGAGCGGGCGATCGCGGAGAACCTGAGCCTGGTCGTCGAGGGTGTCCACCTGCTGCCGGGCATGGTGCCCTTCAGCGATCTCGAAGGCGAGGCCTACCAGTTCTTCACGATGCTCTCGACGCCGGACGAGGAGATCCACCGCAGCCACTTCCTGGCCCGCGAGTCGTTCGCCGGCCGGCGACCGAACCGGCAGCTCGACCACTTCCGGGTCATTCGCGGACAGCAGAGGCACCTGCTGCGCCTGGCGAAGGAGGCAGGCGTTCCCGTCCTCGACACGACGGATCGCGAGGAGCTGCTTCCGACCGCCATCGCCCTGCTCGGCCAGAGCCTCTCCCAGCGCCTGCCGTGGCTCACCCAGGCATCGGCGGAGTCTCTCAGCGAGAGACGAACCCCGGCTCTCCTGCTGGTGATCGACGGGCTCCCCGACCGGCCCCTGCGCTCCCTCGGCGCGCGGACTCCGCTTGAAGCCGCACGGACGCCCACGCTCGACCGGCTGGCCCGGGAGGGGGCTTGCGGCCTGGCCGACCCGATCGCCCCCGACGTGGTTCCGGATACCGCGTCGGGGAACCTCGCCCTCTTCGCGCAATCGCCGCGGGTGATGACGCGGGGACCGATCGAGGCCCTCGGCGCCGGCCTCAAGCTGAAGACGGGCACGATCGCCATCCGCGGCAACTTCGCCACCCTCGACGAACGCGGCTTCGTCGTCGACCGGCGGGCCGGCCGAATCCGCAAGGACGCCAGGAAGCTGGCCAAGGCGATCGACCGGCTGGATCTGCCCGCTTCGGAACGGGTCAAGGTCCGCGTACGGGCGACGACCGAGCATCGGCTCGCGATCACCCTGCGCGGCGAGGGGCTGACCTCGGCGATCGAAGGCTCCGACCCGGGCGACGGCGCACCGTCGGGACGGCCGCTGGTCCCGAGGCCGCTCGATCCGAACGACGACAGCGCCGAGCACACGGCCCGCGTCCTGGCCCTGTTCGAGCAGGAAGCGCGGCGGGTGCTGGAGCGGCATCCAGTGAACGAGGAACGGCGGCAAGGCGGCGACCTCCCGGCGAACGCCGTCCTGACCCGGGGAGTGGGCCGGGTCCACCGGTTGCTGCCGCTCGAGCCGGGCGGCCTGCCGCTCAGCGCGGCCTGCATCGGCGGCGACCGGACCGTGATGGGCATCGCCTCGGCGCTCGGCGCTTCGGTGATCCGCCGCCGCGGCATGACCGCGAACGTGGACACGGACCTTTCGCTGAAGTTCGACTGCGCCGTGGAGGCGCTCGAGGAGCACGACCTGGTGATGGTCCACGTCAAGGGCGCCGACATCGCCGCCCACGATCGCCGCCCCGATCTGAAGGTTGCCTTCCTGGAACGCCTCGACCGTGAGCTCGCGACCCTGCTCGACCGCCTGAAGCAACCCGTCCGGGTCGCGGTGACGGCCGATCACGCCACTCTGTCCGAACTGGGCGCGCACGGCGCCGATCCGGTGCCGGTGCTGATCTGGGGCGACGGGATCGCGCCGGACGACGTGACCAGCTACGGAGAGCGCGCCGCCGGAACCGGCAGGCTGAACCGGTTCCCGCTCCAGCTCCTGATCGAGCGTCTCTTCGAGCAGCACGGCGGCGAGGCGACCTGAGTGGCGAAGAAGATCGAGCGCCCGGTCCAGCGCCGCGCGGATCTGGCGGGCGGCCGCGGCTTCGCCTGCGTGGCGCTCGACCGGCCCGCCGATCCCGTCAACGTCGGCCACGTCCTGCGGGCGGCGCTCTGCTTCCAGGCCCGCATGATCATCCTGGGTCAGCCGTCCGAAGACATCGACGTCCGCCGGCTGCCGACCGATCCGACCCGCGCCTACCGGCACGTCCCGGTGATCGAGGTCGAGGATCTGCTCGAAGCGGCTCCCCGCGACACGACCGTGGTCGCGGTCGAGATCGTTCCGGACGCGATCGCGCTTCCCGACTTCGTTCACCCGGAGCGGGCCTGCTACGTGTTCGGACCGGAAAGCGGTTCGGTTTCCGAGCGCATCCTGAAGCGGAGCGACCACCGCCTTCGCGTTCCCACCGCGGTCTCGCTGAACCTCGGCATGACGGTCGGCGTCGTGCTCTACGACCGCTGCGCCGACCGCTGGCGCCGCGAGCGCGAGGAGCGGAACGGCTGAGTCAGCTCTCCCCCGGCGCCCGCGCCGTCTCGGCAAAGAGCGACAGCAGAGGAAGCCCGAGCCGCTCGCGCACCAGGCGGCGCACCAGGCGCTGACGAAGATCCGGCAGCCTCTCCTCGTCCACCCGTCCCGCCGTTCGCCGCAGGGCTTCATCGGCGCCCGCGAGGACGGCCTCGCGGTCCGCCGGCGCGAGGCCGTCGAACGCCCCCGCGACCAGTTCGAGATCGAGTTCGGCCAACCGGGCCTCGACCTCTGGGGCCGTGCCGCCGACTTTCATCAACCTGCTCCGCCAGAGTTCGACATCTGCCAGGGTCGGGGGCAGTGCGGACGCAAGCGCTCCGAGCCGCCCCGGCACGTTGATCGCTGATGGTTGCCGCCGCACCGGCGGCGCCGCCCCGAGTTCCCGATACTCCGCCCATGCCTTCTCCACCGCCGGACGGCAGTAACGCAGGCTGCTGACGTTCCTCTGCTTCAACTCCGGCGAGGCCGCCTGCCGTTCAGCGCGCCGCTCGAAGACTCTCCGGATGCTCTCGAGCACGAGATGAAGCGGGACGCCCTGCTGCCGCCAGCCGTCCGCCAGGCGCCAGTCGGCCGGACTCAGGAGCAGGGGCGCTCCCCGCAGCCGGATGAACTCCTCCTCGATCGTCTCGAAGTAGTCGCGGTCCCCGCTGTCGGGATCCGCTCCGGACGTCACGCCTCGATGACCTCGCCCGAGGCGATCGTGCGCAGGCCGCCGGAGGTCCGCAACCGAAAGCGTCCACCGTCATCGAAGCCCGCGAACCGGCCGGCAACCGTCTCGCCGCCGATCCGGCAGCTCACTTCGTCTCCCTCGCGGTGGACGGTGCAGCGACGGTAGGCATCCAGGGTGTACTCCACGTCTCCCGCGCGACCCAGCTCGGCTTCCAGCGACGCGGCGAGCCGCGCGGCGACGGCCGCCCGTGAAGGCCGGTTCCCGGCTTCGAGTGCGATCGACGTCGCGACCGGCGTCGGCAGATCGCCTGCTTCGCCGAAGTCGTAGTTCACGCCGAAACCGATCAGGGCCACCGTCTCGCCGCCGTTGCCGACCACCGTCTCGATCAGGATGCCGGCGATCTTGCGGCCGTCGACGAGGACGTCGTTCGGCCACTTGAGGCCTGCCCGGCCCTCGACGAAGCCGGTCAACCCACGACACACGCCGATGCCGGCCAGAAGCGGCAGCGTCCCGAGCTGATCCTCGAGGGAACCACCCGCCCCGGCGATCGGCAACGGCTGCAGCCAGGTGCAGTAGAGACCGCGTCCCGCGGTGCTGACCCAGGAGCGGCCCTGTCGACCCCGGCCCGCCGTCTGTTCGAACGCCACGACCAGGGCCGCCGGCGGCGTCGACTCCTCTTCGAAGAACCGCTCGGCCAGTGCCTTGACGAAGCGGTTCGTCGAATCGACCGTGTCGATCAGCACCAGGTTGCCCGGCAGGCGCGGCTTCCAGGCCAGCAGCTCTCCGGTGAACTGGTCGTATGCCTCGGAGCGGTCCTCCATAGGGGCGCGAAGGGTAGCAGCTAGGCCTCGAGCGCTTCGGCCATCCGTTGGCGACGTTCCTCCAGTTCGGCGAGCCGGGCGCGGTTGCCCTCGACCACGTGGGCCGGTGCCTTCTCGAGAAACCCGGGGTTCGAGAGACGGCCCCGGGCGCCGGCGATCTCGGCGTCGATCTTCTGCAGATCCCTGGCGAGCTTCGCACGCTCGGACTCGCTCATCTCGGGGGCCTCGACCTCGAACGCGAGGTTCACGCCGCCGGCGCGGTCCCGGACCGACCCGGCCGGTCCGTGACCGGCGGTTACCTGGGCGACACCGGCAACGGCGCCCAGCAGGGACTCCTGTTCGACGACGAAGGCGATGAGGTCCCGGTCGCCGTCCTCCACGAAGACCGACATCTTCGCGGCGCCGGCGAGGTTCCGCTCCCGGCGCAGACTCCGGACCGCCTGGACCACGGCGATCACGGCGTCCATGCCCCGCTCGACCTCGTCCGAAATCAGGTCGTCGTCGCTCAGCGGGTAAGCCTGAAGCGCGATGCTCTCCGGTTCCCCGGCGCCGGCAGCCGAAGCGCGCGGCAGGCGCTGCCAGAGCTCCTCGGTCAGGTGCGGCATCACCGGATGCAGCAGCCGCAGGCTCGCTTCGAGCGTGAACAGAACGGTCTCGGCGGCCCGCGGCCGCGGCGCCTTTCCCGACAGGGCCGGCTTCGCGAACTCGATGTACCAGTCGCAGAGCTCGTGCCAGAAGAAGTGGTAGAGCGCGTTGCAGGCACGGTCGAAACGAAACTCCTCGAGGGCCTCGTTGACTGCGGCCGCGGTGGCCGACAGGCGGGAGAGGATCCAACGTTCGGGCGCCGCCAGATCGTCGCCGAGTAACTCGGCGGCCGAACCCGGAACGCTCGCCCCCTCGGTGCGCGCCAGAGCGAACCGGACCGCGTTCCAGATCTTGTTGCCGAAGGCCCGATAGCCGGCCATCCGCTCCAGGTCGAGCGGAATGTCGCGCCCCGGCACGTCGAGAACCGCCAGGGTGAAGCGCATCGCGTCCGCCCCGTACTCCTCGATCAGGTCCATCGGGTCGACCGTGTTGCCCTTGGTCTTCGACATCTTCTCGCCATCCGCGTCCCGAACGAGTCCAGTCAGGTGAACCGACCGGAAGGGCACGTCGCCGTAGAGGTGTTGCGACAGCATGACCATGCGCGCCACCCAGAAGAACAGAATGTCGAAGCCCGTGATCAGGACCTCGGTCGGGTACCAGGTGCGGAGGTCGGCTGCCTCCTCGTCCGGCCAGCCCAGCGTCGAGATCGGCCACAGGCCGGACGAGAACCAGGTGTCCAGCACGTCCGGGTCACGGGTCAGCTCGGCCGTGCCCGCCTTCTCCTCGGCGGCGGCCCGGTCCATCGCCACGTAGCAGGCGCCGTCCGCGTCGTACCAGGCCGGAATGCGGTGTCCCCACCAGAGCTGGCGTGAGATCACCCACGGCCGGATGTTCCTGAGCCAATGCTCCCACGTCCGGTCCCAGGAGGAGGGAATCAGGCTGATGTCGCCGCTCTCGACCGCCGCCAGAGCATCCTGCGCCATGCCGGAGACGTCCGCGAACCACTGCGGCGACAGCATCGGCTCGATCGGCTCGCCGCTCCGCTGGGAGTGGCCAACGCTGTGGACGTGGGCCTCGACCTTGACCAGCCGCCCCTCGCCATCCAGCCGTTCCACCACGCGGCGCCGGGCCTCGAAGCGGTCCAGGCCCTCGAAATCGGCACCCGCCTCGGCGGTCATCCGACCGTCGAAGTCGATCACGCGCACGCCCGGCAGGTCGTGGCGGCGGCCGATTTCGTAGTCGTTCGGATCGTGGAAGGGGGTCACCTTGACCAGCCCGGTGCCGAACTCGGGGTCGACGTGCTCGTCGGCGACCAGCCGGAGCCGCCGGCCGAGGAGGGGCAGCCTGGCCGTGCGTCCGGCGAGGTGGCGGTAGCGCTCGTCCTCCGGGTGGAAGGCGACGGCAGTATCCCCGAGCATCGTCTCCGGCCGCGTGGTGGCCACGACCAGCGGCTCCTCGGCCGTGGAGCTTTCCGCGAGCGGCTCCAGGGGGTAGGCGAGGTGGTAGAGGCGGCCCTCGACCTCGCGGTTCTCCACCTCGAGGTCGGAAACCGCCGTCCTCAGCACCGGCGACCAGTTGACCATGTGCTCGCCGCGGTAGATCAGGCCCTCTTCATGAAGGCGCACGAAGGCCGTGCGCACCGCGCGCGCCAGGCCGTCGTCGAGCGTGAACCTCTCGCGGGACCAGTCGCAGGAAGCACCCAGACGCTGCAACTGGCCGCGGATGTTCGCGTGGTACTCGTGCTTCCACCGCCAGACCCGCTCGACGAACTTCTCCCTGCCGAGCTCGAGCCGGCTGGAGCCCTGCTCTTCCAGGTGTCGCTCGACCATGAGCTGGGTCGCGATGCCGGCGTGATCCGTCCCCGGCAGCCACAGCGCGTTGTCGCCGCGCATGCGCCGCCAGCGCGTGACCAGATCCTGCAGGGTGCTCTGCAGGGCATGCCCCATGTGCAGCTTGCCGGTGACGTTCGGCGGCGGGATGAGGATGCAGTAGGGCTTCGACCCCTTGCCGTCCGGGTCGCCCTTGCCTTCCGGATTGGCAGCACAGCGGTACAGGTCCTGTTCGTCCCACCGTTGCTGCCACTTGCCTTCGTAGGAGGCAGGCTCGAAGCGCTTCTCCATCGCTGGTGTCTGCGCTTGCGCGTTGGCGTAGAGCCCGCCGCCCGCCATCAGCGACCGGCCCCGCCGGCCGGTCCCGCGGCCGCCAGCCGGCGGTTCAGGTACTCGACGATCGTGGCCGTACTGGAGCCAGGCGGAAAGACCTCGTCCACGCCGGCGGCCTTGAGCTCCGCGATGTCCGCGTCGGGAACGATGCCCCCGGCGAACACGAGCACGTCGTCGGCCCCGGCGACGTGCAGCCCCTCCACCACCTCCGGCAGCAGGGTGTTGTGGGCTCCGGAGAGGATCGACAGACCCACGGCCCGCACGTCTTCCTGCACGGCCGCGGCGACGATCTGCTCCGGCGTCTTCCGAAGACCGGTGTAGATCACCTCGAATCCCGCGTCGCGCAGCGCGCGCGCGACCACCTTGGCGCCACGGTCGTGACCATCCAGCCCGGGCTTGGCGACGAGGATCCGGTGCGGAGCCAGGGCTCCAGGCCGCTCGGCGATCAAGGCGCCGCCTCCCGGCGGAGCCCGTACTGCTCCATCTTCTTGTACAGGTTGCTCCTCGGCGTCCCGATGGCCTTCGCGGTACGGGTCACGTTCCAGCCGTGCTCCTCAAGCTTCTTCGCCAGGTACATTCGTTCCGAGCTCTCCCTGAATTCGCGCAGGGTGGGAAGCGCGAGAATAGCCTCCGAGAGGCCACCACGCACGGAACCCGCAAGACCGAGGACGGCTGCCCGGTCGATCCTGTCGCCCGGGCTCAGGATCAGCACGCGCTCCAGCAGGTTCTTCAGTTCCCGGACGTTGCCGCGCCACGGCATCGCCTGCAACTGCCGTATCGCACCCCGGGTCAGGCTCTTCTGGCGGTAGTTGTTCTCGATCGCAAAACGCTCGATGAAGTGCTCCACCAGCAACGGAAGATCCTCGAGCCGCTCGCGCAGCGGAGGCGCGTGTACCGGCACAACGTTCAGGCGGTAGAAGAGGTCCTCGCGAAAGCGTCCGGCCTCGATCTCCGCCGGAAGATCGCGGTGTGTCGCGGCCACGACCCGGACATCGACCGTCGTCGCCATCCTGGCGCCGACCGGTTCGATCTCGCCGCTCTGAAGGGCGCGCAGCACCTTCGCCTGGGTGCGGGCGGACATGTCGCCGATCTCGTCGAGGAAGATCGTGCCGCCGTCGGCGGCCGTGAACTTCCCCACCTGACGGCGCACCGCGCCGGTAAAGGCCCCCTTTTCATGACCGAACAGCTCGGACTCGATCAACTCGTCCGGAATGGCGGCGCAGTTGACCTGGACCAGGGGCATTTCGCTGCGCTGGCTGCCGGCGTGAATCGCACGCGCGACGAGTTCCTTGCCGACTCCGCTCTCGCCCGTGATCAGCACGGTGGCCGGAGTCGGTGCGGCGCGCTCGATCGTGGCCCGGAGTTCCTTCATCGCCGGGGACTCTCCGACCAGCTCTGAGGGAGCCCGCCTGAGTTCCCGGTTCTCGTCCCGGAGCCGTTGCCGTTCGACGGCGTTCCGAAGCGCCAGCAGCACCCGGTCGCGCTCCAGCGGCTTTTCCAGGAAGTCGTACGCGCCCAGGCGTGTCGCCTCGACGGCCGCGGCGATGTCGCCGTGGCCGCTGATCATGACGACCGGCATGTCGTGGCCCCGCTCCCGCAAGCCCGACAGCGTCGACAGACCGTCCATCTCGGGCATCTTGATGTCGAGCAGGACGGCGGCCGGAGGCCTCGTCATGACTCGCCTCAGTGCTTCCCGGCCGTTCGCCGCCTCGTCGACGCGGTAACGCTCGAACTCGAGGATCATCCGGAGCGATGCCCGAATCGACTCCTCGTCGTCGACCACGAGCACGCGCGGGCCTGTGGGCCGCGTCAAGGGAAAGACCTCCGCGGAAACGTCAGGGTACTTCGATTACCGAGAAGAAACGCTGACCGCCCGGGAGAAGCGTTTCGACACGGACGAGATCGCCGGACTCGAGTGCGGCCGCTGCCTCCTCCAGATCGCCGAGACTCTCGATCGCGGCATCGTTGATGCCGACGATCACCAGCCCTTCCTGGAAGCCCTTTTCCGCGAACACGCTGCGAGCGGAGACGCCGGACACGAAGACGCCGCGCTGGCGGCGGTCCAACTGGGCGCGCTCGCGCAGGGTTCGCGTCAGCGGCCGGAGTTCCAGGCCGAGCCAGTCCATGCTCTCCTCACGAGGCGGCGCGGCCGGCGTCGGTTCCTCCTGCTCCGCGATGAGGGACGGCCGCTCCTCGAGCTTGACGTCGAGTCGGATGCGCTCGGAGTCGCGCAGCACCTGCAACCGAACGTCGCGACCCGGCGGCAGCGCGGCCACGTAGTCGATCAGGTCGCGCGTCCCTTCCACTTCATGCTCGTCCACACCGAGGATGACGTCGCCGGCCTCGACTCCCGCCTTCTCCGCCGGCGTGTCCGCCTGGACGTTCGAGACGAACGCTCCATTCGGCTCCTCAAGCCCGTAGTAGCGGGCCTCGATGTGCTCCAGGTCGCGAATGTTGACGCCCAGATAACCTCGCCGGACCCGGCCCGTGTCCCGTAGCTGGGGAAGCACCCCTTCGAGCACGTCCACGGGCACCGCGAAACCGATGTTCTCGGCGAACGCCTTGCCGGTCGCGATCCCGACCACCTCCCCGGCGGTGTTGACCAGGGGGCCGCCGGAGTTGCCGAGGTTGATCGCGGCGTCGGTCTGGATGTAGTTGGCGAAGTCGGCGCGGTTGTTCTCGATCGCGATCGATCGCCCCATGGCGCTGACCACGCCCACGGTCACCGACGCCTCGAAGCTCAGCGGGTTGCCGACCGCCATGACCCAGTCCCCGACCCGGAGCGCGTCCGAGTCGCCCAGCGGCAGGTACGGAAGCTCCTCGCCGGCGTCGATCTTGAGCAGGGCCAGATCCGTCTCGCGGTCCCGGCCCCTGACTTCGGCGGGATAGTCGCGGCCGTCCATGCCGACCTGGATTCTCTCCGCCCGCTCGACTACGTGGTTGTTCGTCACGATCCAGCCGTCGGCGGAGATCAGGAAGCCGCTTCCGGCGCCGGGGAAGCGCTGTTCCTCCTGCTCCGGTTCCGGCTGTCCCGGAACGCGCCGGAAGAAGTCCTGGAAGCCCCGGAGCTCCGGCGCCTCCTCGATCCGCACGACCTTGACCGTCACGACCGCCGGCAGAACCGCCTCCGCCAGATCGGCGAAGCTGTCGATCGCGGTCCTCGCATGACGCTCGACCCGTCTCGCCTGCTCGTCCCGCGCATCCTTCTCCGCGGCCACGGCAGGCAGGGCCGTTTCCTCGGCGCGCGTCGGTTCGGTGAGGTTCAGCCCGCCGGCGATGATCATGCCGAACACCAGGGCCCCGACGACCATCAGGGCGGTAAAGAGGATCTGCTTCTTCGTGTTCATCGTTCGCAAGTTCCAGTTCAGGTATAGGGGAAGCAGGTGCCGCGACGCGGCGGCGCCTGAAGCATACAACCGTAGGGCGCCGGCCTTTCCGACGCCTCGCCGCCAGAGCGTGCAAGTCGCCTGCCAACGCGAGTGGCGGCCAACATGCAGCCGACTTCCCGGCACGAAGTCCCTGCCGTTTCGCGGCATTCCGCCCGCAGAGTCACGCCGGCCATCGAAGGCGCGCCATTCTGGCACGAGCACCCGGGAACGGCTTGCCGGGCCGATCCGGCCGTTGTATAGTTCCCGTCCGACGGCCGGCGCTTCTCCTGCGGAGAGCGAAACGCCGAATACCGGCTGTCGGCTGCTGAGAGTGGGTGTTCGGCCCGCTCTTTTTTGTTCTAAGAGATCACGAAATTCCAGCAAAGAACCGACTCTGCCGCCACATGACCTCTCTCGAACCTGTTCGCGAGTTCCGGGCGCCGGCCCGGCCGGCGACTGCCGGGTCATCGCACGGGGCGCGACGCGACGTGGGCAATTCCATCGACACCGACCTTTTCCGCCGGCTCGAGCGCCTGGCCGGGAGCCACGGCTGCGAGCTGCTGGAGGCGGCGTTCCGGGGCGACCGCCTGCGCCTGGTGGTCGACCATCGTGACGGCGTCACGCACGAACTCTGTGCCAACGTGTCCAGGGAAGCCTCCGTCCTCCTGGACGCGGAGGACTTCGGGCCGGCCGCGGGCTACGTGCTCGAGGTCAGTTCACCCGGTCTCGATCGGGAGCTCTACCGTGTCCGCGACTACGAGCGGTTCAGCGGGAGCCGCGTCCGGGTGACCTTCACCGACGCCGGTACCGCCCGCCGGCGCACGGTGCGGGGAGAGCTTCTGGGTCTGAGTCCGGACGACCCGGCCATCGCACTCATTCGCGAGGACGACAGCGGCGACACGCTGCCCCTCACCATCGACAGCATCCACAAGGCCAGACTCCTGGTCGAACTCTGACGCCGGGGATCCGCAAAATGGCTCAGACACACACTCCCGAAGTGAACATCAACGAGGTTCTAAGGCAGGTCGCGCACGAGAAGGACATCGACCTGGACAAGTGGATCGTTGCCCTGGAGGACGCGGTCGCATCGGCGGCCAAGAAGCAGCACCACATCAAGGAACCCGTCCGCTCCTACATGGACCGGGAGACCGGCCAGTTCAGCGCCTTCAGCTATCGAACAGTGGTCGACGAGGTCGAGGACCCCTTCGCCGAGTGGACCCTGGACGAAGCTCGCGAGCACAAGGAGGACGCCGAGCTGGGCGAGGAGATCGAGTTCCCCATTTCGACCGAGGGCCTGGGCCGGATCGCGGCCCAGTCGGCCAAGCAGGTGCTCTACCAGCGCATCCGCGAAGCGGAGCGCGAGAAGATCTTCAACGAGTTCGAGCACCGGGTCGGCGAGGTCGTCAACGGCACCGTCCGGCGGTTCGAGCGAGGCGACATCATCGTCGACCTCGGCCGCACCGAGGCGATCGTTCCCCGCAGCGAGCAGTCGCGCCACGAGCGCTACAGCCAGGGCGAGCGCATCCGTGGCGTGATCGTCGAGGTCCACAAGCAACCCAAGGGACCGCAGGTCGTCATGTCCCGAACCGATCCCCGTCTCCTGGTCAAGCTGTTCGAGATGGAGGTGCCGGAGATCTACGACGGCACCGTGGTCATCAAGACCGCGGTGCGCGCCCCGGGCGAGCGCGCGAAGGTGGCTGTGCTCAGCCGCGAGCGGGATGTCGATCCGGTCGGCGCCTGCGTCGGCATGAAGGGCTCCCGCGTGCAGTCGATCATTCGCGAACTCCGGGGCGAGAAGATCGACATCATCGAGTTCTCCGAGGACCAGGTGACGTTCGCGCAGAGCGCTCTGGCGCCCGCCCGGATCACTCGCGTCTCGGTGACCCACGAGGGCGCAACGCCGCACCTCGACGTCATCGTCGAGGACGAGCAACTCTCCCTGGCGATCGGCAAGCGGGGTCAGAACGTGCGCCTCGCCAGCGAGTTGATCGGAGCGCGTATCGACATCAAGAGCGAGTCGGACGTCAAGGACGAGGTCGCGGACGCCCTGGCCAAGATGCTGAACGTCGACATCGGCGGAGACAGCCTCGACCTCACCGAGATCGAAGGGGTCGACGAGGACATCGCCGCGGCGCTTGAAGGAGCCGGCTTCGGCGATCTGGAAGCCCTGCAGGGCGCCGGCGCGGAGGCTCTCAGGATGTTGCCCGGGGTCGATGAAACGGTGGCCGCTTCGATCGTCGAGTGGGCTACGGCACAGGCCTCGCCGGAGGACACCGTCGCGGCATCGGAGAGCGAAGGCCCCGCGATGGACGAAGAGGACTTCATGGCGGCACTCACCCGCGTGTTCGAGGAAGAGTCCGGCGCCGCCGGGGACGAAACCGCGCCAGAGGCGCAGGCCGGCAGCGACGATTCGGAGAACGGCGAAACCTAGCGGCGCGCAGGGTCAGGACGAGCGACTAAACAGAGAACCGGGGGACCGAAGACTTCATGGGCAAAATCCGGCTGCAGGATCTGGCCAAGCGGATGAACGTGGCCGAACAGGACTTGTTGTTCAAGTTCCGTTCGATCGGTGTGCGCGTCGAGGGTGAAGACGCGATGATCGACACGGACATCATCAAGGCCCTGCTCGAGGGCAAGAAGATCGCCGGCCCGCAACGCGAGGTCATCCTCCGCGACCGCGCGGCTCCGCCGGCGGCGCCCCGGCGGCGTCCCATCTCGAGCCTCCGGCCGCCGGCGGGTCCGATGCGTCCGAACCGCCGCCGCTCGATCGTCCACAAGCAGACGATCCGCACCCTGACGCCCACCGAGTCGAAGCCGAAACCGCCTACTCCGGAGGAACTCGCTGCGAAGGAGATCGCCGCCGAGGAAGCCGCCGCGGCGGCGCGAGCGCCCGCCCAGCCCGCCGACGCGCCCCCCGCAACAGCGGCTCCGCCCGGAACTCAGAAGTCCGATCCCGCCTCCACTGCGGCAGTGGAGACCGTACAGCCGCCGCCTGCCGCGGCGACGCCACCCGCGATCGAGACCCGCGCTCGCGCGGAACCCACGCCACCCCAGGTCGACCTGCGCACCCGCCGCGAGCGCCAGGAAGACCGGCAGAAGGCCGCCGAAGTCGCGATCGAGGACCCCGGCCAGCGGGGCACGATCACGATCTCGGAGGGACTGCAGGTCCGCAACCTGGCCGAGAAGATGGGCGTCAAGGCGAAGGACCTGCTGAAGATGCTGTTCGACCGGGGCCTGATGGCGACCGTGAACCATCTCCTGGAGCCGGAACTCGCCGTGGAACTGGCGGAACAGATGGGCTTCGAAGCCCTGATCGTCTCGTTCGAGGAGGAGATCCAGCTCGAGCAGGAAGAAGAACTGGAAGCGAGCCGTGCCGAGGCGGATGGACCGACCCGGGTCGAACGTCCGCCGATCGTCACGATCATGGGTCACGTCGATCACGGCAAGACCTCACTGCTTGACGCGATCCGCAAGTCCCGGCTCACCGAGGGCGAGTTCGGCGGCATCACCCAGCACATCGCGGCCTACCAGGTCGCGCACAACGACGGCCGGATCACGTTCCTGGATACGCCCGGGCACGAGGCGTTCACTCAACTCCGGGCCCGCGGCGCGAAGGTCACCGACATCGTCATTCTCGTCGTCGCCGCGGACGACGGCGTGATGCCGCAGACTCTCGAAGCGCTCGACCACGCCCGGGCGGCGGCCGTGCCGATCCTGGTCGCCATCAACAAGATCGACCGGCCGAACGCCAACGTGGACCGGGTCAAGCAGCAACTGGCGGATCGCGACCTCGTGGTGGAGGACTGGGGCGGCGACGTGATCGCCGTCCCCGTCTCCGCGATCAAGGGGGACGGAATCGACGAACTGCTCGAGATGATCAACCTCACGGCCGAGGTCGCCGAACTCCGTTCCAGCCCGGAACTGCAAGGTCAGGGAGTGGTGATCGAAGCGAGCAAGGAGACCGGTCGCGGCTCGGTCGCCACGGTGCTCGTCCAGGACGGAACGCTGCACGTCGGCGACGTCTTCGTCTGTGGTTCGACGTGGGGTCGCGTACGGTCGCTGATGAACGATCTGGGCAAGCGCGTGACCGACGCGCCTCCCTCCACGCCGGTGGAGGTCTCGGGGTTCAACGAGCTGCCTGAAGCCGGCGATCCCTTCCAGGCGACGGCTCAGGAGGCGCGGGCGCGGTCCATCGCCGAGTTCCGAAGTGAGGAAAAGCGGCGCATGGACCTGGCGCCGGCCACCGGCGGCGTCTCCCTCGAGAGCCTGTTCGCGAGCCTGAAGGAGGGCGAGGTCAAGGAACTGCCCGTCATCCTGAAGGCGGACGTGCAGGGCTCGGTCGAGGTGCTGCGCGAGACCCTGCAGAAACTCTCCACCGACAAGGTCAAGGTTCGGGTGATCCGCTCCGCCGTCGGCGCCGTGACCACTCACGATGTCCTTCTGGCTTCCGCCTCCGGCGCGATCATCTATGGCTTCAACGTTCGACCCGAACGCAGCGCGACGGAACTCGCCGGCAAGGAAGAGGTCGACGTGCGGCTGCACACGGTCATCTACGAGCTGACGGACGAGTTGATCGCGGCGATGACCGGACTGCTCGAACCCACCTACCGGGAAGTGTCCCGCGGACGCGCCGAGGTGCGCGAGATCTTCAAGGTGCCGAAGGTCGGGATGATCGCCGGTTGCCACGTGATCAACGGCGTCATCGCACGCAACTCCCAGATCCGTCTGGTCCGGGACAGCGTCGTCGTTCACGAGGGCCGGATCGGTTCGCTGCGCCGCTTCAAGGACGACACGGCGGAAGTGCGAAGCGGCTTCGACTGCGGCATCGGCATCGACCGTTACCAGGACGTCAAGCCCGGCGACCTGATCGAGGCCTTCGACCACGAAGCCGTCGAGCCGACGCTCTAGAACCCGGTGACATCCGTATCCCAGGCCCGCGCACGCGACCTGCTGCGCCGGGAGTTGACGGACATACTGCGCCGGGAGGTGCAGGATCCCCGGGCGGCGCTCGCGAGCATCGCCGATCTCACTCTCAGCGCCGACCGCTCCCACGCGCACGTCCGGCTTTCCGTGCTCGGCGACGACCAGGAACGCCAGGCCGCGATCCGGGCGGTCCGGCGGGCAGCCGGCTTCATCCGCGGCCGCCTGGGTCGCCGCCTGCGCCTCCGGCGCACCCCGGAACTCCACTTCGAGCTCTACCGCGGCGCTGAACACGCCGAGCGCATCGACCAACTCCTGAGCGAACTGTGAACCCAGCGGGCGGCACCGTCCCCTCCGACCTGCTCGAGGCGTTCCGCTCCGGCGAGCGCTTCCTGCTCTCCAGCCACGCCCACCCGGACGGCGACGCGATCGGCTCCGAGGTGGCGCTCGCCCGCCTCCTGCGCGGCTCGGGTCGTTCCGCCACGATCTGGAACGCGGACCCTGCCCCGGACACTTACTCCGGCGTCACGGCGAACGTACCGATCCATGTCGGCCGGACGCCGCCGGCCGGTTTCCCGGACGAGTTCGACTTCGCCGTGCCGCTCGAATGTCCGCGACTCGACCGTACCGACCTGGAGGACGCCCTGAGGCTCCTGCCGATCCTGAACATCGACCACCACCTCGGTAACCAGCTCTACGGTCGGGCCAACTGGGTCGACACCGAAGCGCCGGCCGTGGCCGAGATGGTCCTGCGCCTCGCGCAGGCCCTCGATCTCGAGATCGACGAAAGAACGGCCACGGCGCTGTATCTCGGCCTGTCCACCGACACGGGCAGCTTCCGCTTCTCGAACGCGACGTCCCGCGCCTTCGAGGCGGCGGCCGAACTCGTCCGTCACGGCGCGCGGCCCGAGCGGGTCGCGGGCTGGGTCTACGAGTCCCAGTCGCCCGGCGCCGTGCGGCTCCTGGCGGAGATGCTCGGCACGCTGGAACTCCACTGCGACGAACGGGTCGCCAGTGTACGCCTGGAACTCTCGATGTTCGAGCGCGCCGGCGCCTGCCAGACGGATTCCGAGGGCCTGATCGACCATCCGCGCTCGATCCGCGACGTCGAGGCCGTCGCACTCTTCCGTGAACGGCCGGAAGGGGACGTCAAGGTGTCGCTCAGGAGCCGTGGCCGGATCGACGTGGGCGCCATCGCGTCGCGGCGGGGCGGTGGCGGCCACCGCAACGCCGCCGGCTGTCTGGTCGAGGGCCGTGAAGACGAAAGGACCGTGATCGCCGAACTCGCCACCGCTGTCGAGGCGGCAACCGCGGACGACCCAGGCCGCTCCGGGAACGAGACGGCGCCGTGACCTCCAATAGCGAACGCCACGGTCTGCTTCTCGTCGACAAGCGGCCCGGCGGCACGTCCCATGACGTCGTCCGCATCGCGCGGCGGGCGCTCGGTCAGCGCAAGATCGGGCACTGCGGCACCCTCGACCCCAACGCCACCGGCCTGCTCCTCCTGACCGCCGGTCGGGGCACGCGCCTTACCCGCTTTCTGATCCAGGCGCCGAAGGTCTATGAGGGCGAGATCCAGCTCGGCGCGGCCACCGACACCTACGACGCCGCCGGCAAAGTCACGTTCGAGGGCTCGACCGCCGACCTGACGGCGGACGACGTCGCCAGCGCGATGAAGGAGTTCGAAGGGTCGCTGCACCAGTTGCCGCCTCCCTACTCCGCCAAGAAGATCGGCGGTCGGAAGTACTACGAACTCGCACGCCAGGGCCAGGACTTCGAGCGCCAGGGCAAGGACGTCGAAATCCACGAGTTCGCGCCAGCGGGCGCGTTCGGCGACCCCGGTCCGGACCGGGTCGCATTCCGGTTGGGCTGCTCAACCGGCGCCTACGCCCGGTCGCTCGCTCACGACCTCGGCGAGCGCCTCGGCTGCGGCGGCCATCTGGCGACGCTCCGGCGGCTTCGGGTCGGCTCGTTCGAGGTCGAGGCGGCGGTGGACTCGGAGCGCCTCGAGGGCGTTGCTCGCGGCGCCGAGCCGCTGGAGGTGAACGAACTGGGCTCGGCCTGGGTGCCGTTCGACGAGATCCCGCTGCCGTTCCCAACCGTCGCGATGGACGCCACCCAGGAGCGGCGCATCACGCACGGCCAGACGGTGCTGGCGCCCGGCATCGATGCCGGCGAGGGAGACTGGGTCCAGCTCGCGGACGGTCGTGGACGGTTCCTCGCCGTGGGGACGGTGGCCGAACGGATCGGCGACCGGGGCCTGGCGGTGGTTCAACCGAAGATCGTTTTCCGCTGAAGCCGCCGTGCTACACTCCGCGCCGCGAAAGAACCTGGGAACGACGAAGGAAACCGCAAGAAGGCGACACGAGAAAGAACCAGCAGAACGGAACAAGCAGAGTCAGCGAGGAATCAGAGCGTGCCACAGACAACCGAAGTGAAGGACCAGATCATCCGTGACTTCCGTCTCCACGAGACGGACACGGGTTCGCCCGAGGTCCAGGTCGCGCTGCTGACGAACCGCATCAACGAGCTCACCGAGCACTTCAAGGTCCACAAGCAAGACCACCACGGCCGGCGCGGCCTGTTGAAGCTGGTCGGCCGCCGCCGGCGTTTGCTCGGCTACCTGCGCGACCAGAGCTTCGACCGCTACCGGACGACGATCGAGCGTCTCGGCCTCCGCAGGTAGTCCCTGCGACGGAAGCGGGGCCCTGCCGGCTCCGCAACCCGGAAGACGAGCCGCTTGGCCGCCGATCCGGCGGACCGGACTCCACGCGATTCACGCGTAAGCCTGCCTTCGCAAGGAAGGCACCTACCCGCCCGCTCACAGCCGGGCGCAGCAAACAAAGAGAAGGAAATACAGAGAAAGACATGAAGTTCACCAAGGACATCCCGATCGGGAACGGCACCATCACCCTCGAATCCGGCCGCCTGGCCAGACAGGCGAACGGTTCCTGCACCGTGCAGCTCGGCGAGACCATCGTGCTGACCACCGCCTGCATGGCGCCCGACAGCACACCCCGCGGTTTCCTGCCCCTCACCGTCGACTACCGCGAGTACACCTCGGCGGCCGGGCGGATTCCGGGCGGCTTCTTCAAGCGCGAGGGACGACCCTCCGAGAAGGAGATCATCACCTGCCGCCTGACCGACCGGCCCCTGCGGCCTCTCTTCCCGTCGGGCTACTTCTACGAGACCCAGATCATCAGCCTCGTGCTGTCGGCCGACCAGGAGAACGACCCCGACATTCTCGCCATCAACGGCGCGTCGACGGCTCTCGTCCTCTCCGACATTCCCTTCTACCACCCGGTAGGAGCCGTTCGGGTCGGGCTGATCGATGACGAGATCGTGTTCAACCCGACCGGCGCCGAGCGCGACGTGTCCGACCTGGACCTGATCGTCGTGGGCACCGAGGACGCCGTGACGATGGTCGAAGCCGGCGCGAACCAGCTCGACGAGAGCGTGATCCTCGACTGCATCTTCGCCGGCCACCAGGAACTCCAGAAGATCGTGCGCGCGCAGCAGGAGCTGTTCCGCGAGATGGACCTGGAGAAGCCCGACTGGGAGGCCCCCGAGGCCTACACCCCCGAGTTCCGGGCCGAAGTCGAGAACGCCATCTGGGACGACTTCACGACCGCCCTGAACACGCCCGGCAAGTTCGAGCGCCGCGACGCCGTCAAGGCGGTCGTCAACGGCTTCACCGACCGCCTTCCCGAGGACGACGAGCGCCGGGACCAGGTCCGCAAGATCGTCAACGAACTCGAGGACAAGGCGCTCCGCGAGATCGTGATGAAGCAGGGCAAGCGCTTCGACAACCGCGCGACGGACGAGGTCCGGGCGCTGGACACCGAGACCGGACTCCTGCCGCGCGTCCACGGCTCGGCGCTGTTCACCCGTGGCGAGACCCAGGCACTGGCCTCGGTCACCCTCGGTACCCGGCGCGACGCCCAGATCATCGAGGAGTACGAGGGGGAAACCCACCAGAAGTTCCTCCTCCACTACAACTTCCCGCCGTTCTCAGTGGGTGAGGTCCGCTTCCTCCGCGGCTCCAGCCGCCGCGAGATCGGCCACGGCGTGCTGGCGCGCCGGGCGCTGATACCCGTGCTTCCCCACGAGGACGACTTCCCGTACACCGTACGGGTCGTATCCGAGATCCTCGAGTCCAACGGCTCCTCGTCGATGGCGACGGTCTGTTCCGGTTCGCTGGCCCTGTTCGACGCCGGCGTGCCGATGCTCGCGCCGGTCGCCGGCGTGGCGATGGGCCTGGTCAAGGACGGCGACGACTTCGCCGTGCTGACCGACATCGCGGGCCAGGAAGATCACCACGGCGACATGGACTTCAAGGTCGCCGGCACCCGCGGCGGCATCACGGCGCTGCAGATGGACATCAAGATCACCGGCGTCACCCGGGAGATCATGGGCCAGGCCCTGACCCAGGCACGGGCGGGCCGACTGCACATCCTCGACCACATGGCCTCCGAGATCGAGGAGCCGCGCGAGGAGATGTCCGACTACGCTCCGCGTCTGCACGTGATGATGGTCGCCCGAGACCGGATCCGCGACGTGATCGGACCGGGCGGCAAGACGATCCGTGGCATCACGGAAGAGACCGGCTGCCAGATCGACATCGAGGACGACGGTCGCGTCGTCGTGGCCTCGCCCAACTCCACGGCTGCGGACAGGGCGATCGCGATGATCGAGCGCCTCACGGAGGTGCCCGAGGTGGACAAGGTCTACACCGGCCAGGTCCGCCGGGTGGAGCCGTTCGGCGCGTTCGTCGAGATCCTCCCCGGCACGGATGGCCTTGTTCACATCAGCGAGCTCGCTCCCTACCGGGTCGGCGAGATCGGCGACCTGGTCACCGAAGGCGACGAGATGACGGTCAAGGTGATCGACATCGACCCCTCCGGCAAGGTCCGCCTCTCCCGCAAGGCCGTCATCATGGACGACCCCGACTTCGACCCGAAGGACTACGAGGGCATGGGCGTGCCGGCGCCGGCCGGCGGCGACCGTGACCGGGGACGCGACCGCAGGGGCGGACGCGGCGGTCCTGGCGGACGCGGCGGGCGTGGCGGCCCGGGCGGACGTGGCGGTCCTGGCGGCCGAGGTCGACGGGGTCGTCCGGGCGGCGGCGGCGGCCGCGGACCGCGTCGCGACTAGGGCGGCGCCGGACCCGTCCGCGGCGTCGGCGGCCGGCCGCCCGCGCGTGCAGGGCGGCACGCGGCGGCGCGGGGGGGGGGGCGCGAGGCCGCACGGCGGGGGGCGGCCAGCGCG
>JAJEBV010000019.1 GCA_022822365.1 Thermoanaerobaculia bacterium | reverse complement strand
AACCGAACTCAAGCTGCGACGGAGTACACTCTGTCTTCACGGGTCTCGCTCCTGTGGACTGTCCAAATGCTTGACAACACTTGGATTATCCGCGGGAAGAGGCCCGATCTCAAATCACCCCGTGAGATATGCGGGCTAGCGAAGCGGACGCCGGCCAAGGCCGGCGACGATGCTCGACGCCGCCTGCGGCGGCAGCGGGTCAGAAGACCCGCGCACCCAGTGGGCGGAATCAGCGGCCGCCGGTGGTTTCGGCTGCTGCTGCCGCCTCTCTCTGCTTGCGCCGGAACTCGCGCAGCATCTCCATCTGCTGCCTCAACTGCTCGGGCACGATGAAGGTGGGCATGTCCGTCTGCTGGGTCTTGTCGCTGAACGTGTAGTGGATGAAGCCGACCATCATCTCGTCGGTCGTCGCTTCGCCCCAGGTGACGTTCGACGTCGGATCGGGGTTCGCGAGGTTGTCGGCGGAGTTGTCGAACTTCGCGTCGACCCGGATCGTCGTGCCGGCCGGGATCACCCTGGGCGCCGTCGGCGTGTAGGTGAGCTGCCAGTTGAAGTCGTAGTTCGGCACGTCGAGCAGGACTTCCTTGCGGCCGTCCGGGTACTCGGCCGAGAACGTCATCGACTTGCCCCGCAGGTGCATGTGGGGTGTGAAGTCGAAGAGGACCGCTTCGTGCTCCGTGGTGAACGCCGACCAGGAGTGGTAGTCGCTCTCGCCTGCGGGAATGTTGAGCGTCGGGTCGACCAGCCACAGCGTCTCCACCACGTTCTCGGGCTTCTCGTCGTGGAAGTAGAGCCCCATCGTCGTCTGGTCCGTGCCGCCGGTGCCCGGGCCCGGAATCTTGTGGTAGTGCATCTGGAAGAACAGCGTGCTGTTCGGCGGCAGGCGCATTCCGTGTCCCTCCGCGAACTGGAGCGGCGCCACGCCCGGCCCCCAGCCGCCGACGAAGGTGAGGTCCAGCGTTCCGGTCCGGCTTTGCACGCCCGCCAGGGTGGCGTCGGGCGGCGCCAGGTAGGTCAACTGGTGGTGCACGGCCTCCACGAACCCGGGGTGGATCTCGATCGCCCGGATCCAGCGCTCTTCGTCGACCGGATTGTCCACCTGGAGCCACTCGTAGTGATCCTCGATGTCATCGGAGACGTGGAACGCCGGCGCCGTGTAGACCATGTCCGGCTGTCCGAGCTTCCACTCCGAACTGAAGGTGGGGGGCTCCGGCGCCTCCGAGAGGTCGCCGGCCGGCGCGCCCGCGGCGACCCAGTTGTTGAGCGTCTCGATCTCGGCGTCGGTGAGGCTCGGGTCCTCCACGAACTCGCCGTGCTCCGGGTTGGCGAACCAGGGCGGCATGGTGCGCTCGGTCGTGACCCGGCGGATCGACTTCGCCCAGGGGCGGGTTTCGTCGTAGGTCAGGAGCGACATCGGTGCGGTCTGTCCGGGCCGATGACAGCTCGCGCAGTTCTCGTGGAGGATGGGCGCTACGTGGTCCGCCCAGGTCACCTCGGAGGGGTCTGCCGCGTTGTTGGCTGGCGGCGCGGCGAGGGCGGCGGTCGCGAGGAAGGCGAGGCCGAGAGCGAGGAGGGGGAGGCGGAACTTCATGGGTCTCTCCTTGGGCGGTGCGAGTCCGTGGACGCGGCGAGTCTAGCGGGAAAGGCACCGGAAACCGGCGCTTCGCGCCGGATGCCGGCGAGGGCGCCGGCGCACCCAGTGTGGGAGCTTCAGTCGAACGCCGAAAGAACCTCTTCGTCGATCTGCTGCCAGGCCTCCGGCCGGTTGCCGACGCCGCAGAGGACGATCTCCTCGGCACCCGCTTCGACGTACTGGTGCAGCAGGTCCTGAACGTGGGAAGCGGTGCCCCAGCAGTACCAGGGCTGTCCGGGCGACTTCGCGGCTTCCTGGTCGTTCTCGAAGAGCCGGAAGGGCAGGCCGACGGTTCGCTTGATCTCCGCGGGGTCGCGGCCGGCGTCCTCGCAGTGGCGGTCGAGGACCGTCTGCTTGTGCCGGAAGACATCGACTCCGGCGGGATGCCAGAAGTCCAGGTTGCTGATGTCGCCGTAGCGGGCGCAGGTGCGGAGCGTCCGCTTCTCGCCGTTGCCGCCGATCAGGATCGGGATGTGGGGCTTGTTGGTTGACCCCGGCACGAGCGGCGCTTCGTCCAGGCGGAAGTGCTTGCCCTCGAAGGTGACCTTCTCGCCCTCTTCCGCAGTGAACAACAGGCGGATGAGCTGAGCCGCCTCTTCCAGACGGTCGGAGCGCTCGCGCAGGGTGGGGAAGTCCCAGCCGTAGGCCTGGTGCTCGCGCTCGAACCAGGCGGCGCCGATCCCCAGTTCCATCCGACCGCCGCTGATGTGGTCGACGCTGGCGCAGATCTTCGCGAGCAGGGCCGGGTTCCGGTAGGTCACGCCGCAGGCGAGCGTGCCGAGACGGACCCGCTCGGTCACCACCGCCGCCGCCGTGACCAGGGTCCACACCTCGAGAGCCGACAGGTGCTCGTCGTTGGGAGCGGCCGGCGGCAGGAAGTGGTCCGAGAACCACAGGCTGCGCCAGGTGCCGTTCTCGATCGCCTGGACCGTGGCCTCGGTTTCCGACCACGGCACACGGTAGCTGCTGAGCTGGGCGCCAAACTCCATGGGCCGTAAGTTACTCCAAGTGGTACGCTGTTCCAAGTTTGTGACGCGCGGCGATGACGGACGATATCCAGCCTCAGACCGCCGCCGACTCCCCCGGCCGCCGCTCCGATCGTCGGCGAATCGTGCCGCTGCGCACCAAGCTCGCCTTCTCCTCCGGCGCTTTCCAGGAGGGGATGGTGGTCGCCGGCCGGATCACCACCCTGATCTTCTACAACCAGGTGCTTGGCGTCCCGGCGGCTCTTTGCGGCGTCGCCTACCTGGTCGCGAGCATCGTCGACGCGGTTTCCGATCCGCTGGTCGGGGCGATCTCCGACCGCTTCCGGAGCCGCTGGGGGCGTCGTCACCCGCTGATGCTGATGTCGGCCCTGCCGCTCACCGTCTCCTTCTACTTCCTGTATCAGCCCGTCTCCGGACTGGGAGAGGGCGGCCTGTTCTGGTGGCTGCTTGGCTTCCTGGTCCTGCTTCGTATCTCCACGTCCTTTCACAACATCCCGCGCGACGCGCTGGGCGCGGAACTCACCGACGACTACCACGAACGGACCTCGGTCTTTGGCTGGTACAACGTCTTCGCCACCGGCGCCTCGGTCGGGTTGAGCCTGTTGGTCCTGAACGCGATCTTCCCGTCCACGCCGGAGTACCTCAACGGGCTTCTCGACCCGAGCCGCTACGTCATCCTGGCCGGGTTCGGCGCCTTCGTGATGCTGGCGGCCGTCCTCGCGTCGACCTTCGGCACGGTCGACCAGATTCCCCATCTGCACCCCACGTCGAGCCGGCGCTTCAAGTTCGGCGACCACTACGGAGAGCTGCGGCAGCTCTTCGCGAACCGGTCCTTCCTGTCGGTGACCGTCTCCTGGCTGACCATCGCCGCGGCCCAGGGCGTGCTGGACATGGTCAGCCTCTACACCTGGATCTGGGTCTACGACCTGTCGACCGAGCAGTTCTCGGTCCTGGCCTTCGCGAAGATCCCCGGGATCTTCGTGGCCCTGCGTCTCGCCACCTGGATGACGCGCCGTTTCGACAAGAAGCCGACGGTGATCATCTGCAGCGCGACCTCGGCCGTGCTGGTGGCCTTTCCTCACGTCCTGCGCCTGGCGGGCCTGTTTCCAGGGAACGACTCGGCGTTGCTGCTGCCCCTGCTGTTCGGGCCGTTGTTCATCGGCTACGCCCTGGTGACGGTGATGGCCATCGTGGTCGACTCCCAGTTGGTCGACATCGCGGACGACCACGAGCTCCGGACCGGCAGCCGGGCCGAAGGCACGATCTTCTCGGTCCGGGAGTTCGCGATGAAGGCGACGGAAGGGTTCGGCGGCCTGATCGGAGGCTTCGGACTGGAGCTGGTCCGCTTCCCGCAGAACGCCGAAGCGGAAGGAGTGTCGGCGGGGACCCTCACCGGCCTGCTCGTGATGAGCGGACCGCTCTGCCTCCTGATCTACGGCGTCGGCATCCTGTTCATGACGATGTATCGCCTGAACGCCGCCAGGCATGAGGAGATCCTGACCGTGCTGGAGGCGCGGCGCGCGGCAAGCGCGACGGGGGTCGGCGGCGGATGAACCTGGAGCAGCTCAAGCGGGACTTCGACCGAGACGGCTACGTCGTCCTGCGCGGCTTTCTTTCGCGTGAGGATCTCGAAGAGCTGCGTGTTCGCACCGAAGGATGCCTCAGCGAGGTCAGGAGAAGCGAGAAGTACCCGGGCGTCGTCAAGAACCTGAACGGGCTCGATCCCTGGTTCGAGGATCAGCTCCAGCGCGGCAAGCAGGCCGAGCTGATCTCGGCGCTGCTGGAGGACGACCTGGAGCCGGCCAGCGCCGGCTGCTTCGAGAGGATTCCCGGCGAGGCCTCCGGGATCAGGCCCCATATCGATGCCATCGGCAACCGCCGCAGGGGCGCGACGGCGTGGATCGCCCTGGACTGCGCGGACCGGGAGAACGGCTGTCTCTTCTACGTGAAGGGCACCCACCGGCAGGACCTGCCGAGCGTCGTCGGCCTGGAAGGCTTCGACGCCGAGTCCGAGGGGGCGGTGGCGGTCGAGGTCGAGCCGGGCGACGCAACGATCCACAACTCCCGCACCGTGCACTGGTCTGAGGCGAATCGGAGCGAGCGGCCGCGCCAGGCGATCACGTACTTCTACTGGGCGGCCTCGTGCGAAGGTGATACGCCGACTGACCCCCGTTCATGACCGGGATCAGTCGCCCGCGAGA
Source organism: Thermoanaerobaculia bacterium (assembly GCA_022822365.1). Classification (GTDB taxonomy): domain Bacteria; phylum Acidobacteriota; class Thermoanaerobaculia; order Multivoradales; family Multivoraceae; genus Multivorans. The sequence continues at coordinate 89,678 of JAJEBV010000019.1, read as the reverse complement.
CGGGCAGCGTACTTGCGGATGCGCTCTGCATTCGCGCCGACGTCGCTGCGGCCCACTCTCGACTTGGATCGGACGTCAATGCGGCTGCCCGCGCCATCCCCGCGCACGCGAATGACGACGTCGTCCTTGAAGCCGTACCAGAAGGTCGTGTCGGTTGCTTCAATGCGTCCCGCCGCGGCATCCTCAGCCACCAGCTCCCACCCCATTGCCCCGGCTGCGGCCAGCGCCTGGGAGAACGCTTCGGCGGGCGGTGCGTCCAGCATCACCGAACGGAGATCCGGATATCCCTCACGCTGCTGCTCGGCAACGGCGGGGTCGTATTCCGGAGGATTCGGGGCGTCGGCCCGGAGGGGGAGAATCGCGACGAAGGCCGGCGGATCGTCGGTGTCGGTCGTGATGTCATGGATCGGCGGGACCGATCGGGCAAGCGCCTGCTGCCCTGCCGGGACCATGTAGCAAACCGCTCCCAATGCGGCAGCCACCAGGCCGGCCGCGACGTTCTGCCAGTGCAGGCGCCGGAACGTGGCCCAAACCGTCGCGATCAACGCGATGCCCGCCGCGCCTGCCGAGATGAGAGCGCCCCACCGGAGAACGGTGAAGGACATCCCGAGCCCGAGCAGGCCCGTGCGGTAGCCCAGGGCGGCGGCGAGCGCGAGCAGAGCGCCGACGGCGACGGCGCCGGTGCCGGCACAGACAACGGGCGACCAGGTGCGAGGCGTGGTTCCGGTCGTGCTGGTCATTCTGGCTCCTCCCCGGCGATCGTGATGAACCTGGAGATTCTATTGCCACTGAGGAAGGCGGGCCCCAGGGAACCGCTTCCGGAGGGACTTTTCAGCGCCTCCGGATCCGTGTATACAAAGGTCTTGGCAAGCGACAACGAACGCGACGGGAGAGAACGACGATGGACGATGTGACGAGCGAAGCGAAGTGCCCGATCCTGGCAGGAACCGACAGACATACGGCGATGGGGACCATCGCGAATCAGCGCTGGTGGCCGAACCAGTTGAACCTGAGGGCTCTCCACCAGAACTCGTCCCTCTCCGATCCGATGGGAGAGGACTTCGACTACGCCGAGGAGTTCGCGAAGGTCGACCTGGACGAGCTGAAGCAGGACATCGAGGAGGTGATGACCACCTCCCAGGACTGGTGGCCGGCGGACTACGGCCACTACGGGCCGCTCTTCATCCGGATGGCGTGGCATTCGGCGGGCACGTACCGGATCGGCGACGGCCGCGGCGGCGGCGCCTCCGGCACGCTCCGCTTCGCGCCACTCAACAGTTGGCCCGACAACGTGAGCCTGGACAAGGCGCGGCGGCTGCTCTGGCCGGTCAAGCAGAAGTACGGCCGGAAGCTCTCCTGGGCCGACCTGATGATCTTCACCGGCAACTGCGCCCTGGAGTCGATGGGCTTCGAGACCCTCGGCTTCGCGGGCGGACGCGAGGATGTCTGGGCGCCCGAGGAGGACATCTACTGGGGGTCCGAGGGCACCTGGCTCGGTGACGAGCGCTACACGGGCGACCGCGAGCTGGAGAATCCCCTCGGGGCCGTCCAGATGGGCCTCATCTACGTGAATCCGGAGGGGCCGAACGGCACGCCGGATCCGGTCGCCGCGGCGCGCGACATTCGCGAGACGTTCCGCCGCATGGCGATGAACGACGAGGAGACGGTGGCGCTGATCGCCGGCGGGCACACGTTCGGCAAGGCGCACGGCGCCGCCGATGCGGGCGAGCACGTCGGCGCCGAGCCCGAGGGCGCCGGCCTCGAGGAGCAGGGCCTGGGCTGGAGCAACACGTTCGGCACCGGCAAGGGCGGCGACACGATCACCAGCGGCCTGGAAGGCGCCTGGACCACCTCCCCGGCGAAGTGGGACAACAACTTCTTCGAGAACCTGTTCGGCTACGACTGGGAATTGACGAAGGGAGCGGGCGGCGCGTACCAGTGGACGCCGAAGGACGAGGCGGCGGCCGGCACCGTGCCGGACGCGCACGATCCGGCGAAGCGGCACGCTCCCATGATGCTGACGACGGACCTGTCGCTGAAGGTCGACCCGATCTACGAACCGATCGCCAGGCGCTTCCATGAGAACCCCGACGAGTTCGCGGATGCCTTCGCCAGGGCCTGGTACAAGCTGACCCACCGCGACATGGGGCCGCGCAGCCGCTGTGTCGGCGCGTGGGTTCCGGCGGAACCGCAGCTCTGGCAGGACCCGGTGCCCGACGTCGACCACGAACTGATCGACGAGGACGACGCCGTGGCGCTCAAGGGCCGGATCCTCGACTCCGGACTCTCCGTCTCCCAGCTCGTCTCGACCGCCTGGGCGTCGGCGGCGACGTTCCGCGGCACGGACAAGCGCGGCGGCGCCAACGGCGCGCGCATCCGGCTCGCACCGCAGAGGGACTGGGCGGTCAACGACCCGGCGCGACTGGGTGACGTTCTGCGGGCGCTTGAGGCGATCCAGGCTGACTTCAACGGCTCACAGTCCAGCGGCAAGCGCGTCTCGCTCGCCGACCTGATCGTCCTCGGCGGCTGCGCGGCGGTCGAGGAGGCGGCGAAGAGTGCCGGCTCCGAGATCGAGGTGCCCTTCTCGCCGGGTCGCACGGACGCGGTGCAGGAGCAGACCGACGTCGAGTCCTTTGCCGTGCTCGAACCGACCGCGGACGGGTTCCGGAACTACCTCGCGAACGGACATGGGAGACCCGCCGAAGCGCTGCTCGTCGACCGGGCGCAGATGCTGACGCTCACGGCTCCCGAGATGACGGTGCTGGTCGGCGGCCTCCGCGTCCTGGGAGCGAACGCCGGCGGGTCCGACCTCGGCGTCTTCACCGAACGCACCGGGACGTTGACGAACGACTTCTTCGTCAACCTGCTCGACATGGCAACCGACTGGCAGGCCAGCGCCGACAGCGAGGGCGTCTTCGAGGGCCGCGACCGCGGCACCGGCGACGTCAGGTGGACCGGCACCGCGGTCGACCTCGTCTTCGGCTCGAACTCACAGCTTCGCGCCGTCGCCGAGGTCTACGCCTGCGACGACTCGCAGGAGCCGTTCGTGCGCGACTTCGTGGCGGCCTGGAACAAGGTGATGAACCTGGACCGCTTCGACCTCTAGTTGGCCGGCGGCAGCAGCATCTGCTCCATCGCGGCGACGAAGGCCTGCCGCGACGGCAGGCTGTCGATCAGGCCGCTGAGCCGCTCGGCGTCGGCGCCGACCGGGTTGTGCACCGGGACGTCGTCCGCGGTCACGCACTCGTAGATCCTGTCGGCCACTTCCTGCGGGTCCTGCGGTTTGCCGCCTGAGACGATCGCCGCGAAGTGGTCGCGGAGCTTCTCCGAGTGTTCGACGAGCTGCGGATCGCCGGCTTCGATGTAGTTGTCCGTGTTGTCGCCGAACGCGGTCGTCAGGTAGGCGCCGGGCGCGACGGAAACGATGCGGATGCCGAGTGGCTTGTACTCGAGCGCGAGCGCCTCGGTCAGTCCCTCGACCGCGAACTTCGACGACGAGTAGACCGAGTTGCCGAGCAGGCCCATCAGGCCCGCCATCGACGTCACGTTGACGACGCAGCCGGCGCCCCGCGCCCGCATGTCGGGCAGGGCGCGGCGCATCACGTTCATCAGGCCGAAGACGTTCGTCTCGTAGATGTCGCGGACGGAGTCATCGGGCGACTGCTCGAAGAGTGCGTTGCTGCCGTAGCCGGCGTTGTTCACGACCGCGTCGATCGCGCCGAACTCGGCGGTGCCGCGCTCGAACGCGGCGTCGATGCTCTCCGGGTCCTTAACGTCCAACTTCGTGACGAGAACTCCGTCGAGCCCGACGAGGTCGGTTTCCTTCTCGGGCGAACGCATGGTGGCCACGACGTTCCAGCCGTTGGCCCGGAAGGTCTTCGCTGCGAGCTTGCCGAAGCCGGTCGAGCAGCCGGTGATGAGTACGGTTCGGTCGGTCATCTATCTGGTTCTCCCTGTAGGGGTTTGGTTGCTGAGAGAGCGCGCTAGGCCGGCGCGGGAACCGGCTTCGCTGCCGGCCTCCGGTGTCCGGACGAAAAGCGGCAGAATGGTAGACCAGGATCGCGAAAACCGGGAGGAGAGGAAACATGCCACGACCAACGATCGGTTTCATCGGACTCGGCGCCATGGGGGAACCGATGGCAGAGCGTCTGCTCGACGCCGGCTATCGGGTGGTCAGTTCCGTCAACCGCAGCCGCGACGCGATCGAGCGGCTCGCCGCGAAGGGGATCGAGGAGGTCGCGACTCCGCGCGAAGTGGGCGAGCACGCCGACATCCTGATGACGATCGTCTGGGACGAGGAGCAGACCGACCGGGTGCTGCGCGGCGCTGACGGCGCGTTGAGCACGCTGCGCGAGGGCTCGATCGTCGTGGTGATGAGCACCATGTCGCCGGTCTACTGCCAGGAACTGGCGAGGGAAGCGGAGTCGCGGGGGCTTCACGTGATCGACTGCCCGGTCAGCGGCCTGGTGGCCGGCGCCCGGGAGGGCACGCTCACCTTGATGGCCGGAGGCGATGCGACGACGATCGACCGTTGCCGGGAGGCCTTCGACGTGCTCGGCACGACGATGCACTGCGGCGGCGTCGGCGCCGGCCAGGCGATGAAGATCGGCAACAACGCGATCGTCCTCGGCACCTGGGCGCTCATCCAGGAGGTGCGGGATGTCGTCGGCGCCTATGGCATGGACCTCGACCGCTTCATGGAGATCCTGAACGTGTCCACCGGCCAGAGCTTCGTGTCGAAGAGCTTCCCGATGCCTCGCCGGCGGATCACCTGGCCGGCAATGCCCGTCAAGGATCTCTCGCTGTGCCTCGCCGTCGCGAGACAGCTCGGCGTCGACGCGCCGCTGGTGCAGGCGAGCCTGGACTCCGGTCAAACGGAGGATTGAGGACGCGGCCTTTTCGCGCTCCCAGTGGGGGACTCAGCGGGTCGCCCTGAGTGCCCGGTACGGCACGACGACGAACAGCGGCAGGATGATAAGGGCGATGAAGCCCCAGGCGATCGTGCCGTAGCCGCGGGCGACGAGGTCGATGATGCCGACGGTGGAGAGGCCGGCGGCGGCCACGAGGACGAGGACGGCGGTCAGCGCCTTCTGCGTCGGCGTGAGTTCGCCGGAGGCGGGTCTCCACCGGCGGGGCAGGTCGCCCAGGTTGCGTTCGACGCGATGGACGAGGGCATGGATGGAGCCGACGGCGGTCTCGACGAGGGTCCAGCCGGCGACCACTCCGAAGATGGCGATCCAGAGCGCCGCGCCGCCGGCGCGACCGTCGGCGGCGGCGGAGATCAGCCGCAGCCAGGGCACCTCCGCCTCCATCACGGACGGGTGGGCGAACCGCAGCAGGCACGCCAGGGTCAGGGCGAAGGGAATCGTCATCGCCAGGCCGGCGAGGATTCCGGACGCGAAGGTCTCGCTGCGCCGGGTCTGGCGGTGCAGGCAGAAGAGCACGGCGGGCACCACGGCGACGTTGTAGGCGACGTACAGCAGCGCCGCAATCGTCACCTCCAGAGCGCCGGCCTCTGAGCCGGGCGGTGGCTGAGCGGCCGCGGCGCCTTCCCCGACCGGCGCCGTCAGCACGAGGACCGAGAAGGCGCAGTAGCCCAGGTAGAGGGCCGCTGAGCCCCAGGTCTTCGCCCTCTCGATGAAGCCGGAACCGCGCCACGACAGGAACCCGACGCATGCCAGGGCCAGGACCAGGCTCAGCGGTTTCGGAAAGCCGAGGGTCTGCTGGAGAACCTCGCCGATAGCCGCCGTCATCACCGCGATGACGAGCATCATCATGGTCAGGAAGAGGATGTCGACCAGCCACCAGAACGGCCCCACCAGGTTCCGGCTCCAGGCCTTGTAGTCGTACGCGCCGGCCAGCCGCGCCAGCTCGAAGGCCAGCGCCATGACGACCGAGAAGCAGACGGCGATGATCGCGACGGCCAGCCAGCCCCGGTTCCCGAAGCGGCCGGCGTACTCGACGACCTCCCGGCCCGTGGCGTAGCCGCCGCCGATGATCATCGACTGCGCGATGATCGCCGGCAGGAGGAGAGTGTGAAAGCGCGTCGGCGCCGGGCCCTGCATGTGCGCCGGTCGCGGGCGTCAGTCGGCCGCGCGATCGAAGCGGATCGGCGGGATCGACGGTTCGAGCGGCAGGTAGACGACGTTGATCTTCCCGTCGTTGCCGTAGTCGAAGCGGACCTTGGCGCCGCCGCGGTCCGCGCCCGGCGAGCCGCCCGGAAGGTCGTAGGGGACCATCCACACGTCGTAGTGGTAGTGCTGGAGGGGGAACTCGACGCCCGTGACCTCGACGACCAGGCCGTCGTCCTTCAGCCGCACGGTCGACTTGCCGTAGCCGGGATGCTCGTACTCGCCGGCGTGGTCGGCGAGCGGGTGGGAAGGCTCGGTGTCCGGCACGGCGGCCGCGAGGTCCTTCTTCTTCGCTTCCTCGGCTTTCTCTTCCGCTTCCGCGATCTGCTTGCGCGTCCTCTCCGCCCAGTCGATCGGCTCGAGGCCGAGCATGCGGTCGAACGCATTACGCACGACGAGCGAGGGCACCGTTCCGGAGTAGGTGGTGTTGGACAGCGCGACGACGCCGATCTTCTCGTCGGGCAGCCACTCCATCGCCGAGATGAAGCCGTCGATGCCGCCGCCGTGGCTGACGTGCTTGCGCCCCCGGTAGCTGCTCACCATGAGGCCGAGACCGTAGCTGGGGTCACCGATCTCCGGACCGTTCTGGAGGCGCGCCTGGAGCGGACCGGTCATCACCATCTGCGGCAGCTGCATGTACCTGGCCGACGCCTCCTTCAGGAGCTGCTTGTCGCCGACCTTGCCGTAGGCGATGTGGAACTGCACGTAGGTGGCGAGGTCCCGGGCCGACATGTTGATCGAACCGGCCGGACCGATCGCGTCGATGTTGCGGAAGGGCAGGCGTTCGATCTCCTCGTCCGCGGTGTAGCCGTAAGAGAAGTCCTCGTCCTCCTGCATCCGGATCACCGAGAAGGTCGCCCGTTCGATGCCGAGCGGCGTGAGGATGCGCTCCCGGACGAGCTCTTCCCAGGACTTGCCGCCGATCCGCTCGGAGACGATGCCGGCGGTCATGAACATCAGGTTCTGGTACTGGTACCTGCCCCTGAAGGAGGCGGACGGCTCCAGGTGGTGGAGACCGGCCAGCAGATCGGCGCGGCTCTTGCCCGCCGCGTACCAGTACGAGTCGTGCCTGGGCAGGCCCGAGCGGTGCGTCAGCAGGTCGGCGGCGGTCATCTCCTTCGTCGCCGCCGGATCGTGGAGCCGGAACTCGGGCACCACGTTGCGGACCGGGTCGGTCCACGTCAGGGCGCCGTCGTCCACCTGCATGGCCAGGAGCGTCGCCGTGAAGGACTTCGTGTTCGAGCCGATCGCGAAGAGCGTGTCCGGAGTCACCGGCAGCTCCTCCTCGACGTTGCGCCAGCCGTAGCCCCTGGCGAAGACGGTCTTGCCGTCCTCGACGATCGCCACGCCGAGGCCCGGCACCTTCGACTCCTTCATGATCGATTCGACCCATTCGTCGAATCCCTGGAGGCGTTCGTCGACGGTCGCGGCCGAGAGAGGGCCGGCGACGACGGCGAGGGCCAGCGCAAGAGCCAGCAGTGTGTAGCGCGGAAGTCTCATCCCCAGATCTCCTCCAGAACCCGGCGGAAGTTGCCGCCGAGGATGCCCCGAATGTCGGGGTCGGTGTAGCCCCGCCGGATCAGGCCCTCGGTGAGGTCGAAGACCCGTTGCGGGTGGGCGACTTCCGGGATGTCGATCTGGTCCCGGAAGTGGTACTTGCCCTTGGTGTAGGCCGCCCTGAGCCGCGTCATGTCGGCCTCGGGCATGTCGTCGTAACCGTAGAGGTCGATGTCGCTGCCGATGCCGACGTGCTCCGCGCCGATCCGCTTCGTCAGGTAGTCGAAGTGGTCGAGGTAGTGCTCGACGGTAGTCGGCTCGTCGGCCTTGACGAACATCCGCACGCCGGTGACGCCGAAGACGCTGCCGTCCCTCCCGACCGCGTCGATCACCTCGTCCGGCTTGCAGCGGACGTGGCCGTCCGCGAGGGCGCGGACGTTCGAGTGGGTGACCAGGACGGGCTTCTTCGAGGCTTCGAAGGCGTCGAGCGACGTGCGGTCGCCGCAGTGGGACACGTCCACCGCCATCCCGACATCGTTCATCCGCTCGATGATCGCGACCCCCCAGTCCGACAGGCCGCCGTCGATCCGGTCGGTCGAGCCGGTGCCGATCAGGTTGCGGGCGTTATAGGTCAACTGCGACACGCGCTGGCCGAGCCCGTAGAAGTAGTCCACGTCGTCCAGCGAGTGGAAGTGATCGGCGTTCTGCACGCCGAAGATCATGCCGGCGCGGCCGCTTCGCGCCGCCTCGTCGAGGTCCGCGGCTCGGGCGACGCGGAGCATCCGGTGTCCGTTGTGCGCGACGATGCCGTTGACTCCCGCCACCCGCTCGAGGACCGATTCCCGCGCCCCGAAGGGGCCGGTTCCCACCGCGTCGAGAACGGCGTCGATACCGGAGAGATCGAGATCGTCCCAGAAGGACTCGGGAATGTTCTCGGGATTGCCGTACCAGGCCCGCATGGTCGACGACGCCAGCGTCAGCGGACTCAGCATGTCGATGACCAGCGAGTCGCCGACCAGGTCGACCGCCCGCGTCGAGTAGCGCTCCTCGCTCTGGGCGAACAGCCGGTGCCGGCCGAAGCCGAGGTACGGCGCGCCGACCGTCGAGGCGGCTAGGAGGGCGCTCGCCCTGGCGCCGTGTCCGAGCAGCGTTCGGCGTGACAGGCGAGTGTCACCGGGAGTCGCCTTTGGCATGGGTGGGCTCCTTGGTCGAGGTCGTCCGTGTGTGGAGGGAGTAACGCAGAAGGGTGTATACCATCGGCCAGACTCGCGGTCCAAAGGAGACGCTCCATGATTCTGACCCACTCATCGGCAGCCGGAGCCGCCTCGTTCCTCGCGGCGCTTCTCTTCCTGGGTTGCGATCCCGCCACCGACGGCGGCGCCGACGCCGACCCTCGGGAGTTCGACGTCGTCTTTCAGGGCGCCCGCGTCATCGACCCCGAGCGACGGCTCGACGAGGTCAGGAACGTCGGCATCCGCGGCGACGTGATCGCCGCCCTGACGGAGGAACCCCTGGCCGACGCGCTCGCCGACGGAGGCGTCCTGATCGACGCCGCCGGACTCGTGCTGGCGCCGGGCTTCGTCGACCTCCACGCCCACGGCCAGGGCCCGAAGGCGCACGAGTACCAGGCCAGGGACGGCGTGACCACGGCGTTCGAGCTCGAGTGGGGCGTACCCGACGTCAGGTCGTTCCTGGACTCCAGGCGGGGAAGGTCGCTCGTGAACTACGGCGCCACCGTCAACCACGGCGCCCTGAGGGGCCTGGAGATCGTCCCGGAGGAAGAGCGGGCGGATCTCGCGGCGGCCTTCGCGGCGGCGAGCGCCGAGGACGAACCGCTCGACTCCATGCGCGACGCCGGGGCAAGGACGTACTACTCCGAGCTGCCGCCCGAGAGCTTCCCGGCCATGCTGGAGCATCTGCAACGCGGGCTCGAGGAGGGCGCGCTGGGCATCGGGCTCGCCACCCAGTACTACCCCGGGGCCACCCGCCGGGAGATCTTCGAGGTGTTCCGCTTCGCCGGCGAGAAGCGGGCCACCATCCACACTCACGTCCGCTCCATGTCGATCGACGCGATGCAGGAAGTCCTGGCCAACGCGGTCGGCACCGGGGCGCCGCTGCACATCGTCCACGTCAACAGCATGGCGCTCGGCGAGATCGACACGGTGCTCGGCCTGATCGACGGCGCGAGGAAGGCGGGCCTCGACGTGTCGACCGAGGCCTACCCCTACACGGCCGGTTCGACCAGCCTCGAGTCGTCGATCTTCGACGAGGGCTGGCAGGACCGCCTGGCGATCGACTACGGCGACCTCCAGTGGGAGGAGACGGGGGAGAGGCTGACGAAAGAGACCTTCGACCGGTATCGCCGCGAGGGCGGCACGGTGATCCTCCACTTCATGAAGGAGGAGTGGATCGAGACGGCTCTCGCCAACGACTGGGTGATCGTCGCGTCCGACGGCATGCCCTATGCGCCCGGAGCGCACCCGCGGACGGCCGGCACCTACTCGCGGATCCTGGGGCGCTACGTGCGTGAACGGGGCACGCTCGACCTGATGACGGCCATCCGGAAGATGAGCCTGCTGCCGGCGGACCGGGTGGCGTCGATTTCCGACCAGATGAGGAACAAGGGGAAGATCCAGGTCGGCGCCGACGCGGACATCGTGGTCTTCGATCCGGACACGGTGATCGACACCGCGACCTTCGAAGGCGGACTCTCGTTCTCGGAGGGAATCGTCCACACGATGGTGAACGGCGTGTTCGTCGTGCGCGACGGCGAGACGGTACAGGGAGTGAGCCCCGGCCGCCCGATCGTCGGCCGCTACGCCGCGCAGCCCTGAAGAACGGTCGGCCGTAGCCAGTTGCCGGCGTGACAGTCGAGACCAGGGCCCCCGGCGATGTCGGCACGGCGGAACAGTCTGCCGGCTACCCGTCCCTCGGCGCCGCCAACTACGGCGTCGTCCTCCTGTTCCTGGCCTACGTGCTGTCGTTTCTCGACCGCAACATCCTCTCGCTGCTCGTCGGTCCGATCCGCGAGCAGTTCGGGATCACCGACTTCCAGTACAGCCTGCTGGCCGGGGCGGCCTTCGCGCTCGTCTACAGCTTCGCCAGCTTCCCCCTGGGCCGGCTCGCGGACCACTACTCGCGCAGGCTGATCGTCGCCGCCAGCGTCGCCTTCTGGAGCCTGGCGACGGCGGCTGGCGGCCTGGCGAACAGCGTGACCCAACTCTTCGTTTCGCGGATGGCGGTCGGCGCCGGCGAGGCCGGGCTGGCCCCGCCCGCGTACTCGATCATCACCGACAGCTACCGGCCCGCCCACTTCGGCTACGCGATGTCCTTCTACAAGACAGGCGTGCGGGTCGGCGGCGGTTTCGCCCTGGTCATCGGCGGTCTGCTCATCGACTACTACACCCGTATCGGTCCGCTCGAGGTCCCGCTCATCGGCACGCTCCAGCCCTGGCAGGCGACGCTGGTTACGGTCGGCCTGCCGGGCGTGCTGCTGGCGCTCCTGCTGCTGACGATGGTCGAGCCGCGGCGCAAGGAGCTGGCGGTCTCGCGGAGCGGCCGGGAGCGCCTGCCGGTCCGCGAGTTCGTCAGGTTCATCTGGCAGCGCAAGCGCTGCTATCTGCCGCTGTTCATCGGCTCGTCGATGCTGGCGATGGCCGGCTACGGCTCCTCCGCGTGGTATCCGGAGTTCCTCGTCCGCAACTACGGCCTGACCCGCGGGGAAGCCGGGACGAGCTACGGCACGATCTCGATCATCACCGGGGTCGTCGGCATCATGGTCGCGCCCTGGATCGCCAACCGCCTCGCTGCGCGCGGCTACAGGGACGCCTACGTGCGCACCCTGCTGGCCACGACCCTGATCGCCACGTTGCCTTCGATTGCGGCGCCGCTCGTCGGCAGCGCGACGATGACCCTCCTGCTGCTCGTGCCCGCGATGATCTTCTCGGGCGCCTACCTCGGCGTCATGGCGGCGGCCTTCCAGCCGATCACCCCCAACCAGATGCGAGGCCAGGCCACGGCCTTCTACATCTTCCTGACCAGCTTCATCGGCATGGCCTTCGGCACCAGCACCCTGGCCGCGTTCACCGACTTCCTCTTTCAGGACGACGGCAAGGTCCACTACTCGCTCGCCACGATGCAGGCGATCTTCAAGCCGGCGGGGGCGTTGCTGTTCTGGTACTGCCTGTCGGCGTACCGGAAGGCGATGGAGGAGGCAGGGAAGTGGGAGGTGGATTGAGGGGAGCAGGGCAGAGACTGGGTGCGCCGGCACCCCCGCCGGCATCCGGCGCGAAGCGCCGGGCTCCGGGCCGGCTGTCTCGCTAGATTTGCTGGTGCTGGCGTCAACCTCGCTGCGATCCGGCGCTCTGCGGCTATGATCGCCGACAAGGTGTACGTCGCCTATAGGAGAACGGGGCACGGGCTTGTACGGGCTTGTTCTCACGAACATGTGTTCCGAGCGCCGAGTCCGCTGTAGGCGGCAGTTGGTCCGGTAGAGTCGAGGATTCGCCATGCGTCCACTGGCGAGCCGCAACGATCCAGCAACTTCCATCCCAGAGGCATACCGACATGAGCAAACCGTCGAAGCGGCGTGTAGCGTCAGGCAGTCTGGAGAAACGGAGACCGTCGCGACCGGTTCAGCCGGACGATTGGTGGCGGCAGGACGGACGTGCGCTTCGCGGTGACTGGGTGGTAGTCGGACGGGACATCCGCAAGTCGTTGGAACGCTTCGCGGAGGAGAAGGATGCCCAGGAAGAAACAGGGGTCGCTGCAGAGGCGGCGAGTTCAGCGTGAGAATGGCGTAGCCGTCACGTCTCAGCAGGTTGAAGTCAGCGAGTTCACGGCCGGGCCTCTCCCGCATCCGGAACTCTACGGTGGCTATGAGCAGGTGCTCCCCGGTTCGGCAGATCGGATCATGGGAATGGCGGAGGAGGAGGGCAGGCAACGCCGCCTCCGGAAGATGATTCTGACGGTGGCGGTTGCGGTGGCGGCTGTGGCCGGGGTCGCCGTCGGTGGAATCCTGCTCTACCGAGGCGAAGACTTGGCGGCGGGTCTACCTGTTGTGGGCGTCGCGGTGGTCGCGGTGGCGTTCAAGGACCTGCTCCGCTAGCGGCGCGGGTCCCGGTACCGGCGCCCGGCGATCATGCCGCGCAGCCGGTAGCGATCCTCGCCGCAGTCCCGCCGCCGATTCCGGGCAATGATGCGCTCCGCAGCCGGATCGTCCACGATTCGGCAAGGCAGTCGCGTTTCGGCGCGCACATGGGCGAGCACTTCTCCAAGGGCGGCTTCGCCCTGACGGCCCGTCTCTCTTCGCTGAGTCGTCATGGGTCTTCCACCTGCTAACCGGCAGGTCGCGTTGCGGCGCTCAGCCGCCTGCGAACCCGGCGCGCGTACCGCGCCGCGTCCTGCATCTCCTCGGCGTCATCCTCGCGCTGCTGCAAGGCGATCTCCACCTCGGTGGTGCGGTCCACCTTGGCACCGTCGATCCTCCCAGCGGGAAGGGTCGCCGGGTCGGCCGGATCAATCCTGACGCGTGTTGTGCTCATGGTTCGCGACTCCTGGCGGGACGACCTTCAGAGTACCTCCCATCGCCCCGCTCGCGCTGAACCGACCCGGCGGAGGGCACCGGCTGCCTTCAGGGCCGCCAGGTGGTACTTCACGCCGTCTGGCGTCAGGCCGACTCGCTCGGCTAGCGCCTTCCGGGTGAGCTCGGGCTCGACCCGCAAGTGGTCCATGATCTGGTCGGGAACCGCCTTTTGGGCGGTCGGGACGGTTTTCTGGGTAGCTTTTTGGGTAGTCGGGGCGGTTTTCTGGGTAGTCGTTTGGGTAGTCGGCCTCGTCTTCTGGGTAGTCGTCCCCTGTCGCCAGATCCTCACTGTGAAGCCCGAGCCAACGTCGAACTCGGGCTCAGGCAGGCCCGCTTCGGCGCATCGCCGGATCATGTCGCCGATGCCGGTTCCCATCTTCTCGATGTAGCGGAGCAGGTACATCGCCTCGGCGAGAAAGCGGGTTCCCGGGCAACGACTGGTGCGCCACGCGCAGCCTCTCGACCGTGAGCGCAGGCGGCAGCCGGCCCGAGTTCATCACCTCCAGTCGATCCGCGAAGAGCATGACCTGAACGCTGCTGTTGTCCGTGTAGTCCCTGTGGGCAACGGCGTTGACGATGGCTTCCGTGACGACTTCCTTCGGTATCTCGTACGTCACGGGCGCCTGAACGCTCTCGGCTCTCGTGCCGACCGAGAGAGCGATCTTGCTCAGGACGAAGTCGACCGCCTGGTCGACCAGTTCGAAGACCGTGCCCTTGTAGACCTGGTATGAGGGAATCGGCTTTGCGAATTCGGTCCCGTCGCTGGCAACGTGTGGGCCGCAGTATTGACTCCGACGCTCCTTTCTCAATACGCTACCCAATATGAAGACCATAGCCGTGACCATCGACGAAGAGACCTTGGACCGTGTGGACGAGCTGGCGGCGTCATCCGATCGGTACACCAGTCGTTCCGCGCTGGTGAGGGCCGCGTTGGACGGATACGTGGCGCGCGAGCGACGGTTGCGTGAGGAGGACCGGGAGCGGCGGATCATCAGCGAGCACAAGGAGTCCCTGGCCGACGAACTGGCGGCCCTCGTCGCTGAGCAGGCGCCGGCTTGAAGCGAGGGGCCATCTACCGGACCCGGGAACGGATGCCGGAGAGAGGCGGCAAGCCGGGCTTCTATGTCGTCGTGTCGCGTCCCTTCATCGCCCAGAACGAGGACCTCTCGACTGTGGTCTGTGCTCCGATCTACCGGGAGCATCTTGGCCTCCGGACCGAAGTGGTACTCGGGCCTGCCGATGGCCTGCCAACGGACTACTCGATTCGCTGCGACTTCCTGACGTTGATGTTCAAGTCGAAGCTCACCGGCTTCGTTGCCGATCTGCCGCGCTCAAGGATGGCCGAACTGGACGAGGCTCTGGGGAGAGCTCTCGGCATCGGACAGCGCTGAGCGCGCTTGGAAGAAGACCTGACTTACTCCGGCCCCGCGCCGACGGCCCGCCGGATCGACACCATGTACGCGCCGGGGTCCTTCGGGAACGGCGCTGCGGGCGCGGCCATGGACATCCCCTCCGGCAGGAAGTCGCCGCGCCGGGAGCGCTGGTGCAGCTCCATCCGGTCGAGTCCGGTGCGGAACGCTTCGATCAGGCGTTCGGGGTCCACGTCGACGCCGATGGGGTTCCGCGCGAAGTCGCCGCCCTTCATCCACTCCAGGAGCGCGTCCCTGTTCGGGTAGTTGTCGTACTGCAGTTCGAGGCCGTTGCCGTCTGGGTCCTTGTAGTAGAAGGACGTCGTGCCGCCGTGGTCGGTGCACCAGTAGGGCGTGATCCCCAGGTCGCGGAGACGCTCGTAGGTGGCGAAGAGGTCTTCGGGCCCCGTGTACTGGTAGCCGACGTGGTCGAGACCCTCCTGCGTCGGGGCCTGGTCCTGTGACTGGGGCATGTTCGCGATGGCGATCCGGTGGTGCTCCTGGTCGAAGCTGAGCCAACTGAACATCTCGTTCTCGAAGAACGCCTCGCAGCCGAGAACCAGCTTGTAGAACGCGCGCATCGCGTCGAACCGCTTCGTGCGCAGGAAGATGTGGTGGATGTAGCCGGGACGGATGGTGGCGTTCGACACGGTGGACTCCTTGCTGGACTGTTGCGGGTGCGACTCGTGGATCAGGCCTCGGCCACGACGTTGCGCAGCACGCCGATCCGGTCGGCCTCGAGCTCGACGACGTCGCCGGCCCGGAGGAACTTGCCCTGGAACACGCCGACGCCGGCCGGCGAGCCGGTGAGCATCACATCGCCCGGTTCGAGCTGCATGAAGCGCGAGACGTGCGCCACGCAGCGGGCCACCGAATGAACGAAGTCCGTGGTGCGCTCGTCCTGACGGACTTCGCCGTTGACCCGGGCCTGGAGGCGGATGTCCAGCGGCTCGGCGAACTCGTCGGTGGTGACCAGCGCCGGCCCCATCGGCTTGAACGTGTCGAGGCCCTTGGCATGACTGAGGGAGTACTCGGGGCCTTCGAAGGACTTGCGCTGGAGGTCGCGGGCCGAGACGTCGTTGGCGAGCGTGTAACCCGCCACGTGCCGCAGCGCGTCGTCCTCGTCGACGGAGGCACCGCCGACGCCGATGACGGCCGCCAGCTCGATCTCGTAGTCAACCTGATCGGGCGCGACCTCGGGCAGCACGATGTCCTCGCCGGGTCCGACGACCGCGCTGCCCGGCGCCAGGAAGAACACCGGCTCGGACGGCGGCTCGATGCCACGGGCCTTGAGGAACTCGCGGGTCTCCTCGACGTGGCTGTGGAAGTTGATGCCCATGCCGATGACCTTGCCGGGGCGGAGGATCGGCGCGCGCAGGGTCACGTCGCCGGGCGCGCAGCGCCGCTTCGCCTGGGCGTCGCGCACGGTCGCGAGTTCCGGGTCCAGCCGCAGCGCCTCGCCGATGTCCGCGTAGGGGAGGTCGAGGATCTCGAGTGCGCCTCCGGCCGTCTCGCGGGCGACTCCGTCCGTGGTCGTGAACAACTTCATGTTGCCTCCGTCCGGCCGTCGCCGGCGGTGCAGTAGACGGCTGCGAGCGCGGCCTCGAGCGCGGGACCTGGCTCGCAGCTTCCATCCGCGTTTCTCCAGGCGACATGACCGTCCGGGCGAACGACGACGACGCCCTCCGGACCGATGCCGCTGACCGCCGCCCAATCGCCGGCCGAATCTCCCACCGCCGCACCCTCGCCGATCGCGTGGGCTCGCAGCCCGACGGGCTCGGCCGCCTCCATCCAGCGGGCACCCGCGGCGCCGCAGATGACGGTCGGTCCGGTCGGATCGACGAGGTCGAGGGTGGAGACCCTTCGGCCCTCGAACTCCACCCACGCGTGGGGCAGGCGGCATCCCGGCCGGGTCGAGGGCACGAAGTCGAGAGCACGCATCGCGGGCGGCGGCGGTGGTGTTCCGTCGGGAAGCACGGCGCCGTCCTCGTAGTGATGGCCGAGATCGAGTCCCATCATGTCGAAGTGCTCCCCCTGCGCGTCGATGGCGGCCTGGACCGCGCGCCGGCGTTCTTCCTGCTCGGGCAGGCGCCGTATCTCGGAGCGAGCCTCCTCGGGCGACAGGCCCGGCTCCATCCGCAGGGCTTCGACGACCTCGAGCATCTTCAGGTGGTTCTCCAGGCTCTGTCGTGCTGCCGCCGATGCCACGGGTCGCCGCTCCGGGTCGTAGGTGGCCAGCAGCGGGTCATCGGCGCGTCCCGCGCAGACCGCCGCGATCTTCCAGGCGAGATTGAAGGCGTCGGCCATGCCGGTGTTCATGCCCATGCCTCCTGTCGGCGGGAAACGGTGCGCCGCATCTCCAACCAGGAAGATCCTCCGGTCGCGGTACTGGTTGGCCACCTGGCAGGTCATCTGCCAGAAGCCGGTCTCGCGGACCTCGAAGTCGGCGTCGGTGCCGATCGCGTTCGCCACGAGCTGGCGGCAGCGCTCGGGCGTGAAGGACTCGGGCTTCACGCGTTCCGGATCGTAGGGATGCATGTAGATCCAGGTCGAGTCGAGGTCGTGGGCGATGAAGACGGCGGGCTCGAGCGGATCGAGGTGCCAGAAGAGAAGGCCGGGATGCTCCTTCACGACGTGCCGGAGATCGGCCTCGACGAAGACGGAGAGGTAGCTCTGCACGTGGGCCGGCCCCTCCATTCCGATGCCGAGCGCGTGGCGTACCGGACTGCCCGCGCCGTCGCAGCCGAGGACGTAGCGGCTGCGGATCTCGAGGGTCTCGCCGCTTGCGTGGTTCCGGGCTTCCGAGACGACGCCGGCTTCGGTCTGCGTGGCGCCGAGCCACTCGACCTCGAAGTCGACCGTTGCTCCTGCGTCGCGGGCCGCCTCGAAGAGGATCGGCTCCAGGCGATGCTGGGGGATGTTCAGGGTGGGCGCCGGCGTCGACGACAGCGTCTTCATGATGCGCTCGGGCGTGCCAAGAGCGAGACGGCCGAGCACCGGGCCGCCCAGCGTGTGGACCCAGAGGACCGCGCCCTGGTCCTCCCGCCTCGTGGCGGCCGCGACCAGCTTCCCGGCGTCGATGCCCGCGGCCCGGAACACCTCGAGCGTCCTCGACGAGACGACGTGCGCCTGCGGCGCCGTGTGGAGGCCGGGCCGGCGCTCCAGCACCCGGTTGGACACGCCGAGCCTGCTGAGGAGCCGGGAACAGCAGAGGCCGACCGGGCCGGCCCCGACGATCAGCACGTCGACGTCGTTCCTGTGTCGAGTCATCGTTCGCCCTCGTCGTCGATGCGGTAGCGCTTGGCCTCGGCATCGTAGTCGTCGAAGCCGAGGATGTCGCGAAGATGCTCGAAATCCAAGGTGTGGTCAGGCCGTTCGCTGTTTCCCAGAGTTCGAAGAGCATCGAGCATCGCCGCGGTAGCGGCGGACAGGAGCGTCACCGGGTAGGCCGCGACCTTGTAGCCGATCTCCTCGAGCCGGGCCGGCGGCAGCAGTGGCGTGTCGCCGCCCTCGACGAGGTTCGCCAGCTTCGGGCCCGGGACCGCCTCGCAGAACGCGGCCATCTCGCTCTCCGACTCCGGAGCCTCGAGGAAGAGGATGTCCGCGCCGATGTCAGCGAACGCCTGGCAGCGGACGATCGCCTCGTCCAGGCCGTCGGTGGCCCGCGCGTCGGTGCGGGCGAGGATCAGAATTTCGGCGCCTTCCTCGCGCGCGTCCACCGCGGCGCGCACCCGCGACAGGGCCTCCGCGCGGGACACGACTCGCTTGCCCCGCGTGTGCCCGCAGCGCTTGGGCGCTTCCTGGTCCTCGATCATCACGCCCGCGAAGCCGGCGCTGGCATAGCTCCTGACGGTGCGTTTGACGTTCAGCGCGTTGCCGTAGCCGGTGTCGCCGTCGCCGATCACCGGCAGCCGGGTGGCCGCGCAAATGTTGCGGCCCTGGTCGAGCATCTCGCCGAAGGAGATCAAGCCGGTGTCCGGCATCGCCAGCCGGCTGGCGGACACGGCGAAGCCGCTCATGAAGGTCAACTCGAAGCCGGCCTGCTCGATCAGCCGCGCGGAGAGCGCGTCGAAGCAGCAGGGCATGACCCGAAGGCCGGGGGCGTCTAGCAGGGCCCGCAGTCGCGTTGTCGGAGATGAGTCGCTCACTTGCCGGGAACGTAACATCGGTCTGCTGCACGTTGAGAGGAAGGTTGCATGGCTGAAGTCAGGAGACGCGGTCCGTCACCAATCCGGGGCATCCACCACATCACCGGGCTGGTCGGCTCCGCCGCCAACGACCTCCGGTTCTACCGCGACGTGCTCGGCCTGCGGTTGATCAAGAAGACCTGCAACCAGGAGAACCCCACTTCGGGCTGGCACTTCTTCTTCGGCGACCGCCTCGGCAGACCGGGGACGATCATGACGAACATCATCCTCGAGGGTGTCCCGATGCCGAAGACGGTCGAGGGCCGGGGCTCGATCACCGACGTGAGCTACTCCGTCTCGCCCGGGAGCCTCGACTACTGGCGCGAACGGTTGACCGCGGCGGGTTGCACCTGCTCCGATCGTCCGGCCCGGTTCGGCGATCCGGTGCTCCACTTCCGCGACTTCGACGGGATCTCGTCGGAACTCGTCGGGTGCGAAGACTTCCGGATTCCCGAGCTGGCCGATCTTCCCGACGAGCACCAGATCCGTGGCTTCCACCACGCCACGCTCGCGCCGCGCATTCCCGAGCTGACCGTTCAGTTCCTGGTCGGCGTCCTCGGTTTCGAGGTGGTCGCCACCGAGGGAAGCCGGACACGTCTCGCGGTCGGCGGCAACGAGCCCGGCAAGCTGATCGACGTCGTCAAGCGGCGCGACGGACCTTGGGGCCGGCACGGTCTCGGCGGCCTGCACCACATCGCGCTGACGGTCGACAGCGTCGAGGACATGGAGAAGTGGACGCGAATCCTCGCCGGCGCGGGCCTGATCGTCACCGGGGCCCGGGACCGCGGCTGGTTCCACTCGACGTACTTCACCGTCCCCGGCGGCATCAACATGGAGCTGTCGAATCTCGACCCGGGCTGGACGGTGGACGAGGAGATCGACTCCCTGGGGCGGATCCTCTCGCTGCCGAAGCACCTGGAGGCGCACCGGACGGCGATCGAGGCGGCGCTTCCGGCGGTCGAGTTCTGATCGGACGCGCGACGATGATCGAGCCCTACGATCGGATCCCTTTCCCCGTCTTCTTCCGGGAGGACGCGGATTTCGGCGACGTCTACGGCGGGCCGGGCGGTTTCGTCTTCTTCGATGGCCACCTGCTGCGGCCGCGCGAGCGCGCCTCGAAGACGGTCGTCGTCTTCAACCACCCGATCGGCGGCGGTGCCTGGCTGCCGCTGGTCCGGGCGCTGGCAGCGGCCGGCCACCATGTGATCTACGCCAACGGGCGGTACCGCGGCAACGACACGGCGCTGATCATGGAGAAGTGCGTGGTCGACCTGGGACGGACGATCCGCTACGCGAGGGAGGAACTCGGCTACGAGCGCGTCCTGCTCGGGGGGTGGAGCGGCGGCGGCTCGCTGTCGCTCTACTACCAGCAGCAGGCGGAGCGGCCGACGGTGACCCACACGCCAGCGGGAGACCCCTACGACCTGACGGCGGCGGAGCTGATTCCCGCCGACGGCGTGATGCTGCTGGCTGCGCACATCAGCCGCGCGGGAACCCTCACGGAGTGGATGGATGCCTCGATCCTCGACGAACGGGAACCGCACCGGAAGGACCCTGAGCTCGATCTCTACGACCCGGACAATCCGAACCAGCCGCCGTACTCGGGCGAGTTTCTCGAGCGCTACCGGCGGGCCCAGGTCGCGCGCAACGAGCGGATCACGGCGTGGGCGATGGAGGAGCTCGAGGATCTCCGAGATCGGGCCGGCGCGAACAAGCAGCACTGCTTCGTCGTCCAGGGCACGATGGCGGACCCGCGCTGGCTCGATCCGGCGGTCGACCCGAACGACCGCCAGCCGCGCTCGTGCTATCTCGGCGACCCGGAAACCGTGAACAACGGCCCGACGGGTCTCGCCCGCTTCACCACTCTGCGGAGCTGGCTGTCGCAGTGGAGCCTGGAAAAGTCGAACGCGGACGGCCTCGCGTGCGCCGCGGACATCAGCGTTCCGGTCCTGGTGGTCAACAACGGCGCCGACGATGCGTGCACTCCCAGCCACGCGCGGCGGCTGTACGCCGCCGTGTCCCACGACGACAAGGAGTTCCACGAGATCGCGGGGGCAACCCATTACTACATCGGCCAGGCGGACAAACTCGCCGAAGCGGTGGCGATCTGCGGCGACTGGATCGAACGCTGACGGGCACGGAGGCACCGAGGCACGGAGCAGACGAACGGACGAGGATCCGGGAGGCAGAGACCATGAATCGACGGCAGTTTCTCAAGTCGAGCGCGGCGGCCGGAGTGCTCGGCCTCGTTGGCGGCGCTTCGGCGGTACGCGCCGCCGAGGGCGAGGTTCTCCTCGGTTTCGTCGGCGACCTGCTGACCGACCGCGACCGCCCGGACGAGGCATACGAGCCGCTGCGCGACCTCCTCGCTGCTCCGGACGTGCTCTTCGGCAACCTGGAGGGGCCGTACTCCGATCATCCGCAGTCCGTGCCCAGTGCCGGGTTGGCCCTGGTGCCGCCGGCGCACAACCTCGATGTCTTCAGCCGCGTGGGCTTCGACGTGCTGTCGCTGGCCAACAACCACATTCTCGACGGCGGCCGCGACGCGATGCTCGAGACTCGGCGGCGCCTCAACGAGCAGGGCGTCGCCACCTGCGGCGCCGGCGGCAGCCTGGCTGAGGCCCGGGCTCCGGCCGTTCTCGAGACGGGCGGCCTGACGGTCGCGTTCCTGGCTTACGCGTCGGTCTTTCCCAAGGGCTACGAGGCCCGCGGCAGCCTTGCCGGGCTGGCGCCGCTTCGGGCGCACAACTTCTACCAGGACCTGATCGACGATGCCTACACGCCGGGCGCCGACCCGCGCGTCTCCACCGTGCCGGACAAGGCCGACCACGACAACCTGGTGGCCGACATCGCCGCCGCGAAGGAGCAGGCGGACCTGGTGGTCGCCAGCTTCCACTGGGGCGATCACTTCAAGGCCCACCACCTGACCGACCACGAGCTGCGCACGGCGAGGCTCTGCATCGACGAGGGCGTCGACATCGTCGTGGGACATCACCAGCACGTGCTGCGCGGCATGGAGTGGTACCGCGGCCGGCCGGTCTTCTACGGGCTCGGCCACTTCGTCTTCGACGTCCGCGTCGACAAGTGGCCGCCGGAGGTGGTCGCCGCCATGTCCGTGCTGGACGACAGCGCGGACACCTACGCCGTGGCGCCGCGCAAGGGCTGGCCGCTGATGCCGCTGCACCCGGAGGCGCGGATGACGGCCTTGGGCTTCGTCAAGCTCGCCGGCGGCGAACCGGCCGAGTTCGGCTTCGTGCCCTGCCGCCTGAACCCGGAGGGCGCGGTGCGAGCGGTCGATCCGGAGACGCCCGAGGGCAGGGAGGTTGTCGACTACGTCGAGCACGGTTGCGTGAGCCAGGACCTCAACGGCCGGGTGGACCGGTCAAGCTACGTCGACCTCGCGGGGCACCGCGGAGTGCGGATTCTGCCGGCAGAGGAAGGAGCCTGAGCATGCATGCCCACCGCAACACCCGATCCACCGCGGGGAAGCTCCCCGCCTGCCGTCTTCTTCTGGGAGCGATCCTCCTGAGTTCGACGCTGACGACTGCCGCCGGAGCCCAGACCGAGCGGACGATTCCCATCACCGAGGCCGTGCACACGGAACGCGCCTTCGAGCTCCGGCTGATCGACGCCCTGCGGGACTTCGTACCGCACGTCCTGCGCGCCCAGGGTACGCCCGGACTCAATCTGGCCCTGGGCTACAAGGGGAGGCTCATCTGGGAGGCGGGCTTCGGCTACGCCGACGTTGCGAGCACCAGGCCGATGACCCCGGAGACGGTGTACCACTCCGGTTCCCTGGGCAAGACCTACACCGCCACCGCTGTCATGCAACTCGTGGGTCGCGGCGTGCTGTCGCTCGACGATCCGATCAACGACCACCTGCCCTTCGAGGTGCACAATCCGCTCGGTGCGCGCGACATCACGGTGCACGACCTGCTGACGCATCGCTCGGGGATCTCGACCGGCGGCGCCGGCGGCGTCTGGCACAAGCCGGTCCCGCTTGCTCAGGCGCTCAAGGAGAGTTTCGACTCGACGACCAGCCCTGTCGGCGGCGGCGTCGCCCCGTTCTGGGTCGCGCCGGTCGGCGAGCGCTACAACTACTCGAACCCGGGCCTGGCAACGCTCGGCCTGATCGTCGAGACCGCGAACCCAGAAGAGCTTTCGTTCGCGGAGTACGTGCAGAAGCACGTGATGGACCCGCTGGGCATGGAGTCGTCCCAGTACCCGCCAGCGCAGCGCCGGGACTACGTGCGCCCCGAGATCTGGGAGCAGATGAGCACCGGCTACGCACGGATGGGCGGGGCGCTCATTCCCACGATTCCGCTCTACTTCAGCCACTACCCTGCCGGCGGCGTGCTGGCGAAACCGGCCGACCATCTGCGACTGCTGATGGCCATGCTCGCGAGCGGGAGTTACAACGACTATCAGGTCCTCCAGCCGGAAACCGTCGAACAGATGCTCACCCCCCAGCACGAGGAGCTGGGGCCCGGCCTCGACCTGGGGCTGGTCTGGCTGCTTCGCGACCACGGCCAGCCGACGATGTCCTTCAGCCACGCCGGCGGCCACATGTTCGGCTGGCGCACCGACGGCTGGGGCTGGCCCGACCTGGACGTCTCCTTGATGGTCGCGTCGAACCAGTGGAGCCTGCCCGACAGCGCGGCCGACGTCTCCCTGATTCCGCCGTTCATCGAGAACTGGATGCTGTGGACCGGACCGGACTTCGACGTTTCACCGACTTCCGAGGACTGGACGTGGAAGGTCTCGTACGTGCGCGGCGTCGTCTACGCCGCGATGTTCAGGATGTACGTGGGCGTGCCTGGCGAGATGCCGCAGGCCGAGCTCGACCGGGCCCTCGAGTCGACGCGCGTTCTCGAAGGCGCGCGAGACGATTGGGACGTGGAGGCCTTTCGCCAGGGCGTCGCCGACATCCGGCGCGCCGGCTTCGGCTACGCGGCGGTCACCGGCTTCTGGGCCTCGGAGCTGTGCAAGGTGACCGAAGAGGAAGCGACGCGGATCCTGCAGGAACTGGGCGGCCGCTTCCCGGGCGTCGCCAGCGTGCTGTTCCCGGCTGCAACCGCTGGCGCCGAAGAGGACTAGGGTACTTCGCGCCGGCCGCAGGACGCGGCACTGACGCCTAGTCGTCCAGGCCCGGAAGCGGAGCCGGTACGTAGAGCTTCGGATCGTGGCCGTCGTAGCAGACCCAGCACTGACCGGTCTCGCCGCCGGCCACTGCCTCGACGACGGCATCCGCCACCTGGGAAGGCGGCATGAGTCGAAGGCCGGTCTCCCTCACGAAGTCCTCGGCTTCGGGGCCGAAGATCTTCGTGTCGACGGCGGCCGGGCAGATCGCGTTGAGCGTGATCCCGCGCTGGGCGAGAGACGGTGCGAGAGCGCGCACCAGGCCGACCACGGCGTGCTTGGTCATCGTGTAGAGGGGGTCCACTTCCCACGTGCCGAGCCCGGCAACCGAGGCCGTCACGACGATCGCTCCGCCGCCCCGGTTCTCCAGCGCCTGCACGGTCGCGCCCACGCCGAAGACGACTCCGTCGACGTTGGCGCTCATGACCCGGCGGTAGACGTCCGCCGGCATGGCGGCGATGTCGACGGCGGGGAAGCCACCCCCGGCCGCTGGATAGGTCGTCACGCCGGCGTTGAGATGGACGAGATCAAGGCCGCCGTGGCCCCTGACGATCTGGGAAACAACGCGCGTCCAGGCGTCCCGGTCGCTGACGTCGAGATGCGCGAACTCGCCGCCGACCGCGTCGGCGACGTCGCTTCCCGCGGTTTCGTCGATGTCCGTGACGACGACATGGCCGCCCCGGGCGCCAAGCGCCTCGCAGGTGGCCCTGCCGATGCCGGACGCGCCACCGGTGACGAGGCAGATCTTCTGGTCGAACCTGGACACGACAGCTTTCTCCTCAGAGGACGATGGAGAGATTCTCGCCCATGAGCACCGTATCGTCGATGATCACCAGGCGGCGCCGCAGGCGAAAGTCGCCGTCGGCGGGCAGCAGGAGATCGCGGCGCTGGGCGGTGAGGAAGCTCCGCTCGTCCGGACCGCGGCTCTTGAACGCCAGCAGCGCGGAGAAGACCTCGATGCCGCCGTCTTCCTGCGCCTCGCCCGGCTCGATGTTCGAGACGATCCTGCGGGTGATGGACGGCGGCATCTCGGCCCAGGCCATGCCCGACTGCAGCCGCTCGATCCGCTTGCTGATCCCGGCGTGGTCGTCGTCGATGAGCAGAACGTCGGAAGCCTGGGCGAGCTCCCGGTCGACCGTCCAGGCGCCGAAGTCGGTGATGTCGGCCTGGGCGGTGAAGTAGCGGGTCGGGACCTGGTAGCGGATCGCAGCGTCCACCGTCTCGAGCCAGAGATCGTAGCGCCGCTCGTCGAGCAGGCGGGCCTCGCGCGCGTACCAGTAGTGCAGGTCGGCGAGCAGTTGCGCGTCGACGAGCGTCATGCCGGGCCCCCGGTCATCTCCTGGACCCAGCGCAGGTAGAAGCCCCGCTGGTTGATGTCGCTCGCGGTCAGTCCCACCTCGCCCCGCAGTCCGTCGACCTCCCCTTCGTGTCCCAGTCCCATCGACAGGTTGAGCCGGTGCTTCCGGGCCTGGTGGCCGGCGGTGTTTCGGGTCACGCCGGTCCAGTTGGCGGAATCGTCCTGCTCGAAGGAGCCGGCCGGACCGAACGCCGAGACCGACCGCTGGACCAGGATCTCCTTGACCCGTTTCGGGGCGTCCCGGTCGACCATGCAGTAGGACCAGAGTTCGATTTCGTTGGGGCCTTTCGGGTGGACCACCCGGATCGAGTTGAGGATCGGGACCATGCCCAGGGTGGGGAAAACGAGACCGTGGATCGGGAACAGGCGCGGCCTCATCTCCCCCAGGCGCTCCGTCATCTCGCCGGCGATCGACCGCAGGTACTCGTTGACTTCTTCGTCGAAGCCGCCGCGCTCGCCGGGAGAGAGGTCCTCGGGGATGATGTCGACGCCGATGCCGTGGCCGAGTTCGGGGCGGATTTCGCGGGCCAGCGGAGCCGGCGCCGCGCGACTCTCGATGGGCCGCGTCAGTTGCGACCCGTGGGTGAAGCCGACGTGGTACTCGTCGCCGACGTGGTTCTCGGCGACGATCTTCCAGTTCGCGGGGATCCGCCAGCGCTGCACGCCGAGCAGCTCGGTGCCGCCGGCGCGGCGGTCGAGCAGGATGTCGAGGTACCAGGCCATGTTGCCGAGGTAGTCGGCGAGCGGCGGGGCGTCCGGGTCGAAGTTGCCGAAGACGAGACCCTTGTAGCTCTCGACCTGCGCCACACGGATGAGGCCCCACTCCTCCCTGTCCAGCTCGCCGTAGTAGAGCTGTTGCTCCCCGGGCGCCGCCAGCAGCTTGCCGTCGCAGGCGTAGGCCCAGCCGTGGTAGCGGCAGTTGAACGACTTCGCCACGCCGCGATCCTCGTGGCAGAGCTGGGCGCCCCGGTGCCGGCACAGGTTCAGGAACGCGCGGACCTCGCCCTCGAGCGTGCGGGTGACGAGAATGGGCTCCTCGCCCATGTGGGTACGGAAGAACGAGCCGGGCTCCGGTAACTGGCTCTCGTGTCCGAGGAGCAGCCAGCAGCGGCCGAAGATCCTCTCCTGCTCCAGGCGGTAGAGCGCCTCGTCAGAGAAGATGTCGGGCCGGATCCAGGAGGCGTCCGGTGCGACGCTACGTTCGATCAGGTCGTGACGGGCATCCATCGCTCGCCTCCCTTCAGGCCTTTGACGGCGAGGGCGCGGCCTCGTCGGAACCGGCCCAGATCAGGCTCGGATCGGAGTCGCCCAAGGCCTCGACCCTGCGCTTCCAGCCGAGGTCCGGTCCGACGAGTGCGATGACCACGACGCCGGCGATCGCCCAGCCGACCGGCCCGATCATTCCGCCGTAGGACCGGCCGACCAGTTGCTCCGCGCCGAACATGTTGCCGACGTGGTTGAGGACGCCGTGGATCAGGATTGCCGGGATGACGCTGCCGCCCGCGGCATTGACGAAGTAGAACGCGACGATCGTCATGCCGATGGTCGACAGGAAGAAGATCAGGTGCCACTGCACCAGGGCGGCAAGACTCTGGCCGGACAGGATCCCCGGGATCTCGCGCGGGAAGTGCCACAGCGCCCAGAGGACGCCGAGCACGACGCAGGCGAGCAGCGGGTTGCTCCACTTGCGGACGAGGAGCGGCAGGGCGTAGCCGCGCCAGCCGAGTTCCTCGAGCAGCGCGCCCTGGTTGAGGAAGCCCGCGACCAGCAGGGTCGCGACGAAGGTCTGCCAGTCGAGCAGGCCGATGTGCGCGACCGCGTTCTGTACCTTCGCCGGGTCGCCGAAGAGTTGCTCGAAGATGAGCAGGCTGCTCACGAACGTGACCAGGAAGCCGACCAGGATGGCGTAGAGCTGCGCGCCTTCCCGCGCGGTCACGTTGCCCCGGATCGGCCGGTAGAGGCCGAGCAGCGCCCGCAGCCCGAGCCGTTTCCAGCCGATCCCCACGATCAGCAGCGCGGCCAGCGTCGGCGCGAAGGGGAAGGAGAACATCGGCAGCAGGATCGGCATCTTGCTGGCGGCGGCCTGCATGTACAGCAGGACGCTGTCGCCGTGGTGGTGGAGGATCGGGTGCGCCGCCCGGGTCGCGTCCCGGTAGCCCACGAACTCGCCGTAGGCGCTGTAGTCGGGGCCGCGCTCGCCCTGCAGGACGAGCTCCACCGTCATCAGGTAGATCCAGGCCAGCAGGCCGATCAGGAAGGCGGCCGCGTAGAAGCTCCAGAAGGGATGTCGTCGGATGAACTGGCGCATGGTCTCTACTCCTTCCTCATTGGACGTACTCCGCGACCCGGGCCATCAACGGGTGGTGCCAGCCGGCGGCCGCGCTCGCCTGGTTGACGGTGCCGGCGAAGTAGATGCCGGCAGCCTGCTCGCAATCCATCTTGGCGCCCCAGGCGCCGGAGTGGCCCCACAGCTCGCCGCCGGGGTAGCGGGTGCGGAACAGGCCGAGGCCGACGCCCGTTCGCAGCCCGGCCAGGCCGGCGGGCCGGGTCCAGGCGGTCATCCGGGGCAGGATCCGACTCGAGCCGGGCAGCCGGTGCTCGGCCAGGGCCCGTTGAAACCGGACCAGGTCCCCGGCGGTCGTCACCAGTCCGCCGCCGCCCCAGTCGAAGGACAGGTTCTTGCCTGAACTCAGCATCGGTATGCCGTAGGCATGGACGTCGGACTCGGGCTGGCGGCGAGGCCCCAACGGCGGATCGTCCCGGTAGGCGAGGTAGCTGTCCCGCAGATCGCAGGGCGCGAGGATCCGGTCTCTCAGGTTGGCGTGGTAGCTCTTGCCCGTCACCCGTTCGACCAGCAGCGCCAGCAGCACGAAGGCGGTGTCGCTGTAGTGGAACGCGGTTCCGGGCTCGGACAGGGCCTCGCTCATGCCGGGCTGCGACAGGTAGTAGTTGATGACGCCGCGTTCTTCCGCCGAGTCGCCCTCCGGCAGCCAGGGCGACCACGCGGCGGTGAAGTTGCGGGTCGCGTCGTTGCCGATGATCGACCCCGGCGCCGGCCGCCCGGTTTCCTTCGAGGTCCGGGAACCGTCGTCGACGAAGGCGTCCCGGAAGCCCGACGTGTGCGACAGCATGTGGCGGAGCGTGACGGCGGCCAGGGCGGGCTGTCCGCCACGGGTGAGGAGGCGTTCCTGGATGTCGTCCGGGAAGACCTCGAACTCGACGTACCGCGCGTCCACGCCCTCGGGACCGAGAGCGCCCTCGTCGGCGAGTTGGACGACGAGGAGCGCGGTCATCGACTTGCTGACGCTCGCGGTGTGAAAGCGGTGGTTCGACGTCATCGCCTCGCCGGTGTCCTCGCGCGCGACGCCGGCGGCGTGTTCCCAGGCGAAGCCCGCCGCCGGCGCCTCGATCCGGGCCACCGCGCTCCTGGCGCCGGACGTCAACTGGCCTTCGAGCAGCGAGTCGAGATCGCGGTTGATGCTCGCGGCGGTGTTCGCGGGTTGCGTCATTGGGGCACTGGCGAGTCCGTGATCGCCAGCCGGGCCTCTCGGCGGCGGATGAAGCGCTGGATGACGGCGTGGCGCTCCGCCGTGAGCGGATAGCGGAACAGGACGATTCCGCAGGCCAGCAGGAACACCGGCGCGACCACGCCGACGATGACCTGGAGCCCGACGTTCGCCGACGCCGTGTTCTCGGAGATCGCCGGGTCGTAGCCGACCCAGGCGAGCAGGAAGTAGCCCAGCGAGTAGCCGACCGCGTTCATGCCCTTGTAGATCAGGTGCTGGAGGGCGAAGTAGTTGCCGGTGCGCTGCTTGCCGCTCTTCATCAGGTCGTAGTCGGCGGTGTCCGTCAGCATGGCCATCGGCATCATCATGTGCGGGGCCTGGAAGATGGAGATCGCGGCGCCGAACAGCGCGATGACGAAGAACGGCGTAGCGCCGGGCGGCATGAAGAAGACCAGCGGGAAGACGAGGGCTTGTCCGAGGACGCCGAACGCCCAGGTCCGGTGCTTGCCGAGCCTGACCGCCAGCCAGCCGGTCGGCGGCATCGCGATGACCTGAATCACGACGACGATGAGCAGGAAGATGGCTACGCGGTCGCCGAAGCCCCAGTAGTTCGACAGGGCGAGGATGAGCACGGAGTACGAGACGCCGGACGCGATGTAGTTCAGCGACTCCGCGGTCATCAGCGACCAGAACGGCCCGTTGCCGCGGACGGCCTTGAATGACTCGATGATCGACGTCTGGGACTCGCCGGCGCTGCGACCGACCGGCGTGGCGGCGCAGGCCGCCCCGAGCAGGAGCGGGAGCAGCGCGATGCCGATCCAGCCGAACAGGGCCATCGTCTCGAGGTCGAACTCGGCGGAGGCCAGGAGTCCGACGGATTCGTGGGCAAGGAGCGGCGGCAGGATGAAGAAGAGGAGACCCCCGACGAGCAGCGCGGTCGTCAGGTAGAGCGACAGTCGCGAGCGCTCGCTGTAGTCGTCGGAGAGTTCGCTCGACCAAGCCCGGAGCGGGATGTTCATGACCGTCATCGCGACGTAGTAGATGAGCAGCCCCAGGAGGAAGTACCAGTTGCCGGCGCCGGCCGGGGGCATGAAGAAGACCCACATCGCGACCATGCCGAGCAGAGCCCCCACCAGGAGCCACGGCTTGCGGCGGCCCCAGCGACTCCGGGTCGCGTCCGACAGGTAGCCCATCGGCGGATCGGTCAGGGCGTCCGCCACCCGTGCGACGAGCATCGCCGTGCCGATGCCGGCGGTGGTCGCCGCCGTGTGCTGGGCGTAGAACGCGGCCAGGATCGCCGGCATCGGCGGGATGAACAGCGCGAGCGGGATCCCCGGGCTGGCGTAGAACAGCAGATGTCGCAGCGGGACCCGCCTGGTCAAGCGTCGTTCTCCTTGCCGTGATCCGGTTCAGTATAGTCAGAAGTGACCCGCGAGTCATGTTTCCATCTTCGCGGAGGCGCCATGCGAATCGACCGCGTCGAGACCATCCATCTCTACTTCGAGTACCCGGAGGGGAAGGGCTGGGTTGGGCCCTGGGGCAGGGTCAAGGGCCGCCTCGCCTCGCTGATCCGGGTGCACACCGACGACGGCCGTGTCGGAACGGGCTCCGCCTACTCCCACCCCGAGCTGGTGGAGGTGACCGTCAAGCACCTGCGCCCGTTCCTCATCGGTCTCGATCCGCTCCAGATCGAGCGCCTGTG
Source organism: Thermoanaerobaculia bacterium (assembly GCA_022822365.1). GTDB lineage: Bacteria > Acidobacteriota > Thermoanaerobaculia > Multivoradales > Multivoraceae > Multivorans. The sequence continues at coordinate 59,166 of JAJEBV010000019.1, read as the reverse complement.
GTGGCGGCTGTTCTTCCGCACCAACTGGTACGGCCGCAAGGGCGTCGCGCTGACGACGATGGGCGGCCTCGACCAGGCGTTCTGGGATCTCCTGGGACAAGACCAGGGCAAGCCGGTCTGGGAGCTGCTCGGCGGCGAGGATTCCCGCGTTCCGGCCTACGCCAGCGGCCTGCTCTACAGCTCACCGGAGACCGTCGCCGACACGGCGGTCCGCATGGTCGAGAAGGGCTTCCGGCGGGTCAAGTTCCGCACCGGCGTCGACGAACAGTACGACCGCGAGACCGTCCGCCTGACCCGGGCCGCCGTCGGCCCGAAGATCGACCTGATGGCCGACGGAACCCGGCGCTACAACCTCGAGATGGCGACCTCGCTGGCGCGGCACCTGGTGGAGCACCGGATCTTCTGGTTCGAGGAGCCCTTTCAGCCGCTCGAGATCGACGACCTGGTGGCGCTGCGTCAGGTCGCCGGCCTGCCGATCGCGGTGGGCGAGTGCGAGTTCGGCGTCGAGGGCTTTCGCGAACTGATCCGCTGCGGCGCCGCGGACATCCTGCAGGCCGACGCCAGCCGTTGCGGCGGCATCAGCGAGCTGAACAGGATCGCGGAGATGACGAAGAGCGCGGGGCTCCAGTTCGCTCCGCACAGTTGGTGCGATCCGGTGGCGGTGATCGCCAACGGCCACGTCGTCGCGGCCCACCGGCACGGCCTGACCGTCGAGGTCGACCAGACCGGAAACCGCTTCATCGAAGGCCTGCTGGGCGAGCCGCTGACGGTGGAGGACGGCCTGCTGGACCTGGGACGCCGCCCCGGTCTCGGCATCGAGCTCGACGCCGACTTCGTCGAGGAGCACCGGTTGCCCGACGTGACGGCGATCCCGGACGGGAACCACGGCGACATGATCTTCGGCTTCCACGCCACCGACCCGATTCCGCCGTACACGACGCTCGACGGCCGGCCGCTGGACTTCTAGCGCCGGCCCGTTTGCTCCACCAACCGCCGGAACCTGGACGACTTCGGCAGCTCGGGGTCACCTCCGAACGCGGCCCGGTAGATGATCAGGCTGTGCAGGTCGACGAAGGAGCGCCGCTTGGCCGGGGTGTGATGCCAGGCGTCGTCGATGCGGTGTCGCGCGAACAGCGCCTGGTCCATGCCGTCGCCGAGCGCGTTCACCAGTTCCCGCAAAGGCCCCGCACTGTTCGGGCGAATGTCGAGAAACGAGCACAGGAACGACACGATCCGGTCGGCGATCTCGCGGTTCCTGCGGTTCCAGATCTCCGCGAACGTCTCCTCGACGTCGGTCATGCGCACGAGGCAGCGGATCATCCCGGAGTTCTTCCGGAAGACGTCCGCGTACCAGGCGACGATCGTGCGGACCATCTCGTAAGCGTCCATGTCGACTTCCAGCTCCGGGAACGTCGACATCTCGTAGGCGACGTACTCCCGGCACAGCTCCTCGAGAAAGGCGCTCCTGCTGTCGAAGTAGATGTAGAAGGCGCCCTTCGCCACTCCTGCCTGGCTGCTGACCCGGCTGATCATCAGCGAGTCGACGGTGGTCGTCTGCAGCAGCTCGCAGCCGGACGCCATCAGGCGAACCCGCGTCCGTTCGCCCTTGGCCTTACGGAGGCCCTCCTCGGCCGCCAGCGCCTCATGGAAGGCGGCCGGTCGCCGCGGCCTGCCCGCGATCCGCAGACGGGTGGAGGCCTTGGCCTCGGGCATCAAGACGTGCCGCGGTTGAACACGAAGTAGTCGTGCGAGGCCCGCGCGATCTCCGCGATCACCGGTTCCATCGCCGCGTTGGAAGGCAGCTTGGACTCCTTGACGAAGACGACCGAGATCACGTGCCCGGCGTCGCCCGGCAGGGTGATGACGCCCACGTCGTTCGTCGACTCGCCGATCGTGCCGGTCTTGTGGGCGACCGGCGTACCCGGCGGCAGCGCTCCCGGAATCCGGTTCTCGCCAGTCTCGCAGCGGGCCATGATGTCGATCAGCAGGGCCGAGCTCTTCTCGCTGAGGATCTCCCGTTTCCAGATCTTCCCCAGAAGAGCGGCCATCGCCCGGGGTGTCGCGGTGTCGCGTGGGTCGGCGTTGAACGTCTGCTTTAGCTCGGCCAGTCGGCGCTCGTCCACTTGACTCGAATTGTCGACGGTGACCAGACGGTTGTACTCGGCCGGCGGCATCGGGCTGTCGACCGTGGCGTCGTCGCGGCCGAGCCAGTTCGCGATGTAAGCGCGGGTCGTCCGGTCGACGCGGATTCCCTCGGCGCCGAAAGCTCTCATCCGCGCGGTGATGGCTTCGGCGCCGCCGGCCTCGCGAAACAGCAGGTCGGTGGCGATGTTGTCGCTGATCCGCAGCATCAGGCCGAGGACGTTCTGGATTGTCAGGCGGGAGCCCGGCGTGTCGAAGAAGTCGCTGAGGGCGCCGTGGGTGACCACGTGATCGCTGGTCTGCATCGTGATGAGGTCGTCGAGCGACCGCTTGCCCTCGTCGACCTGGGCGAGGATCTCGACGGCGATCGGCACCTTGTAGGTGCTCGCCATCGGGAACCGCTCGCCGCCGTTGAGCAGCACGCCGCGACCGGACTCGAGGTGGATCGCGGCGACTCCCACCGTGCCGAGGCTGGCTTCGGCGAGACGTTCGATCTCGGCGCCCAGGTGCTTCAGGCCGGGATCGTCACCGAGGATCTGGAGACGGTCGGAGGCTGAAGCCGGTGCGGCCGCCAGGGCGAGAATCGTGGCGACGAGCAGGAACGCGCGCAGGGAGACGAGCGGGCGGGGACGGGAGAGGGGTAGTTCAGGCATCGGTTCCGTTGCACTCCTGGTCGGTGAAACTGGTATACGACTGTAACCAAACGAGCGGGGGCAGGGGAGCGGAGCGCGAGCCGGCTACGGATGGGTGCCACGGACCTTGGGAGGAATCAGGAGGATGAGAATGCGAGGCACTGTCCTGCGAGCGGCGATCGTCGTCGTGCTCGCGGGGCCGGCCGTTGCCTTGGCGGCGCGGGACGAGGTGCCCGTCTCGGCCTATGACCGCGCGGCGAAGATGCTCGGCGTCGCGTCGCTGATCTTCAACGAGACGGTGACGGCGCACTGGATCGGGGAAGGCGAGGCGTTCTGGTACCGCAGCGACGACCGCGACGGTCACCGCTACTGGCGGGTCGAGCCGCTGGCGAGCGGCGAGCGGCGGCGTCCGGCCTTCGATCACGCCCGGCTGGCGGCGTCGCTGAGCGCGCTTCGCGACGAGCCGGCGGATCCGCTGGCGCTGCCGTTCGAGAGCATCGACCTGTCGGGCGAGGGCCACGTGTCGTTCCAGATCGCCGGCGAGAAGGGGCCCGAGTCGTTCCGGTGCACGCTGGACGGGGCCGAGTGCTCGCGCGTCGAAACGCCGGCCGCCGCGGCTGACGAGAAGCCCGAGAAGAAGGACGAGACGCCGCCCCTGCCATCTCCGGATGGGGCCTACAGCCTCCTCGTACGGGACCACGACCTCTACCTCGTCACCACCGGGAGCGGCGAGGAGCGCAGGCTGACCGACGACGGCGAGCCGTTCCACGACTATGCCTCCCATCCCGAGGCGCGCACCTCGACGATCACCGAGAAGCGCGCGGGCATCGTGCGGCCGCCCTCGGCGCTGTGGTCGCCCGACGGCAGGACGTTGCTCACCGTGCGCCTGGACCAGCGCGAGGTGGGCGAGATGCACGTCCTGCAGACGACCGATCTCGGCGACAGCGCCCGACCCGTCCTTCACACCTTCCGCATGCCGATTCCCGGTGACGACGGCGTGCCGTGGAGCGAACTGCTGCTGGTCGACGCCGAGAGCGGTGCGGTGAGGCCGGTCGACACCGAGCGCGTTCACACGCCCTTCATGGCGCTGGCCGAACTGGGTCAGCTCTGGTGGAACGACGACGGCTCGAAGGCGTACCTGCTGCGCCGGCCGCGCGGCGCGCGCTCGATGCAGCTCGAGGAGATCGACGCCTCCACCGGCGCCGCGCGCACGCTGGTGGCAGAGACCTCCAGGCACCACGTCGAGCCGACGCTCCTGATCGGCGCGGGCACGCCCAACATCAGGGTGCTGGAGAGCGGCGAGGTGCTCTGGTACTCGCAGCGGGACGGCTGGGCGCACATCTACCTGTACGGCAGCGACGGCGGTCTGGTCCGTCAGATCACCCGGGGCGCCTGGGTGGTGCGCGACGTCGTGCACGTCGACGAGGTGTCGCGCACGGTCTACTTCACCGCCGCGGGCCTGGACCCCGCCGTCGACCCGTACCTCCGCACCTTCGCTCGCGCTTCGCTCGATCGCACGACCTCCAGCCCCGAGATCCTCACGCCCGAGCCCGGCGACCACACGATTGTGGCCTCGCCCGGCGGCAAGTCGTTCGTCGACCAGTGGTCGCGCATCGACCAGCCGCCGCGGTCGCGTGTCCTGCTGCCGGACGGCCGCGTGGCAGTGGAACTGGAAGTCGCCGACTTCGAGTCGCTCGTCGAGCTCACCGCGCTGCCGGTTCCCTTCACCGTCAAGGCGCGGGACGGCAAGACGGACATCTACGGCAACGTCTTCTTCCCGCCCGGCTTCGACCCGGAGGACGTTGGCGCCAGCTACCCGGTGATCGACGGCATCTACCCCGGGCCGCAGGTGCATCGGGTGACCAAGAACTGGCACGACCCGACGCTGTTCTTGAGCTACGACCTGGCGCTGGCGCAACTCGGCTTCGTCGTGGTCACGGTCGACGGCTTCGGCACGCCGCTGCGCTCCAAGGCCTTTCATGCGCGTTCCGAGGGGAACCTGCAGGAGGCCGGCGGTCTCCCCGACCACCTGGCCGCCATCCGCCAGCTCGCCGTGCGGTATCCGCAGATGGACCTCGACCGGGTCGGCGTCTACGGCCACTCCGGGGGCGGCTTCGCGTCGGCGCGCGCCATCTTCGCGTACCCGGAGTTCTACAAGGTGGCGGTGTCGTCCGCCGGCAACCACGACCAGCGCGGCTACATCCAGCTCTGGGGCGAGTCCTACCACGGCGACCCGGAGACGGTGAGTTACGAGGAGCAGGCCAACGCCTCGATCGCCCACCAGCTCGAAGGCAAGCTGCTGCTCGCCTACGGCGCTCTGGACGACAACGTGCCGCCGGCGCTGACGCTTCAGGTCATCGAGGCGTTGACGAAGGCGAACCGGGACTACGACCTGATCGTCCTGCCGTCCGGCAACCACGGTTTCCTGTCCGACACCTACTTCCTTCGCCGCAGTTGGGACTACTTCGTGCGTCACCTCGCGGGCAAGGAGCCGCCCGCGGACTATTCGCTGGCGCCGCCCGGCTCGTGAGGCTCGTCCCGGGGGCAGGAGGCCGGCGCTACCGTCCCCAGACCTCCTCGAAGACGCGGAGGTAGTTCTCGCCGAGGAACTTGCGGATCGTTTCGTCGCTGTGGCCGCGGCGGACGAGTTCCTCGGTGATCGCCGGCACCTTGCCGATGTGCTCGAGGCCGTGCGGCGCGAGTTCGAGGCCGTAGTGGTCGCTGCCCATGCCGATGTGGTCCGGGCCCACCACGTCGAGGGCGGTCTCGATGTCGTCGACGACCTCGGAGAGGTTGCGGTGGGTGATGTGGATCAGGCCCAGTACGCCGCGGTTCTCGGCTAGCGCCTCGAGCATCTTCCGGTCGCGGGGCAGTTCGAGGCGAGTTCGAGGAAGAACGCCTCCGCCGAGGCGCGACTCCGGGTCGCTGTTGGGAAACATGGTGGGTGTCGTGTGGGAGAGGATGACGGGACGGTCGACCCGGTCGAGGATCTCCCAGAAGCCGCGTTCGCCGATGTGGACCAGATCGACGACGATGTCGAGTTCCACCATCCGGTCGATCAAGGCCTTGCCGGCGGCGGTCAGCCCGCCCTGGTCGTCGGCGGCCCAGCAGCCGTCGGCGTAGATGTTGCGGCGGGTGTGGGTCAGGCTGGCCACGCGCAGGCCGAGCCTGTAGTAGAGATCGAGGAAGCGTGGGTCGGCGCCCAGCGCCTCGCAGCCTTCGAAGGAGAAGACGAGGGCCACGCGGCCGTCCTGCTTGGCCTGGCGGATCTCGGCCACCGACGTCGCAAGCACCAGATCGTCGAGCCGCTCGACCTCATTGTGCAGGTTCCAGGTCATCTCGAGGCCGCGGTGCAGGGGACTGTTGAGCTGCTCGTCGTCGAGGTAGACCGCGCAGAGCTGGGACGTGATGCCGCCTTCCCGCCACCGCTGCAGGTCGTACTGGCCCATGCAGCCGAACCAGATGGTGTGCGCCGACATGCCGAACTGGGCGAAGGGACCGATGTCTAACCCGACTGGCGGCTGCCAGCTCGAGGGGTCGGGGAGTTCGACCCGTTGGTCGAGCTTCACTTTGCCGTCGCTGACAGGAATGAGGATGTCGCAGTGACCGTCGATGACGATCGACTCGCGGTGAAGGGCGGCCGCCCGCTCGGAGATGTCCAAGTGACGTCTCCCGCTCAGTGCGACAGCGCCAGGCCGCTGAGCAGTGTGGTCGCCGCGGCGCGCCGCTTGCCGTCGGCGCCGATCGTCGCGCCGACAACGTAGCCGCGCGGCGCCCGCGACTCGATGCCGGCCGGAACCACGTTGATCTTGAGCCCGAGCCCGCGCGCGGCCTCGAGCAGCTCGGGAGAGAAGTCGCCTTCGATGACCTGCGTGGAAGGAGAGCCCAGGGGCCCGAAGGCCGGCAGGTGGGGCGAGGGAGCGTCGATCGCCTCCTTGATGTTCATCTCCCAGTCGAGGAGGTTCAGGAGGACGCTGACGGTCTTCTGGTGCAGGCCGGAGCCGATGGAGGCGAGAGCGGCAACCGGCTTGCCGTCGCGCAGGACGATCATCGGCTCGGTCGGGTCCGGCAGCCGCTTGCCGGGGCCGGCCTCGGCGATCAGCGCCTGCTGGAAGGCCGCCGAGTCGGGGATCGAGATGCCGTCGACGAAAATGGCCGTGTCGCCCCAGGCCGACGTGTTGATCGTGTGGACGACCGCGGCGACGTTGCCGTAGGCGTCGATGGCGACGATGGCGTCCGAGTGCTTCGGATCGACCGGGGTGGGGACTTTGGTCAGGGGAGCGATGCCCGACTGCATCCTGGCCCAGAGACCTTCGGCGTTCTCCTTGCCGGTCCGACCCGCCAGGGTGGCGTCGAGGTCGCCGTAAAGCGCGCGGCGCATCGGTTCGGGCAGGAAGACGATGCCCATCAGGTTCGTCATCTGGTTGACCCAGAAGAAGGCCTCCGGCGATTCCGCGTAGTGGCCCATGTCGCGCAGCCTGGCCGCCTCGGCGAGGTTGAGCACCTCGGCCACGTGGACGCCGCCCTGAGCGGGCAGGCCGTGTCCGTAGACGTCGAAGCCGTTGTAGGTGGAGTGCACCGGCTCCGCGACGAGGGCCTCGTAGCTCCGCATGTCTTCCATCGAGAGCTTGCCGCCGTCGCGCTGGACCGCCTCGACCAGCCGCTCGGCCCAGGGACCGCGGTAGACGTAGTCGATTCCCTGCTCGGCGACGGCGCGCAGCGTCGCCGCGAGTTCCGGTTGCCGCAGCATGTCTCCCTCGCCAAGGAAGTCACCGTCCTCGTCCGTGAAGATGCGACGGGTCGCGGGCAGGCGGGAGAGCGCCTCCTTGCGCCGCTCGATCATGCTCGTGTGAATGGCGCCGAGCAGGGCGCCGTTCTCCGCGTAGTGGATCGCCGGTTCGAAGAGACTGGCCCACGGCAGCTTCCCGAAACGACCGTGCGTAGCGCCGAGGCCGCCGAAGAACCCCGGCACCAGGGCGGTGCGTCCGCTCGGCTGATGCTCGGCGCCGGTCGTCGTCGAGGTCGGGATCGTCAACGGCTCGGTTTCGCCGCGGACCGTGTCGTAGGCGCCGTTGATGTTGAAGACCTCGCCGCTCTCCGCCTCGTAGTAGACGAGGTTGAAGATCCCGGCGTAGCTCACCCAGGCGCCGCCGGCCAGGGAGATCTGGGTGAGCGCGGTGGCGATCACCGCGTCGGCCGCGGTGCCGCCCTGGCGGAGGGCTTCGAGGCCGGCCCTGACCGCCTGCGGCCCGGTCGTGCCGCTGATCACGCCGTGGTCCCCCTCGGCCATCGGCTTGTCCGTCTCGAAGAAGGCGTTCAGCTCCTCGAGCGCCTCGCGGTCGCTCCAGTTCTTCGGATTGAGATCGATCGTCGTCTCGTCGGCGGCGCCGGCGAACGCGGCGGGTGCGGTCGCGACGAGCGAGGCGGCGAGGCCGAGTGCGCAGAGCCTTCTCTTCATCGTCTTCTCCTAGGTTGTCTGAGCATCGGGAGCTTACGCCGGCCGCGAGTCGGCGCCGCGCATCAATCGCACGAGCAGAGGCGTCAGCCCGCCGAGCACCGCCGCGACCAGCAGAGCCAGCAGCCCGATCCTCGTGTAGACGTTGCTGTAGGTGGAAAGGGCCGCATCGAAGTCGACGATGTCGCCTCCCGCCGTCGTCGCGCTCGTCAGCCGGGCGATCAGCCCCGAGATGTAGCTCGAGGCGGCGTAGGCGAGCATGAAGGACCCCATCATCGTGGACACGATCCGCTTCGGCGAGAGCCGCGTCACCATCGACATGCCGACCGGCGCCAGGCAGAGCTCGCCGGTCACCATCAGCAGGAAGGTAAGCGCGAACCAGATCAGGGCTACCTTGCCGTCGTCCGGCCGCAGGGCGCTGCCGAGCACCAGCACCAGGAAGGCCAGGCTGATCTGCACGATCGCGAGAACGAACTTGACGGGTGTCGAGGGCTCCCGGCCGCGCCGTCCGAGCGCGATCCACAGCCAACTGAAGAGCGGCGCCAGGGCGATGACGTAGATCGCCGGCAGGGATTGCAGCGTGGACGCCGGAATCTCCGTCCCGAAGATTCCGCGGTCGACCATGCGGTCCGCGAAGAGGTTGAGCGAACTGCCCATCTGCTCGTAGAAGGCCCAGAAGCCGATGGTGAAGGCCACCAGGACGGCGCAGGCCAGAAGCTGGTCGCGCTCGGTCCGGTCGCAGCGGCGCAGCGCGTAGTAGAGAACGAAGAGCCCGAGCGCGGCCCCGGTAGCCGACAGCAAGCCGCCGACGACCGGCGGGTTCTGGAGCACCCACCAGACGCCGCCGACCAGGCCCAGGCTCGCCAGGTAGATGGCGCCCTCGCGCGACAGCCCGGGCAACAGGCGCTCCCGGAGCTCCTCGGGCTGCGGCGGATCCGCGTGTCCCCGGAGGTACTTCTGGCCCTTCAGGTAGAGCAGCAGCCCGGCCAGCATACCGACGCCGGCGAGACCGAATCCGTAGCGCCAGCCGTAGGTCTGGCCGAGCCAGCCGCAGAGCAGGGGCGCGATCGCCGCGCCCAGGTTGATCCCCATGTAGAAGACGGTGAAGCCGGAGTCCCGGCGCGGATCGCCTTGCTCGTAGAGGGCGCCGACGACGGTGGAGGCGTTCGTCTTGAGGAATCCGACGCCCGTCGCGATCAGCGCCAGCGCCAGGTAGAAGAGGCTCAGGTGGAACTCGCTGCGCTCGACGACGAGCCCGCCTGCGGATGAGACTTCTACCGCCGCCGGCCCCTCGATCGTCATCAGGAAGTGGCCGGCGACCAGCAGCAGCGCGCCGAAGGTGACCCCCTTTCGCGGGCCGAGCCAGCGGTCCGCCACCGCGCCGCCGAGCACCGGCAACAGGTAAACCATCGACGCGTAGGCGCCGTAGAGCACGAAGGCCCGGCTGTCGCTGAACAGAAAGTGCTGCGTCAGGTAGAAGATGAGCAGCGCCCGCATCCCGTAGTACGAGAAGCGCTCCCACATCTCGACCAGGAAGCAGACGCCGAGCCCAGGCGGGTGGTCGCGGAAGACCGGGATCCGTCGCCAGAAGCTCACGATCGCAGCATCCTCACGCGTGCGAGTTTAGGAGCTTGCGCCGCTAGACTCGTCGGTCGGCGCAAACGAGGAGCATCGACTTGGCAGACAAAGTCGCAATCGTGACCGGCGGCGGCAGCGGGATCGGCCGAGCGGTCACGCACGGGTTGGTCGAAGACGGCTACGACGTGCTGATTGCCGGCCGCCGCGAGGAGCGGCTGATTGAAACGAAGAACGGCGCGCGCGATCCCGGGAAGGTCTCGGTGGTAGCCGCGGACATCAGCACCGTGGAGGGTGTCCAGGCGGTGTTCGACGGACTGGCGAGCGCCTTCCCCCGGCTGGACCTGCTGTTCAACAACGCCGGCACCGGCGCGCCGCCCGTGCCGATCGAGGACCTGACCCTCGAACAGTGGAACCGGGTGGTCGGGGTCAACCTGACCGGCGCCTTTCTCTGCACGCAACGGGCGGTCAGGCTGATGAAGGAACAGGATCCCCAGGGCGGACGCATCATCAACAACGGTTCCATCTCCGCGCATGTGCCGCGCCCCAACTCCGCCCCGTACACCGCCACGAAGCACGCGATCACCGGACTTACGCGGTCGACCTCGTTGGACGGCCGCGGGTTCAACATCGCCTGCGGACAGATCGACATCGGCAACGCCTACACGCGAATGACCGCGCGGATGTCCGAGGGAGTGGCCCAACCCGACGGCTCCACGAAGCCGGAACCCACCATCGACGTGCGCGCCGTCGTCGATGCGGTGCGCTACATGGCCGCACTCCCGCTCGACGCGAACGTGCCGTTCCTGACCGTGATGGCGAACGAAATGCCGTTCATGGGACGGGGTTAGCAACTCACCGAGACGTTGCTTCATCAAAGGCCGAACCTGTCGAGCAGCGCGCGCGGCGAGGGCTCCCGGTCGACGAGCGCGCGGAACAGCTCGGCCGCCGGCGCCGTGCTTCCAGTTTCCAGGATCGCCTCGCGATAGCGCCTGGCCACGTTCGCATCCCGGAATCCACCGGGAGCCTGCTCGAACAGGCGGCCGACCTCGGCGGCCAGGACATCGGCCCAGAGATAGGAGTAGACGCCGGCGGCGTACGTTTCAGAGAACGTGTGCATGGCGTGGGGGACCCGCAGCAGAGGCTCGACCGCGGCCGGCACGCCGAGTTGCGACAGGACCTCTTCCTCGACGGCCATGGCGTCGATCTCACTGCCGTCCGCGAGCTGGTGGAGCCTGAGGTCGACGATCGCGGTTGCCAGATACTCGAGTGTGAGACTGAAGATCCGGTCGTGGCGCAGCGCCTGCTCCAATGCGTCGATGAGTTCGTCCGGTATGGGATCGCCGGTTTCGGCGTGGCGTGCGTGACGCGACAGCACCTCCCGGTCCAGGAGCCAGCGCTCGTTGAGCAGCGCGGGCAGCTCGATGAAATCCCACTCGACGGCGAGGCTTCCCAGCGACGGGTAGCTGGCGCGGCAGAGGAGCATGTGCAGCGCGTGACCGAACTCGTGGAAGAGCACGTTGGCGAGTTCCCAGAGGAGGAGCGTGGGTTCTCCGTCCGGCGGCCGCGGCAGGTTCGAGACCACGGCGGAATGAACGGGGCTCGGCTCGGGATGAAGACAACGCGCCTGCAACTGGGCCTGCCATGAGCCCGGCGACTTGCCTTCCCGCTGGTAGAGGTCGAGCCAGAGGACCCCGAGCGCCTCGTCTGCCCGGCACACGAGAAAGGCCTCGACGTCGGGATGGTAGGTGGCCGCTTCCTCGAGGCGGCGAAAGCGCAGACCGTGGAGGCGCTCCGCGCTCCGGAAGAGGGCCGACTTGACGGCGTTGAGGGACAGGTAGGGGCGTACCGCGTCGCCGTCGAGCCCGAAGTGCGACTGGCGGTACTTCTCCGCGTAGTAGAGGCGGTCCCACGCCTGCAACTCCCCTTCCAGCCCGTCCGCCCGGGCCAGAACCTGCAACTCGGCGAGCTGGCGCCGAGTGGTGCCATCCACGGCGCGCCAGACCTGGAGCAGGAGGTCGAGCGCCGCCTGCGGGTTGGCTGCCATGCGGGTCGCCATCGCCAGGTCGGCGTAGCTGGAGTAGCCGAGCAGCCGTGCCTTCTCTCCACGAAGACGGAGAATCTCGGCCATCACCGGCCGGTTGTCGTGCTCGCCGTCGTTGGCGCCGCGACTCATCCACAGCTTCCAGACGCGCTCACGCAGGTCGCGACGCCGCGAGCGGGTGAGAAAGGGCCACACCGTAGGACGCTGGATCGGCAGAGCCCATAGCCCGGGACGTCCACGTTCTTCGGCAACCGCCGCCATGGCGGCGCGCTGCTCGTCGGCCAGGCCATCCAGATCGGCCTCGTCGGCGAGCCACAGGATGAGAGTGTTCTGTTCGTCCGTCAGGTTGCGCATGAAACGCACCTGCTGTTCGGCGAGCCGGGCGTTGATTCGGGTCCATCGCGCTCGGGCCTCCGGTTCGAGGCCCGCGCCGCGGAGGCGGAGACGCCTCCGGATCAACTCCGCGAGTCGCCGCTGCTCGGGGGTCAGGTCGCCTTGCTCCCGCACGGTTTCGATTCGCTCGAGCAGTTCGCGCCGCCCGGCGATCTCGTCCTCGAGAGCCGCAAGTCGCGGCGCCATCCTCTGCTGGAGGCCGGCCATCTCCTCGCTCGAACCGGTGCTCGCCAGATGCTGCAGCAGACTCTCGAGGCGTGCCAGCGGCAGAGCGGCGAGTTCGAACGCTTCGACCGTGTTCGGGAACGTTGGCGGGCTTCCGTCGGCCACGATCGCGTCGACCGCCTCGCGACGTTCGTGGATCGCGACCTCGATCGCCTGCTCCAGGCGGTCGGGCTCAAGCTGGTCGAACGGCGGCAGGCCGAGCCCGACGCCGGCGTGGTCCGGCCAGGGCTCGAGCAGCGAGGCGATGTCGTGGTTGGCGGTCACGTGGGGCTCGACGCGGATTCAGGCGGATCGACCCGGCTCAGGACGGCGCGACCGGCGACTGGATTTGCCCGCTTCCGCCGGGGGCCTCGCGGGCCGTCCGGCGCTCGAGCGCGGCGATGATCACGGCGTGCCGCCTTCGATCGATCGGGAAGCGCCAGATCCACAGCGCGGCGAGGCAGAGAAAGGCGGCGGGCAGCAGCGAGAAGGCGAGCAGCAGGCCGAAGCGCCCGCTCGCGCTCTGGGTCGTGACCGTGGCGTCGAAGCCCAACAGCCCCGCGATCAGCAGACCCAGTGCCGCGCCGATGCCGACGTTGATCTTCTGCACCATCGCATAGAAGGCGAAGTAGCTGCCGGCATGGTCGGCGCCGAAGCGCAGGCGTCCGTAGTCGACGACGTCAGCCAGCACGGCGGGGGCCGCAACAGCTTCCACCACGATCATGGCGTTGACGACGATCAGCGACGCGGCCAGCAGCAGCGCGGCGTTCTCGCCCGGACCGATGAAGTAGTAGCTCAGCGAGGCGAGGCCCGCGCCGACGTTGCCGGCCGCCCATGCCTGTTGCTTGCCGAATCGGCGGCAGAGCGTGCCCCAGACCGGCGTGGCGACCAGGCTGATCGGAATGCTCACGATCATGACCGCGGCAAGCTGCTGGCCGAGCTGCAGGTAGCCGTCGATGTAGAAGAACGACAGGCCCGAGCCGATGCCGGCGCCGAGTCCGCCGACGGCGAACATCGCGGTGAAGATCAGCAGCGGCCGGTTGCCGGCGACGGCGCGCCCGGTTGCCAGCAGCGAGGAACTTGACTCGCCGCCGGTCGGGTGCTCGCGCCTGAGCCCGTTGGGCACGACGAGAGCGGCGACCAGGGCCGTGCCGAGCAGGGCGACCGCGGCCAGCCCCGCGGCCCAGCGCAGGGTCTCCGGAGTGAACTCGGTGGAGCCGGTGATGGACTGCAGCGCGAGCGGCAGGCCGAAGAAGGATAGAAGACCGAGAAAACGACCCATCGAGCGCCAGGTGGTGATCCGCGCACGCTCTTCGTAGTCGTCCGAGAGCTCCGCCAGCCAGGCGCTGTAGGGAACTTCCGAGACCGTCCAGCCGACATCGGCCAGCAGGTACCAGAAGAGGAACGACCACATCGTGACCTCGCCGCTCGGCACATAGAGAAACCAGCACGCGATCACGGCGATCATCGAGCCGGCCAGCAGCCAGGGCTTGCGGGTGCCGTGGCGGGCCCGGTAGCGATCGGAGAGGAAGCCGACGACGGGGTCGTTGACCGCGTCGAAGATGCGCGAGATCAGGATGACGAAGGCGATCTCCTGGAGACTGAGCCCGAAGAACTTCGCGTAGATGCCCTGCAGGACGGAAACCGCGGGGCCGTGAATGAACGCCTGGGCGAAGGAGGGCGCGCCGTAGGCGCCCAGGACGCCGCGGCCGAGCGTTCCGCTGCTCATCGGGCGGCGGTCCGAGAAAGGACGGCATCGAGGAAGGCGCGGACCGGCGGCACCACGGCCGACGGATCGAGGCAGACGGAATGATCGCGTTCCGGGATCTCGTGCACCTTCCAGCCGAGCCGCTCGAGTTCGCCTCGCCGCTCCCGGAGCGTGCCGGCGATCCGGATGTCCTCGCCGCCCGGGTCGACGTCGCCCTGCCCGCCGAAGAACACCGTGCGGGGGCAGTCGATGCTCGCTACGGCGCGCTCCTCCGGCCAGTCGAGCACGCTCTCGTAGAACGTCACCCACTGTACGTACTGGGCCGGTTCGCGCAGGACGACCCGGGCCGACTCCGGTGGATCGTCGACCTGGCTTCGCGCGGCGTTGAGGATGTCGCGGTACTGGCCTCCCAGGGGCGTCCAGCCGCCGATCGCGAGGGCTGACAGCCGGTCGCTGCGCGTGGCCAGTTGAAGGCCGGCGGCGGCCCCCCAGGAGTAAGCCCAGTAGGCGAAGTTCCCGAAACCGGCGGCGTCGGCGGTCGCCAGCAGGTCGGAGCAGACTCGCTGGGCCGTCATCTCGTTCGGCGGCGGCGAGGTGCTGCCGCCGATGTTCGGATAGTCGAGGAGCAGCACCCGGTAGGCGTCGGTCAACCGCTCGAGGTAGCCGTCGAGCGTGGCCGCACTCTCGGTTCCGAAGATCGTGGCGTGAGACGCCATGAGCGGCAGACCGAGCATCAGGGGCACGCCGCTGGCGGGACCCGTGCAGCGGAAGTGGATCGTGGCGCCCCTGGCGACTTCGACGTCGCCGTGCTCGTCGATCACGGTGCTTCCTCGGAGGGAGGGTTCGCCGTCAGGCCGTCAAGGATTCGGCGTACCGCTTCGATGACGAAGTCCGGCGCCTCGTAGACGAAGTTGTGCGCCGTTCCGGGAGGCGCCGTGACGCGCTCGGAGAGGTCTGAGAGGGTGAGATAGCGCTCGCGGCTGCGTGCGTAGAAGCGCCGCAGCCGCGCTGCGTCGAGCTGCTCTCGTGTCGGCGCTTCGTCCTCGATCATCTCGGCGACCTGCTCGAAGTCCCGCATGTCGCCGGGGGCTACGAGCCGCAGCGGGATGCCGTCGAGATCGCTCTCGTAGGGGAGGGTCGTCCAGGCGATGGAGGCCATGCCCTGCGGCGTCAGTTCGTCGAAGATCGAGGCGCTGGCGCAGGCGGCCCGCGGCCCGCGTTCGAGCGCGCGCGCGGTGTGCCAGGCCTCGCCGAGTTGCTCGCGAATGAGCCGCTCGAGGCGTTCGTACTCGGGATTCGGCTGTTCCCGAGAGAGGCGCTCGGCGAGACCGTCCAGGCCGAAGAGCTGGAGCACCCCCAGGAAGACGGGGCGCCACTTCATGCGCGCCAGGCCGGGTATCGGCGGTCCGTAGACGATCGTGTCCGGCGGCGTGGCGTCGAGCAGCATCAGGGCGGCGACGCTTTGGGGGCTCCTGCGAGCCACGGCCGCGAAGAGAAGGCCGCCGAACGAGTGGCCGGCGAGGATGAACGGGCCTTCCTCGCCCGCGGCCTCGAGGGCCGCGAGCACTTCGTCGGCTTCGCGGTCGGTTGTGCGGGGAAAGGGCCCCGGATCGCTCCAGCCGGTACCGGGTCGATCGATCAGGATGGAGCGCGCCTCCTCGCGCATCGCGCGGTGCAGGTGGTGGAGCGCCAGGCCGCCCGCGTGTCCGCCTGGCATCCAGACGACCGCGGGCCGGCCGCGGGCGTCTCCTTCCGCCAGGACATGGATACGGCGGCCCCGGACTTTGACGAGCACGCCGGGCGGCGGATAGAGGACGCGTGCCTTCCTCAGGCTCAACAGATGGCGGAGCGTCCCGAGCACGAGCAGGACGCCGAGCCCCGCGACGGCCGCGCCGGCAACCCGCACCGAGCCGTCGCTTCGGAGCGCCACCGCGGCCCCGATCGCCAGCGTCCCGGCCGCGGACCACAGACCGGCGAAATCGCGGCTCAGGAACGCGAGGACCAGATGCCGGAGGCCTGTCATCCTGGGAGTCTCACCTGCCGGGTCAGGACTTCATGAATCCTCTGGTCATCACGCGGTTCATGAAGGCGCTTCGTCTCTTCACCATGTCCCGGTGGTACATCGACGTGCCGAACTCCTTCTCCGAGAACGGCTCGAGCACGGCCGGGCCGAGGAAGTCGATGACCAGGTAGATGGAAGCCCACTCCTCGTCGACGTCCTCCTGGAGAAAGCCGCGGTCACGGTTGATCTCGACGAATCGGCGCATGATCCTCAGCAGTTCGCGGAGGAGCGCCTGGCTTCCGGGAGTCCTCTCCATCAGGGCCGTACGCAGGTAGAGCAGGGCGTCGCGCTCGCGCTCGACCCACTCTACGGCGTCCTCAACGAGGAGTTCGAGCGCCTCCGTGCCCAGGTGCCTGGTCGCACGCGAGCAGAGCTCCTCGATCTGCGCGATGACCTGGCGGTCGATCTCCTCCCGCAGGCCCGCCTTGGAGCCGAAGTGGGCACGGATCAGGCCGATCGAGACACCTGCCTCAGCGGCGATCTCGCGTACGCCGGTTCCGGAGTAACCCTTCTCGGCGAAGAGACGACGGCCGGCAAGGATGAGCCGTTGGCGACCAGTCAACGGCGTCACGTTGTCCACACGGCCGAGCGTTTCAGCCTCGCTGGATCGACGCCAGGTTCAGAAGTCAAGCGAGATCTCGACACCGATCTGCCGGGGATGATCCTGCGTGTAGATGGGAGTGCCCCGCCCGCTCTGCGCGTAGATGGCACCGTCTTCACCCAGCAGGTTGTTGCCGAACAGGTAGACGCCGAAGGTCTCGTTGGCGAAACCGAACCGTGCCCGCATCAGGTCGCGCGTGTCGCCGGAAAGCCCCGGTCCGAACTGACCCAACTGATCCTCGAGATGGCTCAGCCCGAGAAATGCCTGCCCCGCCCAGGTGTCGCTGAGCGCCCACGCATAGCTGGCCGACAGGGTTCCGGTCCACTTCGGGACGAACGGAAGGCGGTCGCCGTTGCGCGCCTGGCTCGCGGCCGCGAACGCGGTGTTGATGTTCGTGAACTCGGACTGGTTCCAGTTGCCGGAGAACTGGAACGACAGTCCCGAGACGCTGGCCGGCCGGTAGTCGATTCCGAGATCGACGCCGTAGAGCTCGGAGTCGCCGATCTGGTAGTCCAGGAAGAGTCCGAAGACCGGTACGCTTTGCCGGGTGTCCTTCCAGTCCTGGAAGTAGGGGGCGACGTCGATCAGGAGACGTCCTCCGCTGAGCGTGTACTTGGCCCCCAGTTCGTAGCTCCAGAGTTCGTCGGAGTCGACTTCGACCGAGCATGGAAGCCCTCCCAGCATGTGCAGCGCGCAGGTGTCGGGGCTGTTGAAGCTGCCGCTGCGGAAACCCTTGGCGATGTTCAGGTAGTAGTTCGCCTGCTCGCTGGCGTCAAGCGCCAGGTTGAAGCGCGGGTTGACGCTGTCGAAGGTCGCCGGGTCCAGTTGCATCGTGAAGGCGCTGCTGTACACGGACCGCTCGTCCTCGAAGGAACGCAGTCCCGCCAGTGCGACGAGCCGGTCGTCCAGGAACGCGTACGAGACCTCGCCGAACAGGGACAGGGACTCGGAAGTGCGGTCGGCCGTGCTGTCCGGGAACAGCGCCGGATCGACCGACGAGACGGCGATGGCGTCCGTCTCCGAGTAGTAGACGCCGACCAGCCACTGGAACCGAGAGTCGTTCTGCGAAACGAGCCGGGTTTCGTGGTTCAGGGCATCTCCCGAGGTCTGGCCGAAGATGTCCAGGAATCCGCTCGGCGACATCGGGAAGGGCAGGCCGACCTGCACCTCGTCTATCGCGTCGATCTGCGTCGTGGTACTGGTGAGCGAGGCGCCGCCGAAGCTGATCGTGAAGCTCCCGGTGGCGAGTTCGTACTCGCCGAGCGTGTAGTCGCCGGCGGAAGCGGACGTCGTCGTCGGGGGATCGAGGGAGGAGAGCAGGGTGCCGCCTTCCTGATCGGCTTCGTTGCCCGCGTACATCAGCCGCAGGTTGAAGCGGCCGTTCGGAGTCGTGTCGAAGATGGCCCGGTAGTTCGTCACGTCGCCCGCGCCGAACTCTTCGTCCCCCGTTGTCGGGAGCATCAGGTAGCCGGCGGTGTCTTCCGTGCTGGCGACCAGCCGGAGACCGGCCTTGCTGCCCAGGGGAACGTTGACGGCGGCGTCGATGTAGTTGCCGTTGCCGCCGCCGTCCGTGCTGGAGTAGCCGCCGCGCAGGCTGGCGCCGAAGCCGCCGTAGTCCGGTGAGCGCGTAATGAGGCGGATCGTGCCGCCCATCGAGCCGTTGCCGTAGAGCGTGCTCTGCGGGCCGCGCAGGACTTCGATTCGCTCCATGTCGAACGAGCGCCCCATCGGAGCGAAGTTCTGTCCGAAGACGAAGAACGCGGCGTCATCGAAGTAGTAGCCTACGGTGGGATCGCCCAATGCCTGACCGATTCCGCGGATCTGATAGCGACGCAGGCCGATGTTGTTGGACAGTTCTTCGGAGGCTCCCGGCACCAGGGTGATGACCTCGTTGAGATCCCGCATGTTGGCCTCCTGGAGAGCTTCTCCGGTGAAGGCCTGGACGGAGATCGGAACCTCCTGCAGTTCCTGTTCGCGCTTCTGTGCGGTGACGACGATGACCTCGCTCACCTCATCCGCGGGCGCCTCTTCTTCCTCCTGGGCGACGAGGGGCGGCGCCAGGAGGGCGACGCCGAGGACGGCGACGAGCCAGCCGAGCGTGGGATCGAACTTGCGCATGGTGAACCTCCTTGGTTGGTCTTTCGAGCCGGTGGCGAGCGACGGGCTCTCGAGGGTCCGTGGGGCGTGCGAACCGACCGGCCGTGGTCGTCGAGCCTGCGCCTGTATACGATCGTATCGTATACGACCGTATTGTGCGGCCGAGCAGGGTTTGGCCCGATGAACTCCTCTGCCAGGAGAAGGGGTCTCCGATGAATCGACGTGTCTTCCTGAAAGCGGGCGCGGCAGCGGCAGCGCTGCCGGTGGTTGCGCCGGGACACGGCCTTGCACTGATCGCGGCTCCGCCGGAGGTGGCGGTCGATGCGCGGGACCTCCAGCAGCTCCTCGACGAGTCGGCTGCGAGCCTCGGCATCGTCGGCGCCCAGCTCGCGGTGTTCGACGGCGAGGCCGTCCACGAGTTCGCGACCGGTCTGGCGGTCCGCGAGCGCCGGCAGGCGGTCACTCCCGACACGCTCTTCCAGATCGGCTCGACGACCAAGGTCTTCAACGCGGCCGTTGTCATGGCGCTCGTCGACGAGGGAGAACTCGACCTCGACGAACCCGTTGGGAGCTACCTCGACGGCGCGTCGCTGACCAGCGACCAGCCGCCGGTCGACATGACGCTGCGTCAACTGCTCTCGATGTCGTCAGGTCTCGACAACGGGCCGTACACCGACCACGGTCGCGGCGACGACGCCCTCGGGCAGTATGTCGCTTCGCTTGCCGGGATTCCCGGGATCTTCGAGCCGGGGACGGCCTACGGCTACTCGAACGCCGGCACCTGCGTCGCCGGGCTGGCGGCGCAGCGGGTGATGGGCAGGAACTGGGAGACGCTGCTCGCCGAGCGCATCCTTGAGCCGCTCGGGCTCGGGCATTCAGCGAACTTCCCGGAGGACCTGCTCTACCACCCGGTGGCGCTCGGCTACTCGCCGACGCCGGCCAACCCCGAGGGCGTGCGGGTGCCGTTCTGGGGGCTGCCGCGCAGCATGGCGCCGGCGGGCGCGACCCTGTGCTGCAGCGCCGGCGATCTGGTTCGCTTCGCCGCGCTCTTCCTGCGCGATGGACGGTCGGCCGATGGCCGGCAGGTGCTGTCCGAGCAGGCCGTCGAGGCGATGCACACGCCAGAGATCGACATGCCGGCCGTGGTCATTGCGCAGAAGTGGTGCCCCGGGCCGTACTGGAAGCGCTGGGGCGGCGAGGTGATCTACGGGCACAGCGGTACGAACACGGGCGGCTCGTCCCTGCTGCTCTGGTGTCCGAGCCAGGGCGTCGCCGCCGCGACGATCTCCAACGTGCCGAGCCAGGGGTATCCGCTGGCCGACACGGTCTTCGACACCCTGTTCCCTGAGGTCTTCGGCATCGACAAGCCGGAGACGCCGAAGCCGGACTCGGTGACGCCTGTCGAGGTCGACCTCGAGCGGTACGTCGGCCGGTTCGAGGCCGTCGGCAGTCGGTTCTCGTTCTCGGTGGATGGCGACCGGCTGATGGCGCGGTCGGAGGGCGGCGCGGCGCTGGAGTCCGAACTCATCCCTCTGGGCGACGACCGGTTCCTGCCTCGGGATCCCGCGATGGGGGGCAACCGCGGCTGGGACGTGGCCTTCTGGGGCGACGACGGAAACGGCCGTGCGACCCACTATCTCAACGGTGTCTTCGCCATGCGCCGCAGCGCGTGATCGGGGATGTCCGCCGTCGCCGCCGCGCTCCGTCTCGAGGACCTGGCGGTCGATCCCTACCCGCACCTGGCGGAACTGCGGTCCCGGGGGGCCGCGGTGTGGGCGCCGAACCTGGGCATGTGGGTGGTGGCCGGCTACGACGATGCGGTGTCCGTGCTGCGCGACCCGGCGCGGTTCACGAACGACTCGCCGAAGTCCCTGATCCAGGCGACCTTCGGCCGCCAGATGCTGTCGGTCGAGGGCGAGGAACAGAAACGCCACAAGCAGGCCTGCCTCGCTCCCTTCACCGGCAAGGCGTCGCGGGATGTCTGGCAGCCGCGGGTCGACCGGCTTTGCGGGGAACTCCTCGAGGCCCGCGAAAAGGCGACCGAGGGTGGGACGGTCGAGGTCGACCTGATGGCGGACTATGCCGCGCCAATTGCCCTGGAGACGATGGGCATCGTCGTCGGTTTGCCGTCGGAGGATCTGGCGCGGGTTCGGGCCTGGTACGAAGTCCTCGCGCGGTCGCTGGCTAACTTTGAAGGAGACGCCGACGTCCATCGCGCCGGCCAGGAGGCGGCAGCCGCGATGCGTGAGTACCTCGCGGAGAGGCTGGACGGGCAGCGGCCAGCCGGCGAGACGGGTCACGGAACACTGCTCGAAGTCCTCTCCGGCCCCGGCGGAACGCTCGCCCGGTCTGAAGTGCTGGCCAACCTGCTGATCGTCCTCTTCGGCGGCATCGAGACGACCGAATCGATGATCGGCAACGCCCTCCACTACCTGCTGAGCGAGCCCGGCCTCCTGACCGCCACGCTCGACTCGCGGAATCAGGGCGAAGCCGCTTTCCTGGCCGCAATCGAAGACGTGATGGAGGAGTCGCTGCGCTACGACCCGGCGGTCCAGACGCTCACCCGACACACGACGTCGGCCGTCCGCATCGGCGGCACGGAGATCGCCGCGGGCCAAACCGTCCAGTGCATGATCGGCGGCGCCAATCGCGACCCGGCTGTCTTTGAACGTTCCGACCGCTTCGAACCCGGCCGGGCGAACGTCCGCAAGCACCTGGCCTTCGGCCTGGGCAACCACTTCTGCCTCGGAGCCCAACTCGCCCGCGCGGAGACGCGGTCCGCCCTGCGGGCGCTACTGGAGCGTTGGCCGCGCGTCGAGCTGGACCGAGCGTCCTCGTCGCCGCCATACGGACACGAGTTCCGCAAGCCCGGACGCCTCGTGTTGCGGCAGAAGGTGTGACCAGGGCATGCGGCCTGCGTAGTTGGGCCGTCCCCGGTTGATAGCGTCGCCGGTCACACCGATGATGAGAAGACCCGTCCGCCGCCTGGTCTCGCGGACCTTGCTCCTGGTGGGAGCGCTCCTCGCGGGTTGTACGCAGGTATCGCCTCCGTTGGGCCTGGGGGAAGGCGAAGTTGTCGTGCTCACCGGCGGCACCGACATGGTGTACCTGCAGCGGGCGGGCTTTCTCGAGACGATCCTGACGGACGCGTTCGCCGACGCTCGGCCCACGTTCCGTGATCTCTCCTGGGAAGCGGACACCGTCTTCCGGCAGGGCTCCTCGCTGGAACGCTGGCGCGAGGACGGCTTCGGCGACTGGGACGCTCAACTCGAACGGGTCGGCACGACGGTGGTCATCGCGCAGTACGGCAAAGCCGAATCGATGACGGGAGCCGAAGGGCTCGAGTCGTTCAGGTCGGCGTACGACGCACTGATCGACGGATTCCTGAAGCATGCCGACCAGGTCGTGCTCGTGTCTCCCACGCCCTTCGAGAGGCCGGCGAGCGAGTTTCTACCTGACCTTTCGCGCCACAATCGGTCTCTTGCGCGATACGTCCGGGCAACGAAGAAGATCGCCGCGGAGCGAGGCCTTCTTTTCGTCGACCTGTTCTCGGATGCGAAGCCGGGCCTGACGCAAAACGGCATGCATCTCAAGCAGGAGTCGCTGCGGAGTGTCTCCGAGACGATCGCGGAGAAGCTCGGCTTCGAGGTCCCGTCCTGGGAGCGGTTGGCCCCGCTTCATGCGGCGGTCACCGAGAAGCAGCGCCTGTGGTTCGACTACTGGCGTCCCGCCAACTGGAAGCTGCTCTTCGGCGACGACTCGACGCGGCGCTTCACCCAGTCGAGCCATGGCTATCTCACCTTCCGCGAGGAGTGGCAGCAGCTTGTCGGCCTGATCGAGAGCGCGGAAGAGCGCGTCTGGACGGTAGCCAACGGCGGCGAGGATCCGGGGCATCAACGTCCCGAGCCGGAAGAACTCTTCGGCCATCCGGACGCGGACATCGAGGCGGAGCTCGCTTCGTTCACCGTGCCGGACGGCATGGCGGTCAATCTCTTCGCGTCGGAGGCGGACGGCCTCACCAACCCGATCGCGATTCGCTGGGACACGGCCGGCCGCGCGTACGTGACCGTCTCGACGACGTATCCGCATGTCTTCCCGGGAGATGTCCCGAACGACAAGATCATCGTGCTGGAGGATGCCGACTTCGACGGTGTCGCGGAGACCTCGACCGTCTTCGCGGAGGGGTTGAGCATTCCGACGGCCATGGAACTTGGCGACGGCGGCGTCTACGTCGGGCACCATGGCGAGCTGCTGTTTCTGAAGGACACGGACGGCGATGGACGATCCGACACGCGGCGCGTTCTGCTCAGTGGATTCGGAACGGGCGACAGCCACCAGACGATCAGTTCCTTCACCTGGAGTCCCGGCGGCGAGTTGTACATGGGGCAGGGCGACGGGATCGAATCGCGCGTCGAAACGCCCTGGGGGTCGGCCGACCTGTATCAGTCCGGGTTCTTCCGGCTGCGTCCGCGCCTGCTGCAGATGCATCCCCTGCTGGACGACTTCATGGGCCCTGGCAACCCCTGGGGCGTCGCGTTCAGTGAATGGGGTCAGATCTACAGCGTCGACGGCGCGGGCGGCGTGACGCATCTCTCGCTCGGCCAGATCCCGACGACTCACCGGAGCCGCCTCGGCACGATCGGAGCGCCCGGCGGATACGCCGGCATTGCGTATCTCGACGGTCGTCACTTGCCGCCGGCGTACCGGGGGCATTTCGCGATCGGCGACTACCAGGCGAACCGCGTCAAGCGGTTCTCCGTCGCGGCCGACGGTTCAGGTGCGGCCCTGAAGTGGGAAGAGCCGCTCATCCATTCCAGCCACCGGAACTTCCGCCCGGTCGACGTGAAGGTCGGCCCCGACGGCGCGGTCTACGTCGTCGACTGGTACAACCCGATCATCTGCCACCAGGACGACGAGTATCGCGATCCGACACGCGACAAGGCGCACGGCCGGATCTGGCGGATCAGCTCTTCCTCGGCGCCCCTCGTGAAGCCTCCGCCGCTCCTGGATGCGCCGCTGGCGGATGTCGTTACCGCCCTCGAAGCGCCCGAGCGCTGGACGCGCTACCAGGCGAAGCGCGAACTCACCCGCCGGGACACGGAGGAAGTCGCAGCGGCCCTCGGAGAGTGGGTCGCGCGCCTGGACCCGGACGACGCGGCGTACGAGCGCCACCTCTTCGAAGCGGTCGGCGCCTACGCGACGATTGAGGTTCCGGCCCCGGAGGTCCTGGCGAAGTTGCTGGAAGCGAAGGCGCCGGGCGGACGCGCCTTCGCCTCGCGCATCGTGGGCCGTTGGCACGACCGCCTCGATGATCCGCTGGCGCTCCTCGCCAGGCGCGTGGAAGACGACGACGCGCAAGTGCGCATGGAGGCCGTTGCCGCGGCTGCCGCGATCCCCCGACCGGAGGCGATCACCGTGGTCGCGCGCGCGGTCGATCGCCCCATGGACGACTCGATGGAGTACGTGTTCTCGCAGGCGATCCACCACCTCAAGCCGCACTGGGAAACGGCGCACGAGCGCGGCGACCTCGAATTCGCCGAGCCGGCCCATCTCGCCGGGATCCTCAACCGCGCCGGGGGAAGCGAACGGATCGCGGACCTTCGCAGGATCGCCCTGTCCTACCACCTCGACGAAGACACGCGTCTGACCGCGATCGAGAACCTCCTGGCGGTTGGCGGAAAGGAAGAGATCGAAGAGTTCGTCCTCATGCCGGATCGCTATGTGAGCGGCGGGAAGTACGACGCGGACGCGCATGCACGGATCCTGGCTGCCGCCGCCAGGGCGACGCGTTCCGGAAGCCTCGATCCGTACGCCCGCCCCTGGGGTCTGGCGAAGATGCTGGGACACCCGAATCTCCGGCTTCGCGCCAACGCCGCCGTTCTCGCCGGGGTCTGGAGGGCCAGGGACGTGCAGGAGAGTCTGCTAGCGATGGCCCGGGATGAGTCGTTGCCCGAGTTCGTGCGGACGGCCGCTTTCGGTGCCGTCGCAAGCCTCGAGGCCGAGGGGGCGCGCGAGCTGCTCGCGGCACATGCCGAGGCGCCGCACGCCCCCACGCTGCGCGTCTCGGCGATTGAGGCGCTCGTTGCCCTCGACTCCAGGGCGGCGGCGAAACTGGCGGTCAGGCTGTTCGGGGAACCCGGGCTGGACGGCGCCACGGCCACCCGGGCGCTTGTCGCGTTCCTCAACCACGAAGGAGGCGTGGCGGCTCTGACCGCGGCGATCGAGTCTGCCGGACTCGGCCGCGATGCCGCGAAGTCGCTGCTCCGTTCCTTCTACGCCAGCGGCCGTTCGGACAACGTCCTTCTGGCCGCGCTCAGTACGGCGAGTGGAGCGGCCGCGCTCGAGCTGGACTACGACGCCGGCTTCGTGAAGAGCCTCGCCGAAGTTGCGGCGGAGCAGGGTGATGCCGCACGGGGCGCGGTGCTCTTCGTCGACCTCGGCTGCGACTCCTGCCACCAGGTCGGCGACCGGGGTGGCGTCATCGGGCCGAGCCTGACGGCAGTCGGCACGACGCTCTCCGCCGAACGGATCGTCGAGGAGACGCTATGGCCGAATCGCGCGATCAAGGAAGGGTTCACCGCGCTGGAGATCACGACCCGCGATTCCCTGATCCGCCAGGGGTACAAACGCTGGACGAGGGAAAGCGAGGAGGCCGGCGATCTCGTGATTCAGGATCTCGCCACCGGGGAGCTGGTCACGATCAAGGCGGAGAACATCGAGGACGTCCGTGTGACGGGAAGCCCGATGCCCACGGGCCTGACGTCGTTGCTGTCACAGGCCCAGCTCCTGGACCTCTTCAAGTACGTCACGACCCTGGGCGCGAGGAGTTAGCAGAGGAGCTGAGAGGAAACGTGAAGAAGAAGACCTGGAACTCCGTCATTGCCGTGCTCGCGCTCGTGCCCGCCACGGCGTGGACGGTGGCGGCGGCACAGCAGGACGACGCTGAATACGTCTCCATCTTCGACGGCGAGACGCTGGACGGCTGGCACGCGGTGCCGGCCGACTCCCTCTCGGACTGGTCCGTCGAGGACGGCATGATCGTCGGACGGGGCAGCGTGGACCGCCTCGTCTACCTCGTCTACGACGATGTCGAGTTGACGGACTTCGAGCTGGAGGCGAGCTACCGCTTTCCGGGCCGCGGCAACAGCGGAATCCAGATCCACGCCGTGAAGGACTCAAGCGGCAAGCGTCCGTTCGTGGGTTACCACGCGGATCTCGGCCACCTGGGAATCGGGCCGCAGGTTCTCGGCGCCTGGGACTTCCACTTCGCCAACCGCGAGGAGTACGCCTGCTTTCGCGGAACGAGTCTCGTGATCGATCCGGACGGAACGACGCACACCACCGAGATCGAGGATCCGGTGACGGAAAGCGACATCAACCGCCAGGGCTGGAACCGGGTCCGCGTCGTCGCCAGGGAGCGGCACTACCAGTTCTTCATCAACGGAAAGCTCGCCTCCGAGTTCACCGACAACGCGAAGGAAGAACGTTTCGACAGCGGCGCGATCGGCCTGCAGATCCACGATGCGGGCATGCGCGTCGAGTTCAAGGACCTTCGGCTGAAGAAGACAGCCTCGAAGAAGTAGCCACGGAACCTCTGCGCCCACTCGTGCCGGCGACCGGTCACGCGCGCACCAGGCCCTCAAGCGGCGTCTGCTTCCTCGAGTCCGTGAAGATCCTCTCCTCGAGGTCGGCCTCCGCGACCGAGAGGTGTTCCCGGAGCACTCCCTTGAAGACTCGTCTGGTGTCGAGCGTCGGCCGGAGGTCGCGGCTCTCGTAGAGGTCCTTCCGGGCAAGGCCGGGCCAGTCGGTGACCACGCGTCCGCCGGCTACGGCGCCACCGACCAGGAACATGGCGCCGGCCGTGCCGTGGTCGGTTCCGAGAGTGCCGTTGACCCGGACCGTTCGCCCGAACTCGGTGACCGCGAGCACGACCGTCTTCGACCAGACCTCCTCGCCCAGCTCTTCGCGCAGGATCGCGATGCCGCGGTCGAGGCCCCGGTAGAGCTCGGGGAAACGGCCGATGAACCGCTCGGCGCCGCCGTCCACCCGTTCGTTCTGGGCGGCGTGGGAGTCCCAGTTGCCGTAGTCGAGCGTGGCGATCCGCGGCCCGTCCTCCGCCTTGAGGAACTGCGCGGCGACCTTCGTCATCTGCGTGAAGAAGAGGGCGTTGCCTGCGCCCTGGCCACCCATCATGT
Organism: Thermoanaerobaculia bacterium; assembly: GCA_022822365.1. GTDB lineage: Bacteria > Acidobacteriota > Thermoanaerobaculia > Multivoradales > Multivoraceae > Multivorans. Next base: position 32,058 of record JAJEBV010000019.1, on the reverse strand, counting down.
CGTCCTGATCCATGCCGCCCGCCATCGCGGCGGCCGACCGGGCCTTGGCGAAGATCTCCCCCAGGTTCTCGTCCCGGGCGTAGAGGTCGCCGATCCTGGCCAGGGTGTCCTCGTCGACCGGAGGCAGGCTGGCCGGCGACCAGCTCCCGACTGCCTGATCGCCGCGAAGAACCAGCGGCAGGGCGGCGCCGATGCCGAGGGCCACGTCCTGGCGTCCGGTGGAGAAGGCGCCCGGCAGCGCACCGATTGCGCGATTCAGCCAGCCGGTCTTGACCAGCTTGGAAGCGGCGCCGTTCTCCATCACGTCCTGGGCGTCGAAGTGGGAACGCTCCCGGTAGGGCGACGCCGCGGCATGCACGACCAGCAACTCGCCCTGTTCGTAGAGAGCGTGCAGCCGGGCAAGCTGGGGATTCAGGGCGAACAGTCCGTCCAGCTTGAGCATCTGGTGGGGGCCGCCGGTTTTGGGCGGTGCATCCGCGATTTCGCCGCGGAGGTCGAACAGACGAGACTCGCCGTAGGGCGGCACCGCCGAGAGGCCGTCCATTCCGCCGCGCAGGAAGACGAAGACGAAGCGGCGGTCCGTGTCGGCGCGCGCGAATGCCAGCTTCGGGGTGAGGGTCGCCAGGGCGGCCGTGCAGCAGATGCGACCGATCGCTTCGCGTCTCGTGAGTGTCATGGCGTCGCGTCCTTGTCCTCTCAGCGGCGGTTGAAGTGTGGGCTGGTCAAGGTCAGCGCCAGACCCTGGGCCGGCGTCGCGGCGCGTGATACGGCCTGTCGCAGATGCTCGTCGGCGAGTTCGCCGAGGGTGCTCCGGAGAAAGGCCCGCGGCTCGAAGCTCGAGGAGGCGAGTTCGGCCATGCGGACGCCGTACTCGATCCGCTTCATGATCGAGTCGGCGCTCGACCAGTCGCTCCAGCGGTCGTACCAGCCCTGCGGGCCGGGGGCCTTCATCGGCGGCTGTCCCATGTCGGCGATCACGTTGTAGAGCCGGACCACCTCGAAGCCTCGCTGCATCGACTCGGGCATCTGCCGGACCCGCTCCGGGCCGGGGTCGATCTGGCGACGGTCGTAGGCCAGCGCATAGCGGCGCTGCCGCCAGTCGTAGTTCATCAGGTCCATCTCGGCCACCGGCGAACCGACACGGTCGCCGGCGACGGGTCGACCGAGCGCCCGCGAGACGGCGATGACGTAGTCCTCCGGCTGCCGCAGCTTGCTGAGCTCCGGCTGCCAGGCTTCCGGACTCTCGACCAGGGCGCGGCTCATCGCACTCAGGTCGGTGCCGGTCTGGAGGTAGACCTTCGCCAGCCTTTCGACCAGTGCCTCGGGCGGCTCGTCGGCTACGAAGTGCCGGGCGAGCTTGGTGGCGAGGAAGCGGGCGGTCGAGGGATGGTGAGCGAGGTCACGGAGCATCGACTCGCCCTGAGCGATCCCTGGCTGGTCGTAGCGCTTGCCGAGCAGGATGGCGGGTGGCGGCTGGTGACGGTCAGCGTAGAAGTGGAACGTGCCCGGCTCCTTGCCCAGATCCGGGAAGGGCTCGCGCGTGTAGGTGTCGGAGAGGCCGGGCACGCGGACGACGCTCCAGCCGGAGATCCCCTTGGCGAGTTCGATCACGTCTTCCTGGCTGTAGCCGCCGTCCACGCCCAGGGTGTGAAGCTCGAGGATCTCGCGCGCCAGGTTCTCGTTGAGGCTCGACCCGGTCTCCTGGCCGTACGGCGACTGCGGCCCGACCGAGACGTCGTTGTCGAGGAAGAGGAGCATTGCCGGGTGCCTGGCGGAGGCCAGGAGCATGTCGACGAAGCGGCCGGCGACATGCGGCCGGATCGCCTCCCGCTCGTAGGACCCGGTGTACATCACCACCTTGCCGCCGGCGTTGGGGACGACCAGGTGGTTCGACCAGAAGCGCACCAGCCGCTCCCGGAAGGGCTGGTCGGTGGTCACGGCGACGTTGAAGCGGCGGCCGAATTCGAGCATCAGGGCGTCTCGGAAGAGAACGCCGAGGGCGGTCTGCATCCAGCGGCCCGCTTCCTCGATCTCGCCGCGCACCGCCTCGGGGTTCTCGGACCGGCTCGCCTCGGCCTGCTTGCTCCGAACGAAAGCCCGCCGCTGGACGAAGTAGTCGCCGCGCGTCGTGAAATGGTCTGCGGTGTCGGGGAGGTCGCGAAGCTGGCGCGGAGTCGGTGCCTGCCCTTCGAGTTGGCCGAGGAGCCAACCCCTGGCGTCGGCGCCGACCGCTTCGAGTTCGCCCGGGCGCGCGCCAAGGCCGAAGCGGTGGCAGGCGATCGCGGCTTCGAGCTTGGACATCCTCTACTCCTACTGAAGCGGACGGGACCCAGCGGCGGTAGACTCTGATTCTCTCTTGCTTACCGTACACGAAGGAGCACGACGATGACTGGAGTGCATTCGAGCCGTTGGACTGCAGCAGTTCTCCTGGCGCTCGTGGCTCTCGTGACCGGCGCACACGCTCAGCCCGGCGCCGACGCAGACCCGAGCTTCGGCCGGATCAACCCGGAGCAGATGGCGCGGATGGTGAATCCTGCCGAGGACGGGCCGTTCTTCATGATCAACCTGATCAAGTTCCGGGAGAAGGCGGTCTACCCCGACGGTCGCGAGACCGACCTCACCGGCCAGGAAGCCAACAATCTCTACAGCCCGATCGACATCCTGGAGGAGATCGGCGCCGGGGTCGTTTTCATGGCCCAGGTCGAGAAGATGAGGCTGGGCGACGGCACGGAGTGGGACCAGGTGGCCATCGTTCGCTACCCGAGTCGACGGGCGTTCCTGCAGATGACGCAGCGGCCGGACTTTCAGGCCCGATCGATCCACAAGGACGCCGGCGTCGGCAGGACGATCGTCATGGTGTCCCATCTCATCGATCTCCCGACGCCCGAAGGCTTCACCCCGCCGGAACCGGCGTATCCGGCGACTGCCGACGATCGCCCCTTCGAGATGATCCACGTGCTTCGCTACCGCGATACGGCCCGGTACGAGGAAGGCTCCACCGAGCCGGCGATCTCCGGCCGCGAAGCGATGAAGAAGTACGGTACCGCCGCCGGCTCGGTCGCCAGGCCGATGGGCGTCTACCCCGCAGCGTGGTTCAGGATCGAAGGAGTCTTCATTGGCGACGGTCGGCCGTGGGACGAGGTGCGGATCAATCACTTCCCGAGCCACGCGACCCTTGAGAAACACCTGGCGAGCGAACTTCGGGCGGAAGCTGAGCGTCACCGAACTGCGGCCCTCGAGGACACATACACGATCCAGGCGCGCCCGCTGATCAACCGGCTCGGCGGGAAGTAACCGAGGCGGCCTTCGGTCCCGTCATCTGACGTGACCGCGAACTTGGCTCCAGCGTTTCGGTACGCTCCGCCGGCTCAGTCTGGGAGTCGCTGATCACGCAGGGAGGAAGGATGACGAAACCAGTTTGCTTTGTCATGGGCGCCGGCGCCGGGATCGGCGGCACCGCGGGCAGGAGATTCGCTCGCGAGGGGTACCACGCGGTTCTCTGCCGCCGGAGCGACGAAAACGGGCTGAACGCTCTGGTCGCCGGCATTCGCGAGGAAGGTGGAGAGGCGTCTGGCTTTCTCCTGAACGCCGTCAAGGACCACGTCATCGAGGATCAGATCGTCCAGGTGGAGGAGGAGATCGGCCCGATCGAGGTGATGATCTACAACCTCGGCGCCCAGATCGGCAATCGGGAGCTCAGCGATACCAGCTACAAGGCCTTCGAACTCGGCTGGCGCATGGCGACGTTCGGCCTCTTCCGGACGGCCTCCGTACTCCTGCCGCGCATGGTCGAGCGAGGCCAGGGAACGCTGATCGTCACCTCCGCCACGGCCGCGGCGCGCGGCAACGCCGGGCAGCACTCCCACGCCGCCGCAATGGGCGGCCGACGCCTGCTCTGTCAGACCCTGAACGCCGAGTTCTCCGCAAAGGGCATTCACGTGGCGCACGTGCTCGTCGATGGCTCGGTCGACGCACCGGACACGCTGGGCAAGATGCTCGGACCGGAGCGCTACGAAGCCCTTCGGAGCACCAAGGGAGCCGTCGACGGCCTCATCCTGCCCGAGCAGGTGGCGGAGACCTACCTCCATCTCGTCCGGCAACATCGATCCACCTGGACCTTCGAACTGGACGTGCGCGCGTACAACGACAAGCCCTGGTGGAACTGACCGAATCCCGCTGGGGCCGGCATCGCGCCGGCGGCAGCGCTGCGTCCCCGACGGGATTTGCTTCCAGAGCACCGAGCCATAGGCGAGGGGCGACGACCGAATCCCGCTGGGGTCGGCATCGCGCCGGCAGGCGCGATGGCGTCCCCAACGGGATTCGAACCCGTGTTGCCAGCTTGAAAGGCTGGAGTCCTGACCTGGCTAGACGATGGGGACGCGGATTCGGGCCGTGGCTGCGGTGCCGATCGCTGTCGAGCCGCGGAGTATAGCGCCAGCGGCAGAAGCTGTGTTGCAGGACGGCGACTTGGACTTCGGCTTGAGCGACCTCATGCTGGGTTCTGGCAGTGTTGACGATCGGCACACAATCGGCGACAATGAGTGCCGGAAAACATGGCTCGTTGTCTCTGGGATCCGGCGAAGAACAGGCGCTTGATCTCCGAGCGTGGGGTCAGCTTCGAGGAGGTTGCGGCACTGATCGAAGCGGGTGCGCTGGTTGACGTCTTCGACCATCCGGATCCGAGACGGAGCCACCAGCGGATCGCCGTGCTTGAGATCGAGGACTACGCTTACCTGGTTCCGTACGTCGAAACCGAAGCAGGCGACTTCTTCCTCAAGACGATCATCCCGAGTCGGAAAGCGACGAAGAAGTACCTGAGGGAGGGTGGCCGGGAATGACCGAACGCATGACGAACATCGATTCAGGAGCCCTCGACCTGGAGGAGCGCGAGATCCTGAGAGCCTACGAGGAAGGGCGTCTTCGAAGAGCCTCGGACTCTTCTGGCGAAGCTCAGCGGCTGGAGTCCGCGGCCCGCGAGACGCTCCGCAAGGACAAGCGCATCAACATCCGTCTGCCCAGTCACGACCTGGTCGAAATCAAACGGTTGGCGGCTCGTGAGGGAGTGCCGTACCAGACTCTCATCTCCAGTATCCTTCACAAGTACGCTACCGGCGAGCTTGGTTGACCGGAGCCGGGCCTTGGCTGCCCTGCTAGGCGACCGGCCGGTCACCCACAATCGAGACCCGTTCGCCGAGGCGCGACTGCGGGTAGTAATCCCACACGGCGTGATGCTGGGTGCAGCGGTTGTCCCAGAGGGTCAGCGTGTTGGGTTCCCAGCGCACGCGGCAGGTCAGGGAGACTGTCGTGGCGATGTGCCTGAAGAGCATGTCGAGCAGACCCCGGCTCTCCCATCGACGCAAGTGGCGTATGTGTGAGGTGAAGCCGCTGTTGACGAACAGGGCCTTGCGGCCCGTCTCGGGATGGCGGATCACCACCGGGTGCTCGGTCCTCGGGTACTGCTTTCCGTCGGGGGCCGCGTAGCCGTACTTTCCGATGTATGGCAGTGCGCCGTCGTGCACGGCCACCAGACCCTCGAGAAACTGCTGCATCCGCTCCGAGAGCGTCTCGTAGGCGCGGTACATGTCGGCGAAGAGCGTGTCGCCTCCCGAGCCGCACTCGGGAATCTCCTTGATGTAGAGCATCGACGCCATCGGCGGTTCCTCGTCGCAGGACACGTCGGTGTGCCAGCCGTCGCCCGCCGTGTACTTCGACTTCTGGGTGGTCTTGACGACGAGAATCTCCGGGTCGTGCCCGCCCTTGTACTCGGAACTCGTGTGCAGCGGGTGGACGTGCAGCGGACCGAAGGACCGGCCGAAGTCCTTGTGCTGCTCGCGGGTGAGTTCCTGGTTGCGGAAGACCAGCACCTGCCAGTCGAGCCAGGCCCGCCTGATCTCGTCCTTCTGCGATTGCGAGAGCGGCCGGGACAGGTCGACGCCCTCGATCTCCGCGCCGATGTGCGGGGTCAGGGGTCGGATGTCGATGGAGACCGCGGTGGCCGTTCCATCGGGGAGCGTTTCGGAAGCTGTTTGCATGTCCATGATGCCGGTCATCCTGTCACACGTCCCGTCCGCGGCTGCTGTTGTTTCGTGCCCTCGGCGACCGTCTACTCCCGCGGCGAGTAGATGACCCAGATCTTCGTGTAGCCGTCCGTTTCGAAGACTCCGGTCCACTCCTTCGGGATCGTCACCGCCTCCCCGGCGTTGATCACGAGCTCCGTTCCGTCGGAGGACGTCAAGGTGACGCCGCCCTCGAGGAAGTACATGAACTCGTCGACGCCGTACGGCTGGGTGATCTCGATCCGTGTCTTTCCGGACTTGTACATGCCGGAAGAGAAGCTCCTGTCGCTCGAGACCAGCGAGGTGGCCGTCTGTGTCACGTGCCCGTCGGCGTGGGTCTGTTCGACCACGTCCGGGCGCTCGAAGATCTTGCCGCCGAGGTCCGGCTTGCTGATCTTCGCCGGTCGAACGGTTTCATCGCTTGCGGCCATCATGGAACTCCCGAGGACGGTTGCACAGAGGATGATCAGGACTCTTCTCTTCATGGGTGTCTCCTGGGTGGTCGGGATTCGGTTTGGCTACAGGCCGAACGCCACGAACTCCGCCGGGGACTCGTTGCCGCCGATGGCGACGACGATGAACTGGCGACCCTCGTGCAAGTAGGTTATCGGCGCACCGGTGGTGCCGGATGGCAGCTCCGTCTCCCACACCACCTCGCCCGTGGCCTTGTCGTAAGCGCGGAACTTCCTGCCCCAGTAGCGGCCTTCCTCCCCCTCGATGCCGGGGATGGCGTCGCTGCCTTCACCGATGAAGAGCAGCGTCTTCGTCACCAGCGGCGCCGGTCGCCCGGCGACGCCCAGGGGCGGCACGTCGAGGCCCTCGAGCAGGGGATGGTCTCGAGGCCCGTCGCCGTTGGCCGCCATCCACACGTGCTCGCCGCGATGCATGTCGATCGCGGTGATCCGGCCGTAGGGTGGCTTCACGATAGGGAGTCCGTCGAGGGTCGGCACGTCGGGACTGTCGTAGCCGATCACGTAGCCGAGCGTCGCGTCGTCGGCTTCCGGCTGGGTCAGGGAGTACACGCCCGGCCAGGTGTGGGACACGGCGTAGTAGATGCCGGTCTCGGGATCGAAGGCGCCGGTGTGCCAGTTCCCCGTTCCCCACGCTCCCGGATTCGTCAGCGTGCCGATCTTGCCCTGCTCGTCGTCCATCAGGCCGGGCGGCGTGAACATCGGCCCGAGCCGGAAGGGCTTGACGAGCTCCAGGGCCCGTGCCCGGAGTTCCGGTGTGAAGTCGATCAGGTCGTCCTCCACGAATCCCTGCCGGTCGAAGGGCGGCGGCTTCGTCGGGAACGGCTGGGTCGGCGACAGCCGCTCCCCCGGGACCCGTGAGCCGGGCACGGCCCTCTCCTCGATCGGCCACACCGGCTCTCCGGTACGGCGATCGAAGACGTAGAGGAAGCCGGTCTTCGAGGGCTGCATGACGGCGTCGATGCGCTTCCCGTCGACCGTGATCTCGCCGAGGGTCGCCGGACCGACCGTGTCCCATTCCCAGACGTCGTGGCGGACCATCTGAAAGTGCCAGACCCGCTCGCCCGTCCTGGCGTTGAGCGCCACGAGTGCGTTCGAGTACAGGTTGTCGCCGGGCCGGTGGCCGCCGTAGTACGCCGCGGTCGGAGCCGAGAGCTGGACGTAGACGTGACCCAGTTCCTCGTCCGCCGACAGGCAGCACCACGACCCGAGGTCTCCCGAGTACTCCCACGAGCCGTCGCCCCAGGTCTCATTGCCCGGCTCGCCCGGCCGCGGTACGACGTGGAACGTCCACAGCCGCCGGCCCGTGCGGACGTCGTAGCCGCGCACGTCCTCCGGCGTCGCCTCCTTCTTGCTGCCGCTGTCGCCGGCGCCTCCGGTGAAACCGGCCACCACGACGACGTCGCCCACGACGATCGGCCCGGCCGTCCAGGTGAAGTCGCCGGCCAGCGGTCCCGGTAGGCGGATGCTGACGCGCCCCTGGTCGCCGAAGTCGCCGTCGAGCTCGCCACTCGAGGCGTCGACCGCGTACAGGTAGTTGTCGCGTGCGAGGAAAAGTCGTTTCTGCTCGCCGTCGGTCCAGAGGTCAACGCCTCGCGGGTTCGAGCCGCGCGCCTCCTCGATCGTCGGCTCGAACGGCGTCTGGGACCACAACGTCTCGCCGGTCGCCGGGTCGACGGCGCGCAGCAGGCCGACGAGGTTGGTCAGAAAGAGGCGGCCTTCGACCATGATCGGCGTCGATCGCAGGTTGTTGCCCGGACGCAACGCCGGGAACTCCTCCTTGAGCTCCGGTTCCAGACCCGGCCGTCGCCACACGATGCGCAGATCGCCGACGTTCGAGGCGTCGATCCGGTCGAGCGGCGAGTAGCGCTTGAACGTGCGGTCGCCGCCGAAGTACGACCACTCGCCTTCCTGCGCCGCCAGGGTGGACGCCAGGATCAGTACGCCGGCGCAGGCGAGCAGGGTTCGGCCCCTGGCGCGAGGCCGGACATCCGGGTTTGCGGGCATCTCTCGACGATAGCTCACCACGTTGGTGATTCGTCTGGCCCGCGGTGCGAGTCAAGCGCCGCGCGGACGCGGCGTCGACTCCTAGAACCAGTAGCGGAGCGACAGCGTGATGTCGCGCCCGGGCAAGGGCGCGAACGTCTTCAGGAGGGACGTATGCACGCGCGCCTCCTCGTCGGTCAGGTTGCGGCCCCGCAGGAGCACGTCGACGATCTCGTCCTTCAGCGTGAAGCGCCGGCCGATGTGGGCGTTCAGCATCGTGTAGCCGTCGGTGGGCGTTTCCTGCTGTGCGACGTCGTTCTGGTCGTCGACCCAGCGCCACTCGACCGCTGCCCGCCAGTCGTGGCCGTGGTAGTGGAGGCCGGCGCCCAGACTCATGGGTGGAATCCTCGGCAGGTTGCCGCCTTCGTCCAGCTCGGCGTCGACGGTGTCGCCCAGGATCTCCATGTGCAGGTCATGCCCGTTCCATTCCGCGAGCTCGATCCGCGCGTGGAGCTCGGCGCCGGTCATCATCGCGTCGGCCTGGCTGTAGCGGACGACCGGGAAGCCCGCCATCTCCGCGCCGGTGAACGCGTGGTAGATGAAGTCCTGGAAGTCCTGCCGGAAGAAGGTCAGCTTGCCCTGGAGGATTCCCTCGTCCTTGCGCAGGGTGAGGTCCAGACCGGCGCCGATTTCCTGGTCGAGATCGGGATCGCCGATGTCGAAGGTCCGGGTGGGTATGTGAGCGCCGTCCGAGAACAGCTCTCCCGGGCTGGGGAGACGAACTGAGCGAGTGGCCGAGAGGCCGAGGTTCCACGCCTCTCCGGCCGACCAGACCAGGCCGGCCGAGGCGGAAACGCCGTCGCCGGACCAGGCCGGTCCGTTCGCCGGGTTGTGCTCGGCCTGTTCGAAGCGGGCGCCGAACTGCCAGCGGACCGAGCCCCTTTCGATCTCCTGGTTGGTGAAGGCCGCCCAGGTGTTCGAGTGGGTCGGGGGGATGAAGGCCTCGGCGCCGATTGCGGCGAGATCGCGGTTCACATGCTGCACACCGATGCTGCCCCGGCTGGCGCCCCGCTCGCGCTGGAACATCTCGACCCGGGTCTCGAAGAGTTCGTTCGTGTAGAGGACGCCGGTGTGGCCGGCCTCGAACTCGACGTGCTCGTAGTCCGTTCCGGACATCTGCACGTCGAACCTCTCGAAGGCGGACGCGAGCAGGTAGACGCTGCTTCTGAGGTCGACGCGCTGCTGCTTCATGTCGAGGCGAATGTTCTCCTCGTCCTCGCCGTGCTCGTCCTCGTGGCCGTGCTCGTCCTCGTGGCCGTGCTCGTCCTCGTGGTCGTGTTCGTCCTCGTGGTCGTGTTCGTCCTCGTGGTCGTGCTCGTCCTCGTGGTCGTGCTCGTCCTCGTGGTCGTGCTCGTCCTCGTGGTCGTGCTCATCCTCGTGGTCGTCCTCGTGCTCGTCGTGCTCGTCGTGCTCGTCTTCGCCGTGGTCGTGATGCGCATGGCTGTGGGCGCCCGGAGGAATGCCGTAGTCGGTGCTGAAACCGCTGAACGAGACGCCCAGGAAACCGCGGTCGCCGAAGAAGCGGGTAACACCGAACCGGCCGCTCTCGGTCTTCAGGTCGGTGTTCGGGACGATGCCGAAGGAGTTCTCCTCTTCGTGCTCGTCATGATCTTCGTGCTCGTCATGATCGTCGTGGTCCTCGTCCTCGTGCTCGTCATGCTCGTCGTGCTCGTCGTGGTCCTCCTCGAGGCGGGCGTAGCCCGGGATCTCGTACGGATCGGCTGTCCGGCTGACGGTCCCGATGTGCCAGGCCCATTCGCCGGCGCCGCCGTTGAGCTGGAGCGCGCCCGTCCTCTCGCCGGTCGCCGAACCCCCGATCAGGTCGATCCTGCCGCCGAAGGTCTTTGCCGCCCGGCTGGCTGGAATGCGGCCGTCAACGACGTTCACCGCGCCGCCGATGGCGCCGGAGCCGTAGCGGAGCGTGGCCGGACCTCTCAGCACCTCGATCTGCTCGGCCAGGAGCGGGTCGGACGTGATCGCGTGATCGGCGCTTTCCACTGAAACGTCGCCCGTTCCCATGCCGCCGTTGAGCACCCGAACACGGGCGCTCGACAGGCCGCGGATGACCGGCCGCGCCGCTCCCGGCACGAACGCGCTCGAGGACAACCCCGGTTCCCCCGCCAGGGTCTCGCCCAGCGTCGCCCCCGTGCGCAGTTGCAGATCAGCGCCGCCCAACACGGAGATCGCGTTCGGCAACTCGGACTCGTTCCGGAGATCGCCGGAGGCGGTCACGACGATCTCGTCGAAGTGGGTGACGTGATCGTGTTCCAGCTCGACGGTCGTTTCCCGGTCGGCCTCCACGGTGATCGACTGGCTGGTCCGGCCGACCGACGGGATGTCGACGACTAGGAGATACGTGCCGGGAGGCACGGCGTCGAAACGGAACGTCCCGTCCGCCGCCACCGGAGCGCTGAGGGAAAGCTCATCGAGTCGGGCGACGGCGAGCGAGATGCCGGCGTCGCCGGGGCTGCTGACCGTTCCGGCGACGGATCCCGTTGCCTGACCGTCGGCTGCGGGCGGACTCAGAAGGACGGCAAGGGCGCAGAGAGTGGCGCCTGTGATTCCCTGGCGCCAGCGGGGCCGGCGCCGTAGATGGGAGTTCGAGAACATGGTGAAGGTAGCGAGCATGGTTTGGGGTTCCTGGGTAGTGCAGTCCGAGTCGAAGGATGTTGTGGCGCTGGCTGCGGGTTCGGCAGCGTAGGCGGCTCACCGAAGTTGTCGGCCGCGCGATGCGGCGATTCCCTGCGATCAGCTACGGCTGACCGCGATGGCGTCGCCGCCATCGCCCCGACGCGGGGCGAGTGACGCCTGGTTTGTTTCCTGGCGGCTCCGACGCTTCGCGCTCAGCGCGGGCCGGAGCCGCTGTCACTCAGCCTGCGGGCGGACCGCGAGCGGCCTGCGGCCTGGACTCGCCGCGCCTCGCGTTGCCGTCGTTCTCGGGCCTTGCCACGGCCGTAACGAGGTCGAGCGGCCTCGCCACGGAGCTTCTGTCGACTTCGCCGGGCCTGGAGCTTGCGGTCCTGCAGGCGACGCAGGAGTGTTCGTGCGGCGCCGCGGCGTTGCCGAGCCTGGCGTGGTTCGCGGCCCCTGTGGCCTCGGCTTCGCGGTCGAGCGTGCTCCAGGCGTTGCTCGCTGCTGCGTCGTTGTCGTTGCAGACCACGTCCCAGGCGGCGAGCAGCGTGGCGATCGTCAGCGCGAGGGCGTTGACGATCACCAGTGGCGAGTGGGACTGGCGTGGCACGGAGAGGTTCATGGACTCAGGGGGTGGGTAGGCATCGCGGGCTTCCGGAAGGAACGCGCTGCACGGAACGAAGGGCTGTCCGGCGTATTGGGGTACCGGACAGCCCCTCGGGCTTGTTCTCTACGTCTGGCTCTAGAACCAGAACCGGGCCGACAGGGTGACGTCCCTGCCCGGTATCGGAGCGAAGTTCTTCAGGAACGACGTATGCACCCGTGCATCCTCGTCCGTCAGGTTGCGGCCCCGCAGGAGCACGTCGAGGATCTGGTTGCCGAGGATGAAACGGCGGCCGACGTGGGCGTTCACCATCGTGTAGCCCTCGGTCGGGGTCTCCAGTTCCGCGACATCGTTCTGATCGTCGAACCAGCGACCTTCCACCGCGGCGCGCCAGTGGTGGCCGTGGTAGTGGAGGCCGGCGCCGAAGCTCATCGGCGGGATTCGCGGCAGGTTGCCGCCCGCGTCCAGCTCGGCGTCAACGGTGTCGGCGATCGCCTGGATGTGCAGGTGATGGTCGTTCCGGTCGAGCAGTTCCAGCCTGAGCCGGAGTTCGGCGCCCTCGGTGGTGGCGTCGGCCTGGTAGGACCGGAGCACGGCGAAGCCGGCTTCCTCTTCGCCGGTGAACTGCTGGTAGATGAAGTCGCTGAAGCTCTGACGGAAGATCGTCAGTTCGCCGGTGACGGGTCCCTCCGTCCGGCGCAGCGACACGTCGAAGCCGGTGCCGATTTCGTTGGCCAGGTTCGGGTCGCCGATCTCGTAGCTCAGCGTGGCGACGTGCAGGCCGTCGGAGTAGAGCTCCTCCGCCGCGGGCAGGCGAACCGATCGGGCGACCGATACGCCGAGCGTCCAGTCGGTGTCGGCGTCCCAGACTAGGCCGGCTGAGGCGGACACGCCGTCGTGCGACGTGCCGCGAGTGGTCACCGGGTTGTGGTCGAGCTGCTCGAAGCGGGCCCCGAACTGCCACCGGACGGCGCCGGCGTCGATCTCCTGAGAGGTGAACAGCGCCCATCCCTGTGACTGGGTAGGCGGCACGAAGGCCTCCTCGCCGATGGCGGCGAGATCGCGGTCGGTGTACTGGAGGCCGACGGAGCCGCGGCTTCGGCCGCGTTCGCGCTGGAACATCTCCAGCCGGGTCTCGAGGTACTCGTTGGAGAACGTCGTGCCGGGGTCCGGGCCTTCGAGCTCGACGTGCTCGTAGTCGGTTCCCACCATCCGGACCTCGATGCGCTGGAAGGCGCCCGCCTGCGGCAGGGCCTCGGCCCGCAGATCGACGCGGCGCTGCTTCATGTCGACGCGAACCGGGAGTTCCTCTTCCCCGTGCTCGTCTTCGTGCTCGTGTTCGTCGTGGTCCTCGTCGTCGTGGTCCTCGTCGTCATGGTCCTCGTCGTCATGGTCGTCGTCGTGGTCGTCGTCCTCGTCGTGGTCGTGCTCGTCCTCGTGGTCGTGCTCGTCCTCGTGGCCATGCCCGTGGGCGTGGGCGCCGGGCGGAAGGCCGTAGTCCGTGTTGAAGCCGCTGACCGAGATGCCGATCGAGCCACGATCGCCGAAGAACCGCGTGAAGCCGAAGCGACCGCTCTCGGTCATGAGATCCGTGTTCGGGACCATCCCGAAGGTGTTCTCTTCCTCGTGGTCGTCGTGGTCGTCGTGGTCGTCGTGGTCGTCCTCGTGATCGTCGTCGTGATCCTCGTCCTCGTGATCGTCGTCGTGGTCCTCGTCCTCGTGGTCCTCGTCGTGATCGTCGTCATGGTCCTCGTCGTGATCGTCATGCTCCTCTTCGACCTGGGCGTAGCCGGGGATCTCGTAGGGATCGGTCTCCCGGCTGACGGCGCCCAGGTGCCAGGCCCAGTCACCGCCGCCGCCGTCGAGGTGGATCGCGCCCATGCGTTCGTCGGCCACGGACCCGCCGCGAAGGTCGATCGTGCCCTTCAGTGCGCTGACGGGCCTCTCGCTCGGAATCCGTCCGTCGACCACGTTGACCGCGCCGCCGATCGCCTCCGAACCGAAGCGGAGCGTGGCGGGGCCGCGGAGAATCTCGATCTGCTCGGCGTGCGCCGGTTCGAAGGTCACGGCGTGGTCGGCGCTGACGACGGAGGCGTCGCCGGTGTCGAGTCCGTTTTCCATGACGCGTACCCGGCCGCCGGTCAGGCCACGGATGATCGGCCGGCCGGCGCCGGGGACGAACGCCGTCGAGTACACGCCGGGTTCGCCCTCCAGCGTCTCGCCCAGCGTGGGGGCGAGGCGGAGCTGAAGGTCCGGGCCGGACAGCACGGACACGGGATTCGCCAACTCGGAGGCGCGGCGCAGATCGCCGGTCGCGGTGACCACGACCTCGTCGAAATGCGTGCCGTGGCGCATCTCGAGTTCAACTTCGGCCTCGTCGCCGCCGGCGACGGTGACCGAGTCGCTAGCCGTGCCGAAGGCGGGAATCTCGACGACGACGAGATGGGTGCCGACCGGCACTTCGTCGAAGCGGAAGGCGCCGTCCGTGGACACCGCGGTGCTGACGCCGAGTGCGGGGATGCGTGCCACGGCGAGCACGATTCGTTCACCGTGGGTGTCGACGGAGCCGGCGATCGAGCCGGTTTCCTGGGCGGCGGCCGTCGCCGGAATGAGGAGGAGGGCGAGGGCACAGAGAATGGCGCCGGTGGCCGCCCGGCGCACGCGGGGCCGGAGCGGCGGAGGGGAGTGCGAGGGCTTGGTCTGGTGAGAGAGCATGGTTTGGAGTTCCTGGGTCGTTCAGTCCGAGTGGAGGGCGTTGTAGCGCTGGCTGCGGGAATCCGTGGCGGTGGAAGCGCACCGAATCGCCGGCGGCGCGATGCGGGGGCTTTGGTGGGATCAGCCGAGGCTGATCGCGTCGTCGCCATCGTCCCCGGCGAGGGGACGGTTCCGACGCCTCGGGCTCAGCGCGGATCGGAGAGCTGTCGGTTCAACCGATCGGCGGCCCGCGCGCCGTTTGCTGCCAGCGCTCGCCAGTGCTTGGGCCGGGCCGGTGATCGGATCCTGACTCGGCCGGGAAGAGGTCGAGTCCGGCGATCGAGCTCTTGCCATTCTCGATGGTCCTGGTGCGGCCCAGCTTGCAGGCGACGCAGGAATGGTCGTGCGGCGCCGTGGCCTGGCCTAGCGTGGTGCCGTCGGCGATGCCGGAGGCCTCCGCCTCGTGATCGGCCACGCAGTAAGCGACGTTCGTCTCGACCTGGTCGTGACCATGGCCACTCGCCTCCCAGGCTCCAGTGAGCAGGGTGGCGGTCGTCAGCGCGAGAGCGCTGAAGACAGCGATTGGCGAACCGGGCCGGCGCAGCATGGGCTGCGGAGGTTACCAGAGCCGGGTTAAGGCCCCTGGTGCCGCCGAAGCACCACCTGATGGGCGCCGCGGCGGTCGTCGCCTTCGCCGGCCGCGGCGCTGAGCTCGAAGTCGCCGGCCGGAACCGCGACCCCTTCGAACGTGACGTTGGCCTGCTCGGGCGCCGGTTCCTGGCGATATGTCCCATCCCCCAGTTCGAGGAGCACCGGGCCGGCGGATCCGGCCACCAGCCGGACCTCGATGTCGAATGTCCGTTCCTCCCTCGCGCTCAGCAGCCAGCGCCCGCGCGAGGTCGGCCGCCAGCCCTGATCGTCAGTGATCCGTCGCCAGTCCTGGCGGGTGAGGACGGTCACTGGTTCCTGGTCCGTGCCGACGACGATCCGTGGCGGCGCGTAGTTGTCGGGCCGGGTGGAGCTCACGTCCTCGAACCACTCCAGGTAGTCGTCGCTCATCCCGGCTGCGATCTCGGGTGCGTCGTCGATCAGGTTCCGGGTCTCGGCCGGATCCGCCTCGAGGTCGTAAAGCTCGAGATGGAGTTCGCCATCCCAGTCCCCCTCGCCGCGCGGGGAGGGATGGACCAGCTTGTGGCGCTGGCCGACCGCGGCGAAGGAACGAAGCGCGGTCGGTTCGTCTCCCCGATGGAACTGGAAATACAGGGTGCGGTCGGGCCAGGCCGCGGTGTCGCCCTCGCCGGCCAGCAGGCCGACCAGACTGCGGCCGTCGAGGTGGAGTCCCGGGGGCGGTTCGACGCCGGCGGCGGCCAGCAGCGTGGGCGCGATGTCGATGTGGGCCGCGATCCGGTCGACGGCGTCACCGCCGGCGGGTAACCGCGCGGGCCAGCGCGCCAGCAGCGGCGACCGGATGCCGCCCTCGAAGACGGTTCCCTTGCGGCCGCGGAGCCCGGCGTTGTAGCGGTCGCGATCCGGTCCGTTGTCGACGAGGAAGACGACCAGCGTGTTCTCCGCGAGGCCCAGTTCGTCGAGCCGCGCCATGAGCCGGCCGACGTTGTCGTCGATGTTGCTGATCATCGCGTAGCTGCGGGCCAGCCGGTCGAGGATCTGCTCGCTGGCCTGGTCGGGATCGGGAAGCGCCGCGCTCAGGTCCACTTGCCGGTAATGCTCCAGCCAGTCGTCCGGCACGTCGTGGAACGGGCCGTGCGGCGCGTTCGTCGGCACGTAGGCGAAGAACGGCCGGCCCTCCCCGGCCGCCCGCTCCATGAAGTCGAACGCGGCGTCGAAGTAGACGTCCGTGCAGTAGCCGGTCGTCTCCTCGCGCTGTCCGTTGCGAAACAGCACGGCGTCCGTGTACTTGCCTTCGCCGCCGGGCGGGTCGGACGGCTGGCCGATGCCGCCGCCGCGGTGGACCAGGCTCTCCTCAAACCCCTGGTCCATCGCGCGCATGGGGTAGGCGTCGCCGAGGTGCCATTTGCCGAAGATGCCGGTGGCGTAGCCGGCGTCCCGGAGCATCTCGGCGATCGTCACCTCCTCCGGTTCCATCATCGCCCGGCCGATGTAGGTGTCGATGGCGCGGGTGCGGTAGTTGTAGCGGCCCGTCATCAGCGAGGCGCGCGTCGGCGTGCAGACCGGGCTGACGTAGAAGCGCTCGACCTGCGCGCTCTGCGCCGCCAGGGCGTCGAGGTGCGGCGTCTGGATGACCGGGTTGCCGGTGAAGCCGAAGTCTCCGTAGCCCTGGTCGTCAGTCATGACGAGGACGATGTTGGGTCGCTCAGCGTTGCCGGTGGACTCCGAATCCTGGCTGCCGCCGCCGCAGCCAAGCGTCCAGCCGGCGAGCAGTACCACGACTAGCTGTGCGCTACGCTTCAACGGTTTCCCTCCACACAACAGGCCGAGGACAGGATATGGCAGCAGAAGAGGTTCGCTACGAACGGCGCGGTCCGGTGGCCGTCCTCACCTTGGACCGGGCGCGCTACCACAACGCCCAGAGCTGGAAGCTGCTCGACGACCTGGATCGTCAGCTCGACCGGGCGATGGCCGACGAGGAGGTCCGGGTCGTCGTACTGAAGGGCGACGGGAAGCACTTCTCGTCCGGCCACGACCTGGGCACGCCGGAGCAGCAGGCGGACATCGAGGCCCGGGGACTGACCCAGTGGGTCGGCATGGACTGGTACGAGGCCTTCCGCTGGTACAACCTGGACAACACGGTCAAGTGGCGCAACCTGCCGAAGCCGACGATCGCGATGGTGCATGGCTACTGCATCTTCGGCGGCTGGATGATCGCTGCCGCGATGGACCTGATCTTCGCGGCGCCGAGTGCCCGCTTCCTGGCGAGCCTGTTCGAGACCTTCACCGTGCCCTGGGACATCCATCCCCGCAAGGCGAAGGAACTGCTGTTCGAGAGCCGCTTCATCGACGCCGAGGAGGCGCGAGAGCTGGGTCTGGTCAACCGCGTCTACGCGGAGGACGAACTGGAACGCGAGACGATGGCCTACGCCGAACGGATCGCCGAGAACGACCCGGCGGTGCTGCGCCTCGGCAAGCTCGCCGTGAACAAGGCGCAGGACGCGATGGGCTACAGCGCGAACGTCGAGGCGGCGTTCGCGGACTACCTGGTGGTCCGGGAGATCCGCGGCAGTACCAGTCGGGTCGAAGGCAACCGGCGCCTGGTCGGCGTCGACCTGGCGCTGCGGGGCCAGCGCGGCGGACGGGCCGGGCAGACGCCGGTGGACCCGGTGGACAACGTACGCGCTTCAGAAGCGGGGGAGGACGCATGAGAACGACTCGTATCGGCTGTGCCCTGTGGCTTTGCCTGAGCGTGGCCGCCATGGCGGCGGCGCAGGACGGTGACGGCACGCGGATGTACAACGCCGCCAAGCAGAAGCTGATGAGCGGCGAAGGGATCGTCGGCGTCAGCATCTCCTCGCCGGACCCGGACAGCTACTGCGCGGCCGCGAACGCCGGCTTCGACTTCACCTGGATCGAGATGCAGCACAGCCCGCTGACCTACCAGGACGTGGCGAGGATGCTCTGGGCCTGCCGTGACGCATCGGCCATCCCGTTCATCCGGGTGCCGGACGCGACGGAGGGCGACATCCAGAAGGCCGTCGACCTCGGCGCGCTCGGCATCGTCGTGCCGATGGTGCGCACCGCCGAGAAGATGGAGCGCGCCGTCCGCTTCGCCAAGTTCCCGCCGGAAGGTCGGCGGAGCCTCGGCGGCGGTCAGTACGGCGCGCTCTGGGGCCGCGACTACCGGGCCACGGCGAACGAGAACATCCTGATCGTGGCCATGATCGAGTCGCCGGCGGGCGTCGATGCGGTGGAGGAGATCGCGGCCGTTCCGGGCGTCGACGTCGTGTTCGCCGCGTCGACCGACCTCTACAGCTTCTCCGGCAAGCGCCAGGGCGAACCGGAGTACGAGGCGATGGTCGACCGCATCCGAAACGCCGTGCTCGGCGCCGGCCTCAAGCTGGGCGGTCCGCTGGCCTGGCGGGACCGCGAGGGCTTCAGCTTCTTCCAGGCGCCAGGCGTCGGCAGCCTGATCCGCCGCGGCGCCCAGGCGCTGCTGGAAGAGACGGCGTCAGGAATCGCCGAGATCGAGGGCTCGGAGAACCAGTAGGGACCTCAGATATGCCGGCCCTGGCCGCCGTCGACGTCGATCACGGCGCCGTTCACGTAGGACGCGGCTTCCGAACACAGGAAGACGATCATGTTGGCGACCTCTTCCGAGGTGCCGTAGCGGCCCACCGGAACGTTCCTGCCGTTGTTCCGGATGATGTCCTCCCAGTCGCCGCCGCGGGCGTTCGCGATCTCCTTCGCGGCCCGCTCCCACATCGCGGTGTGGATCAGGCCGGGGAGGACGGAGTTGAACAGCACGTTGTCGCGGCCGTACTTGCCGGACAGGGCCTTGCCGGTGGCGACCATCGCCGCCTTGGAGGCGCCGTAGTCGATCAGCGCTGCGCCCGGGTACTTCGCGGCACCGCTTGCGATCATCACGACGCGGCCCCACTTCTGCTTGCGCATGCCGGGCAGGCAGAGCCGCGTGCTGCGCACGGCCGACAGCAGGTTGAGCCGGAACAGCTCCTCCCAGTCGTCGTCCGTCATGTAGAGGAAGTTCCGCGATGGCGAGGCGCCGACGTTGTTGACGAGGATGTCGACCGTGCCGCCGGCCAGCACCGCCTCGAAGAAGGCGTCGATCGAGTCCCGGTCGGCCATGTCGGCGACGTGGCCGTGGGCGCCGCCCTCGCCCGATGACGGTTCGTAGCCGTCGAGCTCGTTCACCGCTTCCTCGCTGCGGGCGCAGAAGGCGACGTCGGCGCCGTGGTCGGCGAGCAGGCGGACGGTGGCGGCGCCGATGCCGAGGCTGGCGCCGGTGACGACGGCACGGCGGCCGGTCAGGTTCAGGTCGATCATCGTTGAGGTCTCCTGGCTGGGATTCGGGGGAAGAGTGTAGTGCCCGCGGCGTTGCTATGCTCCACCCTCATCTCTGACGGGACGGCAATGAAGAAACGACGCCAGTTGAACCTGCGGCGGCGGCCGGTGTGGCTTGCCGCTCTCCTCTTGCTGTTGGGCCTGTCCGCCGTGGCGCAGGACTCCGGCGACGCGATCTCGCGCCACTACGACGGCAATCCCGACATCAACGGCGTCTGGCAGGCGATCAACTCGGCTCACTGGAACCTGGAGGACCACAACGCCGCCGGCGGGCCGGCGGAGTACGGCACGCTCACCACGATGCCGCCGGGCCAGGGCGTCGTCGTTGGTGGCGAGATCCCTTACCAGGACTGGGCTCGCGAGCAACAGCGGGAGAACTTCGAGAACCGCTGGCGCGAAGACCCCGAGGCGAAGTGCTACCTGCCGGGCGTGCCGCGCGCGACCTACATGCCCTTCCCGTTCCAGATTCTCCAGGGGACGACCCACGTCATGATCGTCTACGGCTTCGCCGAGGCGAACCGGACGATCCACATGGACAAGGAGAATCCGGAGCCGCCGCCGATCGACAGTTGGATGGGCCGTTCGCACGGCCGCTGGGAGGGCGACACGTTGGTCGTCGAGGCCTCCGGCTTCACCGGCCAGGCCTGGTTCGACCGGGCCGGCAACTTCGCCAGCGACACGTTGCGCGTCACCGAGCGCTACACGCCCACCGGCCCGAACACGATGACCTACGAGGCGACGCTCGAAGACCCCAACGTCTTCACCCGTCCCTGGACCATCCGCATGCCGCTCTACCGGCGCCTGGAGGAGAACGTCCGGGTGCTGGAATACAAGTGTGTCGAGTTTTCCGAGGAGCTGCTCTATGGCCACCTACGCCGACGCGAAGAAACCACGACCGGCGACGATCCCTAGCGCTGCGGCCGTTGCCGCCGCGCTCCTGCTGGGACTGACCGCCGTCCCGGCGGCGGCCGGCGACGTCACCGTGCAACTGACCACGTCCGCGCGCAGCGAGGCGGTCAAGTGGTACGAGCGACACCTGGACTGTGAGCCGATCGAAGGCCGCGCCGAGGCGGTCGACTGCGGCAACGCGACGATCGAATTCAGGCAGGGCCCGATCATGGGCGCCAGCCAGGGCACCGGCATCGACCACATCGGCTTCTCGTTCGCCGACCTCGAGGAGAAGATGGCCGAGCTGGAAGCGGTCGGGGTGCGGGGTTCCGGAGTTCGCCTACAGCGCTACGACGACGGTTCGACTCTCCGCGAGAGACCCGGCCTGTTCAAGGTGGGACGCATCTTCGATCCCTGGGGTACGCGGATCGAAGTCGTCGAGAACCCGGACACCCTGGGCTTCCACCATGTCCAACTGAGCGCGAGCGATCCGGAGCGGACTCTGGCCTGGTACCGGGAGACGTTCGGCGGCGTGCCGGAGAGCCTGCGCGGGACGCAGGACGGCCTTCGCTTCGGCGAGGTCTGGCTGTTCGCCGCGAAGCACCCTGAAGGCGAGCCCGCGCCGAGTGCCGGCCGGGCGATCGACCACCTGGCCTTCGAGGTCGCCGATCTCGACACGGCGGCGGTCGGCCTGCGCGACCGCGGCGTTCGCTTCACGGCGGATCCCGAGCGGCCGGCGGGAGGCCGGTCCGAGGCGAAGCGCGGCTTCGTTTCCGCTCCCGACAACGTTCGGGTCGCGGTGCTCGAACCGGGCTGGCAGGGCGTCGACGCCGACTTCGGGTCGGACGTCGACGAGGTCGCCTCGGCCGAACCGTACGTCGTGCCGCGGACGCCCTGGGGTACGCCCGATCTGCAGGGGATGTGGTCCGGCAACAAGGCCCACGGCATCCCGCTGGAACGGCCGGAGGAACTGGCCGAGGTCGAGGAACTGACCGCCGAAGAGGCGGCCGCGCGCCGCGAACGCGGCACTCTGGGGAGCATCTGGGGTTACGAGCGCGAGTGGCGGGATACCACCCTCGGCTACGTCAAGTCGGCGCCGTCACGGCAGGTGGCGATGGTCATCGACCCGCCGGACGGCCGCCTGCCGCCTCTGACCGAGGAGGCGCAGGAGCGCCGTCGCAACGCCGCCCAGTCGTTCGGCGACTACGTCCGGCGCCGGCCCGCGGGGCCGGAAGACCTGACCGCCTACGTGCGCTGCATCAGCCGGGGCCTGCCTGGGATGATGATGCCCTCGATCTACAACAACGGACTGCAGATCAGCCAGAGCCCGGGCTTCGTGGCCATCCAGAAGGAGATGATCCACGAAACCCGCGTCGTCCCCACGGCCGAACGGGAGCCGCTCGGCCCGGGAATCAGGCAGTGGCTCGGCGATCCCCAGGGTCGCTGGGAGGGTGACACCCTGGTCGTGGAGACGACGGGCTTCAACGGCCGCGCGGGCTACCGCGGCTCCAGCGAGAACATGAAGCTCACCGAGCGCTACACGCGGCTCGGGCCGAACCGGCTCGAGTACCAGTTCACCGTCGACGATCCGACCGTCTGGACCAGGCCCTGGACCGGCCGCTTCGAGTTCGAACTGGACAACGAGCAGTACGAACTCGTCGAGTACGCCTGCCACGAAGGCAACTACGGGATGACGAACATCCTCTCCGGCGCCAGGGCGCGTGACCGCGAGGAGGCGGCCGCCGCGGCGGAGACAGGCGGGGGAGCGCAGTAGAGAGCGTCGAGCGGCGTCGTCGCTGCTCTACGCCTTCGGTTCGACTGCCGGTGCGCCGGTCTTCTGGCCGGCATTGGCCGGTAGCGGAGCCTTGCGTGCCTGACCATTTCGGAGTACATTCCGAGTTAGTCTGACTATTTCGGAATAGACTCCGAGTTGGGACGAAGATGGCGCACTACGACCGAATGCTGACGATCGACCTGCCGGAGAAGCAGTCGGCCTTCCTATGGGGGCCTCGCAAGACCGGCAAGTCGACTCTGCTCGCTGATCGCTTTCCGCATTCCGCCCGTTTCGATCTTCTCGACACGCGGTTGCTGCTGGAGTTCGTGCGGTCGCCGTGGTCCTTCTCCGAACGGGTCCGCGCTTTCGACGACGAGAAGCTGGCGCATCCGGTCCTGGTCGACGAAGTGCAGAAGGCTCCACCGATTCTGGACGAGGTGCACAGGCTGATCGAGGAACAAGGGCTGAGCTTCGTACTCTGCGGTTCGAGCGCCAGAAAACTCAAGCGTGGCCGCGCCAATCTGCTTGGCGGACGAGCCTGGCGTTTCGAGTTGCATCCCCTGACCTGGTCCGAGATACCGGAGTTCGACCTGGTCCGGGCGCTGAACCACGGCCTCGTGCCTGCCCACTACGATGCCGTCAGCCCGCGGCGCGCTCTCGCCGGCTACGTGGACGACTACCTGAAGGAGGAGGTGTTCGACGAGGGTCTCACCCGCAACGCGGCGGCCTTCTCCCGTTTCTTCGAAGCGCTCGCGTTCTGCCACGGGGAACTACTGAACTACAGCAGCATCGCCCGCGACTGCGGTGTGGACTCGAAGACCGTCCGTGAGTACTTTCAGATCCTCGTTGACACGTTGCTCGGCTGCTTCGTGGAGCCGTTTTCACGGCGTCGCTCCCGGTCCGTGATCGTGCGGGCGCCGAAGTTCTACCTGTTTGACGTCGGCGTCGCGGGCCACGTCACGGGCCGCCGCATCGGCCGGGCCGCCGGCCCGGAGTTCGGCCGCGCGCTGGAGCATTTCGTGCTGATGGAGTTGCGCGCCTGCCGGGCCTACCGTGAACTGGACTTTCCGATCCGGTTCTGGCGCACGAAGACGGGTCTGGAATGCGACTTCGTACTGGGCCGGGACGGGGAAACCGCCATCGAAGTCAAGGGCGGCGCCCGCGTGCGGGCGGAGGATCTCCGGCCTCTGCGCGCCTTTGTCGAGGAGCATCGCCCCCGGCACGCCGTCGTGGTCTGCAATGAAGATGCGCCGCGGCGCACGGCGGACGGAATCTGGATTCTGCCCTGGAGCGTGTTTCTGGAACGGCTGTGGGCTGGCGAGTACGTTGGTTGAGGCGCCCACGTGCCGACCGTCAGGCCGGCTCCGCTAAGGACGAGGCGTTCGTCGGCTGTTCGGGACGGTGCAGGGCGGCGATGCAGCACTCGACGCTTGGTTCCGGCTTGGACACGTCGAAGGGCAGGCAGAGCAGCGTCAGATCGTCGTCGAAGACGTACCGCACACGCCTGTTGAAGTCCTTCGTTCGCGGATAGACGAGCGCCACGGTTTCGCAGCCGTAGCGCTTGCCGTAGGCGTATAGCTGGTACATGTCGGCCTGCACGATCCCCCGCTTCTCGCCGTCTTCCGCCCTGGACTTGAGGCGCTTCCACTTGGCGTCGAGGATGAACTGCGGCACACCGCTCTTCCCGAGAGTGATGTCCGGCTTCATCCAGAACGCCTTGGGAGAGCGCGTCAGCGGTCTCTGCGGCCCCTGAGCGCGTACGCCGTACTCGCTCTGCCAGCGGCGGAAGCTGTGCGTGACGAAGTCCTCGTAGATCTCCTCCATCGGAAACAGCAGCGACTGGTTCTCGTGCTTGCCGCGGTACGTCGCGAGACCTTCACCGAACAGGAACAGCCGCACCCATGCCATGACGGGTTTGTAGTGCTGCATGGTCCGGTCGACGGAGTGGCGTCGCCAGTCCGTTGCCGGGTCAGTCGACCGTGGCACGTCGGAGAAAGCGTCCGACAGCTCCCGGAGCAGTTGCCGGTTCGCATCGTTCCGAACGTTCCGCCGCAGGCGGCTCAGCGTGGAACGGATGAGCCGGTTGGCCGGCCGGTTCGCGTTGAACTCGTCGTGCGCGACGAAGAAGCGGGCCCGGTTCGTCAGGTTCTCCCGAAGCTGCTCGCGAAACAGCAGGCGGCCGCGAAGGTAGGGAAGGTTGTCCTCAACGGGAACGTACCTTCGAGCAAGGCCGTGGCGGGCGAGATGAGCGAGATTGTGCAGGAACAGGAAGACGAAGGCCTCGAGCATTGGGAACCGCTTCAGACTGCGGATGCTGCTCGGCGGCAGTTCGGCGTGCCGGAGCCCGCGCCAGACGCGCAGCATCTCGAGGAAGACCCTGCGGGTCTCCTCGACGGTCTGGGCGTCGCTTGCGCCGGAGGCGAGGTCGATCTTGGGCAGGATCTCGATCGGTCTGCCGCGCCGCGTCGTGAGGATGCCCACGTAGTTCGTGGCGCGGAGCTTCCGGCCGGAACCGTCGAAGCCGAGCACCGGGCGGTAGTCGCCGTGTCTGTCCTGCTGGTTGGCCCTCGCGAAGGTGACCAGGCTTTCCCATTCCCCGTCGTCGAGTCCGAGCTGCCCGCGGTCGAGTGGGTCGTACTCGCGAATCGCCGCGGGCGCCGGCGGAGGCGCCGCAGCCATCAGTCCTCCTTCGGACTTGAGTAGATCTTCTTGTACTGCTCGGAGTTCTCCCACTCATCGCTTGAGAAGGACAGTCGCTCGTAGACACGGTCATCTTCGGCGTGGCCGAACTGTTCGGCAAGTGCCTTAGTGCCTTGGTCGTCGAGCCTCCGCTCCCTGACGAAGGCGTTGTCCCCGAGCACGGCCCGGATCTTCAGCCAGTCGTCGTAGAAATACTCCTGGAGCAGTGGAAAAATGCGGTTCCTGAACGTGTCCGCGAGTCGCTCCATCGTCTCCACGTTGAGCAGGTACGTGTGACCGATCTGGTGCTCCCGGTCCAGCAACAGCGCGATGCGCTCGTTCATCGCCCGCAGCATCTTCCGGCAGTTCACTCCATCGACATCCTCCGAGATGAGGTCGTGGCTCGCGTCGGGCATCATCTCGACGAAGGTGAACCGCCGCCGGAGCGCCGTGTCCATCTGCTGGATGGAACGGTCCGCCGTGTTCATCGTGCCGATGATGTAGAGGTTGTCCGGCACGCCGAACTCGTCGCCGGAGTATGGGAGCGTGACCGTGGTCTCGTCGTCGGCGCCCAGCCGTCGCGAGGGCTCGATCAGCGTGATCAGCTCGCCGAAGATCTTCGGGATGTTGCCGCGATTGATCTCGTCGATGACGAGGACGAAGTTCTGGTTGGGAGTGTCCTTAGCGGCCGTGCAAATGGTCCTGAAGACCCCGGAACGTAGTTCGTAGTCGAGATCCGCTGTTGGTGCGCCTTGGTCCTCATCGGTCGTAGTGAGCGCGGGACGAATACCCTCCACGAAGTCCTCGTAGGCGTAGTTCTGGTGAAAGGTGACCATGGCGATTCGGCCTTCGGCGGGTGCCGAATCGGCAGCACGCTTGAAACGGAGGCTGCGAAAGCGCTGCCGGTCTGCCTCAGTGATCTCGGCGTTGTGCTTCGCACCGTCGACGATCGCCAGAGCATGGCTGACTGTGTTGTATGTCTTGCCCGTGCCCGGCGGGCCGTAGAGGATCTGGTTGCTGGGGTGGACCGCCTTGGGCCTGCCGTCGGACGCTTGCTGAATCGCTTCCTCGAAAGCGCGGACCTGGTCGGGGTACTTCGTGATGTCAGTGAGGGTCTTGACAACGAGGGGCTTCTCGCGGACCCAGACTCCGTCAGGGAAGCTCGACTCCCATTCAACGTCGCGAACGTGCTGATGGCTATCGCGAGTTCCGTCGTAGCGGTAGTCGGAGCGTACAGTGCCGTGCCCGATGGCGTCATTGCCCCGCTTCACGAAGATCACGTCGCCGGGCTTCATGACGTGGGAGAACTCCCAAAGAGCCAGACGATCGTGCATGGGCCACGACCCCGCATCGGACTCGATGGCTCGACCAACTTTCTCTAGAGATCCATACTGGCGCAGATCGCCGACGTTGTAGCGGTCGTAGCCGATCGACGCAGTTCCGCTTTCGTAGCATTCGGGCCAACGTCTCGATTGACGTCCAAGCGACATCAGCCAGTAGCGCGCGTCGGCGGATGTGTCCGACGGAGATGTAGTGAGCAGCTCGGGGGGCGCTTGCTCCTTCGGGTCGAGCCAGAGCCGACGGCTTATGTCGAGGACCCCGCCCAGCCATGAATAGTGTTTGATCAGAGCAGCGTGCTGTTGGCTCGGAGGTGGTTGTTCGTCCTCGGGGAACGCCTCTTTGTAGCGAGCCGCCAGCCTACCCTCCTTGTAGATCGCCAGGAGTCCGGCGTCTTCGCGGTTCTGATAGAGGAACGCGACCTTCCACTTGACGGCGGGAGAGAAGTCGATCTTGTCGATCGCGTCGATGTTCCCCGCCCCGGCCGCGTTGATTACGTCAGTCAGCCGGGACCGGACAGTGGCGAAGGCCTCTTCCTCCGTCTCGCCGTACTTGCGCATCCAGGCGTACTCTTCGCCGGAGATTCTCCCGCCGCCGGGTTCCTTCGGGTCCGTCCGGGCGCGACGGTAGATACCGAACTTGAAGGCTGAGCCACCCCAGATGCTTCCGAGAGCCTCAGTTCGTTTCTCCAGCCAGTAGACGAAGGCGTCGCTCCGGTTGAGATTGGTGTACTCCTCCAGAGAGATGTCTCGGACCCGGTCCGGCGGCCAGACCTCGAGGAACTCGGACCAGAGTGCCATCTCTCTGCCGACCCCCTCAAGTACGCTCCACGTCGGCACGTACTCCGTACGCTGTCGGAAGGCGGCCAGGGTGTGTTCCGAGGCCTTGGCGAATGCCCCGGCCTGGACCGGCCTCTCGAAGTCGCATTGTCTCTTGTTCAACCACAGGACGTGGATTCTCTCGTCCGGGTTCCGCTCCTGGCCGTAGTCGTTCCTGTATACGACGCCGAGTCCCCGGCCCTTGTCTCTTCCGTAGCGCGCCAGCATGACGTCGCCTGGCTCGGGTTGTTCGACCGGATAGTCCGAGCTGTTCTCCACACGCAACCAGTGGTTCTCGTGAAACTCGCTCGTATGGTCGTTGCCTACCTTGTCCATCCAAGAGGCATTCGTCGTGGCGATCCAGCAGCGATCTCTGTGTACTGCGAGATTCTGGCCGCCCTCGTTCGGGGAACTCTGCAGGCGCGCGAACATCTCGATTTCGTAGAGTTCGCAGCCGGGGAAGTTGGCTCTCGCCTCCGCGACTCGGGACTGATAGTCGGTCCAGCGCGGTTCGCCGGCTACCTTTGCGACTCCATAGGCCTCAGGGTAACCCTTGGAGAGGCGGAGGTGAGACGTGGCGTCGATGAGGGCCAGCGTCGTGGTTAGCTTGGCCCAGCTTATGTTCCGTAAACGGCCGTTGGCGGACTCGAACGTCTCAGCATCGAGTGAGCCCGAGACGGTGGCTCGCAGAAGCCGCCACACCACTTCTCTGTTGGCGGGATCAGCGGGGTTGTCGTACTGGAACAGGCGAAGAGAGGTA
Source organism: Thermoanaerobaculia bacterium (assembly GCA_022822365.1). GTDB lineage: Bacteria > Acidobacteriota > Thermoanaerobaculia > Multivoradales > Multivoraceae > Multivorans. Next base: position 4,308 of record JAJEBV010000019.1, on the reverse strand, counting down.
GGAGCATGCCAGAGGTCGGGAGAGTCGTCGCTCTCCAAGGGATGGATCTCGAAGACCTCCGCCAGGCTCGCGAAGACACGGCTGCGGCTCTCCGCCTTCCCGCTCTCGTTCGCTACGACGGTAATGAAGAATAGGGGGTCGATGGCATCGGCGTTGGGAAGGGGCGACTCGCCGTGCCAATCCACCTCCCGGGCCCGATCGTCCAGATACCGTTGGCCTCCGCCAGCGATCTTCTTCGCCAGTTCGTTGAACCAGGGTACCCAGTCGAACATCTCCTTCATTCGCGCTGCTCCTTGGATGTGTCGCCGGAAGCCGGCGAGTGTAGCGCGGGCGCAGTGTGGCGGTAGCCGGGCTTGAGCGCGGGCTCTGAGCTACCTGGCGGGATGGTGCTCGCTTTCTTCGGGCGATCTCATCCGTTGCCAGCGCTCGCGGCCGCCGGCCGGGATGGGACCAACGACACGTCCAGACTGACCTGCTCGTACGGTACCTGCGGAGTCAGCTTCCCGCGGTGCCCCTTCTCCAGTTCCACGAGGCCGTGGCGGGCCATGGTCTTCAGCGTGCGGGAGAGGTTCGACTTGTTTCTGCCCGAAAGCGCCGCCAGCTCGGTAAGCGAGTCAGGTTTCTCTTGCGCAATCAGTGTGAGCAGCTCTCGGTTTCTCTCAGAGAGCACCTTGGCGAAGCTCTCGATGGACGTGAACCAGACTGTCGGCTCTCCCCTGGCCGGGCGGTAGTCGCCGCGGGCGATCGCCAGCGTACGCTCTTTCATCTGGCCGTAGTCAGCAATGCCGATCCTCAGTGTCTTCATGGGACTGATCCTCTCTCACGCAGAACCTCGTCTACGGTCTTCCAGAAGTCCTCGATCAGCGCGGCCGCGTCCTTGTAGTCGTAGGGTCGGACTCTCATGAGGCGATGGCGATGGTCGCTGGCTCGGCGCTTCCGCGCTCCTGGTACTCGGCTCGGCTTTAGCGGATGCGCGTTGTCGAATCCGACCAACCTCGCACCGTCTGGAGCGTGGAGGGTTAGCGAGTAGCGGAGTCCATGCGGTCGTTCAGGAGTCACTTCGGCGCGCTTCACGATGAACTTCACCCAGTGGCCGACCTCGTCCACGAACAGCGTCTGGCCGTGAAGGTCCAGCAGCGCGTCGAGCCCAGGGTCGCGGTCGTCCGTCGTCACCGCGAGAAGTTATCAGTAAATAATAACCCGGGGGCGACGTCAGCGCGGCGACGTGAGCGCGGAGTGGTTGATCTCGATGGGCCTCTGTCGGCCGGTGGTAGGGTCTGACCCTCCGAAGATCGTCCACAGGAAGACGCCGATGAAGACGACGCGACTCTGCACTCGCCTTGCCCTGCCATCCCTCGGTCTCGCTGCCGCGGTGGCTCTGAGCCTCATGGCTTCGCCCGAGCCGGCCGCCGCCCACCACGCCTTCGCGGCCGAGTTCGACGCCACGAAGCCGGTCCGACTGCGCGGCAAGGTGACGAAGGTCGAGTGGGTGAACCCGCACGCCTGGATTCACATCGACGTCACCGACGAGGAAGGCACGGTCACGGCCTGGATGGTCGAATGCGGCCCGCCGGGCGCCCTGGTCCGCCGCGGCTGGAAGAAGAACTCGGTCGCTCCGGGCACCGAGGTGCTCGTCGAGGGCTACCAGGCGATCGACGGGGCGCCGCGGGCGAATGGCCGCGACGTGACGCTTCCCGACGGCCGCCGGCTGTTTGCCGGTTCCTCGGGTACCGGCGCGCCGTACGACGATCGGGAGTCTTCGGGCCAGCCGTAGAGCGTCGCGGTCGCAATCGCTGCGGCTTCACAGCGCGTCGCCTGACGGCCGGAATCTGGCGGTCCTCTCGTTGGTTGTGATGTGACACATCCAATCAATCACTGGGAGGTGACCAGATGACGACGGAGAGTCCGGCAAGTCTGAACAGGATCATTGGGGCGGTGCTCGCCCTCGCTGTGGCGTTCACCCTCGGCTTTGTTGTGCGATCTCAGCTTCCGATGGAGCGGGAGTCGCACGACGGCCTCGAAGCGGCGGTCCGCGAGGTGTTGCGGCACGTCACCGCACCAACAGAGGCTCCTGCTCCTGCAGATTCGGCGATGCTCAGGGCCGGCTTCCAGCCGCTGCCTCCCGGAGCCACCCGGCCGGTGAAGGTCCACGATGTGGCGCCGGAGTACACCGAGCTTGCGCGGGAAGCTCGGCTCCAGGGCGTCGTCATCCTGCAGACGGCGATCGACCAGGAAGGCAACGTCGTCGATGTCGACGTGCTCAAGGGGCTTGAAATGGGTCTCACGGAGGCGGCCGTCGACGCGGTGAAGCAGTGGAAGTTCGAACCGGCGACGATCGACGGGGACCCCATCCCGGTCAGCTACAACGTCACGGTGAACTACCAGCTCGGCAAGATCGGCTGAGCCTGTGCCGTAGAAGGCAGCGAAGCGGCGGGTTTGGCGGCTCCAGCCAGCGCTTCGCGCCGGATGCCGGCGAGGGCGCCGGCGCACCCGGTTTTCGTCTCTCAGGCTTCCGGCCAGGAGTGGTAGCGTTGCTGGACCACCCAGAGACCTGTGCCCGAGGAGGTGCCGGATGAAGTTTGAACGTTCCCTTCTCCTGAGCCTGGCGGTGCTCCTGGCCGCCCCGATCGCCGTTGCCGCGCAGGACGAGATTCCGCGCCGACCCGACGGCAAGCCGGATCTCTCCGGCGCCTACGACGTGGCGACGCTGACTCCCCTCACGAGACCGCGCGAGTTCGGCGACCGGCTGACCCTGACGGACGAGGAAGCAGCGGCGATCGCCCGCCGCAAGGCCGAGATCTACGAGGCGGACTTCAAGCCCAGCGATCCGAATCGCGAGGCGCCGCCGGTCGGCGGGGCGCCGATCTTCGATCCGGGCCTCGAGGTCGCATCCGGCGGCAGCGGCGGCTACAACGCCTTCTACATGGACCCGGGCGACAACGTGATCAGGATCGACGGCAAGTGGCGGACCTCGATCATCACGGATCCGCCGAACGGCCAGTACCCGGAGATGACGCCGGCCGGCATGGCCCGCGCGGCGGCTCAGTTTGCCGCCTTCGGCCACAAGAACACCGGCACCGCCTGGTGGCTGGAGGAGTACGAGGACCGCTCCGGTCCCTACGACAACATGGAGCAGCGGCCGCTGCCGGAGCGCTGCCTGATGGGCTTCAGTTCGACCGGCGGGCCGCCGATGCTGCCGGCGCTCTACAACAACCACAAGCGGATCGTGCAGACCGGGAACCACGTGATGGTCCTGATCGAGATGGTCCACGACGCCCGCGTCGTGCGGATCGGCGGCGAGCACGCGCCGCCCGAAGAGCGCCGGTGGATGGGCGACTCGATCGGCTGGTGGGAAGGCGACACCCTGGTCGTCGACACGACAAACTTCGGCGAGGAACCGGGACTCGGTTCGGCGACGAAGGACCTGCACGTCGTGGAGCGCTTCCAGCGCCTGCCGGACGGCGACCTGCTCTACGGCTTCACGGTCGAAGACCCGAACGTCTGGGAGACGGCCTGGAGCGGCGAGTACGTCTGGCGGTCGACGCCCAGCAAGGTCTTCGAGTACGCCTGCCACGAGGGCAACTACGCGCTCGGCAACGTGATGCGCGGCGCCCGCCTGCTGGAGGCTGACGCGATGGCAGCTTCAACCGGCGGAGAGTGATCCGCTCGGTCAGGCCGGCACCAGAACAACGTCGTCGAGGCGCGGTGAGGCCGCTAGGGCCGGTCTGGCCATGCCTGTTGCTGTTGTTCGCGGCGCCGCTTGCCGGCGCCGCTGAGCAGCCCCCGAACATCGTCGTCTTCATCGCCGACGACGCCGGCTGGTCGGACTTCGGCGCGTACGGCAACCGGGTCGTGCGGACGCCCAACCTGGACGGTCTGGCGGCGTCGGGAGTGGTCTTCGAGAACGCGTTTCTGACCACGGCGTCGTGCAGTCCGTCGCGGATCAGCATCCTGTCGGGCCGGTATCCGCACGCCACGGGCGCGGAGGATCTGCACACGCCGCTGCCGGCCGGCGTGGATCTGCTGCCGGCCCACCTCGCCCGGGAGGGCTACTTCACCGGGCACATGCGGAAGACCCACTACGGCCCGGAGGGCGAGCGCCAGTTCGACTGGTTCTCGGAGCAGACCTGGGAAGGCCTGCCCGATTTCCTGGACGAGGCCCGGGACCGGCCTTTCTTCCTCTGGGTCGGCTTCCGCGATCCGCACCGGCCGTACTCGGCCGACGCGGTCGATCCGCCGCATGATCCGGGGAAGGTCGCGGTGCCGCCCTACCTGGTCGACGACGAGGCGACGCGGGCCGACCTGGCC
>JAJEBV010000028.1 GCA_022822365.1 Thermoanaerobaculia bacterium | reverse complement strand
GGTGGCCCCGAGCGGCGAGGGCGGGATGTTCCTGCAGATGAACCGGAACAAGCGCTCGTTGACGCTGAACCCGATGAAGCCGGCCGGCCGCGAGATCGTCCGGCGACTGGTGGCGACCGCCGACGTCGTCGTGGCGAACCTGCCGCCGAAGACTCTGGAGGCGATGGGCCTCGACCTGGACACCCTGCGGGAGGTGAAGGAGGACATCATCCTGACCACGGTGTCTGCCTATGGCCGCGGCGGCCGCTACAGCGACCGCGTCGGCTTCGACGGCATCGGCCAGGTCATGTCTGGCATCGCCTACATGACCGGTGACGCGGACAAACCGCGGCGCGCGGCCGCGCCCTTCGTCGACTTCGGGACGGCACTCTCCTGCGCCTATGGCACCCTGGCCGCTTTGATGGCCCGCCAGCAGACCGGCAAGGGCCAGATGGTCGAGGGCGCGCTGCTCAGGACCGCCCTGATGATGGGCAACGCGAACCTGATCGAGCAGGCGGTGATCGAGCGGGACCGACAGCCGACCGGGAACCGCTCGCAGACCTCCGGCCCGGGCGACATCTTTCGCACCGCCGACGGCTGGGTGCTGTGCTCGGTGATCGGCGAGCCGCTGTTCAGGCGGTGGGTCGACCTGATGTCGGAGGACAACGGGACTGGAACAGAAGGCGAAGACGTGGACTGGCTGAACGATCCACGCTTCGCCGACGATCTCTCGCGCGGCGACCACGGCGAGGTGATCGGCGAGCGGATGGCGGCCTGGTGCGCCTCCCGGTCGACCGAGGAAGCTGTCGACACGCTGAACGCGGCGATGATCCCCTCGGGACCCGTGTACTCGATGCAGCAGGCCCTGGACGATCCGCACATCGCGGAGGTCGGATCGTTCGCCGAGCTCGACTATCCGGACATGCCGCGGCCGGCGCCGGTGGCGCAGCCTTCCGTTCGCCTGACCGAGACTCCCGCCACGATCCGCCACCGCGCGCCGACCCTGGGCGAGCACACGGACGAGATCCTGGCTGACCTCGGCTACGGCAGCGAGGAGATCGAGACCTTCCGGACCGAGCGAGTCGTGTAGTGCTGAAGGGAGCCCGGCAACGTCCCATCCATCACTGGGGGGTGCCGCGTGCCATCCGCCACTGGGTGCGCCGGCGCCCTCGCCGGCAGCCGGCGCGCAGCGCCGGCCTGGTTCTCTTCCTCGCCGTACCGGTTGCCCCAGTCTTCGCCCAGCCTCCCACTGACCTCCCGCCCCCCAACATCCTCTGGGTCTCCAGCGAAGACAACGGCCCGCATCTCGGCGCCTACGGCGACGAGTACGCCACTACCCCCAACCTGGACGCCCTCGCCGCGCGCGGCCTGATCTACCGCAACGCCTGGTCGACCGTCCCGGTCTGCGCGCCGGCGCGCACGACGATCATCAGCGGCCTCTACCCGGCGTCCACCGGCGCCCAGCACATGCGCAGCCGATCCAGGCTGCCGGACGGCTTCCGCTTCTTCCCGCAATACCTGCGAGAAGCCGGCTACTACGTGACGAACAACTCGAAGGAGGACTACAACCTCGAGAAGCCCGGGGGCGAGGGAGCCGTGTGGCACGAGTCGTCGCGGCAAGCGCACTGGCGGAACCGTCCCGAGGGAGAGCCCTTCTTCGCCGTCTTCAACTTCACGGTGACCCACGAGAGCCAGATCCGGCGCCGGCCGCACACGCAGGTCCACGATCCGGCCGGCGTCCGCGTACCGGCCTACCACCCGGACACGCCCGAGGTGAGGCAGGACTGGGCCCAGTACTACGACAAGCTGACCGAGATGGACGCGCTCGTCGGTGAACGCCTGGCCGAGATCGAGGCGGCGGGACTGGCCGACGACACGATCGTCTTCTACTGGGGCGACCACGGACCCGGCCTGCCGCGAGGCAAGCGCGCCGCGCTCCAGACCGGCCTGCACGTGCCGCTCATCGTCTCGATTCCCGGGAGGTACCGGCACCTGGCGCCGGCGGAGTACGTACCGGGCGGCGACACCGACCGCCTGGTCGGCTTCATCGACTTCGCGCCGACGATGCTCAGCCTGGCCGGGATCGAGCCGCCCGCGCACTTCCAGGGCCGGGCCTTCCTGGGCGCCCACGAGGCGGAGCCGAACGAGGTCATCTTCGGCTTCTCCGACCGCATGGACGAGCGCTACGACCTGGTTCGGAGCGTCCGCGACAAGCGATACCTCTACGCCCGGAACTTCCTGGTCGACCGGCCCTACGGTCAGCGGCTGTCCTACCAGATGGAGACGTCGACCACCCAGGTGTGGCTGCGGCTGTTCCAGGAGGGGAAGCTCAACGAGGCGCAGGCGAGGTTCTGGCGGGAGAAGCCGAGCGAGGAGCTCTACGACCTGGAGAACGATCCGGATCTGGTGAACAACCTGGCCACGTCGTCCGCGCACGCGGCCGACCGGGAACGCCTGGCTCTCGCTCTCCGCAATCACCTGCTCAGGATCCGCGACCTCAGCTTCCTGCCGGAAGGCGGGATGCACCGCCGCGCGGCGGCCATGGGCGCGACGCCCTGGGCTTACGGCCGGGGCGGCTACCAGGTCGAGAGGGCGCTCGCCGCGGCGGAGCTGGCCTCCGACCGGTCGGCGTTGGGAAGTGAGACCGTCGAACGTCTGCAGCTCCTGCTTGCTGACCCCGACTCCGCGGTCCGCGCCTGGGCCGCGATCGGGCTCCGGGCCCGGGGCGAGGCAGCGGTGCAGGTATCCCTCGCCGAACTTCGCGCCGCGCTCCAGGATGCCTCGGCCCCCGTCCGCATCCACGCCGCGGAGGCCTTGGGGCGCTTCGGGAAGGAATCGGACCGGGAGGCCGCTGTCGAACTCCTGCTGGCCTCCGCCTCGATCGAGGAGAACGACTTCTTCGATGCGCTGCTGGCGCTCAATGCGTTGGACTATCTCGACTCTGAGGTTCTTGGCGGCGTGGGGGCGCCGGCCAAGGCCTGGCGAGAGCGTCTCACCGCCCTTCCGGATGGACTCGATGGCCTCGACCGCCGGTTCAGGAACTACGTTCCCCGGCTGCTGGAAGCCATCCGGCTCGACCTGCCGGAACGCTGACGGCGCCGACCAGGCGGCGCCGCGACATCAGGCTCCTGGCGCGTACCGGGGTGTCGCTTCGTGTCCGAACGCACTATGCTTGTTCGTTCGGCGGTCGCGTTCGGCGTCGATCCGTCCCGCCCCACGGAACAAAGCTCCGAGCACCCCGAAACAGGACGGACTTGCTGACCCGTTCCGGTCGGCTTCCACTCATTCGACCGCGACCTTTTGCGGCGGAGGATGAACGCAAGTGGGCGTAGAAGGCATCAGGTACGGACGAGGGCACGGTCAGCTGGAGAAACTGCTCCGGTCGGTCGATCGTCCCGGCGTCTACTGCGTCGGCGGGCGGGAGTTCCTGCCCATGCCGCGCGTCGTCGTGGACGGCGTGGGCGAGTTGTCGTTCCCCGTTCCTCTCGGCCAGGTCGATGCTCTGGCAGAGGCCGCCGAGCCGGCGCCTTTCGGCAAGGGCACGCGGACACTGGTGGATCCCTCGGTCCGCGATTGTCGGCAGATCGACTCCAGCCATGTGAGCCTCTCGGGCCGGGTCTGGCCCGACTCGCTGGCGAAGATCCTCGCGATCGTGGCGAAGGGCCTCGGCCTTCCGGTCGAGCGGCTCGGCGCGGAGCTCTACAAGTTGCTCGTCTACCGGCGCGGCGGCTTCTTCGCCGAACACCGGGACACGGAGAAGGTCGCCGGCATGGTGGGGACTCTCTCCTTGTCGCTGCCGACGGCGGGTGCTGGCGGCGAGATCGTCGTCCGTCACGGCGACGACGAGACGAGGTACGACATGACGGCGACCGAGCCGTCGGAGCTGGCGTTCGCCGCTTTCTACGCGGACTGTCCCCATGAAGTGTTGCCGGTGACCGAGGGGCACCGGGTTTCGCTCGTGTTCAACCTCCTGCTCGAGTCGGCCGGACATCGGCTGGGCGCGCCGGACTACTCCGACCTTGCGCTGCCGGTGGCGAAGTACCTGGCCGAGTGGCGCGACGGGATCGGCAGCGACGAGCGCGAAGAGGAGGACGAGGACGCAGACAAGATCGTCTGGCTGCTGGAGCACGAGTACAGCGAAGTGGGGTTGTCTTTCGCGACGCTGAAGAACACGGACGCGGCCGTTGCGGACGTGCTCAGGGAGGCGGCCGATCGGGCCGACTGCGAACTGTTCGCCGCCGTTCTCCGGGTCGCGGAGCAGGGAGCGCCCGACTTCTGTTTCGACGACTGGTCCGGTTGGGGCGACCGGGATGTCGACCTGGGGACTTCGGAGTTCACCATGGCAGGCGTGAACGACCGCTGGGACACGCTGGACGGCTGGGCGGCGCCTGACGGCGGCAAACCGCCCCTGGGGGAGGTTCCCCTGAACCCCTGGGAGTTGCTTCCCCAGGGCGCCCTGGACGATGCCGAGCCCAACGAGCGGCGACTCCATGGCTCCACCGGGAACGAAGGACCGACGCTGGAGTACGTCTATCGGCGAGCGGCGCTCGTCGTTTGGCCGCGCGAGCACACCGTGGACGTGCTGGCCCGCGGCAGCATCGACGGCGCCGTTGCGTGGGTGGCCACGCAGATCGCGGGCGACGAGGGCGGGTTGGCGACCGACCGCGATGTGGAGCGCGAGATGGAGATCGTGGAGCGGCTGATGGAACGCTGGCCGGTGAGCGAACTCGGGCGCCAGGAGCAGGACCGCGGCGCGATGCTGCGCCTGATGGCCAACGCCGGCTTTGACGAGCATGCTGCCGGCTTCCTGCGCCGTGTCGTAACGGCGAAGTACGACGGCAGCGAGAACGACGGGCTGGCGGCCATCATGCCCCTGATCGGGGCGGAGGAAACGGGCGACTTCCTGCTCGGTCTGGCCGAGACGCAGCTCGCGAGGCAGCCGGCCCACGTCGTTGAGGCCCTCGCGCTTGGCCTTAGAGCGGCCGAAGCGGCCGCGGGCGACGCTGAACAAGCGGCCTGGCGCGAGGCGTTGCGGGAGGCCGTGTCCTTCGTCTTGACGGATCTTCGGCCGGCGCTGGAACTTGCGGCGAAGGAGCGAGCCGACCGCGAAGCTCGCGACCGCCGCTGGTTCGGCCGGTTCCACGATCAGAAGGCGCCCGATTGGATCGACCACGAGACGGTGCGGGATCTCTTTCTGCTGGCACGCCCGCTCGGTTCCACCGACGAAGCGCTGGCGGCCGCCGAGGCCATTGGCGACCACCCGCTCATCGTGACGCCCGGACGGATGCTCCCCGCGGCGCTCGACGGCATGCGCGAGGACGAGGAACTGGCCCGTTCGCCGGCCTACGCGAGGCTCTGGCTTCAGGCCGCTGACTTCCTGCTGGAACGGAGCGCCGAGGTTCCCGCTGCCGGCCAAGGGCGCCAGCTCGGCGAGTATGCGGAGGATCTCGAGTGGATGGCCTCGCTGCGGGAGGGCGCGCCTCGAGGAAAGGGCGCCGCGGTCGCGGAGACGGTCGATCGGCTGGCGAGAGCGTTGGAGAGGGGCAAGGCCGCCGGCTGAGTCGAGCCGAGCGGCGTCCGGGAACGACCTACTCGCCCGCCGCCGTCTCCGGCGGCCAGTCGAACGGCAGGTCCTCCGGCACCACCTTGACCTCGGTCGAGAACTGGAACGGGGCCTCCCCGGGTCCGGGGAAGGCGAACTCGAGGTAGAAGGCGGTCCAGCCGCGTTCCGGCGCGTCGACGGCGCCGACCCACCTGCCGTCCTCGCCGGGCTCGAGCGCGGTGCTGGTCCAGGTCCGGCCGATCGTGTCGACCCGGAAGTCGCGCGTCTCCTCGTTCGAGGCCTGCCAGAGCAGGACCTGGCTGGGTTCCATGCCGTTCGCGACCCAGGCGGTGATGGCGCCGCCCGCGTCGTCGGTCTCGATCGACCAGTCGACGTCGGGCCGCTCCACGCCGTCGAGAATGGCCTGGTAGAAGGCGAGGAAGCCGACCGCGGCGTCGCTGCCGCCGAGCGAATGCTCGGTGTTCGGCACATAGCGCAGGTGCTTCTCGCCCAGCAGGTCGTCGAAGTAGAACTGGGCCGAGTCCGGCAGGAAGAACTGGTCGCCCGTTGCGTTGATCATGTACTTCGGCATCGTGAGCTTCTCGAGGTGGTTGTAGGGCTCGACGATCTGCTGGAGTTCCAGGTAGCGCGGGTCGCCGAACCAGTCCATGATCCCTTCTCGCTCGTAGTCGCCGACGGCCGGAGCCCAGAAGCCGTAGACCTGCCAGTGGTGCTCGAAGGAGCGTTCGACGTTCAGGAGGTCGATCACGATCGGCGCGATGGCCACGACCCGGTCGTCGACCATCCCGGTGGTCCAGGTCGTCCAGCCGCGCTTCGAGCCGCCGGCGACGACGAACCGGTCAACGTCGTTTCCACCGCCGTCCTCGGAGGCGGCGAAGGCGGTCATCGTGTCCAGCGCCCGCACCGCCGCCTTGGTCATCGGCAGCCGCGCCAGCCAGATGGGATCCTCGCCCCGCAGGAACTTGTCCCAGCCGTAGGCGATCAGCTCGTCCTCGACTCGCGGTCCGTAGTCGTCGCCGACGAAGGTCAGCGACTGGTTGGGGACCATTCTCAGTTCGGCGGTGAAGGAGCCCGTGGCGAGGGCCGGCTGGAGGGTCAGCGGGTTGGCCTGTTCCGGCGGGTCGCCGCCGTTCCGGCCGCCCGAGATGTAGAGGAAGCCGTGGTCGCTTCGGACTTCGTCGGGCTCGACCACCATCAGCCAGTGGGTCCACAGCGGGCGGTCGACCTCGGCCTCGGTGAGCCAGGTCTGGCTCGTCATCTCGATGGTGTGGAGGGTGTAGCCGTCGCCGGGCTCGCTGTTCACCAGGGTCCAGCCGTAGGCCGGGTCGGGGGTGTGGACGTAGTCCGCCAGGATGTCATTCGAGACGGGGCCGGGGTCGGCCGCGGGATCCACAGCCATCGAGTCGCCGCCCGCGGCGCAGCCGACAAGCAGCCACCCGATGGCGATCAGAGTCAACAAGTCGCGCATGGTTCGCATGGTTCCATTCCTCCTCTGAGTCGATGTCGGCCAGCCGACGCCGCGGCGCGTGGAGGCCGGATGGTCAAATCGCTTCCGCTTCCCGCATTGCGTCGATCCGTTCGCCGCTGAACCCCCAGTCCGCCAGCACGGCCTCGCTGTGCTCGCCGGCTTTCGGCGGCGGACCCTGGACCGAGACGGGGGTGCGGCTGAAGCGTGGCGCCGGCGCCGGCTGGGCCACGCCGTCGACCTCCACGAACGTCTGCCGCGACCGGTTGTGCGGGTGCTCGATCGCCTCGCCGATACGAAGCACCGGCGCGAAGCAGATGTCGCTGCCCTCCATGATCCCGCACCACTCGTCGCGCGTCTTCGTGCGGAACACCTCCGCCAGCTTCGCCTTGAGCTCCGGCCAGCGGTCCCGGTTCTGGAGGTGGCCTTCCCACTCGGCGCCGTCGAGGCCGGTCTTCTCGAGCAGCAGGGCGTAGAACTGCGGCTCGATCGAGCCGATGGAAACGTACTCGCCGTCGGAGCACTCGTAGGTGTCGTAGAAGTGGGAGCCGCTGTCCAGCATGTTCGAGCCGCGGTCGTCCTTCCACACACCGGCGCTGTGCATGCCGACGACTGCCGCCAGCAGCAGCGCCGAACCGTCGGTCATCGCCGCGTCGACGACCTGGCCCTTGCCGGACTTCTGCGCCTCCAGCAGGCCGGCCACGACGCCCAGGGCGAGCAGCATGCCGCCGCCGCCGAAGTCGCCGACCAGGTTGAGTGGCGGCACGGGCCTGCCGCCGTTGTTGCCGATCGAATGGAGCACGCCGGAGAGGGCGATGTAGTTGATGTCGTGGCCGGCGGCGTGGGCGATCGTGCCGTTCTGTCCCCAGCCGGTCATGCGGCCGAAGACGAGCTTCGGATTCCGCTCCAGGCAGACGTCGGGGCCGAGTCCCAGGCGTTCCATGACCCCCGGGCGAAAGCCCTCGATCAGGCCGTCCGCTTGTTGCACCATGTCGAGGACGGCGGCAATTGCCTCGGGCTGCTTGAGGTCCATCGCGAGGGAGCGGCGGCCGCGGTTCAGCACATCGAACTTCGAGCCGCGTCCCGCATAGGCCCTACGGTCGATACGGACGACCTCCGCGCCGAGATCGGAGAGCACCATGGCGCAGAACGGGCCGGGTCCGATGCCGGCGATCTCGAGAATGCGGTAGCCGTCGAGTGGTCCCATGATCCGTGTCTCCAGGTGGAATGTTGCTGCGGAATCGAGGCCGGTCAGTATAGGAGACGTCTGCCGTACAATCCCGTTCGCCTTCGCAACCGCAGATTCAGCCGGGCCGCGACCCGACTCGCGGCAGGGGAGAGCCAAAGACCATGCAGCGATACGGAATGACGATCCCATTCGGCCTGCCCCTGGCGGAGCAGGAAGACCTGATCAAGGAGATGGTGGACCTCGGGTACACCGATTTCTGGTCCTCCGAGTCGAACGGCAGCGACGGCTTCACGCCGCTCGTGCAGGCCTCGATCTGGGCGCCGACCGCCCGGCTCGGCATCGCGATCATCCCCGCCTATACCCGCGGTCCGGCGCTGATGGCCCAGACCGTCGGCGCGATGGCCGAGGCGGCGCCGGGGCGCTTCGTCATGGGCATCGGCACGTCGTCCAACGTGATTGTCGAACAGTGGAACGACATCCCGTTCGAGCGGCCTTACTACAAGACCCGGGACATGGTGCGCTTCCTCAAGAAGGCGCTCACCGGCGACCGGATCGACGAGGAGTTCGAGACCTTCCACGTGCGCGGATTCCGCATGGGCAGGCCGCTGAAGGAGTGTCCCCCGATCCTCATCGCGGCGCTGCGCCAGGGGATGCTGCGGATGGCCGGCCGCGAAGGGGACGGCGCGATCCTCAACTGGCTGTCGCCCGGCGACGTGAAGACGGTCGTCCCCTACGTCCACGAGGCCGGTTCCGGCAAGGAGATCGCGGCCCGCATCTTCGTCATCGCCACCGAAGACCAGGGCGTGATCGACGTCGTCGGCAAACGCTCGATGGCCGCCTATCTGAACGTCCCGGTCTACGCTGCCTTCCACGAGTGGCTGGGCCGTCGCGATGTCCTCGGCCCGATGTGGGACGCCTGGGCCGCCGGCGACAGGAAGAAGGCGCTGGAGGTCATCCCCGAGGAGGCGCTTCGCGACATCCTGATCATCGGCTCGCCGGGGAAGTGCCGCGAGCGGATTCAGGAGTACATCGAGGCGGGGGTGCACACCCCGGCGATTCAGATCATGCATCCGGGGGACGATCTGCGGGCGACAATCCGCGCGCTGGCGCCGTAGGGGGCGAATGAACCCGAAGTTCTTCGAACAGCCGATCCTGAACTCGCCCTACGAGGCGCCGTCGCGTCACTGGGAGCTCGACGACAACGGCCAACCGACGCATCGGATCGTGGAGGCACGCCGGCAGGTGCGGTTCATGTCGCCGATCCCTGCGCCGAAGAAGCAGCGCGGCGCATCCCAGTTGGAACTGGCGCCCACGCTGGACGAAGGCGAGGCGGCCAAGTTCGACCTGGCCCGTGTGATCCAGGATCTGCGTGCAGAAGTTACCCGTTGGCGCCAGCTTCCCAACCCGCGCCAGTGGCAGGTGACGCCCGAGACCGCTCGGCTGCTGCAGCATTGGCGCAGGCACGAGGGCTGGACGGACATCCGGCCCTTCTTCTGCCAGGTGGAAGCGGTGGAGACCGCGATCTGGTTGACCGAGGTCGCGCCGAAGAGGCGAGACGCCCGCGGCCGCCGGTTTCTGAAGCGTCTGGAGGAAGTCAACGCGGAGCACGGCGACTTGCCGCGCCTCGCTCTCAAACTCGCTACGGGCGCCGGCAAGACGATGGTCATGGCAATGCTGATCGCCTGGCAGACGATCAACGCCGTGCGGCGGCCGAACAGCCCGTACTTCACCCGCGGCTTTCTGGTCGTGACGCCGGGAATCACGATCCGCGACCGGCTGCGCGTGCTCCAGCCGAACGACCCCGACAACTACTACCGCCGGCGCGGCCTGGTGCCTTCGGACATGGTCGGTGACATCGACCGGGCGAGGATCGTCATCACGAACTTCCACGCCTTCCAGCGGCGCGAACGCATGTCGTTGTCGAAGGGCAACCGCGCCCTCCTGCGCGGTCGCGGCGGCGACGACGTCGAGACGCTGGAGACCGAGGGTCAGATGCTGCAGCGGGTGCTGCCGGACCTGATGGCGACGAAGAACATCGTCGTCTTCAACGACGAGGCCCATCACTGCTATCGGGAACGCCCGGGCGACCCGGAGGAGGCGAAGCCGAAGCACGACGATCTACAGGAAGCGAAAGCCAACCGGGAGGCGGCGCGGGTCTGGATCTCCGGCCTCGAAGCCGTCCATCGTCGCCTGCGCGCGAACCGCGTGTTCGACCTTTCCGCGACGCCCTTCTTCCTGCGCGGCTCCGGCTACGCGGAAGGCACGCTGTTCCCGTGGACGATGAGCGACTTCTCGCTGATGGACGCGATAGAGAGCGGCATCGTCAAGCTGCCGCGCGTGCCGGTGGCGGACGACCTGCCCAGCGCCGAGGTGCCTATGTACCGCGAGCTCTGGAGGCACATCGGCAGCAAGATGCCCAAGGGTCGGCGAAGCGCGGCGACGAAGGGCCTGGATCCCCAGAACCTGCCGGTGCCGCTCCAGAACGCCCTCGACGCCCTGTACGGCAACTACGAGAGGGTTTTCGAGGCCTGGCGGGAGGCGAAGCTCCCGAACGAGCCGTGCTTCATCGTCGTCTGCAACAACACCTCGACGTCGAAGCTGATCCACGACTACATCGCCGGCTACGAGCAAGAGGACGAGGACGGGTCCACCGCCTTCGTGCCGGGCCGGTTCGAGCTCTTCGGCAACTTCGACGAGTACGGCAACCCGAGGCCGCGTCCCCGCACCCTTCTGATCGACAGCGCCCAGATCGAGTCCGGCGAGGGCCTGGACAAGGCCTTCCGCACGGTCGCCGCGGACGAGATCGAGCGCTTCCGCCGCGAGGAGATGGACCGCACCGGCGACTTGGTGCGCGCCGACAGCCTGACGGACGAGGATCTCCTGCGCGAAGTGATGAACACGGTGGGGAAGCCGGGCCGCCTGGGCGGTGCCATCCGTTGTGTGGTCTCGGTCTCCATGCTCACCGAGGGCTGGGACGCCAACACGGTGACCCACATCCTGGGCGTGCGCGCGTTCGGCACCCAGCTGCTCTGCGAGCAGGTCATCGGCCGGGCGCTGCGCCGGCAGTCCTATGAAGTGAACGAGGACGGCCTGTTCGATGTCGAGTACGCCGACGTGTTCGGCGTCCCCTTCGACTTCACGGCCGAGCCGGTGCCCGCGCCGCGCCCGGTCGTCAAGCCGACGATCGCCGTGCGGGCGATCAGCCCGGACCGCGACCATGCCGAGATCCGGTTTCCGCGGGTGGAGGGTTACCGGATCGAGCTTCCCGAAGATCGCTTGAAGGTCCGGTTTACCGCCGACTCGACGTTGGAACTCAACCAGAAGCTCGTCGGCGCAACGACGACGCGCAGCGAGGGAATCATCGGCGAGGGCGTCGACATCGACCTCGACCACCTCGAGGATTACCGCCACTCGTCGCTCGTTTTCCACCTGACGGCGCGGCTGCTGACGACGAGGTACACCGACAACGACGGCCAGTTTCGAGGCGCGCTGTTCGGCAAGCTGAAACGCGTGGTGCGCCAGTGGCTCGACGCGCACCTCGTGTGCAAGGGCGGCACGATGCCGGCGCAGCTCATGTACCGGGAGCTCGCCGACATGGCGTGCGAGAAGATCGACGCCGCCATCCTGCGCGGCCATGCGGAGGAGCGTCCCGTGCTTGCCGTGCTCGACCCGTTCCAGCCCACGGGCAGCACGGCGGACGTTCACTTCACGACCTCGAAGGAGTGCTGGCCGACTGACCCCCGGCGCTGCCACGTCGACCACGCGGTTCTCGACAGCCGGTGGGAGGGCGAGTTCTGCCGCATTGCCGAAGCGCACGAGCGGGTCTTCGCCTACGTCAAGAACGACCGGCTGGGTTTCGAGGTGCCGTACCTCTACGGCGCCGCGGCCCGCCGCTACCGTCCCGACTTCATCGTCCTGATGGACGACGGTCGCGGCCGCGAGAACCCGCTGCACCTGCTGGTCGAGATCAAGGGCCTGCGCGGCGAGGACGCCAAGGCCAAGCGGGAGGCCGCCGAGGCCTGCTGGGTTCCGGGTGTGAACAACCTCCGCTCCCACGGCCGCTGGGCGTTCGCGGAGTTCACGGACGCGTTCAACATGGCCGCCGACTTCGACCGCATCGTGCAGGGGCTGGCGGCTCGCCCGAGGCCGGCGGCCTAGCGGCATGCCCGAGGTCAGCAGGTTCTTCGGTATCGTGATCGGGATGTACTTCAACGACCACGCGCCTCCTCACTTTCACGCGAGGTACGGCGGAGACGAAGCCCAGTTCGCCATTGACACCGGAGAGAGGCTCGCGGGACGTTTGCCTGCCCGGGTGCAGGGCCTGGTTTCCGAGTGGCTGGAGCTTCACCGGGAGGAGCTCCGGAAGAACTGGACAAGGGCGCGCGAGCGAAAGCCCCTGGATCGGATCGATGGGCTGGTTTGACCAAGTGACGCCGAGACTCGTGTCGGCGACCTGGATTGAGGAGTACAGGATCCGCCTGGAGTTCGACGACGGCTGCGTGGGCGTCCTGGACATGGGGAACCACCTGTCCGGCGAGGTGTTCCGACCACTGAGAGACCAGAGCCTCTTCCGTTCTTTCCGTCTCGACCGCGAGTGGAACACGATCGCGTGGCCGACCGGCGCCGATCTGGCGCCCGAGTATCTGTACGAGCAGGCGTCGAACAATCCTGCGCGCGGAACGGCCAAGCGGGCTGGCCAGGAGACGGCGAAGGGACCCTCCGAGCGTGCAGGCGACGCCACTCTGGCCGCGGCGGTGGGCGGTTCGGCGCCGCCCGAACCCGAGCGCTGACGGTGCCGAGAAAGCGCAGACGCAAGTCGCCAAAGCGCGTCGAGTCCTTCCGCCACGACGAGGCGAAGCGTCCGAACCTGCCCTCGGCCGAACACCAGTCGGTCATGGCCGCCGAGGACCAACTGCCGATCCGCGCTGCGATCAACCGCCGAAACCTCGACCTGGATCCGCAACTCGTCTGGCGCGGCAAGAGCTACGACGAGGAACTGGAGGTCCAGGCGCCGCCCCTCTTCATCCAGGAGAAGGTCCACCCGAAGGCGTTGATCGACGACCTGAGGCGGCTGAAGGCCGAAGGCGAAGAGCCCGAGGCGCAGGCTGGACTGTTCGACGATTTCAACGGCCTGCCGTCGCCGGAGGCGCGCACCGAGTTCTACCAGCACGAGGCGAACTGGTCGAACCGGATGATCCTCGGCGACGCCCTCCAGGTCATGGCGTCCCTGGCCAACCGTGAAGGTCTCCGCGGAAAGGTCCAGTGCATCTACATCGACCCGCCCTACGGCATCAAGTTCAACTCGAACTTCCAGTGGTCAACAACCAGCCGCGACGTGAAGGACGGCAAGGCCGACCACATCACCCGCGAGCCCGAGCAGGTCAAGGCTTTCCGGGACACCTGGCGGGACGGCATCCACTCCTACCTGAGCTACCTGCGGGACCGGTTGCTGATGGCGCGGGAACTGCTGACGGAGAGTGGGTCGGTGTTCGTCCAGATCGGGGACGAGAACGTGCACCGCGTGCGAGCGGTGATGGATGAGGTGTTTGGAGCCGAGAACTTCGTGTCAGTTGTCGCGTTCTCGAAGACTTCGGGCTTTGCAACAAACTACTTGGCCAACACTTCGGACTACGTTCTATGGTACGGCAAGAGCGTTGCTAGGGGCTTGAAGTACCGGCAGCTGGTTTACGCCAAGCAAGCGGGTCAACGCGGAGCGACGTCCTACCGAGCGCTTGGCAGCTTGAGTGGGGAGTTTCACCGAGTCTCGCCGCAACGCCTTGCGAGGTCGGCTGATCTGACCTCACAGGGTGCCGCGGCGGAGGATCGATCTGTTACGACGATGGGGAGGACCTTCTCCGTCAAGCCTGGAACGCACTGGAAGACGACGGCGCAGGGAGTAAGCCGTTTGGATCGCGCTGCGAGGCTTGGCTACCAAGGGCGGACGCCGGCGTATCTCCGGTTTCTCAATGACTACCCAGTTGTGCAACTCACCAACTCATGGAACGACACGGGAACGGCCGGCTACGCGGCGGACAAGGTCTACGTTGTGCAGACACTCCCGAAAGTCATTCAGCGCTGCGTCCTCATGACCACTGACCCGGGAGACCTCGTCCTCGACCCCACTTGCGGCTCTGGTACTACCGCGTACGTGGCCGAACAGTGGGGCAGACGCTGGATCACGATCGACAGTTCCCGCGTGGCCCTCGCCCTTGCACGCGCCCGCGTCATGGGCGCACGCTACCCCTACTACCTCCTCGCCGACAGTCGGAAGGGACAGGAGAAGGAAGCGGCGATCACCCGAACCGCTCCGAAGCAAACCGCTACGTACGGTCGGCTGCGGCAAGGCTTCGTCTACGAGCGCGTTCCCCACATCACCCTAAGGGCGATCGCCAACAACGCCGAGATCGACGTCATCTGGGAGCGGCTGCAACCCAAGGTCGAGGCCTCTCTTGAGCGCCTAAACCGGGCGCTCGCTGGCCACGGCGAGCCCTGGACAGTCGAAGTCGGTGGGCGGAAGGGTGAGATCATCGACTTCGAGGCGTCGCCCGGTGCTAAGGCGACGCTCCCTTCCGGCGAGGAAGTAGCCGCGAACGCGTTGCTCGAGTGGGAAGTACCGCGCGAACCTCCGGCCGACTGGCCGGTAGAGGCCGGAGACGCGCTAGCCGCCTTCTGGAAGGCTCGTATCGCCCGGCAGAACGAAATCGACGCCTCAATAGCTGCGAAGGCCGACTTCGAGTATCTGTACGACAAGCCCTACGAAGACGGCACGAAGGTGCGGGTCGCCGGTCCTTTCACGGTCGAGTCGCTTTCTCCCCACCGGGCGCTCCTGGTTGACGAGGAGGAGAACCTCGTCGACACCGTCGGCGAAGCCCGGAAGACGAACGGAACCGGCCAGGACTTCGGCGGCATGATCCTGGACCAGCTCCGCGAGGCGGGCGTTCAGCAGGCGCACCGGGAAGACCGGATCGAGTTCACGTCCCTCCGTTGCTGGCCGGGCCGGATGATCGCCGCCGAGGGGTCCTACCTGGAGGCGGAAAGCGGCGAAGACCGCCGGGCCGGCATCCTCGTCGGTCCCGAGTTCGGCAGCGTCTCGCGCCCGGACCTCGTCGAAGCGGCCCGAGAAGCTGCCGACGCCGGTTTCGACGTCCTCATCTCCTGTGCCTTCAGCTACGACGCGCACGCCTCCGAGTTCAGCTCGCTCGGACGCATACCGGTGCTCAAGGCGCGCATGAACGCCGACCTCCACATGGCCGAGGACCTCAAGAACACTGGCAAGGGCAACCTCTTCGTCATATTCGGCGAGCCCGACATCGACATCGTTCCCGTGCCGTCCGCGAACGGCGATCCCGAGCAGTTTCAGGTCAAGCTCAACGGCGTTGACGTCTTCGACCCCCGCACCGGGAAGGTCCGCAGCGACTCCGCGGACGGCATCGCCTGCTGGTTCATTGACACCGACTACAACGGCGAGAGCTTCTTCGTCCGCCACGCCTACTTCCTGGGTGCCAACGACCCCTACAAGTCCCTCAAGACCACCCTGAAAGCTGAAATCGACCGTAAAGCCTGGGAGACCCTCCGCAGCGACACCTCTCGCCCGTTCGACCGACCCGGTTCAGGCCGCATCGCCGTCAAGGTCATCAACCACCTCGGTGACGAGGTGATGAAGGTCTTTTGGGTCTGAGGTGGCGATGCCAGCTAACGCCCTTCACAGCATCACGATACGGGGATTCCGGAGCCTTCGCTCGGTGGGCGGTGAGCCATACGTGGCCGGGTCGCCCGGCTTCGCGATTGGAGGCCTTCGACTTCGCCCGATCAACGTCGTAATCGGTGCGAACGGGTCGGGAAAGTCGAACTTCTTGGAGGTCTTCGCATTCCTGCGTGCAGTTCGGCTGGGTCATCTGCGCAACTACGTTGGACGAGTCGGTGGAGCAGATCAGATCCTGCACTTCGGCCGGCGCACCACACCCGAGTTGACGATGGAGGTGTGGTTTCGGCAAACGGCTCCAAGTTGGTTCGGTGGCTACCGGATCGATTTTGAAGCCACCGAATCGGACGGGTTGTTACCGAGCTGGGAGACTTTTCTGATCTGGAACCGGGACCAGTATCCGAAGCCGTTCGACGCGGGACGTGGGCCCACAGCGCCACCGGCAGGTGAGGCAGCGGTCAGCCTTCCGGCAGAGCCGGACGAGAACCCAGTCCCCGGAACTGCCGTCTTCTCACTCCGAGCTCGAGAACTGGCTCGCGAGCACCTCGGAAGCTGGAGGCGCTTTCAGTTCCACGACACGAGTGCGGCTTCGCCAATGAAGAAGACCTGGAGCCTGGACGACAACCGCTTCCTCAGACCGGACGGCGGCAATCTAGCTGCGTATCTCTATCGTTTGGCCCGCACACACCCGAAGAGCTATCGCCTTATCCGAAAGACTGTGGCCTTGGTCGCCCCTTTCTTTGAGGATTTCCAACTAGAACCCTTGGCCCTCAACGCCGAGAAACTCCGACTCGAGTGGCGGCATAGGGGCTCCGAGGATTACTTCGGTGCATCCTCCCTCTCGGACGGCACCCTCCGCTTCATGGCGCTGTCCACACTACTCTTGCAGCCGGTTGAATTACGACCCAAGGCGATCCTCATTGACGAGCCGGAACTCGGCCTTCACCCCTACGCGATCGGGTTGCTCGCCTCGATGATCCGCAGTGCCTCGGTGGACACCCAAGTCATCGTAGCGACGCAGTCGCCGATCCTGCTGGATTACTTCGAGCCCGAGGAAGTGCTGGTTGCAGAGAGGAAGGATGAAGAGACGAAGCTCAGGCGCCTAGAGACGGAGCCACTGAAGGAGTGGCTAGAGGACTACAGTCTTGGCCAGCTCTGGGAGAAGAACGAACTCGGCGGCAGACCGGGAACCGAGTAGGTGGTTCGGCTGCTGCTCCACGTCGAGGGTCAGACGGAAGAGACCTTCGTCGGTGAAGTGCTTAGAGAGCATCTAGCTTCCAAGGGTTACTCGTCTGTGGGCGCCCGCCTGCTGGGCTCGGCCCGCCAGCGCCACCGGAGAGGCGGTGTGCGTCCTTGGCCGAGCGCCCTGAAAGACATCCTCAACCACCTGAGGCAGGACCGCCAGTGCATCGCGGGAACGATGGTTGACTACTACAGACTCCCGGCCGAGGGTTCAGGCGCGTGGCCCGGGAGATGGGAGGCCAGGAAGGTGGGCGGCACCGTCGAACAGAGAGCTGGAACGGTGGAGCGAGCGATGAGTAGCGAGGTTGCCGCGGGGATGGGGCGCAGCTTTGATCGGCGTCGCTTCGTGCCGTACGTGATGATGCACGAGTTCGAGGCGATGTTGTTCAGCGACTGCTCCGGTTTCTGCCGCGCCGTCGGGCGTGCAGATCTCAGTGCCCCCTTGGAGGAGATCCGCAGAGCCTTCGCCACCCCTGAGGACATCGACGACAGTCAGGAGACTGCACCGTCGAAGCGTATCCTCCACCTCCTTCCGTCGTACGAGAAGCCGCTGATGGGTAATCTGGGCGTGCTCCAGATCGGCCTCGACACGATTCGCGCCGAGTGCCCTCACTTCAATGGGTGGCTTGAACGTCTGGAGGAGCTAGCCAAGAGCTAGAGTCCGCCCCCGTGGTGGAGTTCCGGATCGCCGACACGTTCACGGCCAGTCTTGGGCGCCTTCGGGCGGACGAGGAAAAGGCGGTCAAGACGACGGCCTTCGACCTGCAGGTGAACCCCGCGCAGCCCGGTCATCATCTGCATCGAGTGGACTCCGCACGGGACCGGAACTTCTGGTCCGTGCGTGCGGGGCGCGACTTGCGGATCATCGTCCATCGCACGTCGTCGAGCTTCCTGATTTGCTACGTCGATCATCACGACAGTGCTTACCGTTGGGCCGAGCGGCGCCGGCTGGAGCGGCATCCTCGGACCGGCGCGGCACAGTTGGTGGAGATTCGCGAGATCGTGCGGGAGGTGGAACGGCCGCGCTACGAGCAACCGCACTGGTCTGCGACGGGCGTCGTGGCGGAGGGCGTCCCGGCTCAGCCACCAGCGGACTCGAGCAGTGCCGCAGAGGAGAGACGTCCCGAGACCGCGGCGAAGACTGTCCCAGACGAACGGCCAGCAGCGAAGATCCTCTTCGCCGACAAGGTCGATGACGAGCTGCTCGGCTACGGCGTGCCACCGGATTGGCTGGAAGACGCCAAGTCAGCCACGGAAGAGACGCTCCTGGAACTGGCCGACCATCTGCCGGCGGAGGCCGCGGAGGCGCTGCTTGAACTGGCGACAGGCGGAACGCCTCCGGTTCCGACCCCGCTGCCGCCGGCTGCCGATGCGTTCTCCCATCCGGATGCCGAGCGGCGCTTCCGCGTCATGGCGGACCGCGAGGAACTGGAGCGTGCACTGGAAGCGCCCTGGGAGAAGTGGACGGTCTTCCTGCATCCCGCGCAGAGGGACCTGGTCAGGCGGGACTATGGTGGCCCCGCCCGCGTGGCGGGGTCGGCGGGCACGGGCAAGACGATCGTCGCACTTCATCGTGCTGTGCATCTTGCGGAGTCGGACCCGGAGGCACGCGTGCTCCTTGCCACGTTCTCCGGGCCTCTCGCCGATGCCCTGCGCAGTCGGTTGCGGCTCCTGATCGGTAGCCGGCCTCGTTTGGGTGAGCGGATCGAGGTGCATCCCATGGCCGGCCTCGCTGAGCGTCTGTACCGACTCAACATCGGTGCCCTCAAGCCGGCGTCCGAAGAACACCAGCGGGCGTTGTTGGGCCGGGCCGCGGCGGAAGTCCCGAACCACAGCTTCTCGGCCCGTTTCCTCTGGGCGGAGTGGACCGGCGTGGTCGATGCCTGGCAGTTGAAGAACTGGGACGAGTACCGCGAGGTGCCGCGCCTCGGCCGTCGCACGCGGCTGGCGGAAGCCCGTCGGAAGGTGCTCTGGGGCATCTTCGCCAAGGTGCGCACTAGACTGCAGCGTCAGGATCTCTTGACGACGGCCGCCATGTTTGGGCGATTGGATGCCCACTTCAACCAGGCTCGGAGGTCCCCGTTCGACTATTGCGTGATCGACGAGGCCCAGGACGTCAGTGTCGCGGAACTCCGCTTCCTGGCCGCGCTTAGCGAAGACCGGCCGAACAGCCTGTTCTTCTCCGGAGACCTGGGTCAGCGCATCTTCCGCGCACCTTTCTCGTGGCGGAAGCTGGGTGTCGACGTTCGGGGGAGGTCTCGGACGTTGCGGGTGAACTACCGCACGTCGCACCAGATTCGCCGGCAGGCCGACCGGCTGTTGCCCGCCAAGATCGCGGATGTGGATGGAGTCGAGGAGGATCGGCGCGGCACCGTCTCAGTGTTCAACGGCCCTGAACCTAGGATTCGGATCTACGGCTCGGAGGCGGAGGAGATCGCAGGCGTGGGCGACTGGCTTCGTGAGCTGTCGGCGGTCCATGAAGGGGCCGTCGACACCGGGCAGGGTCGCGGGGCCATTGGACTCTTCGTGCGGTCCTTGAGCGAGATTGAGCGGGCTATCCGGGCAGTCGAGTCGGCTGGTCTGGAGGCGGTTCGCCTCGACACGAGTGCTGGAGTCTCCCAGGTCGACTCCATCCCGGCTCAGGTCGCGGTCGGAACGATGCACCGAGCCAAGGGCCTGGAGTTCTGGGCGGTCGCAGTCATGGCGTGTGACGATGAGGTCTTACCACTGCAGGTCAGGATCGAGAACGTGGCGGACGAGGCGGACCTGGAGGAGGTTTACAACACGGAACGGCATCTTCTCTACGTCGCCTGCACTCGGGCACGCGATCGGCTGCTGGTAACCGGGGTGGAGCCGGCGTCGGAGTTTTTGGAGGACTTGTAGGAGGGCTCGCCGATCGAGCTACAGGCCGAACACGGCTTCGGCGAGCTCCTCCAGCGTCGCGATGTCCTCCAGCGGCAGTAGCGCCGGGAGCCTGAAGAAGACGTCCATCGTCCGGTGCTGGGCGAGGCCCGCGGCCTGGCGGTGGAACGCCTGGACGAGGGCCCGGCGGGGGAGTGAGGGATCGACCGGCCAGTCGCTGTGGTGCAGGAACGTGCGGAGGAGGTCCTTGTCGCAATCGAACAGGTTGAGCTGGACCTGCGCGAGTTCGTAGTGCGGATCCGCGACCAGGGTGTCGCCCCAGTCGATGATCCCGGCCAGACGGCCGCCCGAGACGAAGACGTGGCGGACCATCAGGTCGCCGTGCACGATCACGGGATCGTGGTCGTCGGAGACCTCGGTACCGGCCACAAACTGCTCGACCTGTGCGACAAGGTGTTTCGGCAGGACTGTCTGGCCTGCGGCTTCGGCGAGGTTGGGAGCTGGCCAGAATTCGGGCGAAGCGATGCCGGCGGACGGCCTCAGGCCTTGAAGTCGCCGGACCTGACGGCCGAGGTCGGCGGCGACTCGGGAGCGATCCTCGACCGGGATCGTGGCCCTGTCCCAGGGAAGGCCCGGCATGCGGGACAGGACCAGGTATGGCCAGGGGGCGTCCGGCACATCGGAGAGTCGACCGTGCGCCAGCAGCCTGGGGGCAAGGATGCCGGCATCGCTGGCCACACACCGCAAGGCTGCAAGTTCGGCGTCGTAGGCGCGTTCCCAGAACGGCAAGTGGCCAAACAGCTTGACCACCGCGTCGCCGCAGATCAGCGTGGGGAAGGTGGAGCCGCCTCCGGCATGGACCGCCTCGGCAGCGGTGTCCAGCCCGTGCCGCCTCAGCACCGAAGTCACGTACGGTCGCCAGAACCTCGGATCGCCGAGGGTCGCGACGTAGTCTTCTGTCGACGGGAAGGAGGGCGACTGGGGCATCTTCCCTCCAAGCTTGACGTAAGCTCCCCGCCGCCCCACGGCCGAACGGGGAACGTGACTCCCGTACCGACCCGACTCGAGGAGAACACACACCATGGCACTGAACACCTACCTGACTTTCGACGGCAACTGCCGCGAGGCGTTCGATTTCTACCGGTCCGTCTTCGGCGGTGAGTTCTCGGACTTCAACACCTTCGGCGAGGGCCCGGAGGGGCTGCCGCTGGCCGAGGGCCAGGAGGACCAGATCATGCACGTGTCCCTGCCGGTCGGCGACAGCGTGCTGATGGGGAGCGACAGCACGACGTTCGGGCCGCCGCTTGAGGTCGGCAACAACTTCTCGATCTCGGTGGAGGCCGAGAGCAGGGAACGGGCGGACGCACTGATCGCGAAGCTCTCCGACGGCGGCGCGGTGACGTTGCCGATGGAGGAACAGTTCTGGGGCGCCTACTTCGGCATGTGCGTCGACCGCTTCGGCGTGAACTGGATGCTGGTGTACGCACCGCCGCAGGAGTAGGGGGAAAGCAGGGCTTCCGCCAACAGGGAGCCAGGAGGAGCCATCACGATGTCCGCCATCTCACCCCACGACGGCCCGGTCGCCGTCACCGGTGTTTCCGGTTTCACCGGCGGCCACATGGTGCGCGAGCTCGTCCTCCAGGGGTACCGGGTACGGGCCTGCCTGCGCAACGCGGATTCCTGGCGCGGCCGGGACTGCGTCCAGTACCTGAACCGGCTGCCGAACGTCGAGATCGTCGACGGTTGCGACCTGTTCGTGCCCGGTTCGTACGACGGGGCCTTCGCCGGTTGCTCGGCCGTGTTCCACGTCGCCGCGGTGCTCGGCAACTCGGCCGACGGCAAGTCGCAGCCTCTCGGCTCGGGCAACGTGTCGACGGACGTCTACGAGGGCGGCATGGCCGGGACGCGGAACGTGATCGACTCGGTCAACCGGAGCGCCAGCGTGAAGCGGGTCGTCTACACGAGTTCCCTGGCGGCGGTCGCCGGCCTGGGGGCGCCGGCCATGCCTCCGGGCTATGCGTGGACGGAGACGGACTGGGCGAACGACAACTTCCCGGAGGAGGTCTGGCAGCTCCCACGGATGGCCTATGCCCGCAGCAAGGTGGATACCGAGCGGCTGCTGAACCAGGCCGCGGACGAAAGCGGCGGCCGGTGGGACGTGGTGACGGTGAACCCGGCGATGATCTGCGGGCCGATCCTGTTCAAGGCCCAGGTCGGCCAGTGGATCGAGCAGATCGGCCGGCTGGCCGCGGGCCTCGCAACGTCGTGGCCGACGCCGTACGACATGTACTACAACATCATCGACGTGCGCGATCTGGTCAAGGCCGAACGCCTGGCGGCGGAGTCGAACGTCGACCACCGGGCAACTCATGGCGGCAGCCGCTACCTCCTGCACGGCAGCGGCGGCCGTTCCGCTCTCCGGCTCGGCACGGAAGTGCGCGGGATCATCCAGGAGCTCTTCCCGGCGTTCACGGTCGGCGAGCCGGAAGTGCCCGAAGGGGGCACGCCGCCCCCGGCGGCCATCAACCACAGCAAGAAGGCGGAGTCGGTGCTGGGCGCGACCCTTCGGCCCGTGGAGGACACGATCCGGTCCGTGGTGGAGACATCGGTCGAACTGGGCATCATCGAGCCGCGGTTGCGGGAGGCCTGAGCGCGGTTCCGGGGCTGAGACCATTGAGGTTTCTCCTCGCCTTTTCCCTGTTCGCGTTCGTGTGGAGCGGTGCGCTCGTTGCCGACGACCCGAATCCCGGGCGGAACCGGGTGGCCGAGGCTGAGGACCTGCCGGTCACCTGGGATGTCTCCTCCGGCGAGGGCGTTCTGTGGTCCTCCGACCTCGGCACGGTGACCTACGGCGGGCCGACGATCGCGGGCGATCTCGTCATCGTCGGCACGAACAACGAGCGGCCCCGCGACCCGGCGGTTGTCGGCGACCGCGGGGTGGTGATGGCCTTCGACCGCCACGACGGGAGTTTCCGCTGGCAGATCACCCACGAGAAGCTGGAAGCCGGAGACGCGAACGACTGGCCGCTCCAGGGCGTGTGCTCGACGCCGTCGTTCGACGGCGAGAGGCTGTACTACGTCTCGAACCGGGGGGAGGTCGTCGCGGCGAACCTCGACGGTCGTGTCGACTGGTCGTTCGACATGGTCGGCGAGTGGGGGGTGTTCCCGAAGCATATGGCGGCGTCGACACCGCTCGCCGTGGGCGATCTGGTGTTCGTGTCGACCAGCAACGGCGTCACGGACGACGGCCGGGTGCCGGCGCCGGAAGCGCCGAGCTTCGCGGCGTTGGAGCGTGCGACGGGCCGGCCGGTATGGCGCGACGGCACTCCCGGCGCGGCGCTCGTCGACGGGCAGTGGGGGAGCCCGTCCCGCGGTTCCCCCGGCGGTCGGGACCAGGTCGTCTTCCCGGGTGGCGATGGCTGGCTCTACGGCTTCGAGCCGGGGACGGGACGGGCCCTGTGGCAGTTCGACGGCAACTCGGCGCTCGCCGCTGACGAGTTGGATCGAAGGGAGTCGCGGCACGTCTTCGTGGCCACGCCGGTACTGCACGACGGCACCGTCTACATCGCGGCCGGCAGGGATCCGGAGGCGTCGCTCCGGGCCGGCGTCCTCTGGGCCGTCGACGCGGGAGGGAGCGACGATGTGACCTCCACCGGGGTCCGCTGGCGCTTCGAGGACCCGGATCTCGGCCGCGCGATCGCCACGGTGGGGGTGGACGGCGGCATCGTCTACGCCGCGGACCTGAACGGCTTCCTGTTCGCGCTGGACGCCTCAACGGGCGAGAAGCTCTGGACCTACGACGCGCTCGCGCCGTTCTGGAGTTCGCCCCTGGTCGCGGACGGCAAGGTTTACGCCGCCGACACGGAGGGCGACGTCGCGGTGCTGAGCCACGGCCGGACACTGGAGGTCCTGGCCGAAATTCCGATGCCGCGGGCGGTGTACACTTCGCCGTCGACGGATGGCTCGGTCGTCTACCTGGCGACCAGCGAAACACTCTACGCGCTGGTTGCCCCTGCCCCGGGCGGCGGCGCGGACGGTTGACAATCCCACACGGACCGAAGGCCATGAACACCCGAATCTCTCAGTTCCTCCTAGCCCTCGCGACCTCCGCCGGCATCGTTTCGGCCGCCGCCGCGAACGAGCCGCCGGCGATGTTCGGCAACACGCCGGCCCGGAACATGGTGTCCGGCGCCACGAACCTGCCCACGGAATGGGACGTCAGGTCCGGCGAGAACATCGTCTGGCGGGCCAAGGTCGGTTCGCAGACCTACGCCGGCCCGGTGATCCACGGCGGCCGGGTGTACGCCGGCACGAACAACGAGGGGCTTCGCCGGCCCGGCATCGAGGGCGACAAGGGCGTGCTCATCGCGCTCGACAAGGAGACGGGCGAGCTTCTCTGGCAGGCCACGCACGACAAGCTGGGCGCCGGCCGTGTCAACGACTGGCCGCTGCAGGGCATCTGCTCGACGCCGTACGTGGAGGACGAGCGGGTCTACTACATCTCCAACCGCGCCACGGTCGTGGCCGCGGACGTGGACGGTTTCCGCGACGGGGTCAACGACGGCATGACGGACGAGCAGTACAAGGAGGAGTTCGACGCCGATCTCGTGTGGGAGTACGACATGATCGGCGAGCTCGACGTGTTCCCGCACAACCTGGCTGCCGGTTCGCCCCTGGTCATCGGCGACCTCCTGTTCACCGTCACCGGCGCCGGCGTCGACGAGGGGCACATCAACCTGCCCTCGCCGGCGTCGCCGGCCTTCATCGCGCTGAACAAGAACACGGGTGAGCTGGTGTGGGAGAGCCTCGACAGCAGCGACGCCGTCCTGCACGGTTCGTGGTCGAACCCGGCGTACGGCGTGATCGACGGTCAACCGCAGATCGCCTTCCCGGGCGGCGACGGCTGGCTCTACACCTACGAACCGGCGACCGGCAACCTGCTGTGGAAGTTCGATCTGAACCCGAAGGACTCGATCTGGGAACTCGGCGGCGCCGGCACCCGCAACAACATCATCTCGACGCCGGTCTTCTACAACAACCGCTTCTACCTCGGCGTCGGCCAGGACCCCGAGCATGGTGAAGGCCCGGGCCACTTCTACGCCATCGATGCCGACGTCGAAGGCGACGCGACCGGCAGCGCCGGCCTCTGGCACTTTGGCGACGAGGACTTCAACCGGACAATCTCGACCGCCGCGATCGCCGACGGCCTGCTCTACATCCCGGATCTGAGCGGCTTCCTCTACGTGCTGGATGTCGAGACCGGCGAGCACCTCTGGACGCACGACACCTTCGCGGCGGTCTGGGGTTCGGCGTTCGTCGCCGACGGCAAGGTCTACCTGGGGGACGAGGACGGCGACATCGTGGTCCTCGAAGCCGGCCGGGAAGAGAAGGTGATCGCCGAGCACAACATGGGCTCGGCGGTGTACACGACGCCGGTCGCGGAGGACGGGAGAATCTACGTGGCGACGCGCTCGGACGTGTTCGCCATCGGCTCGAAGTAAGCGCTTCGCGCTCCCGGGTCGTGGCGATCAAGCGAGGCCAGCGACCGCTGGAAGCGGGCGACTCGTGGAGCATCGACACGGCGCCGGGGCGGGTGCTCTACGGCGCGGGCGTCATCGACCTCGTCGGCGAGGTCGTGCGGGAACTCGGCGGCCGGCGGGTGCTGGTCGTCGCGGATCCGGGTGTCGCCGCCGCCGGCCATGTGCACCGGGCCTCCGTTTCGCTGCGAGAGGCCGATCTGGACCTCGCCGTCTTCTACGGCGTCGGCGAGAACCCGGGTGAGCGCCACGTGGCGGCCGCGGCCGCGGCGGCGCGGGTCCACGAGGCCGACTTCCTGGTCGGCCTGGGCGGCGGCTCGGCGATGGACTGCGCCAAGGGCACGAACTTCGTCTTCACGAACGGCGGCCGGATGGAGGACTACTGGGGGTTCGGCAAGGCCTCGAAACCGATGCTCGCGTCGGTCGGCGTACCCTGTACCGCCGGCACCGGCAGCGAGTCCCAGTCCTTTGCCGTCATCTCGCGCGAGGACGACCACCGCAAGATGGCCTGCGGCGACCCGAAGGCCCGCTTCGCCGCGACCCTGCTCGACCCGGAGCTGGTGCGCACTGCCCCTCCCGAGGTGATGGCGGCAACCGGGCTGGACGCGCTGTCGCACGCGCTCGAGAGCTTCGTCTGCACGGCGGCCAACCCGTACTCCCGCATGTTCGCGTCGGAGGGTTTCGCGCGCCTGCTGCGGGGGTTCGATGCGGTCGTCGAGGCGCAGTCGGAGAACGGCGGCAAGGCCGGACGGGGCGGGGCCGGGGACAGGACGACCGAACTCTGGGGCGAGATGCTGCTGGGCGCTCATTTCGCCGGCGCCGCGATCGAGGCGTCCATGCTGGGTGCGGCGCACGGCCTGGCAAATCCCCTGACCGCGCGCTACGAGATAACGCACGGGGTGGCGGTGGCGGTCATGCTCGATCACGTCGTGCGGTTCAACGGCGCGGCCGATGGCGCCGGGTACGGAGGCCTGGCGCGGCTCGCCTTCGGCAGCGGGTCGGAGAACGGGGTTGCCAGCGAGAGGCTCGCGGAGTTGTGGGCCGGTCTTCGGGACAGCGCCGGCGTCTCCGCCAGGCTGCGCGACCTGGGCGTTCCGGAGGCCGACCTCGGCCTTCTCTCTTCTCAGGCGGCGGAGCAATGGACGGCTCAGTTCAACCCGAGATCGGCTTCGCCCTCCGATATGCTCGCGCTCTACCGGGCGGCCTTCTGAGGCGACTGGCGCCTCCGGGCAGCCCGCCCCTTCTGGAAACACTGCGGGAGCCTGTCGTGCCGGAGATTCGAAGCCCTGAGAACCGTGCAGCCCGTTGGCGGCCGTTCGGCTCGCGCCTGCTTGTCGTGGCGATACTGACCGGCCTGCTCAGCCTGCCGATCCTGTTCGGAGGGGCGATCGCGGCCGGCGACGGCGGAGACCAGGAGACGGCGGCCGCGTCGCTGTTCCGGCCGTCCGCCGACGCCTGGCCGGTGTTCCGGGGCAACCTGCTCGGCACCGGCGTTGCCGGCACGACGCTGCCCGACGAGCCGAAGTTGTTGTGGACCTTCGACACGGAAAGCGAGATCGAGGGCACGGCGGCGATCGTCGGCGGCGTCGTCTACTTCGGCGACTACGAGGGCCGTGTGTACGCCTTGACCCTTGCCGAGGGCAGGGAGCTCTGGCGGTTCGACGCCGGCACGCCGATCAAGGCGCCCGTGTCCGTCTTCGACGACGTGGTCTACGTCGGCGACGAGTACGGCTACGTCTACGCCCTGGACGCCGGCAGCGGCGAGCAGAAGTGGAAGTTCGAGACGCTCGGCGAGATCTTCGCCGGCGTGTCGCTCCACGAGGACCGCTTGCTGGTCGGCTCCTACGACAACTCCCTCTACTGCCTCGACCGGACGAGCGGCGAGAAGGTCTGGCAGGTGGAGACGGACGGCTACGTCCACGGCACACCCGCCGTGGCTGACGGGCTGACGACCGTCTCCGGCTGCGACGGTTTCATGTGGCTGATCGACATCGAGACGGGGGAGACGATCCACAAGATCGACCTTCGCGGACAGGCGGCTTCGAGCCCGGCGGTGGTCGGCGACATGGCGTACGTTGCCACCTACGAGAACGAAGTGCTGGGTATCGACCTCGCGAAACGCCAGGTCGCCTGGGCCTACGAGCACGAGATCCGGAAGTTCCCGTTCTACGCCTCGGCCGCGGCGGACGACGAGATCGTCGTCATCGGCGGCCGCGACAAGATCGTCCACGCCCTCGATCCGGCGACGGGTGAACGGAAGTGGGAGTGGAACAGCGGCGCGCGGCTCGACTCCTCGCCGGTGATCGTGGGCGATCGGGTCTTCCTCGGTTCGAAGCGGGGGCCCGTGCTCGCGCTCGACAAGGCGACGGGAGAGCCGGTCTGGGAGTTCGATACCGGCTCGGCGATCATGGCGTCGCCCGCCGTGGCCTCCGAGCGGCTCGTGATCGGCAGTCTGGACCGCATCCTGTACTGCTTCGGGTAAAGGGAGCGCGGGATGAACGAAGCGGTGCCACGGAGCGACGGGCCGAGCGTGGCCGGGCCCGAGCCGGTCAGGCCGGAGCCGGCGACCGGCCTTCTCGATCTCGAAGCGACGGACATCGGTTCCGTCTTCGTCTCGAACTACCCGCCGTACTCGGCGTGGAACGAAGCCGCGGTCCCGGAGGCCTTCGCCGCGCTCGACCGGGTGCCCGGCGCCGACACCTCGCTCGGCCTCTACATCCACATTCCGTTCTGCCGAAAGCGTTGCAAGTTCTGCTACTTCCGCGTCTACATCGACAAGAACCACGAACAGATCGGCCGCTACCTCGACGCCCTGGGCGTCGAGCTGGAGCGTTACGCGGAGCGGGCGGCGGTCAGGGGCCGGAGCCTCGACTTCGTCTACTTCGGCGGCGGCACGCCGTCCTACATCGCCGCCAAGCAGTTGATCCCGCTGGCCGAGCGGCTCCAGGGCGTGATTCCCTGGAACACGGCCGAGGAAGTGGCCTTCGAGTGCGAGCCGGGGACGCTGACCCAGTCCAAGCTGGAGGCGATCCGGAGCATCGGCGTCACCCGGCTGAGTCTGGGCGTCGAGAACTTCGACGACGGGATCCTGCAGGAGAACGGCCGCGCCCATGTGTCGAAGGAGATCTACCGGGTGCGCGACTGGATCCGCGCCCAGGAGTTCAGGCAACTGAACGTCGACCTGATCGCCGGCATGGTCGGCGAGACCTGGGAGAGCTGGAAGCGGACGGTGGACCTGACGATCGAGTACGACCCGGACTCGATCACTCTCTATCAGATGGAGTTGCCCTTCAACACGGTCTACTCGAAGGCCAAGCTGCGCGGCGAGGAGGACGTGCCGCCGTTCGCCGACTGGCGCACGAAGCGGGAGTGGCACGCATACGCCTTCGAGCAGTTCGAACGCGCCGGCTTCGAGCGCTGGAGCGCCTACACGATGATGCGCCGCGACCGGGGCTGCAAGTTCGTCTACGCCCGGGAGGTGTGGAGCGGCGCCGACATGATTCCGATCGGGGTGTCGTCGTTCGGCCACATGGGCGGCGTCCACATGCAGAACCACGATCGCTGGGACGGCTATCTGGCGGCGGTGGACGCCGGCGGCCTGGCCACGCGCCGGGCGCTGGTCACGACGGAGCGCGAGCGGCTGACCCGGGAGGTCATCCTCCAGTTGAAGCGTGGCTGGCTCGAGCGCGGCGCGTTCGAGCGGAAGTTCGGGGTGGACGTGGTCGAGGACTACGCCGAGGCCTTCGGCAGCCTGGTCGAGCAGGGGCTGGCCACGGTCGGGCCGGACCGGGTCGACCTCAGTGCGGGAGGGGTCCTGCGCGTCGACCAGTTGCTGCCGCGTTTCTACGACGAGCGGTACCGCGGCGCGCGCTACACCTGATCTCGCCTCAGAAGTCGAAGCCGAGCTGCAGGCCGACCTCCGTCGGAGGCGCCCAGACCGCCAGCGACCCGGTGTAGTTCACGAAGAACTGGCTGAGCCGGTACTCCTCGCCGCCGAGGTTCCGGCCGTACGCCGCCAGGAACATCCGTCCCTGCGCCGAGGTCCAGCGCAGTTGGGCGTGGAGCAGTCCGTAGGAGGGCTGGACGAAGCGCTCGAAGGAGTCAAAGGTGACGTCGTCCGTGTACTGATACTCGCCGCGGGCGATCAGCGAGCCGCTGCTGCCGAGGTCGAACGTGTACTGGAGTGACGCCGTCGCTGAGAAGTCGGGGGCTCGCGGCAGTCCGTTGCCGGAGAGGTCCGTGGGCGGAATCGGGAGCGCGCCGCCGCCGCCCTGAAGCACCTGGGCAGGATCGATCAGGCCCGCGGCCAGCAGCCCCTCGACGAACTCCGCCTGGAGCACGGGATCGAGCGACGTGAAGCCGGTGAACTCGTCGTCGAGGTACTCGAACGAAACGTCGAAGGAGAACTGCCGGTTCGGACGCACGGAGAGTTCGAAGTCGAGGCCCCGAATCCGGGCGTTGGCCGCGTTCTCGACGACCGAGCGATCAGGGTAGAGCACGGACACCTGCAGATCGTCGTAGTCGTAGTGGAAGGCGGCCGCGTTGATCCGCACCTTGCGGTCGGCCAGGGAAGTCTTGACGCCGATCTCGTAGCTCGTCACCGTTTCCTCGTCAAAGGCCGGCTGCAGCGAGAGCGAGTTGTAGCCGCCGCTCTTGTAGCCGGCGGTCACCGCGCCGTAGAGCATCACGCTGTCGGCCGGGCGCACCTCAAGGCCCAGCTTGGGTGTCAACGCGCTCCAGCTGTCGCTCAGTTGCTGGAGTTGCGGCATGAAGGTCTGGAAGTTCACCGAGGCCTGGTCGTGGTCCTTTTCGTCGGCGGTGTAGCGGGCGCCGGTGGTCAGGGTGACCCGGTCGCTCAGATGCCAGTCGACCTGGCCGTAGGCGGCGTAGAGCGATGCGTCGAGGTTCGTTTCGAACGGCAGCGGAGTCCGGGTTCCCGGCAGGGAGAGCCCGATGAACGGCGCCACGGCATTGTAGTAGTTCGGCCCGCACAGGAACGGCGGCGCCAGGAAGCCGAGCGAACAGTAGGTCGTCGGGTCGAACAGGAACGTCTGTGGACTGTTCGCGAAGAACCAGACCTCGAGCAGTGCGAGGTCCGAGATGTTGGCGACCTGGGTCCGGCTCTCCTCGTTGAAGCCGTAGGCACCGGCCACCCAATTGGCGCGTTCGTTGGCGCCGCTGAGTTGAAACTCCTGCGACCACCACTGGGACCCGAAGGCGCCGGAGTTGGTGATGAAGGCGTGGGGCGAGCCGTCGATGTCCGTGTCGCGCCGCGAATCGAAGTCGCGCCAACTGCTGATGGACGTGAAGCTCGTCCCGTTGCCCATCGCCTTGTTCACGGTCAGCGAGAAGCCTGACTCTTCGTAGAGCGACAGCGGGACGGTGTCGGTCGAGATGCGATGGACGTCGCCGGGCTCGCTGTAGCCGTAGAACCGGTTCAGTGTCCCCACCGTGCTGTAGGGGGAGACGTCGAACGGCTTGAACGGGAAGTTCGCGTGGGCGTCGTCGTCCGTGCTGTCGGCCCGAATCGTGAAGGTCAGCGAGTCGGAGGGCAGGAAGGTGAGCGAGCCCCGCAGCGTGACGCCGTCGAAGTTGTCGGCGCCCGCACCCAGGAAGTCATTGTAGGTCGGATCTTCGACCTGTGCCGTGGCGCCGGTGAAGCGGCCCCAGACCTTGCTCGACACGGGGCCCGTGAGCGACATGCCGTAGCGGCGGCCTTCGGCCGACTCGCTCGAGTCGTACTCGGAGAGGGCAGTGAACAGGCGACCGTGGAACTGTCCCTCCGGCGCCCGCGTGACGACGTTCACCGCGCCGGCGGTGGAGTTGCGGCCCCAGAGCGTGCCCTGCGGACCGCGCAGGATCTCGATCCGCTCCAGGTCCAGGAAGGGATTGACCGCCGCCTGCGGCCGCGGCATGTAGACGCCGTCCACGTAGTAGCCGACCGTCGGCTCGGTGCCGATGCCGAGCGTGCTCGAACCGATGCCGCGGATGTAGATGGCGACCTCCCCGGAGGTCGGGCTCTGGCCCGAGACGACGACGCCCGGCGAGGCCTCGGCAAGCGCCTGCACGTCGATGATCGCCTGTTGCTCGAGCTCTTCGCCTGACCGGGTCACGATGGAGATCGGCACGTCCTGGATCGCCTCCTCGACGCGCTGGGCCGTTACCGTGATCTCGTCGGCGACGGCGGCTTCCGGATCGTCGGGATCCTGGGCCGGCGCGACGCCGGCAACGAGCGCCAGGAGAGCAAGGAAGAAAAGAAACGGGGCAGGGGTCGAACGCATCGTGGGGGTTCCTCTCAAGCTGCAGGGCGCGGCGCTCTCGGACCATCGAGGGTGCCACGGCGAGTGAAGATTCAGGCTACACCAAGCGTCAGTACGAACGGGAGGGTCCCCGGGTTGCCGCTGGCCGGCATCGTTCGCCTGCCGTAGACTCCCGGCCGTGTTCGCCGCCTCCTCCTACGACGTGATCGTGATCGGCGCCGGCCCGGGCGGCTCGGCGGCGGCGGCGATCGCCGCGCGCGGCGGGCTGCGCACGCTGCTGCTCGAGCGCGAGGCCAGGCCGGTCTTCAAGATCGGCGAGTCGCTGATGCCCGATACCCACGGCGTGTTCGAAAAGATGGGCGCTCTGCGCGCGATGCAGGAGAGCCACTTCGTGGAGAAGCACTCCGTACAGTTCTTCACGAAGACGGGCAAGGCGTCGATGCCGTTCTACTTCGACAAGGAACGGCCGGGCGACGACAGCGCCCGTACCTGGCAGGTGCGCCGTTCCGAGTTCGACGAGCTGTTGATGGACACGGCGGCCGAACAGGGCGCCGAGGTCCATCGCGGCGTCAACGTTCGCGACGTGCTGTTCGAGGACGGCCGGGCGGTCGGCGTGCGCACGACCGCGGCCGGCAACGGTGGGCCGGTCGAACTCGCCAGCCGGGTCGTCATCGACGCCACCGGACAGAGCGCGCTTCTGGCCCGGAAACTCGATCTGGGCCGCGTCGACTACGGCCTGCGCCACGCCTCGATCTACACCCACTTCCGGGGCGCGCTCCGGGACGAGGGGAAGGACGAGGGTGCAACGCTCATCCTGCACACGACGTCCGGCGAGAACTGGTTCTGGTACATCCCGCTCGCCGGGGACGTCGTGAGCGTCGGGGTCGTGGGACCGATGGACGGCCTGATCCGCAACCGCGATGGCAGGCCGCACGAGATCTTCTTCGAGGAGGTCGGGAACTGCGCCGAGATCGAACGGCGCATCGCTCCTGCCCACCAGTGCCGCCCGGTGTCCGTGATGAAGGATTTCTCCTACCGGATCGAGAAGATGGCGGGCGACGGCTGGATCGCGATCGGGGACGCGTTCTCCTTCATCGACCCGGTCTACTCGTCGGGCGTCTTCCTGGCGCTCAAGTCGGGCGAGATGGCTGCCGAAGCCTCCATCGGGGCGATTGCCGCGGACGACCTCTCCGGCGAACGCCTGGGCGCGTTTCAGCCGCTGCTGATGCGCGGCGTCGAGGCGGTGCGGCAACTGGTCAACGTCTTCTACGACCGGAACTTCAGTGTCGGCGCGTTCCTGCGGCTCTACCCGCAACACCAGAGCAAGGTCACGCGCATCCTGATCGGCGACGTGTTCGAACTCGACTTCACGTCGATGTTCGAGGACATGGCGACCTTCGCGGCCGCTGGCGGCGGGAAGGCGGTGGGTGCCCGCGCGGCAGCCGCCTCGCAGCCGCTCCACGCCTCCTGAGCCGGGAAGCCCTCCGAGCGGATCATGGCGGCACGAGCGGCCCAAATCACGGCCTACGCGGCGCTGCCGGCGCTGTACCTGCTGCACAACGACCTCTGGCTCTGGGACGACCCGAACCGGCTCCTGGGCCTGCCGGTCGGATTGACGTACCACATCCTGTTCTCGGCGGCGGTGGTGCTCGTCATGTGGCGGCTGGTCCGGGTCGCCTGGCCCGGCGACGCGCTCGAGAAACTGGCCGCGGACGACGATGGCGCCGAAGGAGGTGAGACGGGATGACGCTCGCCGTCATCTTCGCCTACCTCGGGGCGGTGCTGCTGATCGGCGTCTGGAGCAATCGGCGGCTGGCCGCGACCGGCGAGGATTTCTTCGTCGCCGGCCGGACGATCGGTCCGTTCGTGCTGCTGATGACCCTGTTCGGCACGCACATGACCTCGTTCGCGCTGCTCGGCGCCTCGGCGGAGTCGTACCGGATCGGCATCGGCGTCTTCTCGTTGATGGCCTCATCGTCCGCCCTGATGGTGCCGATCGTCTTCTTCTTCGTCGGCACCCGGGTCTGGGCGGTGGGGAGCCGCCTCGGCCTCCTGACCCAGGTGCAGTTCGTGCGGGCCCGCTGGGGCTCGGACGGGGTCGGCCTGCTGTTGTTCGTCGTGCTGGTCCTGCTGCTCCTGCCGTACCTCCTGATCGGCGTGATGGGAGGGGGCGTCGTGCTCGGGCAGATCACGGACGGGGCGGCCCCGGCGTGGCTCGGCAGCCTGCTCGTGTCGGGAGTCGTGATCGGCTACGTGACGAGCGGCGGCCTGCGCGGGACGGCCTGGGTGAACACGTTCCAGACCGCGATGTTCATGCTGCTCGGCGCGGTGACCGCCATTCTGATCGTGACGAAGCTGGGCGGTGTGGGCCAGGCGCTCGACCGGATCGAGGCGAGCCGGCCGGAACTGCTGGTACGCGGCGACGCCGTCCACCCTCTGCGGCTGCTCAGCTACACCCTGATCCCGCTTTCGGTGGGGACCTTTCCCCACATTTTCGCGCACTGGCTGTCGGCGAAACGGGCGGCGACCTTCAAGGCGCCGGTCGTGCTGTATCCGGTCTGCATCGCCGCGGTGTGGATTCCGAGCGTGCTGCTCGGTCTGTTCGGGAACATCGACTTTCCGGGGCTCGACGGCGCGGCCTCGAACTCGGTGCTCGTCCGGATGATCGGCTTGTACGCTCCGGACCTGCTCGCGGGCCTCCTGGGTGCGGGCGTCTTCGCCGCCATCATGTCGTCGCTCGACTCCCAGTCGCTTTCCCTGGGCACGATGTTCACGCAGGACGTCGTCAGGCACTATCGCTTGGGCCGCGATCTGAGCGAGGCGCGTCAGGTACGGCTGGGCAGGTTGTTCGTCGTCGCGGTCGTAGCGACGGTGTTTCTCCTGTCCCTGGTCGCCGAGCGGAGCATCTTCGCACTCTCGGTGTGGTCGTTCACCGGATTCGCCTCCCTGCTGCCGGTCGTGGTGGCCGCGCTCTACTGGCGGCGGAGTACCGCCGCGGGGGCCGGGGCCGCCATCCTCACGGTGATCGCGCTCTGGACCTGGTTCTTCGTGCGCGGCATCGGCAACCCGGACTACAGCGTCGGCGGCACCGGGATCATGCCGGTCGCCGTCGTCTTCGCCGGCTCCACGCTGGCCATGGTCGGCGTCTCACTTCTGAGCAGGCCGCCCGCGCCCGAGCGGGTAGCGCGTTTTTTCCCGTGAACGGCAGGTTCTCCTCGTGAGCGATTCGGGCCAGCCGCTGCGGATCGCCTATCTGGCGGCGGGCGCCGGCGGGATGATCTGCGGGAGCTGCATTCACGACAACGCCCTGGTCCGCGAACTCCAGCACCGGGGGCACAACGCGCTGCTGCTGCCGATCTACACGCCGCTTCGCACCGACGAGGAGAACGTGAGCTACGGCCGGGTCTTCTACGGCGCAGTGAACATCTACCTGGAGCAGAAGCTGCCGATCTGGAGTCGCGCGCCGGCGGCGATTCGCCGCCTGCTCGACAACCCCGAGCTGCTGGCCCGGGTGACGCGTTCGGCGTCGGCGACCGACGCGCGCGAACTCGGGGAACTCGCGCTGTCCATGGTGCGGGGCGAGGAGGGCCGTCAACTGGCGGAGCTCCAGGGCCTGGCGAAGTGGCTCGCCGGCGAGTTCCGGCCGGACGTCGTCCACCTGACGAACTCGATGCTGGTGGGGATGGCTCATCGGCTGCGCGAGGCGCTCCCGAAAGCGCTGATCGTCTGCGGCCTCCAGGGCGAGGACATCTTCCTCGAAGACCTGGACGAGCCCCACAAGTCCCTTGTCGTGGAGGAGATGCGGAAGCGGGTACGCGAGGTGGACGTGCTGGTGGCGCCGAACGACTACTACGCGGCGGCGATGGCCGAGCTGCTCGAGCTTCCCCTGGCCGGCATCGATGTCGCGCGCCTGGGAATCGAGCTCGAGGGGCACGACGGGCGCGACGCGGAGCCTCCGGGGTCGCCTCTGGTCATCGGCTATCTGGCCCGGATGTGCCCGGAGAAGGGCTTTCATCTCGCCGCCGAGGCGTTCAAGGCGCTGAGCGACCGTCTGGGCGTTGGCCGGGTCCGCTTTCGCGCCGCCGGCTACCTCGGCGGCCGTGACCGTGCGTACTTCGAGGAACAGCGCCGGCGGATCGCCGACTGGGGCCTCGAAGCGCACTTCGACTGGCTCGGCGAAGTCTCCCGTGAGGAGAAGATCGAGCTGCTGTGCAGCCTGCATGCGCTCGTGCTGCCGACCGTCTACCGCGAGGCCAAGGGCCTGCCGGCGCTCGAGGCGATGGCGAACGGGGTCCCCGTCCTGCTGCCCGACCATGGATCGTTTCCCGAGATGCTCGAGCGGACGGGCGGCGGCGTGCTGGTGCCGGCCGGCGATCCGGTGGCCCTGGCGGACGCCGTCGAACAACTGGCCCAGGACGCGGAACGAAGGAGCCACCTCGGCCGTTCGGGGATGGACGGCGTGCGCCGTCACTACTCGGCCGGGCTGATGGCGGCGGACACGCTCGCCTCGTACCGGCGGGGACTGGCACGGCGCCGGAGCGGCGATGCCGGGCCGGCGGTAGCATCGGCCGGTCATGGCTGAGGCCCTTCGCTTCGAGCAGGTCGCGAAGTCCTACGGGACGGAGGCGGGCACCGTCGAGGTCCTTCGCGGCATCTCGTTCTCTCTCGAGGCCGGAGAGGCGATGGCTGTCACCGGACCCTCCGGCAGCGGCAAGAGCACGCTGCTGCATCTCGCCGCGACGCTCGAGACGCCGACCTCGGGCAGCATCCGGATCGGCGGCGAGGCAGCCCACGATCTGCCCGAACGCGAACTGGCGGCGTTCCGTAGCCGGCGCGTCGGCCTGGTGTTCCAGGATCACTACCTGCTGCCGCAGTACACGATGCTGCAGAACGTGCTGCTGCCGACGGTTGCGGCCGGCAACGGCCAGGACGACGCGGAAGAGCGGGCCCGGACGTTGCTGGAGCGGGTCGGCCTCGGCGACCGGGTCGATCATCGGCCGGCGCAGGTGTCGGGCGGAGAACGCCAGCGGGCCGCGATCGTGCGGGCGGTGATCAACCGGCCGAGTCTGCTCCTTTGCGACGAGCCCACCGGCAACCTGGACGCGGATACGGCAGGGTCCGTGGCGGATCTGCTGCTCGAGCTTCACGCGGGTGAGGAGAGCGCGCTGATCGTGGTGACCCACAGCCTGGAGTTGGCGGCGAGGGTGCCGCGCCGGGTGGAGCTGCGGGCCGGTCTGATCCAGGATCGCCCGTCCGGGCCGGCGGGCGGAGGCTGAGGCGATGGGCGCCGCGCGTCCGGGTGGACCCCTGCCGAGTCTTCGTCACTACTGGCGGTCCAATGTCGCCGTGGTGCTGACCGCGGCGGTCGCGACCTCCGTGCTGACCGGCGCGTTGATGGTTGGCGACTCGGTGCGGGGGAGCCTGCGCGAGCTCACCCTCGACCGGCTGGGCGGCATCGACTACGCGCTGCTCGGCGCCGGCTTCTTCCGCGAGGCGCTGCGCGACGAACTGGCCGGCGACGAGGAGTTCGCCGGCCGCTACGGACCGGTGTCGGCCGCGATCCTGATGCAGGGGAGCGTGGTGGAGCCCGAGAGCGGGCGGCGGGCCGCCCGAGTCAACGTGCAGGGGATCGACGACGAGTTCGCCGCCTTCTTCCCGGGCAGCGAGGAGGTACTCGACCTGTCCCGGCGCGAGGGCCAGCTCTTCGCGTCGCTGGCGGTCAATCGTTCGCTGGCCGAGGCGCTCGCCGTCGAGCCGGGAGATTCGGTCGTGCTCTATCTGGAGCGACCGAGCGAGGCGCCGCGGGCCAGCCTGATGGGGGAGAAGGACCCGGAGGACCAGTTGGAGAGCGTGCGGCTGAGCGTCGTTTCGGTGCTCGACGACGCCGGCCCGGGGAGCTTCGGGCTGGCGCCGCACCAGAGCCAGCCGCTGGTCGGCTACGCGCGGCTGCGCGACCTGCAGCGGGAGCTGGACCGCCGCGGGCTGGCGAACGCGCTGCTCGTGGGGGAGCGCGCCGGGCCGGAAGACGCCGCCGAGGCCGGACCCGAGGCCGCGGCCCCGGACCTCGAGCGGTGGATCCGCTCCCAGGCCCGGGCGGAGGACTTCAGTCTTGAGTTCGTCGAGGCAAAGGACCACCTGCGGGTCGCCACGTCGCAGATCGTGTTCGGCGAGGAACTCGCCGCGGCGGTCGAGGTCCTGGCGGCGGACGCTGGCGTCGAGGCGTTGGGCGTCTCGACCTACCTCGCCAACCGGACCGCGGCGGAAAACGGTTCGGCGGCACCGTACTCGACGATCGCCGCGCTCAACACCGGGAGAGCCGGGGAACTCGGCGTGCTGCGGCTCGCCGACGGTCGACCGGCGCCCGCGCTCGGGCCGGGCGAGGTGCTGGTCAACACGTTCCTGGCGGAAGACCTC
Organism: Thermoanaerobaculia bacterium; assembly: GCA_022822365.1. GTDB lineage: Bacteria > Acidobacteriota > Thermoanaerobaculia > Multivoradales > Multivoraceae > Multivorans. The sequence continues at coordinate 67,254 of JAJEBV010000028.1, read as the reverse complement.
GAGATCGGAGAGGGCGACCGGCTGGCGGTCGACTACTTCGTCGTCGGCGACCGCGAACAGTTGGTCGAGCGGACGGTGCGGACGACGGTCGCCGGGGTCGTCGAGATGGCGGGCTGGGCAGCGGACCGGAACCTGACGCCGGACTTTCCCGGTGTCGCCGACGCCGACAACATGAGCGACTGGGACCCGACCTTTCCGGTCGATCTCAGCCGTATCCGGGACCGGGACGAGGCGTACTGGGACGAGTACCGCGGCACACCGAAGCTGTTCGTCGACCTGGACTACGGCGCCGAGCTCTGGTCCAGCCGCTTCGGCCTCCTGACCTCGTTGCGGTTGCTGCCGGAGGAAGGGAGCGATCCGGCGCGGCTCCGGATCGCCCTCGAAACGGAGGCGCCGGCCGGCATCGCGCTTCACGCGGCCGGCCTGGCGGTCGAGCCGGTGAAGGCCGCGGGGCTGCGCGGCGCCACCGGCGCCACGGATTTCGGAGGCCTGTTCATCGGTTTCAGCCTGTTCCTGATCGTCTCCGCGGCGCTGCTGGTGGGCCTGTTCTTCCGTCTGGGAACGGAGAGCCGCGCCAGCGAGATGGGCCTCCTGCTGGCCCTCGGCCACGGCATCAGGCGGGTGCGTCGGCGCTTCCTGCTGGAAGGCGCGTTGCTCGGCGGTGCGGGCGTCCTGCTCGGCCTGAGCGGAGCGGTGCTCTACGCCGGGGCGATGATGGCCGCGCTCCGCACGCTGTGGCGCTCGGCCGTGGGTTCGAGCCACCTGTACCTGCATGTCGAGCCGCTGACCCTGGCGCTGGGCGGGGTGGGTTCGCTGCTCGTCGTGTTCCTCGCGATCCGGGGCGCGGTTGGCCGGCTCGCGGCGGTCTCGCCCATCCGGCTGCTGCGGGGAGAGACCGCCGAACTGCCGGCGGCGGTTTCCGTGCCGGGCTGGAGGGCGCGCTGGACGAGGGGAGTCGCCGGCGGCCTCGCGGTGGCCCTGCTGGCCGGGTCGGCGGCCGCCCCGGCTTCGGCGTCCGCCTACCTGTTCTTCTCGGGCGGCGCCTGCCTCCTGGTCGCCGGGCTTGCCGGCTTCACGCTTTGGCTCCGCCGCCGTCCCGAGGCGCCCCTTCGCGGCTGGTCCTGGCGGGCCGGGTCGAGCATGGCGGCCGCCAACGCGTCGCTCAACCCGGGTCGTAGCCTGCTCTGCGCAGCCCTGGTGGCGAGCGCGTCGTTCGTCATCGTGGCCGTGGGCGCCTATGGGCTTCGCTTCGGCGAAGAGACGCGGGACCTGGACTCGGGCGCCGGCGGATTCGACCTGGTCGCCGAGTCCGACGTCTCCATCCTCGCCGACCTGACGAGCGTGGATGGCCGCTACGACCTGGGTTTCGGGAGGGAGGCGTCGGAACTCGTCGGCGGGAACGGGATCGTCGCTTTCCGGACGGTGCCCGGGGACGACATCAGTTGCCTGAACCTGTTCCAGCCGGAGCGGCCGCGGCTGCTCGGCGCGCCGCCGGAGTTCGTCGAGCGCGGGGGCTTCCGCTTCCAGTCACTCGTCGACGGGGCGGGGGACAATCCGTGGGCGCTGCTGGAGGAGGACCTGGGTCCCGGGGTGGTGCCGGCGATCGGAGACTTCAACTCGGTCATGTGGATCCTGCACTCGGGGCTGGGCCAGGGCATCGAGATGGAAACCGAGCGGGGCGAGACGATCGAGTTGCGGCTGGTCGGGCTCCTGCGCAAGAGCGTGTTCCAGAGCGAACTCGTGATCTCCGAGGCGAACCTGGCCAGGCACTTCCCGAGCCGGACCGGAGCCTCGTACTTCCTGCTGCGGACGCCGGCGGGCGAACGGGACCGGACGATGCAGGAACTCGAACGGACGCTCTCGGGCTTCGGCTTCGACGCCGTCCCCACCGCCCAGCGCCTCCAGGCGTACCAGGCGGTCGAGAACACCTACCTCGGCACCTTCCAGACCCTGGGCGGCCTCGGCCTGCTGCTCGGCACGCTGGGCCTTTCGGTCGTCCTGCTACGCAACCTGCTCGAACGCCGCGGCGAACTGGCGACCATGCAGGCGATCGGCTTCTGGCGGCGCGCCCTGGCGTGGCTGGTGGTGGCCGAGAATAGCCTGCTCCTGGCCGCGGGCGTCGTGGTGGGCGCCGCGTCTGCGCTCGTCGCGGTGAGTCCGCACCTCCTGGGCGGGCACGCCCTGGTGCCGTGGGTCTCGCTCGGTCTCACCCTGCTGCTGGTGCTGGCGGCCGGCACGCTGGCCAGCCTCGCGGCGGTGAGGCGGGTAACTCGGGAAGACCTGCTTCCGGCGCTCCGCGGCGGCTGAATTGTCGCCGCTTCGCGGCGCGTCCATCTGGCCGCCTCCGGCGGCAGCGGGTCAGAAGACCCGCGCACCCAGCGGAGACACAGCCGACGCTAACCGGTTCCTTGGGGCTTCAGGTGGGTCTCGAACAGCTTGAGGATGCGGCGGTACTCGTCGAGCCAGCTTGAGGGCTCGACGAAGCCGTGGGCCTCGGCCGGATAGACGGCGAGTTCCCAGTCCTCCTTGCCGAGTTCGATCAGGCGCTGGACGAGGCGGACGGAGTCCTGGAACAGGACGTTGTCGTCCAGCATGCCGGTGCAGATGAGGAGGGGTTTCCGCAGGCCCTCGGCGAACTCGATCGGCGAACTCCGTTCGTAGGCCTCGGGATCGAGTTCCGGCGTGTTCAGGATGTTCGAGGTGTAGCGGTGGTTGTAATGGGCCCAGTCCGTGACCGGCCGGAGCGCGGCGCCGGCCGCGAAGAGCTCGGGGCGGCGGAACATCGACATGAAGGTGACGAAGCCACCGTAGGAGCCGCCGTAGACGCCGATCCGCTCCCGGTCGACGTCGTGCTCGGAGACCAGGTAGTCGATGCCGTCGGCCAGGTCCTCCACCTCGGGAGTGCCCATCTGGCGGTAGATCGCCGTACGCCAGTCCCGGCCGTAGCCGGCGGAGGCGCGGAAGTCCATGTCGAGCACGACGTAGCCTCGACGGGCGAGCAGGGTGTGGAACATGAACTCCCGGAAGTAGGAGGACCAGCCCTGGTGGGCGTTCTGGAGGTAGCCGGCGCCGTGCACGAAAACGACGGCGGGTCGTGGAGCTTCCGTGGGGCCGGGAGGCACGTAGAGGCGGGCGTGGATCGGGCGTTCGACGTGTGACGAGGGCACCTCGACGAAGCGGGGCGGGACCCAGTCGATGGCGAGGAACTCGGACGACACCGTTTCGGTCAGCCGGATGGCCTCGCCGCCCGGCGAGGCCTCCTGGAGCCAGAGTTCGGGCGGCCGGGTGGCGGTGGAATGGACGATCAGGAGATGGCGATCGTCCGGCGAGAGCCGGAAGGAGTTGAGCCCGCCGAGTGCGGTGACCTGTTCGATCGCGCCGGCGGCTGATTCCTGGACCGGCGCGCGGAAGATCTCGAAGATACCGGGGTGATTCCGGTTCGCCTCGAAGTAGAGAAAGGCGCCGTCGGCCGATAACTGGGGTGAACGGACGACGAAGTCGCCCTCCGTGACCTGGCGTCGTTCACCGGTTGCCGCGTCCATCAGGTTGAGATGGGAGTAGCCGGTTTCCTCCGACAGGAAGAAGATGGCCCGGTCGTCCGCCAGCCAGCCGAGGTCGCGAAAGGCGTAGTTGATCCAGGCCGGGTCAGACCTCCGGTGCAGGGGACGCAGTTCGCCGCCTTCGAGGTCGATGCCGGCGATCCAGCGGTCCTTGTTGTCCACCGAGTAGACCTGTACGACGGCCCGTGTGCCGTCGCGGTTGAAGGACACCGGGCCGAAGCGGACCGGCCGGGGTCCGGGCTCGTCCTCGCGGGTCTCCTCGGCCGCGTCTTCACCGCCGGGGCTCGGCTTCGCTGCCGCTTCCCGGGCCTCCTTCCGCTCACGCGCCGCTTCGCGCAGGTCCGCCAGCGGGTCGTCGGCGATCCCCGGCAACACGGCGAGGTCCAGCGTCACTGGTTCCGCCTCGCCGGCCCGCAAGAGGAGCAGCGTCTCGCCCGCAGCCCCCGCCGTGCCGACCTTCGGCCGCACCTCCTCGACGTCGACCATCCCCGTGGCGGTGACGTAGTTCGGCATCCTGTCGCGGAGACCCTCGTCGCGTTCCTTCGGACGGGTACGCACGATCAGGTGGTCGAGCGCGGGCGACAGGGCCGCCCCGGCGACTTCCACCTCCTTGCCCAGGTAGTGGGGCAGGGCCGGCCGGCTGGAGTCGCCGGCCTGACGCTCCCTGAGGACCTCGAGACTCCGTTCCTCGCGCTGGCGCCGCAGGCGCACGATCTCGAGCAGCCGGGGCTGCTGGCGTTCCAGGTAGCCGGCCCTGGCGTCCTGCTCCGAGCGCGCCTGCTCGGGCTCGTCTTCCGTGCGAACGTCGAACGGCTGCCACAGAAGGCCGGTCTCCCGCTCCCGTACGAACCACACGCCGGTCCGCCGGAAGGCGAGGTCGCCGCCGGCGGTGAAGAAGGGTGCGCCTTCCGGGGCCACGGTGCGGGTGATCTGGATCAGCCCGCCGTCACGGTCCAGGTCGCGAACGAAGACGTCGCCGGCCTTGACGAAGGCCCGCCGCCGCCGCTCGCGGTCCCAGTTGCCGCCGGCGGCGTCCGCACCGGCGCGGTCACCGTCGGAAACCCGGATTGTCTCGCGCGTGTCGAGGGCGATCCGGTAGAGGTCGCGGGTTTCCTCGCCTTCCCGCTTGCGCTGGAAGTAGACGCTGTCGCCGTCGCTGCTCCAGTACGGGCCCTCCGGCTGGCGACCCAGCCAGTCGGGATGGGCCATGATCCGTTCGAGGGTGACATCGTCCTGGGCCCCGAGGGGAAGGACGGGCAGCAGCAGGCCCGCGGCCAGGGCCGCCGCGCCAAAGCGGTGCCGGCCTTGCGGCCGGCGCATGTACCGAGCCGCCTTCGGCGCGCTTTCTCCGCGGGTCAGAAGACCCGCGGCAACAGACCCGCGCATCCAGCCGGCGGCCGCGGGCGGTCGAACGGGCAAGCTCCTACAGGGACTCGAAGTACTCGATCATGGCCTGGGCGGTGGCCGCTTCCGGATGGTTGGGGGCCACCTCCAGGAACTTCCTGAAAGTCTCGAGGGCCTTGTCGTTCTGCGTCTGGGCGGCGTAGCAGAGGCCCAGCATGTTGAGCGCCTCGGGGTGATTCGGGTTGAACCCCACGACCTGCTCCAGCTTCGCCAGCGCCTCCGGAATGCTGCCGGCGTTGTAGAGGTCGGCCGCCTCGTTGTAGAGGTTCTTGGCGGCTTTCTCCGGATCCGTGTTCTGCAGGGACGCCAGGGCGGCCTCGGCCTTGTCGTCCATCCCCAGCGCGCTGTAGCCGGCGTAGAGGATCTGGTTCATGTTCTCCAGATCCTCTCCCTCCGCGGCCACCTTCTCGGCGTACTCCACGGCCCGGACGTGGTCCTCCCGGAACGAGTAGATGCGGGCGAGGCCGCCCATCGCCGAGGTCAGGTCCGCCTTCTTCTCGAGGGCGCTCTGGAACATGAACTCGGCGGTTTCGTAGTCGCCCGAGTTCAGGGCGTTGCTGCCCTGGTTGTAGAGCTTGATCGCGCTGCCGCGGGCCTCGGCCTCCAGGTCCACGGCCTGGTCGGGCTGCGGGATGCCGGCGGCTTCGAACTGCGCGGCCTGCTGCTTCAGCGCCTCCTCTTCCGAGGTCAGGTTCCAGTCGCCGCCGCCCGGGAGCTGGCTGAGCCGGGTCTCGTTGCGGGCGGGAATGCGGACGTTGCCCACGCGCCGGGTCACGTAGCCTTCCTTCTTCAGCTCGACGGTGAAACCGCCGCGCTCGTGCGTGACGACGTTCTTGATCATGATCCGGAACCGGCCGTTTTTCCCGGAGTGGTGCACTTCGCGGAAGCTGGGCGCCTCGGGGTTCGTGAAGATGATCTCCACGCCCTCGATCGTCTCTCCGGTGGTGGCGTCGAAGATCTGCCCCCAGACGGTGCCCGGGAGCTGCGCCGCCGCGGGGGCGACGAGGGCGAGGGAAAGGCAGATGCCGAGGGCGGCAGCGAAGAGTCCGGGCCGCGCCGGCTGCTCCAGGGTCCACGGTTCGCGAATCGGCTTCATTGTGTTCTCCTTCGGCCGCACGGGCTCATGGCGGATCTGCTGGCACGCGGCGGGCCTCCTCCCGCCGGCGGACCTCGTTCCCGGAAGGGGCACTTAGAATAACAGAGCCGTGGTTGCGGATCCTGGCTCTCGCCTCGCGCACCATCCGGCCTGGCCGAGGGTGCTGCAGATCTGCCGGGCCGCGGCGGAGCGGGGCGGCTGCGTCCGCGTGGTGGGCGGCTCCGTGCGGGACGCGCTGCTCGACCGGCCGTTCGAGGAGTTCGATCTTGAGGCCTTCGGCCTCGGGCCCGGCGATCTCGACCGGATGCTGGCGGATCTGGGCCTGCGGGTGGACCGGGTCGGCCGGGCCTTCTCGGTCCTCAAGCTCCGGGGCATCCCCGTCGACATCGCGTTGCCGCGCCGCGAGGTCAGCTTCGGAGCGGGCCACCGCGACTTCCTGGTGGACTCGGATCCGGACATGACCGTCGAAGAGGCGGCCGCGCGTCGCGACTACACGATCAACGCGATCTCGTACGAACCGCTGGCCGGCCGCGTCGACGATCCCCTGGGGGGGCGAGGTGACCTCGAGCGCCGGCGGCTTCGCCACGCTTCGCACCGGTTCCCCGAGGATCCGCTCCGGGTGCTGCGGGGGATGCAACTCGTGGCCCGGTCGGGGCTCGAAGCCGACCCGGCTACCGTGCGTCTCTGTTCCGGGATCGACTGGCGCGAGCTGAGCGTCGAGCGCGTGTTCGAGGAGTGGCGGAAGCTGCTCGTCCTGGGGGTCGAGATCGGAGGAGGTCTTCGGTTCCTGCAGGCTACCGGGTGGATCGAGGCCTACCCCGAACTCCAGGCCACCGTCGGTTGCGAGCAGGACCCGGAATGGCATCCCGAGGGCGACGTCTGGACCCACACGGGCCACGTCCTGGACGCCTTCGCGGCCGAGCGCCTAGGCGACGCGGAGGAAGACCTGATCGTCGGCCTGGCCTGTCTCTGCCACGATCTGGGCAAGCCCGCGACGACGCGCTTCGTCGACGGCCGGCTTCGTTCACGGGGCCACGAGGCGGCCGGCGAGGCGCCCACGAGGAGTTTTCTGGCGCGGCTCACGAACCGTCGCGGCCTGGTCGACGACGTGGTGCGGCTGGTCGTCGACCACCTGAAGCCGCGGCAGCTCTACCAGGGTGGCGCGGGGGACGCCGCGGTGCGCCGGCTGGCCCACCGGGTCAAGCGGATCGACCGGCTGGTGCGGCTTGCCCGCGCGGATGCCCGGGGCCGTCCACCGCTGCCGCCCGCGGATTGCGAGGATTGCGACTGGCTTCTTGCCCGCGCGGAAGCGCTGAGGATCAAGGATCAGGCGCCGCGACGCCTCGTCCTCGGCCGCGACCTGATCGACCGCGGCCTGACCCCGGGCCCCGAGATCGGGAACCTGGTCGATCGCTGCTATCAGGCGCAACTGGATGGCGCCTTCGAGGGCCGGACGGCGGCTCTGCGATTCCTCGATTCGCTGCTGCGGCGCCGGGCCGCTTCCGGGCGGGCGGAGCCATGACTGGCGCCTCCGGCGGCGGGCCGAGCGAAACAAGGGTCGCCGGCGGGTCGTCCCTGCACCGAGAGGACGATGGCTTGCCGGCACAGAAACCGTCTGACCGGGGATCGACCCGCGAGTCGACCGGTCTTCCCGAAGACGCCGAACTCGTTCGACGTGCGTCGGCGGGTGACGGCAGCGCGTTCGAAGCCCTGGTGCTTCGCTACGAGACACCGCTCCGCAAGCTGGTCTACGGCTACGTACTCAACTGGCAGGTTGCCGAGGACGTGGCGCAGGACGCTTTCCTGCTGGCCTACCGGAAGCTCGGCGACCTGGGAGAGTCGGCCGCGTTCAAGAGCTGGCTCTACCGGATCGCGATCAACCGGGCCCACGACGAGTTGCGCCGCTCGGCGCGCTGGGGCAGGCGGCTGGACCGGAACGTGGGGGAGGAGGCCCTCGCCGAGTTGCCGGCGGCCGGCGCGGAGTCGGCCGTCGAGTCGCGGTTGCTCAGGCGCGCCCTCGTGCGCGAACTGGCGCGGTTGCCGAAGAGCCAGCGGACGGCGGTCGTGCTGAAAGACGTGGTGGGAATGAAGTACGTGGAGATTGCGGAGCTTCTGGGCTGTCCGATCGGCACGGCGCAGATCCGGGTCCATCGGGGCCGGCAAAAGCTCCGCCGCCGGCTCGACGGGCCGGGCAAGGCAGGAGGACGTAGAGGAGGTACGCGATGAGGGAGGAGAAGAGGTCGAGCCGGCCGGAGGAGGCCGGAGGCAAGCTCGATGCACTGTTCGACGGGTTGCGCGAGGAGTGCGCGGCGCCGCCGGCGGCGCCCGGTTTCCTGGCGGGCTTCAGAGCCCGTCGCGAGGCCTGGCTGGAGCGCGCCGACCAGGCCGCGCCCTGGCGTTTGCTTGCCCTGCGCCTGTCGCCCGTCGGCGCGCTTGCGGCCGGCGCGGCTCTGGTCATGACGCTCGGCGGCGGCGCGCCGGCCATGTCGCCGGAGACGGGTCCGGAGCAATCCGTCGCAGCGGAGTACCCTGACCCGTTCGCGGCGGGGCTGGAAGAGGCCGGTGTAGCGACCGCTGCCATGACGGACGATGACGCCGGCTATGAGCTCGTGGCCGTGCTCTACGAGCCGATGGGGACACGGTGATGGCCAACGGCTCCATGAAGATGTGGATGGGCCTCGCCCTGGGTTCGGTGCTGGTCGTTGGGGTCTCGGCGGGTCTCGTGGCGGACCGGCTTCTTGCCGAACGGAGCGCCGTCGACACGGAGCCGAAGACCTCGTCGCGGACGCACGACGATCGGCGGTCGGTGTTTCATTTCGACTGCCGGGGTTGGGAAGAGGAGCAGGCCGAAACGACCGCGAGGCCGCCCGGGGAAGGGCAGGCCGACGCGGCGGACCCGGATTCCACCGACGAGTACAGGTCGAAGGTGACCCACCGCATGGCGCGCCGCCTGGAGCTGGATGCCGAACAGATCGAGGCGCTGGAGCCCATCGTCGGCGAGGCGATGGAGCGAGGGCGGCTCTACTGGACCGGAGCACGCGACGAGTTCTGCGCGATGCAGAAGGACTTCCACCGCCAGGTGGGCGCACTCCTCCGTCCGGACCAGGCTGTCCTCTTCGACGAGATGAGTGAGGAGTTGTGGAAGCGCGGACGGCGTCATGACTGGCGAGGCCGTGACCGCAACGGACGCGACTGGCATCAGGAAGTCGGCTCGCCGGAGGCATGCCGATGACGACCCCGGAGGAAGAGATGGACGAACAGAAGACCGGTCTGCTCGCGGGGTCCGAGCAGCAGGAGGAGGCGCTGCAGGAGGCGGCGGCGCATGTCCCCGTCCACCCGCTCATCCGCTTCGCCGTCGAGCGCCGCGTGACCATGTTCATGGCCACGCTTGGCGTGCTGGTGCTCGGCTGGTTGTCGCTCACGCGCCTGCCGCTGGAGTTCCTGCCGCTCTTCCAGTCGTCCAACATCTCGGTCCGGGTGCCGTACCAGTCGTCCTCTCCGGAGGAGATCGCCCGGTCGATCATCTGGCCGCTGGAGGACAGCCTGGGGACGATCAACGGCGTCCGGCTGCTCCGTTCCCGGGCCAGCGGGAGTTCCGCCTCGGTGGACATCGAGTTCCAGGACGGAACGGACATGGAGCTGGCGGCCGTCGACGTCCGCGACCGGATCGACCGGGTACGCAACGAGCTGCCCAGCGACGTGGAGCAGATCTACGTCCGCCGCTTCGAGAGCACGGACATTCCGGTCCTCCGCAGCAGTCTCAGCGCGCCCTGGAACCAGGACGAGCTGAACGACTTCGTCGAGGACGTGCTTCTGCCCCGGATCGAGCGGCTGGAAGGCGTGGCGCAGGCGGAAGTCTGGGGCATGCTGAGCCGGGAGCTGCGGATCGAGCTGCTGCCCGACCGCATGGCGGCCCACGGCGTGGATGTCCGCGAGTTGCGGCAGGTTCTGCAGAGCAACCACGTGAACGTCTCGGGCGGCTATCTGCGCGAAGGCAGCCGCCGCCTGCTGGTTCGCACCATCGGCGAGTTCCAGACTCCGGACGAAATCCGCGATCTGCCGATCCGCGGCGACGGCCTCCGTGTGGGCGACGTCGCCGACGTGAAGTTCGGCTACCCCGACAAGTACGAGTACAGCTTCCTGAACGGGTCGGAGGCGATCAGCCTGAGCGTGAACAAGGCCTCCGACGCGAATCTCCTGGACGTCGTCGGCCGGGTCAAGGCCGAACTCGAGGCCATCCAGCAGACGCCCGAGGGCGCAGGCCTCGAGTTCCGCCACTTCCACGACACCTCGGTCGACGTGCGCCAGGGCCTGACCGAGCTGGGCCGCAGCGGGCTCATCGGCGGCGGCCTGGCGATCGTCTTCATGTTCCTCTTCCTGCGCAAGTTCCGGACCACGCTGCTGGTGGCCCTGGCGGTACCGCTGTCGCTGGTCATGACCTTCGTGATGATGTACCTCGGCCGCCAGGCGGGCGTCACCGAGATCACGCTGAACGTGATGAGCCTGATGGGGCTGATGCTGGCCATCGGGATGCTGCTCGACAACTCGATCGTCGTCATCGAGTCGATCTTCCGGCACCGCCAGGATCTCGGCGCCAGTGCGAAGTACGCCGCTCTGGGCGGCGCCAGCGACGTGGCGATGCCGATCATCTGCTCGACGATGACCACGATGTGCGTGTTCGTGCCGCTCATCTTCTTCGGCAGCGGCGGTGGCGGACCGGGCAGCTTCTCGCGCTTCATGGGGGACATCGGCACGACCGTCTGCGTGGTCATGCTCGGTTCCCTGGTCATCTCCCTGACCGTCGTGCCGATGATCGCGGCGATCCTGCTCAAGTCGGAGAGCAAGCGCCGGTTCAGGCTGCTCGACCGGATCAGCGATCTTTACGGGGCAACGCTGGGCTTCACCCTGCGCCACCGCTTCATCTTCACGATGGTCATCGGCGCGCTGCTCTACGGTTCGTGGGAGCTGTACAACAGCATCGAACGGAGCTTCAACCAGCCCTCCCAGGGCCGGGCGTTGACCATCTTCGTCGAGACGCCGCGGCAGATGGGAATGGACGACCGCCTGGCTCTCTATGACGAGGTCTACGGCCTGCTCGACTCCAGGCGCGACGAGTGGGAGATCGCCGACATCGCCCACCAGGTCCGGCGTGGCGGCGGCCGCAGCCGGGGATGGGGCGGCGGCAACCGCTTCGAGGTCTATCTGAAGCCCGAAGAGGTTTCCGAGCTCTCCACGGACGAGGTCACGGAGCTCGTTCGGGAGGCGATGCCCCAGAGGGTCGGCGTGCTGTTCAAGATTGCCCGGACGGAGTTCGGGCCTCCGGGTTCCGGGCGAACCGGGATGGACGTGGAACTGATCGGCGACGACATGGGCACCCTCGAATTCCTGGTGCCGCGGATCACCGAACGGCTGCGTCAGATCCCCATCGTCGGCGACATCGACAACTCGTTCGAGAGTGGCGACGACGAGATCCGGGTTTCCGTGAACCGTGAACGCGCCCTCCAGGGCGGCCTTTCGAGTCAGGCCGTGGCGATGACGGTGAGCGGCGCCCTCTCGAGCCGCTCGCTGGCGTACTTCAAGACCGCGGAACGCGAGATCGGCATGGTCATGCAGTACCGGGAGGAGGACCGGGAAACGCTCGATCAGTTGAAGAAGATGCCGGTGCTCGTGTCGGACCCGAACGAGGAGTCGGGAGCGGTGACCCTGCCGATCTCCAGCCTCGCCTCGTTCCAGGTGCAGAGCGGACCGTCCGAGGTCGAGCGGGAGAACCGCCGCTCCAAGGTGGAGATCGACATCACGGCCGCGGGCGGTACCCCGGGTTTCATGCTGCGGCGGCCGGTCCAGATGGCGCTCGCGGACGTTCCGTTGCCGCCTGGCTACGAGTGGTCGCTCGGCAGGAGATTCATGGAGGCCGAGGAGGACGCGTCGCGCGCCGTCCTGGCGATGATTCTGGCTGTCGTGCTGATCTACATGATCATGGCGGCCCTGTTCGAGGACTTCCTCCAGCCGTTCACGATCATGCTGTCGATTCCCTTCGCCTTCATCGGCGTCGGCCTGATCATGTACCTGGCCGGCCAGCCGCGGTCCGACTCGTCGAACATGGGGCTCCTCATCCTGGCCGGCATCGTGGTGAACAATGCGATCGTCCTGATCGACCACATCAACCGGTTGCGGCGCGAGGGCATCGCCCGCGACAAGGCGATCGTCCTCGGCGGCAAGAACCGCCTGCGGCCCATCCTGATGACGGCCGTGACGACGATCCTCGGCCTGTCGCCCATGGTGGCGCCCTTCTTCCTGCCCCAGGTGTTCGGGCAGCCCGAGGGTCGGGCCGCCTTCTGGGCGCCGGTGGGCCTCGTCATCCTGGGCGGGCTCACGACATCCACCTTCCTGACCCTGCTTGTGATTCCGACGATCTATTCCCTGGTCGACGACGTGAAGCTCTTCGTCCAGCGGGTTGTGCGGGCGGTCACGACCGTGCCGCGGAGAAAGATGGCATGAAACTCGAGAGAACCCTGCGCGCGGCGCGGTCGGCCGGCGCCCTTCTGTTGATAGCGGCCGTGGCCGCCGCGGGCATCGGCTGCGGGCAGTCCAACGCCGAAGCGGGCGGCGACAATCCCCGTGCCGGCCGCGGCGGACCCGGAGGCGGTCCCGGGGGCCGGGGCGGCGGACCGCCGGGCGGCTTTCCGGGGGGATTCCCTCCGGGCTTCGGAGGCCCTGCGGCCGCTGCCGTGATTCCGGTCGCGGTGACGAGCGTCATCCGACGCGACATCGCGGACTACCTGGAGACGAACGGTTCGCTCGAGGCCGAGAACGAGGTCGACATCGTGGCCCGGACGACCGGTCCGATCGTCGAACTGAACGTTGAGGAAGGCGACTTCGTGCGGGAAGGCCAGGTGCTGGCACGCATCGACGCCGCGGAGATCGAGGCGCAGTTGGGCATTGCCCGGGTCAACCTGGCCGAGGCGGAACTGTCCTGGAACCGGGCGCAGTCGTCCTACCGCGAGGAAGTGATCAGCCAGGAGGCCTACGACCTCGCCAGGTCGACCTTCGAGAGCGCCGCCGCCCAGATCGTCGGCACCGAGATTCTGCTCGACTACACCGTGATCCGGGCGCCGTTCGACGGCCTGATCATCGAGCGCGTGATCAAGAACGCGGAGCATGTCGCGACCAACGCGAGGCTGTTCCGGATTTCGGACTTCGACCCGCTGCTCTGTCCGATCCAGCTTCCCGAGAAGGACCTGCCGCGCCTCAAGCTGGACCAGCCCGCCCACCTGACGGTCGAGGCCTACCCGGGAGCCCGTTTCCCGGCGCGCGTGCTGCGGATCAGCCCGGTGGTCGACGCGGCGACCGGTACGGTCAAGGTCACGCTCGAAGTGCAGGCCCAGGGCCGCCTGCGGCCCGGGATGTTCGCCAGCGTGTTCGTCGAGACGGACGTTCACGAGAACGCCATCGTCGTGCCGAAGGGGGCCCTGGTTCTGGAAAGCACCTCCGACATGGTGTACGTGGCAGTGGACGACGGACAGGGCGGCGTGGTGGCCCAGCGCCGCGAACTCGAGCTTGGCTACGAGGAGAGCGACAGTCTGGAAGTGCTTTCCGGCCTCAGCGAGGGCGAGGATGTCGTGATCATCGGGCAGGACGGCCTCTCCGACCAGACGCCGATTTCGATCGCCGAGCGGGAGGGACCGGCCCCGGCGCCCACGATGTTCACCTCCATGCCGGGGGCCGGCGCCGAGGCCACGGACGGCCGGTCGCCTGCCGCGGCTGGCGGAGCGGCGGCCTCCGCGCAGGCGGCGCCGGGGCAGCCCGCGTCAGGCGGCCCCGGAGGGTTCCGCGGCGGACCGCCCGGTGGCTTCGATCCGAGTCAGATGACGCCCGAACGGATGGAGATGATGCGCGCCCGGATGAAGGAGCGGGGCATGAGCGACGAACAGATCGACCAGATGATGGAGCGCATCCGGAGCGGCCAGGGGCCGCCGGGAGGGCCGCCCGGTGCCCCGGCGGGCAGGCGACAGGGTGGACCGCCCGGGCGGCCGCAGGGTTGACCGGGATCAGAGGCGCCTGACCAGGTAACGCGACATGCGGGTTGTTTCCTTCGCCACCCGGCGACCGGTCACCGTGTTCATCTTCGCCCTCGCGGCGGTGGTGTTCGGCGGCGTAGCCTTCCGCGACCTCGCGGTCGACCTGCTGCCGGACATCACCTACCCGTCGCTGACCGTCCAGACCGGGTACGAAGGCGCGGCGCCGGTCGAGATGGAGACCCTGATCACGCGGCCGGTCGAGGACGCGGTCGGCGTGGTCAACGGGGTCAACCGGGTCATCTCCAGTTCCCGGGCGGACATCAGCGAGGTCACCCTGGAGTTCTCCTGGGGCACGAACATGGACTTCGCGTCGCTCGACGTGCGCGAGCGTCTGGATCAGGTGCGGTTGCCGATCGCGGCCGACCGGCCGGTCCTGCTGCGCTACGACCCGTCGCTCGACCCGATCCTGCGGATGGGCCTCTCCGGTGGCGGCGACGACCTGATCGCGTTGCGCCTCCTGGCCGAGGAGGATTTGAAGCGGAAACTGGAGCGTCTGGAAGGCGTGGCGGCCGTCGTCGTCAGCGGCGGGCTGGAGGAGGAGATTCAGGTCGAGATCGACGAGCGGCGCCTGACGAGTCTCGGACTGACGATGAACCAGGTGATGAACCGCCTCGCGCAGGAGAACGTGAACCTCACGGGTGGCCGGCTGCGCGACGGCCAGACCGACTACCTGGTGCGAACGATCAATGAACTGCTGCGTCCGGAGGAGATGCGGGAGATCGTGATCGACCGCTCCCAGGGCGCGATCGTGCGCCTCGAGGACGTCGCCCGCGTCTACCAGGGCGCCAGGGAGCGCGAGGTGATCACCAGGATCGACGGCAACGAGGCCGTGGAGATCGCGGTCTACAAGGAGGGCGGCACGAACACGGTGACCGTCGCATCCGCCGTCCTCGAGCGGGTAGAGGGGCTGGTGGAGGAGATCAAGCAGATCGATCCCCAGCTCGACCTGAGCGTTCTCACCGACCAGTCGCGCTACATCCGTGACTCCGTGTCGGCCGTGATCGAGACGGCGCTGATCGGCGGCTCGCTGGCGATCGTCGTCCTGTTCCTGTTCCTGCGCAGCGCGCCGAAGACTCTGATCATCGGGATCTCGATCCCGGTCTCGGTCGTGGCGACCTTCTTCCTGATGTACGTCGCCGGCGTGTCGCTCAACATCATGTCGCTGGGCGGCATCACCCTGGGAATCGGTCTCCTGCTGGACAACTCGATCGTGGTCCTGGAGGCGATCCAGCGCCGGCGGGACCAGGGCCTGGGGGTCGTCGAGGCGGCCCGGGACGGCGCCTCAGAGGTCGGCCGGGCGGTGATCGCCAGCACGATCACGACCGTCTGCGTGTTCGTGCCGATCGTGTTCGTCGAGGGCGTCGCCGGCCAGATGTTCGGCGACCAGGCGCTGACCGTGACGTTCTCCCTGCTCGTGTCGCTCGGGGTCGCGCTGACCGTGATCCCGATGCTGGCTTCCCGGAAGTTCTTCGCGGCTGGTGCCGAGGTCGAGTCGGTCAAACACGTGGGCCGCTCCAACCCAGTGACCAGGGCCCTTTCGGCCTTCTTCAACGCGATCGGCGTCGGCATCGCGCTGGCCGTCAAGCAGGTGGTCCGCGCCGTTGCCACGGTCATGTCCCTGCTGCTGCGGCCCGCTCTCCTCGGCTTCGACGCAGTGCTTCGCGGCATCACGGCGGTCTACGCTCGCATTCTTCGCGGCGCCCTTCGCCACCCCGCTCTGGTCGTCCTGGCGGCAGTCGTGCTGCTCGCGGGGAGCGTCCAGCTCATCGGCTCGCTGGGAACCGAACTCGTGCCGGAGTTGATCCAGGGGGAGTTCTACGTGGACGCCGAGCTGGCGCCGGGCAGCCGCCTGGAGGTTACGGACCGACGCCTGAACGCCGTTGACAAGTTCGTGCGTGAACAACTGGAGGACGACGTGCAGTCGGTCTACACGGTAGTGGGCACATCGAACGAACAGGGTGGCGCCGCGGGCGAGAGACGGGAGAACATCGGCCAGGTCAACGTGCGTTTGAAGCCGCCGATCGATGTCGAGCGCGAAGAGCTGGTGATGGGCCGGATCCGGAACCTGATCGACGCGGAGAACGCGTCCTTTGGCGGTGGGATGCCGCCGATCGCGGGCGCGGCGTCGGTTCGGGCCGCGGCCGACGGCGGACCGGCGCTCGGCGACGATTCCTTGAAGTACCGCTTCGGTCGTCCGACCTACTTCAGCTTCAGGAGTCCGGTCGAGGTGCAGATCCGCGGCCACAACCTGGCGCTGCTGGAGGTGCTTGCCGACCAGGTGGCGGCCCGGATGCGCGAGGTCGAAGGGCTGGTCGACGTCAAGTCTTCGACCGAGGGCGGTAATCCGGAACTGCAGATCATCTTCGACCGGGAGCGGCTGTCGACGCTGAACTACACGGTCGCTGAACTCGGCGCCGTCATCCGCTCCAAGGTCCAGGGCGACATCGCGACGGACATCGTGCGCGAGGACCGGAACATCGAGGTCAGAATGCGGGCCGACGAGGGCTACCGCGACTCGGTCCGCGATCTCCGCAACCTGAACATCCGCCAGAGCGGGGCCACGCCACTGCCTCTCTCGGCGGTGGCGGAAGTGATCGAGACGGAGGGACCGGCCGAGATTCGCCGCAGCGACGGCGGCCGGGTGGCGCTGATCGAGGCGAACATCGTCGGCCGCGATCTGGGCAGCGTCTCCGACGACATTCAGGCCATCCTGGACTCGACCCGGTTCCCGGTCGGCTTCGACTACTCGGTCGGCGGTCAGCGCCAGGAAATGGAGCGCTCCTTCGACAGCATGCGACTCGCGATCCTGCTGGCGGTGTTCATGGTCTACCTGGTCATGGCGTCGCAGTTCGAATCACTGCTGCACCCCTTCGTCATCCTCTTCGCGGTGCCGTTCTCGATCATCGGCGCGATCGGCATCCTCTACCTGACGCGGACGCCGGTCAGCATCGTCGTCCTGATCGGCGGCATCCTGCTGGCCGGGATCGTCGTGAACAACGCGATCATCCTGATCGACTATACGAACCGCTTGCGGCGCGCCGGCAAGGCCAAGGTGGAGGCCCTGCGCGAGGCATGCCTGGTCCGCCTGCGGCCGATCCTGATGACGACCTCGACCACCGTGCTGGGCCTGCTGCCGATGGCGCTGGGCCTGGGCGAGGGGGCGGAACTCCGGACGCCGATGGCGCTGACCGTCGTGGGCGGGCTGTTGACCTCGACGCTGCTGACCCTGATCGTGATCCCGGCCCTGTACCTGCTGCTGGACTTCCACAAGCGCGACGCCGACCCCGAGGCCGTCGCCGAAGCGGCTACGTAGGCCGCCGACTGGGTGCGCGGGTCTGTTGCCGCGGGTCTTCTGACCCGCGGAGAGGGCGGGCCGAAAACGGCCAGGAGAGCGCGCCGCGAAGCGGCGACCGCTTTGGCGCGGCGGTCGGTGCGAGGTGCTAGGGAAACGCTGATTCGAGTTCCGGGGCGGTCCAGGGGTCGATGCGGTCGCCGGTGCGTTCGCGGACGCCGGTGACGAGCTCGGGCGAAACCGGATCGGCGGTGTTGCCCCAGCTTCGGCGGATGTAGGTGAGGAGAGCGGCGATGGCGGGGTCGGGGAGGCGGGGGTCGGCGGCGAAGCCGGGCATGAGGTCGTCCCAGACTTCGCCGTGGACTTCGATCGGCCCTTCGATGCCGTGCAGGACGAGCGCGGTCAGGCGTTCGGGGGAACCGACGACCCACGGGGAGTCGACCAGGCTTGGGCCGAGGCCTTCCAGGCCCCGGCCGTCGTTGTTGTGACAGGAGTTGCAGGCGCGGTAGTGGCGCCGGCCGCGGTTGAAGCGGGCGGCTTCCTCTGCCGTCATGGCGGGCGCCGCGGTCGGGGGCTCCGGCGCCTCGGTCGGGCCGGCGTCATCGAGGTTCGCGGCCAGGGCAACCTGGCGGTGGAAGGGGTCGTCCGGGTGCGCCGCGACTCGCTCGGCCAGAGCGGTCCTGGCCCAGGTCGCTTCGCGGGCCAGGGCGCCGAGGGTCAGCAGGGCCTGGGTCCGTACCTGGGGCGACGAGGAGGCGAGTAGTTCGGTGATGACCGCCTGGCCGGCGGCGCTCCCGGCGAGTTCGTCTTCGCCGGTGCGCAGGCCGTGGACGACCAGCCACGGGTCGGCGTCGCGGAGAGCGGACAGAGTCGTTGCCTCATCCAGTTCGCCGCGGCCGTGAAGGGTCCACAGGGCGTGGATGCGGGCCAGGGGATCGGCCCCTGAACGGGCAAGTTCGCGCAGCGCACCGCGGCCGGCGTCGTCGAGTTCGTTCTCGACCAGCAGACGCTGGGCGGTATCCCGTTGCCAGCCGTTCGCGTGGGACAGGGCGGCGATGCGGTCGGATGCGGTATCGAACGTGTGCGGGTCGCGGCGGACCGGGGCCGGGTCATCGGCGTCGCCTTCCCAGACGATCCGGTAGATGCGGCCCATGCCGATCGGGCGGTCGAGCCCGTGCTCGAGGATGTACTCGCGCAGGTAGGTCGTCACGTACCGCACGTGCTGGAGGATGCCGCGATACATGTCGATCACGTACAGGGCGCCGTCCGGTCCGATCTTCGCGTCGACGGGCCGGAAGCGTTCGTCGGTCGAAGCCAGGAAGTCGCGCTCGACCCAGTCCGGATCGCCGTAGCGACGGTGCTCGGCGATCAGCGTGGGCACGCCGTCCCGTACCGGTCCCGGCGCGAGATCGAAGTGAGCCACCACGTTGCCGGCGGGCTCCGGCACGAAGACATCCCCACGGAAGGTGGAGGGGAACTGATCGCCGCGGTAGACGGTCAGTCCGCTGACCGAGGTGGTCACGGCGAGCCGGCCGTCGCCGCGCAGCATGCTGCCGACGTAGCCGCGGTTGATGCCCGGATTCACCCGGATCGAGTAGACCGTCTCGTCGTGCACCAGCCGCTCGCTGGCGCCGATGCCGCCGCCCCGGGGCTGATGCTCCGGGTCCGCGAGGGCGTAGTCGGCCGGAATGAGATCGGCGTACAGGTAGCGCGAATTCGTGTTGTAGTAGAGGCGGCCGACGTCGTCCTGGGCCATGCCCCACTGGCCCCGGAAGAGCGTCGGATCGACCTCGACGGAGGCGCCCTCGGGTCCCCTCCGCAGCCGGAAGCGGCGGTCGGACTTGGCGTTGTAGATCCAGTTGTCCAGGGCCCAGAGGAGTCCGTTCTCCGTGTGTTCCAGGAGATCGGGGTCCGGGTCGCCGTAATCGAGCAGGCGCTTCCGGCTGCCGCAGCGGGGCAGGCCGCCGGCTTCCGCTTCACTCCGGCACAGCCACAGGTTCGGGGGTTCGCCGATCAGGACGCCGCCCGAGACGGCCGCGATCGCGCGCGGGCTGACCAGGCCGTCCAGGTAGACCGCGCTCCGGTCCATCGCGCCGTCCGCGTCCGTGTCCTCGAGCACGACGACCCGGCCGACGGGCTCCTGCTCGCCGATGCCGTCCACGTTCGGCATGAAGCCGCGCATCTCGACGACGTAGAGGAGCCCCCGCTCGTCCCAGGCCAGCGCCACCGGGTCTTCGACCACGGGTTCCGCGGCGACCAGCTCGACCCGGAAGCCGGGGGCCACGCGCAGTGTTTCCATCGCTTCCTCGGGGACCAGGGGAGGCGCTTCGGGCACCTTGAACTGGCGCCACACCTGTTCCATGACGTGGCCCTCGCGGTCGCCTCGCTGGGCCAGGCCCGGTGATGCCGCGGCGACGAGCGCGATGAGAAGCGCGGAGGGGAATCGCCGGTCCATGGCGGTGGAGTAGCCTAGCCGACATGCCGGAACAGTTGTCGGCCGCCGAGCGGGACGACCTGCGGGTCGGTCTCCGGATGGCCCACCCGCCCGACCCGGCGGTCCTGGCCGCCGAGCGACGGCAACTGGCCGAACTGGAGCAGGCGCCGCGGACGGCGCGCTGGCGCGCCTTTGCCGGGCTGATCGGTCCGGGCTACATGCAGAGCGCGATGACGCTCGGCAGCGGTACGGCCGCCTCGGCGCTGTTTGCCGGCGCCGTGTTCGGTTACCAGCTCCTCTGGGTCGCGCCGCTCGCCATGCTGCTTGGGCTGGTCATGCTCTCCGCGGTCGCCCATCAGACCCTGTCGACGGGAATGCGGCCGTTCGACGCGATGCGCCGCTTCGCTGGGGCGCCTCTCGCCTGGAGCTGGGCCCTGGGCGCCCTCATCGCGTCGATCGTCTGGCACTTCCCTCAGTACTCACTGGCCTCCGCGGTGCTGGTGGACCTCGGCGAAGCGGCGGGGATCGAGGGGTTGCCGGCGGCGGCGCTCGGCTTCGTCGTCCTCGTCTGGGCCGTGCTGATCTCGTCGCTCTACGGCCGGCGGCCCGAGCTGATTCGCGTCTACGAGCGGCTCCTCCGTTACATGGTGTGGGGGATCGTCGTCTGCTTCGCCTGGGTGGTGATCCGCACGGGAGTCTCGGACTGGGGGGGCCTCTTCCGGGGTTTCATCGGTTTCGCGGTTCCTGGCGAGCGGAACGGCGTACTCGGCGTGACGGTGATCCTGAGCGGCCTGTCGGCCGCGGTCGGGATCAACATGGTGTTCCTCTACCCGTACTCGCTGCTCGCCCGCGGCTGGTCGAGGGAGCACAGGTCGCTGGCCCGGTTCGACCTGTGGACCGGGACCTTCGTGCCCTACGTCCTGGCCGCGAGCCTGATGCTGATCGCCGCGGCGAACACGATTCACCTCGATCCAGCCTACGACGGTGTGCGGCTGAGCCCCGTCGAGGCCGCGCAGTCCCTGGCGGCGGTCGCGGGACCCGCGGTGGGACGGGTGGTGTTCGACCTGGGCGTGCTCGGCATGGCGCTGTCGACGATCACCCTGCACATGCTGGCGACCGGCTTCGTGGCCTGCGAGCTGTTCGGCTGGGAGTTCGGCAGCCGGAAGCACCGGCTGGCCATGCTGCTTCCCGCGCCCGGCGTGCTAGGGCCGGTGTTCTGGGGCGACATCGCGGTCTGGCTGGCCGTGCCGACGAACATCGTCTGCGGCCTGTTCCTGCCCGCCGCCTACATCGGCTTCGTCATCCTGCAGCGAAAGCGCGGCTATCTGGGAGAGGACCGTCCGGAAGGGGCCCGCGGCTGGCTGTGGTGGGCCCTGATGGTCGGCGTGACGCTGTTCCTGACCGGTTTCATGGCCTGGTACGTCTGGACCCAGGGACCGGGCTACTTCGGACGCCTGGCCGGCTGACGACTGGGTCGTTCCATGCTTGAACTCCGGTCGGTCAGCATGCGGTTCGGCGCGGTCGAGGCGCTGCAGGGCGTCGACCTGGAACTCGCCCCGGGTGAAGTCGTCGGACTGATGGGCGACAACGGCGCCGGCAAGTCCACCCTGCTCAAGATCGTCGCGGGGAACTTCGCGCCGACATCGGGCGAGCTTCGCTGGGACGGCCAGCCGGTCGAACTCACGCCCCTCTCGGCGCGGGAGCATGGCATCGAGGCCGTGTACCAGGATCTCGCCCTTTGCGACAACCTCTCCGCGACGGCCAACGTGTTCCTGGGTCGCGAGTTGCACCGCAGGCTGTTCGGGGTCCTGCCGGTGCTGGACCACGCGGCCATGCGAAAGAGGTCCGCCGAACTGTTCGACGAGCTCGGTTCCGACACCCGCCCGGACGATCTCGTGCGGAGGATGTCGGGAGGACAGCGTCAGGCCACGGCGCTGGCCCGGGCCCGGTTGAGCGCGCCCCGCCTCATGCTGCTGGACGAGCCGACCGCGGCCATCAGCGTGCGTCAGATCGCCGAGGTGCTGGAGCTCATTCGCAGGCTGCGCGACCAGGGCGTTTCGGTGCTCCTGATCTCCCACAGGATGTCGGACGTCTTCGCGGTCGCGGACCGCGTCGTCGTGCTGAGAAGAGGGCGAAAGGTGGCGGACAAGGCGGTCGCAGGGTCGTCGCCGGAGGAGGTGACCGCGCTGATCACCGGCGCGCTCGAAGCCGCGTGAGGAGCCTCCTCCGAGCGCCGCAGTCGCTGTGGGTGACTCTGACCGTCGCGGCTCTGGCCGGCGTGATGAGCCTGGTTTCCGAGCCGTTCGCGAGCGCCGACAACATCTTCAACATCAGCCGGAACTTCGCGTTCATCGGGCTGATCGCCCTCGGCCAGACGGCGGTCATCGCGACCGGCGGCATCGACCTCTCGGTCGGCTCCGTCATGGGGCTCGCCGGAATCGTCACCGGTCTCGTTCTGGGGTCGGGACAACCGCTGATCGTGGCGGCGGCGGCGGGACTCGGCTGCGCCCTGCTGTGCGGGCTCGTCAACGGTTCGCTGGTGGCGTACTTCCGCCTGTCGCCCTTCGTCGTCACGCTCGGCATGTTGAGCATCGCGCGGTCGCTGGCGCTCGTCATCTCGAACAACCGGATGATCCACGACTTCGGTCCCGACGAGGACCTGCTGCTCGCGCTGGGCGGCGGCCGCTTCCTGGGAGTGGCGAACCCCGTCTGGCTGCTTGCCGTCGCGGCGCTTTGCGCGGCGGTGTGGTTCCGCTACAGCCGGCTGGCGCGGCACGTGCTCGCGGTGGGCGGCAACGAGGATTCGACCCGGCTGGCGGGCGTGCCCGTGGCCCGGGTGAAGCTCACGGTCTACGTGCTCAGTTCCCTGCTTGCCGGGGTTTCGGCGATCCTGATGATCGGCTGGCTGGGGGCGGTCACGAACGCGTTGGGCCAAGGCTACGAACTGCGCGTTATCGCTTCGGCAGTGATCGGCGGCGCCAACCTGATGGGCGGGGAGGGCGGCGCCTTCGGAGCGGTCGCGGGTGCGGCGCTGATCGAGCTGATCCGGAACAGCCTGCTTCTGCTCGGCGTCGACCCGTACTGGCAGGGTGCTTTCGTCGGCGGCTCGATCGTCGCGGCTATGCTCGTCGAGCGAATGAGACGGGCCGGCCGATGAACCGTGGCGTCGTGGTGGCTCTGGCCCTTGCCCTGTCGGTGGGAGGCTGTGCCCGGGAGGAGTCCGGCTACACGTTCGCCCTGGTTCCAAAGGCGATGAACAACCCGTTCTTCGACCTCGCCCGCGACGGCTGCATGCAGGCGGCCGCGGACCTCGAGGACGTCGACTGCCTGTACATCGGTCCCAGCGAGCACACGGAGGCGGACCAGGTTCAGGTGGTCGAAGATCTGATCACCCGCCGGGTCGACGGGATCGCAGTGTCGCCCTCGAACGCGACGGCGATGGCACGCGCGCTGGCGCGCGCTCGCGAAAGCGGGATCCCGGTGATCACCTGGGACTCCGATCTCCTGGTCGACGACGCCGGGTTGCGCACGACATACATCGGTACGGAGAACCGCGCCATGGGTGTCGAGCAAGCGAAGCTGCTCCAGGAGTTCAAGCCTGAAGGCGGCCGCATCTGCATTCAGTCGGGTGGCGCCGCGGCAATGAACCACAACGAGCGGATGCAGGGGCTGCGGGACACGCTGGCGGGTACTGCTTCGGCCGCACCGCCGGGTGAACGGCTGGAGGGTCGAAACGGCTGGACGGAGGTAGCGGCCTGCCCGCTCTACACGAACGACGACTTCCCGCTGGCCGTCCAGCAGATGGCCGACCTGCTGGCCTCCGAGCCAGACCTCGACGTGTTCTCGATCACCGGCGGCTTCCCGCAGTTCGTGGACCAGGCCTACCGGCAGGCCGTCGAACCGTACCGGGACCGGATCGATTCCCGGGACCTCGTGATCATGGGTGCGGACGTGCTGCCGATGCAACTGGACCTGCTGGCCGAGGGCCTGAGCCACGGACAGGTGGGGCAGCGCCCGTACGCGATGGGCTACCGGTCGATGGAAGTGCTGCTCGAGCTGGTGAACGGCATGCTGGTCGAGGACCCGATCCACACCGGCCTGGACGTGCTGACCAGCGCCGAAGACGTCGAGGCGTTCAGGGACCGTTGACGGCGGCGGGCAGTTCGACGCCCCTCACCAGGTAGCTGCCGCGGCCCGACGCTTCGTCACGGACGCCGACCGCGACCGCGAACCTGCCCGGCGGGAGATCCACGTTCACCACGACGGTTTTCGCCCGTCCGGCCTGAAGCTCCGCCTCGCCCAGGGCAAGGGTCTTCTGCCGCATCGGCGTGCGGCGGCCGTCTTCGGCTTCGGCGACGAGGAAGATGCGCACCGCTCCCGACGTGCCGGAGGGTCCGGGAAGGAAGGTGACCGCCGAAACGGGGACTTCGACCTCGACCGGCAACGTGCTCCGACCCGCGTCGACGGCCGGCGAGGGCTCTCCGAACGTCACCTCTGCGGCAAGGGGGTTGGTCTGCTCGCCGAGCTTCAGGGCGGCAAAGAGCCGGTCCGCCAACCGCTGGTCGTCCGATTTGAGAACGTAGGAGCGCCGGTAGCGCACCTGCCAGCCCTGTCTCGGTCTGGTCAGGCGGACCTCGATCTGGCGGATCGGATGGCGCCGGTCTGGCGGGGCCCGGTAGCCAAGGGAGTAGTAGGAGCCGAAGTCCGACGCGATGTCCTCGAGGGCATCCGCCGGATTCGCCTGGTTGAAGACTGCCTGGCCGCCCGTCTCGTCCGCCAGCAGGCTCAGTGTCCCCTGCAGGTTGTCGACCCGCAGGCGGTCGTTCTCGGTGCTGGGCACGAGAACGGTCGACAGCCTCGAGTCACTCGTGCCGCCGAACCCCTCGACGCTGCCGACCCCGCCGGCGAGGGTCGGATCGACCGACGACGAGGCCCGGACGCCGCCGGCGTCCACCGGGTAGATGGTGACCCGGTTCGCGTTGCTGAAGGCGCTGAAGCGATTGAAGCGGGTCGTGTCGTCCCATTCGCGCTCCAGGGCATCGGTCTCGGACCGGCGATCGGCGCAGATCTGGCCCAGGTAGTGGAACAGGTCCGCCCCTGGACGCTGGGGCAATCCATCGCTGACGTAGACGAGAGCCTTGGGGCCCGGCAGGCCGCCGAGCGCGGTGGTCAGCTCGGCGAGTGCGGAGACGGAGGTGGCGGCCCGTGTTTGCATTTCGGCGGCGTACTGGTTCGCGGCGCCAAGAAGCGCGCCCCAGGTGTCGATGCACGGAACACAGCCAGGGTTGAAGTCGCTGGCGGGGGGCTGAATGCAGGTCTCGTAGGTGGTCCGGATCTCGCTCAGGGTTCGGCGGCGGAGCAGATCGTCGTCGTGGAGGCCGGAGCGCGGCTCCTCGCGCAGTTGCTCCAGGGCGCCAAGCAGCTCCTGCGGGTTGTCGCTGAAGGGAACCCTGACGTTCAGTTCCGGGTCTCCCGTGGCGAGCAGGAAACGGATGCGGCCTCCCTGATCGCGTCGGGCGCTCAGGAAGGAGGCAAGGTCGTCCTCGATCCGAAGCAGGTTGCCGTGGCTTGTCCGGTAGCGGTCGACGTAGAGCGCCACCATCAGGGGCGCATCGGTGTCCGTGGGCGGCTCGAGCTCGCCCCCGTCTGTCCACTCCAGGTCGTCACGGGCGGCGGCATTGAGGAAGTTCGTGACTTCGACCCGTTGGGCGTCCTCGTAGACCTCGAAGTCGGCCGCCGTGAGGTCGGCGATCGGCCGACCCCGGCGATTCGTGACATGCACGTCGATGTTCACGATGCTCACGTCCACCTGTTCGGCGATCGTTGCGGCCGGGGAATCCGGTGCTTCCACCTGCTGCGCGGCCGCAGGAACGGGAGCGATAGCCGGCAGCGCGAGCAGGGTCGTGGCGAGTCGTCGACGCAGCCGGGGGAGTGCCATGGATTCACTATACTGAGGCAATGGTCCCGGCGGGCGCGAAAGGTCCCACGACAGCGTTGTCTTCGACCGTGGCGCGGCTGCTGCTCGCGGTCGTGGTCGCCGTCTTCGCGGTGACGCAGCTCGGGGCCCAGGTCTCTCGCCCGGAGCCGACCTACGAGGGAGATGACCGGATCGAGGAGTGGTCCGGCCGTCGCATCCTGGTCGTGACGCCGCACCCTGACGACGAGACCTTCACCTCCGGCGGCACGCTGGCCATCCTGGCGGCCAACGGCAACGACATCCAGGTCGTGGTCTACACGACGGACAATGCCGGTTCCCGGGATCCTTCGATGACGAAGGACCGCCTGAAGGCGATCCGCCGGGCCGAGGAGGAGGAGGCATGCCGGATTCTCGGCATCCCGAAGGAGAACATCGTCTGGCTCGGCCACGACGACGGCATGCTGGAGTACGTCGACCGCCGCGAGCTGACGCGGCAGGTGGCCCGCGAGATCCGGCGGTTCCAGCCCGATGTCCTGTTCTCCGTCGATCCGGGCTCGCCCTTCGAGCAGTACCACAAGTCGGATCACCGTTCGGGCGCGATCATCACGGTCGACGCGATCCGCGCGGCGCGCTGGCGGCTGTACTTCCCGGAGCTGGAGGCGGAGGGTTTCGAGGCCTGGAGCGTGCCGCTCGTGTTCTTCTACTACAGCGCGAATCCGAACTACACCGTCGACATCACGGAAGTGGCGGAGACGAAGGCCCGGGCCTCGGCGGCGCACATCAGCCAGTTCGGGTCGATGGTGGATCGCTACGATCCGGCCGCCGTCGACGAGCAGCGCAAGGAGTGGGCGGCGCGGCTGCTGGCGCGCGCTGAGCGAGAGAACGGCAGAGTAGTGGAGCGTTTCCGGCGTTCCACGGCATACTGAGTGGCTGAGGCGCCGCCGCCGCTGGCGCTCAGCGTTCTCGATCAGTGCCCGGTGCGGGCCGGGAGCACGCCGGCGGACGCGATCCGCGAGGCGGTGGAACTGGCCCGGGCGACAGATCGCCTCGGATATCGCCGGTACTGGCTGGCCGAGCACCACAACTCGCAGTCGCTGGCCTGCGCGGCGCCCGAGGCCCTGATCGGCCAAGTGGCCGCGGCGACCAGCCGCATGCGCGTGGGCTCGGGCGGGGTCATGCTGAGCCACTACAGCGCGCTCAAGGTGGCCGAGGTGTTTCGCATGCTGGAGACCCTGTATCCGGGCCGGATCGACCTGGGTATCGGCAGGGCGCCCGGATCCGACCGGTTCACTGCCCACCTGCTCGCGCACGGGCCGGGACGCCTCGGCGTGCAGCACTACCCGGAGCAGGTCGCCGATCTCCTCGGCTACCTGGGCCGGGGTCACGAGGACGCCCGGCTGAACGGTGTCCGGGCGATGCCCCAGGGCGAGACCCAGCCGGAGGTCTGGCTGCTTGGCTCGAGCCTCGGCTCCGCGCGGTTCGCGGCCCACTTCGGTTGCCCCTACAGTTTCGCCCACTTCATCCAGCCCCGCGATGCCGAAGCCGCGCTCGAGCTCTACCGGAGCGAGTATCGACCGTCGGAG
Organism: Thermoanaerobaculia bacterium; assembly: GCA_022822365.1. Lineage (GTDB taxonomy): Bacteria > Acidobacteriota > Thermoanaerobaculia > Multivoradales > Multivoraceae > Multivorans. The sequence continues at coordinate 39,890 of JAJEBV010000028.1, read as the reverse complement.
CGGCACCCCGAGCCGCGGGCGAGCGTCGGCGTCAGCGCGATGGTCGCGGACACGGAAGGGGAAGCGCGGCGCCAGTCGCTGAGCCGGTCCCTTTGGTGGATCCGGCTGACGCAAGGCCGACCGGGGCCGTTCCCGAGCCTGGAGGAAGCCGAGGCGTACGAGTTCACGGACGCCGACCGGGTCGTGATCGAGAGGATGCGGGCCCGCAGTCTGGTCGGGGAGCCGGACGCGGTGGCCGGGCGGGCGCGGGAGCTCGCCGGGTGCCTCGGAGTCGACGAACTCGTGGTGCTGACGATCTGTCCGAGCTTCGAGGCGCGGCTGCGGTCCTACGAACTGCTCGCCGAGGCCGTGGGGCTGGCCGGTTGACAGCCCGGCCTTCAAGCCTGAGGATCCCATCTGCCGAACGCGGAGTGAGGGAGTCGCCGCGCGCGTACACTCCGCCGGAACCCTGGCCCATGCCGACGATTGACCGCGGACCCGCTCTTCGGGTCCCTGGAGAGCCGAGACGATGACGATTACAGACAGGCTGACCGCTACGGACGAAGGGGCGGATGCGCGCAGGAGAGGAGGGGAGCGGGAGATCTTCCCGGCCTCCAGCGGCATGGACTACTCCGTCGCCGACCTTTCGCTGGCCGATGCCGGCCGCAGGCAGATCGAACTCGCCGAACACGAGATGCCGGGGCTGATGGAGCTGCGCGGCCGCTACCGCGCGGAGCGGCCGCTCGCCGGCGCGCGGATCACCGGCAGCCTGCACATGACGGTGCAGACGGCGGTGCTGATCGAGACCCTGATCGACCTCGGCGCCGAGGTGCGCTGGGCGTCCTGCAACATCTTCTCGACCCAGGACGAGGCGGCCGCGGCGGTGGTCGTGGGTCCGCCGGAGCGGGGCGGCAGCGCCGCGGACCCGAAGGGCGTGCCAGTGTTCGCCTGGAAGGGCGAGACGCTGCCGGAGTACTGGTGGTGCACGCTGCGCGCGCTGGACTGGCCGAACGCGAGCGGGCCGACCCTGATCGTCGACGACGGCGGCGACGCCACGCTGCTCATCCACCGCGGCGTGGAGTACGAGCGAGACGGCGCCGTGCCCGACTTCGACCCGGAGACCGAGCCCGAGGAGTGGGGCGTCATTCTCGACCTGATCCGGCGCGTCCGCTCCTGGGACGGGAACTACTTCACGCGGATGGCCGGCGGGCTGCGGGGAATCAGCGAGGAGACGACGACCGGAGTTCTCCGCCTGTACGAGCTGGAAGAAGCGGGAACGCTGCTCTGTCCGACGTTCAACGTCAACGACTCGGTCACGAAGTCCAAGTTCGACAACGTCTACGGTTGCCGGCACTCCCTGATCGACGGCCTGAACCGCGCCACGGACGTGATGCTCGGCGGCAAGGCGGCGGTCGTCTGCGGCTACGGCGAGGTCGGCAAGGGCTGCGCGCAGTCCCTGCGCGGCCAGGGCTGCCGGGTGATCGTCACGGAGATCGACCCCATCTGCGCGCTCCAGGCCGCGATGGAGGGCTACCAGGTCGCGCGCCTGGAAGACGTGCTGGAGACCGCCGACATTTTCGTCACTTGCACCGGAAACCGGAACGTCATCACCGCCGGACACATGGCGCGGATGAAGGACAAGGCGGTGGTGGGCAACATCGGCCACTTCGACAACGAGATCGACATGGCCGGACTGAAGCGGTTGCCGGGCATCACGAACCGCAACATCAAGGACCAGGTCGACGAGTGGATCTTCCCGGACGGCCGGAGCCTCCTGGTTCTCGCCGAAGGCCGTTTGCTGAATCTGGGCTGCGCGACCGGGCATCCGAGTTTCGTCATGTCGACTTCCTTCGCCAACCAGGTGCTGGCCCAGATCGACCTGCACCGCACGGTGGATTCCCGGGAGAACAGGGTGTATCTCCTGCCGAGACGCCTCGACGAGGAGGTTGCCCGCCTCCATCTGGACCATCTCGGCGTCCGATTGACGGAGCTCAGCGAAGAGCAGGCCTCGTACATCGGCGTGCCGGTGAACGGTCCGTACAAGCGGGACGACTACCGGTACTGATCGCTGCCGCTGGCGAATCCGACCCGACGACCCTCGGAGATGCGTAAGTCCCTGTTTTTCAGTAAGATACGCGTCTCGATGCAGAGCAACCGAAGGAGTGGCGCCCGGTTTCCCGGGCTGGTCCTGGCTGGCGGTGCGGCGCTGGTTCTGGTCGCGGCGGTAACCGCGGCCGAGGAGCGCTACCACCCGGCGATCGATCCGGAGCTGTTCCCGCTGCCGGAGAACCTCGAGGCCGCGGTCGAGTTCTGGAAGGACGTGTTCGCTACCTACAGCAGCGATCAGGTCATCCTGCACGACGAGCGGCACCTCGACGTGGTCTACAGCGTCGTCGACATGGGCGACCTGCGGGCGATGGGTTCGTCCGAACTCGAGATCGACCGGACGCGGATCAGGCGCGTTCGCGCCGAGATGAACCGGATCGCCAGGGCGCTGCGCGATCTCGCGGCGGGAGGGCCGGCGTCGGGTCTGCCGGCGGATCTCCGCGCCATACCTGGTCGCATGGAGCACATCGACGGGGGCAGGGCGAAGTACAGGAGAGCAGCGGGCCTGATCCGCTCGCAGCGCGGGCTGCGCAACCGTTTCGAAGAGGCGATCGAGATCTCCGGGATGTTCATGCCGGGGATCCGGCGAATCCTCACGGACTACGGCCTGCCGGTCGAGATCCGCTGCCTGCCTTTCGTCGAGTCGATGTTCAACTACCGCGCCCGTTCCAAGGTCGGTGCGTCGGGCGCATGGCAGTTCACCGCTTCGACCGGCCGTGCCTTCCTGCAGATGGACGAGGCCGTCGATGCCCGCTCGGATGTCCTGCTCGCGGCTGAAGGCGCGGCTCGCAAGCTCCGTCAGGACCACGAGTCGCTGGAGGTGTGGCCGCTTGCGCTGACCGCGTACAACCACGGCGCCGGCGGCATGGCGAGGGCCGTGCGGCGGCTGGACACGCGGGACATCGGCGTGATCGCCGAGAAGTACCGGTCCAGGACCTTCGGCTTCGCCTCCCGGAACTTCTATCCCGAGTTCCTGGCGGCAGTGATCGTCTACGCGGAGCGTGAGCGGTACTTCCCCGGTGTCGAGCCGTTCCCCGAAATCCGGTTCGATGTCGTCGATCGGGAGCGCTACGTCGCCCTGACCGACCTGGCGTCCGCCACCGGTGTGGACATGGACGATCTGGCGGAGCTGAACCCGGCGCTCGACCGTTCGGTGCTTGCCGGCTCCCTGCTGGTGCCGCCCCGGTATCCGTTGCGGGTGCCGGCGGGAACGGGGGAGCAGTTCGAACTGGCCTACGCCGAGTTGCCGTCCGAGCGCAAGCCCGATCGGCAGGCGGCGTTCGGCTATCGGGTGCGGCGGGGCGACACCCTGGGGGCGATCGCCCGGCGATTCGGTTCCTCCGTTGCCGCGATCCAGCGCGCCAACCGCCTGCCGCGGGCGGACCGGATTTACGTCGGTCAGCGACTCCGGATCCCCACACCCGGTTCCGGTCGGGCGGCGCCGCCGCCGATCCGGCGAGCCGCGGTCGACCCGCCCGAGGAGAGGGCTCCGGGGACGGAGCAACCTCCTCAGACTGAGATCGTCCACGTCGTGGTGCGGGGCGAGTCGGTGAATCGCATCGCCCGCAAGTACGGCGTGTCGGTCGCCACGGTGGTGGCGGCGAACGACCTGCGCCGGCCCGACCTGATCCATGCCGGGCAGCGCCTGCGGATCCCGGCGGGGGGCAAGGAAGTCGTCTACCGGGTCCGGCGCGGCGACACGTTGAGCCAGTTGGCGCGGACCTTCGGAACGTCCACGGCGGAGATCCAGCGGGCGAACGGCCTGCGGGGCAGCCGGATCGTCGTCGGCCAGACGTTGCGCATCCCGGCGGGATGATGGATCCGAGTGCCGGTGCGCGCTGCGGCCCGGTCCTCGGGGCGCTGCTCGGAGTCGTTCTGGCCGGCTGTGGGGGAGGCGGTCCGGATCCGGCGGACCTGGTGGTCCTGAACGGCCGCCTCGTGACCCTGGCGGCGCCGGCGGAGGCAGAGGCGCTTGCCGCTGCCGGCGGTCGGATCGTCTTCGTCGGCTCGAGCGGCGAGGCGCGCTCATGGATCGGGCCGGACACGGAGGTCGTCGATCTGGAGGGGCGGCTGGGCGTTCCCGGGTTCATTGAGGGACACGGCCATTTCTGGGACGTTGGAGAGGCCCGGCTCCAGTTGGCGCTCGATGGGGCGCGAACCTGGGCCGAGATCGTCGGGCAGGTCGCGGAAGCAGTAACGGAGGCTGAGCCGGGAACCTGGATTCTGGGCAGGGGCTGGCACCAGTCGAAGTGGTCGGAGCCGCCGGTTCCGGCGGTTCAGGGACTGCCGACGCACCACGGTCTGAGCGCGGTATCGCCGGAGAATCCGGTGCTTCTCGGTCATGCCAGCGGCCACATGGCGTTCGCGAACGCGAGGGCGATGGAGTTGGCCGGCATCGATGCCGCAACGGCCGATCCGGAAGGCGGGGAGATCGTACGCGACGCGGACGGTCAGCCGACCGGCGCGCTCAGGGAGACCGCCGAGACCCTCGTCGCCGGGCTGCGTTCCGAGACTCTCGAGCCGAACTACGCGCGGCGGGTCGTGCGGCTGGCTGGCGAAGAATGTCTGGCCAAGGGCATCACGAGCTTCCAGGACGCGGGCTCCAGTTTCGGGCTGATCGACGTCTATCGGGAGCTGGCGGACGACGGCGCCTTGCCGCTGCGGCTCTGGGTGATGGTGAACGAGAGCAACCAAGCGTTGGCCGAGAGGCTGGGTCGCTATCGGATGATCGACCGGGGCGACGGCTTCCTCACGGTCCGGGGGATCAAGCGGTTGATCGATGGGGCGTTGGGATCGCACGGCGCCTGGCTGCTCGATCCTTACGAGGACATGCCGCAGTCCGCGGGTCTGAACACGACGAGCCTCGACGTGATGGAGGAAACCGCCCGGCTGGCGCGGGAACATGACTTCCAGCTCTGCGTCCACGCAATCGGTGATCGGGCCAATCGGGAGACCCTGGACCTGTTCGAACGGGTCCTGGCCGGCGACCGAACAAGGCGTTGGCGTGTCGAGCACGCTCAGCACCTCCATCCGGACGATGTGCCCCGGTTCGCCGAACTTGGCGTGATCGCCTCGATGCAGGCCGTTCACTGCACGTCTGACGGGCCCTGGGTGCCGGATCGTCTCGGCGAGCAGCGAAGCGCGGAGGGCGCCTACGTCTGGCGGGACCTGATCGATTCCGGCGCCGTGGTGACGAACGGCACGGACGCGCCGGTCGAGGATGTCGATCCGATCGCGTCGTTCCACGCCTCGGTCACTCGCCGGATGGCGAATGGCGAGGTCTTCTACGGAGACCAGCGGATGACTCGCGAAGAGGCCCTGCGCTCCTACACGATCGACGCCGCCTACGCGGCTTTCGAGGAGGGCGCGAAGGGAAGCCTGGAAGTCGGCAAGTACGCCGATCTGACCGTCCTGTCGCGGGACATCCTGACCATCCCGGAGGAGGAGATCCCGGGCACCCGGGTCGTCTACACCATCGTCGGCGGCCGGCTCGCGTACCGCCTGCCGCCGTCCCCGTCGCCCGGCGGATGAGCCGTCGCCGGTCCGCCCCGGCGAAGCGCCCGGGCGGCGTGAAGGTGCTTGGCGGCTGCTGGCGCGGGCGCCGGCTGGCGGCGCCGGAGGGCGCCCGCCCGACCCAGGCGCGTTTGCGCGAGGCCCTGTTCTCCCATTGGGGCGATCGCGTCAACGGCAGTCGCGTCCTGGAGCTCTATGCCGGCTCCGGCGCCGTCTCGTTCGAAGCCCTGTCCCGCGGCGCCGGCTTCGCCCTGGCGGTCGATCGGAGTTCCCGCGCCCGGGCCTGCATGAGGGAGAGCCGGGAAGCGCTCGGCGCGGACGATCTGCGTCTGGCCGCAGCGGTTCTGCCGGGGGACCTGGAGAGAGTCGTGGAGGGGGAAGCCGCGTTTGACCTCGTGTTCATCGATCCGCCCTACGAAGCGGCCGGGGTTGGCGAGTTGCTCGACGTCGTCTCCGCGGTGGTCGTGGACGGGGGCGAGATCGTCCTGGAGCACTCCAGCCGGCGCTCGCCGCCGGCGGCAGCCGGGAGGTTCAGGTTGCGGCGGCACAAGCGCTACGGGGACAGCGCGCTGGCCATCTACACCTGAGCGGGCCGTGGTGCGAAAGGGGGGACTCGAACCCCCACGGTATTGCTACCACAAGATCCTGAATCTTGCGCGTCTACCAATTCCGCCACTTTCGCAGGCCGCGGCAATCAGCCGGAGCCGGATTCTATCCGCATATCGGCTCGTCAGCAGCAGAGTGGCAGCAGGCTGCTAGTCTCATCTCATGAGCATCTCAACCCAGGTGTGTCCGTTCGCCCGTCTCCCCGGGGCGTCCGCCCCAACGGTCGTCGTTTCGGCGATTCTGCTCGCCGGCGGAGCTGTCGGTTGCGCCGAGACGGGGCCGGGCGGCGCCTCCGAGGAGGATCGAATCGCGATCGAGATCGTCCTGGCCGACTACCTGCCCAAGCTCGGGAACGCCTACGCCAACGGAGACTTTGACGCACTTGCCTCGGGCGCGGTACCCAAGGAGATCGCCACCGTCAGGAAACGCGTCCACGATCTCGAGATGGAGGCCAGCCGCACCCTGCGCCCGACGCTCAAGAGTTTCGAGATCGAGCAGATCAACGTCTGGCGGTACTCCAACGCGGCGGTGACGACGATCGAGGTCTGGGACATCGACTCGCTCGCGAGCGGCACGGAACGGTTGCTGTCGTCCGCCACGGATCGCTACCGCGTCCGCTATCAGTTCAAGCGCCGCGACGAGGGCTGGATGGTGATCGGGCGACTCATCGAGCATCAGTTCGAGTCGTAGCAGCGCGATCGTTTTTCCCATGCCCGCCGCGATCGCCATCGTCGGTCGCCCCAATGTCGGCAAGTCGACGCTCTTCAACCGGCTGATCGGTCGCCGGCAGGCGATCGTCCACGGCACGCCGGGCGTCACGCGAGACCGCCTTGTCGGGCGTTTCGACGTGGAGGGGCAGGGCGCCGTCGAGTTGATCGATACGGGCGGTTTGGTTCCGGGGGACGATCCGCTGGGCCTGAACAAGCAGGTCGAGTTCGCGGTCGAAGAGAGCGACCTGCTGTTGCTGGTGGTGGACGGACGGGAAGGACTGGCGGCCGCGGACGAACAGGTCATGGAACGTCTCCGGACCCGTGGCCGGCCAATCCTCGTCGTTGTGAACAAGGCCGATACCCGGGCCGCCACGGAGGGTTACCACGAGTTCTACGCCCTGGGTGGTGATGCGCTGGTGCTCCTGTCGGCGGAGCACGGCACGGGATTCGACTCCCTGCACAGTGAGATCGCCGGACACCTTCCCGCGGCCTCCGGCGCGGTCCTGTCGACGGCGTCGCCCGTGGCGGTCGTGGGCAGGCCGAACGTCGGCAAGTCCTCCCTGGTCAACCGTCTTCTGGGCAGGGAACGGACGCTCGTCTCTCCCACCGCGGGAACCACCAGGGATCCGATCGACAGTCTGCTGGAGCGCGAAAGCGGTCAGGACTACCTGCTCGTCGACACGGCAGGCATCAGGCGGCGCTCCCAGGTCCAGGACACTCCCGAGGATCTGGCGGTGATGCTCGCGCGCCGCCAGATCGAACGCGCGGAACTCGTGGTCCTGGTCGTGGACGCGAGCGAGGGCATCGCTTCCGGCGATCTTGCAATCGCCGACGTGGCCTGGCAGGCCGGCCGGTCCGCCGTCGTCGTTTGCAACAAGTGGGATCTGATGGACGACGGGAAGCGGGAGCGCCTGGAGGAGGGCTGGGAACGTGTATCCGAGCTGTTCGCCAAACCGCCTCGGGTCAACGTCTCCGCACTGACCGGCCGGGGAGTGGGAAACGTCGTGCCCGCGCTCGACCGCGTTGGTGAGCGGCATCGCCTGCGGGTGCCCACGTCCGAACTCAACCGGGAAGTTCGCCGCATCGTGGGTCGCCACCAGGCGCCGGCGGAGCGAGGGAGGCCCTGGAGGTTCTTCTACGCGACCCAGGTGGCCGGCGCGCCTCCCACCTTTCTCCTGTTCGCGAACCGCCGTCTCAAGCGTGGCCACAACTACCGGAAGTACCTCGAGAACAGCATCAGGCAGACGTTCGGGCTTGACGGAGTGCCGCTTCGGATCGTCGTGCGGGAGCGGACGGGCGACGCCGACGCAAGCCGTGGATCCTCGCGTTTCGTATAATCCCCGTTTCGTACGGTCGCACTTCAGCCGGAAACTGCCCTCCTTTCTCGGTCGCGCTCGCGCGTACTTGACGCGTAGCCGGGGAGGCTCCTCATTCCCAAGCAGTACAAGATCGCCGATGCGTGCCGATTGCTGGATCTCCAGCCCTACGTACTGCGTTACTGGCAGACGGAGTTCCCGGCCCTGGCCTCGAGGAAGGCCGGCGGGGGCCGTCGTGACTTCGATGCCGAGGATCTGGAGACGATTCGGCGGATCAAGGAGCTCCTCTACGACGAGGGCTACACGATCGCAAGGGCAAAGAAGAAGCTGGCGGCGGAACTGGAGGACGGCCGGCTCCGCGGCCGGCCCCTGCTTCCCGCCAAGGAAGACGGGCCGAACGGCGGTCAGTCGCAGGCGGAGGAGGTGGAGGAGGACGCGGCCGTCGACGAGGGTTCGCCGGTCGATGAGGCTCCGCCCGTCGACACGAGCGAGATCGGGGCCCTCGCCCGACGCGTCGAGCGGCTGGAAGGTGGAGTCGCGGCGCTGGTCGCTCAGGCTCGCCAGCTCGCCGCCGAACTCAGGCCGGAAGCGGGCGCCGAAAGCGACTAGTGGTGAACGCGGTATGGCGCTACCGTGTTGCCAAAGGGCCGCAATCCAATAGAGAATGCCCTTCGGTCGGGACGTGGCGCAGTCTGGTAGCGTACCTGAATGGGGTTCAGGGGGTCGCGAGTTCGAATCTCGCCGTCCCGACCATCCAAGCTTCCTTGACGGCCCGTGCACGACGTGAAGACCGCAGTCGATGCGGCTGGCTTCCGGCTCGGGCTGGTCGCGGCGCGATTCAACGGCGCCATCGTTGAAGGACTGATCGCCGGCGCGCGAGAGGCGCTGCGGCGGCACGGTGTCCTGGACGAGGACATCGAGTCGGTCCGGGTCCCTGGCGCCTGGGAGGTGCCGGCCGCTCTGGACGCCCTCGCGGATACCGGGAGGTTCGATGCCCTGGTGGCGCTTGGAGCGGTGATCCGGGGAGACACGCCGCACTTCGACTACATCTGCAACGAGTGCGCGGCCGGATGTGCGCGGGTCACGGCACGCACCGGACTCGCCGTCGGCTTCGGTGTTCTGACCTGCGATGACGCGGAGCAGGCGGCGGCCCGGGCGGGCGGCAAGGCGGGCAACAAGGGCCAGGAGGCCGCGGAAGCCGCCCTGGAGATGGCGATTCTGCTGCGGTCGTTGAGGTCATGACCGGTACGGGGCGATGACCGGTACGAGGCAATGATCGGGACGGGAGCCGCGGCGGCCCGGACTGGCCGCGCCCCGGCGGGAAAACGCCGGCAGGCGCGTGAGATGGCGCTGCAGATGCTCTACCAGCGAGAAGTCGGGCGGCTGGAGCCGCCGCAGTTGGTCCGCGAGTTCGATGTCCATGCGTTCCGCGCGGAGACGGCCGACGCGGGCGCCACGCTGCGCGCCTCGAAGCTGGCGCTGGACTACGCGCGCACGCTCCTGGAAGGCAGCCTCGTCAACCAGGAATCGATCGACGCCCTGATCGATGAACAGGCGGAGAACTGGCGGCTGGAGAGAATGCCCCTGGTCGACCGGAATGTCCTGCGGCTTGCCGTCTACGAGCTGCGTCACCAGCCGGACGTGCCAGCCGTCGTGGTGATCGACGAAGCGATCGAGCTGGCCAAGAAGTTCGGTTCCGAGCAGTCGGGGAGGTTCGTCAACGGAATCCTGGACGCTCTGCTGGCCACCCTGGGCCGGGATGCCAGCCGCTGAACCTGCTGCTAGGCTGACGGCGATGAAGGCGGCATGGCCGGTGCGACTCGTTGCGGTGGTTTCGGTCCTTGCCGCCGGTCTGGCGCTGGCCGGCTGCGGCTACACCCTGGTGGGCAAGGCCTCCAACATCCCCGAGGACATTCGGCGTGTGTTCCTGCAGCCGTTCGAGAACCGGACCACCCGGGTCGAAGTCGAGCAGTTCCTCACTCAGGCGATCGCCGACGAACTGGTGACGAGGCCGCGGTTCGAACTGGTGGCGGCCGAAGGCGAGGCGGACGCGGTGATTCGCGGTGCGGTGACGGCATTCCGCGTGGCGCCGATCACGTTCACGAGCGACGGCCGCGCCCAGGAGTACGAACTGGCGATCATCACCGACGTCTCCTTCCGGCGGGTTCCCTCGCCGACCGGGGAGGAAGGGGAGGTGATCTGGGCGAATGACCGCTACCAGTTCAAGGAGAGCTACGAGGTCGAGAGCGCCGACAGCGACTTCTTCGACCGCGAGAACCTCGCCATCGAAGACAGCGCCGAACGCTTCGCCGACACGATGGTGACGGACCTGCTCGAGGGATTCTAGGAGCGTGCGCGCCCCGCCGCGGGGGACTCAGTCGGAAGATTCGGCGGCGGCTGTCCCGGCGGCCGCCTCGGCGCGACGATTCACGAGCCTGGTCAGGCGCGACTTGCGTCGGGCCGCCGCGTTCGGGTGGATCACGCCCCTTCGGGCCGTCGCGTCGATCAGGCTCAGCGTCGATGGGAGAAGCTCGTGCGCCCTCGCGACGTCGCTGTCCGCGGCGGTACGAAGCTGCTTGATCGAGGTGCGGAGTCTGGACATCGCGGCCCGGTTCCGATCACGCCGGATGAGGGACTGCCGGATGCGCTTCTCGGCCTGCTTGCTGTTCGCCATTTCGTGTTCTCTCCGGGCTCGGGGGCCGTAGGGTTCGGGTTGGCCGAGCCTTGGGGGTAACCGGCGCCGGCGGCGCAGTTTACAGTTGGTCGGCCGGGTTGTCGAGTTGCTGCAGGGCAAGGGCCGCCTCGTCCGAGTCCGGATACTCCTGCCTGACGCGGAGCAACATCTCGTTGCCCAGCTCGCGTTCGCCGAGTTCGATGTGCGCCACGCCAATGCGCAGCATGGAACTCGCGACCTTGTCACTGGCGGGGTAGCGTTCAGCGACCCGGCCGAGTTCGTCGATCGCCGTGCGAAACCTGCCCTGGCCCATGTACGACTCCCCAAGCCAGTACTGGGCGCTGTCCGCGTCCTCGCCGTCGGGGAAGGTGTCGAGGTACCGCTCGAAGCCGGTCGCTGCCTGTTCGTAGTCTCCGCTCAGGTAGTGCTGGTAGGCGGCGTCATACAGTGTCTTCGGCTCCACCGACTGGGCGGGAGGGGTCTGGCGGCTGGCCTCGAGCTGCTCGCTGAGCGTGGCCAGGATCGTTTCCTGGCGCTCGAGCTGGCCCTGCAGGAGGTCGAACTCGTCGCTCACCTGCCCGATTCGTTCAAGAGACGCGTTGAGGGTCCGTCGCTGTTCCTGGGTCGAGGTTCTCAAGGCTTCGACCTCCGCGATGATCTGGCGGAGATCCTCCTTCAGGTCCGCCCTGGCGCTGACGTCGCTCTCCAGCAGTTCTTCGACGGCGCGAGCCACGACGGTCAGGTCGTCGCGGGTGGGCGTTTGGGACCGGAAGGAAGCGACCTGCTGCTCGAGGGCCGCCAGCCCGGCCTCCAGTTCCGTCAACTGGGTCGACGAGGTGCAGGCGAATGCCGGCGCCAGCAGAACACCCGCCAGTATCCGGCTGGCGCGTCCTCGCGCCAGCCGCGTCACATGCGGTCGGTTACGCGGAAGTAGGCGCGCCGGTTCAGTTGCCAGCAGTCCTCGTTCGACTCCTCGCACTGTGGCCGCTCCTCCCCGTAGCTGATCGTTCTCAGGCGATCGCCGGAAATGCCGAGCGAGGTGAGGTAGTCGCGAGCCGAGTTCGCCCTGCGGTCGCCAAGGGCCAGGTTGTAGTCGTTCGTGCCCCGTTCGTCGCAGTGACCTTCGATCGTGATGACGAAGTCCTCGCCGTCCTGGCTCTTGAGGAAGTCGGCGTTCTTGCCGAGCTGCGACCGTGTCGCGTCGGTCAGTGTCGCCTTGTCGAACTCGAAGTAGACGTCGCCCAGGAGACCCTTCTCATGGACTTCCTCGTTCGCTTCCACGATGTCCTCGGACCACGGCGAGACGTAGCCCGTCTCGACGGGCGGTTCCGGTGGCGGAGGCACGGGTTCCGGCGGCGGCGGCTCGGCCGCGGGTGGCGGCGGAGGCGGCGGCGGCGGCGGCTCGGGCGCGTCTTTCTTGCAGGCTCCAATGGCCAGCAGGACGAGCGCAGAAAGAATGAGGGCTGGGAACCTTCTGGCCAACATACCGGGACTACTCCTAAAGCCTGGAAACCTGGATCGGTTCGGTTGCCCGGACACTACCAGAGCGGTGCTCGGGCGGCAACAGCGGATTCTCCGGCGCACCTTCAACGTCAGTCGAAGTAGCCGGACCACGAGGGCGAGTAGTTGTTGCCGCGCGTGGTCACCTGGCGCAGGTAGCGGCCGTCGCCGCTCATGATGTAGATCTGGCGACCGCGTCCGCGCTGGCGGGACTCGAAGACGATCCACTCGCCATTGGGGGAGAACGTCGGGTACTCGTGGCTGCCCGGCGCGGCTGTCAGCAGTTGATCCTGACCGGTCACCAGATCGACAACCGCGATGTCGAACCGGTCGCCGCGTTCGGACCGTCGGGCGTACACGAGCTTGCTGCCGTCGGGATGCCAGGAGGCCCCTTCGTTGTACCGGCCATTGACGGTCACCCGCTGGAGATCGCTGCCGTCCATGTTCATCACGTAGATCTGCGGGGTTCCGGAGCGGCTGGAGGTGAAGGCGATGCGGCGGCTGTCCGGTGAACAGTCGGGGTTCGTGTCCTCGCCGCTCGAGCGTGTGATCTGCCGGGGGGAGCCGCCTCCGCGCTCGATGGAGAAGACCTCCGTGCTGCTCTTTCCGCTGCGGCGGACCGGGCGGGAAAAGAGGACGGTTTCGCCGTCCGGGCAGACGCTCGGCGAGTACGCCGGCTGCTCCTCGAAGACGATCGGCGTCTTGCGGCCGGTCGTCAGGTCGGCCCAGTAGACGCCGGGACGTCCCTGGAAGTACGAGAGATAGGCAAGTCCACTGCCGTCGACGGCCCAGACCGGCGAGAGACTGGTCGAGATGTGGCCGGTGATCCGGCGCTGGGCGTGACCGTCGTAGTCCATCAGGAAGATCTCCTTGCTCGCCTGGCCTTCCCGGTCCGAGACAAAGGCGATCGAGGTCATCGCGATGCCGCGGCGACCGGTGAAGTAGAGGACGATCTCGTCGGAGAGGGCGTGCGCGATGCGCCGCGCCAGATCGATGCCCCCGCTGAACCGCTTGCCGAGGATGAACTGGCCGCTCGCCAGATCGTAGACCCGCCCCTCGAGGATCAACTCGTCCCCGTTCAGCTTGAACTCCGTCAGGAGAGCGACCTCGTTGCCGTATGCGCGGTACTGCTCGAGGTCTCTGGCGCGGTCGCCGCTCAAACGGACCGCGGAAAGCACCTCAGGACCCTGGACATCGAACAGTTGGGTGAAAGCCAGATCTTCGCGGAGGGTCTGCTCGAGTTCGCCCATCGCGTCGAGGAACTCCGGTCTCGCGCCGGGAGGGCGTCCGGCGCGGGGCAACGCGAGATTCAGACGCACCTCGGCGTCGGGCTCGAGAACGAGCTGGAGGTCCGACGGAAGGGGCGCGGGGTCCGTGGCGGCGGCTTCCGGCGCCGTTTGCGGCAGGACGGGAGACACGGCGAGGAGGCAGGGCGCGGCGGCCAGCACCATCATGCGAAGGATTGGAACTCTCATCGTTGGCTCCTGTGTCGTCACCGGATCGTCATCGTGACACCCAGGCTGGGCTTCCGGAAGCTGACCGGCAGCGGCGGCACCGGCGAGGCGAGTTCGATCGCCCTCAAACCGGCATTGTCGAATCGCGTGACCCCGGACGACAGGAGAAGCTCCAGGTCGCTGACGGTGCCGTCGGTCGCGATCCGGAAGAAGACGACCGCCTCCACTCCCTCGATCGGGGGTCTTGTCCAGCGGGCCTTGATCGCGGCCATCAGCCGGGATGTGTAGTAGGCGTAGGTGAAGTCCTCGCTGTCGTAGCCGATCAACGGCGCTTCGGCATCGTCGGAACCCGCCAGCGAGTCGTCCACGGTGCGTTCGGGCTGAAACGGCCGCTCCAGCCGCGGGCGCGGTTCGGGCTCCGGTTCGGGCTCCGGCTCCGGCGGGGGCGGTTCGGGCTCCGGTTCCGGTTCGGGCTCTTCGGGGGCCAGGGTCGGAACGTCGGGTGGCGGCTCCTCGGGCTCCGGTTCGGGCTCGGGTTCGGGAACGGACGCCGGTTCCGGTTCTTCCTGAGGCGGTGGCGGCGGAATGGGCTCCGGCCGGATCGTCGGCAGACGGACGATCTCGAGCGGCTGCCGTTCCAGTTGGGTCCGCTCGGCGAACAGCCCGGGTCCGAACAGGAGCCCGCCGATCAGAGTGATGTGCAGGGCCAGCGACGCCGCCAGGCAGGGCCGGCTCAGACCCTGGCCGCGCCGCTCCCGGCCCGCGAGAGCGCGTTCTAGCGGAAGCGTGCGGTCGTCCTGGTTCTGCAAAGGGCCTCGGGCCTCAATCCGCTGGTTGTACGACGAGGGACACGCGATGGATGTCCGCACGCTCAAGAACGTCGAGCACGTCGATGATTCTTCCGTAGGGGACGTCCTCGTCTCCCTTGACGAACACTGCTTCGTAGTCGCGGAGCTCGAGCATCGGGAGCAGCCGGTCGACCAGCAGCGCCGTGGCCACCGGTTCGTCCTTGATGTAGACGAGATCGTTCCGGGCGATCGTGAGAATCATCGGATCCTCGTCCCGGATGGCCAGCGACGCGGGAGATTCCATTTCCGGCAGCGTCACCTCGACCCCCTGGTGCAGCATCGGCGTCGCGATCATGAAGATGATCAGCAGGACGAGCATGACGTCCACCAGGGGCGTGACGTTGATGTCGGCGAGGACCGAATCGTCGCTGTCGGTGTCCTGGAAGAACGCCATTCTGTTCCCTCCGGGAGCTGGCTCAGCCGAAATTCCGTTCGGCCAGGTTCAGGAACTCAAGCGTGAAGTCGTCCATTTCGGCGCGCAACTGGCGGAGCCTGGTGGCCAGGTAGTTGTAACCGACCAGGGCGGGAATCGCGGCAACCAGGCCGGCGGCCGTATTCACGAGCGCCTCGGCGATGCCGGGAGCGACCGCGGTGATCGTGGCCGTGCCGGAGGTTCCAATGTCGTTGAAGGCGATCATGATTCCCCACACCGTGCCGAACAGGCCGATGAAGGGAGCTGCCGCGGCGGTCGTCGCCAGCCAGGACGTGTTCCGCGCGAGGACCCGGAGTTCGACGTTGGCAGCCCGGCGGAGAGTCCGTTCCAGGCCCATCAGCGATTGCAGGCGCAGGCCCTCGTCGTCTCCGTGAGGCTCGCGCAACGCCTTGATCTGTGTATCGATCTCGAGGTAACCGGCCTGAAACAGCCCGACCAGGGAGGAGGCTCGATGGTCCGACGCGGCCTTGCCGATGTCGCTGAAGCGGGCGGCCTTGCGGAAGAGGGCCAGGAAGCTCCGATTCTGCCGGCCGGTGCGCCGGAACAGCAGCAGGCGCTGAAGCAGCACGTACCAGGACGAAAGCGACATGAGCACCAGGATCCCGAGAACGATCTTCGCCACCGGGCCCGAACGGAGAAAGAAGTGGATGACCGCGGAGTCGCCGGTCATCGTTGCGAGCTGAATGGCAAACGAAGGCACCGCAGGGAAAACTACCAGACAGATAGACAGACGTCTATGGCTTCGTGGAGCCGCCCAGGCACCTGCTTCGGTAGCCGCGGACGCGGCGCTATGCTCGCACGCCCGGCAGGGTGCCGCGGAGACAGGTCTCGGGAGCAAAGGTTGAGGATCGGCGTCTGCATCAAACAGGTACCGGACACGGACTCCCACCTGCGGATCGCCGACTCCGGAAGGGAGATCGACGACAGCGATCTGAACTGGGTCATCTCCAGCTGCGACCTCTGCGCGCTGGAGGAAGCGCTCGTCCTGGCCGAAGCCGAAGTGTCGCGCGGCGAGGAACGGCCCGAGCTCGTCGTGTTCAGCCTCGGTCCGGCGCGGGTCGAAGAGGCCCTGAGAAAGGCCCTGGCGCTGGGCGCCGACCGCGCCGTGCACCTGGCTGACGAGGCTTTGCAGGGAGGCGACGCGCTCGCCGACGGACGCGCCCTGGCGGCTGCGCTGGCGGGAGAGAACTGCGACCTCGTGCTGACCGGAGCCCAGTCGGACGACCTGGGCCAGGCGGCGACTCCGGCGGTGATTGCCGAGATCCTGGGCGTTCCCTACGCCTGGCTGGTCATGGCGGTCGAGCTGGACTCGCACAAGCAGTCGGTACGCGTCGTCCGGGAACTCGAGGGCGGCATGAACGAGGTTCTGAGGTTGGACCTGCCGGCCGTACTGGCGATTCAGGCCGGCATCAACAAGCCGCGGTTCGCTTCCCTGCGCGGAACGCTTCAGGCCCGCAGGAAGCCGCTCCAACTCGAGGGTTGTTCGGGTGTGGATGCGGGCCTGGTGGGAGCCGCGGGCGCCGGGACCGAAACCGAATCCGTCACCTTGCCGCCTGCCGGCGCCGGCGGCGTGGTGATCGAGGGCGCTTCGGCGGAGGCGGCAGCGGAGGAGTTGCTCGCACACCTCGAACGGGAGGCGGTGCTCTGAACTCGGCGGCACCGGTCGTCTGGCTGATCGAAGGCGCGGGCGGTGGACCGGGGACGCAGGAAGTTCGTGCCTGCGGACGGGCTCTCGGCGGCAACGCCCGGGTCGCCCTTCTGGAGGAAGAGAATCTCGGTCCCTACTCGCCCGGGCTCTACGTGGAGGCGCTTCGCGTCCTGATCACTCGGGAAAGCGGCGGGGATCCGGCGGCGCCGACCGTGGTTCTCCTGCCGCATACCTATCAGTCGGCCGAGTACGCCCCACGACTTGCGGTACGGCTTGGCGCGGCCTACGTGGCCTCGGTCAGCTCGGCGACGCTCGACGCTTGCGGCGGCCTCCGTTTCAGCCGGGCCATCCTCCAGGCCAGGCTGCGGGCCGAGGTTCGACCGAAGAGGCGACTTGTCGTCGCCACGGTGCAGATCGGCGCGTTCGGCGGCCACGAACCGGTGGAGTCGCCGGAGCGGGTGTTCGAGGTCGGTCGGCCGGCCGACGTCGAACGGCACCGGGAACGCGAGATGCTCGGCCGTGAAGCGGCAGGCGCGGGCGGCGTCGATCTGCCGGGTGCCGAGCGGATCGTCACCGCCGGCCGGGGGGTCGGCGGCCCGGACGAGGTCTCCGTCGCGGCCGACCTGGCCTCGGCGCTGGACGCCGAACTCGGAGCGAGCCGGCCCGTGGTCGACAATGGCTGGTTGCCCCGTGAGCACCAGGTCGGATCGAGCGGCCACATCGTTGCCCCGAACCTCTATGTCGCTCTCGGCGTATCCGGCTCGATCCAGCATCTGATGGGCATGAGTGGCTCCCGCGTCATCGTCGCCATCAACAGGGACCCCGAAGCCCCCATCTTCAGCGTCGCCCACTACGGCATCGTCGCCGACCTCCATGACGTCGCGCCGGCGTTGACCCGCCTGTTGGAAGCGAGACGTTCCGCGTAGTCACCCGTCAGCGGCGGGAAGGCTGCGCCAGTTCGAGCAGGCGGCGCAGTTCGAACAGGGCGAGAGACGCCGCGACGGTGGCGTTAAGGGACTCGACAGCTGGGGCGATGGGGATGGCCAGGACAAGGTCGACACGAGCGAGGAGGGCGGGCGAGAGGCCTCTGCTCTCGCTGCCGACGGCGAGGAGGATCGGGTCGGTGGGGACGAGGCCCGGCGGGACGCGGTCATCTGAGAACAGTGTCGCCGTGGCAACCCGGCCGTGGTCCGGTGGGTGAGGGGTCAGGGCGAGAAGACGGATATCGGACGGAAGGCGGTCTACATCGACATCGGTGCACAGGGGGATGCGAAGGAGGCTGCCGGCGGAGGCTCGGAGGGCACGGGGGTGGCTGGGTCTGGCGGTGCCTGGCGAAAGAAGCAGGGACACGGCGCCGGCGGCTTCGGCGGATCGGGCCATGGCGCCGAGGTTGCCGGGGTCCTGGATGCCGTCAGCGTAGAGGTGAAGGCCGGGATCCAGTACGGGAGTTGTGCTCTCGGCCGTCTTCCAGGTGCCAGGCGCTTCGGCGACGGCCGCGATTCCCTGGGGAGCATCCGCATCCGCCTGCTCGCGGAGACGTTGGGGATCGATCACGGCTGCGCGTGCGCCGGACTCGCGCTCGATGTGATCTACGAGATCGCCGTGCCGGGACTGGAAGTCCGGGGTGACCAGGAGGTGGCGCAGAGTGAGACTGGACTCGGCGGCGGCCGCTGCCAGGTGCGGGCCCTCGAGCAGGAGGAGTTCGGCGTTCCTCCGCCCATGCGCGCTGCGCAGTCGCCGGATCGTCCTGACTTGCGGATTGTTCCGGCTGCGGATCATCGCGCTGGCGATGTTATGGCTCGACGCCGGCGGGCGAGGGAAGCCCCCGGGCGTGGACTTTGTCCTGGAACTTGCTAGTGTCGCGGCCCATGTCGAGGCCCGCGAGCGGAATGCGCCGGTTGTTCACTTCCGAGTCGGTTACCGAGGGACATCCCGACAAGGTCGCGGACCAGATCTCGGACGCCGTCCTCGATGCCGCGCTGAGCCGGGATCCGAGGGCCCGAGTGGGGTGTGAGACGCTGGTCAGCACCGACCTCGTGGTGCTCGCCGGCGAAATCACGCTTCGTTCCGGTGACGACGAGATCGACTACGAGGCCTTGGCGCGAAAGACGATCCGCGACATCGGCTATGGCGACGTGGGGGCCGGCTTCGGCGCCGACGACTGTGAAGTGCAGGTTCGGCTCGACGAGCAATCCGCGGACATCGCCCTCGGCGTCGACAGGGGCGGCGCCGGTGACCAGGGAATGATGTTCGGCTACGCCTGCCGGGAGACGGCGGACTTCATGCCGTTGCCGATCGAGCTGGCGCATCGCCTGACGCGGCGGCTTGCCGAGTTGCGCCGTTCGGGGGACTTCGACTGGTTGCGTCCGGACGGCAAGTCCCAGGTCACCGTCGAGTACGGGGAGGATGGGGAAGCCCACCGGATCGACACGGTCGTGGTTTCCACTCAGCATGCGGCCGGCGTCGGGCAGGATGAGATCGAGCGGGTCGTACGCGAACATGTGGCGCGGGCCTCGCTGCCGAACGATCTGTATCGCGAGGACGGCGCCCGGAAGACGAAGCTCCACGTCAATCCCACCGGCAACTTCGTGACCGGCGGTCCGCAGGGGGACTGCGGACTGACGGGACGGAAGATCATCGTCGATACCTACGGCGGCGTCGGTCACCACGGCGGTGGCGCGTTCTCCGGCAAGGATCCGACCAAGGTGGACCGCTCCGCCAGCTACATGGCCCGGTACGTGGCGAAGAACCTCGTGGCGGCCGGGATGGCTGATCGGCTGGAAGTGCAACTGGCGTACGCCATTGGCGTTGCAAAGCCCGTTTCGGTCCACGTGGATTCCTTCGGCACCGCCCGGGAGGGTCTTACGGACCGGCTACTCGAGGAGATCGTCACGAGTGAGTTCGCCCTCGAACCGCTTGCGATCATCGACGGGCTGAGTCTGCGCCAGCCGCGCTACCTCCAGACCGCGGCCTATGGCCATTTCGGGCGGTCCGAGTTCCCCTGGGAGCAGCTCGACCGGGTCCCCACGCTTCGCCGCGCGGTCGCCTGACGTCAGGTCCGTACGCCGAGAAAGAGGTAGAGCGCCAGCGTCGCGAACAGCGCGTTGGGACTCCAGGCGGCGATCAGCGGCGGCAGGGCCTCGGACTGGCCCAGGGTGGTGAAGACGCTGATCACCGTGTAGTACACGATTCCCACGACGATGGAGATGCCAATGCCGTACAGCGCGCCCTGGCGGCCGAGGCGGAAGGCGAAAGGCAGCGCGACCAGGGCCATCACCAAGCTGACGACAGGCATCGCGGTCTTGTTGTGGAGCTGCATCTCCAGCTCCGGCACGTCCGTTCCCGCTGCCACGAGTTCGTCGATATGGCGGCGGAGTTCGAGCCGGTTCATCTGCTCCGCGTACTTCACCTCGGTGTTGAAGAACTCCGGCTCCTCCGGGAGATCCACCGGCTGGGGACCGGCGAATCGCTGGCTATTGGTGATCGTCAGGCCGTCGAACTCCCGAATCCAGGCATCCACCAGTTCCCAGCGGCCCTTGCCGTCGCCAGGGACGTACCGGGCCGCGGCCGCGTAGAGACGCCGCGTGAGCCTGTGTTGAGCATCGAAACGGAACACCTGGAGGCGCCGCAACGTAGCCCGGTCCGCGTCGTAGTGCCGGTAGTTGTAGATGTAGCCGCCACCGTTCTCTTCCTGGGCGAAACGCCACTGACGGTCGGCCCGGTGATAGCTCTTGACGGGACCGGTACCGCCCCGTATCCGGTCCCTCATTTCAACGACTTTCGCGTTCGAGGCCGGTAGCACCGAGTTCTCCAGCGCGGCGCTCAGGAGGGCGACGCCGACCGCCGCGAACAGGGCCGGCACGGCCAGTCGAAACAGGCTGAACCCAAGCGCCTTGGCGGCCACGACTTCGTTGCGCTGGGACAGCAGGCCGAAGGTGACGAGAGTCGTGACCAGGACGAGAACGGGCGCGTTGTCGTAGAAGACCTGGAGGGACAGGTACTGGTAGTACTCGACGAAAACACTGGAACGGACATTGTTCCGGAGCATCTCGTCGACGAGCTGGGTGAAGTCGGAGACGATGAAGACGGCGAGGGCGGCCACGATCGTCACGGCCAGCACCCGGACGAACACGCCGAAGATGTAGCGGTCCAGAACTCCGGGGAAGCGGAAGGTCGGTGGCTCCACGAGAACCTTCACGCGTGCCGGGGTGGGGGAGGAGGCCAGCGACTGCGGCCGCACACGCGCGAGCCGGTGCTCCCGGGCGCGCCGCCTGCGTCCCAGGAGTTCCCGCCGGCGCCCGAGGCGGGCGAAGCGCCGCCACAGGTGATCCCGCGCAAATCGGTCGAGAGCGCTGATCATCAGGCTCTTGTCCCGGTTGCGGCGCCACAGCAGGAAGGTGCCGAGGACGCTCAGAACGATGTTCGGCGCCCACATGGCCAGCCAGGGGGGAAGTTGACCGCTCGCTGCCGCCTCCTCTCCGTTCCCCAGCAGGACGTAGTAGAAGAGGAAGATGCCGACCGACACGAGGAAACCGGAAGAGCGGCCGCCCCGCCGGTTTCGGAAACCGAGCGGGATTCCGTAGAGGCCGAACACGAGACAGGCCGCCGGGATGGCGAACTTCTTGTGGACCTCGACCAACGCCCTGTTCCGCTCCGACGCGGTTCTTCCGGGCTCCACGGTCCGGTCGAAGAGCTCGGGGAGAGTCATGGAACGGACGTCCTTCGCCAGTACGAGTCGCTCTTCGTGCCGGAAGAGGCTGTCCTCGAGTGCGATGTTGGCATCCCTGAGTCGCTGGAGCTGGTAGGCGCCCGGGTTGTTCGTGTCCACCTCGTGGACGTCGGCGACGCCGAACCGAAGGACCGCCTGGCCGGTCGCCTGGTTCAGATCGATCCGGCCGGTTTCGCCCACGATCACCTGCTGTTCCGGGCCCGGCACGGCGTCGGCGAGGAAGACCCCTCGCCAGCCTTCGTCGTTCTCGGGGGTCTCGAAGACGTAGAGGACCCGATCCTGAAGCTGGTCGTAGAAGACCTTCGGCTTGACCTGCTGACTGACGTTTCGGGTCAGAATCGACAGGCGGAGGTCGCTGATCGCCTTGTTGCCCGCGGGTAGCGTGACCGTGCTCAGATAGCCGGTCAGGCCCGCCAGGACCAGGCTCATGAGGAGGATCGGCCGGTAGATCGCCCAGAGGCTGATACCCGAGGCCCTCATCGCTACCAGCTCGCTGTCCGCCGCCAGGCGGCCGATCGCGATGAGGATCGCGAACAGGAAGGCCATCGGGATCGTCAGGACGACGATGTGCGGCAAGCTGTAGCCCAGGAGCTGGAGGGCGACCGCAGCCTCCACGTTGCGGCCGATGATCATCTCCGCGTACTGAAAGAGCTCCTGCATGAGCGCCAGGAACGTGAACACCAGGAGCCCGAGAACGAGCGGTCCCGTCGTTTCACGGAAGATGTAGCGGTCGAGGAGTCGGTACATCGCGGTTTCGGCCGCCATTCTGACTCATCGCCCGGCGTGTGCGCTGTTCCTGCTGTGGTTTACATAATGGACATTATCAGACTCCAGCCATGCGCGAACGCCACCGGTGCGCGGCAGCGGACGCCCGCGGCGGGCTTCCGGGCGCCGAGCCCTACGGTCCCGTCTCGTCCCGGCCCCGGCGAAGCTCGGCCAGAAGCTCCTCGAGCGCCAGGATGAGGTCGTTCTCTTCCACGACCTCCTGCCTGAAGCTGAGCGACACGCTGAACCGGTCATCGCCCGACCGAAACCGGAACACGTGAGCCTTCTTCCCGGCTTCCTGCCCGGTGCCGCCCGTTTCCGCCACGGCGGCCTCTGCTTCGTGCTCATCGGCGAGGGATCGCCGTTTCCGGATCTCCGCGCGAACTTCCGCGCGCGTCAGGCCGTGCTCCGCGATCCGTTCCAGCATCCGGATCATCGAAGCCTCCGAGCCCAGCTTCATCACCTCGAGCAGAATGGACTTGCTCGACGCCACGCCGAGCCCGGCGGCGGTTTCTCGCGCGCCTCCGGGCATGCGCAGTAGCCCGAGGGATTCCGTCACGCTGACCCGGGACCGGCCGACCGCGACAGCGGCCCGATCGTGGGTGTAGCCATGGCGTTCGACCAGCGTTCGCAGGCCCTCGGCCTCCTCGAATGGCGTCAGATCGGCTCGCTGGAGGTTCTCGACCAGGGCGATTTCGAGGGCGTCCCGGGGCGAGACCTCCATCTCGATCAACGGAATCTCTGAGAGTCCGGCCCGCCGCGCCGCGCGGAAACGGCGTTCACCGGAGATGATCCGGTACCGGCGGTAGGTCCCCCCGTCCGGACCGACCTGGTCGATCGGCCGCGCCAGGATCGGTTCGAGCACGCCCCTGGCGCGAATCGAGGCGGTCAGGCCGTCCAGACTTCCGAGTTCGCGCCGAGGCTGATCCGGGTCGGGCTCGATTCGGGCCAGCGGCACCATCCGGCCGACCGGGCGACCATCGGGACGGCGAACTTCCCCGACATGGTGTGCGGTGCCGGGTCTGGTCTCGCCTTCCTTCGTCGGCATCGGCCGGCTACATCTCGTACTTTCCCAACGCCTTCGGGTCGAGTTCCTCCAACCACTTCTTCATCTTCTTCTCGTCACCCGCCGTGGGGGCCTCGCCGGCGCCATCGCTCTGGTCGGACTGCTTGACGCGTGCGAGATCGGCCACGGATTGCCGGACGAAGAGTGGCGCACCGGCGCGCAGGGCGAGGGCAATGGCGTCGCTGGGCCTTGCATCGAGAAGGCGATGCTCGCCCGTTCGCTCGACGAGCTCGACCACCGCCAGAAACGTGTTTCCCTCGATCGCTCTCACGACCACCTCGATCACCTCGGCACCCACCAGATCGAGAGCATTCTTCAGCAAATCGTGAGTCATCGGCCGGCCGGGATCCCTGCCCTCGATCGCGAGCTGGATGGCGCCCGCCTCGAAGATGCCGATCCAGATCGGAACGACGGAGCTTTCTTCCGGGTCATGCTCGTGCAGGCGCAGGATCACGATCGGCTGGTTGGAGTTCGGCTCCATCATCAGACCGTGAACCTCGGCCGGGATCTTCCGGTCCTCGGGTTCCCCGCGGGTCGACTGAGCCTTGACCTCGTCCGCCGCCATCCCGGTCATCCTACGCCACTGGCGAGAAGTTCGCCCATCAGGGAGTGGTCGTAGGCCTGAAGGGTCCGGACCCGTACGAGCGAGCCGGTTTCCACGGGCCGGTCGGCGACCGGAAAGTGGACGATCCGGTGACAGTCCGTTCGCCCGGACTGGTGTCCGGCACGCCGGCTCCAACCGGTAACGAGGAGGTCGAACTCCGAGCCCACGAGTTCCTCGTTCAGCGCGCGTTGGATCGCGGATTGTGCCTTGAAGACACGCTGCAACCGCTGGTCGGCGACCTCGCGGGGCACCTCGTCCGACGCCGGTAGCCGGATGGCCGCCGTGTTCGGCCTGGGGCTGTACTTGAACGCGAACACCGTCGCGAAACGTACCGTTTCGACCAGGTCCAGGGTGCGCTGGAAGTCCTCTTCGGACTCGCCCGGAAAACCGACGATCAGGTCGGTGGACAGTGCCAGGCCCCCACGTGCAGCTCGGAGGCGGTCTACCAGCGCGAGGTACTCCTCCACCGTGTATCCCCTGCCCATCCGGCGCAGCACGCGATTCGATCCCGACTGCACCGGCAGGTGAAGGTAGGGCGAGATGTTCTCGTGGCGGGCTACGGCGCGGATCATCCGGTCGGTGAAGTCGCGCGGATAGGAGGTCACGAAGCGCAGGCGCTTCAGGCCAGGCAGGACGGCGGCTGCGTTCAGCAGGTCGGCGAAGTCCCGGTCCCGGCCGCTGCCGAACGGCGGCGCAGGTTCGCGCCAGTGGTTCACGGTCTGGCCCAGGAGTTCGATCTCCACGAAGCCGTAGTCCAGAAGGTGCTCGATCTCGCGCAGGATGTCCGCCATCGGCCGGCAGCGCTCCGCTCCCCTTGTGTTCGGGACGACGCAGAAGGTGCAGCGCTTGTCGCAGCCCTCGATGATCGTCACCATGCCCTTGTGGGCGGTGTCCCGGCTGATCGCCTCGAAGTCGTACGGGCGGTCCTCCGGGAAACCGACCGCCAGGACACGCTCTCCGTTGCGGCTACGTCCGAGAACCGACCCGAGCTCCCCTACGCGGCCGGTGCCGACAACGAAGTCGAGATCGGGAATCCGGCGCAGCGCTTCTTCGCCTTCCTGCTGGGCGACGCAGCCGCAGAATCCGATCCTGAGGTTCTCACGGACCCGTTTCAGCAGCCGATACTCGCCCAGCCGGGAGTACGCCTTCTGGGCCGCCTTCTCGCGAACCGAGCAGGAGTTCAGGAGGATCAGGTCGGCCTCCTCGAGTGCGCGCGTCGGCAGCATGCCCTGCTGCATCAACTGCCCGGCCATGCGCTGGCTGTCCAGTTCGTTCATCTGGCAGCCCCACGTCTCAATGTAGAAGCGTTCCACGGCGCGGAGATTACTACTCCCGCAGCCGGAAGTCGGCGGGCCGCGGGTCCAACAGGACCTCGCGCCGTCTCCTAGACCGCGGGCGCGCGAGCCCCGGCGAGAAGTGCCCGGACTTCGCCGGCGGTCGAAGCGGCGACACAGCGTCTGGCGAGCTCCTCCGCGTCGCCGACGTCCACCGTCCGGACGACCTCCTTGGCCAGCGGAATGTTCCGTGGACTCATCGAGAGTTCACGCAGGCCCAGGCCAAGCAACAGGGGCACGCACTCGGGGCTGGCGGCCATTTCGCCGCAGAGCGCCACCGGCACCCTCTGGCGCCGACCGGCCTCGACGACGAGCTGGATCATGCTCAGAACGGCCGGATGCAAGGGCTGGTAGAGGCTGGTCACCTGCTCGTTCGTCCGGTCGACCGCCAGCGCGTACTGGATCAGGTCGTTCGTGCCGATCGACAGGAAGTCCACCTCGGCGGCGAGTTGACGGGCGATCAGAACCGTCGCCGGCACCTCGACCATGGCGCCGATCTCGACGTCCCGCCGGTGTTCGATTCCTTCCGCAGTCAGCTCCGAGCAGACTTCCGCACAGAGGCTGCGCAGCGCCCGAATCTCCTCCACCGCCGTCACCATCGGGACCATGATGCGCAGGTTGCCGAAAGCAGCCGCGCGAAACAGGGCACGCAACTGGCTGCGGAAGATGTCGGTGCGAGCCAGAGTCAGCCGGATACCGCGCAGACCGAGGACCGGGTTCTCCTCCTCCAGCTCGTCAAGGCCGCGTGCGGTCTTGCTTCCGCCCAGGTCGAGCGTACGGACCACGACCGGCCGAGGCGCCAGAGCTTCGAGGAGCCCCCTGACGACGACCAGGTACTCCTCCTCCGTGGGCAGATCCGGACTCTTCTCGAGGTAGAGGAACTCGCTCCTGTAGAGACCGACGCCGGCCGCACCGAAGCGCTGCACGTCCTCGAACTCCTCGGGAATCTCCACGTTGGCGAGCAGTTCGACTCCGACGCCGTCGCGGCTTCGTGCCGGCAGTTTTCTCGCTGCCGTCGTGAGCACCTCTTCCTTTTGCCGGCGGCGGCGCTGAAGGACCCCGTAGAGCTCGAGGGTCTCAGGCGTCGGGTGCAGCGTGAAGCGTCCTTCTTCCCCGTCGACGATCACCGGATCGTCATCGGCAACGCGGTTCGTGATGTCCACGATGCCGGTGACCAGGGGAACGTCGAGTGCGCGGGCGACGATCGCCGTGTGGGAGTTGGCGCCTCCGACCTCGATCGCGAAGCCCACGGCGCCGCGACGGCCCAGGCGCAGGACCTCGTCCGGCGTCAGTTCGTGGCTGACGACGACGACACTACGATCGAAGTCCACGCCGACGCCGGGGCTGCTCTTCTTGCCGGCCAGGGCGCGCAGAAGGTAGCGGGTGACGTCGCGCAGATCTTCGCCGCGCTCGCGCAGATGCTGGCTCTTGACCTGCGCGAACTTCTCGCCGAGATCGTCGGCTACCGCCTGTACCGCCCATTCGGCGTTCACTCGATCTTCCCGAATCGTCTGGTCGATCCTCCGCGCGAAGGAGGAGTCTCGCAGGATCACGGAGTGGGCATGGAAGATGGACGCCAGATCGCTGCCGAACGTTTCCGCTATCCGGCTTTCGGTGGCCTCCAGTTCGACCTCGACGGCCCTCACGGCGGCGCGGAAACGTTCAACCTCCCGGTCCAGGTCGTGGCTGCGGACCGGCACGCGCAGGACCTGGACACCGTGACCGCGAAGACACACGGCCGGCCCGATCGCGACGCCCGGGGCGGCGGCCGCTCCCTGCAGCGTCTCCTGGACGGTCGGAGGGCTGCCGGACGGCCGGTTCAAGCCTCCTCCCCGAAGCGGGCCCGGATCAGATCGCAAAGGGCGTCCATGGCGGCCTGCTCGTCCTCGCCGCGGCAGCGGACGGTGAGCCTGGCGCCGTGCCCCGCGCCGAGCAGCAGGACGCCGAGAATGCTCTTCGCCTCGGTCTCGCGGCCGTTGGCACGGAGCACCACGCACGACTGAAACTGGTTCGCCGTATGCACGAGCCTGGCCGCGGCCCGGGCATGAAGCCCCAACTCGTTGACGACCTCGACGACGCGTTCTCTCATCTGGCAGGCCGCGCCAGACCGGTCGCCGCCAGCTGGATGCTCTTGCGGCCGTTGCTCCAGGTCCAGTCCGCGAGATCCGGAAGGTCCAGATCGGGAGCACCGCAGCACAGGCTGAGCACCATCGGCAGGTTGACGCCGGTGACCACGGCGGCCCTGGCCACTCCGGCGGCGCGCAGAGCGCTGTTGCAGGGAGTGTCGCCGTACATCTCGGTCAGGATCAGCACGCCGGAACCATGCTCCTGGTCGAGTTGGCGGATCCTCGCCTCGATCAGGCTGGCCGCCTGCTCCCGGCCGGCGTGCCAGTCGACGCAGAGCGCGTGAATCGGCGCGTTGCCGGCATTCGAGTGCTGCCCCGCAATCGCCTTCGCGGATGCGAGCAACTCGCGGGCCAGGTCGCCGTGCGAAACGATGAGGACCGGGACTGTCATGGGTCGGCGATGGCGGCTGTCCGGTGCCGCTCGACGTCGCGATGCTGCAGGCGGATCTGCCATGAACCTGCCGCGAGACGATCGGCCACGGCTTCGGAGACCGCGACCGATCGGTGCCGGCCGCCGGTGCAGCCGATCCCGACTGTCAGGTAGCTCCGCTTCTCGTCGCGAAACCTGGGCAGGAGGTAGGCGAGGAGATCCTCGAGGCGACCGACGAGTTCGCCGAACGCGGTGTGTCCATGCAGGAAGCGCTGGACTTCCGCGTCCGTGCCGGGCTTCTCCCGCAACTCCGCTACGAAGTACGGATTCGGCAGGAATCGGACGTCGAACATCAGGTCGGCGCCTGAAGGAACGCCGAACTTGAAGCCGAAACTGACGATGTTGACCGTCAGTCCGCCGGCGTCGCTGGCGGCGAACTCGTTGTAGATGAGGGCTCGAAGTTCGTGAATGGTCGAATCCGTCGTGTCGAGAACCCGGGAAGCTCTACCCCGCAGCTCGGCGAGTTGCTGGCGCTCCCGGCGAATGCCGTCGATGACCCGCTCCCCCGCCGTTGTCAGGGGATGACGCCGCCGGGTCTCCGAGTAGCGCCGGACGAGGACGCCGTCGGAGCTGTCGAGGAACAGCAGTACCGGTTCGACTACCGCCGGATCCGCCTCGTCCAGGAGTCGGGGCAACTCCTCGGCCAGACCGGGCGTGCGAACGTCCGTGACCAGGGCGATCGCATCGAAGGAGGGTGCGGCGGCTGCTGGTTCCCGGACCAGGTGGCGGAGCAGGGGCAGCGGCAGGTTGTCGATGCAGTGATAGCCCAGATCCTCGAAGCAGCGGGCCACCGTGCTCTTGCCCGAGCCGGAGAGCCCCGTGATGACGAACAGGCGAACCGGCAACTCAGACACGCCCGTTGGCGCACAGCAGCTCGTAGATCTCCTGCGGCTTTCTCGCCTTGAGCAGGCGCTCCCGGCCGCCGCGGTTCATCCACTCCGACACGGCCGCAAGCGCCTTGAGATGGCGGCCGGCGCTCTCCTGGGGCGAGAGCAGGACGAAGAAGACCCGCACCGGCCGGCCGTCCTCGGCGCCATAGTCCACGCCCCGCCGCGAGACCGCGACCGCCAGCACGATGTCCCGCAGGCCACGGATCCGTCCGTGGGGCACGGCCAGGCCGTCTCCGAGCGCGGTGGAGCCCAACTCTTCCCGCTCGCGCAGCGCCGCCAGGACGACGTCCGGATCCGCCAGTCCGAGTATCCGGCAGATGCGCTCGGTCAGGGCGCGCAGGGCACCGTCCCGGTTCTTGGCCTCGAAGTCCGGGAAGATGAGTTGCGGCTTCGCCAGGCTTGCAAGATCCATCGTCGCTCCGCGGTTCCCTCTCAGCTCGTCTCAGAAAATCTGCTTGCGGTCGTTCGATGACGGAATACCGAGTTCATCCCGGTACTTGGCGACTGTGCGCCGGGCGATGTTAATCCCCTCCCGCTGGAGTTGTCGCGTCAAGGCCGAGTCGGAGAGCGGTCTGCGGCCGTCCTCGTCGCCGATCATGTGCCGGAGCTTCCGCTTGATCGTCAAGGAGGAGATCTCCCTGCCCTGGTCGCTGTCGATGCCGCTGTGGAAGAAGAACTTCATCGGGTACAGACCCCGCGGCGTATGGATGTACTTGTTCGAGACGACGCGACTGACCGTCGACTCGTGCATGCCGATGTCGTCCGCGACATCGCGCAGGACCATGGGGCGCAGTTCGTCGATGCCGTGGTCGAAGAAACCACGCTGCTGCCGCAGGATCGACTCCGCCACCTTGTAGATCGTTCTCTGCCGCTGATCCAGGCTCTTCATCAGCCACATGGCGGAACGCATCTTGTCCTTCAGGAACTCGCGGGCCTCGGCCTCGCCTTCCTCGCGCTGCATGCGCTGCAGCATCGTCCGGTACGCCCGGCTGATGCGCAGCTTCGGCAGACCGTCGTCGTTCAACTGGATCGCCCACTCCCCTCCCGTCTTCACGGCGACGACGTCCGGCTCGACGTACTCGGTGCGCTCGTGTGAGAAGAGCCGGCCCGGACGGGTCTCGAGGGCCTTGATCGCCTCCACGGGCGCCTCAAGGGCCGGCAGCGGCGTGCGGAGACGTCGCGCGATCAGGCGAAACTGGCGCCGCGCCAGCAGTTCCCAGCACTCATCGACGATGCGATACGCCAGGCTGCCGGTTTCGCCCCGGACCTCGAGTTGAGCCAGCAGGCACTCGGGCAGCGTGCCCCAGCCGATCCCCGGAGGATCGAAGGTCCGTACCAGGTCCAGTGCGCGGTTCACGTACTCGGCCGGGTATCCGGGTACCGGCACGGGATCCGGTCCGGGTGCCGGCACGGGATCCGGTCCGGGTGCCGTCCCATCGTCCCCCGGTGCCGCGACGGCGTTTCCGTTTCCGGAGTGGTTGGCCGAGAAGGCCTCGGCCATCTCCCGGGCAATCGTGACCTCCGCCCGGTAGCGCTCGACCTCGGCGGGTCGGGCCCCGAGGAGCTGGAGTTCCTCGATCGAGGCACGGAGGAACCCGTCCGCATCCAGGTTGCCGATCACCAGTTCCGCGATGTCCCGCAGCGGCGGCTTCGCATCGGAGAACCGCAACTGCCAGAGCAGGTGATCGTAGAGGTCCGGATCCCGGCTGATGCTGTTCTCGAAGGGAACAGCTTCTCTCGTCTCGAAGGTGTTCGGGGCGGTCGACTCGGACCCCAGGTAGTCGTTGAAGTAGGCGTCGAGATCGATGTCCAGCATGGACGGCTCTTCTTCCGGGTCCTGTTCCTCCGCGTCTTCGGGATCTTCCTGGTCCCCGACATCCTCGAGCATCGGGTTCTCCACCATTTCCTGGTTGAGGACGCCCTGGAGCTCCAGCCGTGTCATCTGCAGCAACTTGATCGCCTGCTGCAGGGACGGCGTCATCACCAGCCGCTGGGCCAGCTTGAGCGAGAGCCTCTGTTGGAGCACCATGATCGCGCTTACCGAATGGGGCGGTCCCTGGGGCGGTGGGGTCTTCCGGGGATCGGTCGTGTCGAGCTGCAACGAGCGGCTCGTTCTTCCGCTCTGCCGCAACTGTGTGCCGGCGCGTCCATCCCAGCAAGAGTAATGCCAACACGACGGTATCACCACCGCGACAGGTGCCGGCCCTCAGAGACTGAACTCGGCGCCGAGGTAAATCTTGCGGACCGTTTCATCCGCCGACAGCTCCGCCGGAGTGCCGGTGCGAAGGATCCTGCCGTCGTTGATGATGTAGGCGCGGTCGGTGATTCTGAGGGTCTCGCGGACGTTGTGATCGGTGATCAGGACCCCGATGCCCATGTCCCGAAGTTGACGCACGATCGCCTGGATGTCGAGAACGGCGATCGGATCGATTCCGGCGAACGGCTCGTCGAGAAGGATGAAGCTGGGGCCGATCGCCAGCGCGCGGGCGATCTCCAGGCGACGTCGTTCGCCGCCGGAAAGCTGATTCCCCCTCGAGCGCCGCACCGCGACGAGATCGAAGTCGGCGATCAACTGGTTCATCCGGCGCCGCTGCTCGGCGCGGCGGAGACCGAGGGTCTCGAACACGGCGCGGAGGTTGCCTTCGACCGACAGTCGCCGGAACACGGATGGCTCCTGCGGGAGATAGCTGATGCCCTGTTGGGCCCGGAGGTACATGGGCAGGTCGGTGATCTCGGTGTCATCGAAGAACACCCGGCCCTGGTCCGGTCGAGTCAGTCCGACGACGATGTAGAAGGTCGTCGTCTTGCCGGCGCCGTTGGGTCCGAGCAACCCGACGACCTCTCCCTGGGCGACCTCGATCGACACGTCCTGGACGACGGGCCTGCCCCGGTACACCTTCCGCACGTCCTGGGTGCGGATGCGGTGGCGGGATGCCGACGGCTCCGTCACGGGCCGCCGGCTCCGGCAGCCGCACTGCCGGACGGCCTCATTTCGTAGCGGCGCTCGTCGATCCAGTAGTTCAGGCCGGGTCCCCGCAACTCGTCCGTACCGCCACGGAACACGACGTTGCCGGAGAACCGGATGACCCGCTCGGTAAAGGCGTAGACGGCACGGTTCGCCTCGACGGAGCCACCGTAACCGGGGTCGTCGAGCCGAGCGCTGCCGAGGCAGAAGAGCGTCTGCGCCTCGGATCCCGCCCTTGCGGAGTCCTGGTCGCCGGGGATCGCTTCGATCGTCAGTTCGTCGCACTTCAGATTCTGCTCGCCCAGAACAGCAGCGGCCCCTCCGCTGTAACGCAGCTCTCTCCCGTCTTCGTCGTAGTTCATGCGCGCCGCGGAGATCGACCACCGCTCTGTCGCGCTCTCCGCCCCGGTTTCGCCGGCGGTTGCGGTCTGTGCCAGCGGCCGGGAGTGCCAGACAGTCCGGACGTCACCGTTCGCAACCATCCGGCGGCGGTCCTCCGTGATGCGCAACTGGGCCGCCGCGAGGAGGTCGGGGCCGCGCCGCACCTCCACGCCGTCGCGGAACCGGCTCTCACCCGCTTCGCAGAGCAGCGCTTCACCGGCCGTGATGACCGAGGCGCCGCCATCGGAAGCCCCTCCTTCCGACGGAGACACGCCGCCGAACGGCAGTGCGCCAGCGCCGGCGTCGCCGCTGCCGTCGAAGGTGAGGCGCACTCCTCCACTCGCCTCGGCACATCGGTTCCCCTGGTCGAAGAGGACCCTGGAACCTTCGAGTTCTCCCTGGGAGAGAACCAGCTTTGCGGGCTGGCCACGAAAGTCGACGCGTTGCGTCGAGGGATCGATCGTCGCCTCTTCGGCCCGGGCGAACACCGTCGTTTCGCTTCGATCGGTCAGTTCCACGTTGCCCCCAAGTGTCAGTTCGACAAGGACACCTTCCTCGTCGAAGCGTCCGGCGGCAACGACGCTCGATGCCTGTCGGAGCGGACGTTGTCTGTCCGGCACGAGCTCGTGAAGCTCGACCCTCCCGCGCGAGGAGAACTCCGCCAGCACGCCCTCCAGGAAACTGAACTCGAGGAGCCTTGCCCGGATACGGCGCTGCGACCCGTCTCCGTAGTCGATCCGCAACACGGCGGGTCCGCCCCAGCTCGGACCGCTCAGGTCGATCCGGCTCGGAGACTGGGCGTCGTCGAATTGGACGTCCAGGGCTTCACCGCGCAGGACGAGGGTGGATTCCCCGACCAGACGGCCGGTGCCTTCGACGTCGGGTTCCGTGGTTTCGAGCGGAGCCCTCAACTCGATCTCACCTCGCGCCTCGAGCCCTGCCAGGCCACCGGCCTCCCCCTCATGCAGGGTCAAGGAGCGGGCCACGAGCGTGAAGTGCCCGATCTCCATCTCGGCTCCGCCGAGCGCCCGTACGATTCCCTCGCGCCAACGGTACTCCAGCGTCTCGGCGGCAAGGGAGAGCGACGGGGACGGGTCGGTCTCGACGCCAGTGTCGGACTCCTCCGTGCCGACCAGACGAACGCCGCCGCCCATGCGGGCAATCTCCTCGCGGAAGTCCATCCGCAGGCCGTCGCCCTGAACAGTGACGCCCTCGAAACGGAAACGGCTGTCGTCCGCCGCGGTCAGGACCATACCGCCCGCCGCCAGCTCCATCCAGTCGGTGTCCACGGCCAGGCCGTTGCTTCCCTGGAGAGAAACCGAACCCTGGAGGTAGGTCGCCTTCGTCTCCTCGTTGTAGGTCGCGCGATCCGCGCGCAGGAAGTAGTGATCATCGCCTTGCGGATAGGCGACCTCGACCTGGCTGAGATTCACGTTGCCCTGGTCGTCGGAACTCGTCCGGGCGCCACGGATGCGGAACACCTCGATCCCCTCGCGCTCGAGCGTCGACTCGAACTCCTCCGCACTGAGCTGGGCCGTTTCGGCGACCGCTTCCGGTTCTTCAGTGGCTTCGACGGTCTCTTCGGCGCCAGCATCCGGTCTGGCTGTGGCACGCTCCTCCCGTCCCTGAAGGAACAGCGCGGTCAGGCCGCCGACGCCGGAGACCAGCGCCAGCAGCAGGGCGGCCCTCAGCAGGCGGTTGCGCAGTTGCCGGCGGCGGCCGAAGTTCGGAGCGCGCCGGCGCCTCGGTCCGTAGGTGGAGCCGGGCCCTTCCGCCGGGGATGTCGCCTCTGAGGACCTTGTCTCCTGCGGCTCGTGAGGAGCGTCCGGCGTCATGCCGACATTCTACGTTCCCTCGTCTCGTGGCTTCCGATCCGCCGGGCGTCTTCGATTCTCACTACCGGACCGCCCTGGTAGGAATCCCACTCCAGGGCGCCGAGAACCTCGAAACGACCGTCAAGACTCGCCGCCCGCTCCTTCCAGCCCCATCCGAGGAGCCAGACGGGGCGGCTTCCTTCCGAGCGCCCATCGCCGGCAGCCCGGACGCGAAGCTTGACGTGGTCTTCACCGAACTCACGTAGCGGGCTGGCACGTTCGAGCGGACCGAGCCGGATCAGGGGCCGGCGGTTCCCTTCCCCGTGCGGCTCCAGCCTGGCCAACTCCGCGTAGAGTTCCGAACCGATCTGCCCGGCGGAAAGCTCCAGTTCGTACTCGCGCCGGCGTACGAGGATCTCTGGCGGCCACTCGTCGGCTCCTTCCATTGCGCTTCTGAGGTCCGGCAACTCGGAAACCGCCACGGAAAGGCCGATCGCCTGGGGATGGCCGCCGAAACGAATCGTCCGATCCTGAAAACCGGCCACGAAGGAATGAAGATCGAGGCCCGGGATGCTGCGACCAGATCCGGTGCCGGTGTCCCCGTCCACTCCCAGGAGGATCACCGGGCGGTGGAGGTCCCGCGCAAGGCGCCCGGCAGCGATCCCCACGACGCCGCGGTGCCATTCCGGGCTCCAGGCCACCAGAACGCCTGGTAGCGGGTCACGGGCAGCAAAGAACTCGGCGGCCTGCTTGACGACCCGCCGCTCCTCCGCCTGACGGTTGCGGTTGAGGGCGTCGAGCTCGCCGGCGAGACGATCCGCCTCCGTCGAATCCGTCGTCAGGAGCAATCGAAGCGCGAGCTCGGCGTCGGCGAGTCGCCCGGCGGCGTTGATCCGCGGTCCAAGACGGAACGCGACCTCGGTCGACGATACGGAGCCCCGGACGCGCGCCACGCGTTTCAGCGCCCGCAGTCCCGGAGAGCGCGCCTCCGAGAGGGCCCGAAGGCCAAGTGCGGCGATCACGCGGTTCTCCCCCACCAGTGGCACGACGTCGGCGATCGTCCCCAGGCACGCGACGCGCAGCAGAGCAGCCAGCGGCTCGGCCCGACCGCTTCGCCGCAGCACCCCCTGCGCCAGCTTGAAGGCGAGTCCGGCCCCGCAGAGGTGCCGGAACGGATAGTCGCAGTCGTCCTGGAGCGGATTGATCTGGATCGCCCGCGAGGGGAAGTCGCTGCCGACCACGTGGTGGTCGGTCACGATCACGTCGATGCCGCGCTCGATCGCCGCCAGCACCGCATCGCCGGAAGTCGTTCCGCAGTCCACGGTGACGATCAGGGAAGCGCCGGCGCGATGCGCCTTCTCCACCTGGAGGACCTGGAAGCCGTAGCCTTCCGTGAGCCGCTTCGGCAGGATCGGAACAACCTTCGCACCAAGCGCCCGCGACACCGCGGTGAGGAGGGCGCAGGCGGTCACGCCGTCCACGTCGTAGTCTCCGACGACGGCCACCGTTGCGCCGTCCCGGCAGGCTCTGCGCAGCCGTTCCACCGCTTCCTCCATGCCGTGCAGCAGGAAGGGATCGTGGAGTCCTCGCCGATGCGGCGCCAGGAACGCGTCCGCTTCCGAGGGCGTGCTGACACCTCTGCGGGCGAGCGGTGCCGACAGCAGGCCGTAGCCCGCCTCCGCCAGCGCGCCGGCTGCTCCGGGCGTCGCTTTCTCCAGCCACTCCGCCGTGTCGATTGGTCTCTCCTCCACGACAGGTCGACCCGTCACATCAGATCCTGAGGGTCGACGTCTACCGTGAGGTCGGCCGCCGGCGTGGGCGCCACGGCTCTCGCCAGACTCCTCAGCTCCCCGCCGTTTACCGAGCGCATCAGGAACTGGAAGCGCCATTGCCCCTTGAGGCGCTCCAGGGGCGCCGGCGCGGGCCCTGAGAAGCGGACCCGCGCGGCGAGTTCGTGGCTGCGGGCCGCGGCCGCCAACTCCTCGATCCGGGAACGGCCCCGATCACGGTTCCGGTCGCGCACGACGAGCTGGACCATGCGGGTGAACGGCGGGTAGTGGAAGGTCCGGCGAAAGCGCATTTCGTGGCGGGCGAAGGCCTCGTCGTCCTGGTTCAGGACGGCCTGAATCGCGTAGTGGTCCGGATGGTATGTCTGAATCACGAAGCGGCCGGCGCGCTCGCCTCGGCCGGCGCGGCCGGCAAGCTGCGTCAGGAGCGCGTAGCTCCGTTCGGCCGCGCGGAAATCCGGGAACCCGAGGTAGGAGTCCGCGGCCAGCACGGCCGCGAGAGCGACGTTGGGGAAGTGGTGTCCCTTGGAGATCATCTGGGTGCCGATCAGGATGTCGGTCTTCCCGGAGCGAAACCGTTCGAGTACCGCGGCGGCGCCTCCGACGCGACGTGTCGTGTCGCGGTCCAGCACGTCCACGGTAGCCTCCGGGAAGCGCTTCCGGACCTCCTCCTCCACCCGCTCCGTGCCCGCCCCGATCGGTTGCAGCGTAGCCTCTCCACACTCGGGACAGACGCTCGGAACCGGAGCGTGGCCGCCGCAGTAGTGACAGATCAGCCGTCCTTCGCGGCGGTGGTAGCTCTTCGGCAGGCCGCAGTCCTCACACGGCATGTTCTCGCCGCAGGCGCGGCACAGCAGTTGCGGCGAGTAACCACGGCGGTTGCGC
Organism: Thermoanaerobaculia bacterium; assembly: GCA_022822365.1. GTDB lineage: Bacteria > Acidobacteriota > Thermoanaerobaculia > Multivoradales > Multivoraceae > Multivorans. Next base: position 3,327 of record JAJEBV010000028.1, on the reverse strand, counting down.
AGCAGGATGACCTGTTCACCGCACCGCAGGCTGTTCTCCATCTCCTGGACCAGCAGCCGCGAGAAGGCGACGTCACCGGGCCGGCGGGGCCGATCTCCGGGTTCCTTGCGGAGGTCGACGAGCATCGCCTCCGGAAGCGCCCCGAAGCCGACCCGGGCGGTCAGACGGAGCTTCCGATACCGACCCCGCTCGACGTTCAGGCGGGTCTCGAGACTCGGCGTCGCGGAAACCAGGAGAGCTGTCGCCGCCGAAGTCCTGGCTCGCACCAGGGCCAGGTCCCGTCCGCTGTACCGTGGCCGCGTGTCCTGCTTGTAGGCGCCGTCCTGTTCCTCGTCGACGACGATCAGGCCCAGGTTTCGGGCGGGAGCGAAGACCGCGGAACGTGGGCCGATGACGACTCGAGCCTCGCCGTCGCGGATCCGCTCCCACTCCTGGCGTCGTTCAGCGCTACCGAGGTTCGAGTGGAGCATGGCGACCCGGTCGCGGAAGCGTTCCTGGAGGGCGCGCGCCAGGGCCGGGACCAGAGCGATCTCAGGCACGAGGATGACGACGGACCGGCTCTCCTCGAGGGCCGCGGCGGCCCCCCGCAGGTACACCTCCGTCTTTCCCGAACCCGTCATGCCCCCCAGGAAGCAGGGCCGGAAGCGACCGCTGCGGACCTGTTCCACGAGTTCCCGCGCAGCCGCCGCCTGATCGGGCCGTAGCGCGAAAGGCGCCGGCGCGGCGTCCCCCTGGAGGCGGTGGCGAGCCAGATCGATCGCCTCGATCTGGGTGAAGGAACGGAGCACACCGAGCGTCACCAACCGGCGCACGACCGCCGCCGAACAACCGACTCCGTCGCGCACTTCCCGAATGGTGGCCGGCCGGCCGAGAGCCGCCAGGTACTCGACGACCGCCCTGCCGGCCGGCGAGCGGCCGCAACGGTCGAGTTGGCTCTTGCGGTCTCCGGGCGGCAGCTCGACCGCCTGGCGGTAGCGGGCGCTCCGTCCGCCGGGCTCGTGAATGCGGAGATGCCGGCCTTCGCGCCATTGATCGATCCGGTCCGGCAACGTGGTGTCGCCGAGTTCGGCCCAGACTTCGGTCAGGGCGACGCGGCCCCGCTCCAGCAGGAAACGCTGGAAGGCCCGGTCCGCCGGATCGCGGCAATCTGCCAGCGCTCCGCGGTTCGTGAGTTCCACGCGGCGGTCACCCCAGGCAGGAAGCACTCCCGGCAGCAGGGTCTTCAGCACTTCGCCGATCGGCGCCGCGTAGTAGGACGCCGTGAAGTCGGCGAGCCTCATCAAGTCGTCGGGCAGCAACGGCTCGAAGTCGATCACCGACTCGATCGATCGCAGTTCACTGTCCAGACCGGCGGGCGGCGCCGACGGCAGATCGACGATCCAGCCGACAAGGCGGCGCCGCCCGACAGGTACCCGGACGCGCACTCCAACCCGGGCGAGCCCACGCCACGGCCGCGGCACCCGGTAGGTCAGGGGTTCGGGCAGCGGCAGCGGAACCGCGACGGCAGCGTACTCGGCCGCCTCAATCGTGGGCGGTTCGGTCCTCATTCAGGCAGTTTCCACATACGCCGGCCGTCAACTGGACCTCGGGCACATGGACCCCGCAGCGCCGGCACCGGAGAAGGGCTTTCGGTTGGCCGCCACCCGACGTCGTCGCGGCGCGGCTGCGCGACGCTCCTGCGCCGGCGGTCGGACCGCCGCCCGCCGTGCGGCGCAGAACCTGCAGCAGCCTCAGCAGGGAGCGTGCTTCCGCGGCTCGTGGCGACCGCAACGCGCCGCGGATCATCCGGGCGATCCACATCCACGCCAGCAGGATGGCGATCAGTATGACGAGGAGCCGTGTCACCGTCTCGCGAACCCGTTGCGGTCTTCGGGTTGAACGCCCGGCTTCTGATCGATCCTGCCCCGGTCGGGTGTCAGGAGCCGGGACCGCGGCGGTCGCGCAGGCTCAACTCGCCTTGGCCTTGGAGATCTTGTCCAGGCTGGTCGTAAGCGCCTTCTCGACCAGCTCCTCGGCGCTCTCTTCGCTGATTTCACGGACGTGAAGCACCTCACTCACGATGAAGTACCTGGCCTTCTCGTACATCTTCTTCTCGCGGAACGAGAGGCTCTTCTTCTGGCTCACCAGACGGAGATTCTTGAGCACCTCGGCGGCATCGGTCAGCTCACCGGTCCGCATCTTGTCCAGGTTCTGCTTGTAGCGCCCCTTCCAGTCCTTGTAGACGTCGATGTTCCCGTCCTCGATCAGGGCGAGGAGGTCCTTGATCTCCCGCTCCTTGGCCAGGCGTCGCAGGCCGACGCGGTCCAGGTTCTCTTCGGGAACCATCACTTTGGAGTCGTTCGCCAGCAGGCGCAGGTGGTAGTAGGTCTGCTTCTCACCGCCATCCGGTGCGCTCACCGCGATTCGCTCTACTACACTGACCCCGTGGTTGGGGTACACGACCTTCTCACCCACTCGGAACACTCTGATCTCCCTTCAAACTGGTGGCAGGTGCACACTTCGGCAGGATCGCCGGAACGCTGTCTTCAGTTCCGGGATCGGCCGCGAGTTGCTTGTCTGGCGCTGTGTGCCTAAGTTACAGAAAATCACGCAGTTAACGGTCGCTGATTGTAGCCGCAGAGGGCCCTGGCGTCAAGTTGTTCCCGCCCCGTTTGCGCCAAAGCGGCACGGCTGGCTCTAAGTCACTGACACCGCTGGGTTTGACGGCTTCACGCTGGAACTGGGGCAGCGGTCCTGCTACTGTCCGTCACCTTCTCCGCGCGAGCGCTCTGCTCGTCCAGTTTCGTGCCGGAGTGGCGGAATGGCAGACGCAGGGGACTCAAAATCCCCCGCCCTTTACGGGCATGTGGGTTCGACTCCCACCTCCGGCACCAGTCTGGCCTGGGCGCAACGCGTCCCCTGTCGGGGACTCCAGTAACTCCTGCGCCCGCAAGGGCGTGTGGGTTCGACTCCCACCTCCGGCACCACTTGACCTGAGGCGCAACGCGTCCCCTGCGGGGACTCGCAGTATCCCCGGCGCCCGCAAGGGCGTGTGGGTTCGACTCCCACCTCCGGCACCTCAAGCGCCAAGGCGCTAGCCCAAGACCAACCCATCAGCGTACGCTCCATTTGGTTTCCGGCTCGCCAGCCTGCAAGTTTTCATAGCGCGCTAAAGTGAACAACCAATCCGACAGCCGGTTTATGTAGGCGATCACGTGGTCGCCTAGCTCTTCCTGACGAGCCAAGCCGACCGCGAGGCGTTCGGCGCGCCGACATACCGCTCGCGAAAGTTGCAGCGTCGCTGCCGCCGTTGTGCCTCCGGGCAAGATAAAGTTTCTCAACGGCTCC
>JAJEBV010000044.1 GCA_022822365.1 Thermoanaerobaculia bacterium | reverse complement strand
TTCTCGCGTGGGTGGGGGCGCGGGCCTTGGGGCCGGCATAGGGCGCGTGCCGCTACGCGGCGACCCTGTGCTGCGGGGCCGCGGGCCTGCTGGCCGGCGCACCGACACATGTAATCCAGGAAACCGTTCCATAACCAACAGATTGAATCGGAACCGCCTGAAAGGCCCCGACATGTCCTAAAATCAGGCGGATAGCCGGGGAGTCCGCCCGGCACAGGACGTGCTTACAGAAAGCTGAATTGCCCCAGGCACGGCATTCCGGCCGCACCTGAGGCAAAGAAGACACACCCGCGACGAAGCGACCGGACGAGCAACCCAGCGATGCGCATCGAGTCCCGACCCGCCCGGCTCGGCCTGACCGCCGCGCTTCTGCTTGCGACGATCCTCGTCGTCGGCCTGGGCGGCTTGTCCATGGGCCGCAAGGTGAGCTCGTTCCAGGATGTCGGCCTCGTGGTCGAAACGGCCGCCGGGGAACTGCGCGTGGTCGCAGCCGGCGATGGGTCGGAGCTGCTGCCCGACGACGTCATCGTCCTGGCCAACGGCGAACCGCCGCTCTCGGCCGACGAGCTGGAGCGCCTGCTGCGCCGGCGCCCGGAGAGCGACCTGCAGGTGCTCCGCGAAACCGACGAAGGCGAGGAGTTGGTCACGGCACTGCACCCCCTGCCCCGGCTGAGCCTGGACTGGGCCTACATCGCCCTCGCGCTGACCGGGATCGCCTACCTGTTGATCGGGCTCTACACCCTGAGCCGTCAACGCAGCCGGCAGACGCTCCTGTTCCACCTCTGGGCCCTGACCTCCGCGGCCCTCTACCTGGTGACGCCGCTCGCGCCCTTCGACGCGATCGACCGCATCTTCTACCTCGTCGACGGCGCCTGCCGGCTCCTGCTGCCGCCCCTCACGCTCCACTTCTTCCTCGTGTTCCCGGTGCGCCCGAACTCCATCTGGGCGCGCCGCGCGGTGCCCTGGCTCTACCTGCCGTCCGCCGCTCTGCTCGCGCTGCAGCTCGACCAGATCTTCGGGGCCGGCCGCCTGGCCGGCGAGCTCTCGGCCACCGCGCTCGAGCGTCAGGACCGTGTCGAGCTGCTGCTGCTGGTCGCCTACGCGCTGGCCGCGGCCGCCGTGCTGGGCCGCCGCCTGCTGTCCAGGCGCGACTGGGAGCAGGGACGGCAGACTCAGTGGATCGCCTTCGGCGTTGCCGGCGGCTACCTGCCGTTCCTGGTGCTGTACGTCGTGCCATTCGCCCTGGAAGTGCCCGCGCCCGGCTGGCTCGACGCCGTCGCGGTGGCGCCGCTGGCCCTGGTTCCGCTGAGCTTCGCCTACGCCCTGCTCCGCTACCGCCTCTGGGACGTGGCGGTCATCGCCCGCGATGTCGCGACCTACGCGCTCACGGTGCTGCTTGCCGTGCTCGGCTTCTCGCTGCTCAGCCTGCTCATCCGCCGCGGCGTGCCCCAGGACATGGTCGTCGCCAGGGGCTTCCTGAACGCCAGCGCGCTGCTCGTCATAGGGACCCTCTCGATACCGGTCAAGCAGGGCATCGGCTCGAGTCTCCAGCGACTCCAGTACCGCGCCCAGCGCAGCCGCCGCGCGCTGCAGAGGCTCGGCGAGGAACTGCTCCACGAACGGGACCTCGGGCGGCTGGCGTCGAGCCTGCTGCGAGAGCTGGAAGAAGGCCTGAGCCTGGAGCAGAGCAACCTGTTCCTGGTCGAAGGCGACCATCTGACGCCCGTGCGGGAAGAACCCGAAGCGCCGGAGCTCCAGCTCGCCGAGGTCGACGTCTCCATCTGGAGCGAGGCCCACCGGGCCCTCGCGCGGGCGCCGCTGGCCGACGCCGCGGACAGCGGGTACCTGCGCCTGGCGGTTCTCGGCTACCACTACGTCTTCCCGCTCCAGGTCCGGGACCGGACGGTCGGTCTGCTCTACGTCGGCCGCCGCGTCGGCGGCGCGCCGCTCTCCACCGACGACCTGACACTCATCCGCCAGCTCCTGAACCAGGCGGTGCTGGCGATCGAGAACGCGCAACTGCTCGAGCAGAGACAGCGGCAGTTGACGCGGGTCTCCGAACTCAAGCAGTTCAGCGAGGAGATCATCGAGTCCTCTCCGGCCGGCATCGCCGTCATCGACGGCAGGGACCGGATCGTGACCGCGAACGGCGCCTTCGGGGCTCTCGTCGGCCTGCCCCGGAACGAGGCCGCCGGCCGAGGCCTCGGCGACCTGATTCCGCTCGACCTGTTTCCGCGGCAGGACGACCCGCCGGTCGAGGTTCTGTTCGAGGACCGCACCGGGACCGAGAAATACCTCCAGTTGTCCGTCGCGGCGTTCCAGGGCGCCGCGCCCGGCGACCGGGTCGTCGTGGCCCACGACGTCACCGAGCGGGTGGCGATGAAGCGGGAGCTGGCCGAGAAGGAGCGCCTCGCGGCTCTCGGCGCGATGGCCGCCGGCGTCGCCCACGAAGTGAACACGCCCCTGACCGGAATCTCCAGCTACGCCCAGATGCTGCTGGCGGAGACCTCCGATCAGGATCCGCGGCGGCGCCTGCTGCGCAAGGTCGAGCGCCAGACCTTCCGGGCCGCCCGCATCGTCAACACGCTGCTCGACTTCGCACGCCGCGGCCGGCACGAACCGGCGCCCGTCGATCTGGCCTTCGTGGTCCGGGAAAGCTGCGAGGCACTGGCGGAACGGTTGGCCGACGCTGGCGTCGAGCTCCAGGTGGACCTCGGCCCGTGCGGCAAGGTCCGGGTGCCCGGCAACGAGACGGAACTGGGCCAGGTGCTCGCCAACCTGATGATCAACGCGGTCGACGCGATGACGGAAGCCGGCAGCGAGGAGAGGCGTCTCTCGCTGGCGGTCGAAAACTCGGGCGACACGCTCGACGTATTCATTGACGACACCGGGCCCGGCATTCCCGAGCAGCACCTTGAACGCGTATTCGAACCCTTCTTCTCCACCCGCAAGGCCGTTGGAGGCACCGGCCTCGGGCTCTCGATCAGCCAGGAGATCGTCCGCCGGCACGGCGGTGACCTGGTCGCCTCGAACCTTCCGTCCGGCGGCTGCCGCCTCACGCTTCGTCTGCCGATGATGCCCCGACCGCAGCCCCAGTCGAAGGAGAACGACGAATGAACATCCTCATCGTCGACGACGAAGAGGTCCTGCAGGAGGTCCTCACCGCCCTCATCCGGCAGGAGGGGCACCATCCGATCTGCTGCGCCACCGGCCAGGAGGCCTTGACCGTGCTCGCCCAGGAGGAGATCGACCTGGTGCTGCTCGACCTGATGTTGCCGGACATGAACGGCCGGGAGGTGATGCGCCGCATCCGCCAGAGCGACCCGGACCAGGTCGTTGTCGTGATCACCGCCTACTCCTCGATCGAGGGCGCGATCGAAGCGATGCGCGAGGGCGCGTTCCACTACCTGCCCAAGCCGTTCAAGAACGAAGAGGTCCGGCTCACCATCCGCCAGGGCCTGGAGCGCCGCCGCCTGACCGCCGAGAACCGGGATCTCAAGGAGCAACTCCGTGAGCGCCAGGGCTTCGACAGCATCATCGGCAAGAGCCGGCCGATCCGCCAGGTCTTCGACCTGATCCGCCGGGCCGCGCCGTCCAAGAGCAACATCCTGATCCGTGGCGAGAGCGGCACCGGCAAGGAACTCGTCGCCAAGTCGATCCACAACAACTCGAAGCGCAGGGACGGACCGTTCGTCACCGTGAACTCCGGGTCGATGCCCAGCGAACTCCTGGAGAGCACCCTGTTCGGCCACGTCAAGGGGGCCTTCACCGGCGCCGTGTCGCACAAGAAGGGCCTGTTCGAGGTCGCCCATGGGGGCACGATCTTCTTCGACGAGATCGGGAACATCCCGCCCGACACCCAGTCCAAGCTGCTGCGCGTGATCCAGGAGAAGGAGTTCATGCGCCTCGGCGGGCTCGAGACCCTGCGCGCCGACGTCCGCCTGGTCGCGGCGACGAACGCCGACCTGGAGGAGCGCGTGACCAAGGGCGAGTTTCGCGAGGACCTCTATTACCGGCTGAACGTGATCACGATCCAGCTTCCGCCCCTGTCCAGGCGAGTCGAGGACATCCCCCTGATCTCCCAGCACTTCCTCCGCATGTACTCGAACGAGAACGAGAAGGCCCCCCGCCGCCTCACCCCCGAGGCGATGGACGTCCTGATGGCCCACCGCTGGCCCGGCAACGTCCGGGAGCTGGAGAACGTGATCGAGCGGGCCGTCGTGCTCTCGACCGGCGAGGAGATCGGCCTCGACCTGCTGCCCGCGGGCCTCCGCGAAGGCGGCGCGACGGTGCCGGCGCCGGCGACGCTCCCGAAGACGGGCATCTCCTTCAAGGAGGCGGTCAGCGCCTACGAGCGGGAGCTGATCGTCCGGGCGCTGCAGGCCTGCGGCGGCGTCCAGAAGCGCGCCGCCGAGCGGCTCAAGGTCAAGCCGACGACGCTTCACGAGATGATGAAGCGCCTGCACGTGACGATCGAGAGCCGCGCGAGTTAGCCGAGCGGTCGGCCTTCGGCCGGCGTCTTTCGGCCGCCTTCGGCGGCGGCGGGTCAGAACCCTGGTGGCGCGTTCCGCGCCACCAGCGAACCAGTCCCAGCGCCCGTCATCGGGCGCTGGGATGGCAGACCCGCGCACCCAGTGTCGCCTCGGCGCAGGCCGTCAGGGCTGGACCAGTTCCTCGTACGCCTCGGGCCGCCGGTCGCGGTAGAACTGCCACACGGAGCGCACCTCGTCGATCATCCCGAGGTCGAGGTCGGCGACCAGGAGTTCGTCCTGGTCCTTTGACGCCTGGGCGAGGATCTCACCTCTCGGGCTGACGAAGTAGCTGCTGCCGTAGAAGGAGCCGAGGTCCCACGGCTTCTCCGTGCCGACCCGGTTGACGCAACCCATGAAGTAGCCGTTCGCGACCGCGTGGGCCGGCTGCTCGATCGTCCAGAGGTGGTCGGAGAGGCCGGCGACGGTGGCCGACGGGTTGTAGACGATCTCGGCGCCGGCCAAACCCAGGGCCCGCGCGCCTTCGGGGAAGTGGCGGTCGTAGCAGATGTAGACGCCGATCCGTCCGAATGCCGTGTCGAACACCGGGTAGCCCAGGTTGCCCGGGCGGAAGAAGTACTTCTCCCAGAAGCCGGCCACCTGCGGAATGTGGGTCTTGCGGTACTTGCCGAGGTAGCTGCCGTCGGCGTCGATCACGGCGGCCGTGTTGTACAGGACGCCCGCCGTCTCCCGCTCGTACACCGGCACGACGATCACCATGCCGAACTTGCGGGCGTACTCCGCCATCCGCTCCGTGGCCGGGCCCGGCACCGGCTCCGCGGCCGCGAACCAGCTCGAGTCCTGGCCGGGGCAGAAGTACGGCGTGTTGAACACCTCCTGCAGGCAGAGAACCTGGACGCCCTGGCGGCCCGCCTCCTCGATCCAGGGGATGTGCTTCGCCGTCATCGCCTCGACCGTCGCGGCGACCTCCTCGGCCGACGCGCCGTCTCCGCAGGTGCCCTCCGGCAAGGAAAGCTGGATCAGGCCCGACTTCAACATTCTGCTCATATCGCTTCTCCGTATCTGTCGGTGCGCCGGCCTTCTGGCCGGCATTCCGGGGGCCGCCGAAGGCGGCCTAGAGTGCTACCTAGAACGGTCCTCCAAACAGCCCTCGCTTCAGGAAGTTCCCGCCGCCGGCGCGGCCGTGCCAGACGTTGTCCTCGACGACCACGCGGCCGCGGCTGATCACGATCTCCGAGACCCCCTGCACCTCCGTGCCCTCGTAGGCGTTGTAGTCCACGTTCATGTGGTGCGTGCAGGGGTTGTTGACGCTGATCGTCTCCCGCCGGTCCGGGTTGAACACGACGATGTCGGCGTCGCTGCCCACGGCGATCGTCCCCTTCTTCGGGAACATCCCGAACAGCTTCGAGGCCGCCGTCGAGGTCAGCTCGACGAACTTGTTGACCGACAGCCTGCCGCCCACCACGCCGCCGTTGTAGACCAGGCTCATCCGGTTCTCGACTCCCGGACCGCCGTTCGGGATCTTGCTGAAGTCGTCTACCCCCAGGACCTTCTGGTCCTTGAAGCAGAAGGGGCAGTGGTCGGTCGAGATGCTCTGCAGGTCGCCGAAGCCGAGGCCCCGCCAGAGGTGTTCCTGGTTCCACTTCTCGCGGAGCGGAGGCGTCATTACGTACTTGGCGCCCTCGAAGTCCTCATGGTCGTAGTGGCTCAAGTCCAGGAACAGGTACTGCGGACAGGTCTCCGCGAACACCTGGGCGCCGCGGTCGCGGGCCAGGGTCACCTGTTCGAGCGCGTCCGCGCAGCTCAGGTGGACGATGTAGACGGGCACCCCGGCCACCTCGGCGATCGCGATGGACCGGTGGACCCCCTCCGCCTCCATCCGGGTTGGGCGGGTCAGCGCGTGGTACTTCGGCGCCGTCTTGCCTTCCGCGAGCGCGATCTTGACGATCTCGTCGATGACGATTCCGTTCTCGGCGTGCATGCAGACCAGGGTGCCGTCCTCGCCGGCCTTGCGCATCGCCCGGAACAGCGTGCCGTCGTCGACGTAGAGGACGCCCGGGTAGGCCATGAACATCTTGTAGGAGGTCACGCCCTCGTCCGCCAGTCGCCGCATCTCCCACAGCCGGTCGTCCTCCATGTCCGTGACGATCATGTGGAAGCCGTAGTCGATGCCCGCCTTGCCGGCGGCCTTCTCGTGCCAGGTCTCGAGGCCCTCCAGGGTCGAGTGCCCCTTGGTCTGGATCGCGAAGTCGACGATCGTCGTCGTGCCGCCGAAGGCGGCCGCCCTGGTACCCGTCTCGAAGTCGTCGGCGCTCGTCGTGCCGCCGAAGGGCATGTCCATGTGGGTGTGCGGATCGACGCCGCCCGGGATGACCAGCCGGCCCGCCGCGTCGATCGTGCGGTCGGCCTCCAAGTCCAGGTCGCGGCCGATCAGGGAGACCGTCTCGTCCTCGACGAAGATGTCGGCGTGGTAGTCGTCCACCGCCGTGACGATGCGTCCGTTACGAATCAGCAGAGACATGGTTCCTCCTCGCCGGCCGTGGCCCGTCGGATCCCCATCACTCTAACCGTCAGTCGCTAACGGGGCTCCGAACCCGGTAGCGCTCGAACCACTCCAGGACGTTCGCGACCTTGGCGATCAGGTTGGACGGACTGCTGCTCGCGATGCCGTGCGAGGCGTTCTGAATCCGCACCATCTGCGTCGGCACCTTTCGGATCTTCAGCGCCTGGTAGTACTGCTCGGTCTGTCCCATCGGCGTGCGCAGGTCCTGTTCCCCGGTGATCAGCATCGTCGGCGTCGTGACGTTGCCGACGAGGGAGAGGGGCGAGCGGGCCCAGTAGTGCTCCAGCATGCCGTCCTCCCACACCGGGCCGGGGAACCAGTACTGGTAGTAGGACGCGTAGCCGTCCGACGTGAGCGAGAAGCTGATCCAGTCGATGACCGGCTTCTGCGACACGGCCGCGGCAAAGCGCTCGGTCTTCCCGACGATCCACGCCGTCAGCACTCCGCCGCCGCTGCCGCCGGTGACCATCAGATTGTCCTCGTCGACGTAGCCCAACTCGATCACGGCATCGACGCCCGACATCAGGTCGTCGTAGTCGCGGCCCGGATAGGCGTGGTGGATCAGGTTGCCGAACTCCTCCCCATAGCTCGTGCTGCCGCGCGGGTTGGTGTAGAAGACGACGTAGCCCGCCGCCGCATAGAACTGGACCTCGGCCGCGAAGCGGGGGCCGTAGTTGGCGAACGGGCCGCCGTGGATCTCGAGAACGAGCGGGTACTTGCGAGAGGGGTCGAAGTCCGGGGGCCTGGCGATCCAGCCGTGCACGGGGCGGCCGTCGTGCGAGGATTCCCACCAGATCTCCTCGACCGCGGCAAGCTCCTTGTGGGCAAGAAGATCCTCGTTGAGGCCGGTGATCCGGCGCGGTTCCGTCCCCGCCCGGCCGATGGCGACATCGGCCGGGCGCGCCGGCGAGTTGACGGTGAAGGCAAAGCTCCCGTCGCGAGCCACGGTGTAGGAGCCGCCGCCGTAGGGTCGCCCGAGGGCGACGCCGCCAAGGTCGGCGGCAAGGTCCGTGACTTCGCCGTCGAGGGTGATGTTCGCGACCCTGGTCGTGCCCTGGTCGTCGTACTGGATGAAGAGGGAGCGACCATCCGCGGCCCAGTTGAGGTTGCCCACGTCACGGTCCAGGTCGCCGACGCGGCGGGCGCCGCCGCCGTCCCGATCCATGACGTACAGGCGGGAGACCTGGTAGCCCTGATGGCGATCGTCGAAGCCCGTGTACGCGATCCGGGAACCGTCGGGCGACACCGCGGGGCCGCCATCGGGGCCGAAGCGGTCCGTAAGCTGGCGAAGCTCCCGCGTCTCGACCGCCACCTCGAAGACCTCGCTGTCCCGGACGTCGAAGTCCGGGTCGTCCCGGTTCGCGCTGAAGACGATCGAGCGGGAGTCGGGCGACCAGGACAGTCCACCGCCGTGATCGTACGCACCGCTCGTCAACTGGCGCGGCGTGCCCCCGTCCGCGGGCAGAACAAAGATGTGCGTGTTCCCGTCCGGGACGTATCCGCGGCCGTCCGCCCGGTAGCGGAGCTTCGAGATCACACGTGCCGGCGTCGTCCACTCGGCGCCCTCGGGCCTGGACGGCATCTTCGCGAAGGCCGAGGCCGGTTCGGGCACGAACATCGTCATGGCGATCCAGTTCCCGTCAGGCGACCAGGCGATGTTCCCGGGGGACTCGGTCACGTTCGTGAGTTCCGCCGTCTGGCCGGTGTCCATCCAGCGCACGAACAGTTGGTTCGTGCCTCCACTCGAGCCCACGTACAGCAGGCGGTCTCCGCCGGGAGACCAGCGCGGCGAGCTCACCGAGCCGCTTCCGTCCGTGATCGCACGGTGATTCGAGCCGTCCGCGTCGATTACCCACAGCGCGGAGCGCGACCTGTCCGTCATGACGTCGAAGCCGCGCCGGACGTACACGACCCGGTCGCCGTCGGGCGCTATGCGGGGGTCGTCGGCAACCTCCATTTCGAAGACATCCAGGTACTGGAGCCGGTCGGGGTCGGCAGCCTCTTCGTTGACCTGGCCGACCAGCGGCCCGGTCGCGAAAGCGAGAACGAGAGCGAACAGCGATGCGTGCTTCTTCGTCATCAGGCGAAGACGCGCGGCTCGAAGTCCTCGGCGTTGACGATCGAGGCGCTGTCGCCGGTGGCCCGGATGACGAAGAAACCCTGCCGTTCGGCGTGGAGGGCCACCCCGTCCGCCGCCTGAAGAAACGCCATCGCGCCGTAGACCGTACGATCGCGATACTCGGGCCACCATTCCTTGAAGCGGCCCAGCTTGGACCGGAACCGCCTGACGTCCTCCGGGCGAAGCGTCGTCTTGACCTCGACCACGACGATCTCCTCGCCGTTGACCGCCAGGATGTCCACCTCGTAGCTCTCGCCGCCGCGCCGCGCCAGAGTCTGCTGCGCGAGACTTCGAACGCCGATACCCCGGCCGTCCAGCAACCTGACCAGGTCGCCCCTGACCAGGCTCTGCATCAGCTTGCCCCACTGCGTCGTGAACAGGTCCTCCGCCTTCTTCAGACGGCGGTCCGTCTCCCGCATCTGCCGGTCCGTCTCCTGTATGTACCGGCCCGTCTCCTGCAGCTGCTCGTCTGTCTTTCTCTGGGACTTTCTGAATTCCCTGAAGCTCTCCGTGATCGCCTCGATGTCCCGGGTCAGAGCCCGCAACCGCTCGAGCGTTGGTTCTTCGCCGCGCTCTTCGTGGGGGGTGGTCATGTTCGGTCGTCGCCTTTCTTCGGTCGTGGCGCCAGGACGCCGTGAAGCGGTGGGACCTGCAAGCAAGGAGGCCTCAGGGGCAACGCCGCGCAAAGCCGGCAAGGGGCTTAGGAGAATAGCAGCGCTAACGTTCGTCTTCGCCGTCCACCTCGACCAGCTCGAAGAAGCCGAACATCATCTCGTCCGTGGACTGAAGCCCGAAGGCGATGTCGCGGGTCGGATCGGGGTTGTTCGGGTTCGCCCCGGAGTTGTCGTAGACGGCGACGATCTCGATCACGGTCCCCGCCGGCACGAGCTTCGGCTTCTCAGGGTAGTAGAAGAGCTGCCAGTTGAAGTCGTACTCGGGCACCTCCAGGAGCAACTCCGAGTCGCCATCCGGGTAGTGCGCCTTGTACGACATCCGCTTCCCGCGCAGGTGCATATGCGGCAGGTAGGAGACGATCATCGAATCGCGCACGATCTCGTGCCGGTACTCGACCCGGTGGTCGGGCGCACCCGCCGGAATCAGGAAGTCCATCTCGCCGGCGATCACCGCCTGGATCTCCGAGCGCAGTTCGCCTTCACCGAAGTGGAGGCCGATGAGTGTCCGGTCGGTCTGCTCTTCGCCGTTCGGGTGGTAGTGCTGGTTCATGACGACGACAGCGCCGGGTTCGAGCCAGCGCCCGGCGCCCTGAGGGAACTCGGTCGGCGCGGTTCCGGCGCCCCACATCGCCAGCACGTTGAAGTAGCCGCGACCGTCGACCGAGCCGCTGGCGCGCAGGGCTTCCCTGGGGGTCAGGGGCACGCCGTCCTCCACCATGCCGGTGAAGTCGGCCTTGAAGGCAAGCTGGTGGTGGTTCACCTGGGGCGCGCCGGGCCGAAACTCGACCGCGCGGATCCAGCGACGCTCGGGGATGTCGATGCTCACGAACTGGTTCAGGAACAGATCGGGGCCATCGGCGGGCACGGTGACGGTGGGCAGTTCGATCACGTAGTCCGGTTCGCCGAGCTGCCAGCCTTCCGTGAACTCGGGCGGCGCCGGCATCGACGCCGGATCGCCGGGCGGGGCGCCCCCTTCGACCCAGGCGACAAGCGTGCCGACCTCTTCCTCGGAGAGCGAAGGATCGTTCGCCCACTCGCCTACCGAAGGTTCCGCGAACCAGGGCGGCATCGCGCGGCTCGACACGGCGCGCTGAATCGACCGCGCCCAAGGCCGCGCCTCCCGGTACGTGGCGAGCGACATCGGCGCGATCTCGCCGGGTCGATGGCAGTGCACGCAGTGCCGGTCGAGGATCGGGGCCACATCGCGGCTGAACGTGACTTCGGCCGCGGGCGCCGGGAGAGCCGCGAGAGAGAACACGACCAGAGGGAGTCGGTTGAGGAAGAGTCTCAGCATGGTCACGCCTCAAGGGGGCATTCGTGAGAAGGCCACCCGCACCCTAGACAACAAGGATGAACTTCCCGTTCATTACTCGGTCCCTTGCGTTAACCTTCGTGAACTCGCTCCACGAGGACCGACCCATGGCCGCACCGGACGCGCACGAACGCGAGATCACGGCGCTCCGCGACCGCACGTCGCGGCTCAGCGCCGCCGTGCTGCGCGTCACCGCCAGCCTCGACGAAGCCACCGTCCTGCAGGAGATCGTCGACAGCGCCTGTGCGCTCACGAACGCCCGCTACGGGGTCATCACGACGATCGACGGCAGCGGGCCGCCGCGCGACTTCGTGACCTCCGGGTTCACTCCGGAACAGCACCTCGAGATGGAGGGCTGGCTACCGGACGGGCCACTCCTCTTCGACCACCTGCGTGAACTCTCCGCACCGCTCAGGCTGGCCGACCTGCCGAGCTACGTCCGTTCGCTTGGCTTCTCCGCCGACCTCATGCCGGCGAAGACGTTCCAGGGGACGCCGATGCGGCATCGGGGCGCGCACGTCGGCAGCTTCTTCCTCGCCGGCAAGCGTGGCGGACGAGAGTTCTCCGCTGAGGACGAAGACGTGCTGGTGCTGTTCGCGTCGCAGGCGGCGACGGCCATCGCGAACGCCCGCACCCACCGGAACGAACAGCGCTCGCGGGCCAGCCTGGAGGCGTTGGTCGAGACGTCGCCGGTGGGCGTCGTGGTCCTCGACGTCTCCACCGGCGCTCCCACCACCTTCAATCGGGAGGCGAGGCGACTGGTGGAGAACCTGGTCGCTGCCGGGAGGCCCTCGGAGGAGCTGATCGAGGTCCTGACCTTCCGGTTCGGCGACGGTCGCGAAGTCCCGATGTCCCGCCTGATCCACGACGCGCCCGCGCTGCGCGCCGAGGAGGTCCTGCTCTCGGTTGCCGGCGGTCGCGGCGCGAGGGCGCTGGTCAACGCGACGACGATCCGGTCCGCGGAAGGCGAACCCGAGTCCATGGTCGTCACGTTGCAGGACCTCGCGCACCTGGACGAGCTGGAGCGGCTGAGGACCGAGTTCCTGAGCATGGTGAGTCACGAACTGCGCGCCCCCCTGACCTCGATCAAGGGCTCGGCTGCCACGGTGCTCGGCGCGTCCGACGAGCTGGACCGGTCGGAGATACTGCAGTTCTTCCGGATCGTCGACGATCAGGCGGAGCAAATGCGGGGCCTGATCGGCGACCTGCTCGACGTGGGCCGCATCGAATCCGGCACGCTGTCCGTCGCACCGCAGCCCGTCGACCTGACCGCCCTGGTGGAACGGGCCAGGAGCGCGTTCGCGAGCGGCGGCGCGCGCCACGCGGTGAGCATCGATCTGCCGCGGGACCTTCCACGCGTCATGGCCGATGCGCGGCGAATCGTTCAGGTGCTGAACAACCTGCTGTCGAACGCGGCCAGGCACTCGCCGGAGTCGTCGCCCATCAGCGTCGAGGCTGCGCTGGACGGACACCACGTCGCCGTGACGGTCGCCGACCAGGGAAGCGGCGTTCCGCCGCACCTGCTGCCGCACATGTTCAGCAAGCACGCCGGGGCCGCCAGCGGGGAGGGGAGCCTCGGCGTCGGCCTGGGTCTGGCGATCTGCAAGGGACTCGTGGAAGCCCACGGCGGTCGCATCTCCGCCCGAAGCGGCGGGCAGGGACAGGGTACGCGGATCACCTTCACGATCCCCGCGGTGGAAGAGCCGGGCAACGGCGAAACGTCCGAAGCCCTCGTCGCGGCCGCTTCGGAAGGGCGGCGCGCCGGCGGCGGTCGACCGCGCGTCCTGGTGCTGGACGACGACCCTCAGGCCCTCCGTTTCGCCCGCGACGCGCTCGCTTCCCGGGGCTACGCGCCGGTCGTTACCGGCGATGCGCGCGAACTCCCCCGTCTCCTCAGAACGGAGCGGCCGGACCTCGTCCTGCTGGACCTCGTGCTACCGGGAACGGACGGCATCGAACTGCTGCAGCGCCTGCCGGAACTCGCCAACGTGCCCGTGATCTTCATCTCCGCCTACGGCAGGGACGAGACGGTCGCGAGAGCCCTGGAGGCCGGCGCGGAGGACTACATCGTCAAGCCGTTCTCCCCGACGGAGCTCACGGCGAGGGTGGGGGTCGCGCTCCGCAAGCGGCTCGCGCCCGGGCCCTTCGTGCTCGGCAACCTGTCCATCGACCACGCGCGCCGCCGCGTGACCGTCGATGGACGTCCCGTGCCGTTGACGGCCACCGAGTACGAACTGCTGCGGGTCCTCTCCGCGAATGCCGGGCATGTGACGACCTACGAAGCCCTCCTGCGCCGGGTCTGGGCCGGCCGGGTGTACGCACAGCCCCAGCTTGTCCGCGCCTTCGTCAAGAAGCTGCGGACCAAGCTCGGCGACGACTCGAGCGACCCCACCTACATCTTCAATGAGCGCGGCGTCGGTTACCGCATGCCCAAGCCCGGCGCGGTCTGACTAGCGGCGCCGCAAGGTCATGACCCGCGGAATTCCCGCCAGGTCGGCGACCACCCACTCGACATCCAGACCGCCTCGCTCCGCCAGTCCGCGGACCGCCTCGAGCTGGCCCTTGCCGATCTCGAGCAGCAGCCGCTGCCCGGCCTGGAGGAAGCCGCTCGCCGCGAGCAGGCGGCGGTAGAAGTCCAGGCCGTCGCCGGCGAACAGAGCCTCGGGCGGCTCGTGGTCGCGAACTTCGGGCATCAGGGACGGCCACTCTCCGACGTCGATGTAGGGCGGGTTGGAGACGACGACGTCGAAGGCACCCGGGCGAAGGGCGGTCAGGAGGTCGGCACGGACCAGCCGCACGCGGTCCTCGACGCCGTGGCGCCGGCAGTTCGCGGCCGCCACCGCCAGCGCGCCGGGCGAGAGGTCGGTCGCGACCACCCGGCTGGCCGGCCGCTCCAGCGCCACGGTGATGGCGATGCAGCCGGAGCCGGTGCCGACGTCGAGCACCCGGGCCCCGTCCTCCGTGCAGTTCAGAACCGCCTCGACCAGGTGCTCCGTCTCCGGCCGCGGGATCAGCACCCGCGGGTCGACGGCGAACGTCCGGCCATGGAACTCGCGGCGGCCCAGCAGGTAGGCGACCGGGATCCGGTCCGCCCGCCGGCGGATCAACTGCCCGTAGCTGAGCGCCGCGGGCTCGGGCACGTCGTCGTCGGCGCGGGCGTAGAGCTGCGCCTCCGAGAGCCTCAGCACTTCGCCGAGCAGCAGCGCCGCCTCCCTGCGCGGCTGCTCGACCGAGCCGGCCAGGTGCTCCTGCCCCAGGTCGAGCAGATCGACGATGCGGGCCGCCCCCGGCGGAGGCTGTTTCGGGCCGTCCGGCACTCAGACCGGGTCCGCTTCGCCCGTCTGCCGCAGCCGCTCCGCCTCGAAGTGCTGCTGCAGCGGCACGATCAACGGCTCGAGGTCGCCTTCGAGAACCTGTGGCAGCTTGTGGACGGACAAGCCGACCCGGTGATCCGTGACCCGGTTCTGGGGGAAGTTGTAGGTGCGGATCTTCTCCGAGCGGTCGCCGCTGCCGACCATCCGGCGGCGCTCCTCGCCCATCTCGGCGTTCGCCTTCGCTTCCTCGATCTCGAGCAGCCGGCTCTTCAGCACCCGCATCGCCTTCGCCTTGTTCTTGATCTGGCTGCGCTCGTCCTGGCAGGTGACGACCAGGCCGGTCGGCTGGTGGGTCAGCCGCACCGCCGAGTAGGTCGTGTTGACGCCCTGGCCGCCGGGACCGGAGGCGCAGTAGGTGTCGACGCGCAGGTCGGAGGGCTCGATCTCGATCTCGATGTCCTCGGCCTCCGGCAGCACCGCGACCGTGACCGCCGAGGTGTGGATGCGGCCGGAAGCCTCCGTCTCGGGCACCCGCTGCACGCGGTGCACGCCGGCCTCGTAGCGCAAGGTGGCGAAGGCGCCGCGGCCCTCGACGATCGCCGACACCTCCTTGACGCCGCGGATGCCGGACTCGGACATGTCGAGGATCTCGACCTTCCAGCCGTGGTCGTCGGCATAGCGGCTGTACATCCGGAACAGCTCAGCCGCGAACAGGGTCGCCTCGTCGCCGCCGGTGCCGGCGCGGATCTCGAGCACCGCGTTGCGCTTCTCGTTCGGGTCCTTCGGCGCCAGCTCCTGCTTCATCGTCTCTTCGATGGACGCCAGCGTCTCCTCCAGCAGGCCCTTCTCCTCGGCCGCCATCTCGTACATGTCGTCCCCGCGCTCGAGCTCGCCCAGCAGTTCCGCCGTCTGGTCAAGCTCGTCCCGCGTCTTCTTGTACCGCTGGTAGAGCTCGACGACCGGGTTCAGCTCCGCCAGCGCGCGGCTCGTGTCGCGAAACTGCGCCGGGTTGGCGAGCACGTCCGGATCGGCGAGCCGGGCGGCCAGCTCGTCGTACGTCTGCTCAATCTGTTCGAGCTTTTCGAGCATGGCCCGAGATCCTCCTGTCCACTCCGTATCCTGCCACGGACCCTGCGGAATGCCGGATTCTGCTCGCCGGGTTATCGTTTCGTATGGCCGCGTCAATCGTGACCGCCTGGACGCTGCCGCTCCTGGCCCTGGCCGCCGCCCAGGATCCGCGCATCCAGCTCGTCGAGTTCCAGGCCGCCGGTCAGGCCGAAGCCGCGCTCGAGGAGACGAAACGGCTTCGCGCCGAAGAACCGGACCTCGCGTCCAGGCATGGCCTCTGCTACCTGGAAGGACACCTGCTGGAGGAGCTCGAGCAGCTCGAGACAGCGTCCGAGGCCTTCGCCACCTGCCTGACCGAAACGCCCGCGCTGGAGCCCTGGGCGCGCTACCGGCTGGCCCTGGGCCAGACGCGGCTCGGCTACCCGGAGATCGCCGCCGGGGTCACCGCCACCCTGCTCGGCGGACAGCCGCCACGCGTGCTGGTGCAGCCGGCAGCCGAGCTGCTCGCCACCAGTCTCGACCGCGGCGGCGACTGCCGGCTCCTGCGCGGCGTCCCGATGTCGCGCCTGCCGGCGCCGGAACGCCGCCTGCTGACTCTCAGCCGGGCCAAGTGCCACCTCGCGGACGGCGACCCGGACGAAGCGGCCGCCGTCCTGACCGGCCTGATCCGGGAACGGGCCAACGACCTGGTGGCCTTCGAGGCCGCCGACCGCCTTCACCGCCTGAGGCCGGCCCTCGAGGACCGCCAGGAGGTGCTGCTCCTCGGCAACACCTTCCACGAACACGGCGTCTTCGACCGCTCGAACGAACTCCTCGGGCAGATCGTGGTCGACCTGGAAGTGCAATCGACCTCCGACTTCGAGATCCACTACCGGTGGGCACGCAGCCACTTCCGGCAGGGTCGCCTGGAAGACGCCGCCCGGCACTACGAGCTGCTGGCTACGAACGTGTCCTCGCCACGCCAGTCCGGGCAGGCGCTCTACCAGAAGGCGCGGTCGGAGGAACTCTCCGGCGACTGGATCGCCGCGGCCGCCGACTACCGCCGCGCCTACCTGGCCGACCCCCAGGGCAACTTCTCCGTGGCGGCGTTGCTTGGCGCCATGCGCCTGGAGTGGCGCCGCGGGCTGGAGGACGAAGCGCTCGATCTCTACTCGGTGCTGCTCCAGCTCCGCCACGACCGCGCGGTATCGGCGCGCGCCAGCCTCTTCCTCGCCGCCTCCGACATCGTCCAGGGGCGCACGGACCGCGCCGGCGACTGGCTCAGCGACGCCATCCGAGCCAGCCGCAGCGTCGACTTCGAGGTCCGCTACTGGCGAGGCCGGCTCGACGAAGCCCGCGGGGCGCTCGACCGCGCCATCACCGGCTACGCCGACCTGCTCGCCGCCGACCTCTTCCACCCGCTGGCTCGCGAAGCCGAGAAGCGCCTCGCCGCCGAGCCTCTGAGAGCGTACGTCCAGCCCATCGCCGCCGGGTTCGCACGGTCGGAGGACCCGGCACGGCTCTATCGCGCCTGGCTGCTCCACGGCCGCCAGGGCGACGAAGCCGAGGCCGCGAGGCAGATTCTCCAGGCCCGCCTGGTCGCAGATCCGGCGGTGCGCTCCTTCTTCAGTCTCCGGGGCGTGCCGCCCGGCGAGTGGCCGCTGTGGGACCGGGCCGCCTCGAGCCCGCAGGAACTCCTGCTCGCCCTCGGCCTGTGGGGCGATGCGGCCGAGGTCGTGGACCGGCACTTCCCGGTGGCGAACCCGCGGTTGGCACTGACCGCCGCGGAGGGGCTGGCGAAGACCCGGCCCCGGCGAGCCCTGCTGATCGCGGAGATCCTGGCCCAGAGGGCGCCGCGCCGCGTGCCGGAGCCCCTCTACCCGCTGACCATGCGCTGGGCGCTCTACCCCGACGCCTACGGCGACCTGATCGCCGCCGCCGCCGCGCGCCGCAACCTGGACCCCTTCCTGATCTCAGGCATCATGCGCCAGGAAAGCCGATTCGACCATCAAGCGGTGTCGGCCGCCTCGGCGCGGGGCCTGATGCAGTTCGTCTATCCCACCGCGGCGCGGCTCGCGGCAAACGCCGGCCGGTCCCTCTCAACCCCGCGCGAACTCGAGAACCCCGCGCTAGCGGTCGAACTCGGCGCCTCCTACCTGGCCGAACTCCGCGCGCTGTTCGGCGGCGAGCAGCACGTCATCCTGGCCGCCTACAATGCCGGCGAGGCCCAGGCCGCGCTCTGGCAGCGCCATTGCTACACCACCGGCGCCGACGAGTACTTCACCAAGGTCGGCTTCCGCGAAACCCGGAACTACATCGAGCGCGTCCTGTACAACGTGGCGCAGTACCACGACCTCTACGGGCAGGGCCCCGGCCGCCCGTGAGCGGGGAGGAGCCGGCGACGGCCGCCGGCCGCCTGCGCATCGTCGCCACGCCGATCGGCAACCTGGCGGACCTCTCGCCGCGCGCCCGCGAGGCGCTGGTCGCCGCCGACCTCATCGCCTGCGAGGACACGCGCCGCACCGGCCGGCTGCTCCAGAGCCTCGCCGCCGGCCGCGGCGGCTCGGCCGAGCGTCCGCCGCTGATGCCGCTGCACGACCACAACGAGGACCGGCAGATCGGCAGGGTGCTCGAGCGGCTGGAGCAGGGCGACGCGGTGACCCTCGTCTCCGACGCCGGCACCCCGCTCGTCTCCGACCCGGGCTACCGGCTGGTGCGGGCCGCGCTGGAGCGGAACCTCCCGGTCGAGGCGCTGCCCGGACCGTCGGCGATCCTGGCCGCCCTCGTCGTCTCCGGCCTGCCGCCCTATCCGTTCACCTTCCTCGGCTTTCCGCCGCCGAAGCAGGGGAAGCGCCGGCGTTTCTTCGAGGCGCACGCCGAACTCCCGCACACCGTCGTCCTCTTCGAGTCGCCGCGGCGCGCCGCCGCCTCGCTCGCCGATGCGGCCGCCGTCTTCGGCCCCGAACGCAACGCCGCCCTCGCCCGCGAGTTGACCAAACTCCACGAGGAGGTGCTGCGCGGTTCGCTGGAAGAGATCGCCGCTCAGGCCGCGGAGAGCGGCAAGCTGCGCGGCGAAGTGACGATCGTGGTCGGCCGGCGCGGCCGACGCTCCTGAGAGCGAGTCGCTCTAGGGCTCGAAAGGCCCGATCCAGGGGGCCGGAGGGGCCTGGCCGGCGCCGTCGGACGGACACTCGGAAGCGGGCCGCCCTCCAGTGGTGGAGACGTGCGGTTCCCCCAGTACGACCACGCTTTCGAACGTCCCCTGGCAGCGCGGCCAGGGCTCGAAGTACGTGGCCGGGATGTTCCCTTCCAGGTCCCATGCGTCGTTGAGCTTCAGCGTCGTTCCCCAGTAGCAGCGCCAGGCGTTCCGGCGCGCCCCGCGCGGGATCATGCAGGTCACCCCGTGGTCGGGGTAGTCCCCGTCGTAGCGGGGAACGACATCTTCGGCTCGCCCGGTTCGGACGGCCCACAGCGCCTCCGTCTCGTTGTGCACGATGTACAGGACCCCCTGGCGGTCCGTCGTCACCGCCAGCTCGAGCCTCCAGAAGCCGTCCCGCTCGCGGACCTTGACCAGGGCTTCGGGCTCCTCCTGGTCTTCAACCCAGTACAGGACTCCCTTGTCCGACGACCACGCGGCCGGCTTCGCGAACTGCCCCAGCGACTCGTCCTTCCAAACGAGCCGGAACTGCGCGTTCTGCAAGTACTCGAGCGCGCCGAGCGCGGGGCTGACGAACGCCAGTGCCAGCGCGAACGGGGCAACCAGGGGGAGTCGCTTCATGGGTACTTTCCTTTTCGGTCAAGAAGGTGCTGAGCGCTTGCGGGCGCGAGTGTAGTGCAAGACGCAGGCGGACGGGAAGGCGGGTCAGGCTGCGCCGAGCGCACCCTCGATCCAGCAGCCGCCGAGCACCTGCGTGCCGCGGTAGAACACCGCCGCCTGGCCGGGCGCCACGCCGGGCTGGGGCTCGCGGAAGTGGACGCGGCAGGCGCCGGTGCCGCCGTTCGCGCCGCCGCTCTCGACCGTGGCCCCGACGCCGGGATGGCGCGAGCGGATGCGAACCTGGATCCCGGCGCCGTCGCGCGGCGGCTCGCCGGCGATCCAGTGCAGGCCGCGTCCGACCAGGCCCGGGGCCAGCAGCTCGTCGCGGTCGCCGACGACGACGCGGTTCGCGTCCGGCTGCACGTCGAGCACGTAGAGCCGGCGGCCGGCCGCGACCCCGAGGCCGCGCCGCTGGCCGACCGTGTAGCGGTAGGTCGGCGCACCTTCGCCCAGCTCCTCGCCGGCGGTCGTCGTGACCCGGGCGGGCACCCGCGGCAACTCCGGGCGCTCGTCCTCGATGAACTCCCGGACGCCTCGGTCCACGAAGCAGATCTCCATGCTCTCGCCCTTCTCGGCGACGGCGAGCCGCGCTTCGCGGGCCAGCTCGCGCACCTCGACCTTCGTCAGCTCGCCGAGCGGGAAGATGGCCCGCGAGAGCTGCTCCTGGGTCAGCTCGAACAGGAAGTAGCTCTGATCCTTCGACTCGTCGACGGCCGTATGCAGCTCGTACCGGCCCTCCCCGTCCTGCCGGATGCGAGCGTAGTGACCCGTGGCGATGCGTCCGGCGCCCAGCCGCCGGGCCCGCTCCCAGAACGCCTCGAACTTGATCTCCGTGTTGCAGGAGATGCAGGGGCTGGGGGTTCGACCGCCGACGTAGCTGTCCACGAAGGGATCGACCACGTGCCGGCGGAACTCGCCGTCCATGCGCAGGGTGTAGTGCGGCAGGCCGATCTGCTGGGCAACCCCGCGGGCGTCGCCGAGGTCGAGCGAGCCGCAGCAGCGGCCGTGGCGGACCTGCTGCGAGCGGTCCCAGAGCAGCATGGAGAGTCCGACGACCGGCGCGCCCTGCCGCTGGAGCAGCAGCGCGGCGACCGACGAGTCGAGGCCGCCGCTCATCGCGACGGCCGTCAGCGGCGATACCCGGAGCGGGTCAGAACCCGGCTGGCGCGTCCCCGCGCCAGCCGCGTCACAGTCCGAGCGCCCGTCTTCGGGCGGTCGGATGTCAGACCCGCGCACCCAGAGCACGTCCGTCTGCCGGCCCCGAGTCATGGCGCAGCCACCGCTTCGGCGGCGAGCGCGCGCAACGCCTCGACCTCGCGTGCCAGCACCGGCAGGAAGCGGTCGATCTCGGCCTCGTCGTTCGACGTGCCCAGGCTGATGCGGACGGACGCGATCGCCTCCTCGGGCGACACTCCCATCGCCAGCAGGGTCCGGCTGGGTTCGACCACGCCGGAGGCGCACGCGGCGCCGGTCGAGACCGCGAAGCCCGCCAGGTCGAGGCGGACGACGAGGTCCTCGCCGATCAGCCCCGGGAACGCTACGTGGGTCGTGTGCGGCAGCCGCGGCGAGGGCGCGCAGTGGAGGCGCGCGTCGGGGATGCCGGCCAGGCCGGCCTCCAGGCCGTCGCGCAGGCCGCCCAGGCGCTCGATCCGATCGTCAAGTTCGCTTGACGCCACGGCGGCACAAGCGCCGAAGCCGACCAGGGCCGCCACGTTCTCCGTGCCGGCGCGCCGCTGCCGCTCCTGGCCGCCGCCGAGGATCAGCGGCTCGAAGCCGGCGCCCTCGCGGACCCAGAGCGCGGCGGCCCCGACCGGGCCGTTGAACTTGTGCGCCGCCACGACCAGGTAGTCGGCGCCGAGCGAACCCACGTCGACCGCGTGCTTGCCGGCCGCCTGCACCGCGTCGCAGAGCAGCGGCACGCCCAGCTCCCGGCAGGCCTCCGCGGCCTCGGCAACCGGCTGGAGCGTGCCGAGCTCGTTGTTCGCCAGCATCAGGCAGGCGAGGCGCGTGTCCGGCCGCAGGGCGGCCGCCACGGCCGCCGCGCCGACCACGCCGTCCGCTCCCGGGCGGAGCCGGGTCACCTCGACGCCCGACTGCTCGAGCCGGTCCGCCGCGCGCTGGATCGACGGGTGCTCCAGCTCCGAGATGACCAGGTGACCGCCGGCGCCGTCGTCGAAGATGGACATGAGCACCGCGTTGTTCGCCTCTGTCCCCGAGGCCATGAAGGCGACCTCGGGCGGGCTGCCGCCGATCAGTTCGGCGACCTGCCGCCGCGCCTGCTCCACCGCCGCCCGCGCCGCCCGCCCGAAGGAGTGGACCGAGGACGGGTTGCCGTGCCGGCCGCCCAGCCAGGGCAGCATGGCCTCGGCGACCCGCGGGTCGAGCGGGGTCGTCGCGTTGTGGTCGAGGTAGACGGGGGCGGCGGGCATGGGGGGTGATTCTAAAGGTCGCCGGCTTCGCCGGCGGCAGTTTCAAGGCCGCCTGCGGCGGCAGCGGGTCAGAAGACCCGCGCACCCGGAGATAATCTTGACGAAGGAACCGCCGTTGCCCATCACAGCCGCACACAGAGCCTCTGTTCTGGCCCTCGCCGCGGGCCTCCTGTTCGTCGTTGAGCCCACACTCGCAGCCGCCCAGGAGGAACGCGGGGAAACCCGCAAGGAACGCCGCGAACGCCGGGCCGCCCTGGCCGCGGCCGAGGAGGCGCTGCCGCTCGAGTTCAAGGAGTTCCTCTCCAACGTCCACTTCCTGATCTCCGATGCCGAGCGCGAGGCGTTCCTCGAAGTCAGCCAGGACTACCAGCGGCGCGCCTGGATCGAGCGTTTCTGGCGAATCCGCGACCCGTACCCCGACAGCGTGCGCAACGAACTCCGGGCCCGCTGGGAGGAGCGGCTGCTCTATGTCGAACGGGAGTTCGAGGGTCCGCGCTCCGACCGCGCGCGGATGTTCCTGTTCAACGGCGAACCGTCCGGGCGCATCCAGTTCCAGTGCACGATGGTCACCTGGCCGATCGAGATCTGGTTCTACAGCCACAGCGACCGCGTGGGTCACGAGTTCTTCCTGCTCTTCTACCGGCGCGGCAACCAGCAGCACTACGAACTCTGGCATCCCTCGGACGGCATCGAGCGGTTGCTCGACTTCGGCGTCAACGTCCAGGCCGCGGCCGGCGAGATCCAGAGTTGCGCGAACGGCGACGTGGCCGCCTCCGCCATCAACTGGCTCCTGCGCAGCAACGGCCTCGAGTTCGCCACCCTGATGGCGCGCCTCGACGAGCGGCCCGAGGCGCCGTCGGCGGAGTGGACACTGACCTTCGAGGCCTACACCACCGACGTGCCGGAGGGCGCCGAGCCGCTCGAGGCGACGCTCGACGTGCGCTTCCCGGCCCGCTACCAGGCGCGGACGGTGGTCGAGGCGCTGGTCGAAGTCGACCCGGCCTCGGCGCACCGCGACACGGTCGGCGGCCAGTCGAGCTTCAACTTCTTCCTGACCGGCGAGGTGCTCCGCGGCGACGACCTCTTCGAGAACTTCCGCTACAAGTTCGACCTGCCCCTGGGCGCCGCCGGCGACGCCGCGGCCGCCGGCGACAGCGGCGAACCGCCCATCCTGCTGTCCTTCGAGCGCCGGCTGCGGCCGGGCGACTACCGCCTCGTGCTGAAGGTCGAGGACCTGAACGGCGGCCGCTTCGCCCGCCTGGAGCAGCCGCTCGAAGTGCCGACCCTTGAGGCGCCCGCCACCCGCCAGCTCGACCCGGCGGTGCAGAAGATCATCGACCAGGCGGAAGCGGTGCTCACCAGCGACGTGCCGACGGTGCAGCTCCTCGAGCCCCCTGGCGAGCTCCAGACCGGCCTGGTCCGCTTCGACACCCTGGCCACCGGCGACATCGCCGAGATGCGCTTCTGGCTCGACGGCGGCGAAGTCGCCCGCAAGCGCCGTCCGCCCTTCTCCGTCGAACTCGACCTCGGCTCGACGCCCCGGGTCCACGTCCTGCGCGCCACCGCCCACGACGCGGAGGGCGCGGAGCTCGCTTCCGACGAGATCTCGCTCAACGCCGGCCGCAACCGCTTCGCGCTCCGCTTCGCCGAACCCCGCGAGGGCGTCCGCTACGAAGACGAGGTCCACGTCGAGATCGACGTCCAGGTGCCGGACGGCAGCTTGATCGAGCGCCTCGAACTCCACCTGAACGACGAGCCGGTCGCCACCCTCTACCAGGAGCCCTGGAGTCAACTCGTCGAACTGCCGCCGGGCGACGCGATCACCTACCTGCGGGCCGCCGCCTACCTCGTCGACGGCAACACGACCGACGCCGTCGTCTACGTCAACGCGCCCGACTACCTGGAGATCGTCGACATCCAGTACGTCGAGCTCTACGCAACCGCGCTCCACCGCTCGGGCCGGCCGTACGAGGACCTGCGGGCCGATCAGGTGCGGATCCT
Source organism: Thermoanaerobaculia bacterium (assembly GCA_022822365.1). Classification (GTDB taxonomy): domain Bacteria; phylum Acidobacteriota; class Thermoanaerobaculia; order Multivoradales; family Multivoraceae; genus Multivorans. The sequence continues at coordinate 33,484 of JAJEBV010000044.1, read as the reverse complement.
CGAAGACGGCGCGCCGCAGGAGATCCTCCGCTTCCAGCGGGTGACCGACCTCCCCGTTCACCTCCAGGTCATGCTCGACGTCTCCGCCTCCATGGTCAACCGCCTCGGCGTCGCCCGCGAGGCCGCGCTCGACCTGTTCCAGACCGGGATCACGCCCCGCGACCGGGCGGCGCTCGTCACCTTCAACGACCACCCCTACCTCGCCTCGGACTTCACGAACGACCAGGGCTCGCTGGCCGGCTCGCTGGCCGGCCTCAAGGCCGAACGCGGCACCGCGCTGTACGACGCCATCGTCTTCGGCCTCTACTACCTGAACGGCATCAAGGGCCAGCGCGCCCTGCTGCTGCTCTCCGACGGCAAGGACGAGAGCAGCCGCTTCAGCTTCGACCAGGCGCTCGAGTACGCCCAGCGCTCCGGCGTCGCCGTCTATGCGATCGGCCTCGGCAAGCAACCCGGGCCGGCCAGACGCGCCCTCTCCCGGCTCGCCGACCGGACCGGCGGCCGCGCCTTCTTCATCGGCCAGATCGCCGAACTCGCCGGCGTCTACGACCGAATCCTCGGCGAGCTGCGCTCCCGCTACCTGATCACCTACCAGTCGACGAACACCAGCGGCAACCGCCGCTTCCGGGAGATCGAAGCCGACGCCACCGCGCCCGGCGTGTCGATCCGTACGCTGAAGGGGTACTACCCGTGAGGTGTTCCGCTGGCGTTGCGATCTTGCTGCTCGCCACGGCAGCAGCCGCCCAGGACACCACCCTCGACCGCCGCCACGCCGACTTCCTCGACGCCGTCGACCCGATCCTCTCCGACACGGAACGCCGCGTGTTCGGCGAACTCCGGCACGCCTACCAGCGCGACGCCTTCGTGCAGCGCTTCTGGGCCGTCCGCGACCCCTACCCCGAGACGCCGCAGAACGAGTTCCGCGAACGGTTCGAGCACGCCGCCGAGACGGCCGCGGAGCGCTTCGGCGACGCGCGGGACGACCGGTTCGAGTCGCTCCTGCTGCACGGCGAGCCGCTGCGCACCTTCCGCACCACCTGCGAGCTGCTCCGCACCCTCGAGGTCTGGCACTACCCGCACAGCCCGGCCGTGCGCGGCGAGTTCTACCTCATCTTCCTTCGCCAGGGCGGCGGCTTCCGCCTGTGGACCGCCGCCGACGGCTTCTCCTCCCTGCTCGCCTTCGCCACTGTTTCGACGAACCGCGACGCCCAGCTCCGCGAGATCAACCGCCGGTGCTCGCGCGGCGGCGACCTGCTGAGCGCGTTCGGCCTGGCGCTCGACTGGCAGGCGATGGGCGCCGAGGCGCCGGACCCCGGCCGGGCGGACGACGAGTGGGCCCTCGCCTTTCTCGACCGCAGCACGGAAACGCCCGACGGCGCGGAAGCGCTGCCGGCCGAGATCACGCTGCGCTATCCGGGACGCCGCGGCAACCGCACCGTGGTGCAGGCGATCATAGGCATCGACCCCGCCCTCCTGCCGGCACCGGGCGACGGATCGCGTCGCTTCGTGCTCGACGGCGAGGTGCTCCGCCGGGGCGAACTGTTCGAGAACTTCCGCTACCGCTTCGAGCCGCGGGCCCGGCCCGGCGGCGAGGCCGCGGCGATCCCGTTGATCACGGAGCGCTACCTGCGGCCCGGCCCGTACCGGCTGGTCGTCAAGGTGCGAGAGCTCGAGGCCGACCGGTTCTTCGGGGGTAGCGCGGAGATCGAGGTGCCTCTGGTGGCGAGGACTGACGCCGCTGGTGGCGGTGCGGGTGTCGGTGCGCCGGCCGTCCGGCCCGCCTCTGGGGCCGATCCTCCGCCGCCTAAGCCGGAAGCCGGCCAGAAGGCCGGCGCACCGACACGCGCACCCAGTGGGCCTGTCCCCGACTGGCTCGCGGAAGCCAACGCCGTCAGCCCCCGGTTCGTCGACTCGCAGGACGAGCACACCGTCCGGATCCACGCCCTGCCGGAGCGCCTGATCACCGGCCGGCTCCGGGTCGGCGCCGACGCCGGCGGGCCGGACATCCACCATCTGGCCTTCTCGCTCGACGGCCGCGAACTGATCAGCAAGCGGCGGCCGCCCTACCAGGTCGAGATCGACGTCGGCAGCGCGCCGCGGGCCCACGCCCTGCGAGTCGACGCCTACGACGGCCAGGGCGGCATCCTGGCGACGGACGAGGTGACGATCAACTCGGGGCCGCACCGCTTCGCGGTCCGCCTCACCTCGCCGCAGCGCGGCGCCAGCCATACCAACAGCGTACGCGCGGTGGCCGAGGTGGAAGCGCCCCGGCACGAGCGACTCGACCGGGTGGAGTTCTTCCTGAACGACACCCGCACGGCCACCCTCTACCAGCCGCCGTTCGAGCAGCCGATCGGCATCGATCCGGCCGAACCGCTCTCCTACGTGCGCGCGGTCGCCTACCTCGAAACGGGCGCCTGGGCCGAGGACCTGGTCTTCGTCAACTCCCGCAATCTGGTCGAGGAAGTCGAAGTCGCCCTCATCGAGCTCTACGTCTCCGTCACCGACCGTTCCGGCGACCCGGTGCGCGGTTTCGGCAGCGAGGACTTCGAGGTCTTCGTCGACGGCGAGCCCCAGCAGCTCCAGCGATTCGACAACGCCGCCAACCAGCCCATCCACGCCGGCATCCTGTTCGACACCTCGCTGTCGATGGATCACCGGCTGGACGCGGCCGAGGAGGCGGCGCTCCACTTCTTCGAACTCGTCCTCGGGCCGCACGACCGCGCCGCCCTCATCACCTTCAACGACCGCCCCGAACTGGCCGTCGGCTTCACCGGTTCCAGGGAGACGCTGGCCGGCGGCCTCGCCGACCTCGTGGCGGAAGGCGAGACCGCGCTCTACGACAGCATCCTCTACTCCCTCTACTACTTCGGCGGACTGCGCGGCAAGCGGGCGCTCATCCTGCTCACCGACGGCGGCGACTCGAGCAGCGAGTACCGCTTCGACGACGTGCTGGAGTTCGCCCGCCGCTCCCAGGTGGCGATCTACAGCATCGGCATCGACATCGACCAGCGCGAGCTCATGTTCCGCGGCCGGCTGCAGCAGCTCTGCAAGGAAACCGGCGGCCGCTGCTTCTTCATCACCGGGGCGTCCGAACTGCCGCGGGTCTATGAGCGGATCGAGACCGAGGTCCGCTCCCAGTACCTGCTCGTGTTCGAGTCGCCGGAAGGCGACCGCGACGCCTTCCGCAAGGTCGAGGTGAAGCTGAAGGATCCACGCGCCCGCGGCCGGCGCGGCCTGAAGGTCCAGACGATTCCGGGGTACTTCCAGTGAACGGACGCGACCCACTGGGTGCGCCGGCGACGACGACGGAAGCCGGCCAGAAGGCCGGCGCACCGACAGCCGGACGACCGGCCGACCCACTGGGTGCGCCGGCGCCCTCGCCAGCATCCGCCGAAGGCGGAATCCGCACCGCAGCAGCCGCGCCTGGCCCCCTCGTCCTGGCCTCGGCCTCCCCACGGCGACGGGAGCTACTCGAGTCGCTTGGCCTCGACTTCACCGTGCGTCCGGCGACGGTCGACGAAACCCCCGCCCCGGGCGAGCGGCCCCGCGACCTCGTCCGCCGGCTCGCCCGCGAGAAGGCCGAAGCAGGCGCCCGCGACGGTGAGTGGGTGCTGGCCGCCGACACGATCGTCGTCGAGAACGGCGCCATCCTCGGCAAGCCGGCCGACCGGAGCGACGCCCGGACCATGCTCCAACGCCTCCAGGGCCGCTGGCACCTCGTGCTGACCGGCACGGCGCTCCGCCCGCCCGCGGGAGACACCCTCCACGCGGTCGAGAGCACCCGCGTACTGTTCGCCGAACTGACCCCCGAGCAGATCGACTGGTACGCCGCCACCGGCGAGCCCGACGACAAGGCCGGCGCCTACGCCGTCCAGGGCCTCGGCAGCCTGTTCATCCTCGAGATCGACGGCAACTACAGCAACGTCGTCGGCCTGCCCTTGCCGACCGTGCGGCAACTGTTCGAAGGCGCCGGCAGCGACGTGCGGGCCTTCCGCCGGCAGTAGCGTGTCGGTGCGCCGGCCTTCTGGCCGGCCTCGGGCGGAGCCCGATTCAAGGCAGCCGCCGGCCGAAGGCCGGCGACCATACGGACGCCGAATCTACTCGGCGTCGGGGAACGGTACCCCCGGCACCAGTTCCTGGCCCGCCGACGACGAGGAGCTCGAAGCGGCGCAGACGACCTCGAACTCCTTGAACAGCTCGGCCGGCAGGCCCGGCGTGGCGCTGGTGAGCGCAGTGGCCGCGACCCGAACCGTCTGAGCGGTTCCCCGGTCCGCGTTGGACGCCGCGCAACGGGTCGTGTCGGCCGACACGTCGACCGTCCACGAGAAGGCGAGTTCGGCGGCCGGACACGCTCCCGGATTCGCCGGGTTGGAGCCGTTGACGGCGACCGCGCCGGGCAGATCCAGGACCGCGCCCCCGCTCGTTCCGCCCGTCAGCTCGATGGTGGCCTCCGGCGCGCAGCCGGTGCCGACGAGATGGCCCGTCGCCAATGAGAGGGTCGCGGTGACGGACACGGCGGTGCCCGCCGCGGCGGGCCGAACGACGGGATCGGAGAGAGGATCGCCCGATCCGTCCGCGAGCGTCAAACTCCAGTCGGCCGGCACGCCCAGGGCGCAATCGTCGTCCGTGGCGGCCGCGTCCAGGAACACTCCGGAACAGGGCGCGACCGGCAACACGGCGGCCGGGTGCGGCAGAACGTCGAAGAGGCGGTTCTGGTCGTCCGTGAACAGCGTCGCGCCGCCCGAGCCGCGGCCGTCGTCATCGACCATGACCTCGTGCCGGTCCGCCTGGATTCCGCCTACGTTCGGCTCCAGCGGGAACTGCCGCGGCGCCTGGGCGAGCACGTCCATCCGGATGAGGGGCGCGGCGGCCGCGGCCACGTCGGCGTCGTCGCCGCTTCCGACCGGGCGGAATACCCAGTACCAGCCGCCGCCCTCGATGCCGTGCACGCGGAGATTGACCGCGTTCTCCGGGGTGTCGGACTTGCAGTCGACGAGAGCCCCAACGTCGCCGGTGGTCGAGTCCGGCGTCAGCGTCTCCGTAATGGTGGAGCCCCCGCACGTAATGGAGTAGCTGACGGCTTCCCAACCGTCGCCGGCAGCATTGCGGAGCGCCCGGGCCACGAAGCCGCCCCCATGCCCGTTGAGCCGGTCATTCGAGCTGCTCGTCCCGCGAAGGTCGGCGAGCCAGGGCGCCGTGTGGAGTTCATCCGCGGGCGGCAGCACCACCTGAGCTGCCGCCGGCGCCTGCGCAAACGCCAGGGCAAGGCCGCCCACCACCCACGCCGCAACCGTTCGATTGTCTCTCATTGCATCGACCCCCCACAAGTTCCAACGGCGCGGGAAACGGTCACGGCCAGCGCCGCCAAGGCCGCTTCCCGACTATAGCGCCGCTAGGCCCCGAACTTGGCCAGCTTCCCGGCGTTCGCCAACAGCAGGCCCATCAGGTCGCTCGACGGGATCGTGCCGATCGCGCCGCGGCTCGCCTCGACCTCGGTGAACCGCGAGCACTCGTCGACGAAGCAGTTCTCCGACCGCAGGAGCAGCGGCACGGGGTGCCAACTGTGGGCCTCCATCGGCGCCGGCGTGGAGTGGTCGCCGGTGATCGCCAGCACGTCCGGGCCCAGGTCGAGTAGCCGGGGCAACAGCGCGTCGACGGATTCGATCGCGCCCACCTTCGCCGCCAGGTCGCCGTCTTCGCCTGCCATGTCCGTCCCCTTGACGTGGAGGAAGAAGTAGTCGAAGTCGTCCCAGCGTTCCTCGAGCCGGTCGAGGATCTGCCCGAAGCTCCCGCCGCAGTCGACGATCTCCATGCCGCAGACCTTCGCCACGCCGCGGTAGAGCGGGTAGCCGGCCAGCGCCGCCGCCCGCAGACCGTGGAGTTCACCGACGCCGGGCAGCACCGGCAGCTTCGAGAAGCCGCGCAGCAGGAAGGTGTTCGCCCGGTCCTCGTCCCGGAGCTCCGCCTGGAGCGCGGCCACCGCCGGGGCGAGGCGATCGGCGGTCCGCCGGGCCGACTCGCCGGCGCCGGCTGCCGCCTGGACGGCCGGCACCGCCACGCCGAGCCGCTGCGGGTCCGTATCGGCAAGGCACGCATCCAGCGGCGGCGTCCCCGGCCGGGGCCGAAACAGCAGGACGAAGCGGTAGGCCTCGCCGGGATGGACCTCGACCTCGATGCCATTGCCCACCACACCGCCGAGCGCGTCACCCGGCGCGCTGCCGGCCGCCTCGATCCGGCTCGCCAGCCGGGCGCAGATCCGCCGGCCCTCGGCGCCGGGGAGGCGTCCCGCGCGGCGATCCGTCAGCAGACCCTCCCCGTCGACGGTGGCTAAGTTGCCTCTCGCCACGACCGTGCCGGGGGCGATGTCCAGGCCGAGACCCAGCGCCTCGAGCACGCCGCGGCCGATGTCCGTTTCCGGCGACGTCGGCTCGTAGCCGAACAGGGCGAGGTGGCCCGGTCCGCTGCCCGGCGTGATGCCGGTTCCGGCCGGAACGAGCCGGCCCAGCGAAGACCGGGCGGCCAGCCGGTCGAGGTTGGGCGTTCCGGCCTCGTCCAGGGCGGTCCGCGGCTGAGCGTCCGTCCGCAGGTCGCCGACGCCGTCGAGCACCAGCAGCACGATCCGGCGCCCGTTGCGCTGCGCCAGCCGGCTCAGGAGTTCCTGCCGCCCCATGGCAGCCCCCGTCACGCGACGAAGTACGCCGACGCGCGGACCTGCAGCCGCGCGCGCGGCTGGAAGCCGCCGCCGTGCAGCCGGAACGCCGAATCTCCCGACAGCACCGGCAGGACGATCCAGCCGTCGAAGCTCTCGCCCCGGTTGTAAGGCGAAACGACGGGCTCCAGTTCAGCCAGCCGGGTCCAGTGGCCGTTCTCCGAGAAATTCGCCCGCAACTCGAGGTAGGCCTTGTCGAGATCGATGTTCTTGCCTTCCCGCGGGTGCCACACCGAGACGACGAAGCGCATCTCGTCGTAGCGCTGGGTGTTCACGCGCTCGCCGTCCAGGTGCTTGAGCGCGTAGACGAACGCGCCCTTGCTGTCCGTGGCAAAGATCTCCGGCGTGGCCTCGAAGGTCACGTGGAGCGGCTGGACGTTCTGGCTCAATCAGCGGAAGCCGCGGCGCAGCTCGTTGCGGAACGTCTGGAAGTTCTTCTCGCCGTGGAGGCAGACGACGACGCGCTCCAGCTTCGTGCCGCCCTGGAGGTACCGGTGCACCTCGGTGAGCAGGATGCGGGCGCAGCGGTCGACCGGATAGCCGAAGATGCCGGTGGAGATCGCGGGGATCGCGATCGTCCGCTGGCCGTTGCGGTCGGCCAGGGCCAGCGACGCGCGCACGGCGGCGGCGAGCTTGCGGTCTTCGTCGCCCTCGCCCATCCGCGGACCGACCGCGTGGATCACCTGGCTGGCCTTCAGCGTGCCCGCGCCGGTCATCACGGCGGTGCCGACCGGCGTGCCGCCGATCCGGTTGCACTCGTCCTGGATCGAGGTGCCGCCCTTCTCGCGGACGGCGCCGGCGACGCCGCCGCCGAGTTGCAGCTCCTCGTTCGCCGGATTGACGATCGCGTCGACTTCCAACTCCGTGATGTCGCCCTCGATCAGCTCGAGCAGCGTGTCGTTCATCCTGACGGCCACTACCTACTCCCCAACAGCCAAAGCTCGGACAAGTCGCGGGATTCTATCGCAGTCGTGAAGACTCAGAAGAGATCCCCGTCGCCCTTCGTGTAGAAACCCGTCTCCCGCACCAGCTCGACAGCGTCCCCGCAGACGAAGGGCACCATGATGGTCACGAGGTCCTGGGGTTCCGGCCGCCGCACGAATCCGAGCCTGTCAAGCTCTCTTGACCACCAGGCCGGTCTCTCGCTGAACCAGCCCGCGACAGGGAGGCCGGCCTCGCGGATCTCGGCCACCAGGGCACGCAGCGCCGGACGCTCCGCCGGATCGATCAGGGCGTCGCCCCACTCCACGCGATCCGGCAGGCGCTTCGCGGCCACCCACCCCGCCAGGCGTCCGCGCCGGTAGGCGGCTAGCAGTCCCAGGCGCCCGTCGGGGCAGTCCGGGTAGCGCCAGCGCAGGTACTCGGCCGAGCGCTCGACCAGCAGCCCGTACCGTTCGCCGACCCGCTCGAACAGGGCGTCGAACTCGGCGCCGATCTCCGACCGTTCCGCGATCCGGCGCAGCTCGTAGCGGCGTCCGAAGCGCCGGAGGCCGGCCAGACGCGCCTCCTTCGGCAACTCGCGGTAGGGCACGTCCTCCACCACCCGGGCCCCCACGTAGCGGGTGGAGAACTTCGTGATGTTGCCGGTGTTGAAGCCGTAGTTGAACGCGACCCGGCCGTGGCAGTGCGTCAGGTAGAAGTGCCGCGAAGTGCGCGCGAGGAGGCTGGTCGGCCCCCGGCCCACAGCGCGGGCGCTGCGGCGGGTCATCGTGTCGCCGACCTGGTGGCCGACCACGGGAACCCCAGGCGGGAGACCGCGCCAGCGCACCGGGTAGGCGCAGTACTGGCAGACGAGTTCGCCTCCGGGAGCGAAGGCGAGCGAGACCTGGGGACCGCCGCGCGGGTTCTCGACGTACCTCCACCTCCAGTGCTCCGGACTCAGCTCCACCCCGAAGCTCTCCCGGAACAGCTCGAGAATCGCCGCTTCGTCCCCCGGCCGGTAGCCGCGAATCCGGTAGCCGTCCCGGCGGGCGCGCACGACGCGAAACGACGGCCGCTCGCCGGCGGCCCGCTCGCCGAGCGGACGGAAGCCCGCTTCGAGCAGGTCGAGGATCAGCCGGTCGTAGCCGTCAACGTCGCCGTCCGCCGGCGCGGCGCCGGTTTTGGCCTCGCCGGCCCAGCCGATCACGACCTCGTCCGGCAGGGCCTCCGCGTCGCCTGTCGACCGCGAGCCGACGACGAGGCGCGTCCCGTCCGCTGGCAACCCCGAGACGTCGCCACGAGGCAGGACGCCGGCTATCGCGCGCTCCAGATCGTCCTCGGGCTCCGAGCCAGCACGCAGCCGCTCCACGGAACGATGCCAGGCCGTCTCCACGCTCACGCGCGAGATGCTACTTGCCAGAGCGACGGCCTTGCTCTGGGTGCGCGGGTCTTCTGACCCGCTGCCGCCGAAGGCGGCTCTGGTCCACCTTCACCAACCAAACACCCAGGTCACGGCAACCCCCATCCGTCACCCGCACCCAGAGGTCCGACCGCACCCCGCCCAGCACGTCCTCCGGGATCTCGAAGTCCCTCGCCTCGCCGGCCGCGACACGGCAGCCGGTGGCGGGAGCGCCCAGCGGCAGCGGCGTAACCTCGACCCAGACTTCCTCGCCAGCCGAGCCGCCACCGAGCGGAGCCACCTCCTCGAACCGCCGCGGCACCCGCTCCAGCCGGCGGAGCAGCGCCGCGAACCACGCCCCGTACCGGCGGCGGCGGAAACGCTCCGCCGACTCCTCGAACCACAACTGGGCCCGCGGTTCCCGCTTCGCGCTCTGGTCGTAGGCGTGTACGCAGCGCGCCGCGGGCGCCAGCACTGCCCGCACGCCCCGGCTCCGCGCCCGCAGCAGCCACTCCGTCTCCTCGTAGTAGAGCCGGAAACCCTCGTCGAAGCGACCGACCCGCCGCCAGCCCTCCCGCGTCACCGCCAGGCAGGCCCCGGTCAGCTCGTAGCAGATCACCGGCGCGTCGGCACCCCAGAAGGCCCGGGCGCGGCGGCGCCAGCGGCGGCGGAAGAAACGGCCCCAGGCCGGCGAGCGCTCGGCCCACGCCGCGTCCAGCTCGGCCCGCCGCGTCCGCAGCGCCTGCGGCGGCAGCATCAGCCGGCAGCCCCGGTCCCAGAACAGGCGCGGCCCGGCCACCTCGGCGTCGCCCAGCGCATCGAGCAGGGCGCCCAGGCAACCGGGCTCCACCGCGACGTCGGCGTTCATCAGCAGCAGCACGTCTCCCACCGCCTGCTCCACGCCCAGGTTGATGCCGCCGGCGTAGCCCAGGTTCCGGGCCGGACGAAGCACCCGTGCTTCCAGGCCCTCCGGCGCGGCCTCCCCGGCCGCCGACGCCCCCGCGGCGCCGTTATCGACGACGACCACCTCGAGCGACACCGCCGATGTCCGCGCATCCTCGTGGAGCGCCGCCACCGCGGCCTCCAGCAGGCGGGGCGTTCGGTAGTGGACGATGACGGCGGAGATCACGACGCCTGTCGGTGCGCCGGCCCTCTGGCCGGCTTTCCGGCACTCTTCAGATCTCGTCGGCGAGGCCATGCTTCAGGCGGGCGAACAGCGCGCCGCCGAAGACGACCGCGGCAATCGTCACCGCCAGCAGCGGCGTCAGGCTTACCGGGACGCCGCCGCCCAGAAAGGCGGCCCGGTAGAGGTACACGAGGCCGGTCAGAGGGTTCCACTCAAGGAACCTCAGGTACTGCGCGGGGATGGCATTCACCGAGTAGATGATCGGCGTCACGAAGAACCAGGCGTTCAATACCAGGTTCGCGGCCTGGGCGATGTCGCGAAAGTAGACGTTCGCCGCCGCCAGGCCGAGGCCGAGACCGAACGCCAGCGCCGCCTGCAGCGGCACCGCGACGAGCAGCAGCGCCAGGCTCGACACGGAGAGTTCGCCGATCACGGCCAGGATGACCATGAACGCCACGACGCCGACCGAGGCGTGCAGCAGTGCGCCGATCACGAGCGACGCCACCAGCAACTCGGCCGGCAACCGCATCTTCTTGACCAGGTCCGCGTTGTCGGTGATCGCCGAAGCCGAACGGCTGACCCCTTCGTGGAGCGCTATCCACGGCAGCAGGCCGCAGAACAGGAAGACGGCGAAGTTCTGCGTCGGCTCGCCCTCGAGCGAGAACCGCAGCAGGAACGAGAACACGTAGGTGAACAGGAGGAGCTGCCACAGCGGGTTCAGCAGCGACCAGACCAGCCCCAGTGCCGAACCCGCGTAACGCGACCGCAGGTTGCGGACGACGAGCTCGCGCAGCAGGAACAGGTGATGCCTGTGGCGGCTGATACGGGATGCGACCGTCATCGGCCGATTATCCCCGATACGAGCCCCTAGCTGGTCGCCGACGATCAAGATCGCGGCCGCCAGATCCGTCCTGGTCCATAGAGACCAGACGGCAGGTCGCCAACCTGCCGACATCCGTGGGGAAGGAGAAACCATGACGAGCCCTGCTGTAGGCTATCGACGAGAAAACCCCCGAAAGACGCTTGAGGAGGCAGGGTTCGATGCTGCTCAAGCTCGAGTGCTGATTGACGTGATGAGCGGAACCGAAGAGCGGCTGGCGAAAAAGGACGACGTAAGCGTCCTGAAGACCGACGTGGCCGAAGTCAAGATCAGCCTGGCCGCGTTGAATGGCCGAATGGACGGTTTCGCAGTCGCTCTGGAAGGCCTGAGACAGGAGGTCCGCGAACGCATCGAGGGGCTCCAGCAAGAGATGCTGGCCCACATGGATGCGCTGGAAGCGCGTCTCAACGGACGCATCGATACCATGCATGCGGACCTCAAGAGCCAGTTGGTGGCGATCAAGTGGCTGCTCGGATTCGTCCTCGCCACCGCCGTGCCAGCGGCGCTCGCCCTTGTCCGCCTGGCGTTCTCGCCCTAGCGCGCAGCCGCCGTTGAGCGGCGCCCACGCCTCGGACGGCGCGGTCAGCCGAACACGCGGGGCTCGAAGTCCAGCGGGTTGAGGATGCTGGCGCTGCTCCCGGTCGCCCGGATGACGAACAGGCCCTGCCGCTCCGCGTACCTGGTCACCGAAGCGTCGCTGTCGAGGTAGGCAACGGCGCCGAGAATGCGCCTCCCCCGGTACTCCTTGCAGAAGTCCGGAAACACGGGCAGCTTGGCCAGAAACTCCGCCACGTCCTCCGAACGCAGCGTCGTCTTCACCTCCACCACGACGACCTCGCAACCGTTCACCGCCACGATGTCGATCTCGAAGTGCTCGCCGTCGCGACGGCCCCTGCGCCGCTGGTGGGTCGTCTCGACCTCGATGCCGCGTTCGTTCAGGAGCGGCACCAGATCGCCGTCGACCAGGCTCTCCATCAGTTTGCCCCACTGCGAAGTGAACAGGCCCTCCGCCTTCTTCAGGCGACGGTCCGTCTCCTTCATCTGAAGGGCCGTCTCTCGCTGCTGGCGGGCGACCTGCCGAAGGACTTCCCGAATCTCGGCGAAGGTCGGGGGATCGTTGGCGCCCGCAACGCTGTCGGTCGTGCTCATGCTGGTCTTCTTCGCCTCCTTGCAGCGACTGGCCCGGTCAGGCCAACAAGCGATCGAGCGCCGTGAACACCGCGAGCAGAAGGCCCACGCCGCCAAGAATGCGCCACGTCAGCGCCGACAGGTCCGATCGGAGTTCTGCCTTGAGCTCGGCGAGCTCGGCGCGGACAGCAGCGAGGTCGTCCGGCGTGACGACGCCCTCCGAAATGGCCCCGCGAATCGTGTGGGTCACCGCCGCAGCCTGCTTCGCGTCCATGCCGGCATCCTCGAGTTCGCGGGCCGCGGCGAGTGTGTCGAAAGTGGTCATTGTGAGGAGATATCCCAGGGTTCGGACGGGCGACAGTCAGATTACCAGCGAGGGCTGCGCCTCTACAGACTCAGACGAAAACCGGCCGGGAGTTCCAGCACTCCCGCGCCGTGTCGCGGAAGCAGCCCCTAGCCGGTCAGGGGCTCCCAGGGACTGATGACATCGACGCCCAGACTCTGGAAGTGGGAGACGTTTCTGGTCGCAACCGTCAGGTGGTGCACAGCCGCCGTTCCCGCGATGAGCGCATCCGCGAGACTTGTGGTCCGGCCTGTGCGGCGCGCCTGGGCGCGCAGCGCCGCCGCATGCCGGGCCACGCGGCGCCCGACAGCGAGAAGGCGGTGGTCGTGCTCCGTAACGATGGCGGACAGCACCTTCCGGAGTTGGCGCTGGCGGCGCCCCGTGGGAAGCAGCCGCAGCCCGAAGTGGAGTTCGTGAATCACGATGGTCGAAAGCCAAAGGTCGTCCCTGGAGTTCAGGAACGCCACGACCTGGAGCTCCGGCGTCGACTTCACCAACTCCGAGACGACGTTCGTGTCGAGCAGGAACCCCCTCAATCCCAATCCCACTCGTCGCCCTGGAAGGGGATCTCGCGCTCAGGCTCATCCTTCCGGTCGGGGAGGTCGAGTTCGAGCCCCCTGGGCACGTTCTCGACAAGCCACTGCCCGAGCGGTTTCTGCGGCGTCGAGCGCTGATCCCACTCCCGCTTCGGCACAACGACGAACGTGTTCCGTCTACCGATCTGCTGGGGTCCCTCCTGCTCCGCGAGCCGGAGGATCTCCGACAGACGCGCCTTCGCCTCGGCGACTGTCCAGGCTCTTGGCGAATCGGTCTGCTCGGCCTTCACGCGGGTAGTTTCCTTTCGTCGAATGTAGTCCAACATAGACCATGTATGGGCCAGCGTCAAGCTCGTGTAGCGCGCAGGCGCTGTCTCGCCTGGTCCTCGCCACCGCCGTGCCGGCGGCGCTCGCCCTTGTCCGCCTGGCGTTCTCGCCCTAGCGCGTAGCCGCGGTTGGGCGGCGCCGCTGGCGAGTCAGTTCAGGAAGAACAGGTCGAGGGCGGCGAAGAGTGCGAGCAGCCCGCCCATGATGACCACCATTCGCCAGGTCATGTCGGCGCGGAACTTCTCGAAATCGGCCCGCAGGCTGGCGTGGCCCTCCTTCAGCTCCCCACGGAGGCCGGTGATCTCCGTACGTACGTCGGCGATGTCCGCCTTCAACTCCGTGCGCAGCTCGGCGATCTCCGTACGCAGTTCGCCGATGTCCGTTCTCGACTCCGTACGCAGCTCGCCGATGTCCTCCTTGGTGGCGACTCCCTGGAAGACCGCGATGCGGATCGTCTCGGTTACGGCTTCGGCCTGGGAAGTGCCCATGCCGGCCTTCTCCAGGTTGCGGACGGCCGCGAGGGTGTCGAACGTGGCGACGCTCATCTGATTCATCGTACCGTAATGGCCGCGGGGCGCGGCTCTCCTTTCGTCCGGATGCTGGTCTGTCGCCCAGGCCGCCGCGGGAGCGGCGTCGGCGCGTGGGCAACGCTTCTGCAGACTCAGACGGAAACCGGCCCGGGTTCCCTGTTCAGTCGGCCGGGAGTTCCAGCACCTCCGCGGGTTCCGCCAAGCGCGGCAGGACGTCCGACACATCCGCCTCCGCCTGCACTTCCGTCTCGGTGATCCGCGATCTCGTCTGGGTGCTCGGGATCTGCCACTTCGCCGGGACCAGAGCCCGCCGCCGGTCTCCGATGATCGCCGCTGCCGGCACGGAGGGTTTCTGGCGGGTCGGCGACCTGCCCTCCCAGAAGGTGGCCACGGCGCCCGGCCGGCGCTCGATGACGAACCGGACGAGGCCGCGGGGCAGCGTCACGCCGGCGCGTTCGACGGCGCCGGCCAGTTCCCGCCACCGCTCCATGTCGCCCTCGACCGCCTTCGCGCAGAACGCGTTGAACGGCTGGTCCCGCAGCGTCGTTCCCGACCGCGCCTCCGCCTGCCGGACCGTCTCCAGGTAGGCGAACGGGTTGGGCGGCGAGCCGCTCCGCGCCCATTCCTTCTTGTCCCGCGGCGGCCGCCAGTCGCGCCAGCGGCGGGGTTGCCGCGTCCGGTGCTCCAGCCCGAGGACGTGAGCCAGGACCGGCTCGACCATCGGATTGCAGATCGCGTTGCCGTTCGCCCGCATCCCGGTGGACGGCATCGCGATGCCGCGTCCCGTCCGCAGGTGGCGCAGCGGCGCGGCTTCCCCGGCCCAGCGGAACGTCTCCCGCTTCCGGGGCGGGCCGACGACGGTCGCCTGGAGCGCAAGGAAGCCGGTCCAGCGGTGCAGGAAGGCCCACGCCTCGCGGCCGCCGCCGAGGAGCGCGCCCAGAACGGCGGCAACGTAGACGCGGCCCGTGTAGAGCGGAGAGTTGAACTCGTTCCCGGCGCCATGCGTCCAGTAGTGCTCCAGCGCCTCGCGCAGCCCCGGCCAGTCCCCGCGGGCGGCGCGCAGGCAGGGCCCGTAGTTCCAGGAGCAGTCGACGCCGGGCTCCGGCAGCGCGTAGTCCGCTCGCGTGCACTGCCGCGACCAGTACCCGGCCGCCTCCGCATCTCCGGCGGCCCGGAAGAACATCCCCAGGTCGCCCGTCGCCCGGGCTTCGAGACTTGCCATCAGGAGTCCGTCGGACGCCGCGGCGTCTTCACATCCACCACGACGACCTCGATGCCACTAGCCGGTCAGGGGTTCCCAAGGACCGATGACATCGACGCCCAGAATGGGAGAGGTTTCGGGTCGCAACCGTCAGGTGGTGCACAGCCGCCGTCCCCGCGATGAGCGCAATGCGCGAGACCTGTGGTCCGGTCGGGGAAGTCGAATCTCCTCCGGCCAGGCCTCTAACCGTCGGCTCGTCGGTCGCCTCGTGGCCGGCCAGGAACAGGCACATGTATACTGTTCTTTTTTGGACAGCGCGGCCCTCTGGCGCCCTTCTAGTCGACGCAATCCCCTGAAGTACCCTCCCTTGAACAACCCGACCTCCCGTTTGTTAGAGACTATAGATCGAGTCCCCTCTTTCATCATCCTGATCGCTGCGGTCGCCGTACCGGCCGTCCCCGTGGTCGCCCAGACCGTCAGGTGCGATGAATGCGATCATGTCGCGCCCTACTTCAAGGGGGAGGGCGGTTTCATCGGCACTCTGACGGACGATGCCAACGAGGCGGTGTTCCTTGTCTCATGCGGCAATGTCTCGATATCGGGCACCGCTGAAGCGAACGAAGACGGCACCGTCGCACGCTTGTTCACAATGGACAACGGTCTCGCCTGCACCGAGGACGGCGGCTCCCTCGAGATCGCCGGGTTTGCCCCCGGTGGCTGGTACTGGATCACCGCCGAGCACAACTCGGCGGTCGCCGGTCTGGTGTCCCGAGACGTGCTTGATTACGAGGCGACGCCCCTGACCGATCCTGGATCGGACGACATCACCTTGAAGGCGGTCAAGGGCGCCACCTTCATCAAGCAGGCCAGCACCGGACGGATCGGCATCCTGCCGAACATCCTGCCGGAACCACCGGTGCCTGATGCGGCCGTTTGTGGACCGAGGTACAACGCCACTTCGGAGACGTACACGGACGAGCAGACCACCAACTGTCTGCTCGGCGACGGTGGAACGAAGATCCGCCTAACTGGTCCTGGTGCTCATGGGACCAGGAGGACCATCACCGACGGCGTGGTCTCCAGGAGCACTGCGGGCAACGTGGTGGTCCGTGCCGACCTTTGGCTCAACGAGAGCGGGAGCATCTCAGCTACGGGCATGCCCAACATCGGTTGGAGCGACAAGGGCACCGACAACTGGCTCGTTGCGCTGTGGTCCCCGGAGCCAGTGGGCGGTGCTCCCGGAGCAACACTCGCTAACGCGGGCATAACGTTGACATCCGACGGGGAGACTACTTCTGGCCAAGGTGTAATCACGATCTCGCCCTCTCTTGCTCACTGTCCTCCCACTGGCACCCAGCATGCCGTAACGCTGGAGATCATCGCAGGCGGCACTGGCGTTACCGTCGACGGTCGGGCCGTCGGGATGGAAGTACATCCTCCGCTCACGGAGCACCCTGATCCATTGTTCCCATCTCGCAATCTCACTCGCTTCTCCAGCACCAATCTCAAGGTCGTATGTCCGCCGAGGTCCGCGAGTCAGCCGTGATAGCGGTCAGGGTTCAAGCAACGACGCTCATTCCGGGGATGTAGCAGCCGCACTCGCCTAGCGAGTCAGTTCCAGCACTCCCGCAGCGTCCGGCAGGAGGGCAGGACGTCCGACACTTCCGAAAGGGTCGACCGGTCAACCCGACCGCAGCCGTCCCTGTGGACAGGGACGAAAAGGGGCGCCGGTTCTTTGTTCCGGCGGGACGAGACCGGCCGGAAGGCCGGCGCACCGGCACTACTGGTCGACCGGGAACGGGTTCTCCGGCACGAGTTCGGCGGCCCAGGTCGCAGCCGAGTCGGCCGGGCACTTCACGGTGAACGTCGTCTCCACGGAGTCGTTCGGGACATCCGGAATGACGCCCTCGAGTTCCGCCAGCGTGAAGGTGATCGTCTGCGCTGTGCCCCGGTCCGGGTCGTTGTTGGCGGGCAAGCAGCGGGCGTCGTCGGCCGCGACCTCGACCTCCCACTCCAGAACGCCGGACCGGCCTTGGGGCGTCGCCACGCCCGAGGTCTGGTTGAACAGGATTCCCAGGATGCTGAGGTGGTGGTCTATCTGCCCCCTGCCGAACACACTGTTCCCGGTCGTGACGAAGTTCTCGCCGTGCAGGGTTACCGTGACCACCCTCGTCTGCTGGCTGGCACCCGGCCGGACGACAGCCGAGGGACTCGCGGTCAGGCGCCAAGCCTCCGGCGATCCGAGGTGGCAGTCCACAGCCGTATCCGAATCCACCCTGCCGCTGCAGCCCGGTATCGGTCTCGTCGGCACGATGCGTGGGATGATGCCGACGCGGCCGGTCGGAGAGTGCTTGACGTAGGCAGCGACCCCATCTGCCGGAGAGTCGATGGTCACACCGCCCGGATCGGTGACCGCGATCTTCTCGTTGCCGACGGCTTCCTTCGGAATGAGAGCAGAGACCGCCGAGTTCTGATCGTCGTTGATCCAGTACCAGCCGCCGGGCTGCAGGTTGTCGATCTCGATCCTGCCCTTGCCGCCGTTACGGCAGTTCAGACCGTTCGCCGAGGTCAGGGCCTGACGCACGATGCCGTCGGCCTCCGGTGGGACGGTGGTCACGATGGTCGCGTTCTCGCAGATAACATGGACCGTGACATCGCTTTCGCCACCGCTGTTCGCAGACTCACCGACGAAGCCGCCGTTGCCCGCGAAGTACGGTGCAACCGTGCAGGTCTCCTCAGGACAGGCAAGGACCTGGCCTGCGACAAGGTTGGGTAGCGCGCTCAGGAGCGCAGCAACGCTGGCGTGCTTCACGGATTTTCTCCTCGGTTTCCGGGCTTGAGCAAGGTCGTCCAGGAGCCGGTCAGTGCGGACCTCGGCGGGCACACGACAGCGAGCTGGGTGGCCGCGTGCGCACCATCGAGGGCCCTGCTGGTCGAAAGGCCCGGGTGGATGTCGTCTGCGCTACCGCCCGATGTGGCGCTGGCGGTTCCGTCGGGGAAAGCCAGAATGTTGATGACCGCCGTCGCCCGCCTGGCGCCGGCACCGGTCGGGCAGTAGGTGGCCGACGGTGAAACCGTGATCTCTGCCTGACCGTCGTTGTCGGTGTCGTCGATGGCAACGCCGGTACCCGCCAGATCGGCGCCGGGAGTAGCACCGTGAAGGGTCGCGATCCAGCCCACGTCGGTGAGCCAGTTGTCGCTGCCCTTGCCGATCCAACCCTTGTTGTTGGCAGCGCCTACACCATTCGTCGCTGACAGGTCGGCGGTCGAGTAACTGCCGCTCTCGTTGAGCCAGAGATCGGCAGTGACGTTGATCGCGGCGCCACCCTCAATGTTGCGGGTGACGGTCGTCGTGGTCGTGGTACGGCCATGGTGACCCGGAGCCTGCAGCCGAACCTGCGACCCGCCGTCGCCCAGCATGCAGTTCAACGTCTGCTGCGAGGTGTACGCGGGCGGATTCGTGTTGGGCGTGATCCGCGGACCGCAGAGGTCTGCGGGCGGCGCTAGCGGCTGCGGCAGGATGTTCGGCAGGATGCCGACGCGGCCGGTGGCGGTCTCCCTGAGGTAGACGGCGCCCCTGCCCATCGTCATCTCGACGCCGTCGCCGGGGTTCGTGATCTCGACCGGCTCGTAGCCAAGGACAGCCTGACGGAGGAGGGAGCCCACGGCCGAGTTCGCTTCGTCCGTGATCCAGTACCAGCCGCCATCCTCGAGACCGGCAATCTCAAGACTGCCGCCGTCCCGGTCGCAGGCCAGGCCGTTCCGATGGTTGAACAGCTCGGCCGCGGTCCCGCCTTCGACCTTCGCCTCGCCGGTGACCGTGACGTTGCCGCACGCTACGAGGAACGTGACAGCTTCGGCGTCGGCGGCAACGGTTCCGATGAACCCGCCCTCTCCCTTGAAGTAAGAAGCGACGTGGTCGCAGTCGCGACAACTGACCTCCTGGGCGACGCCTGTTGCCGACATCGCGCAGAGAACAAGTAGGGCCGCCAGGGCGGGCTTCATCGGTCGCTCCTCGGACGACTGGCGACACACTCTGAAGGATCGGCGAAAGTGCGCGCCCAGCAACCAGGCGAAAAAGAAACAGCGGCAACCTCCCGCGCCGAACTCAGGTCCGACGCGGGAGGCACCGCTTTGAAGTCGTTCTCTGAACCTGCAGGAACCTGGGTAGAAGCCCCTCTCAGGTCAAGAGATCGGCTGTTCCCTTACCTGTCGGTCGGGAACGGATTCTCCGGCACGAGCTCCTCGCCCATGTTCGCCGAGGAAGAACTCGGCGGACACATGATCGTGAGCTGCGCAACCGCGTAGGCACCGCCCAGGGCTCTCTGAGTCGCGAGGGCCGGGAAGACGGTGTCGTCGGCGCCGGTTCCGCTTGTCGCGGTGCCACCACCGAGAGCAGGGGGAAGCGTCCCGCCGCTCGTCCACGCCATGATGTTCACGACAGCCGTGGTCCGGGTCGCCGTGGCGGAGGACGGGCAGTAGGTGGCCGACGGTTGAACCGTGATGTTCGCCTGACCGTTGGAACCTATGTCGGCAATTTCGACGCCGGCACCCGCCAGGGTCGCTCCGGGAGTGGCACCGTGGAGGTGAGCTGACCAACCCACATTCCCGAGCCAATTGTCGGTGCCCTTGCCGGCCCAGCCCCTGTTCGCAAGCGCCGGGGTGGCGGTCAGGTCGCCGGTGTTGTAGCTGCCGCTCTCGTTGACCCAGAGATCGGCCGTGACGTCAACATTGACGCCGCCGGCGATGTTGCGGGTCACGGTCGTCGTGGTCGTGGTACGACCATGCTGACCCGGAGCCTGCAGCCGAACCTTCGTCCCGCCGTCGCCCAGCATGCAACTCGAAGACTTCTGCGAGGTGTACGCAGCCGGGTTCGTATTGGGGGTGACCCGCGGACCGCAGACCTCCGCCGCGGCGGCCGGCGGCTCCGGCAGGATGTTCGGCAGGATGCCGACGCGGCCGGACGCGGTTTCCTTGAGGTACACGGCACCCATGCCCATCGTCATCGTGACGCCGTCGCCGGCGCTCGTGATCATGGTCGGCTCGTTGTCGAGAACCATCTGGTCGATCAGATTGCCCACGGCCGAGTTGTCGGCGTCCGTGATCCAGAACCAGCCGCCATCCATGATGGGGCCGATCTCCAGTTCGCCATCGTCGGCGTTGCAGACGATGCCCTTGTCCTGGAACAACATGTTAACCATGCCGCCCTCGGGCGTAAGGGTGCCGCTCCGGCTAACACCGTCGCAAGAGGCGAGGTAGGCCACCTCTTCGGCACCTTCGGCCGCCGTGGCAATCAGTCCACCTTCACCCATGAAGACGGACGCCTGATGGGTGCAGACGTCGCAAGTGACGGAGGTCTGACCGAAGGCCATCGCAGGAATCGCGCAGAGAACCAGCGCGATCGTGATGTGCTTCATCAGCTTCATCAGTTTGTTTTCTCCTTGAGCGGCTTTTCGCCGCCGTTCGTTTCGGCCCGGCTGTCCAAAGCCGGACCAAGGTTCTTCGATCCGAAGATCAGGCCGCGGCGGTGCGGACTATCCGCGTTGCCACAGCCGCTGACGTTTTCTCTCTGGACGGCCGCTTCCGGCTCAACCGAGCCACCGACCGTCACTCAAGCTGATGCTGCGCATCACCTCCCGCTAAAAGACTTCAAGGCCGTCTGTCCAAAGACGTGGTGGAACCTTAGCGGAAACGGCCGTGCAGATCCAGTGTGGCTCGGCGGAGCGGCTCGGCTCATTGCTGCGGAGGGTTCCTCTACGGCTGAGCACTATAGGGCCTTTTGGGGGATTCGTCAAGGGGTTCGCGGGTAAGGGTGTGTGGGAGTAAGTTATTGAGCCTGTTGGAGTTGCGCGAGAACGGGCTTCCGCTGGGTGCGCGGGTCTTCCGACCCGCCCCGGGCGGAGCCGCGCAGCGGTGGAGCCCGGAGGAGAATGGCCGCCGGCGAAGCCGGCGACGAGCTACTCTCGGCCGTCATCGTCCGACGCGTCGCTATCGGCTATGGCCGTTGCGGTTCGCGTCGCCGGCAAGGTCACGTTCCGGGCCTTGAGGAAGGCGCGTTCGCCTTCGACCAACGACTCGAGCCGCCCGCTGACGAGCCCCTCCCGGTCTCCCTCCCGCAGCCTCAGGACCGATTCCACCGGGAAGCCATGCCTGGCCAAAACCCGCCTGAGCTTGTCGTCGTCCAGGGTAGCCAGATCGCCGAGCATTCCCTGTTCGTCGGCGAACGCCCGGTTGGCAGGGCTGCTTCGGAGCTCCGGGTGCATGTCCTCTCGCCTCGGAACGAGGTAGCCCAAAGCTCCCGTGCCCCGGTTGGCGAGCAGGCGGCCCACATCGAGGTTCTCGCCGGTTCGCGGAGAGCAGGGCCCGAGGGAGGCCAGGTAGAGCAGGAAGGCGCGCACACGGGCGCTTCGTCCATCGAAACGCTCCGGAAATGGCTGAGCCGCCGCGTCGAGATCGACCACGGTGAAGGCGTCGCTCTTTCCTTTCGCGAGCTCCTGGATCTCGCGCAACGCCCGCGTGGCCTGGGAGGTGCTGACGCCCCCGAACCAGCCGGTGAACGAAGTGACCCAGAACCAGCGCTCGAGAAGCTCCACAACCTCGCACGCGGGCTGGGGGCAGAACCGGAAGAACTCGCCCAGAAGGACCAACTGGAGTCCATAGGGCAACAGTCGATCGGACACGACCCCCAGGCCGCGCAGGAACTCGACCGCTGCCTTGAGCCCGTCCACCGCGGTCTCGAAGGCGTCGGGGAGCTCCGAGCGAACATCGGGCTTGACGAGGAGGTCCGTCCAGTCCTTGGCGTAGATGTCGCGGTCCAGTGCGGCGAGCACCGATCTCAGCAGCAGAACCCGGTCTAGGCCGCCAAACCCACTCCGCGCAAGCTCGCTCTTGACCTCGTCGAGCTTGTCGGCAAGGTGGAACTCGCCCTCCCGGTAGGTCAGGGCGGAGACCATCTCGTCGTCCGCCATTTTGCGCCCTGTCCGGTTGAGACGGGCGAAGACCTCCACCGCCGTGCCGAGGTCCACGTCGCGTATGCGGATGACGGGGATCTTGTAGGTCCTGAACGCGTTCGCCAGGCCATCTGCGCGGTCGAGCCAACGGCGGGCACGAGCGTTGTCGGCGACACGCGATTCGATGCCGCGACACGCCGAGAAGAAGGCGCTCGTGTCGAGCAGGCTGTTCATCGGGAAGAGCCGGGGCTCGCCATCGTCGCCGGGCAGCCGGCGGAACTCCTGTGCCTCGAGATCGCAGTAGATCCGCCAGTCCACTTGCTCCACGGTCGATTCGGCCTGCTCCGGCAGGCGGAGCGTGCCGAAGAGCGTCGACAAGCGCTGCTGCCCGTCGAGCACGTATCCGACCGGGCCTTTGGGCGGCGGCCCCACCTCGAGCGGACCGATCCTCGAGGCGCTCTCGATCTTCGCGTCCGTTTCCCAAACGAGGACCGAGCCGATCGGGAATCCGAGCAGGACGCTGTCGAGCAGAAGATGGAGGTCCTGCTGCTTCCACACGAAACCTCGCTGAAACCGGGGCACGCGCACCTTGCCGGCGGCCATCTGGCCGATCAGGTCGCCTAGGAACACGACCTCCGGAACGACATTCGCGCGGGGCCTGTCGCCAGCGGACACTCGCTCAGACCTCGCCGCGGATCACCGAGATCCCGCGCTCCAGGTCTCCGCCGCCGCGATCGAGAAGCTGTCGCTCGACCGGCACGTGGAGGGACCAGCAGTTCGCCACGTTGCGCCCGAAACCGCTTGAGAGCACATCCCGGTTCCCAGCCGTGAGATCTTCAAAGAGCGCCGCCTCACCTTCTGAGGGACGATCCGGCAGCCCTTCCTTCATGTCGTAGAAGTCCTTCTGCGTATCCGTCAAGTCGTCCCAGGCATCGACGCGGAGGGCGTGATCCATCCCGGCGTTCAGGCGCCCATCGAGGAGAGCACGGGGAAGGTAATTCTCCGACTCGCGCTTCGCCAGAATCCAGCAGGCTACTCCGTTCGCCTCGCATGCCTTCCTGACCGCCCTGACTTCCCGCGGCTCCTCGGCATCGGGAAACTTGCGGTCGCCGTCCACGATGACGACCAGCCGCGGGCGGAACCTCGCCATTCGGGCCCGCCGTTCGACCTCGGCCGGCATCTCTCCGATGCCACCGACGCTGTCCAGCCTGATCGGACGCCCAGGGCGGCGCCAGAGACGACGCAGCGCCCTGTCGCACTCGGTCGCGACTCGCTCCGCGAAGGCGCCGTCGCTGTTGCGGTTCTCCACGAACAGGACCAGCGGTTCCTCGACAAGCCGCACCGCATCCTCGGGGGTGAGTTCGTCGTTCTCGCGCGGGTTCTTCGTCACGCGCAGTCGCCTGCCATGCGGCGCCGAACTCCAGGCGTCGCGCTGGAGGGAGGCGACGAGGAGTTCATGCACCCATTCGCGTTGAAGCCCGCGATCCCGTAGCCACGAGGAGTTCTCGAAAGCAGAGGCACTTTCGACGCCGGAGGTATCCCAGAGGTGCCAACCGTCGTCGATCTTGTGGAGTATGCGGTCCAGCCGGTTGTGGAAGGCGCCATCGTCCGCGACGGCGACATCGATCTCGATCAGCATCAGGACCAGGACCTAACCTCCGTCGCGGGCGGCGCGCCGAATTGCCAGAATCTCTTCGTAGTCCTCGATGAACACGCCGTCTGGCCAGCCGTCCACCCGCCCGTTCTCGCGAACACGGATCTTGCGCAGGGCGGACCCCTGCCCCGCCGGCGCGGGGTGAATCCAGTAGACGACGACATCCTCAGCCCGAAGGCGTCCTTCGGCCACTCGCCGCCTCGCTCGGAGCACCACCATCTCGGAGTGGGTCTCGACGATCAGCGGCCTGGCGGCGCCGGCAAGATGACCGAGAAGAACCTCGGCAATTTCGGCGTGCGCTGCCGGGTGGAGCTCCGCTTCGGGATGCTCGATGATGTCGACGCCCGGGCCGGCCGATCCGGCGGTCAGGGCCGTCACCACGACGGGCAATGCGTGAGCAAGTCCCCGGCCAGACTGGCTGAGGGCGACGCTCGATGCACCTCCGGACGGCCGCGCCTTGAGGTCGAAGTAGTCGCCCAGCGCTTCGAGTTCAAGATGAACTCCAAAGGCGGTGCGATACCACTCCTGAACGGCGGTCCTCAGCGCCCCGTCCGCGGCTAACGCCAAAGGCGCGCCACAGCCCCGGGAACCGAGTGTGCGAGGCGGACGTTCGGGCACGCTGTAGGGCGGCCTGCCCAGGCGCCGCGGACACCGAAGGTACCGCACGCCATCCGCCCAGGACCGCAGACCGTCAACCGAAGCGGCCGCCCAAGACGGCAGGCCCTCGGCTGACTGAGGCGCGAGCCCGCGCCAACGGACGGAAGAGGGGTCGGCGGCCCGTCCTGAAACCGCGACGTCGTAGAGAGACCGCTTCTCGAACACTTGACGTTCCAGCACGAGTTCGTCGGCCCCGCTCCGCAGTGCCCACCGAGACACCTGACGTTCGGAGGGCATGTCCGGCCCCACCACGTTCCTCACCGTGGCGGACAGCGACATCCTCTTTTCCGCGTCAGCCAGTTCGACGGACAAGGTCAACCTGCCATGCGGGACACGCCCGGTGACGAGGTCCTCGAACTTGTCTCCGTGGCGGATACCGCCCGATTCCAGCGGGAGCGGCTCCGAAGAGCCGTTGGTAGAAGTGCTCAGCCCCCCCGCCAGCAACTGAATTCCACGGGCCAAGGCCGTCTTGCCCGAGTTGTTGCCGCCCACCAGAATGGTCAGGGGAGCAACTTCCAACGTCTCCGGGCCCACGTAGCCCTTGTACCGCTCCACACCGAAGCGCTGAAGTTCCACCAGAGCTACTCTGGCCTGATTCGGCTTCGCGGTGACGCCGTCCCGCCGCCCGATTCCCGCTGCATGTTCCGGCCGCTCACGAGTCGTTCCTTGACGCCCCGAGCATACTCGGCTGGGACCGGTCTCGGCTCGCCGCTACGCGGCTCGCGCCTGTGCCGGCCAGAAGGCCGGCGCACCGACAGGTAGAGCGGCAGCGGCGGGGACCATCCCACTACCCCCTTGGTCACGGGGGGTTGGCCCAGTCGAGGCAGTCCGGGTCCTGTTCGCCGGGGGCCGGGAGGGCCGGGCGGACGCGCTTCCCCTCCAGGGCCGGCATGAGCGTACGGCGGGCGACGCCCTTGCGGTAGGCCTCGGACTCCGGGTGCTCCAGGCGGCGGATGGCCGAGAAGTGGACCGCCTCGCCGGTCACCGCGGGGCGGCCGTTCTCGTCCGCCTCGCCGACCGGCCGGTCGTGGCGGCCCCAGACCCGGTAGACGGCGGACATCTTCCCCTGGGGGCCGAGCGGGTCGGGGGCCACGTCGTGGACGGCCGCCCAGGGCTCGAAGGCGAGGCCGGCGGCGTAGGCCTTCGCCCACATCCAGAGCAGGGCGCCGTCCGAGAGGCCCGCGTGCGGCCGGCCGCCGCCGACGTCGCCGTGTACCCCCGGGAACCAGAGCTGCTCCACGTGCTGGCCCGGGGCCGGCGAGTTCAGCCACAGGGTGGGCGCGAAGGGGCGGCGGCCCTCGTCCACCGACACCGCGTGGTACGCGTGGCGGATGTGGCGGTCGAGCCGCACGTCGTGGAAGCGGTGGCGGCGGGCGCCGATCCAGTTCAGCCAGGTGACCGGCACGCCGAGGGCGCCGACGGTGTCCCAGACGCCGACGAAGTGGACGACGCTCGAGGGCCGGAGGAGGTCCGCGCCGCGAAACTCGGGGGCGCCCGGCGCCCGGCAGAACGTCTCCCGGTGGCGGGCGGCGCGTTCGTCGCGGGCTTCTCCGGCGCGCATGCGGTAGATCGCCATGCCCTCGCTCACCGCGTCCGCCGGCGGGCGGCCGGCGAAGGCGCAGCGCCCCTCGTCGGGAATGCCGCAGAGGCCGATCAGCCCCGCCAGGCTGCGCGCGGTGTAGGCGCCGCGGCTGTAGCCGAACAGGAACAGCCGGTCGCGCGGGAGGTAGTTGGCGGCCAGCCACTCGTAGGCGAGCTCGACGTTCCGGGCCAGCCCGAGGCCGAGCACGCCTCCCCGGAAGCGGTCGAAACGCCCGGTGCCCACGCCCCGGTCGTAGTAGGTGAGCTGCTCCACGCCGTCCGACGTGACCGGGCGGATGGCCTGCCAGGTCTTGACGACGTTCGTCGGCGACGAGGCATCGTCGCTGTTCCAGGTGCCGTCGAAGCAGAGCGCGATGTTGCGGGGAATGCGTATGGCCATGGCGAGCTGGGCGCGTGGAGGCTAGCGCGGGGAAGCGGCGGAGCAAACGCCAAGTTCGCTTGACGTTGCGGGGGCGTGGCTGGGGAACGCCCCCCGACTCAGGAGTGTTCGCGGAGCCGGTCAGGAACGGAGCCGGCTCCTCGGCGTGATCGTGTAGCCAGACGTTAGGACGATGCGCGCGAGCGGCTCGAGAGATCCAGTGCCGCGGACTCGCGCGGGTCCGCAGTCGGGTAGTCGGCGCTGGAAGGAGTCAGGAAGGTCACCGCCTCATAGTGGTCGTCCAGGGGAATGAACACCCCGTTTTCCTCGACCCACCGGCGCATCCTCTGGTTGCAACTCTTCGCCCAGGAGATCACCTCCACACGCCAGCCTCGCCGGTGCATCCGTTCCAGATCGGCGTGAAAGCCGGCGCCGTCATAGAAGCCTTGGCCGTCTCCAGTCAGGACGACCGCAACGCCCGTATCTCCGTTGTAGTCTGCGAAGTCACGCAGCATCTGGAGCTGGAGTATGCGGTCGGGCCCCTGCTGTTCACCGCGGTCCACGGCGCCCCGATCGACTAGTTCGACGTTGACGCCCTCGGACTCGAGCCGGTTCCAAAGACGTCGCAGCTCCGGGGGCACGGAACCCGCGGCGATCGCCTTCTCGACCGGACGTTCGGCGCTAGCCAGCTTCATCATGTTCCGGAAGTTGACGCGTACCCTGTACCGTGCGGAGGGACCTTCACGCTCCTCCGCTTCGGCTTGCGCGCCGATGAAGATGTTCGAGTTATCCCAGTAAATGAAGACGCTGTTCATGGTTCTGAGTCCGACTCCGGTGGTGCGATCACGGGCACGGCGTTACTCTCTCGATACTCACGCGATCTCTTGATGTCCGTGTAGAACACGTAGGTCAAGGCCGCGAGGGAGAGAGGAACAAAGAGGCCTATTGCGAGGCCAGCAGGCAAGAGCCTGGTGCCGGCTACCAGGATGGCAACGCCTGCCAAGACGGCCAAGGCCGAGAGAAAGGCCTGAAGGACGCCACGGCCCGCACCGCCTCGGGAGCGTCCTGGGGAGAGGGTCGGCATAGCGGGAGAAGTGTAACCCGGTCGACGGAGGGGCGGCCGGTGCCGGCGCCGGCCGGCCGGATAGGCTCTACGCCTCACTTCGAGGCCCAAGGAGACTGCCCATGACCGATACCGCCGCCGCCATCAACGACATCTTCAGCCGTATGCCCGGCCGCCTGGACGCGCAGGCCGCGGCCGGCCTCGACGCCGTGATCCAGTTCAATCTCTCGGGCGACGGCGGCGGCCTGTGGCACTGCGCGATCAAGGACGGCGCCTGCACCGTCGGCGAGGGCGCCCACGACGCGCCGACGATGACGTTGTCGATGGAGGCCGCCGACTACGTCCAGCTCACGTCGGGTGAACTGGACGGCACCGTTGCGTTCATGAGCGGGAAGCTCCGGATCGACGGGGATATGGGGCTGGCGATGCGGATGGGGAGTCTGTTTCGGGTGGGGTGACGGGCTTGCCGCTGCGCGGCGTCGCGGGATGCCGGCCAGAAGGCCGGCGCACCGACACCACCGACTGTTACGTGATGGCGAGGACTTCGCCGTAGAAGGCGAGTTCGGCTTCCAGGGCGCGAATGATGTTCCCGGCGCGGCGGAAGCCGTGCTGCTCGCCTTGGAACAGGTGGTAGTCGACGCGGAGGCCCTTGGCGCGTAGGGCCTCGACCATCGCTTCGGCCTGGTTCGGCGGCACGATGCGGTCTTCGTCGCCCTGGAAGAAGATGACGGGGCAGGAGAAGCGGTCGCGGGCTTCGAGCGGCGAGCGTTCGCGGTAGAGGTCGGCGCGCTCCGGGTAGGGGCCAACCAGGCGGTCGAGGTAGCGCGACTCGAACTTGTGGGTGTCGCGGGCGAGGGCGGCGAGGTCGGCGACGCCGTAGTGGCTGGCGCCAGCGGCGAAGGTGTCCCTGAAGGCGAGCGCGGCGAGAGTCGTGTAGCCGCCGGCGCTGCCGCCGCGGATGAGCAGCTTGCCCGGATCCGCCTCGCCGCGGGCGGCGAGCGCCTCGGCGGCGGCGGCGCAGTCCTCGACGTCGACGATGCCCCAGCGGTCGCGCAGCGACTCGCGGTAGGCGCGGCCGTAGCCGGTGCTGCCGCCGTAGTTCACGTCGACGACGGCGAAGCCGCGCGAGGTCCAGAACTGGACGCCGGGGTCGTAGACGTGCTCGGCGGCGGAGGTGGGGCCGCCGTGGCTCTTGACGATGAGCGGCGGACGGGCGCCTTCCGGCGCCCGCGCGTCGTCGTTCTTCGGCGGGTAGAAGAAGGCGTAGGCCCGGCGGCCGGCGGCGGAGGGGAAGTCGATGGGCCGGCCGGTGGAGAGGTAGCGGGGGTCCGGGGTCGGGCCGGTGGTCGTGAGGACGTCGAGCTGGGGTTCGGTGGAGGCGGCGTCAGCGGCGTCGGAGCGGGAGAGGCGCAGGCGAACGACTTCGGCCGGCCGGTCCGGGGCCGCGGCCAGGAAGAGAACTGTCGGTGCGCCGGCCTTCTGGCCGGCTTCTGGAACGGCAACAGAACGCAACCATGTGATCGACGTGTAAGGCGTCGCTATCGGGATCGCCTGGGCCGAGGCGGTGTCGTCTCCGTCGAGAAGAAAGACGAGCCCCCACACCCCCCGCTCGCAACAGGCCGCGACGATGCCTCCCGCCACATGCGCGTAGGTGGACATGCCGAAGAGCCAGGGCGGAACGCCGAACTCGGCGTCGCGAGGGCAGAGGCTCTGCTGGGTGCGCGGGTCTTCCGACCCGCTGCCGCCTAAGGGGGCTTCGGAAGCGTCGCCGGCGACGCCGGCGGCCACTTTGTTTCGGGCTCCACCGCTCCGCGGCTCCGCCCGAAGCGGGTCAAAAGACCCGCGCACCCAGCGGTACAGGTTCCACCAGCCGCTGCGGTCGGAGATGAACGTGAGGCGGCCCTGCGCGTCGAAGCTCGGTTGCTGGACGGCTTCCGGGTGGTCCGGGTCGCCGCCGGCAACGGCGCGCGGGGCCTGCGGCAGGCCGGCGTCGTCGAGATCGGCAAGCCAGAGGGTCGTGGCGTCCCAGGGCATGTCGGGGTGGTTCCAGCTCAGCCAGGCGAGGCGGCTGCCGTCCGGGGAGAGGCGCGGCGAACTGAAGAAGTCGGCGCCGGAGACGAGCTCGGTGGGTGGTGGCGGCTCGGTGGCGCCGGATGCGTCGGCGGCGGGCGGGTCCTCCGGTAGCGGGATCGCGACCAGGGCCGCGGTCTCGTCGCCGCTGCCGGAGGCGGCGGGGCGTTCCTGGACCGCGAGCAGCCGGCGGCGGTGGGGGTCGAAGACGAGGTCGGCGTAGCGGGCGCCGTCAGCGGGGGTGAGCGGAACGGCGGCGCCCGCGGCGGCGAGATAGACGCGCTGGTCGGAGAAGTTGACGAAGACGTGGGGTGGAAGTTCGGGCTCGCCGCTTCGCGGCGTCGCGCCGGATGCCGGCCAGAAGGCCGGCGCACCGACAGGCGCAGCGGCAGGCGCACCGGCAAGGAGGAGGAAGGCGCCGCCGCCGTACTCGTGGACGCGGCTGCGGACGTCGAAGCCGTCGGGCGTGAGCGTACGGGTGCCGCCGTCGGGATTGAGGCAGACGAGGACGTTGCGGCCGCCTTCCTCGGGCCGACGCTCGAGCCAGCAGACGTTGTCGCCGGCAGCGGCGAGGTCGTCGATGCGGCGGGCGCCTTCGGCGACGGACCGGGCCGAGATCGGGGACGGCCAGGCGCCGTAGGGGGTGGTGGCGGGCATCGGCGGAGCGTAGCGCGGCAAGGCGTCCTCTGGGTGCGCGGGTCTTCCGACCCGCCCCGGGCGGAGCCGCGGAGCGGTGGAGCCCGGACAGAATTGCCGCCGGCGAAGCCGGCGACGATTTCGACGCCGCCTTCGGCGCGCTTTCTCCGCGGGTCAGAAGACCCGCGGCAACAGACCCGCGCACCCAGCAGACGAAGACGCGCGGATGCGGTCCTCTGCAATAGTCTTCCCTGTCACGGCTGTTCAGAGGATCTGACGAGGCCAACCAATGAAGAAACTTGCGCGAAACCTGATCGTCCTCGCCTGCCTTCTGCCGTTCGCGGCGGCCGGCCTCGCCCAGCAACAGGGCCAGGACCTGCCGGCGGTGTTCTCGGAGGTGATCGACGTCCGGGTCGTGAACATCGAGGTCGTCGTCACCGACCGGGACGGCAACCGGGTCCATGGCCTGACGGCGTCCGACTTCGAACTGCTGGTGGACGGCGAGCCGGTTCCGATCGACTACTTCACGGAGATCGAGGAGGGCCGGGCTCTGGCGACGGCCGACGGCGAGGCGGTGGCCGGGGTTCCGAACCTCGAGCCGGACGCGCCGGTGGGCACCAGCTTCCTGCTCTTCATCGACGACTTCTTCACGATCAAGCGCGACCGGGACCGGGTGATCGACCGGCTCGAGAAGGACCTCACGCAGCTCGGGCCGGCCGACCGGGTGGCCGCCGTCTCCTTCGACGGCAAGTCGGTCGACATGCTGACGACCTGGACCAACTCGCCGTCCCAGTTGTCGGACGCCCTGCGCGAGGCGCGGCGGCGCAAGGCGCACGGCTTGATGCGGATGGGCGAACTGCGCACGAACGACCAGGAACGAAGCGAGCAGTCGGAACTGCGCGCCATCGCGAACCGCTTCATCGAGGAAGGCGGCATCGAACCGCCCGAGGAAACGCTGCGCAACAGCCTGCGCGGCACCGAGCTGCGCTACGCGACGAACCTCGAGAACCAGTTGGAACGGTCCGTGCTGGCGGCCGTGGCGACCCTGCGCAGCTTCGCCAACCGCCCGGGCCGCAAGGTGATGCTCCTGCTCGCCGGCGGCTGGCCGCAATCGCCGGCGCTCTACACGATCGCCAGGGACAACATCACGCCGGTCGGCATCGGCGCCGCGTCGGACTCGCGGCTGATGAGCCAGGACGACCTGTACGGCCCGCTCATCTCGGCCGCGAACCTGATCGGCTACACGCTCTATCCGGTCGACGTGCCGGGATTCCGCCCGACGTTCCATCTGGATGCGTCGGTCGGGTTGGACAGCAACGCCGCGGCCGACCCGTCCGCGGGCGCCGGGGCGTTCCAGGAACGGGAGCTGCTGCAGCACACCACCCTCCAGGTGCTGGCCCGCTCGACCGGCGGCCTGCCGATGATCAACGCCGAGCGCGACACCGCGCTGGCCGACGCGATCGCCGACACCCGCTCGTACTACTGGCTCGGGTTCCAGCCGCAGCGTCGCGAGGACGACGAAGTCCACGACGTCGAGGTGCGGCTCGTCGGCCACGACGACCTGCGGGTGCGCTCGCGGGAGGGCTACGTCGACATGTCGCGGGCCACCGAGGTCACGATGATGGTCGAGGGCTCCCTGCTGTTCGGGAATCCGCCCTCCGCCAAGCCGCTCGGCGTGCGCTTCGGCAAGCCGCAGAGGCGCCGCCTGGGCAAGATGATCGTCCCGGTCGAGGTGGCGATCCCGCTCGACGAAGTCCAGCTCCTGCCCGTCGCCGGCATGTGGCAGAACGAACTGGAGTTCCGGGTCACGGTGATGGACAAGCACGGCAACCGCTCGGAGACGCCGGTCGAGAAGGTCCGCATCGCCGGGCCCCAGGAGCCGCAGCCCGGGCAGTACTTCACGTACTCGACCGGGCTGGAACTGCGGCGCCGGGAGCACACGTTCGTCATCGCCGTCTACGACCCGCTGACCGGCGCGATCCTGTCGTCCAGCGGCGAGATCGGCGTGCGGTAGCCGGGCCGAGCCGCGGAGGCCGGAGAAAAGGACGCCGGCCAAGAACGGCGACCGCCAAGCGGCCTATCGCAGCAGGAACACCGCTGCCACGGCCCCCGCCAGCAACACCGCAGCGAGCGGTAGCAGCAGGACACGCCACAGGGCCGGCGCCGGGCGTT
This sequence comes from Thermoanaerobaculia bacterium, assembly GCA_022822365.1. Taxonomy (GTDB): domain Bacteria; phylum Acidobacteriota; class Thermoanaerobaculia; order Multivoradales; family Multivoraceae; genus Multivorans. The sequence continues at coordinate 1,219 of JAJEBV010000044.1, read as the reverse complement.
CCCGGGCCAGTCGCCGCCTGCGGTCGTTCAGCGACTCGATCGCCGACTGCAACTCTCCCTTCCGTGGACTCGCGGCCGAGCGGTCGCGCGCGACGGCTGACTTGCGGGCGTGGACCCGCGAAACGCTGTCCTCGACCGGCCGCGCCCGAGGCCGGAGCTCATCCCGGATCCCGCGCAACCGGCCGATCACGTCGTCCAGCGCGGCGCGGCGCCGATCCAGGTCGCGGTCGAGCGCGGCCGCGAACACCGGCTCGAACGCTTCGGGCGCGCTGCCGGGAAGCGTTCCGGTCAGGTCGACCGCCTGGATGCCGATCGCCCGGCGCATGGCCGCGTACGTGTTCGCGATGAAGGGCAGTTCGCCGGTCACGAGCTCATAGAGCACGACGCCGAGCGTCCAGACGTCGTCCGCGGTCGTGAACGGCACGGGGTCGCCCGTGACCGCGGCGGCTGCGCCTTCGATCTGCTCCGGCGAGAGGTAGGCCGCGGTCCAGAGGCTCGGCGACTCGACGGCCTCGCCGGCGATCGCCAGCGTGACCGGGCCCAGGCTCGATGGCGCCAGCAGCTTCACGTCGCCGCTTTCCAGCAGTTGGACGTTGGCCGGCCGCAGGCTGCCGTGGACCGTGCCGGACCGGTGCAGCGTGCGCAGCGCCCTGGCGATCGCGAGGCCCAGCTCGGCGGCCTGCTCCGGGCCGAGCGGCGAGCGCTGGAGCCGCTGGCGCAGCGTCTCCCCGCCGCCAAGCGGCCATGCCAGGTGCGCCGGCGGCTCGAATGACCAGTCCACCAGCGGCGCGGGACCCTCTTCTCCATCGGCCCCTTCCCTGACCATCGCCTCGTTGTCGTCGACTGCCGCCTCGACTTCAGCCCGCGGCGCGTCTTCGGGGTAGCGCTGCAGCAACACCCAGAACCGGGCGGCGATGTCCTGTGCGCGGTACAGCGGCAGCGGCAGCTCCCCCGGAAGGCAGTGGAGCGGGTTCTGCACGCGGAAGCGCGAGACGATGTCGCCGGGTTTCATCGGGACGATGTTGGCACGACTGGGCGGGCGGCCTTCGGCCGGCGTCTCGATGCCGCCTTCGGCGGCGGCGGGTCAGAAGACCCGCGCATGTATGGTCCGCCCCGCTTGTGCGAGGTCTCATTCCGGGTTTCTGGCGAGTCAGGTGCAGTTGCTTGCATGTATCCGGCCTGTTGACGGGAGTCTCTGTGTGTGAGTTCCCTGGCCCCG
>JAJEBV010000045.1 GCA_022822365.1 Thermoanaerobaculia bacterium | reverse complement strand
CGGGGGGGGGGCCCCCCCACCACCACCTCGGGCGGGGGGGCGGGCCCCCCCACCCCGCCCCCCCGCCACCTGCCGGAGAGCCTTCCGGAACCTGTCAACGACTTGACACAGGGGTTTCTCGGATTTGCTGATTCATCGCCGGTGTTTCGGCGTCGGGCTTGTTGACCCAGACGGCCTGGTCAGCATGGCGATGCCGGCATGGCGGTGTTCGGTGTTGTATCAGGGGAAGAAGGACCTGCAGTAGGCGATCGCCGCGTCCTGGTCGGGGAGGCGGCGGGGGAAGCCCGGGTGGTACTTGAGGGTCTTGAACTGGGCTTCGGCGAAGGGGTTGTCGTCGCTGACCCTGGGGCGTCCCAGGGATCGGTTCACGCCGAGGCGGGCAAGCAGTTGGACGGTGCCCTGGCTGGTCATGGGCGCGCCTCGATCGGAGTGCAGGGTGAGGAGGTGGGCCGGGTCTGCCGACGCCCGGGAGCGGGCCTCGCGCGACGGTGGAAGGTCGACCGCGACACGCCCTAGGCGCGGCAGGCCGGCGCCACGCCGACCTGCCTTGCCATGGAGCGGGCCGCCATCAGCAGTCCTTCCGGTCTTCGAGGCTGAATCCCAGCAGGCCTGTGACTTTCCCTGGACGTCCAGGCTCGTGTGGGCGGCGGCGAGCTCCTTCTCCAGCCGCTTGACCTTCGCTTCGAGCCGCTTCACCTTCGCCGCCAGAGGGTTGGCCTCGGTCGGCTTGCGGCCCCGCTTCTTCGGCTTCAGGCCGAAAGGTGCGCCTTCTCGCCGCGCTTTGCGCCAGCTGGCCAGATGCGAGCTGTACAGACCCTATCGCCGAAGCAGACGACCCACTTCGCCGCGGTCAGCGCACCGGTCCGCTTCCTCCAGAATCCGAAGCCGCTACACCGTCGTGAACTGGCGTCTGGTCGGCTTCGCCACCACCTCCAGGTCCGGCGCCACCCCGGCAGATCGGAGCTCCCGGCCCGGCGGCCTCGTCGCTAAGCTCCCGGGGCCGGGAGCTCCGATCTGCCGCCAAGTCTCCGATCTCGTCTTGCCATCGATCCTCCTTGCCAAAGTGTGGCCTCCACTATTCACGGGAGGCCCGCTGTGTCATGTACGTTGGCAGAGAGGGCTTCCGGCGCCCTCACGTGCAGCCCCGATAGTGGAGTCTGACGACGGTGGTTGCGGCTTGATCGTCCAACGGAGTAGCCGTCTGGAGGTTGCGCGGAACCCTCGGAATCAACCGGGACCACCTCAGTTTGACCATCAGGAGGAGAAGCGGCCCGGGCGCATGACGTCCGGAATGGCCAGCCGGGGGTCGCCGGGCTGCTGGTCGAGCACCAGCGGCGCGATCATCCTGGCGGTGAGCGGGGCCAGCAGGATGCCGTTGCGGAAGTGGCCGGCAGCGACGTGCAGCCGCTCGCTCAACCGGCCGACAATCGGCCAGGGATCGGGCGTACCCGGCCGCAGGCCGGCCCAGTGCTCGACCGGCTCACGGTCCTTCAGGCTCGGCAGCAGGGCGGCGGCCCCCGTCGCCAGATCCGCGCCGACCTCGTCGCTCAGGCTGAGATCGAAGCCGGCGTGCTCGACGGAAGCCCCGATCAGCAGGCGCCCTCCCGCCCGCCGCACGGCGTAGAAGGCCGGCGTGCGGATGGCGCCGGTGAACGGCCAGTCGACCCGGTCGAAGGCGATCATCTGGCCCTTGACGGGAACGATCGGGAGGGCCGGCAACCCGTGGACCTGTGGAGTCCAGGCGCCGCCGCAGACCACGACGGCGCCGGCGGCGCACTCGAAGCCATTACCTGAGGTGACAACCTCGCCGGACGCCTCGACGACGCGTTCTACCGTGGCGCGGTGGAGGACGACGTTCCGGTGGCGCAGCGCCGCCGCCGCCGCGGTCGCCGCCAGCCGGTTGTCGACCCGATGCTCACCCGGCAGCAGCAGTGCTTCCTCGATCCCGGGACGCAGATCGGGTACCAGCTCGGCCAGCTCGGCCCGGTCGAGGTCCCGGGCCGCTTCGCCCAGGTCAAGCGCCTGCGTCCGGATTCGATCAAGCACCTTGCGACCTTCTGGATCGAGCACCGGCAGGAGTGAGCCGGAGTCGTCGTAGTCGATCGACATGCCGCTCTCGCGCTCGAGCGCGGGCCCAAGATCGCGCCAGAGGTCGCGCGAACGAATCGAGATCCGGGCGAACGCCTGGTCGGCGATGCTCTCCGCGATCGGCGCGATCATTCCGGCCGCGTTGGGCGACGCCGCTCCCTCCTGCCGGTCGTCGACGACCTCGACCCGGGCGCCCGCGAGGTCAAGCTCGCGAGCGGTCAGCAGCCCGATCAGGCCGCCGCCGACCACGAGGACGTCGGGCCGCGGCCGCAGGCCCGAGGCGTTCCGCCGCGCCATCAGTTATCGGCCAGCGCTTCCGCGTGCAACCGGGCGCGCGGCGCGATTTCCGGCCCGGCGTCCGACCGGAGCCGCCCGCGCTCCGTCGAGGCGAGCGCCTCGAAGACGGCGCGGGCCCGCGGCCGGTACTCGTCCCGCCCTTCTTCCGCGAGGATGGTCAGGGCCAGTCCCAGCATGTACTGCACCGTGTCGCGGCCGAGTCCGCTGCGGCCGGGGGCCTCGACCGTGCGGAGCTGGCGGACCACCGCCGCCTGGTCGCCGCCAGCCAGCAGCAGGTTCGCCAGATCGAGTTCCAGAAGCCACCGCGGAATGTCTCCAGTGCGTTCCAGCTCCTGGTGCAGCCGGGCCGCGACGGCCGAAGGAAGCAGGTCGGGGTCGAACGCGTCGAGCAACGCCCAACCCCATGACGGTTCGACGCTGCGGACCGTGGCGCCGCCCTCGCCGCGGGTGGCGAGTTCGATCTCATCTCCGGGCTCGGCGCTCTCGACGGCGTTCGTCAACTGGATCGTGGAGGACGCCGGTTCGCCGGCGATCGTGACGACTTCCATGCCGGGCGCGAGCCCCGCGGCCGCGGCCGGGCCGTCCGGATCGACCGCCGCCACGATCGGCAGGGCGCCGGCCTGGGAGTCGATGAGGGTGGCGCCGAATCGGGGCGTCCTCCGGCCGAGCTCCGGGTCGAGGGCCGCGGCCAGCCGCTGCAGCGCGCCCTGCTCGAGCCGCCGGTTCTCGATCCGCAGGGTGCGCACGTCGGGCGACGGCGGGCCGGGGACGGCCGGCCACCACCACAGGTCGACCGCGTCGGCGACCAGGTCGTCGTTCAGGACGGCGGCGACGTAGAGCGCGGCCGGCAACCTCGCCTGGACCTGTTCCTGGATCGCTGCCCAGTCCAGCTCCCGCCGGGCCGTGGTCCGGGCGCGCAACGCGCTCGCGTCGACGCCCAGTTCGGCGAGCAGGCCCGTGCCCTCGGCGCCGCGATCGAGGACGCTGTATGTGCCGGCGCCGCGGAACGCATCGAGCGCGAACTCGACCGCCCGGACGCCGGCGGGGTCGTCGCCGAGCACGCCGAGGTAGACCAGCGCCGGCCGGAGCCGGATATCGATGTCGATCCGGCGCCGGTCCTCGGCGACCACCGAGGTTTCGAAGTAGCCGAGCGTGCCGTGGGTCACCGACAGGTCGTACGCTCCCGGCGGCAGGCGAACCTGGGGTGGCGACCTCGACCAGTCGGGCCGGAGAATCCGGCCGTTGCCCAGGACGCTCGCGCCTTCGGTCAGGCCGACCAGGCCGATCACCGCCTCCTCGCGCTCCAGGACGATCGGCGGCAGCTCGTAGTCCACGAGGTCGGGGAGCTGAAGACTGGTGCGGAAGCTCCTGAAGCCGTCCTTCTCGATGTCGATCCGGTAGCGGCCGGCCGGCAGGTCGTCGAGCCACAGCTCGCGGGAGAAGTCCTCCGGCGGATGGTCCGCAGCCGTCCCCTCCGGCCGGAACCAGGGCTCGGCCTGGCCCGCGGTCAGTCCGCGTTCGATGCCGTCGACCAGCACGGCGGCGCCGGTCGGGGCTGTGCGCAGCCGGACGACCGCGCTGTCGCGCTCCAGTTCGACCGTCACTTCGAGGTCCCGTCCGCCGTCGATGGCGAAGGCGGCGGTGGTCGGCAGGTAGCCGGGGCGGGACACCTGCGCCAGGTAGTCGCCCGCCAGCATCGCCGTGGGCTCCGGCGGCACGAAGGGTTCCGGCTCGGCCTCCTCCTCGGAGGCGGCGTCTTCGGGCGCGGCGGAGTCGGCGGTTTCGCCGGCCGGCTCCTCCTCCGCGCTTTCGTTCGCAGCCGCGTCGTCCGTCGCGTCCTCCCCGGTGGGCGGCGGTTCCGGCGGCGGCGCGGCGTTCTCGAACGCCAGATCGCCGACGCGAATCTCCGCATCCAGAGGCGCGACCACGAAGGAAACCCGGCCGACGAGCTCTTCCTTCCGGCTCTGCAGCCGATCCGTCAGTTGCCTGCCGGCCGTCTCCGCGTCCAGTTCGAACACCGGGTCGAGGCGGATGATCCGGTCGAGCGCCTGGTCGGCGCCTTCCCGGTCGTCCAGCGTCCAGCGGGCGGCCGCCAGGTAGAGCCAGGCGGTGCGCAGGGTCTCGAAGAGCCGTGGGTCGCCGGCGGCGAGGTTCCGTCCGCCCCCGGCGTCGGCGGCCAGCGGTTCGAGAGTGTCGATCACTTCCTGCAGCAGCGGAACGGCGCCTTCCGAGTCGCCGCCGGCGTAGATGTCGCCGGCCTCGCTCAGAGCGGCCGCCGTCCGGGGAGGCAGCCGGGTCGAGCGCTCGATCTCGAGGTCGCTCCGGCCGATCTCCTGGACGCCGATCCGCTGCGCGGAAGCCGCGCCGCAGAGGCCGGCCAGGACCGCCGGAACGGCTGCGAGGACAAGCAGGTTCCTGGACATCCTCGACTACTCCAGGACCACGACCTGGCCAAGGCGGCTGTCGGCGACGAAGATCCGTGCCTGGCCGTCGACGGCGACGTCCTCGGGGGCGCGGAGCTCCTGGCCGCCCGGCAGGACGGGCCCGAGGGCCGCCAGCGGCGTGGCGAAGGCGTCGTAGACGAGGATCTGCAGCGTGCCGGCGTCGAGCACGTAGCGGTTGCCGAACGCGTCGACGTCGAGCGCGACGGGGCGTCTCCAGTCGACCCGGAAGGCTTCCTCGAAGCGGCCGTCGGCGGCGAATCGCAGCACCGAGGGCGGCGTGGAGCGAGCGCCGGCGTCGAGTACGTGGATGGCGCCGTCCCTGCCCACCGCCACGTCGACGGGCTGGGTCAGCGCGGCGACGCGCAGCGTCTCGATCGGCCGCCCCTGCGCGTCGTAGCGGAGCACTTCGGCGGAGCGGCGCGAGAGCACGGTCCAGTTGCCGAAGCCGTCGCGGTGGGCGGCGACGATGCGGTCCAGCTCGCCGCCGCCGACCCGGCTGAAGGAGACGGTCCGGGGGTCCTCGATCCCGGTCACGCCGTCGGCGGTGATGACGCCGGGGGAATCCGCCGTCGCGTGGCTCGGTCGGACGATGCCGCGGAGGTCGCGGGCGGACGCCGGCGCTCCGTCGGCGTCCAGGATAGCGGCCCGGTTCGTCTCCGTGACGACGAGTTGGCCGTCGGCTCCGGCCGCGACGCCGCGGGGCCGCTCGATGCCGGTCGGGGCCGGCAGGTAGCCGCGGGAGTCGAGCCAGCGCTCCTGGCCGGCGAGGGGCCGCAGGATGAGCCGATGGATCAGGGTCATCCGTTCGAGCGCGTCGCCGGCGACGTTGCCGTTTCCGCCGTTCCCGCCGAGAGCGCCTTCCCGGGCCAGCCGCAGGTGCCGCGCGGCGTCCTGCCAGTCGCCTCGCATCAGCAGCAGGTCGCCGAGCTCGAAGTGAGCCCGCGGGGTCCACTCGCTCTCCGCTTCGCGCTCCAGCACCCGCAGGAGCTCGCCGGCGGCTTCCCGTTCGGCGCCGGTGCGGCGACCGAGCGCGGCGGCTTCCACCAGGGCCCGGCCGCGGAGCTGAAGGCGGGGATGCTGGCTCCGCGGGAAGCGCCGTGGGACTTCCAGCAACCGCTCCCGCGCCAGAGCGAGGTCGTCAACGCTGGCCGCGTCACGGGCAGCGGCAAGGCCGGCTTCGACGAGTACCGTGGCTTCCCGTTCAGCCGCCTCGTCCTGCGCCGGCAGGACGGCCGCGACCAGGGTCAGGCCGACGAAGGTCCCCGCGCGGAAGCAGCGCTGACGCCTACGCGTCGAGTTCTTCTTCGAGCCGCTCGTCACTGAGCCGTCGGGCGGTTGGCGAGAGGGGGGCATGGGTGAGGATCTGACTGGCGCGCGCAATCGCCTTCGCCGCGTCGCCCAGATCCTGGTAGATCACCATCTCCTTGTAGAGCAGGTCCGCCAGCTGGTTCAGTCGCTCCTCGACCTCTTCGGCGTGGGGCCCTTCGGGGAAGCGCTCGAGATACTCGGAACCGCTCGTGATGTCGTCGTAGCTGCCGGCCAGCTTGCGCAGACGATCCTCGGCCCGGTCTCCGAGTGCCGGGTCCCGTTGCTGGAGGGCCAGGTGTTGCAGGGAGCCGAGTCGGGTCAGCACCGGCGTCAGGTTGTGCAGCCCCCGCTGCGCCGCGGCGGCGGGACTATCGCCATCCTCGGTGATCTCCTCGGCCGGCTCCGACTCCCACGCCTTGAGGAAGCTCTCCACGGCCTGGGTCTCGCGGCCCAGCCGGCTGTAGGCGGTGCCGAGCAGAAGCGCCACCCTGGGCGCGCGCGGAGAATCGGGGTAGTTCGAGAGGAAGGCCTCGAGGAAGGGGGTCTCGAACACGCCGCGGTCGAGGATGTCGATCGACTGGGCGTAGAGCTCCTCGGATTGACGTCGGAGGTCGGCGAGTTCCTGGCTGAGGACGGCGAGGAAGGGAGAATCCGGGGTCAGGGCCTGGACGGCCTCCATCTCGCGGCGGTAGGTGGCGGTGATACGACCGTAGTCCCTCGATGTCGCCAGCCGGTCGAGTTCCCGGGCCCGCAGCTCATGCAGCCTGTCCAACCGAATCGACTCGGCTGCCGTTCCGCTGGGCCAGGCGTTGAGGGCCATCGTCTTCAGGAACCGGAGCGCCGGCGGCACGGCGGCCGACTCGTTGGGGCCGGTTCGGGCGAGGCGCTTCGACGGGTTCGCCGCGAACGCGAGCAGGCTCTCCTGGGTCGCCTGGCGGTAGGCGTCGACCTCCTCGCCAGGCGCCGCCTCGAGCGTCGCGAGATAGCGGCCCCGGGCCCTGGCGGCCTGGACCCGCGAGTCGAAGAAGGGATGCGTCTGCCAGTAGCCGTACGCCTTCGACTGCGGAATGCGTTCCCCCATCTTGGCCATCAGCAGGCCGAGGGCGTTCGGGTCGTAACCGGCGGCCGCCGCGAGACGCTGGCCTTCCTCGTCGCTTTCGTCTTCGTGCTCGCGCGAGTAGCTGCGCATGACGAGTTCGGTGATGGCCATGCCGCCGACCAGCGCGGCCTGGGCCGCCGCCTCGGTTGGACTCTGGTCCCTCGTGTAGCCGTAGGGGCCGACGTAGCCGTCCTCCCGGTCCGACGCGCTGGCGGCGAGCAGCCCCACGCCGAGCAGGGAACTCAGCAGGTTCAGTCTCGTCGCGCGCTTCTTCTGCTTCAGGAAGTGCTCGGACGTGACGTGCGCGATCTCGTGGCCGAGCAGACCGGCGAGCATGTCGTCGGACAGGTCCAGGTCGAGCATGCCCCGGGTCACGAAGATCTGGCCGGCCGGGAGGGCGAAGGCGTTGGGGATCGGCGTGTCGACGACCGCGAACGTGAAGGGGTAGTTGTCGAAGTCCGCGTGGTACGCCACTTCGTAGCCGATCCGGTTGATTCGCTCCTGGACTTCCGTATCGTCCACGAGCCCGTACTGCTTCACGGCCTCGGCTGCCGCGGCCACGCTCTTTTCGAACAGGGCGGGATTCGCGATCTCGACGGCCGGTGCCGCGTCGGCCGCGGCCAGCGCGAAGGCCAGCGTTGCGGCGATGGCGGGCCGCGCCATGCTTCCGGTTCGGGACGGTTCGTGTGCGCGCTTCATGGGGGAACCAACGGCCGCGGAGCCTGACCGATTCCGCAACGCCATAGGATACCCCCGTGGCGGCGTCACAGGCGCGGGAAGCGCTAGCGGCGGCGGCCCGGAGTCGCCGCGGCCATGAGCCGTGGTTGTTCTATCCGCGGGACGGTCGCTGGCGCTGGTGGTCGTTCGAGCGCGCATGGACCGAGGTCCAACGCTGGCGGGCGGTGCTCGAGCGCGGCGAGGGTCCCGCCGCCGGCGCGATTCCGGCGCCCGAGTCCTCGCCGGAGGCTCTCTGTTTTCACCTTGCGGCGCCGGCCGGTGATTCCGGAGAGGCGATCGCCGCGTTCGACCGTCTGCTCGCCCGCGATGCCCGGGGCGTTTCGTCACGGGAGATCGTCGTCGTCACGCCGCCGGCGGACGGGGAGGCGCCGACGCCGGCGGGTCGTCTCGCGCGGTTGTGGCTCGACTGGTGCTGCGCGAACCTGGCGGTTCTGGCGCTCGAACCGAGCCGCCGGGCGCTGGCCGGCTCGGTGCTGTGGTGCCGGCCGACGGCGATCCTCGTGGACACGGAGCAGGAGCGGTTGCTGGCCGCGGCGGTCGTGGAGCGGAGCGGAGGCCGGGATCGCAGGGCGGCCGCGCTGCTCGACCGGCTGCGCCTCCTCCTGGTTGCTGAAGCTGACCGGGACGATGACCCGGACGATGCCGGCGCGGTGACGCCGCCGGCTCGTTGGCAAGCGTGGGGCGTCGAGCGCCGCGCAGTGGGGAAGCGCGAGGTCGGCCGTTGATACAGTGCCGGCTGGTGAACGCCGCCGCGCCATCCGTCCGGTTTCTGCCGCTGATCCTGATCACGGCGCTCGTGACGCTTGCCGCGCAGCCCGTCGCCGGCGCCGGATTCGCGGTCAAGATGGCGACGCTTTCGCCCGACGGCTCGCCGTGGGACGGCTTCTTCGAGACGATGGGCAGGGACTGGGAGGCCGGTACCGATGGCCGGGTCAGTCTCACGATCTACCCCGGCGGCGTCGCCGGAGACGAACCGGACATCCTGCGCAAGATGAAGATCGGCCAGTACCACGCGGCCGCCCTCTCGGTCGCCGGTCTGGCCGACATCTCGAAGGACTTCACCGTCTTCGAGATCCCCCTGTTCTTTCATGACGAGCAGGAGATGTTCCATGTGCTGCGGGAACTGACGCCCGGTCTGCGCGAGACGCTGGACGACGAGGGCTTCGTGCTGCTCGGCTGGGGCTACGTCGGCCAGGTCCACTTCTTCACGAACGAGAGGGCCCGCACGGTCGAGGAGATGCAGCGCCTCAGGATCTTCACCTGGGCCGGCGACGAGGCGATGACGAGCTGGTGGCGCGAGGGCGGCTTCAAGCCGGTCGCGCTGGCGGCGACCGACATCGTGACCGGGCTCCAGACCGGCATGATCGACGCCTTGGCCGTGCCGCCGATCTACGCGATGCAGGTCCAGTTCTTCAAGCAGGCGAAGTACTTCGCCGACATTCCCCTCATCCCGATGATGGGCGCCATCGTGGTCACCAAGCGTGCGTGGAACCGGATCTCCGAGGAGGACCGGGAGGTGATGATCGCGGCGGGTCGGCGGGCCGAGAAGAGCATCTTCGAGACGATCCCCACTCTCGAGCAGACGGCGATCCGGCTGATGGGCGGGCAGGGCCTGGAAGTCGTGCCGATCGCTGGCAGCGAGGTCGAGGACGACTGGGTCGAGATCGCCAACGACTTCGCGGCCAGCATGCGCGGGAAGACGGTTCCCGAGGCGATCTTCGACCGGGCGGCAGCGGTTCGGGACGCCTACCGCCGGCAGTCTTCGATTGACTGAAGGCGCCGCCGCGGTCCGTCCCTGGGCCCCGGTGCGCTTCCTCCACCGGCTGGAGGACGGTGTTTCGACCGTCCTGCTCGGCGCGATGGTCCTTCTGCCGCTGGCGGAGATCGTCGTTCGCCGGCTCGGTACGGGCATCCCGGGCGCCCTTCCGTTCGAGCAGCACCTGACCCTGTGGGTCGCCTTCCTGGGCGCGGCCCTGGCGGCGCGCGACGGGCGTCTGCTTGCCCTGGCCACCGGCAACCTCCTGCCGGAAGGCAGGTTCCGGACGATCGCCGCGGTGTTCACCGGCGGCGTCAGCGCCATGGTCGCGACTTTGCTCGGCACTGCCAGCCTGGACCTCGTGCGGATCGAACGCGAGGGCGGCATCGAGATGGCGGCCGGCGTGCCGGTCTGGGTGGGGCAGGCGGTCATGCCGGTCGGCTTCGCGGTCCTGGCCCTGCGCCTGGTCTGGAAGTCCTCGGACCTGTGGACGGGTCGAGCCCTGGCCGGGTTCGGCATCGTGCTCGGTTTGTGGATCGGCGCGAACGCGGACTCATTCGCCGATCGTGCCGTCACCCCCTGGCTGGTCCTGATCCTCGCCTCGACTCTCATGGGCGGACCGATCTTCGCCGCCCTGGGCGGCGCCGCGGTCTTCCTGTTCCTGACGGACTGGGTACCGCTCGCCGCGATCCCGGCGGAGAGCTACCGCCTCGCGGTGTCGCCGACCCTGGCGGCAATCCCGCTGTTCACGCTGACCGGATTCCTGCTCGCCGAGGGCGGGGCGTCGGAAAGGCTGCTCAGGGTGTTCCGCGCCCTGTTCGGCTGGGCGCCAGGCAGCACCGCCGTGGTGTGCGCCGTCGTCTGCGCGTTCTTCACCGTCTTCACGGGCGGTTCCGGCGTCACGATCCTGGCGCTGGGCGGCGTCCTCTTCGCCGCCCTTTCGGCCGATGGCTACCGCGAGCGCTTCTCGCTCGGCCTGCTGACCTCGTCCGGTTCGCTCGGCCTGCTGCTGCCGCCGGCCCTGCCGCTCATCCTCTTCGGCATCGTCGCCGAAGTGCCGATCGAGGACCTGTTCATCGGCGGGCTCCTCCCGGGGCTTCTGCTGATCGCGCTCATCGCCGCATGGGGCGTCAGGGAGGGTCTGCGCGTCGGCGCCGGCGCGACCCCGATCGCCGCGAAGGGAGGGGAAGCGCTGTCGGAGCCCTCCCCGTCGGAACGGTTGCCGCCGGTTCTCCGGCGATCGCTGCCGCCTCGCGTCATCGAGATGGTGCTCGCCGTCTGGGCCGGAAAGTGGGAGCTGTTGCTGCCCTTCGTCATCCTCGGCGCGTTCTTCAGCGGCTACGCGACCCTGGTCGAAACGGCGGCGCTGGCCGCTCTCTACGCCTTCGTCGTCCAGTGCCTGGTGCACCGCGACGTGAAGCTGGGCAAACCTCTGCTGGCCGTCTTCCGGCAATGCGCCGTCCTGGTCGGCGGCGTGCTGATCATCCTGGTCGTGGCGATGGGCCTCACGAGCTGGCTGGTGGACGCGCAGGCGGCCCAGGCCCTCGTCGACCTGGTGCAGAACAACATCGAGTCGAAGATCGTCTTCCTGCTCGCGCTCAACGTCTTCCTGCTGCTGGTCGGCTGCCTGATGGACATCTTCTCGGCCACCGTCGTCGTCGTGCCGCTGATCATCCCGCTCGGCTTGGCCTTCGGCGTCGACCCGATCCACCTCGGGATCATCTTCGTCGCCAACCTGGAACTTGGCTACCTGACGCCGCCGGTGGGCCTCAACCTCTTCCTGGCGTCCTACCGTTTCGAGCGACCGCTGCTGGCGGTCTACCGGGCCGCCGTGCCTGCGCTGGTCATCCTCGGCTTCGGCGTTCTGTTGATCACGTACGTTCCGGGGCTCACCCTGGGCCTGCTCGAGTTGCTGGGGAGACGCTGATGACCCCCGGAGTTACTCAATGAACTGGAAACGTCTGCAGAGCATCGCCGTCGTCTGGTCGGCGGTCTTCCTGGGCCTGGCGATCCTGACGATCGTCGGCGTCCAGCTCGTCCCCCGCGACGTGCCCGGCCTGGTCTGGGCGCTCCATGTGCTGGTGGCTGCCATCGGCTTCGGGTCCGGCATCGCGGCGGCCCGGCGCCGGGCCGAGATCGACGTCGAGCGGTGGAAGCTGGTGGAAGACCCGGACCTCACGTCCGGCGAGCGGGAACACGCCCACCGGGAGGCCGAGTCCCTGCTGCGGCGGGCCAGCGCCCAGTTCCTCCTCGCCGGCGTGACCCTGGGCGGCTGGCTCGCCTACCAGTTGCGCGCCGAGCGACCCGAGGCCGGCGCGGCCGTGACCCGGGTGCTCGGCGGCGAAACGCCGGACGTGCCGTCCCCGGACCAGACCCTGGCCGAGGCCCTGGCGGCCGAGCCCGTGTACACCCTGAGCCCTTCCGACCTGCTGATCGTGACGCCTCTGGTCGCCTTCGGCCTCGGCATGTTGCTGGCCCGCTACCGGGCCCGCCGATCCGGCTAGCCAGCCCTACCGCAGCCGCGCCACGGTGGCGCCCCATCCGCCTCCGCCCGGCCCGCCGCTCCTGAACGAGACGACCCGCGGATCCCGTTCCAGCACCTTGCGAACGATCTGCCGCTGCACACCGATCCCGCGCCCATGGATGATCCGCACCTCGCGGAACCCCTTCTCGTACGCAGCATCCAGGTAGCTCTCGACCACGTCCTTCACCTCGCGGGGTTGAAACGGGTGGAGGTCGATCTCATCGCCGATGGGAACTTCGACGACGTCGTCGGGCTGCAGCTCGTCTTCCGGGTGCATTTGCTGAAGAGAGTAGCCGCCGGCGGAGCCGGCGACGACAAAGCACGCCAGGTGTTATGGTGTTATGGTGCGTTGGAGTCGAAGTCGGTTCAACCCAGGCACGGGAGGGCTAACCCAATGACCCGTCTGACGATCACGCTGGCAGACCGGACCCACCAGGCCCTGAAGGAGGCGGCCGCCCGTCAGGGTCGCTCGATGGCGGCGATCATCGAAGAGAGCCTCCAACTGAGGGGCATCCGGCCCTACGAAACGGCACGAGAACTCGTGCGCAAGGCGCGCGCCACTTCGGGGCTCGACTCTGAGCGATCCACTGCCCTGGCCGTCGAAGAGACGCGGCGTCAGCGGGCCGGGAAGTAGATCCCGGTGCGCGGGCCACGGCCCCGGGAGGCCGGTCGCGATCCGCGCCACGAGAAGCTGTGCATTGTCGACACGAACGTCGTCGTCTCGGGGCTGCTCGATGAGACGTCGAACGGTCCTCCCGCCCGAGTCCTGGACGCGATGGTCGGCGGCAGGCTCCTCTATCTGTTGTCGCCTGCCCTGTTGAGCGAGTACTCGGCCGTACTGCGTCGTCCGGCGATTCTCGAGCGGCACGGTCTGACGTCCGGGGAGCTCGACCGGTTCCTGACGGAGTTGGTAGCGAACGCCGTGTGGCGGGAGCCTGTTGCGGGCAGCGCCGCTCCCGACAGAGGCGACGACCACCTGTGGGCGTTGCTCGCCGCCGAGCCGGGTGCGCATCTGGTCACCGGTGATCGCCTGCTGCAGCAGAATCCGCCGAGTGGCGCTTCGATCGTCTCCCCCCGCCACTACGTCGCCGTCTTTCTGTCCTGAGGCTAGAGCCGCCAAACCCGTCGCAGACTTCGTGTTTGGCCCCAGCCCCCACCTCACTAGCACCCTGCGTCGCAGAACTCGCTTCGCTGCGTTCTACGGCGCAGGCTCCTAGAACAGTTTCAGCACCGCGATGAAGGCGCTCCAGCCGTCGTCGGGGCCGGCGAGGGCGTGGCCGATGTCCATGTTGACGACGGTGCCCCAGGGGCCGATGAATGTGCCGACGATGCCGGCGCCGGCGAGCAGTTCGTGGTCGAGGCCTGAGGCGGGGTCGGTGGCCCAGGCGGCGTCACCGACCAGGTCGATGCGGAAGATCTCGCCGAGCTCGAAGCCGTAGCTGACATGGGCGGCGGCGGCCCGTTCCGCTCGCACCTTGTCGCTCTGGTAGCCGTGGACGTTGACGTCCGAGAAGAAGCCGAACTCGTACTTGCTGAAGCGGTCGAGGTCGCTGCCGTCGACGTACTCGAGGGCCACGCCGAACTTCTGGAACTTCGGCAGGTGCCAGGTCTTGGCGACGCCGACGTTCCAGAGCGTGTAGCTGTCCGGGGTGAGATTGCCGGCGCCTAGGCCCCAGGGCTGCCATTCGCCGCGCAGGTTCCACGAGCCGCCGGCGACCAGCCGGTAGCCCGAGCGGATGTAGCGGACGATGGCGCCGACGCTGTGGCCAAGGTGGTCGGAGGGCAGAACGAAGTCGTCGCCGGTCTCGTCGGCGCGCTGGAAGTTGTTCCAGGAGAGCTGGTAGCGGAGATCGAGCTTGGTGAAACTGCCGAGCGGGCGGCCCAGGCTGAAGTCGATGTTCGGTCGCAGCCGCTCGACGTTCTCCGCGGGCGACTCGACGCCTTCCCGGTAGAGCACGTCCTCGCCGGCGAACGCCAGCGCGAAGACGTCGACGCCGGCGTCCCAGCGGGAACCGAACAGGCTCGGGTTCGCGATGTCGGCGAGAATGAGCGGCCCGGCGATGAACAGGTCGGCCTGGGTGCCCGTGCCGCGCCAGTCGAAGGACAGCCAGTTCACGCCGCCCAGGGGCAGCGGGCCGTCCTGGGCCTCGTCGTAGAAGGCGCCGCCAAGCAGGAACATCCGCGTCTTGTCGTCCTCCTTGACCACCCGTTCGCCGGTCTCCTGGTCGAGCTCCAGGTAGCGGAGACCCACCTCCGTGTCGCGCACCATCGTCGCCTCGGAGGCCAGCGTGGCGTCGCGCCGCGCGTCGAAATCGGTCGGGTTGACGGAGATCCCGGTCAGTTCGATCTCCCGTTCGACGATCGTCGTCGCGTTCAGGACCGAGAACAACTGCTGGCCGATGACCCGGGTCGGCAGCCAGTAGGACGACCGTTCCCACGCCGCGGGCTGGCCGGCCGCGTCCACGGGCGTGTAGAAGGTGGTCTCGTCATTGGACAGCACGTCGCCAGTCAGGCCGAGCTGAACCGCGCGCGTCTTCACCCGCGCGTAGAGCTCGCGGTCCACCCAGACCGTGCCGCGAAACAGGCTGCGGCCCTCGGTCAGGGCCGTCGCCGGCTCGAAGTCGACGACCCAAGTGTCGCGGCCCTCGACCGTCGCCGTGCCCCGGAGCCGGTAGCGGTACTCCCTGGTGAACGTGATCTCGGCCGGCATCGCCGCCGCCTTCTCCGGCTGGATCAGGGGGATCTCGGGGATCCGCTTGCGGCGCCAGCGGATGCCGTTGACGTAGAAGTTGTCCCAGGCCCAGTCGAAGCCCGCGCCCTGGCGGAAGAAGAAGGGACCCTGGAAGGTGGCGTCGACCGACTGGACGCCGGTGCCGAGCTGGAAACGGAGCGAGGTCGTGTTCGTCGCACTGTAGTTGGCGACCCGGCGCGACTGATCGTCCTCGAAGGCCTGCAACCGCCGCAGGATCTCGCCCACCGGGATGCGGCGGGTGTCGGCCACCGTGAGCGCTTCCTCGACGCTCTCGGCCCCGTCGAGCCCGACCGCCAGGTCCCGCTCCAGGCGGAAGACGAAGGGCTCGGCCGCGTCCCTCAGCTCGAGTTCGTAGCCGTTGCGGGTGCGCCGTCCGCCGAAGAGGAGGTCCGACTCGCCGGTTGCCGGGTCGAAGCGCGCCGGCGAGCCGATCTGCCGGTCGCTGAAGCGGAGCGTGAACGTTCCGCCTTCCGCGGGCGGCGACACGACGATCCGCAGGCTCAGGTCCTCCCCCCGGACGAAGCTCCAGGCTTCGGCGCCGGCGGGAGTGGAGTAGGGATCGAAGGTCACGTCGCCCGAGAACTCCTGGGCGATCAGCCGGGCGGCGCGAACCGTGGCCGCGTCGGCGCCGGGCTCGCCGGAGAGCGGGAACAGGGAGAGCGAAGCGCCCGCTTCGGCCTCGGCCGCGGCCCGCACCAGTGTCGCTCCTTCACCGCCCGCGGTTGCCGCGTTCGCATCTGGAGTGTCGAGCGCGACCAGCGCGTCCGGGTCGAGCTCCCGGATGAGATCCTTCAGTTCGGCGACTCCAGCGGCGGCGGTTCCCCGGCCGGGCCGGAACGCGACTCCGTCGAGGTAGGCGTCGAGTTCCTGGGCGTAGAGCGCCCGGACCAGCCCGGGGTCTGGCGGCAGAGGCTCGGTGACCACGGCGGCGTCCGGCTGCGCGCCGGTGACGGCGACCGATGCGCGCTTGAGCGCGAGCGCGTACTCCTGGACGGCCTGCGGCTCGTTCCGCAGCTCTCCCGGCCAGATGAGCTGGAAGAGGGACCCGGCCGGCGCCGAACGCGCGATGTCGGCCAGCCGCTCGAGTTCCGGCGTCAGTTCGTCGCCCGCCTCGGCCGCCGGTGGCGGGGCCGCGAAACGGACCGCGTACCAGGGAGTCGTGCCCGCCGCCCGCACCGCCTCGGCGGCGTTCCGCGCCGCCCGCACCGCGGCTTCATCGGCGAGTTCGACCGGCCACTTGACCACCAGGACAGCCTCTTCCGGAAGCGCCGGAAGCGTCGAAAGCAGCTCCGCCGTCGCCGCCGGATCGTCGGTCGCCAGGCCGACA
Source organism: Thermoanaerobaculia bacterium (assembly GCA_022822365.1). Lineage (GTDB taxonomy): Bacteria > Acidobacteriota > Thermoanaerobaculia > Multivoradales > Multivoraceae > Multivorans. Next base: position 68,663 of record JAJEBV010000045.1, on the reverse strand, counting down.
CAGGGATTGCAGGGCAGTTGGCCGGCGGCGGGCAGGGCGACCGCGAGCAGGAGCAGGAGGAGGAACGTGGCGGGGGTCCGTCTGAGCATGGGTGTTTGAGGGCTTTGTGGCGGTTGACGTGAGGCTAGCCGGGATAACAACGGATCGGAGCGCAGATTCCCGGCGCGCCTGCCGCCCTGCCCTCCTACGACAGTCCGCCGGCCCGGGTTTCGACGGCCCGGCGCCAGAACTCCTCCGCCAGGTCGCCGGCCAGGACGATCTCGGGACGCAGTTCCACGTTGAAGCGGTCCCGAACGGCCCGGTGGGCCGTGACCATCAGATCGAGGACGTCGGCGGCGCGGGCCTTCTCCCGGTTGACGATCACGTTCGCGTGGCGCCGGCTGATTTCGGCGCCGCCGCTGCTCGCGCCCTTGAGACCGCAGGCCTCGATCAGGCGGCCGGCGAAGTCGCCCTCCGGGTTTCGGAACACGGAGCCGGCGTTCGGCTTGCCCGACGGCAGACTCTTCCATCGTCGGCGGTTCAGTTCGTCGATCCGCCTGAGCGCCGCGTCGCCGTCGCCCCGGCGGAGCGTGAACTCCGCGCGGGTGACGATCGCCTCCGTCCCCTGGAGGCTCGTCGTTCGGTAGGCCGGCTCGAGGTCCGCGGTGGCCAGGGTCTCGACGGGACGGCCCGGCCGCGCCACCCGCACCTCCGTCAGCACGTCCCGGATTTCCGTGCCGTAACAGCCGGCGTTCATGACGACGGCCCCGCCGACGGTCGAGGGAAAACCGGACAGCGCCTCGAGACCGAGCAGACCCTGCTTCGCCGTGTCCCGGGCCAGCCTGGCGAGGGTCACGCCGGCGCCGGCCCGCACCGTTACACCCTCCACCTCGACCTGTTCCAGTTCCCCGCGCAGGCGGCAGACGATGCCGGGCATACCGCCGTCCGGGAACAGGACGTTCGAGCCGTGGCCGTGGAGGTGCAGCGCGTCTTTGCCCTCGCGAGCGGCGGTCAGCACCTGCGTGAGCGCCGCCTCGGACTCGACCCGCACGAAGAACTCCGCAGGGCCGCCGATCCTGAGCGTCGTGACCGAGGCCAGCGGAACGGCCTCGCGAACCTCGACGCCGGGAATCGAGGCGAGGCGATCCCGGGTTTCCAGGTTGACGCCCTCGGGGGGCTGCAATACGCTGACCGCGCCCTTGTCGATGCCGGCTGTCACGTTCCTCTACGCCACGTCGCCGAGCGTCCGCAGCGGTCAACTCCCGACCTCCGTTCAACCGACTGACGATCCAGGGGAGCGCCGAACCGGTCGCGCGGGAGTATAGCCACGCGCGCACTCCGGCCATGCCACCGGATCGTGCCGATGGCCGTCTCCAAGGCTCTTCGCTGGCAACCCCAAAGGCCCGCCAAGCCTCCATCAGCTACTCAGGAGAAAGCAACCCATGAAGCAGAGCCGCGCGAACGCAAAGAAGGGAGCCGGCCGCAACGAGGCTATCTCGGGCGCGCTCACCCAGATCGAACGGCAGTTCGGCAAGGGCGCGATCATGCGCCTCGGTGAACAGGAGAACCTCGGCATCGAGTCGATTTCGACCGGATCACTCGCCGTCGACCATGCCATCGGCACCGGCGGTTTCCCGCGGGGCCGCGTGGTCGAGGTCTACGGCCCCGAGTCGAGCGGAAAGACCACGCTGGCCCTTTCGGTCACGGGGCAGGCCCAGCGCAGCGGCGGCACCGCCGCCTTCATTGACGCCGAGCACGCCCTCGACGCCGAGTACGCCGAGAAGATCGGCGTCAACATCGACGAGCTCCTCGTCTCGCAGCCGGACAGCGGCGAGCAGGCGCTCGAGATCGCCGAGATGCTCGTCCGCTCGAACGCGCTCGACATCGTCGTGATCGATTCGGTCGCCGCGCTCGTGCCGCGCGCCGAGCTCGAAGGCGAGATGGGCGACTCCCACGTCGGCCTGCAGGCGCGGCTCATGTCCCAGGCGCTCCGCAAGCTGACGGCGATCGTCGCCAAGTCGAGGACGACGCTCGTCTTCATCAACCAGATCCGCGAGAAGATCGGCGTCATGTTCGGATCGCCCGAGACCACCACCGGCGGCCGCGCGCTCAAGTTCTACTCTTCCGTTCGCATCGACATCCGGCGCATCGCCGCGCTCAAGGACGGCGACCAGGTCGTCGGCTCGCGGGTCCGCGTCAAGGTGGTCAAGAACAAGGTCGCCCCGCCCTTCCGGGTCGCCGAGTTCGACATCGACTACGGCGAGGGCATCTCCCGCGTCGGCGAACTGATCGACCTCGGCATCCAGCACAAGCGGGTCATGAAGAGCGGCGCGTGGTTCTCCGCCGGCGACACCAGGCTCGGCCAGGGCCGCGAGAACGCCAAGCAGTTCCTCCGCGACAACGGCGACCTGGCCGACGACATCGAAAGCCACCTCCGCTCCGAACTCGGTCTGCCGCCCATCGTCGTCGCCGCGTCCGGCGACCAGGCCGCCGCGGCCGGATAGCGGCGTCGAACAGGCTATTCTCAGGTTCAAGCGGAGACACTCCGGATCGAGGGAAGGGAGAGGTCATGAAGAGGATTGAGGATCGCGGGTCGTGGTGGCGGTCGAGTGCGTTCGCGTTGATCGTTGCCGGTTTGTTGCTGCTGGCCGCTTGCGCGGGCGAAGGCGGTGTTGCCGGAGCGCGCGTCGGCTACATCGCGGAGATGGGGTCGTTCTCGGTCGTGCAGGCTCCCGCGATGGCCGAGGAGGCGACGGAAGCCGCCGAGGCCGAAGCCGAAGCAGAAGCAGCCGAGGAAGCTGCTGCGCCGACCGAACCCGCGATGGTGACCGTTCTGCTCGACTTCCTGATTCACAACGAGGGCTCCGGCGCGCTCGACGGCGTCACCGTCGACCTGACGATCGCCGATCCGGACGGCAACGAGAAGGAACGCCGGCTGCTCTGGGTCGAGACGGCCGGCCTGACCAAAGGCTCGCAACGGCAGGTCGCCCATGAACTGACCGACGTTGCCTACACCGACGGCGATGGCTTCCACGTCGAGGTCCGTCATCCCATTCCGATGGAAGAGCGCGGCGACTACCGCGAGTTCGACGCCGAGAACTGAGCGGCCGCGCCCACGAGGAGCGCCCGCGCGATCGGGCGGCGCCGACCACGCAGGACTGAAGACCGTGCTCCACAAGCAACTTCGCGTCACCGCCGCGCTGAATCTGGGCGGCGACATCGCCGCGACCGTGGGGGCCTTCTTCCTGGCCTGGTACCTGCGGTTCGTCCAGCCGGTGGTCGAGATCACGAAGTCGGTGCCCGACTTCGAGCCCTACCTCAGGATGTTGCCGTTCATCGTCCTGATCTGGCCCACCGTCTACTACTTCCACGGCCTCTACCGCATCCGCCGCGGGCACAGCCGGGTGGACGAGATGATCAGCATCGTCGTCGCCACCGTGCTGGCGCTGATCATCCTGACCTCGGTCCTGACCTTCGACCGCCTGACCCAGGCCGGCACGGACGATCCCTTTTCCTACAGCCGGGCGTTCTTCGCCCTGTTCGTGGTCACCGACATCTTCCTCGTCTCCTTCCTCCGGCTGATCACCCGCGCCTTCCTGCGCAGGTTCCGCCGCCGCGGGCACAACGTGCGCCGGATTCTCATCGTCGGCGCCGGCGACAGCGGCGAGGAGATCGCGGCCAAGCTGGTCCGCCACCGGGAACTCGGCTATGAAGTCGTCGGGTTCCTCGACGACGATCCGGAGAAGCTGCACGCCGAAATCGGCGGCGGCGTCCATGTCCTCGGTACCCTGGAGGACCTGGAAGAGACGATCGAACAACACGGCGTCGACCAGGTGATGATCGCCCTGCCCTTCGCCGCCCACCGGAAGATCCTCGACCTGCTCGACCGCATCGGCAACGAACTGATCGAGATCCGTCTTGTCCCGAACGTGCTCCAGTACGCCACGCTGCGCGCCGAGATCGAAGACGTTGACGGCACGCCGGTCATCAACCTCTCGCACGTGCCGATGGAGGGCTGGTCGAGCCTGGCCAAGCGCACGATGGACATCGTTCTCTCCGCCGCCGCGATGGTCGCACTCCTCCCGTTCCTGCCCGTCGTCATGCTGCTGATCAAGCTGGAGGACCGGGGCCCGCTCTTCTACCGCCAGGAGCGCATGGGCCTCGACGGCCGCTCCTTCATGATCCTCAAGCTCCGCTCGATGCGCGTGGGCGCCGAGTCCTCGACCGGCCCCGTCTGGGCAACCGAAGACGATCCCCGCCGCACCCGCATCGGCGCTTTCCTGCGCCGCTGGTCGATCGACGAACTGCCCCAGCTCTGGAACATCTTCCTCGGCGACATGTCCTGCGTCGGACCCCGTCCCGAACGCCCCGCCTTCGTCCGCGAGTTCCGCCACAAGATCCCCAACTACATGCTCCGCCACCGCGTGAAGTCCGGTCTGACGGGCTGGGCCCAGGTCCACGGCTGGCGCGGCAACACCTCCATCCGCAAGCGCATCCAGTACGACCTCTACTACATCGAGAACTGGAGCCTCCGCCTGGACCTCCAGATCCTCTGGCTCACCCTCCGTCGCGGCCTCACGAAGAACGCTTACTGACGTCTGTTTCCACGGTGCGGAGCCCCGCCGTCGAGTGCACCCGGGTTCTCGGTCACCCGGCCTCCCGCAGGACGTCCCGGTAGATGTCCAGGGTGCTCTCGGCGGCCTCCTCCCACCGGAAACGCGCCGATCGCTGGCCGGCCCGGGCTGCCAATTGCCTCGCGTGATCGCGGTCGCCCATGCAGCGCTCGATCGCCCCGGCGATCTCCTTCACATCGAGCGGGTTCACGAGTTCCGCGTAGCCCTGGGCGATCTCCTTGAGCGACGACGTGTTCGACGTGATGACGGGTACACCCGAAGCCATCGCTTCCACGACGGGCAGCCCGAAGCCCTCGTAGAGGGTGGGATAAAGGAACAGGATCGCCCCCTGGTACAGGGCGGGAAGGACCTTGCCGTCCACGTGACCCACCAGGTGGACGTGATCGCCGACGCCGAGCTGGCGGGCCCGGCGCGCCAGCTTGAAGTCGCTGCCCGGGCGGGCGCCTACGCAGACGAGCGGAGCGTCGAAGCCGGCCCGCGACCGGGCGCGCGCGTAGGCCTTGATCACCCGGTCGAGGTTCTTGTGAGGCTTCGGGTTGCCGACGAACAGCAGGTAGGGCCGGCGTACGCCGACCTCGTCCAGGGAGGCGCGGAGTTCGTCTTCCGGCAGGGGCCGGCGGAAGCGGTCTTCGACGCCGTTGTAGACGACGCGGACCTTGTGCTCGTCGACGCTGAAGTGGTCGAGGACGTCGTTGCGGGTGTTCTTCGACACCGCGACGATGCGGTCTGCCCGGCCGACGCTGTGTCGGAACATCCCCTGGGCGTAGAAGGACGCGGCGCGGTTGGGCAGGAAGCCGGGATAGAGCAGGTGGATGATGTCGTGGATCGTGACCACGGTCGGGCAGGGCACGACGGCCGGCAGGACGTAGTGGGTGGCGTGGTAGAGGTCCAGCCGGGACCGCCAGATGCGCCAGCTCATCAGTCCGATCTCGCGCAGCGAATAGACGGGCGAGCGCTCGGCGACGCAGCGGAAATTCGGCGGCAGGTCGATCGCGAAGTCCCGGTCCTCGGGCCGCACGAACAGGATGTACTCGTTGCCGGCGGACGGCCCGCTCGCGCCTTCGATGCGGGCCAGACCGTGGATGAGGTTCCTCACGTAGACCCCGATGCCGAAGTCCCGCACTTTCCGGGCGTCGATGCCGATCCTGGGCACGGGGCTAGGCTAGCGCGCGCGTCGGGACATTGAGTTTCGGGACATTGACAAACGGCGGCAACGACTCGTAGCCTCTGGGGTTTGCGCGCTTGCGCCTCGCCGGAGTCGCGGCGGACCATCGGAGAGGCGAGTCGCAGAGGTGACTCGCGGTTCGAGACGGCGGACGCCTGACGGTGAAATCGGATGCACCTGCAGCTCGACCAGGCCCGTAACGGCCCCTTCCGCTGGCGCGATGCCGTCCGCGTGGCGGCAGCCGACCTGCGCCGGGACGAGGCGCTCGTTCCGGACGGTGTCGACTGCGAGGGCAGCCTGACCTTCACCGGACCGGACTTTCTGCTGCAGACGCGGCTGCGCTACCGCCACCGACTTCGCTGCGACCGTTGCCTGACCGCGTACGAGGAGGATGTCGACCTGCCGCTCGCCTTCGTCGTGACGGCAGACGTCGTGGACGGTCCGCCGGCTGCGGACGGCGCCGGGGACGGCCACGGCGCCCGCGAACTGGAGCCGGAGGATCTCTCGACCCTCGCGGCGGTCGACGGCGCCGTCGACCTGTTCCGGCTGGTTTGCGAACAGGTCGAACTCAACGTCCCGATGAAACCGACGTGCGACCCGGGGTGCCGGGGCCTGTGCCCGCAGTGCGGAGTCGACCGCAACCGGAAGGCCTGCGCCTGCGTCGCGGAGCGCGTCGATCCCCGCTGGGCCGGCCTCGAAGCGGTCCGCGAACGACTTGCCGATAATCTGTCCAGCTAGCCAGGAATCCAGGAAAGGAACAGAAGGAATGCCCAATCCCAAACGGCGGCACTCGAAGGCCCGTCGGGACCGGCGACGGTCCCATGACGGCCTGACGCGTCCCGCCGCCTCAGTCTGTCCGAACTGCGGCGAAATGAAACTGCCGCATCGCGCCTGCAGCCACTGCGGCTACTACCGCGGGCGTGACGTGATCGAGGTCGAGGACGTTCTCTAGCAACCCGACGCCGGCGGCGCCGCGGTCCGTATGACGAATCGAGCCCCCGCACCCGAGTCGACGGTGATCGCCGTCGACGCGATGGGCGGCGATCACGCGCCGCGGGCCGTGGTCGAGGGGGCGCTCCTGGCCGCCCGGGAGAGCGACCTTCGGTTGCTCCTGGTCGGCCGGCGGGATGCCCTGGAACGGGAGATCGAGGAACTCGAATCCGTCGCGGCCGACCTCGACCGGATCGAGGTCGTTCATGCCCGCGAAGTCGTCGGCATGGGCGAGTCGGCCCTGGCGGTGCGCCGCAAGCGCGATTCCTCGGTGCGGGTCTGCGCCCGCCTGGTGAGGGAAGGCCGGGCCGCGGCGATGCTGACGGCCGGCAACACGGGCGCCGCCCTGGTCGCCGGCAAGATGGTCATCGGCGTGGCGCCGGGGGTCGATCGGCCGGCCCTGGCCGTCGTGCTGCCGCGCCGCGACGGCAGCACGATCCTGCTCGACGCGGGCGCCAACGTGGATTCCAAGCTCCATCAGCTCCGCCAGTTCGCGGTGATGGGGCACTACCTCGCGGAGCAGCTCCTGCGCCTGGAGTCGCCGCGGATCGGCCTGCTGTCGATCGGCGAGGAGGTGGGCAAGGGGACGGAACTCGTCCGCGAGGTGTTCAAGGCGCTCGAGGCCACGGGCCTCAACTTCGTCGGCAACGTCGAGGGCGGCGACGTGTTCAACGGCGCCGTCGATGTCGTCGTCTGCGACGGTTTCGTCGGCAACGCGATCCTCAAGAGCGCCGAGTCCCTGGGCGAGTTCGTCAGCGGGCAGTTGCGCCACGAGTTGGGAAGCACCTGGCGGGCGCGATTCGGCTATCTGCTGGCGCGGCAGGCCTTCGAGCGCTTCAAGCGCCGCCTCGACTACAGCGAGTACGGCGGCGCGCCGCTGCTGGGGCTCAGGGGAGGCTGCTTCGTCGCCCACGGCCGCTCCTCCGCCCACGCGATCCACAGCGCCGTGCGGCGGGCGGTAGAGTTCTCTGAAGCGGGCATTCACCTCAAGGTCAGCGCGAAGCTCGCCGAGGTCGCGTACGAAACGCGCTCGAAGGCGGGATGACGAGGGGATGAAGGCGGGATGACGAACGGTTTGCAGGGAGACTCCTCGAACGGGACGCGCCGGGTCCGGATCGCCGGCACCGGCCGTTCGGTGCCCGACCGTGTCCTGACCAACGCCGACCTGGAGCGCATCGTCGACACGTCGAACGACTGGATCATCGCTCGCACCGGCATCGAGGAACGCCGGGTCGCCTCCGACGAGGAGTACACCTCGCTCTTCGCCGTCGACGCCGCCCGCAAGGCGATGGAAATGGCCGGCGTCGAGGCGTCGGACATCGATCTCGTACTGATCTCGACGGTGACGCCGGACATGCCCTTCCCGGCCACGGCCTGCCTGGTGCAGGAGGAACTCGGCGCGAAGGACGCCACCGCGTTCGACCTGAACGCCGGCTGCACGGGGTTCATCTACGGCCTTTCCGTGGCTCACCAGTACGTGTCGAGCGGCGCCGCCTCCACGGCCCTGGTCATCGGGGCCGAGTCGCTGACGAAGTACACGGACTACGAGGACCGTTCGACCTGCGTGCTGTTCGGCGACGGCGCCGGCGCCGTCGTGCTGCGCGGCGAGGCTCCACCGGGGCCTTCCAGTGAGAACGGGCTCGCGGGCATTCTGTCGGTGGCGATCCACAGCGACGGCTCGCTCGCTCACCTGCTCGAGATGCCGGGCGGCGGCAGCCGCAATCCTCCGAACCGTCCCGAGACCCTGGAGGCCCGCCTGCCTTTCATCCGGATGCTCGGCAACGAGACCTTCAAGGTCGCCGTGCGCACCCTGGCCGAGGTTTCGGGCGAGGTGCTCGAGGGCGCCGGCCAGCGTCCCGAAGACGTCCGTTGGCTGATACCCCACCAGGCGAACCGGCGGATCATCGACGCCGTGGGCCGCAGGATCGACGTGCCGGCCGACCGCGTCTACGTCAACGTCGAGCGCTACGGCAACACGTCCGCCGCTTCCATCCCGATCGCCCTCGACGAGCTGAACCGGGACGGCCGGATCGATGCCGGCGACCTGGTCCTGATGGCGGCCTTCGGTGCGGGCCTCACCTGGGGCGCGGCCGCGGTGCGCTTCTAGCGCGCCCCGCCGATCGGCCCGCTGCTTGCGGCGCCGTCGGTGGATGTCGACACGCAGGCCTTGGCGGCGTTCTGCGCCGCGAGCGCTGGGGTCCAACCAGGCAACCGCGAAGAGGACCCCATGATCCTTGAACGGGAACGCCACCCGCGCACTCGAGATTGCCCGCCACGGCTGCATCCTGGAGGGAGGTTGCGTTCGCTGCCGCCGGAGTCGGGGCGAGTACCGGCCAGCTCGGGCGTCCCGGATATACAGTAAGGGCGGACAGACGAATGAGACGCTCCGCTTCACTGTTGGCGGGCGGCGCCACGCGTCGGCGCACGACACGGCGTTACGGCGTCGTGCCGCTGGCCCTCCTTGCGCTGCTGCTCGCCGCCTCGGCAGCTTCGGCCCAACGTCTGCTGACGCTCGTGCCGGGCGTTGGCGCAGCGTCCTCCGCCGACGATCCAGGCCCGGCCCCCTCCATCGGGCCGTTGCCCACGGCCGTGCGGGTGGACCTGGAGCTGCTTCGCGGCGACCCCTTCTGGCTCGAAGTGCCGACTCCCGAGGGCGAGACGCTGTCGGCCGAGCGGAGCGTGTTCGAGGATCGCGGCGACGGCGACCTGATGTGGTCGGGCGGCCAGCCCGGCGCCGGCTACGACACGGTGGTGCTGACCGTGGAGGGCGGCCGCCTGGTGGGCCATTTCGCCGCGGCCGGCGGCGGCGCGTACCGGATCCACGCGGAGCGGGACGGCCGGGGCGGCATGGCGCCGGTCGGAGGGCCGGCCCCGGACTCGCCCGTGCCGTTGTGCGGAGTGCACGAGGATGCGGAGGAGTTCCATGACGCGGCCCCACGCGTCGCGGCGGCAGCTCACGCGGCGGACCCTCCCCGCCGCGTCAGCAACCCCCAGAGCCACGATCGTCTGGACATTCTCGCGGTCTACACCGCCACGGCGGCGGAGAACTGGGCCGGGATCGGCGGCCCGCACGCGGCGATCCGCCACGCCGGCGACTACCTGAAGATGGTGTTCCGCAACAATCAACTCGGCGTCGAGCCGCAGATCGTGCACATCGCGGAGGCGCCAGCGGCCTTCGACCGGGCGGGGAGGGGTCCCGCTTGGCGGAGCTACTTCAACCCCGTTGCGAGGTTGATTGGGGACAGTGGCGAACTGTTGCGTCTGCGTCACGAGCATCGGGCGGATCTCGTCCATGTCTTTGTGGGCGAGAGCGCGCAGTTGCTGGACGCCTGCGGTAGCGCGCTAACGCTGGCTGTTGGCAAGACGGCCGAGGATTTCGTCCTTCTTGGCGCGCGTTCCAGCACTGAGGGCACTTCCGGTGGGAGGAGCTGGAGCACGAACGACTCGGCGTACTGCCGGGGCGACGTTCGTACGTTCGTTCACGAGATCGGCCACAGTCTGGGCGCCCATCACGATCCGGAAAACGTCTCCCAACCGGACAGACTGTTCAGACCGTACGCCATGGGCCATGCGGACCACGACGCCATGCCGAGCCTGGGCACGGCGATGAGTCTCAGAGGCCAGGTCGAGCCGTTCTTCTCGACCCCGCGGATCCGCCCCTGGGGCGCGGTGCTCGGCGTCGCCGACGAGCAGGACAACGAGCGTCTTCTGCGGGAGACGGTCCACATGGGCGTCCGCTACAGCGACTATCTCGAGCCGCTGGAAGGCCTTCCGGCGCAGCCGACCGATCTGCGCGTCCGTATCGACGGCGGCGTCGCGCGCCTCACCTGGCGGGACAACGCCCCGGACGCGGATGGTTACATCGTTGACTACGACGGCCATCAGGAGCGTGTCGAGGGTCGCCGTACGGAGGCGACGATTCCTCTTCGGGGCACCAATCCAGACTGGCGGCACCGCTTCTTCGTTCAGGCGCGGAAGGGCGGCAAGCGGTCCGTACGCAGCGATAGAGTCGGTCTCTACGTCCCCGGCGAACGGATCGAGGCGCCCTCGGACGTTTCGCTCTGGGTCAGTTCGAGGGAAGTCCAGGTCATGTGGACGGACAACTCGGACAACGAGGAGTGGTTCGACGTGCAGCTTCTCCGGGAAGGCGAGCCGGTCTCGCGGAACCGGGTGGCGGCGGATAGCGAGGAGTCCGTTCTCTTTGCCGGGTGGGTGGAAACCCGGGGCGGCGTCGAATATGGCGTCCGGGTGTTCGCGTTCTCGGATGCGGGCGTGTCCGAAAGCAGCGAGGTGGCGACCTTCCAGTGGTCGTCGAGACCCGCCCCCAGAATCTCCGCGACGGCCATCGGGCCGACGACGGTGCGCGTTGCCATTCTGGGCGACCCGACCAGCTTCAAGGCGTACGCTGACCTTGCCGAGTGGGACGATTGGCGCGGCGTCTCGGCGTCGCTCTCCGCTTCAGGCCGCTACTGGGCGGACCTCGAGGGTCTGGCCCGAGGCGGTCGGTACAGGTTCTCGACTACCGGCCCCCTTTCCGGCCCGGAGTCCATTGTCGATCTGACCCTGGGCGAGCGCGGCGCGGGTCCGGTGCCGCCCTCGGACCTTTCCCTGGAGAGGACGGACGATGGAGGTTACCGTCTGCACTGGCGGGACAACTCGAGCGACGAACTCGGCTTCGAGGTTCAGCAGGCCGGAATCAACGGCCGCCCATGGTTCAGGGCGGTGATCGCCCCTGCGAACACGGAATCGGTCGCCGTTTCGGCCAGGGACACGGTAGGCCACCGGTTGCGGGTGTTCGCCTACAACGAACGCGGCTTTTCCCGAAGCAGCCCGCGGGTGCTCGGGGCGCCGGGAATAGGAAACCTGGAGGCTCTGGCCGGTGACGGGGAGGTTCGATTGACCTGGAATGTCCGCCCGACCGAGACTCTGACCGGGATGCAGTTGCGCTGGAAGCCCACGACCGCCCTGCCGTTCGACGACGCTGCCGACCCCTGGCGGGACATCTCGGCGTCGGTCGGTGAACAGCGTTTTGACGAGGTCGTCGGGTGGATCAACGGCGACCACACCGTGACGGGCCTGAGGAACTACACGGAGTACACGTTCGTCTTGCGCGCCTTGTCGAAGTGGGGACCGATCCTGAAGGAGTGGCGGCTGCACGAGAACCCTTGGACAGCGGCGACGCCGGGCAGGCCCAAGGGCTCCTGCCATTCCGACGGGCGAACGATCTGCCTTCACAACTCGCGCTTCGAGGTGAAGGCGGAATGGCGGCAGGCTGACGGCTCGTCCGGGCGAGGCCGGGTGGTTCCCGAGGGCACGGACGACTCCGGTCTGTTCCGGTTCTTCGACCCGTCGAACTGGGAAGTGCTGATCAAGGTGCTGAACGGCTGCGGGCACAACGGCCGGGTGTGGGTACTGGGCGCATCGACGACCGATCTCGGGTACGAGATCACGGTGACGGACACGATCACCGAGGAGTCGCGGACGTACGTGAACGAGCCCGGCCAACCGGCGCCGGCGATCGTGGACACCGACGCCTTCTCGGCGCCCTGCGCGGTCGACGCGGCTGCTCGGTAGCGGACGGCGCACTCGGGTTGGTTGGCGGGAGGGGAGACGAGCGCATGGCGAACGTGAAGACGGGCGGATGGGGTTGCGGTGCGCTCCGGCGCGGTATGGCGGCGGGGCTGTTCCTCGCTCTTGCGTTCACGGCCGCCCCGGCGAGAGCGGGCGACAACGCGGCGTTCGTGTCCTACTCCGGCGTGCCGCCGAGGATGGACCTCGGCGGCAAGGCGACCGTGACGGTGAGGATGTTGAACACCGGCACGACGACCTGGCGGGCGTCGGTTGTCGAGGAGACCAGCGGTGGGACGAAGACGACGACCAGGACCTCGTTCTCCCTGGATTCGGTCGGTGACGACTGGGGCGTCAAGGGCGTGCCGGTTACCGGCAGCGTCGCGCCTAACGCTCCGCGCAGTTTCCGTTTCACGATCACGGCGCCGAGCAAGATAGGCAGCTACACCTTCCAGTGGCGGATGGTTCGCAGCACGGTCGTCACCGATCGGCCGATCATCCCCGCCAAGCCCGGCGAGGGGTTCGGCGCGCGCACGGACGCCATGACGATCCTGGTGGGGCCGGACGAGTCGCCGAGTTTCAAGGGGACGGTCGACGACCAGGAGTGGCTGACGGGGCGGGCGATTTCGCCGGTGGTGACGCTGCCGGGCGCGATGGACGGCAACGGCGCCTTGTCGTATGCGTTGAGTTGCGCTTTGCCTCCGGGCGTCACGTTCAACGAGACGAGGAAGCGCATCAGCGGCACGCCGAGCAGGGAATGGCCGCGGAAGACCTGCAGGTGGAAGGTGACGGATGTGGACGGCGACACGGACACGGAGACGTTCACGATCAGCGCGAAGCGGCCGGTTCTCATCCTGGAACCGACAAGGCTGGGGGTCGATGAGGGAGAGAGCAAGGATTTCACGGTAAAGCTGGCGGCGCGGCCGCAGGGCAACGTGACGGTGTCGCTGTCGAGCGCCGACGCTGGAGCGGCGGACGTGAATCGCACGAGCCTGACGTTCAACAAGGACAGCTACGGCAGAACGCAGGAGGTGACGGTCGAGGGCAAGCAGGACAAGGACAAGGACAACGAGAGCACGAACATCAGACTTCGCGCCAGCGGCGGCGGCTACGACCGCGTGACGGCATCGCTGCCGGTGGCGGTAACGGACGACGACACCGAACCGCCGCCGAAGTTGCCGCCGGTCGACGATCAGATCTGGCCGAGGGGCCAGCGGGTTTCGAAGACTCTGCCGGCGGCGACCGGGGGGACGAAGCCGTACACGTACGGCCTGTCGAAGCCCCCGGAATTGCCTTCAGGCGTGACGTTCAACAAGTCGACACGGGTCTTGTCGGGCAGGCCGACGAAGGCGCTGGCTGCAGAGACGTACACGTACTCCGTGACGGACGCGGCCAACAAGACGGCCTCGCGGACGTTCACGATCAAGGTGGTCGAGCCGCCCGAGCCGACGTTGCCGCCGGTCGCCGATCAGGTCTGGCCGAAGGGCCAAGAGGTTTCGAAGACTCTGCCCGCGGCGACCGGCGGCACTCCGCCGTACACGTACGGCCTGTCGCCGGAGCTGCCCGCCGGTGTGACGCGCAGCACACGGACGCTGTCGGGCACGCCGGCGAATGCCCAGGATGCGAAGACGTACACGTATACCGTGACGGACGCGGCTAACAAGAAGGCCGAGCAGACCTTCACGATCGGCGTGGCGGTTCTGGTGGTGGACCCGACGAGCCTGAAGATCACGGAGGGCGGATCCGGCACGTTCAAGGTGAAGTTGGCGGCGAAGCCGAAGGACAGCGTCGTCGTGTCGGTGACGAGCCGGGACAACGGCGCCGTGTCGGTGGCTGCGGGCTCGACCAGCCTGACCTTCACCGAGACGAACTACAGCCGGACGCAGACGGTGAGGGTCAACGGCGTGCAGGACACTGACGCATCCGACGAGACCACGATCGTCGATCTGAGCGCGAGCGGCGGCGGCTACGAGGGCGTCTCGGCCACGGTGGTCGTGAACGTGGACGACGATGAGGAGCCGGCCCAACCCGGCCTGGTGGTGGATCCCGCGAGCCTGACGATCAAGGAGGGTGAGACCGCCGAGTTCACGGTGAAGCTGGCGACGCAGCCGACGGCCGGGGTGACGGTCTCGGTGACGAGCGCGAACGCCGGAGTGGCGTCGGTTAACAAGGGGAGCCTGGCCTTCTCCACGACCGGCTACGGCTCGAAGCAGACGGTAACGGTCACGGGCAAGCGGAACGCACCTGGCGAGATGACGACGATCAACCTGAGCGCGAGGGGCGGGGACTACGCTGGCAAGACGGCAACCGTGAGGGTGGCCGTCGACCGGGCGCCGGCGTTCAGCGGAACGGCGTCGAACCAGGTGTGGGAAAGAGGCCGGCGGGTGTCGGTCACGCTGCCCGTGGCGACCGGCGGCAACGGGACGTTGAGATACTCGCTGTCGCGGCCGTGGCCCGCCGGCGTGACCTTCAACTCCTCGACGCGGGTGCTGTCGGGCACGCCGACGACGCTGCAGGATGCGACGACGTACACGTACACCGTGACGGACTCCGACGGCAACCGGGGCGCCGGCGACAGGGACACGCGGACGTTCACGATCGAGGTGGTGGAGCCGAACGAGGCTCCGTACTTCACCGGAACGGCTCCCAGCCAGCAGTGGGAGCAGGACAAGGCGCTCTCGCCGCCGGTGAAGCTTCCCGCGGCGACCGGCGGCGACGGCGCCCTGACCTACTCGCTGTCGCCGAAGCCGCCCGCCGGCGTGACGTTCAACGACACGTCGCGGAAGCTCTCGGGCAGGCCCACGACGATTCAGGCGCCGAAGACATACACCTACAGCGCGACAGACGGGGACGGCGACCGGGTGGCGCAGACGTTCACGATCGAGGTGACGCCGCCGGACACGGCGCCGGAGTTGACCGGGACGGTCCCGGATCAGCAGTGGGTGACGGGCCAGCGGATCACTCCGCTCACGCTGCCCGCGGCGACGGGCGGCAACGGGGAGTTGACCTACTCGCTGTCGCCGGAGCCGCCGGACGGAGTGAGCTTCAACCCCTCGACGCGGATGCTGTCCGGCACGCCGGCCGGGACACGGGCCGCGACGGCGTACACGTACACGGTGACGGACTCGGACGAGAACACCACGGCCAGCGACGCGGATACGGACGAGTTCACGATCGCGGTGCGGCGGGTCGGCCTGTTGCTGAGCGAGACGGAACTGGCGGTGGACGAGGGCGTCGGCGGCTCGGCCTTCACGGTGAAGCTGGCGTCGCAGCCGACGGCCGGGGTGACGGTGGAGGTGGCGAGTTCCGATCCCGGGGCGGTGGAGGCGACTCCGGCGAGGCTGACGTTCACGCCGGCCGACTACGGCGAGCCGCGGCCGGTGACGGTCGCGGGCGTGCCGGACCCCGGCTTCGAGGACGAGACGACGAAGGTCGGCCTGCGGGCGATCGGCGGCGGTTACGACGGCGTGGTGAAGGTGGTGACGGTTACGGTGGATGACGACGACGTCGACACGGTCCCGGAGCTCGCCGGAGAGTTCGACGCCCTGGAGTGGCTCGCGGGCCGCGCGATCGACCCGGTCGTGCTGCCCGCCGGGAACGGCGGCAACGCGCCGCTGACGTACTCGCTGTCGCCGGACCCGCCGGAAGGCGTGACGTTCGACTCCTCCACGCGGACGCTGTCGGGCACGCCGGCGGCGCCGGTGGCCGCGACGCGGTACACGTACACGGCGGCGGACTCGGACGAGAACACGTCGGAGACGGATGCCGCCGCGGCGGAGTTCACGATCACGGTGAAGCAGCCGGCCCTCGTGTCGAGCAAGGCGAGCCTGGCCCTTCAGGAGGGCGGCGCCGGCGGGACGTTCACGGTCAAGCTGGCCGCGCGCCCGAAGAGCGACGTGACGGTGTCGCTCAAGAGCGGCGATGCTGGCGCGGCATCGGTGAATCCGGCGAGCCTGACGTTTACCACGGCCAACCACAACGTGGCGCGGACGGTGACGGTCCAGGGTGTCGAGGACGACGACTTCGACGACGAGACGACGGAGATCACGCTCACCGCTGCCGGCGGCGGCTACGACGGCGTGGCGGCGACGGTCGTCGTGACGGTGGAGGACGACGAGACGGACACGGCCCCGTCGTTCAGCGAGGAGGCCCAGGACCAGGAGTGGACGGCGGATCGGCCGATCGACACCGTCACGCTGCCCGAGGCGACGGGCGGCAACGGGAAGCTGACCTACACCCTCTCGCCCGATCCGCCCGAGGGTGTCGTGTTCGATCCCGCGACGCGCATCCTTGCCGGCACGCCGGAGTCTCAACAGGAGGCCACGGAGTACACGTACAAGGCGACGGACGCGGACCGGAACACGGCGGACGGCGACGCGGCGTCTCAGACCTTCACGATCGCGGTGAAGCGCGTGGCCCTGGTGCTGAGCACGACTCGTCTCGAGTTGAAGGAAGGCGAAACGGACCAGACGCTCACCGTCAAGCTGGGGTCGCCTCCGACGGAGGACGTCACCGTGTCGCTCGCGATGGACAGGGAGATCGTGACGACGGATCCGCGTGAGCTCATCTTCACGCCCACGAACCATGCAGCGCCCCGGACGGTGACGGCCAAGGGCGCCCAGGACGACGACTTCGACGACGAGACGACGGAGATCACGCTCACCGCGACGGGCGGCGGCTACAACGGCGAGACGGCGACGGTGGACGTGACGGTGGATGACGACGAGACGGACACGGCCCCGGTGTTCAACGCCCAGATGGACGACATCGAGTGGATGGCGAACCGGGCGTTCGAGCCGTTCGCCCTGCCCGAGGCAACCGGCGGCAACGGGAAGCTGACCTACACGCTGTCGCCGGAGCCTCCGGCGAGCGTGACGTTCGACCCGGCGACGCGGACGCTCTCGGGCACGCCGACGGCGACGCAGGACCCGACGCTGTACACCTACACGGCGACGGACGCGGACGGCAACGCGGACGCCGCGGACGCGGCAACGCTCACCTTCACGATCGAGGTATGGCTCGAGGGCCTGGACGACGCCGCCTTCGTCTCGCACGCGGGCGTGCCGGAGGTGATGCTTGCCGGCGAGAAGGCGACGGTGACGGTGCGGATGCGGAACACGGGCCCCACGACGTGGAAGTCGGCCAGTTACAGGCTGGGCTCCCAGCGGCCACTGGACAACGAGATCTGGGGGCTGGCCCGCGTGGCGCTGCCGGCCGACGTGGCGCCGGACGAGACGGTGGACCTGACCTTCGCCATCACGGCGCCCATGGAGGTGGGGAACCACAAGTTCCGGTGGCGGATGGTGCGGGGCGCCGCCGCCTGGTTCGGCGGCAAGACGGAGCTCTTGACGATCGCGGTGGAGGACCCGTCGTTCCTGGGCCAGGAGATACCGGACCAGATGTGGGTGAAGGGCGAGACCGTCGTGTCGCTCACCCTGCCCGAGGCAAGGGGCAATGGCGGAGCGCTGACCTACTCGCTCAAGCCCGCCCTGCCGGATGGCGTGACCTTCACGGAAGCGACGCGACTGCTGGCCGGAACGCCGGAAGCCGTGCAGGAGGCAACGGAGTACCGGTACGTCGCCACGGATGCCGGCGGCGGCAAGGCGAAGCTCACGTTCGAGATAGCCGTCGAGGAAGACGTGATCGACGACGCGGCCGTCGTGTCGGTCACGGGCCTGCCGTCGAAGATGGCCGCCGGCGGCACGGCGACGGTGACCGTCACGATGTCGAACACCGGCACGACGACCTGGTCGTCGCCCGCCGGCTACGGCCTGGGTTCCTGGGATCGCTCGGACAAGGACAGGTGGGGCGTGCGCCGGGCAGCCGTGCCGGGGACCATCGCCCCGAACGAGACGGCCGACTTCACGTTCGACGTCACGGTGCCGGAGACGCCGGGCGTTCATCCCTTCACGTGGCGCATGGTGCGGGACCCGGGCGCGTGGTTCGGGGCGCATACGGCGGATGTGTCCGTCACGGTGGAGGATCCGTCCTTCGGGGACGAGACGGTTCCTGACCAGTCGTGGATGCAGGGCGAGGCGCTGGACGCTCTGGTCCTGCCGGCGGCCGGCGGCACGGCGGGGCCGTTCAGGTATGCGATCTCGCCCGACCTGCCGGACGGCGTGACGTTCGCCGAATCGACCCGCACGGTCTCCGGAACGCCGGAAGCGGCGCAGGCGGCGACGCGGTACGGCTACACCGCGACGGACACGGACGGCGGAAGGGCGACCTTGTCCTTCGGGATCACGGTGGAAGCTCTGGCGATGGACGATGCGGCGTTCGTATCCCAGACGGCCGTACCGGAGAAGATGGCGGCGGGCTCGGAGGCCGTGGTCACCGTGCGGATGCGGAACACGGGCACGACGACCTGGACACAGGCTTCGGGCTACGCACTGGGCTCGCAGCGGCCGGACGACAACGAGCGCTGGGGCCTCAAGCGGGTCTCCCCGCCGGCGGACGTGGCGCCGGACGCGACGGTGGACTTCACCTTCACCATCACGGCGCCGACGGAGGTCGGACGCCCGGGGTTCCGCTGGCGCATGGTGCGCGGCGCCGACGGCTGGTTCGGGAGGAAGACGGAGCTCAGGACGATCGAGGTGGAGGACCCGTCGTTCGGGGACGCGGCGATCGGCGATCAGAGGTGGGCGAAGGACGCGGCCATCGCCACGTTGCTCCTGCACGAGGCGGACGGGACGGCCGGACCGTTCACCTACTCGCTGACGCCGGAGTTGCCGGACGGCGTGACGTTCGACGGGTCCAGGCGGACGATCTCGGGCCGGCCGACGGCGGTGCTGAAGGAAACGGAGTACAGCTACACGGCGATGGACGCGAACGGCGGGACGGCTACGCTCACGTTCATGATCACGGTGAGCGAACACGCGGTGGCGGCGGCCGCGGCGCAGGGGGCGGTATCGGCGCCGCCGCCGTCTTCCGGCGTCGCGTTCGAGTTCCGGAACGGTGTCCAGGCCGGGCGTGGCGGGAGCGATGGCGCCGCGGCGGAGGCCGGAACGCCGGGCTGGTTCGCCGATTCGGGCGACGCAACGATCTCCCGGATTCCGGCCGGCCTCGGGGCGGCTCGGTCCGCCGGCGCTGGCTCGTCTCCTGGCCGCCCGCGGCGGCAAGCCGGCCAGAAGGCCGGCGCACCGACATTCGGAGGCGCCCCCGGTGACCTGGCGTTGCGGCTGCGCGGCAGCGACGCCGGCGGCGACGAAGCGGACGACGCCGTGGTCACGGAGCAGTGGATTCCGGTGACGGGCGGCACGTACCGGCTCGCGGCCTGCATGCTGCGGGAGAACGCGAACGACAACGTCTTCGTGGACTTCGATGGCGGCGCGGGCCGCGACGGGGGCTTCCTGGACGCCCACATCGTGGCGACGGAGACCGGCGTCTGGGAGTGCGGGGCGGTGACGAAGTGCATCTCCGACTCGGTGGGAGCGGTCCGGGTGCGGGCGGTCCGGGAAGGCGCTAACCTTGGCGACGCATGGTTCGACAGGATCGAACTGAAGCGGATTGCCGCGTGCGGGTCGCCAGCGTCGGCGTCGCCGCCCTGACGCGGCCGAAGCACGACCCTGACTACTCCAGAACCTTCCGACTGCCCGGTTTCCCATGGACCTTGCGACGAACAGCGTGGCGTACGTCTTTCCGGGCCAAGGCTCGCAGCGGGTCGGCATGGGCCGTGCGCTGGCCGCGGCCTTTCCCGAGGCGCGGGCGGTCTTCGAGGAGGCGGACGACACGCTCGGCTTCTCGCTGTCGCGGCTCTGCTTCGAGGGTCCCGAGGACGAGCTCCAACTGACCGCTAACACCCAGCCGGCGATCGTCGCCATGTCGGTCGCGGTCCTGCGCAGCTACCTGGCGCGGGATCCTGGGCCTGAGGCGCCGGCCTTCGTGGCCGGCCACAGCCTGGGCGAGTACTCGGCTCTCGTGGCGGCGGGAGCCCTCGAACTCGCCGACGCCCTGCGGCTGGTGCGGGCCCGCGGGCAGGCGATGCAGCAGGCGGTGCCGGTCGGCGAGGGCGCCATGGCCGCGATCCTTGGGCTGAGCCAGGAGGACACGGCGGCGGTGGCTGCACAGGCGGCGAGCGACACTGGCGGCGTCTGCCAGCTCGCGAACCTGAACGCACCCGGACAGATCGTGATCGCCGGCGCGGCCGGAGCCGTCGACCGGGCCGTGGAGCTTGCGGATGAGCGGGGCGCCCGGCGGGCGATTCCACTGCCCGTGTCGGCGCCCTTCCACTGCGTCCTGATGGAACCGGCGCGGGTCGCGATGGAGCCCCTGATTCGGGACGTCCCGATGGCGGACCCCGAAGTGCCGGTCGTCTGCAACGTGGATGCGACCGAGGTGAAGACGGCGGCGGCGGCGCGCGACGCGCTGGTCCGGCAGATTGACGGCGCCGTACGCTGGTCGGAGTCGGTGGCCCTGATGGCTTCCCGAGGCGTCGGGCGACTCGTCGAGATCGGTCCGGGCAAGGTGCTTTCCGGGCTCGCGCGGCGCATCGAGCGCGGTCTGAAGGTGCAGGCCGTCGCCGAACCGAAGGACCTCGCAGCGTGAGCCTCTTCGACCTGACGGGCAGAACCGCGCTGATCACCGGCGCCTCGCGCGGCATCGGCCGTGCCGCGGCGCTGCTGCTGGCGCGGCAGGGCGCGCGGGTGGTGCTTGCCGCGCGCAACGAGGAACTCCTCGAGGAGGTCGCCGGCGCGGTGCGGGCGGGCGGAGGCGAGGCCCATGCGATGGCGCTCGACCTTGCCGATCACGAGTCGATCCCCGCCGCGGTGCGGGGGCTGCCTTCGGAGTTCGCGGCCGTCGACATTCTGGTGAACAACGCGGGCATCACGGCCGACAACCTGCTGGCGCGGATGACCCTGGAGCAATGGCAGCGGGTGCTCGACGTGAACCTGACCGGCGCCTTCGTCCTGACCAAGGCTCTGGTCCGCGGCATGATGCGGCGCCGCCATGGCCGGGTCGTGTCGGTGTCTTCGGTTGCAGGGGTCGTCGGCAACGCGGGCCAGGCGAATTACGCCGCCTCCAAGGCCGGGCTGATCGGGTTCAGCAAGTCGCTCGCGCGGGAACTCCTGAGCCGCGGAATCACGGTCAACGTGGTGGCGCCGGGCTTCATCGAGACGGACATGACCGCGGCCCTGCCGGACGGGGCGGGAGAGCGCTTCCTGGAGCAGCACGGCCTGGTGCGCCTGGGCACGGTGGAGGACATCGCGGCGGCGGTGCTGTACCTGGCGAGCGATGAAGCGTCCTACGTAACGGGCGAGGTGCTGAGCGTCAGCGGGGGCATGACGTAGGAGCTCCCAAGCGGAGCCGGCCTGGCGGCCGGCGCCGTCTTACCGGCCGCCTGCGGCGGCAGCGGGTCAGAAGACCCGCGCACCCAGCGGTTGGCATTGGACGGATGGCCCCGGTGGTGGCATAGTCTTCCTTCCGCCCGCGGGTCCAGGACGCCCAACCCGTGCTAACTCCCCCAGAGAGGAACCAGAATGTCAGTAGTCGAAAAGGTCAACAGCATCATCGTCGAGCAGCTCGGAGTCGATGCCGACGAAGTCACTCCGGAGGCCAGCTTCACTGACGACCTCGGTGCAGACTCGCTCGACATCGTCGAGCTCGTCATGGCCTTCGAGGAGGAGTTCGGTATCGAGATTCCGGACGAAGACGCCGAGAAGATCGGCTCGGTCAAGGAGGCCATCGATTACATCCAGGCCAACGGCGCCTCGAGCTGACCGTCCGCTGGGTGCGCGGGTCATCTGACCCGCTGCCGTGTGACCCCGGGTCTTCTGACCCGGGGAAGAACGTACCGGCCGTCAGGCCGGTGCTGCTTTGGAGCAGATTCCTGGACTCATGAGCGACCGTAGACGCGTCGTCGTTACTGGCGTGGGGCTGGTGTCCCCGCTTGGCGTGGGCACGGAGGCGACGTGGTCCGGCCTGATGGAGGGACGAAGCGGTGTCGGTCCGCTGACGCGCGTCGACGCCGACCTCTACACGACGAAGATCGCCGCGGAAGTGCGGGACTTCGACGCCGAGCGGTTCATGGGCCGCAAGGAGATCCGCCGGGTCGACCTGTTCATCCAGTTCGCCCTCGCCGCCGCGACGCTGGCCCACGAGGATGCCGGGTTCGAGATCGACGACAGCAACAGGGACCGGGTCGCCACCGTCGTCGGTTCCGGTATGGGCGGCCTGCCGCTGATCGAGCACATGCACGGAATCTGGCGCGACCGCGGGCCGCGCCGGGTTTCGCCGTTCTTCATCCCCGGCCTGATCGCGAACATGGCTTCCGGCCAGATCTCGATCCGTTTCGGCGCGCGCGGGCCGAACACCTGCCCGACGACCGCCTGCACGACCGGCCTGCACGGAGTCGGCGATGCGTTCCGGATGATCCAGCACGGCTACGCCGACGCGGCGTTCGCCGGCGGCGCCGAGGCCACGACGTCCGATCTGGCGCTGGCCGGCTTCGGCGCGATGAAGGCGCTGTCCGTGCGCAACGACGAGCCGGAGAAGGCGTCCCGCCCCTGGGACAGAGGCCGCGACGGCTTCGTGCTCGGGGAGGGAGCGGGGATCCTCATCCTGGAAGAGCGTGAGGCGGCGCTCGAGCGCGGCGCCCGCGTCTACGCCGAGATCGTCGGTTACGGCATGAGTTCCGACGCCTACCACGTCTCGGCGCCGGAACCGCAAGGAGACGGCGCCGCGCGCGTCATGCGCGCCGCCCTCGACGACGCCGGACTCGCGCCGGAGACGGTCGACTACGTCAACGCCCACGGCACCTCGACGCCGCTCGGCGACATCGCCGAGGTCCGTGCGATCAAGCGGGTGTTCGGCGACCACGCCTGCCGCCTGGCCGTGTCCTCGACCAAGTCCTCCACGGGTCACCTGCTGGGCGCCGCCGGCGGCGTCGAAGCCGGCATCCTGGCCCTCGCTATCGACCGCCAGGTGCTGCCCGCCACGCTCAACCTCGACGAGCCCGGCGAGGAGTGCGACCTCGACTTCGTGCCGCACGAGCCGCGCGAGACCAAGGTCGAGGTGGCTCTGACGAACTCCTTCGGCTTTGGCGGCACGAATGGCGCGTTGGTCATGGGTCGGTCATGACATGTCAGATGGAGGAGTGATCGGCGTTTCCAAACAGTCATTGGCGCAGCCGTTGACGGAGGAGACCGCCGATTTAGGCTTGATTCCCGAGTTCAACGGCGGGCCGGGCGCCCCTCCCTGCCCCTCGGCTCGATTCTTTGCGGGAGGTTCGGATTGGGCGCGCCTGAGGCCGGCCGGAGAGTCGGCTCCACGACGGCGGATGCGTTGGATGCCGCTGCTCTTCGTGTCCAGGTGGGGGAGGGCTACGGTCTCCGCCGCCGCCCGGGAAGCTGGTGCCTGCCGGCTGTTGTGCTGCTCGTGGCCGGTCTCTGGGCGGCGGCGCTGGCGGCGCCCGCCAAGGCGCAGAGCCTGCTCAGCTTCGAGCCTTCCGCCGTAGCCGAGGCGCAGGCCGCCGGGACGCCGAGGGCCGCCGGAAGCCAGGCCGTCTCCTTCTTTCCGGCGGACGTGCCGCGGCACCGGGTCCGGGTGGACCTCGACCTGCTGCGCCGCGGGGCGCCCCGGCTGGAACTGGCGACGCCCGACGGGGAGACGTTTCAGGCAGTGCTCAGTCACTTCGAGGAGCGCGGCGGCGGCGATGCGCTCTGGTCCGGGCGGGTGGCGGGCGCGGCTTACGACACGATCTCGCTGACGCTGCACAACGGCCATGTCCACGGCGCCTACGGGGCGCCGGGGAAGTTGAAGTTCGCCCTGCGCGCCGACTCCAGCGGGTTGGGCGCGGTGGCGTCCGAGGCCGACGCCGCCGGCGAGCTGAACCCGGACGGACAACCGTGGTGCCCGGAGACCGTGGCGCCCATGCCGGAGGCGCCGGACGGCGTGCTGGAGGCGTTCGCCTCGCGGGCGGCCGTCGAAGCGGCGCGGTTCGGGGCGGAGCCGCCTGCCGCGCCTTCGTCGTCGGAGGGGCTCTCGCAGGCGGGTTCCATCTCGCAGGCCGGTGCGGCCGGTTCGGCCTCGGGACCGGAGGGGTTGGCGGCGGCGCAGTCGGTGGTTGCCGTGACGTTGAGCGCGGATCCCCTGTCGGTGGCGGAGAACGCCTCCGCGCCAGCGACGGTCACGGTAACGGCGTCGGTCGCCGCGGGCGATGTCTTCGGCAGCGATCAGACGATCACGATCAGCGTCGGCGGCGCTCCGGCGATGGAGGGCGTCGCCACGCCCGGCGTCGATTTCACTGCCGTCGCCGACTTTCCGCTGACGCTCATGGCGAACCAGACGAGCGGCACGGCGACCTTCACGCTGAGCCCGACGGACGACGCCTCGCCCGAGCCGCACGAAACGGTGCGGGTGAGCGGGACGCTGGCCGGGGCGGACGTCGCGCCGGTGGAGGTGGTGATCGAGGACGACGACCAGCATGTGATCGACGTGATGATCCTGTACACGCCGAGCGTGGCGGACACCATGGCGGTGGTCACGCAGCGGGATCCGTCGACCACCATCGGGACAGAGACGCAGGGCGCGGTCGACTACGTGAACATGGTCTGGCGCAATGGCGCCTTTCCTGCCCGGCTGAGACTTGCCCATGTCGCCGCCCTGCCCCGGGCCGCTTACGACAACCGGAAGCAAGGATCCAGGGAGTACATCTTCGCCATGCGGACGGACCCGGACACGCTTCGGCTGCGGGAGGCGCACGACGCGGACATCGTCATCCTGTGGACGTGGGAGCCGACGATTCCCGGGCGGCTCGCCTGTGGCGTGGCCTTCGCCCGGGGCAACACGCACACGACGGAGACCATGTCGCCCTCGGCCATCGGTCTCTACAACTACCACTGCGACATTGCGGGCGCGAGCACCTGGTCCATCCTGGCTCACGAGATCGGCCACGTGTTGGGAGCCATGCACGATCCGGCGAACCACAGTCCGGATCCGCGGCTTCCCATCTACCCGTACGCCTTCGGCCACACACATTTCGCCGGCGGCAACGAGCTGAACGTGGCGACGATCATGAGCTACGGCACGCCGCGGCGGTGTGTGCGGCTAGGCTTCTTTGGTTGTCGCGAGTACGGCGATTCGTTCACCCGCGAGCCGTTCTACTCGACCGTCCGCATTCAGGCTGCGAACCGGGCCGCATCAAGTTCTCCCCTTACCGGACCCGTCCCCATCGGCATCCTGAACGAGCGGGAGAACGAACGGGCCATCCGGCATCTCCTCCATTCCACCTCCACCTTCGACAACTTCATGCTGGCGGCGCCGCCCGCCAATCTGTCCGGCACGGCGACGCCGAACGGCGCCACGGTCGATGTCGCCCTCACCTGGGAGGACGTCTCGTCGCGCGAGGTGAGCTACGGCGTTCGCTATCGCGTTTTCGGCGACGGCCCCTGGCTGAGCGGGGCGAACCTCGTTCCCGGCGTCGAGTCGACGACGCTGACCGGCCTGTCTCCCGGGACCCGCTACGTCTTCCGCGTCGCGGCGACGAACTCCGTCGGTTTCACCAGCTACAGCTACGAGTGGGCCGTCCGGACGCCCGGCGCCGGGCCTCCGAACGCGCCCGGCCAACTGCGAGTGGAAATCGTCCCCCGTGGCGCGGGCACGCGCGACATCGCGGGCAAGGTGCGGCTCACCTGGAGCGACTGGTCCGAGACCGAGACCGGGTTTCAGGTCCAGTACCGCGAGGAGGGCGCCGAGGACTGGGAGAACGGCCCCTCGCTGGGGGCGGACGTCACGACGGTGGACGTTTCGGACCTCCTGAACGACGTCGTCTACGAGTTCCGCGTGGGAGCGACCAACACCCACGGGACCGCCTGGAGCCGGATCGTGTCGGCGAGGACCGAGCCGCCCGTGCCGCCCGAGGCGCCGGGCGACCTCGTCGGTCTGCGCCTGAGTTCGACCACCGTCCGCCTGTCCTGGGAGGATCTGTCGGAGGACGACGACGAATCGGCCAACGAGACCGCCTTTGACGTCCATATGCGGCCGTTCGCGGGCCAGGAGTGGACGGTCGTCAAGTCCGTGGCGCCGGACACGGAGACGGCGGTGGTAGGAGGTCTGCCGGAGAACAGCCACCTCGTGTTCCGCGTCGCTTCCGTGACGCCGGGCGGCCAGGGCCTGAGCGGCGAGGTGTCGGTCGATCTGACGGTCGAACCGCCGGGGATTCCCGATGTCACAGCCTCGCTCGACCGGGACGCCAGCGACCGGATCGTCCCCCGCTTCGAGATCTCCGTCGAACCGGCGAACGGGGCCGCGGTGGACATGGCCACCTTCCGGAACGCGGAGTGGGTCCGCTACACCACGCGACCACTCACGGGCAACACGCCTTTCCGGGCGGAGGCGGTGAACGCCGGCGGCAAGCGGGTCGGCTCCAGGTTCATCGTGGGTCCCACCCCGGCGCCGCCGCGGCGGCCTTCCGGGCTTGCGACGGAGCAGGCCGGTCCGACAACGGTGCGTTTCGCCTGGACGGACAACGCGACCGACGAGGTCTCGTACCAGGTAACGCTCCGCCGGAGCGGCGCGCCGGCCACGGTCTACGGTGTCTATCCCGCAGACACGACGCAGGCGACGCTTGAAGGACTCCGTCCAGGCGGCTACACGCTGGAACTGGTCGTGGCGAACGCCTCCTGGGCCATCAGCCCCAGCACGACGACCTTCACGTTGCCCGTGCCCGATCCGTTGCCGCCGACGCCGGCATCCGGGCTCGCTGCCACGTATGGCTCGGCGACAACGGAGGTCGACCTGACATGGATGGACAATTCGTCCGACGAGACGGGCTTCCGCGTCGGCGTGCGGCCGGACGACGGCGTCTGGAGTTACACCGACGTGGCCGCGAATACGACCTCCCACACGGCGACGGGCCTCACCGCGAACACGCTCTACCACTTCCGGGTTCTGGCCCACTCATCGAACGGCGCCGTCGAGAGCGAGGTCGTCACCTTCGACCTCCACCCGACCCCGCGGGTCCCGTCCGACCTGACGGCGCGAGCCGACGGCTCGACCTCCGTCGTGCTGACCTGGACGGACAACGCATCGAACGAGACCGGCTTCCGGGTCGAGTCCCGGCAGGGGTCGGCGGCCTTTGCGGCGCTGGGCTCCGTTCTTTCCGCCAACACGAGGACCCACACGGCGACGGGGCTCTCGCCGGGCGCAAGCTACGACTTCCGGGTCGTCGCCGTGAACGACGCAGGCGCGAATCCGAGCGGCGAGGCGAGTCTCACCATGCCGCCCGCGGCGCCGACGAACCTTCAGGTTTCCGTTGCCGGCCCGACCTCCGCGGCCCTGACCTGGACCGACAACGCGTCCACGGAGACCTCGTTCCAGGTGGAGTACCGCGGCCAGTCGGAAGCCGGCTGGACCTTGTGGGCGCCGGATCCGGCGGCTGACGCCTCCGGGGTTGCGGTGACGGACCTCATCCCGAACCGGGACTACGACTTCCGCGTGTTTGCCCGGCACGAAGACCACGGGCTTTCCTCGCCGTCGAATGTCGCTTCCGCGACGAACTTCCCGCGCCTGTCCGAACCGGCCTCGGACGTCGTCGTCACCTTCCTCGGCTCGGACTCCGCTCGTGTGGAGTGGGCGGACAACTCCTCCGACGAGACGGCCTTCGAGGTGCAGTACCGGCTGTTCGGCCGGGACGCCTGGGTGTCGGGCGCCACAACAGGCTCGGATGTGGAGACCGCCACGGTGACGGGCCTGCTGCCGAGCCGCGCGTACCGCTTCCGCGTTCTGGCGACGAACGCGAACGGCTCGCGGCCGAGCTTCCAGGTGGAGGTCACGTCGCCGCCGGCCGCGCCGTCCAGCCTGACGCTGGAGCCCAGGCAGAGGGTCGTGGAGGGAGTGGACATCTTCTGGCGGAACAACGCGCTGGACTACACCGGCATCAAGGTCGAGAGTCGGGTCGGCGCCGAGTCGTGGATCAGCCTGGGAACGGTCGCTCGCCTGAACAGCCGCAATCAGGTCCGGACGACACTGAACATCAGCGACCTGACGCCGCGGGAGCGCTACGAATGGCGGGTTCGCGCGGTGAACGCGAACGGCGAATCCAGCCCGAGCAACGTCGTGCCCTACACGACTCCCGGGCCGCCGGCTGCGCCTTCGGGCCTCGCCGTCACGCCGACGGGATCGACCAGCGTCCTCTTGACCTGGACGGATGCATCGGGCGACGAGGGCGGTTTCGACGTCGAGTACCGGCGCCAGGGAACGACTGCCTGGACGCTCGCCGGATCCGTCGAGGCGGACACGACGTCCGTCGGCGCGACGGGGCTCGTAGCCAGCACGGCCTTCGATTTCCGGGTCAGCGCCCGGAACGCGCAGGGCTCGACGCCGGGCGACGTGGTCACGCTCACGATGCCGCCAGCGGCGCCGAGCGCCCTTGCGGCGACCCAGCCGACGGCGACGAGCGCCGCTCTCACCTGGACGGACAACTCGTCCGACGAGACGGGCTTCAAGGTGCAGTCGAGCGACGGCAGCGCTTGGGTGGACAGGCCGCGGGCCGCGGTGGGTGCTGTGTCCGCCACGGTCAGCGGTCTGACGTCCGGCCAGGGCTACGAGTTCCGGGTGCTGGCGACGAACGCGAACGGCGACTCGACGCCGAGCAACGTGGCGCACGTCGGTTCGCCGTTGCTGCCGCCGGCGCCCACGGGCGTGGCAGCCAACGCCGCCGGCTCCACCAGCGTCGCCGTGACCTGGACGGACGGCTCGACGAACGAGACCGGTTTCGAGGTGGCGCAGCGCACCGGCGGCGGCAGTTGGGTGACGGCTACCACCACGGCGGCCGACGCCGAATCCGTGACGGTCACGGGGCTTTCGCCCAGCACGGCCTACGACTTCCAGGTGACGGCGGTCAACGCGAACGGGTCGAACGCGGGCGCCGCCGCATCGCTTACCATGCCGCCCGCGGCGCCCACCGGGCTTTCCGCGTCGGCGGCCTCGTCCACCGCCGTGGACCTCTCTTGGACGGACGCCTCTTCGGACGAGTCGGGCTTTGCCATCGAGTACCGCCGGACGGACGACGCGGCGTGGACCGCCTTCGGCACGGCGCCGGCCGCGGGCGCCGAGTCCGCTACGGTGACGGGGCTCAGTCCCGGCACGGACTACGAGCTGCGGGTCATGGCCATCCACCAGACGAACGGCCGGTCCGACCCGAGCAATTCCGCTTCCGCCACCACCTACGGCACGAGGCGCCCAACGGGTCTGCGGGCCGTCGCCACGGATTCGACCAGCGTCAGCCTGACCTGGCGGGACGAATCGACGGACGAGACGGGCTTTGTCGTCGAGCGGCGGACCGGCGGCGGCGCCTGGGCCGAGGTGGCGGACCTCGAACCGAACGTCGAGGCGGCCGCGCTTGAGGGGTTTGCGGCGAGCACCGGCTACGACCTGAGAGTCGTTGCCGAAGGCCCCGCCGGGTCGACGCCGAGCGACGCCGCGACGCTCACGATGCCGCCCGCGCCGCCGACGGATCTGACCGCCGTCACGGCCTCCTCGACCAGCGCGGCCCTTGCCTGGCGCGACGCGTCGTCCGACGAGACGGGCTTCTTCGTGCACTACGTGGATGCTGGGGGCACGAGGTCCGTATGGCCGACCCAACTCGCGGCGGGCGCCGAATCGCTGACGGTGACGGGGCTTGCGGCCGGCGCCGACTACGTATTCACCGTCTACGCGAATCACGAAACGAACGGCCTGTCCTCGCCCAGCAACGCGGCGCCCCTCAGCGTGCTCGGCGCGCCGGTGGCGCCGACCGGAGTGTCCGCCGCGGCGGCCGGTTCGACCACGGTCAACCTGTCCTGGACGGATGCCTCGTCGAACGAGACGGGCTTCCGGGTGGACTACCGGAGCGGTCCCGTGGCCTGGACGGAGGGTTCGAGCGTGTCGGCCGGAACGCAGTCGGCGCAGGTCACGGGCCTTACGGCGAGCCGGGGCTACGAGTTCCGCGTAGCCGCCACGAACTCCCATGGCGCGACCCCGTCCGCGGGGGTCAATCTCGTCATGCCGCCTCCCGCGCCTCGGATCACCGGCGTCGCGGCCGAGAGCGGCACGAGCGTCGGCGTCTACTGGCAGGACCTCTCGCCCGACGAGACGAGCTTCGTCATCGAGTATCGGCAGTCGGCGGCGCCCGCCTGGACCACCTGGAGTCCCGAGGCGCCGGCGAATGCGCGGTCGGCCGTGGTCACCGGCCTGACGGTCGGCGTCTCCTACCAGTTCCGGGTCTACGCCAGGCACCGCCGGAACGGACTATCCACGCCCAGCGAAACGGAAACGCTGAACCAGCTCGGCACGCCGACCGCGCCATCCGGCCTCGTCGTCACGCCGCGGGGATCGACCCGCGTGGCCCTGACCTGGGTAGACAACTCCACCGACGAGGTCGCGTTCGACGTGGAGCAGCGGAGCGGGTCGAATCCGTGGGCGACCGTCGTCACGGTGGGCGCGGACACGAACTTCGCCGGCGTCACGAGCCTGGTCGCGGGGCAGTCCTACGATTTCCGGGTCGCCGCCCGGAACGCGAACGGCGTGGCGCGCAGCGGTGAGGTGACGGTCCACCTGCCGCCGGAGGCGCCCAGCGGGCTGACCGTGACGGCAGCGGGCCCGACCGGCGCGACGCTGACCTGGGCTGACACCTCGACGCGCGAGACGGGCTTCGCCATCGAGTACCGCGCCCTGGACGTCGAGGCCTGGACGACCTGGGGCACGTCGGCCGCCGCCAACGCCACGACGATTACCGTGACCGGCCTGACGGCGGGCGTGGGCTACCAATTCCGCGTCCGTGCGATGGGGTCGGGCGGCAGTCTCTCCGACCCGAGCAACGTGGCGATCCTGGCGGCGCTGGGAGCGCCCGCCGCGCCGACCGACTTCGCCGTCGTGGCGGCCGGTTCCACCACGGCCACCGCCACCTGGACGGACAACTCGACGAACGAGTCCGTGTTCAGGGTGGAGCGTCGGCTTGCGGGCGAGACGGAGTGGACGGAGGCCGCGCTCGCCAACCGGGACACGACGACGGTCTCCGTACCGCGGCTTGCGGCCAGCACGGCTTACGAGTTCCGGGTGCTCGCCTGGAACGAGCATGGGGGCTCTCCGAGCAACGTGGTCTCCCTGACCATGCCGCCGGCGCCGCCGACAGGGCTTGTCGCGACAGTGGCGAGCCCCTCGAGCGTCACGCTGAGCTGGACCGACGCCTCGACCGACGAGACGGGGTTTGTCGCGGAGTACCGGATCGCCAAGGCAAAGACCTGGTCGACCTTCGTCACCGAGGCGGTTCCGAACGCGAGTTCGCTTGTCGTAACGGGTTTGTCGCCCGGCAAGACGTACGAGTTCCGGGTGTTTGCGAAGCACGCGGCGAACGGCCCGTCGAGCCCGAGCAACGTTGTGACCATCGAGATGCTCGGCGGCCCGCCGGCGCCGACGAACGTTGGTGCTTCAGCCTCCGGGTCGACGAGCGCCCTCGTGACCTGGACGGACGGCGCCACGAACGAGACGGGCTTCACCGTGGAGACCCGCGTCGGCCTGGGCGACTGGGTTGCGGCGGCCTCCGTCGATGCGAACGTCGAAACAGCAACGGTTGAGGGGCTTCTCCCCAGCACGACGTACGCGATCCGGGTGGCGGCCGTCAACGCGAACGGCGCCGTGCCGAGCGATCCCGTGTCGCTCACCATGCCGCCGGCCGCTCCAACCGGCCTGCTGGCGGCGACGACGACGGCGACCAGCGTAACCCTGACCTGGACGGACGCCTCGTCGGACGAGACGGGCTTCGTCGCCGAGTACCGGGCGACCGGCGGGTCGGCCTGGACGGCGTTCGGAACGAAAGCGGCGGCGGACGCTACGTCCATCACGGTGACCGGCCTGACGTCGGGCACAACCTACGAGTTCCGCGTCTTCGCCGAGAGCGCGAACGGCCGCTCCTCGCCCAGCGGCGTGGCGCGGGTGGGCGCGGGCGGTGCGCCCGCCGCGGCCTCCGCGGTGGCGGCGGCGCCGACGGGCTCCACCAGCGTCCTCGTCACCTGGGCGGACAACGCGGCGGACGAAACCGGCTTCCAGGTCCAGTACCGCGTTGATTCCGGCGGTTCTGGCGGCTGGACGGTGGGCCCCGAGGTCGGGGCGAGCGTCACCCGGGCCGTTGTCGCGGGTCTGGAGACGAGCACGGCCTACGAGTTCCGCGTCGTTGCCCTGAACGCGGACGGCTCGACGCCCAGCGTCGCCGTGTCTCTCACCACGCCGCCGCCGGCGCCGGGCGACCTGCGGGCGAACCGGACGAGCGGCTCGCGGGTCAAGCTGTCCTGGGTCGACCGCGAGCCGGTCCTCCACGTGACCTTCGTCATCGAGTACAAGGCGGCCAACGCCAGGGAGTGGACCGTCTGGCCGACCGATGTCGGGGTGACGTCACTGGCGGTGACCGGCCTCTCCAGACGGCGGAACTACGCCTTCCGCGTGTTCACGAAGCACGCGGCGAACGGCCTGTCCTCGCCCAGCCGGGTGGTCACCGTGGGTCCGTTCGGCGCGCCCGCTGCGCCCACGGGGATTGTCGCGACGGCTTCGGGCGCATCGGCGGTCGTCGTGGGCTGGACGGACGCATCGTCGGACGAGACGGGCTTCGTGGTGGACTACCGGGTCGCCCGCGGCGGTGCGGCCTGGACGACGTTCCTGACCGCGGAGGAGGACGCGAACCAGGCGACGGTCACGGGACTGGCGGCGGAAACGACCTACGAGTTCCGGGTCGGCGCCGAGAACGGCAAGGGCGTCTCCTGGAGCCTCGTCGCCACCGCGACTACCAGCGTCGACACCGTGCCGGCCGCGCCGACGAACCTGGCTGCGGGGTTCGTCGGCCAGACGCGCCGGGAACTCACCTGGACGGACGTCGCGACGAACGAGACGGCCTACGAGGTGAGCTATAGCGGCAACAACTTTGCATCGAAGGTGTACGCGGTGTATCCGGCCGGCCAGGAGAGCGCGACGCTGACGGGCCTCAAGCCGGACACGTACAGCTTCGAAGTGCGGGCCGTGAACGCGGTCGGTCGGAGCAGCGCCGCGACGGTCACCAACCACAGGCTGTCGTTGTTGAGGGGCGATCCGCCCACGCCGCCGAACAAGCTGAAGGCGAAGCTCACGAGCCCCATCACGGTCCGATTGACCTGGCAGGACCGGGCGACCGACGAGACGGACTACTTCGCCGTCATCCGGCCGGAGAACGGCGCCTGGTCCTACGCCCGGTCGGATCCGGACAGCACGGTGGGCGTCTTCCATGGCATCGAACCGAACATGAAGTACTACGCCCGGGTGCTGGCCCACCACGAGGACAAAGGCGCCTACGACAGCAAGTGGATCGAGTTCGACACGTTCGCCGAGCCGCGCGCCGTCTCCGGCCTTGTCGTGGCGCCCGCGGGGTCCACGTCGGTGACGCTCGAATGGGTCGACGAATCGTCCGAGGAAACGGGCTACGAAGTCCAGATCCGGGGCGCCGAGCCGGGCTGGGTCACGGAGGCGACCCTTGCCGCCGGCGCGGAGCAGGCAAGTGTTTCCGGTCTCTACCCGGGCGCTGCCTACCGGTTCCGGGTGCGGACCGTCACGGCGGATGGCGCCGTGTCGAGTGAAGCCGTACGGCTCACCATGCCGCCTCCTCCGCCCAGCGGGCTTGCCGCCCGGCGCAAGGCCGCTACCAGCGTCGCGCTCTCCTGGACGGACGAGTCGACCGACGAGACGAGCTTCGTCGCCGAGTACCGCACCGTTGGCGTGTCCGCCTGGACCCGGTTCGCCGCGGAGGCCGCCGCGGACGAGACGACGCTCGAGGTGACGGGTCTCGTGGCGACCTCAAGCTACGAGTTCCGTGTCTTCGCGCGGCACGACGTGAACGGCCTGTCCTCGCCGAGCAACGTGGCGCGGTTCGACCTGGTCGGCGCGCCCGAGGCGCCGGGCGCCGTCTCCGTCGAGGCAACCGGCGTGACCGAGGTCACGGTGTCCTGGACGGACAGATCCTCCGACGAGACGGGTTTCCGGGTCGAGCAGCGGACGGGCGGGGGCGCCTGGACCACGGCGGCCACGGAGGCCGCGGGGGCGGAAACGGCGGCGATCTCGGGACTTGTGGCCGGCGCCACTTACGACTTCCGCGTGTTGGCGGTGAACTCTCATGGTTCGCGGGCGAGCGCGGTCGTTTCGCTGACGCTTCCGGCTGCGCCGCCGACCGTGGCCCTGCACTCCGCGGATGCGATTGCCACGGAAGGCGCCAGCGGCGACCCGGCGAGGATGCGATTGCGCCTGTCGCGCGCCCTGGATTCGGGAGAGTCCCTGACGGTCGACTTCAGCGTCGACTTCAACGTCAGGGCGAGCCTGTCCCACAGCGGCGTGTCGCTCAACCACACTGACGGCGCCACGACCGGCACGCTGACGATTACCGGTCCGAGCGCACCAAAGGATGTAGACCTCTACCTGTACTCCGCGAACCACACCGTGAACCGTTGGGCCTCGGGAATCCGCACGGCCGATTTCCGTTTGACGGGCGTCTCCGGCGTGGACGGCGCGTCGCTGTCGGGGCTGCCGAGTACGAAGATCTTCGTGAACGACAGCTTGAACGATCGCACCACCTACATGCAGGTGCTGGGCGGGCGGTGGCCGATCGCCAGCCGCACGGTCGAGGAAGGGAGCAC
Source organism: Thermoanaerobaculia bacterium (assembly GCA_022822365.1). Taxonomy (GTDB): domain Bacteria; phylum Acidobacteriota; class Thermoanaerobaculia; order Multivoradales; family Multivoraceae; genus Multivorans. The sequence goes on along the minus strand of JAJEBV010000045.1, from coordinate 33,705 downwards.
GGTGATCGTGCTGCTACACGGGAAGGCGGGACGGAAACGGACGTCGGGATCGAGGCCCTACGACTGGTACAACGTCACCATCGGCGTGCAGAACCTCACCACCGACTTCGACGACCTCGACCGGGCCGAACGCGGCCACAATACGATCGGCGGGTTCCTGAGACGCGACCAAGAAAAGGGCATCGACTACTACAACGTGGGCGTGCTCGGCTACGGCAAGCCCGGCGAACTGGTCATTCCGATACGGAGCGACGGCGCGAACGAAGGCGACGAACGCTTCCGGGTGTTCATTGCCGAAACGCCCGCCTACGAGTACGAGGGGCGGGCCTCCTACATGGGGGTGACGGGCGCCTACAATTCGCTGCGCAGCGCGCCGGGCATCGATTTCACCATCAAGGGCGACTCGGGCGGTCCGCGGCGGGCCGAGGGGCCACCCGCGCCGTCGCAGGCCGTGTCCAACGTCCATGTGACGGCAGTGGACGCCGCCAACGCGAAGGTCACCTGGGACGCGGTCGAGCACGCCACGAGCTATCTGGTCGAGTACGAGACCACGAGCGCCCTGGCCGATGAACGGAACCACGTACAGGGCGCCGCGTTCGGCTGGACGGAGACGAACTGGACCTTCCAGCACGACGCCGCCGAGGCGATGACGATCACGGTGACGGTCACCCCGGCCTACGAGGACGAGAACGGCGACACGCAACACCTCGATGATCTCGCCGGCACGGGGACCATCGACGTGGCCCCGACCAGCCCCGGCGACTCCACGAAGGACGAGGATCCCCCGGATGACGATGAGGATGACGACCCGCCGCCGGCCCCCTGCGTGAGCGACGCCCAGTGGAAACAGGTCTCGGACTACTACGACCACAACAGGAACCGGTCTCCGAACTACGGCGCGAACTGGTACCGCGTGCTCATCGCCTACCAGCAGGAGCGCGCCGACAAGGAGCTTCCCGACTGGGTGGGCGCGACGGCGAAGCCGACCACGCCGTACACCGTGAAGGAGGCGAAGACAAGCGAGACGGTGTGGTCCGGCTGGACGCCGGTGCGGAAGGTGCTGGAGTGTCTCGAGAAGGAGGGCGCTTGACCGGGGGTGATAACGTCTCCTGGTTCCCGACAAACTCAGCGTTTTCCGCGCGCCCGAAAGGAGACGGATATGGCCCCTTCGACGACGAACCCCGTCACCAGGCAGGGTGGCCTGGCCCTCATCGTCGGTGTCGTCCTGCTGGTTCTGGCAGCGTTCCTCTGGCCCGGGGGCGTGCTGCTCAACCCGGTGGACCAGACCGACTTCTCGGCCGCGCTCGACGCCGCGGCGGCGAACGCCAGCTTGGCGCACTTGGCGTCCATGCTGTCGATCATCGGGATGTTCCTCTACGGGTACGCCGCCTCCACATGGCTCCGCCTGGCCGAGCAAGGGCCCGGCGGTACGTGCCTGCGGCTGGGGGCCTACGTGAGCATGTTCGGATGGGCCCTCTACGTCGTCGCGATGGGCATGAGGCACTTCAGCGTCCACCTGATGCAGCGCGGCATGGAGTCCGGCGCCGATCAGGCGATGTTCGAGTCCCTCGCCGTGGGCACGTACGTCTCGATGGCCGGCATCGTCATCGCGCTGGTTTCCGTCTATCCGATCGGATCCGTCCTGGTCGGCCTCGGCCTTGCCGCCCGCTTCGATTCGATGAGCATCTTCAAGCTGGCCTCCTGGGGATTCGTCCTCGTGGGGGTCGGGGGAGCGGTCAACTTCCTGGTCCTGCAGCACGTCTCGGGGATCGAGGCCGCGGTGCTCTTGTTGAACGACAACGGCATGCAGGCGTTGGGTTCGCTCCTCTTCGCCATCATCGGGGTGGGCATGTACCGGGGGAGAAGCGAACTCACGTCGGAGGCGTAGGCAGGCTGCATGGAACTGGCCGCGAAAGCGGAGCCGGCCTAAGGCCGGCCCGTTTTCCTGGCCGCCTTCGGCGGCAGCGGGTCGGAAGACCCGCGCACCCAGTAGGCGCCCAGGTCCATGCAAGCCGTGCGGAAGCTGCTTGACAGTCCGCACCTTCCGGTGCAGTATCCGGCCTCTTGGAGTCGTTCCGGCTCGTTCCGTCCGCACCGCGTCATGAACTCACCTGCCAGCACTTCCGCGTTCGTCGCCGTCTCCGTCGCTCCGGCGACCGGAGTTCTCGCGACGTCCTGGTGGACTCACGGTCACGGCAAGGGCTGAACCCGGGCCAGGTCCCGGTACGCACGGTCCGGGACGAGGGTGAGCGAGAAAGACCTCCTTCCGGATCGAAGGAGGTCTTCCCGCTTTGAACCCGACAACCGACGAACCCCGAACCGCCACCCCCCCGGAGGTCGCGCGGAGCGCGACTTGTGCGGAGGTCGTACAGAGCGCGACCCTGGTGGCGTCGTTGACCGAGGCGCCCAGCGCGTCCGGCGACGAGGTGCGCACGCTCTCGGAGCAGGCGGACTGCCTCGAGGTGCGCGCGGATCTGGTCGGCGACGTCGGCGTCGAGTGGCTGCGGGAGCGCTTCGCGGGCGAACTCCTCTATACGCTGCGGAGCCAGGCGGAAGGCGGCCGCGGGCCGGACGATCCGGAAGAGCGGGCGGCCCGTCTCGCCGTGGCCCGCGGCTACGACCTGGTGGATCTCGAGGCGGACCGGGACCTGCTGCCTGAGGTTCTTCGGCAGATCCCGCCGGAACGGCGGATCGTCTCGTGGCACGGGCGCGCCAGCAGCGTCGAGGCGCTGCGCGGTCGTCTGAGGCAGGCGCAGGCGGCGGAGGCATGGCTCTACAAGCTGGTGACGGCGGCCACCCGTTCGGGCGAGGAACTCCTGCCGCTTGAACTCCTGCTCGCTACCGGAAGGTCGGACGTCGTCGCGTTCGCCATGGGCGCCATCGGCTACTGGACGCGGCTCGTTGCGCTGCGGCTTGGTGCGCCCTGGGTCTACGGCGCCGCGGGCACCGTGGCCGCCGCTCCGGGGCAGCCCTCCATCGAACGTCTGCGGGCCGACTACGACCTGCCGCGCCTCCGCCGGGCGTCGCGGCTGTTCGGCGTGATCGGCCATCCGGCGATCCACAGTCTGTCGCCGCGGCTTCATAACGCGGGCTATCGACATCTCGCCGCCGCTGGAGAACGCGAGGCCGCCGGCAACGCGCCGTGTGGCGATGCCCTCTACGTCGCCTTCGACGCGCCGGACTTCGAGGCCTTCTGGCGCGAGGTCGTGCTCTCCGACTTCTTCGACCGGGCCGGCCTGCCGCTCTCCGGCCTGAGCGTGACCGCGCCGCACAAGGCGGCGGCGCTCGCGGCGGCCTGCGAGGCGGGGGAGCTGGCGCGCGGGACGCAGGGCGCGAACACCCTGTTGCCGGAAGGTAGTGGCGCCGGAGCCCGGCGCGGGAAGGTCGCCGCTTCGCGGCGCGACTTCTTGGCCGCCTCCGGCGGCAGCGGGTCAGAAGACCCGCGCACCCGGTGGCGGGCGGAGAGTACGGACCCGGAAGGGGTCGTGGGCCCGCTTCGCCGTCGCGGCATCGACCTGGCGGGCCGCGCGGCCGTCGTGATCGGCGCCGGCGGGGCGGGGCGAGCCGCCGCCGCCGGTCTCGCTGCTGCCGGCGCCGAGGTGGCGCTCGCCAACCGCACGGAGTCGAGCGGGCGCGAGGCTGCCGAATCGCTCGGCGTCGCCTTCGTGCCGGTCGAAGAGCTGGAACCCGGTGCCTTCGACCTCGTTGTCAACGCGACGTCTCTCGGTCAAAGGAATGACGATCCGCCGCCTTGCGACCCGGCTGCGCTTCGACCGTCGGCTGCCGCGGTCGAGCTGGTCTACGGCGGCGGTCCGACGCCCTGGAGCCGGGCGCTCGCGGCGAGGGGCCTCGTGGTCATCGGCGGCCGGGAGGTGCTCCTGCATCAGGGTCTCTCACAGTTCGAGGCAATGACCGGGAAGGTCCTGCCCTTTGAGGTCGGCGCCGCGGCCCTGGGTCTGGAGGCGCGGCAGCGATGAAGATCTCCGCCGGCCTGCCGACCGGAGTGTCGGCCGCCCTGTTCGACAGCGCGAAGCGTCGCCGCCGGCTGGAGGCGCGGCTCTCCGCGCTGCTCGAGGAGCGGGGTTTCGCAGAAGTCCTGCTGCCCATTCTCGACTACTTCGAGCCCTATCGGCCGCTGCTGACCGGTCGGCGGCTGGAGCAGCTCTACCGCTTCGTGGACCGTGACGGTCAACTGCTCGTTCTCCGGGGCGACTTCACGCCGATGCTGGCGCGGCTGCTCGCGCCACACCTCGACGAGCTGGAGCTGCCGTTGCGCCTCTACTACCGGGGCGATGTCGTGCGTCACCAGCCGCTGCGGCCGGGTCGAATGCGCGAGTACTCGCAGTTGGGCGCGGAGCTTCTCGGCGGCAACGAGGCCGAAGCGGACGTTGCGGTACTGACCCTGTTCTTCGACCTGCTGCTCGAGGCGCGCGGCGAGGCTCCCGTACCCGGCGACGGCGAGGAGCACGCCCTGCGCGTCGTGCTCGGCGTGGCCGGAGCGCTCGACGAGGCCCTGCTGGCCGCCGCCGGCGAGCGCGAAGCCTCCGACCTGGCGCTGCGCATCGCGAGCCGCGACCGGACCGCGGCGCGCCGGGCGGGCCTGGCCGAGGTCGTCGAGCGCGGCTACCCGACGAGCCTCTCGGTACTGGGCGCTTCCGCCGAGCCAGTGTCCGATCTCCTTGGGCTTCGCGACCGCCTGGCCGCCGCGTACCGGGGCCGGGGCATCGAGGTCGAGGTCGACCTCGCCGAGTTCGCCGCCGCCGCCCTCGACCCGCGCATCGGTGTCGGCGAGGGCCCGCGCGGCTACTACGACGGCCTGATGTTCGCCGCCTACGCGCCGGGGACCGCCCTCGCCCTCGGCGTTGGCGGTCGCTACGACAAGGTGTTCCGGTCGCTCAGCGGCGATTGCTCGGCGGTCGGCTTCTCGCTCGGTCTCGACCTGCTGCTGGAACTCGGCGCGGCGGAGGCGCTGCCATGATCACCTTCGGCTTGCCCAAGGGGCGGAACCTGGGGCCGGCGCGCGCCTCCCTCGCGGCCGCGGGACTGAACCTCGACGGCCTCGATTCCTCGCGCCTGCGCCAGCGGTTCCCCGACCAGAACGTGCTGGGCACTCCGGTCGAGGTGCTTCTGCTCAAGGACTGGGATCTGCCGCTCTACGTCGAGCACGGGATCGTCGACTGCGCGATCGTCGGATCGGACGTGCTCGAGGAAACGCGGCCCGACGTCTTCCGGCCGCTCCAACTGAAGGACGGAAGAAGCCGCCTTTCGCTGATCGCCGAGACCCCCGAACTGCCGAAGCGGAGCGGCCAGCTCCGGGCGGCGACCCGCTACCCGGCCTGGGCGGCGCGGCTGCTCGCCGAGCGGAACCTCCACGTCGAGGTGATCCACCTGACCAGCTCGATCGAGCTTGGACCGCTGCTGGACCTGACCGACGTGGCGGTGGACATCGTGCAGACCGGCACGACGCTCCGTACGCACGACCTGCATGAGGTGGAGGTCCTGGCCCGGGTCGCACCGACCTTCGTCGTCAACCGGGCGTCGTTTCACGCCCACCGGCGCCGGCTGAGCGGGTTGCTCGGCGCGCTCGAAGAGACGGAGACCGACGGTGGCTGAGGTCGGCGGCAGCGCGCTTCGAGTGGTCGCGGCCGGGAGTTCCGCCGGGCGGGAACATCTGGAACTGCTCGACCGGCGGGGCCGCGGCGGTGTGGCGGCGGAGATCCGCCGGAGAGCGGCCGGGATCGTTGATGGGGTGCGGGCCGGCGGCGACGCCGCTCTGCTCGACGCGGTGCGCCGCTTCGACGGCTTCGAGGCGCCCTCGGCCGATGCATTGCGACTGGCTCCCGGCCGGCAGCCGGACTCGCCCGCCGTCGACCCCCAGGTGGTCGAGGCGATCGAGCGTGCTCGAGAAGCCATCGAGGCGTATCACCGCGCCCTGCTGCGCGGGCCCGGAGTCGAGTGCGTCGATCGGGACGGCGTCCGGATCGAGGAGCGCCGCATCGCGGTTCGCCGTGTCGGCATCTATGTGCCGGGCGGCCGCTTCCCCTATCCGTCGACCGTGCTGATGACCGCGGTGCCGGCCCGGCTCGCCGGCGTGGAGGAGATCGTCGTCGCCACGCCGCCGCAGGCGTACACGGACAGTCCGGTCCTGCGGCACGTTCTGGATCTGGTCGGAGTGGAGGAGGTGTGGGGCATGGGCGGGGCCCACGCGGTCGCGGCGCTCGCCTACGGCACCGAGTCGATCCGACCCGTCGACCTGATCGCGGGGCCGGGCAACGCCTGGGTCGCGGCTGCCAAGCAGCATGTCGCGCTGGACGTCGGCGTCGACCGCGACGCCGGGCCGTCCGAGGTCGTCATCGTCGCGTCCGCCGGCGCTTCGGCAGAGTGCGTCGCCGCCGACCTGCTGGCCCAGGCGGAGCACGATCCACTGGCGGTCGCGGTCCTGGTCACCGACTCCGCCGACCTCGCGGAGAGCGTCCGCCGGGAGGTCGACTCGCGGCTTGCGGACCTGCCGACCGCCGAGACGGCCGCGGCGGCTCTCGAGCAGCTCGGCGCGGCCCTTGTCGCCGCCGATCTGGACGAGGCGATCGCGCTGGCCGAGCGCGTCGCCCCGGAGCACCTGCAGTTGATCGGCGAGGCGGCCGAGGAGAGAGCCGGCGAGCTCCGCAACGCCGGCGCGGTTTTCGTCGGCGCGTCGTCGCCGGTCGTCTTCGGCGACTACGTCGCCGGTCCCAGCCACGTTCTGCCCACCGGCGGCAGCGCGCGCTTCGCCTCCGGCCTCGGCACGGACGACTTCCTGCGGCGCAGCCACACCGTCCGCTTCTCGGCTGCTGCGGCGGCGGCCTGGGCCGGCGCCGCCGAGACCCTGGCGACCACGGAGGGCCTGGTGGCCCACGCCGCGGCGGCAAAGCTCCGCCGCTGGCCGGAAGAAGGCGAGACGGGGCCATGAGTGAACGCGCCGAACGGGCGGCCGCCCTGGTGCGGCCGGATGTGCGGGAGCTGTCTCTGTATTCCCTGGACCAGGTGGACGCCCGCTTCAAGCTCGACCAGAACGAGGCGCCGTGGGACCTGCCCCGGTCGCTCAAGCGGGAGGCGCTGGCCCGGCTGGCCAGTCTCGCCTGGTCGGAGTACCCCGACTTCCACACCGACCGGCTGCGCCGGCTGATCGCCGAACACCACGACTGGCCGATGGATGGCGTCCTGGTGAGCAACGGTTCCAGCGAACTGCTGACCACCGTGCTCGAGGCGGTCGTCCGTCCGGGTCAGGAAGTGCTCATCTGCGATCCGAGCTTCAGTCCGTACAGGATGTTCGTCGCGCGTGCCGCGGGCGTGCCGCTTCACCTCCCTCCCGCTCCCGGCCTCGGCCTGCAGACGGATGAACTCCTGGTCGAGATCGAACGGGATCCGACACGGCCGGTCATCCTGTGCACGCCGAACAACCCGACCGGCGCGGCGGCCGATCCCGCAACGGTGGAGCGCATCGCCAGATCCCTCGACGCGGCGCTTCTGCTCGACAACGCCTACGGCGAGTTCTGCCGCCACGACTACCGCCCGCTGGTGCGTGCGAACCCGAACGTCATCCTGTTCCGGACCCTGTCCAAGGCCTGGTCCCTGGGAGGCGTTCGCCTTGGCTACCTGCTCGCGGCGCCGGAGCTCGTGGCCCAGTTGATCAAGGTCAAGCTGGTCTACAACGTCGGCCATGCCTCGGCAGTGATCGGAGAGGTGGCGCTGGAACATGCGGACCGCTTCCCGCGCCGGGTCGCGGTGGTGCGGGCGCGACGGGAGCAGTGGGCCGCGATGCTCCGCGAGTTCGACTTCGAGGTGTTCGACTCGGAGGCCAACTTCCTGCTGGCGCGGCACGCGCGCTGCAGCGAGATTCGCGACGGTCTGGCGGCGGCCGGCGTGCTGGTCCGGGACGTGAGCCGCTACCCGGGCCTCCGCAACTGCATGCGGATCGGGATCGGCGCCGGGCCGGCCCTGCGCACGACCCGGCAGGCCCTGGCCGGGATGCTTGCGTCAACCTCTGGAGGCAGGACATGAGAACAGCGTCGATCGAACGCAAGACGTCCGAAACCGAGATCCGCGCCGACCTGTCGCTCGACGGCGGCGACCGCCGGATCGACACGCCGAACGGGTTCTTCAGCCACATGCTGGACGCGCTGACGCGCCACGGCGGCCTGGGACTCGACCTCGTGGCCCTAGGCGATGTCGAGATCGACCTCCACCACACGGTGGAGGACACCGGGATCGTGCTCGGCGACGCGCTCCGCGAAGCGCTCGGCGACCGTGCCGGGGTGCGCCGCTTCGCACACGCCTTCGCGCCGCTCGACGAGGCTCTGGCCCGCGCCGTGGTCGACCTCTCGGGCCGTGGCTCCTTTCACTTCCGGCTGCCGCCTGAACTCGAGCAGGCCTGGGTGACGACCGAATTCCCGCTCACCCTGGTCGGCGACTTTTTCGGCGCCCTGGCCGACCGCGGCCGGTTGACCCTTCACCTGGACGTGCTCTGCGGCCGCAACCCGCACCATGTGGCCGAGGCCGCCTTCAAGGCGGTGGCCCTCGCCCTGCGGGACGCGGTGTCGCTCCGGGCCGGAGCGGCCGCCGATGTGCCGAGCACGAAGGGGAGCCTTACCGCATGACCGCCACGGAAGCGACCGTGATCGACGCCGGCGTCGGCAACATCGGCAACCTGGTGCGGGCTCTCCGGCATCTGGGCGCCGAGGTCGAGATCACCTGCGACCCGGCGACGATTCGCGCCTCCCGCTGCCTGGTGCTGCCGGGAGTCGGCGCCTTCCGGCCGCCGCGGGAGGTCCTCCGAGGCGCGCCCGAGGAGGCCATGCGCTCCGCCGTCGACGCCGGCGCGACCCTGCTCGGCATCTGTATCGGCTACCAGCTCCTGTTCGACAGCAGCGAAGAGTTCGGGACCACGGACGGCCTCGGCCTGCTTGGCGGGCGGGTCACCGAGCTGCCGGGCGGCGTGCCCCTGCCGCACATCGGCTGGAACCGCGTCTTCGCGGTCAGGGACCACCCGCTGATGACGGGCGCGACGAACGACGATCACTACTACTTCGTCCACTCCTTCGCGCCAGAGGACGTGCCGGAGGAGTGGGTGCTCGGCCGTTGCCGGCACGGCCGCAGTTTCCCGGCGATCACCGGTCGCGGGCGGATCGCCGGCACCCAGTTCCACCCCGAGAAGAGCGGCGCCGCGGGTCTGCGGCTGCTGAGCAACTACTTGGCCTGGGCCGGCGACCTGGCCGCTGAGGCCGATGGAGGAGCCTCAGGGGTCGATGGAGGAAACAGTGCAATTGCTGCCGGCCATTGATCTGCGGGGCGGCCAGGTCGTGCGCCTCGAGCGCGGCGACGACCGGCGGCGCACCGTCTACGATGCCGATCCGTCGGCCACGCTCCGCCGCTATCGCGAGGCCGGAGTCGCCCGCATCCACGTCGTCGACCTGGACGCGGCGTTCGGCGCTCTGCCGCAGCGGGGCGTCGTCCAGGCACTGGCGCGGCAGGCGCAGGATTCTCCGAACGGCCGCGGCGGCATCCAACTCGGCGGCGGCCTGCGCGACCGCGAGGCGGTCGAGTGGGCGTTCGCGGCCGGCTGCGAGCGGGCCGTCGTGACCTCGCTCATCGTGCGCGACTTCGACGTCTTCGCCGATCTCTGCCGCCGGTACCCGGGCCGGATGGTGGCGGCGCTCGACATGGACGGCGGCGAGGTCCGGCTCGCCGGCTGGACCGAGTCGGCCGACCGTTCGCCGGCCGCGCTCTGCGCACAGCTCGCCGATCTGCCCGTGGCCGCGGTCCTGGTGACCGACATCTCGCGCGACGGGATGATGCAGGGCCCGAACATCGACCTCGCCTGCCGGATCGGCGACCTGGCCGGTGCACCGGCGATTCTCTCGGGCGGTGTGCGTTCGGTGGCGGATCTGGAAGCCGCGGCGCGGCGGCCCGAGATCGAAGCCGCCATCGTCGGCCGGGCGCTCTACGACGGTTCGCTCGGCCTGGACGAGGCGATCGCCGCCTGCGGGAGCGCTTCATGAGAGCCACCATCGAGCCGACCGGCCTGACTCGCCGGATCATCCCCTGCCTGGACGTGGCGGCCGGCCGCGTCGTCAAGGGCGTCCAGTTCAAGAACCTGACCGACCAGGGAGACCCGACCGAGGCGGCGGCGCGATACGCCGCGGAGGGCGCCGACGAGATCGTCTTCCTCGACATCACCGCCGCGCCCGAGCGCCGCGACACGGACCTCGACTGGGTGCGGCGGACCGCCGAGCAGGTGTTCATTCCGCTCAGCGTCGGCGGCGGCGTGCGCAGCGTGGAGGACGGCCGCAAGCTGCTCCTCGCCGGCGCGGACAAGCTGGGGATCAACACGGCGGCGGTCGCCGAGCCGGAGTTGCTCACCCGCCTCGCCGAGCGCTTCGGGAGCCAGTGCGTGGTGCTCTCGGTCGACGCGAAGCGGCGCGACGACGCCGCGGCCGGCACCGGTCCGAGCTGGGAGGTCGTCACCCACGGCGGCCGCACCCCGACCGGCCTCGACGCGCTGGAGTGGATCGAGGAGGGAATCGAGCGCGGCGCCGGAGAGATCCTGCTCACCAGCATCGACAGCGACGGCACGAAGGAGGGCTACGACCTGGAACTGCTGCGCCGGGCGTCCGCGCTGTCGCCCGTGCCGGTGATCGCCTCGGGCGGCGCCGGCACCCTGGAGCACCTCGCCGACGCGCTGGAAACGGGCGCCGCGGCTGTGCTCGCGGCCTCGATCTTTCACCAGGAGACCTACTCGGTGGGCGCGGTCAAGGAGTACCTCGACCACCGCTATCCGATGCGGATTCAGACAGGAGCAAGCAGGTGACCCCGACAACGACGATCGACCCGGCCGCGCTCACCTACGACGACCGGGGCCTGCTGCCCGTCGTCGTCCAGGACGTGCTCTCCGGCGCGGTGCTGATGCTCGCCTACGCCAACCGGGAGGCGGTGGAGCTGACCCTCTCGACGGGTCAGGCCCACTTCTTCAGCCGGTCCCGCCAGGAGCTCTGGCACAAGGGCGCGACTTCCGGCAACACGCAGGCGGTCGTCGAGATGCTCCAGGACTGCGACCGGGACGCCCTGCTGGTGCGGGCGCTGCCTGCCGGACCGGCCTGCCATCTCTACCCGCGGAGCTGCTTCGAGCCGAACGCGGCCGAGTTCGAACTCGGCTGGCTGCGACGCGTGCTCGCCGAGCGGGCGGAAGCACAGCCGGAGGAGAGCTACACCGCGCGGCTGCTCGAACAGGGCGTGGACCGCATCGCCCGCAAGGTCGCGGAGGAAGCGGGGGAGACGGTGATCGCCGGCGTCCGCGCGGACGCGGAGCCGAAGTCCGCCGAGCGTCGTGGCGACCTCGCGGCCGAAGCCGCCGACCTCGTCTACCACCTGCTCGTCCTGCTGCAGGCAACCGGCGTCGAACTGGCCGACGTGGCCACCGAACTGGGCCGCCGCCACCAGGACTCCGGGAAGTCGCCGTCATGAGCCGGCCCGCCGCCGCGATCGCCCACACGCGCGAGTTCCTGGCCGACACGTCGACGCCGCTCGGCGTCTACCGCAAGCTGGCGGCCCGCGGGGACGGCGATGCCTCTGGCCGGCGCTTTCTCCTCGAGAGCGTCACCGGCGGCGAGCACGTTTCGCGTTACAGCTTCCTCGGCGCCGGTCCGTCCCAGGTCTGCCGGGTCTACCTCGACCGGCTCGAGATCGAGGACTGCCGGAACGGCCGCGGCGTACAGGTGGAGACGGGCGAGCCTCTGGTCCGGCTGCGGCGTCTGCTCGATGGCGTGGCCGGCGATCCCGCGCCGCCGCTGCCGTTCGCCGGCGGCTGGATCGGCGCCTTCGGGTTCGACGCGATCCGGCTCGCCGAGCCGTGCCTGGTCGACCACGCGGCCGGGCGCCCGCGGGACCCGTTCGGGCTGCCGGTCGCGATTCTCGCGCGCTACGACGAAGTGCTGGTCTTCGATCATGCCCACCAGCGGATCCTCGCGGTGGCGAACGAGATCGAGGGTGAGAGCACGGCCGCCGACGCGGAGGCTCGTCTCGACGAGCTGCAGTCCGTACTCGAGAGCCGGGGTGAGGCGATGTCGGCGCGGGTCGAGGACCGGGGACTCAAGGCGGAAACGGCCGACCCCACCCTGAGCGACGAGGAGTACTTCGGCGTCGTCAACAAGGCCAAGGAGTACATCGCCGCCGGCGACATCTTCCAGGTCGTGCTCGCCCGCCGCTGGGCGCTCGACCTCGACGTGCCGCTGACGACGGTCTACCGGGCGTTGCGCCTGGTCAACCCGTCGCCCTACATGGTGCTGTTCGAGGCGCCGGAGGTGTCGCTGATCGGCGCCTCGCCCGAGATGCTGGTGCGCCGGACGGGTCGGCGGCTGGAGATGCGGCCGATCGCAGGCACGCGGCCTCGCGGCGGGAACCCCGTCGAGGACCGGGTCCTGGCCGAGGAACTGATGGCCGATCCGAAGGAGCGCGCCGAGCACGTGATGCTGGTCGATCTCGGCCGCAACGATCTGGGCCGGGTGGCGTCTCCCGGCGCGGTCTCGGTCGAGGAGTTCATGGTGATCGAGCACTACAGCGACGTGATGCACATCGTCAGCTCGGTCGAGGCGGAGCAGGCGGCGGGCGGCGGCAACGGCGCCGGATCGGCCCTCGACGCTCTCCTCGCATGCCTCCCGGCCGGCACGCTCTCCGGGGCGCCGAAGATCCGCGCGGTGGAGATCATCGACGAGCTCGAGCCGGAGGCACGCGGCATGTACGGCGGCTCGGTGGGCTACTTCTCGTTCGGCGGCGACATGGACACCTGCATCACGATCCGCACCCTGGCGCTCGTCAACGGCGAGGCCTCGATCACCGCCGGGGGCGGCATCGTCGCCGACTCGGATCCGGTGCGCGAGGCGCAGGAGACCCGCGACAAGGCGGCGGCGCTGCTGCGGGCGGTGGCCCTGGCGCGCGAGCTGGAGGGCCGGGCATGATCCTCGTCGTCGACAACTACGACTCGTTCACCTACAACCTGGTCCAGATGCTGGGCGGTCTCGGCGCCGAACTCGAGGTGGTGCGCAACGACGTCGAGAGCGTGCCGGACCTGCTCGCGCGCGACGCCGAAGGAATCGTCCTGTCGCCGGGCCCGGGCCGGCCCGAGGACGCGGGTGTCTGCATCGACCTGCTGCGGGCCCGGCCGAAGACGCCCCTGCTCGGCGTCTGTCTCGGCCACCAGGCGCTCGGTTCGGCGTTCGGCGCCACGGTCAGCCGGGCGAAGACGCTGATGCACGGCAAGACCTCCGAAGTCGAGCACCGGGGAGTGGGCCTCCTGGACGGGCTGCCGTCGCCCTTCGTCGCCACCCGCTACCACTCCCTCGCCGTGGAGGAAGGTAGCCTGCCGCGGTCGCTCGAGCCCCTGGCCTGGACCGGGGACGCGACGCTGATGGCGATGCGGCACCGGGAACTGCCCTACTGGGGGGTTCAGTTCCACCCGGAGTCGGTGCTTACCGATACCGGGCCTCACCTGCTTCAGAACTTTCTCGACTATTGCGAGGCAGCGCATGAGTGATTTCGACCTTTCCGCCCTGTTGCGATCGACGATCGCCGGCGACGATCTCCCGGCGGCGACGGTGGAGGAGCTGTTCGGCCGCCTGATGGACGGGGAACTCTCCGAGGTGTGGAAGAGCGCGTTTCTCGTCGCGCTGGCGGCGAAGGGGGAGTCGGTCGGCGAGATCGCCGGCGCCGCCCGGGCGATGCGGGCGCGCGCGGCGCGTGTCGAGCACGGGAGTTCCGGCGTGATCGACACCTGCGGCACCGGCGGCGACGGCCGGGGCACGTTCAACATCTCGACCGCGGCCGCGCTGGTCGCGGCGGCGGGGGGCGCGCGTGTCGCCAAGCACGGCAACCGGGCCGTCTCGAGCCGCTCCGGTTCGGCGGACGTGCTGGACGCGCTCGGCGTGCCGCTCTCGGGCGACACGGAGGGGCTCGGACGTTGCCTGGACGAGGTCGGCATCGCCTTCCTGTTCGCGCCGATGCTCCACCCGGCGATGGCCCAGGTCATGCCGGTGCGCAAGGAACTCGGCGTGCGCACCCTCTTCAACGTGCTGGGGCCGCTGACGAATCCCGCGGGTGCGAAACGGCAGTTGATCGGCGTCTTCTCGCCCGATCTCGTCGAACCGATCGCGCGGGTCCTGCTCGAGCTCGGAAGCGAGCACGCTCTGGTCGTGCACGGCGACGGCCTAGACGAGATGACGACCACGGGGCCGACCGCGGTCGCCGAAGTCCGGTGCGGCGAGGTCCGTACGTATGAGGTCTTGCCGGGCGACTTCGGCATCGCCGCGGCGTCGCCCGAGGACCTGCTCGGCGGCGACCCGGAGCGGAACGTCGAGCTGATGCGCGGCGTGCTCGACGGCGGGAAGGGGGCGCTGGCCGACATCACCTGTCTGAACGCCGGGGCGGCGCTCTACGTGGCGGGCAGGGCGGACAGCCTCGCGGCCGGTGTCGCCGCGGCGTCGGAGGTCCAGGCTTCCGGCGCGGCCGCCGCGAAGCTCGCTGAGCTCGTCGGCTGGACCGGCTGGGACGACGGAGGGGAGTGAGGCCGACGGTGGTGTCCGAAGTACCCGACATCCTGCGGCGCATCTGCGAGCAGCGGCGCCGGCGCGTGGCCGCCGGCGACGCGGGCGTCCAGCCTGGATCCGCTTGCGTGGCCGACGCCCCCGGCCGCCGCTTCCTCGACGCGATCTCCGCCCGTCGCGGCCGGGCCGTGATCGCCGAGATCAAGATGGGATCCCCCAAGCTCGGCGACCTGCGCGGCCGTTTCGATCCGGTCGCGCGGGCCGCGACCTACGCCGATGCCGGGGCGGCCTGCCTGTCCGTCGTGGTCGAGCCTGACCACTTCCACGGAAGCTACGAACTGCTGGCCGAGTGCGCGGCCGCGTCCGGGCTGCCGGCGGTGGCGAAGGACTTCGTCGTCTCCGACGTGCAGCTCGCGTGGGCGCGGGATGCCGGCGCCTCCGCCGTGCTGCTGATCGCGGCCCTCCACGACGGGGCGGAACTGCGCCGTCTGGCAGGGCTCGCCCGCGGCCTCGGGCTCGTGCCGCTGGTCGAGACCCACGACGACGCGGACTTCGAGAAACTCCGTCCGCTGGCGCGGGACGATGGCGACGTGAAGAACGCCAGTTGGGAACTGGTGGGCATCAACAACCGTGACCTGCGCACGTTCGAGGTCGACCTGGAACGCAGCGCCGACCGCGTCGGCCGCCTGCCGCCGTCGGCCCTCAAGGTCGCCGAGTCGGGCATCCACACCGGCGCCGACGTCGCGAAACTGCGCCGAGCCGGTTTCGACGCATTCCTGATCGGCGAACGCCTCGTGCTCTCCGGCGACCCGGCGGCGGCACTCGCTGAACTACTGGGTGCGCCGGCGCCCTCGCCGGCAAGTGGCGTGGGTCTCCCGGCCCACGAGACGGCAGGGCCGCGAAGCGGCGAGCCCGAGCCGAAGGAACCGAGGGCCTGACGTGAAGGTCAAGATCTGCGGCGTCACGACACCCGCCGACGCCCGTCTCGCCGTCGACCTGGGCGCCGACTTCATCGGCCTCAACTTCTACCGTCCGAGCCCGCGGTGGATCGACGTCGACGAGGCGGCCCACATCCGCCGACGTATCGGGAACCGGGCGCGGACCGTCGGCATCTTCGTCGACCCCACGCCCGAAGAACTCGAGGCGATCGACCGCAAGGTCGGCCTCGACTACATTCAGTTCAGCGGCGACGAGAGCCCGGAACTCGTCGCCGGGTACAGCGACCGCGCCATCCGCGTCCGCCGCATCGGCGGCGCCGCGGCGCCGGTCGCGGTCCCCGACGAGGATTGCTGGGCGATCCTGATCGACCGCGCCCACGATCGCCTCTACGGCGGCTCCGGCGAGAGCTGGGACTACGCCGCCGCGGCCGACCTCGTCCGGACGCCGGCCGGCGACGGCGAGCCGCGACGCCTGTTCATCGCCGGCGGCGTGCGCCCTGGCAACGTCGCCGAAGTGGCGGCGGCGGTGCCGGGCGCTTACGCCGTCGACACCTGTTCGGGCGTCGAGTCCGTGCCCGGCCGGAAGGACCGCACCAAGCTGGAGCGACTGTTCGCAAACCTCAGAGCGGGAGCAGCACGATGAAGGTACGAACACCCCTCGCCGCCGCGGCGCTGGAGCCGGACGAGGGCGGACGCTACGGCGTCTACGGCGGGCGCTACGCCCCGGAGACGCTGATGGCGCCGCTCGAGGAGCTGAGCCGCGCCTACGACAAGCTGCGCCGGAAGCGGACCTTCCAGCGCCGGCTCAATCACCTGCTGGAGCACTACGTCGGCCGCCCGACGCCGCTCTACTTCGCGGAACGGCTCACCGAGCACCTCGGCGGCGCGCGCATCTACCTGAAGCGCGAGGACCTGCTTCACACCGGCGCGCACAAGATCAACAACGCGCTAGGCCAGGTCCTGCTGGCGAAGGAGATGGGCAAGACGCGGATCATCGCGGAGACCGGCGCCGGCCAGCACGGCGTCGCCACCGCGACGGCGGCCGCGCTCCTCGGTCTCGACTGCGTCGTCTACATGGGCGAGGAAGACATGCGGCGCCAGCGCCTGAACGTCTACCGCATGCAGCTTCTCGGCGCCGAAGTGGCGGCGGTCGACGCCGGCAGCCGGACGCTCAAGGACGCGATCAACGAGGCGTTCCGCGACTGGGTGGCGAGCTTCGCCGACACCCACTACGTGCTCGGCACGGTGACCGGGCCTGAGCCGTATCCGCGGATGGTCCGCCAGTTCCACAGCGTGATCGGGTCCGAGGCCCGGCGTCAGTTGCGGCGCCTGGCCGGCACGCCTGACCCCGACGTGGCGGTCGCCTGCGTTGGCGGCGGCAGCAACGCGATGGGCCTGTTCTCCGCCTTCCTCGGTCAGCGGGACGTCTTGCTCGTCGGCGTCGAGGCCGGCGGCCGGGGACCCGAGCTGGGCGATCACGCGGCCCGCTTCTCGGGCGGCACGCTCGGCGTGCTTCACGGCGCCCGGACGCTGGTGCTCCAGGACGAGGAGGGCCAGGTCGTCGGCACGCACTCGGTGTCGGCCGGGCTCGACTACCCGGCAGTCGGCCCCGAGCATGTCTTCCTGCACGATCAGGGGCAGATCGAGTTCACTTCCGCGACCGACCAGGAGGCGATCGAGGGGTTCCATCTCCTGTCGGCGACCGAGGGCATCCTGCCGGCGCTCGAATCGGCCCACGCGATTGCCGAGGTGACGCGCCGTGCACCGGGGATGGAGCCGGACCAGGTCATCCTGGTGAACCTCTCCGGCCGTGGCGACAAGGACGTCGAGTCCGTACTCGAGTACGACGCGGCTTCGGGCGGAGACGCCGAATGAGTCCCCGCCGCAAACGCGCGTCCCGCGACGGCGCCATCGCCGCCGCCTTCAAGGCCTGCGCGAAGGAGCGCCGCTCCGCCTTCATCCCCTTCCTCGTCGCCGGCGACCCGTCCCTCGAGGCCACGCCTGACCTGCTGCGCGCCCTCGTCGCCGGCGGCGCCGACGTGATCGAACTCGGCGTCGCCTTCAGCGACCCGATCGCCGACGGCCCGACGATCCAGCGCGCCTCGCACCGCGCGCTCGCCGCCGGCTCCTCGCTCAGCGCGGTGCTCGGCATCGTCGAGCGCCACCGGGAGGAACTCGGCGTCCCGATCGTCCTCTTCACCTACTACAACCCGGTCCACGCCCGAGGCGTCGAGAGCTTCGCCGCCCAGGCCGCCGACAGCGGCGTCGACGGCGTCCTCTGCGTCGACCTGCCGCCCGAAGAGGGCCTGCGCGAACTGCAGCCGGCGCTCGAGGAGCGGGGCGTGGACTCGATCTACCTGATCGCCGCCACTAGCACCCGCGAGCGCATCGACCGCGCCGCCGCGGCGTCGAACGGCTTCGTCTACTACACCGCCCGCTCGGACGTCACCGGCGAGCGCGAGGACCTGATTCCCACGCTGGCCCGCGAAGTGAAGCGGGTGCGCCGGCGTGTGCGCCTGCCGGTCGCCGTCGGCTTCGGCATCTCGATTCCCGAGCAGGTCGAGGAAGTGGCGAAGGTCGCCCACGGCGTCGTCGTCGGCAGCTCCCTGGTGCGCCTGGTCGAGGAGAATGCAGCCGAGGCGGACCTGGCCGGGCGCCTGGAGCACCGCGTCGCCGAACTGACCGCGCCGCTTCGCGGCTGACGCAGGCGGAGAGCGGCCCCGCGTGCCGCGAAACGCGACCGTCGTCGGTGTGCTCGCCGGCGTACGCCAGCAGCCGGAGCGGTACGGATCGTGGCTGGATCTTGCCGGTATCGCGCGGATATGGCCGAAGCACGCGGGCTAAGATGCCGCGCATTCGTGGTCGAACAGTCGTTTCCCTGGAACGCCAGGCCCACCTGGCTGTGCTGGTCGGGCGGAAAGGACTCGGCCTGGGCTCTCAGGGAGCTTCGAGCCGACCCGTCCTTCGAGGTCCGGGGGCTGATCAGCCTCGTGAATGAGAAGAACGGCCGGGTGATTCTCCACGGCGTGCGTCACACCCAGCTCCAGCGGCAGGCCGAGGCGGTCGGGTTGCCGCTGCGGTTCATTCCGCTCGACTGGACTTCGTCGAGAGGCGAGCGCAATGCCGCCCTGGCCCGAGGCTTCGGCGAAGTGCGTGCGGCCGGGGCGTCTTGTGTGGCCTTCGGCGATCTCTTCTCGTTGGAGGGCCGCGACCGGCGGCTGCTCGTGACCGCCGACACAGGTCTCGAGGTCGTGTTTCCACTCTGGAATCGGGATACGCGCGCCCACTCGGCGGAAATGTTGAAGTCAGGTCTGTCCGGCTGGGTGTGCTCTATAAACACCGGGTTCCTGCCGGCGAATCTCGCTGGACGTCGGTTCGATTCGGACTTCGTGGCGGAGCTGCCCGAGGGCGTCGACCCTTGCGGCGGGAACGACGAGTTCCACACGTTCGTGGAGTGGGCGCCCGGCTGGGAAAGTCGCGTGGAGGTCGAGCCGACTCGCACGATCGAGGTCTACGACTTCGCGTTCGCGGAGATCGAAGCCACGGATGGCTCCGCGCCGCCAAGGATCGATCCGTTCAGCCACTTCGCGAGGCTGGACCGCGTGCGGCGCCACGTCGACCGCCACCTTGCCGAGGACCTGAACGCCGACGCGGTCGCCAGGGTGGCCGCGATGTCGCGCACGAGATTCTCCCGGTACTTCCGGGAGCACGTCGGGATGACGTTCGCGAGCTGGTTGGCACACCGCCGGATCGAACGCGCGTGCCAGCTCCTGCGCGAGAACAACGACGCTGTAGGCGGGATCGGCGAAGCGGTCGGCTTCCACAGCGAGCGGACGTTCCGCCGGGCCTTCCACGAACAGATGGCCTGCAGCCCTTCGGAGTACAGGAGGAAAGCGCTTGAGGAGTAGGCAGGCGCTCGCGCTAGCCCTCGCGGTGCTGGCCCCGGCGGTGGTCGCTGCCCAGCCGGGTAGCCGCTCGCTACCGTGACGGCACCCTCGCCCCGTCGCGGACCAGAGACATCTCGCCCGTCGTCTCGTCCCGGATTCCGAGGGCTCGTCGATGGAGTTGCGCTACAACATCGAGGAAGAGCCGTGCCGGAGAGTGGCTGCTCAGACTAGCGCTGCCGTGAACGGATTCACCAGGGCCACTCCGCATCTTTCAAAGTCGCGACTGTTGCGGGTGGCGAGGGGAAGTTGGTGCTGCAGAGCCGTGGCTGCGATCAGCATGTCGGCCTGGGTCCGGGTTTCGCCGGTGGCCTGGAAGCGTCCCCTGAGGTTCCCGGCTCGCTGCGCGATCGCTGGCGTTACCGGGAGGACATCACAGAACACCGGAACGAACTCGCTGAACCAAATCTCGGCTCGTTGCTGCGGCTGCCACGAAAGGCCGTAGCGCACTTCTTCCAGACTGATCGCGCTGAGGGCGAAGGGCGGCTTCACGGTGGCCGCCCAGCGCTCGACGTTGGGATTCGGGCGCGGCCGGGAGAGCTCGGCAACGATGTTCGTATCGAGAAGGATCACGCCCTGTCCGCGTTCGGGTGTTCGTCTGGTTCGCCGCTGCGGTCGTTGGTTGCGGCAGGCCAGCCCTCCCGGTTCGTGCGATCACCGACGGGAAGCTCCCAGTCCTCGTCGACGCAGATGGTTCGGAGCTCCGTGAAGATGTCGGCCAGACTCCGGTCGAGCTGCCTCCGTTGCCTGGTTTCTGCCTCGTCGAGGAGTTCCGGACTCACGACCGCTGCAACAAGCAGATCGCGGTTGTAGATCCTCTGGGGCTCGGTTGCAGATCGGCGCACGACTTCGGAGAACTGCTGCTTCGCGGCGCCAATGCGCCAAGAGTTCTTGTCCATGTTGGACACGATAGAGCCCTATAGATGGACAAGTCAAGGGGCGGCGGTCAGAATGTTGGTGATGGTCGATGGGCAACCGGGCGAAGCGCGAACTCCCGTGGTCGGCGTTGCAGCGCTCCAGGCGGTCGTCGCCGGCATCCTGTTCTCGACCGGCGGTGCCGCCGTCAAGGCGACCCAGCTCGATGCCTGGCAGGTTGCCGGAATGCGCTCCCTGATCGCGGCCGCGGTGCTGCTGGTCGCGATTCCCGCGGCGCGGAGGTGGGCCGGCGGTGCGGGCCGGTCGAGTTCAGTCAGAACGGCGGCCTGGTGGCGCGATCCAGCGCGACGCCGGGCGCTTCTCTTGACCGTCGGGACCGGCTGTTGCTACTGCCTGACCCTGGTGCTGTTCGTCCACGCGGCCAAGCGGACGACGGCGGCCGAGACGATCTTCCTGCAGTCGACGGCGCCTTTGTTCGTGCTGCTGCTTGCGCCCATCCTGCTGCGGGAGCGGCCGAGCGGACGGCAGCTTCTGTTCGTGCCGCTGTTCGGCGCCGGCCTGGTGATGGCGTTCTTCGGCGGCGCCGACGCGGCTGCCTCCGCGCCCGACCCCCGCACCGGCAACGTGCTGGCCACCTTCTGCGGCCTGGCCTACGGCCTGACCCTGATCGGCCTGCGTGCCGCCGGCCGGCCGCGGCCGGTGCGACCGGCCGGTGCGCTTGGCGAAGCGTCCTCTCGGGGGGCCGCCGATGCCGTGCCCGCACCAGGGATCGCGGCCGCTGCTTGCGGCAACGTGATCGTCTGCCTTGCGTGCCTGCCGGTCATGGCGCCTCTCACCGCCGCGGCTCCCGGCGACTTCCTGGTCGTGGCGTATCTCGGGCTGTTCCAGGTGGCCCTCGCCTACGTCTTCGTGACCCGAGCCGCGAGCGTCCTGCAAGCCCCCGTCGTCGCGCTCCTGCTGCTGCTGGAACCCGCGCTCACCCCCGTCTGGGCGATGTGGTTCCACGGGGAGCAGCCGCACCTGCTGACCTGGCTCGGCGGTGCGGTCATAGCCGCAGCGACCGTGCTGCTCGCGACGGTCGTGCGGTCCGCGGACGAGTAGCGGGCGCTCCTCTCTGCTAAACAAACGTCCTTTGCGGCGTCTTCTCCACTGAACCCACCGGGGCGCCGGCGTGGAGCCGGCGCACTCGGAGCCAAGGAGGCGCCGTTTGACGATCGCAAGCGTTTCGATGACCGAAGAGCCGCCCGCAGCTCCTCCCGCCACGCCGGATTCGGCCATGGCTGGGCTGCAGGGGCTCTTCGAGGAGCATCACCGGCTGATGTTCCACACGGCCTACCGCGTCACGGGCAACGCATCCGACGCGGAGGACGTGCTGCAGACGATCTTCCTGCGGCTGCTGAACCGGCCGCCGCGGTCCCTGGACGCGGCGAAGGCCGGCGGCTACCTGCGCCGTGCGGCGATCAACGCTTCGCTCGACCTGATTCGCTCGCGCAAGCGCTCGCGCCTCGTGGCGCTCGATCAGCAGGTTCTCGAGGAAGTGGGACCGTCTTCCGCCGTGGAGAGCGATCCGGCGCGACGTTTCGCCTCGCTGGAACTCCGCGACCGGCTGCGGCGTGAACTGGCCAAGGTCAACCCGCGGGCGGCCGAGATGTTCGTGCTGCGCTACTTCGAGGGTTACCGGAACTCGGAGATCGGGCCGATGATGGGCACTTCGCGAATGACCGTGGCGGTGACGCTGCACCGGCTGCGCAAACGCCTGGGTGCGGCGCTCGCCGAGGAGGACGCCGCGGGATTGAAACAGGACGAACGGGAAGACCAGAAGGACCGGGAAGAAGAGCGGAGGGAGCTGCGATGAGCGACCGCAACCAGATGAACCAGACTCTGATCGAAACCGCACAGGCGATCGCCGCGGAGCGGCCGCCGGCCGAAGTCGAGGCCGCCGCGGCCGCACGCGTGCGGCAGGCGCTGACCGCGGCCGCCGGCGATGCCGCTGGAGCCGATGCGCCCGACGCCGGCGTCGATGCGAACGCGACGCTGACCTCATGCGCCGACTACCAGGCGCGGATGCCGGCCCTGGTCGCCGGCACGCTGCCGGAGGCCCAGTGCCTACTGGTGGAGGACCACACCCGCGAGTGCATTCCCTGCCGCAAGCACCTGCAGGCGGTGCGGGCCGGCCGCGCGGTGTCCGACGTTGCCGGGCCCGCGGCGCCGGCGCGGGTCGGCCGCTACTACGCGGCCGCCGCGGCAATGGTCGGTGTGGCCGTGGCGGGCGTGTGGATCAGCCAGCGCGTGCTCCTGCCGCCCCAGGACGGCATCGTGCAGGTTCAGAGTGTCGACGGCCGGATGTTCGCGGCCGGCGACGACCGCGGCGCGGACCTCGTTCCGCTTGGCCCCGGCGACGCGGTCGACGGCGGTGTTGCGGTCCGTACCGGCGCCGGCAGCCGCGCGGTGCTCGAACTTGGCGATGGCTCCCGGGTCGAGGCCGGGGGCCTCACGACGTTCCGCGTCGACGCCCGGCGCAGCGGTCATCGCGTGCGCGTCGATCGCGGCAGCGTGATCGTCCAGGCCGCTCAGCAGGAGAACGGTTCGCTGATCGTGTCGACCGAGGAGATGCTGGTGGCGGTAAAGGGCACGATCTTCGCCGTCACGCACGGCGTCAAGGGGTCGCGCGTGTCAGTGATCGAGGGCGAGGTCGAGGTCGAGAAGGGCCGCGAGCGCCACAGCCTGCTGGCCGGCGACCAGTTCCGCAGCCGCCCGACGCTTGTCGCGATGACGCTGCAGGAGGAGGTCGGCTGGAGCCAGGATGCGGACCGCTATCTGGCGCTGCTCGAAGAGTTCAAGTCGCTGCGCAGCGAACTGAACCAGTTGATGGAGGCGGCGCCGGCGCGCTACTCGACCCGGCTGCTCGACTTGATGCCGAGCGATACGGCGGTCTACCTGGCGATGCCGAACGCCCCGGCGACGCTGGGGGACCTGTTCGAGCTGGTGCGCTCGCGGATCGAGTCGAGCGAGTTACTCGCCGAGTGGTGGGAGCAGTTCGAGAACTCCGAAGAAGCGGGCACGATCGAAGAGGTGGTCGGCGCTCTGCGCGGCCTCGGGGATGCGATGGGCGACGAGACGGTGGTCGCGGTTGCCGGTGACCTTGTCGACGAGAACATGGCCCCGCTGGCGGTCACCGAAGTGACCGACTCCGCCGCCTTGCGCGACGCAATCGAGGGTCATCTGGCGGAGCTTGCGGCGGCAACCGACGAAACGCCGGTGCACATCGTCGACGATCTCGACGCGGCCACCGGGCAGGAAGAGGGGCTGCTGCTGCTGTGGATCGCGGACGACATCGCGGCGGCTTCGACTTCACTGACCGCCCTGCAGACGGTGGCCGCGAACCGGAATGGCGCCGCCAACCCCTTCGTCGGTTCGCGCCTGCACGGCCGGCTGGCGCAGCGCTACGCCGAGGGCGCGGAGCTGCTCGCCGCGGTCGACCTCGCCGGAGTCATCTCCAGTATCCGCGAGGCGGCGGAGAACGGAGAGGGCGATGAGGACGAAGAGGACGAGGACGTGGAGGAAGTCGCGGTCTTCGCCTTCACGGGGCTCGACCAGGTCCAGGATCTCGTCGTCGCCCGCACCCAGGATGGCGACCGGGCCAACGTCACGGCCGCGCTGAGTTTCGACGGCGAGCGTTCGGGAATCGTGTCCTGGCTGGCTGAACCGGGCGCGAACGGGGCACTCGAGTTCTTCTCGCCCGATGCTTCGTTCGTTTCCGCCGGCGTGATCGAGGCGCCGCTCACGATCTACGACCAGTTGACCGGCTTCCTGAGCGAACACGGCATCGACACGGACGAGCCGATGGCGGAAGTCGAAGCCGAGCTCGGGCTGTCGCTGCGCGACGACCTGCTCCAGCACGTGGGCGGCGAGTACGCGGTCGGCATCGACGGCCCGGTCCTGCCGTCCCCGGCCTGGAAGGCGGTTGCGTCGGTCTACGATGCGGATGCGCTGCAGGGTTCGATCGAGATGCTGGTGGAGAAGGCGACGGAGGTTCTGGGGAATCTGGACCGCGACGGGGCGGGGCAACTTGGGACCGGGCAGCTGGTTCTCGATGAGCAGGAGTCGGGAGGCCGCACGGTCTACCGTCTTTCGATCGAGATGGACGACGGCGACGAGGAGGGCGACGGAGCGAGCGAAGGCGACGAGGACGGCGCAGACGAAAGTGCCGCCGGTGGCGCGGCCCTGTTGCGCCTGCTCGAAACTCCCGAGATCTTCTACACGTACTTTGATGGGTACATGGTGAGCGCGTCCAGCGTGGCAACGATCGACACGGCGATCCGGTATCGCGGCAGCGGCGCCTCGCTGACCTCGAGCCAGCAGTTCCTCGATCTGCTGCCCGAGAACGGCTACGCGGACTTCTCCGCGATGGTCTACAACCGGCTCGCCGAGACGGCCAGCGAACTCTTCGACCTGCTGCCGACGGAGGTCGTGGGCGACGACCAGCAGGCCGTCGTCCAGGCGATCGAGGAGTCCATCAACAGCCAGGGGCCATCCCTCTACACGGTGTACGCGGGCCGCAGCGAGATCGTCGTGACGTCCAGCGGGCCCAGTCTGCTGGCCTTCGCCGGACTGGGGCCGCTGCTCGGCATGCCCGGTCTCCTGGAAGGTCTGGAGGCGATGGACGACGCGGCGGAGCCCGAGCCGGAGGCTGAGCCGGGAACCGAGGCGGACGATCAGGTCGCCAGGAATCTGGCCCCATCGGCGAGGCGCGTCCTGAGGCCCGCTGCTTGATGAGTGAGGCGCCGCCGGTCATCGACCTCGACGGTCTCGGGGTTCGCTTCGGCCGGCACCAGGTGCTCGACGATCTGCGCGGCGCCTTCTCGGGCCGCGCGATCGGCCTTCTGGGGCCCAACGGCGCCGGCAAGACGACGCTGCTGAACACCCTGCTCGGCTTCTACAAGCCCACCGCGGGAACCGCCCGCCTGTTCGGCATGGACATCACGGCCCAGGGCCGGGAACTGCGCCGCCGGGTCGGCTACATGCCGGAGCGGGACGCCTTCATCGCCGGCATCTCCGGCGTCCGCTTCGTGCGACTGATGGCGGAAGTCTCCGGGCTGCCGCCCGAGGCCGCGCTGGAACGCGCCCACGAGGTCTTCTTCTACGTCGGCCTGGGCGAGGCGCGCTACCGCAACGTGGAGACCTACTCGCTGGGCATGAAGCAGTTGCTGAAGCTGGCGCAGGCGATCGCCCACGGCCCGAGCCTCCTGTTCCTCGACGAGCCGACGAACGGCCTCGACCCGCCGGCCCGCCTCCGCATGCTGCGGCTGATCCGGGAGATCCGGGACTCGGGCAAGGCGCGGATCGTCGTCTCGTCGCACCTGCTCCGGGATGTCGAGGAGTGCTGCGAGGAAGTGCTGGTCCTGAACCGGGGGCGGATCGCCACCTACTGCAACCTCGCCGATGAGCGCCGCGCCAACCGCCGGTTCCTCGAACTCGACCTCGCCGCGGAACGCGAGGGCGCGGGGAGCGGCTTCCGGGCCGCGATCGAGGGGCTCGGTTGCGAGGTCGCCGTGGTCAACCGCCGCCGGATCAAGGCCGTGCTGCCGCCGGGCGTCGAGGTGCGCCACATCTATGCCTCGGCGATCGAGCAGGACGTGACGATTCGTCGTCTGGACTACAAGCGCACTTCGCTGGAGGACATCTTCCTCCAGGCGATGGAGGGCGACGATGGCCGTCTATGACCACGGCTACAAGGGCTACGACGGTCCGCTGATGCCGGCGCGGAGCCGGTTCCTCGTCATCAGCCGCTACGGCCTGCGCGACGTCTTCGCGTCGCGGCTGTTCCTGGCCTTCTTCGCGTTCTGTTTCGCCTGGCCGCTGGTGCTGCTCGGCGCGATGTACCTGCGCTACAACGCGGAGGCGCTGACCCTGATCAACCTCGATTCGGCCGACCTGCTCGAGTTCGTCCAGGTCAACACCTGGTTCTTCCAGAACCTGTTCCTGCGCGTCCAGTTGAACCTGGCGTTCATCGTCGTGCTCGTCGTCGGGCCGTCGCTGGTCTCGGCCGACCTGCGCAACCGGGCGATGCCGCTCTATCTCTCGCGGCCGCTGACGCGGACCGACTACGTGCTCGGCAAGCTCGTCGTACTCGGCGTCCTGGTCTCGGCGATCACCTGGGCGCCTGGGCTGCTCCTGTTCGCGATCCAGGCGTCACTCGGCGGACGCGAGTGGTTGCTGGAGCACTGGAGGATCGCGCCGTCGATGGTCGTCGTGTCGGTCGTCTGGCTTCTCTGCATGTCGCTGCCGATGCTGGCGATCGCGGCCTGGGTGAAGTGGAAGCCCTGGGCCCGGATCGTGTTCATGGGCGCGATCCTGACGGGCACGGCCTTCGGCTCGTTCTACAAGGAGTTCTACGACTCCTGGCTGGGCAGCCTGGTCGTGGCGTTCGACGTGACGGACGCGCTCTCCGCCTCCGTCTTCGGCACACAAGGGACCGTCCAGATGCCGGAGGCGGCCGCCTGGCTGGCGGCGGCCGCGCTGGCGTCGTTGTCGGCGGCCCTGCTCTACCGGCGCGTGCGCGCCTTCGAGGTCGTCAAGTGAGCGACGGCCGCAACATCGTGATCCGCGACGTCTCGAAGTTCTACGGCGACGTGCTGGGCGTCAACCGGGTCGACCTGGAGATCGAGCCCGGCATCACCAGCCTGGTCGGCCCGAACGGCTCCGGCAAGAGCACGCTGATGAACCTGCTCGCGGGCCTGCTGCGGCCGACGCGGGGCGAGATCAGCGTTCTCGGCCTCCCGGTGACCCGGCCGCAGGATCTGTTCCGCCGCTTCGGCTACTGCACCCAGTACGATTCCTTCCCGCGGGGCGCCACCGGCTGGCAGTTCGTTTTCTCCTACCTGCTGCTTCATGGCCTCGACCGCGGCGAGGCGGAACGCCTGACCGCCCGGGCGCTGGAGCGGGTCGGCCTCGTCGACTCGGCGCACCGCCGGATCGCCGGCTACAGCAAGGGCATGCGGCAACGGATCAAGCTGGCGCAGGCCATCGCGCACGGGCCGCAGGTCATGGTGCTCGACGAGCCGCTCAACGGTCTCGATCCGATGGTGCGCGCCGAGACGATCGAACTCTTCCGTCAACTGGCCGGCGAGGGCCAGCACGTGCTCATCTCGAGCCACATCCTGCACGAAGTCGACCTGCTCTCGGACCGCGTCATCCTGATCTCGAACGGCTACATCGTTGCCGAAGGCGAAGTGCCGGGCATGCGGGCGGAAGTCGAGGAGGTCCGCGAGCAGCCGTTGCAGGTGTTCGTGCGCTGCGATCGCCCGCAGTGGCTCGCCGGCCGCGCCTTCGAGCTGGACCACGTGACCGAGGTGCAGCTTCACGACGACGGCGGGGGCCTCCACCTTCGCACCCGAGACGCGGACCGCTTTCTGCGCCTGGTGGCCGAACTGGTCGCCGAGGGCGGCGTGGAGGTCGAAGCGGTGGGCCCGGCGGACAGCGACCTGCAGGCGGTCTACCGCTACCTGGTTGACGAAGAGGAGGAGCCCTCGTGACGGTGGCCCAGGAGACGGCGACGCCTTCGCGCATCGACTGGACGCTGCTGGCCCGGCAGGTCGGCGGACTCGTGCGGCTGGAGCTGCGCCGGCTGCTCCTGACCCGCAGGGCGGTGATCCTGGGGGTGGCGTCGGCGATTCCCGTGGGGATCGTCCTCCTGGTCGGCTCGATACCGATCGGCGGCCAGACGGTGCTGGAACGCTTCGGCAACCGGATCGTCTACGAGACGATCTTCGAGACGGTCTTCCTCGGCGCGATCCTCTTCTTCGGCTGCCTGTACGTTTTCTTCAACCTGTTCCGGGGCGAGATTCTGGAGCGCAGCCTGCACTATTTGCTGCTGACGCCGCTTCGCCGCGAAGTCGTCGTGGCGGCGAAGTACGCGGCCGCGGTCGCCGCCGTGGCGGTGCTGTTCATGGCCAGCACCGTGTTCAGCTACATGCTGATCTATCTGCCTGTCGGTTTCTCGGGAGCGGTCGAGGACCTGACCGCCGGCCCGGGCGGCCGCCATCTGGTGGCCTACCTGGGGGTCACTTTGCTCGCCTGCATCGGCTACGGCTCGCTGTTCACGCTGGTCGGCATGGTGTTCCGGAACCCGATCATCCCGGCCGGCGCCCTGTACGTCTGGGAGATGCTGCACTTCCTGCTGCCGCCGGCGCTCAAGAAGCTCAGCGTGATCCACTACCTGAAGGGCCTGCTGCCGGTGCCGCTTTCCGACGGGCCGTTCGCCGTGGTCGTCGAACCGCCGCCGCCGGCCGTCTCCGTCCTCGGCCTGCTCGCCTTCGCGGCCGTCGTGCTCGCGGCGACCGCCCTGATCATCCGCCGCATGGAGATCCGGTACACCGAGGACTGATGGCCCCCATCGACATCGGCGGCCTGGCCATCCCCGAGCACGCCCTGACCTTCAAGTTCGTTCGCTCTTCCGGCCCCGGCGGCCAGAACGTGAACAAGGTGGCAACCGCGGCACAGTGCCGCCTCGACCTCGACGCGGCGGGCATCGAGGGCCCGTTGCGCGAGCGCCTGGAACGCCTGGCGGGAAAACGCCTCACTGTGGCTGGCGAGATCGTCGTCTCCGCCGCTACCCACCGCACCCAGGCCCGCAACCGGGCCGAGGCGCTCGCACGGCTCGGAGCGATGATCGAAGAGGCTCGTGAGGAGCCGCGGCCGCGCCGCCCCACGCGGCCCTCTGCCGGCGCAAGGGAAAGGCGGCTTCAGGACAAGCGCCGGCGCGGCGAGACGAAGAGGCGCCGCGGTCCGGTCGGCCCGGAAGACTAGGAGGTCGGCTACCCCAGCCCGCCGCGGCACGACACGGTCGTGAACCAGCCGCGGTCCGCCGTTTCCAGGTCGATCTCGATGTCCTGGCCGCGGGTCAGTTCCTCCCAGACCGGATGGTCTGACGGCGGGCAGGCGATCTCCGCCACCATGCGCTCCCGTTGACGACCGGGCATGATCATCAGGTCGCCCGCGAACTCTGGAATCACGACGATGCGATGGATGAGCGTATCCACCCGTTCCAGCTCCCGGCCGACCCAGACCCTGGTCCACCCCTGGCGCAGCCGCTGCGGCGACGGGAAGTCCAGGCTGTGCCGGTAGACGAGGTCGGCGCTGACGTGAGGCGGAGAGCCGCACGAGACGGGCGCCAGTGCGGCGACGATCAGCGGTAGAAGCACGCGGCGCATGGCGGCGCACAAACTACCGCACTTGACGTGTCGGCGACAGCAACTGGGTGCACCCACGGCTATGCTTCACGCCATGAAACCGGCAACGCTCGCGGTGGCATTGGTGATTGCCTTCGCGTCATACCCGGCCCACGCCGACGACTGGCCGCAATGGCGGGGCGACGAACGCCGCGGCGTCTGGCACGAGGCCGGCATCCTCGAGCGCTTCCCCGAAGGCGGCCTCCGCTTCGCCTGGCGCGTGCCGATCGGCGCGGGCTACGGCGGCCCGGCAGTGGCAGCCGGCCGCGTGTTCGCGACCGACTTCGAACGGCTGCCCGGGAACCGCGGCCGGGAACGCTTGCTCGTGCTCGACGAGGCGACCGGCAAGCAGCTCTGGGAGCACGCCTGGGAGACGGACCTGGCCGGCCTCATGCCTGCCTACTCGAACGGTCCGCGGGCCACGCCGACGGTCGACGGCGACCGCGTCTACGTGCTCGGCTCGGCGGGCTATCTGGCGGCGCTCTCGGTCGAGGATGGCCGTGTCCTGTGGCGGCACGACCTGGTGGCGGACTACGAAGCGCCGGTTCAGGCCTGGGGTTTCGTCGGCGCGCCACTCGTCGACGGCCGGCAGATCATCACCCTGGTCGGCGGCGAACCCGACGCCATGGTCGTGGCGTTCGACCGGGGGACCGGCGACGAGCTCTGGCGCTCGATGGAGGTAGGCAACGAACCGGGCTACAACCCGCCGGTCATCTACGAGCTTGGCGGCCGGCGGCATCTCGTCATCTGGCATCCGAAGGGCATCGCCGGGCTCGACCCGGATGGCGGCGAGGTGTTCTGGCGGTTCCCCTACGAGGTGGAGTACGGGCAGACGATCGCGACGCCGATCCAGGACGGCAACCAGCTCCTCGTGTCGTCCGCGTCGCACGGCTCAACGTTGATCGAGGTCGCCGCGGCGTCAGCCGGCAAGCCCGAGGCCCGGATCGTCTGGAAAGGCAAGAGCTCGAGCAAGGAGGACCTCGACGGCCTCCACGCCTTCAACTCCACGCCCGTCTTCGACGGCGACATGATCTACGGCATCGGCGGCCAGGGGGCGCTGCGCGCCATCGACCGCGCCACCGGCAGGGAGGTCTGGGCGACCTTCGAACCGAGCGAGGACGCCCGCATCGCCACCGCCTTCCTGGTCCGGAACGGCGACCGTTACTTCATCAGCAACGACCGCGGCGAGCTGATGATCGCCCGCCTGAGCCGCGACGGCTACCAGGAGATCGACCGGACCCACCTGCTCGAACCGACCACCCGCAGCGTCCGCATCCGTCGGGAACTGGGCAAGCTCCTCTGGGTGCATCCCGCCTACGCGAACGGTCACATCGTGCACCGCAACGACCGGGAGATCGTCCGCGCATCGTTGCTGGCCGAGTAGCGCGGTCCTCTGCCACTGGGTGCGCCGGCCTTCTGGCCGGCATCCGGCCGAACAGCCTCAGGGGCCGGTATAGACTCCTAAACTCCAATGCGCGGCACCCGCAGCCTCGTCGTCGTACTGGCGGTGGTACTCGCCGGCTTCGGCCTGTACCGCTTGCTGTCGAACGAACCGGGAAACGATCAGGCCGAAGCCGACGCGACTCAGGCCGCCACAAGTACCGACTACGCGGATCTCGTCACTCTCTTCGACGAGTTTCGTTCGTTCCAGCAGGGCGGCTCCGGCAACATCCAGTCCTACTCGCAGAGCGGCTGGTTCCTGTCGGACCTGGACACTACGCCCGACTTCTCCGCCGCGGCCATGGCGGAGAAGTACGGCGAACTGAGGACGTTTCAGGATGGCTTGGAGGCGATCGATCCGACGGGCTGGCCGATCCCGCAACAGGTTGACTACCAGCTTGTCCGGGCGGAGATGAACGGCTACGAGTTCCAGCACCGGGTTCTCAGCCCGTGGTCCCGGGATCCCGGCTTCTACAACGACGTGATCGCCACGTTCGCCTGGGGAGCCGAGCCACCGCTGCAGGGGAACGAGGTCGCGGCTCTGCAATCCAGGCTCGGATCCGTATCCGATGTGGTGCAGCAGGCGAAGGAGAACCTCGAGGACTTCTCGCTGATCGCCGCCGACCTGGCCACGCTGGCGGTTCTCTCCATTGGAGACACGAGATCGTCCTACGAATCGCTCGCGGAGGGCCTGAGGGTTCATCATCCTGAGCTCGTGGCCGACGTCGAGTCGGCGCTGACGGTTATCGACGGTTATGAGGACTGGATACGGTCCAACGAACATCGGATGACGGGCACCACGGGTGTGGGCCGGGAGAACTACAACTGGCTGCTCAGGAACGTCTATCTGTTTCCCTACACCTGGGAGGAGATCCGGACGATCGTTGAACTGGAAGACAACCGCGTGATCACCTTCCAGCGACTGGAGGAGCACCGCAATCGCGATGTTCCACCGCTCGTGCCGGTCGGGTCACAGATCGAGTACCGGGAAGGCATCGAGGAAGCCGTCGATCACGTCATGAACTTCCTCCGTGACGAGGAGATCTTCACCGTGCATGACTTCCTCGTGCCGGATGACTACTTCGACTCGCGGCTCTACGGAAAAGGGTACTCCCTGGAGGATCCCTGGCCCGAGACGCACGACTATTTCTTCAATTTCTCCCACCGGGAAGCGGTGATGGAGAACACGCATGAGCTGGTCGGCCACCACTTCGACATGCTCAGGGCGGAGCGGGACGATCACCCGATCCGCGGCGGAGAGCGGCCGTACAAGATCTCGACGGCTCGCGACGAGGGGTTGGCGTTTGCCTTCGAGGAACTGCTGATGCATGCGGGCTACCTGGACGGGCGGAATCCCCACGGCAGGGAAGTCACTTATGAACAGGCGGCTTTCCGTACCGTGCGCGCACTCTCCGACATCTACATGCACAGCGGCGACTGGAGTCTGGAAGAGGCGACGCAGTTCTGCATCGACAACGCGCCGCATGGCGAGTTGCTCGAGGGCAGCCACCATCTCTGGTTCGAGCTGGACACGACTCTTCGCGGCGTGGGGCACCACATGCTCATGGTCCTGGGGAAAGTCCAGTTCATGAAGCTGATGCGGGACCGCGCCAATCAACTCGGCGACGACTTCGTCCTGCGGGAGTTCCTGGACGAGGTCTACGCGGCGGGCCAGATCCCCTGGTCGCTCATTCGGTGGGAGATGACCGGGTACGAGGACGAGGTCTCACGGCTCTGGTAGTGCCGTCGGCTCCTGCTTTCGCCCCTGCCGGGCACGGGAGACCGCGGTAGTGACCAGACCCAGTATCAGGCCCGCCACGGGCATGAGCAGCCACACCGTGGCCCAGGGCGAGTCCGGATCCTCCTCGATCTTCTCCAGGCCGTCCCGGGCGAAGTGCAGAAAGGCGATCGAGCCGGCAGGCACACTGAACCAGGGATCGCGAAGCGCGGTGTCGACGACCGACTCCTCTTCGCCCGAGTTCGCCGCTTCGCCCGGTGGACTCGCCTGCTCGTTCTTCGCCCGCTTCTTCGAGTCGGTGGCGCCGATGAGACCGAAAGCCACGGCGAGAATCGCGATCGCCAACGTCGCCAGGAACCACACGGCTCGGCCGGTCATCGGCGGCGTGGCCATCAGGTCCAGGACGAACCGGGAGAACAGGACGAACACGCAGAAGATCGCGGGCACCTGATACCAGGGGTCGGTGAACACGGTCGACTCGTGCCAGACCGGGCCCGTTCCCGGCATTTCCGCTTCGGGCGAGGTCTCGCTCGGGGCACCGGGGCGCAGTGCGACCAGTGTCGCAACCGCCGCCGTCGCCAGAGCGACCGCATAGACCATCGACACCGGCGAGGTTCGTAGCGCCTCGATGCTCAGGAGGCCGCTGTCGCTGCCGGCGATGAGGAGCCCCATCAGCACGAGGAACCTGGGCCCGGGCTTGGACTCGTCGAGCCTCTTCTCCTTCGTCATCGCGCTGAGGCCCCTGAGTCGTCGTACTTCCTGGCGGGGGAGGACACTGTCTCTCTGTTCTGTGCCTGGTTCTCCGAGCGGCCCTGGTGGAGGACCGTCGGATCCTAGCCCGCATATCTCACGGGGTGATTTGAGATCGGGCCTCTTCCCGCGGATAATCCAAGTGTTGTCAAGCATTTGGACAGTCCACAGGAGCGAGACCCGTGAAGACAGAGTGTACTCCGTCGCAGCTTGAGTTCGGTT
>JAJEBV010000006.1 GCA_022822365.1 Thermoanaerobaculia bacterium | reverse complement strand
CGTCGCCGTCGCCGGTCCGCGTCGCCGCTGGCGAAGTGGAGCCGCTTTCGCCGGACGGCGGCCCAGATCAGGGTGAAGAAGAGGAGGAAGTTCGACAGCGCGATGCCGAACGTGGCGACGAGGTGGCTCACGAAGAGCCAGAACCCCGCGCCGCCCTCCGCCTCGCGGCACGGCCGGATCAGGGCGCGCTCGATTGCCCCCATAGCCGCCCGCACCCCGCCCATGCCGGCAGTCTACGCGCGTCGGTGCGCCGGCCCTCTGGCCGGCATCCGCCGTAGGCGGAATCCGTCAATCCGCGGAGCCCTACCTCCCCCGGCTCCGCACGCCCGTCACCGTCAGCCCCGCCCGCGCCACCTCGACCCCGATGTCCCGCAGCCCGTCGGCGCGCGCCTCGACTCCGGGCGGCGGTTCGAACGCGATCAGGTACTGGGAGCGGAGATCGCGCTCGATCTCGCGGTAGATGCGGTCCAGGTCCTCGACCGAAGCGGCGACGTGGTAGCGCCCGCCGCTGCGATCCGCGAGGCGTTCCAAAGCCTCGGCGGTGTCCGGGTCGTTGATCCGCAGGGCGATCGGGTAGACGACCACGCCGGCCAGCTCGACCTGCGCCAGCACGCGCTCGAAGTCGAGATTGCTGTCCGTATCGGCGCCGTCGCTGAGCACGACCAGGGCGCGCCGGTCCGGACGGCCCGCGAACGACGAAACGGCATAGGAGATCCCGTCGTAGAGCCGGGTGGAACCCCATGCCCGCAGGCCCTCGGCGGCGTAGCGGAGCAGGCGCGTGTCGTCTGAGAAGGGCGCCAGACGGTCCAGGTCGTGGTTGAAGACGATGAGGCTGGCGGCGTCTCGATCGGTGAGGATGCCCTCGAAGAAACGTTGGGCACTGGTCGAGGCGACGCGGACGCCGCGGCCCATCGAACTTGAGATGTCCATCAGCAGGGCCACGGTGAGCGGTCGGTCGGCGAGGTTCCGGAAGTCGCGGATCCGTGCCTCGACGCCCCGGTGCAGGACACGGAAGTCGGCCGCGTCCAGTCCCGTTCCCGGTCCCGCCTGCCGGCCTCCGACCGAGACCAGCAGGTCGACGAGGCGCACCTCGATCTGTTCCGGCGCCCCCGACCCGAGGAAGACGAGGTCTTCGACCGTCTCGCCGGTGCGGAGCGTGGCAACGGCCCGAACGAAGCTCAGGGGCAGGCGCAGTCCGGCCGGAACCCGGCATCGGAAGGGCGGCGCCGACATCGTCTGGAGGAGCGCGGCGTTCAGATGGCAGTCGACGCGGTCGAGCTCCCTGCCGGACGGCACGTCGACGCGCACCAGAAGATCGAGCGCCTCCTCGACGAAGGCCGGGTCCGGGCGCTCGAGCGCGATGGAGAACGGATGTTCTTCCCGCTCGATCTCCAGTGCGTGACGGGCCAGGAGCACACCCGCGGCGTCCTGTCCCCGGACCTCGATCCGGTGGCGGCGGCCCGGCAGCTCGAGGTCTCGCACGAAGGGAGGGGCAGAGGCGTGTGCGGCCTTCTCGCCATCGCGCAGGAAGACGACCTGGGCGACCGCCGGGCTGGCGACGACACGGGCCGTGAAGGTCGAACCGAGGACGCGGCCTTCGGGCGCCAGCAACTCGACGCTCGGCAACCGGTTGAGCACGATCGTCTCGCGGCGGCTCAGGAGGCCGAGGCCCGGGATGCCGGGCGGCGCCTCGAGCCCGGGCACCTCGAGCGCGCGGCTCATGCGGAGCAGGCCGCGGCCAAGGCGATCCTCGGCGCGGATCTCGAGCCGGTAGTCGCCGGCCGGCAGCCGCCGGTAGAAGTCGAGAGCGATGTCCGCGCTTCCGCCGCTCACGTGATGGGTGACGACGAAGGCGTCGGCCAGGCGGTCGCGCAGGAAGACATCGCCGGTGATCGTCACGCGATCGAGGATCTGGCCGGCGCCGATCGCGGCAAGGTGCCCGGGTGGCAGTCGCAGCCGGCCGCGAATCGCCGTGCGCCGGTTCTCGCTGCCGAGGGGTTGAAGGTCGAGTACAACGCCTGGCAGCGCCATGACGTCGACGTCGAGCACCGCTTCGACGCGAAGGAAGCGGTCCACCCAGCCGCCGTCGGGCGCAGCGCCGGCCCAGCCCAGCCGGTCGATGAACTCCTTCCAACTGACGGCGCGGCCGAGC
Source organism: Thermoanaerobaculia bacterium (assembly GCA_022822365.1). Classification (GTDB taxonomy): domain Bacteria; phylum Acidobacteriota; class Thermoanaerobaculia; order Multivoradales; family Multivoraceae; genus Multivorans. Next base: position 220,482 of record JAJEBV010000006.1, on the reverse strand, counting down.
CGCCGCTCCAGGCGGCGTCGTTCGGTCGGGGTCAGGCAGCGGCGCCGTTCCGCCTGGTCCAGCACCCGGAGTGCGCCGGCCGGCTGTGCCTCGGCGTCGTCGTCCGCGCCTGCCGGCTGTTCCGGTTCGAAGGCCAGATCGACACCCGAGGCAGGCGACCACAGCCGCATGGACCGTGGGTCGAAGTTCACCTGCTGTACGAACGCCAGGACGATTTCGTCTTCACCTGGCGGCGGCGGACGACCGAGCTGGTGTTCAAGCCGCCAGCCGTCGTAGATCCAGATCTCGATCCGCCGCAGCTCCGACTCGCAGGGTTCGACCGGCTGCCGGAACGCGGGCTTCCCGGCCAGGAGGACTGCGCGCTCCATCGCCGGCGAGCGTTCCCGGAGCTGGTTGCGGGCCTCGCGGTTCTCCTGCCAGCGTTCGAGCAGGCGCTCGGGCCGCGCCGCCCAGAAGGCGCGGAGAAAGCGCTCGCGCGCGCCCGGGCCTTCCAGCCGCTCGAAGGCCCGGCGCTCTTCGTCGCCAAGTAGCGGCTCCGCCTCCACGAGCCACTGCTCGTAGAAGTCCGTCAGGCGCGCCTGCGGCCGGCGGCTGCCCTGGGCCGCGGCTGGTGCCGTGGCGGCGAGCAGTGTCGCCGCGGCGACGAAGAGCGTCGGTGCGACCGCGCCGACACGGCCGCACCGGGGGAGGATCTGTCTCGAACGGGCCGAGCCCCTACTCCAGCAGCGCCTTGATCGCGTCGGAGGGCTCGAAGACGCTCGGGTCGACGTCGTTGTAGGTCACGGAGTCGACGGTCTGGGTGAACTCCATCCCCATGCTGGGCATGCTCATCAGGGTGGAGGTGGGTACCAGGATCCCACCGAACTCCTTGTAGTCGCTCATCGTGATCGCCACGTCCATCGTTCCCATTTCATTCGTCTGCGTTGCCTCGATGCCGATCAGGAGGCCCGTGTCCGCGGCGAAGTAGTGCGAAGACTCGTTGCCGTCGGTGTCGACCAGGTCGAGCTGGTGGGCGGTCTGGCCGTTCCATTCGGTCTCTCCGGCCGCTGTCTGCTCCGGGTACAGATCGTCGTACTCCAGTTGGACGTAGAAGCGGGCCTGGCGCCTGGCATCGGCGAGCATTTGGCCGTCCAGCACTCGTGGCCCCTGCATCGGGTCCTCGGCCCAGGCGACGTCTCCATTCGTGCCAGTGACGATCTCGCCCATTCCGGGAAGGCTGATCAGGGCCAGGGTCTTGTCGGGTGCCAGCGAGTACGTCGTGGTGTCCCCGGACATGCCCATCGCGGGCATCTCGAACCCGCCCTTGATCGTCATCGAGGTGTGAGCGCGGATTGCGTCCTCGCCGCCGCTCGCCTCGATGTAGCGGGCGATGATCTTCTGTTCTTCCGTCAGCTCTGGCGGTGGGGGAGGCTCCGGCGCAGTCGTGGCTGCTGCCGCGCCCATGGCTTTCCCAGCCTTGTAGGCGCCGCAGCCGCCGAGAAGCAGGCCGCAGCAGGCGAGCGCGAACAGGGCGTTGCGACTGGTGGACTTGAAGGACATGGATTGGTCTCCTGAATTCGTTGTGTGTGCTCGTTAGCGGCGGGTCTACTCCGGCAGCAGGGCCTTGATCACGTCGGAGGGCTCGAAGACGCTTGGGTCGATGTCGTCGAAGGTGACGGAGTCGATGGTCTGAATGAACTCCATGCCCATGGAGACGAGGTTCGTGGTGGCGGAGGTGGCGAACATCACGCCGCCGAACTCCTTGTAGTCGCTCCAGGTCGTCGTCGCCTCCATCGTGCCCATCTCGTTTGTGATCGAGGCCTCCTCGCCGAGCAGCAGGCCGGTTTCGACGGAGAAGTAGCGGGAAGACTCGGTGCCGTCGGCGTCGACCAGATCGACTTGGTACGCCGCCTCGCCGTTCCATTCGGCTTCGCCGGCCGTTGCGCGTTGCGGATAGTGCTCGCCGTACTTCAGGTCCGCATGCAGGTCGAACTGACGCTTCAGCGCGTTGAGTTCGGCGCCCTCGAGCACGCGATTCCCCTGCATCGGGTCCTCGACCCAGGCGATCTCGCCGTTGTAGGCCTGCACACTCTCGCCCATCCCGGGCATGCTGATGCGAACGATGCCCTGGTCAGGTGCGATCTGGAGGATCGTCATTGGGGCGGACATTCCCATCGCGGGCACCTCGAACGTGCCGTTTGTAGTGACCGAAGCGCGGGCACGTAGTGCGGCCTCGCCGCCGAGCGCCTCGACGTGGCGAGCGATGATCTCCTCGGGCGACGGCAGTTCATCGGCCCCGACAAGCGGCGCGGCGAAGAGCGCGGCCCCGAGGAGCAGGATGCAGCCGGCTAGCGAGACAGGCCGGCGGCGCTGGAAGAGAAGGGACATGAAGGAGTCTCCTGTGTTGGGGGCGTGCTGTCGTACTTGACTACGCAGGAGTGATGATTCGGTTGCGGTCGCCGGTGGATGAGCTAGCTGGCCCACTTCCGGGCCGCGGCCAGCGCCTCCTCGGACGGCGGCAGGGTGGGCTTCAGGCGCGCGGTGACGTTGAACGGTTCCGTGTCGATCTCGTCGAGCCTCTGCTCGCCGGCGAGAACCGCTCGCTTCCATTCCTGCTGCTGGTCTTCGCGCTCCTGGAACTCGGGCATCACCTCGCGGGCGAAGAGTTCCAGGCTGCTCATGATGTCCTCGTGAGTGTTCTTGCCGGCCTGGTTGAGCAGGATGACCTGGTCCACGTGGGCCCGCTCGAGTTCCCGCAGGCGCTCGCGGATCGTCTCCGGGGAGCCGATCAACTCGCTGTCGGAGCGACGCCGGCCCTCGGGGGTCTGCTTCCACTCCTGGTAGCGCTCCCAGAAGTTGTTCGACTTCGGCTCGAACGGCCCCTCCTTGTTGTAGAGCTGGAGGGCGAACTGGAAGAAGGTCCAGCCGTCGGCCTTCTGTTGCGCCTCTTCGTCGGTGGGCGCGCACATGAAGCCGCTGACCGTCGCCAGGTTCGGGTTCGTCTGGTAGTCGCAGAGCTTGCGCTGGTCCTGCGTGAACGTGTTGTAGTACGCGTTGACCCAGGCCCGGGCGGAGTCGAGGTCGGCGAACTTGAAGCACAGCGCGCCCATGCCGCGGTGCGCGGCGTAGCGGATCGTGTCGAGTTGCGAACAGGCGACCCAGAGCGGCGGGTGCGGCCGCTGCAGCGGCTTCGGGATCACGTTGCGGAGCGGGAAGTCGAAGTAGTGGCCGTGGTACTCCCAGCCTTCGTTCCAGAACATCGGCAGGCAGGCCTGGACCGCCTCCTCCCAGACGATCCGCTTGTCGCGGAAGCTGCGGCCGAAGGGATGGAGCTCGGTGACGCTGGAGCCTTCGCCGAGGCCGAGCTCGACACGGCCGTTCGAAACCAGGTCGAGCGTCGAAACCCGCTCGGCGACCCGGGCCGGGTGGTTCGTAGTCAACTGGACGATGCCGTGGCCGAGCCGGATGTTCTTTGTCCGCTGCGACGCCGCCGCAAGGAACACTTCGGGCGCCGAACTGTGGGAGTACTCCTCCAGGAAGTGGTGCTCCACCTCCCAGGCGTAGTCGTACCCGAGCCGATCCGCGAGCTCGATCTGCTCCAGCGAGTTCTGAAGCAGCCGGTGCTCCGAGTCCGGCCCCCACGGTTTCGGTAGCTGATGCTCGTAGAAGATGCCGAATTTCATAGGCCGCCGACAGTACCACTGCGGAGAGTGCCGGTGCGCCGGCCTTCCGGCCGGCGGCTGCTAGGGTCGCGCGGCGGAGGTACTGGGCAATGGCGGCGATGACGGCGGACGAGATTCGGGCGGCGTGCGGAGAACTGGCGGGCTGGGAGGCGGATCTGGAAGCTCCCTCCATCTCGCGGGAGTACGAGTTCCCGACTTTCCCGGCGGCGGTGCGTTTCGTCGACTTCGTGGCCGAACTTGCCGAAGCGGCGGACCACCACCCGGACATCGATGTTCGCTACAACCGGGTTCGCCTGACCCTCAGCACTCATTCGGCCGGCGGCGTGACGGAGAAGGACTTCGCACTCGCTCGGGCGATCGACCACTCGTGATTCTCCACCTCCACGGCACATGACTCAGCCTCTGCAAGCGGCGCCGTCGCGGCCCGAGCCGGAGGCGCCCTACTACCTGCCGGTCGGCGACGAGGTGGAGTTGTTCCTCGCCTCCCACCGGGCGCGCATGCCGGTGCTGCTCAAGGGACCGACGGGCTGCGGCAAGACCCGGTTCCTGGAGCACATGACGCACCGCCTCTACCGTGGCGGTGACGCAGGCACGCGTGCCGGTATGGAAACGCCCCTCGTCACCGTCGCCTGCCACGAGGACCTGACCGCGACCGACCTGGTCGGCCGCTACCTGCTCGAAGGCGACGACACGGTGTGGATGGATGGTCCGCTGACCCGGGCGGTGCGCGACGGATCGATCTGCTACCTGGACGAGATCGTCGAGGCGCGCAAGGACACGACGGTGCTGATCCACGCGCTGACCGACCACCGCCGCATCCTGCCGATCGAGAAGCGCGGCGAGATCCTGCCGGCGCACCCCGACTTCCTGCTCGTTCTTTCGTACAACCCGGGCTACCAGAGCGTGGCCAAGGACCTGAAGCCGAGCACGCGCCAGCGCTTCGTGGCGCTCGAGTTCGACTATCCGCCGCCGGAGATCGAAGCCGAGATCATCGCGCACGAGGCGGACATCGACTTGACGCTGGCCCGCGACCTGGCCGAACTCGGCAAGCGCATCCGCAACCTGCATCACCGCGGCTTCGACGAAGGGGTCAGCACCCGCCTGCTCATCTACACGGCGCAGTTGATCGCCGGCGGCATCGGCGTGCGCGAAGCCTGCGTCGCCGCGATCTGCCGGGCGATCACCGATGACGACGAGGTCCAGCGCGCGGTGACCGAGGTGGCGTCGACGTTGTTGCCTTGACCGCGGTCGCCCTCGACGACGTCGCCCGCGTCCTCGAGATCTACGTCGAGGCGATGCTGGCGCGGCCGGCCGAGGTCCGGTCGCTCGCCGATCTTGAAGCCGGGGACAGGTCGCGAGCGGGGCATCTCGACCTGGAAGGCGCGGCGGCCGCGGGCCGGCCGACGACGGACGGCGCGGCTTTCTACCTGCCGGAGCGGATGGACCGGTTGCCGGACAGCCAGGGGAACTTCATGGTCTACCGGATGGCGGTGCTGCACCAGTTGGGCGGCGTGCTGTTTGGTACGTATCGCCGTGGTCCGATCCGGTTCGCCGAGTTCTTCGCCGCTTTCGACGAGCCGGCCCTCGCTCGGGCGCTGTTCGCGCGGCTCGAAGGTGCGCGCATCGACGCGGCTCTCTCGCGCGTGTTCCGGGGAGTGGGCCGCGATCTGCTGCGGCTGATCGACGATGCGCTCGATTCGTCGCTGGGCCCGCCGCAACGGCCTGCGGGCCGCCGGCAGCCGCGGGAAGCGGCCCTGTTCGACCTGGCGCGTGCACTCCTGCTGGAGCAGCGGTCCCGACTGCTGGCGAGCGGGCTGTCGGTGCGCCGGCCTGCCGTCCACGCGCCCGCGGACGGGCGCGTGGACCCGTTCACGGATGGCGCGGATCCGCGCCATCCGGGCGCTGGCCGGCATTCCGGAGAAGCGGCGATGCTGCTGAATCCCGGCGTCACCGTCGATCACACCCTGCGCGCGGTCCGGGCGCTCTATCCCGCGTTCGCGGCCCTGCGCTCGACTCTCGGCCCTGCCGGCGCCGAGGCCGCCATGGACGACGGCCGGCCGCGGGATCGCGGCGCCGACCTGGATCCCGGGGCCGAAGCCCAATCCCTCGACGTGCCTGCGCCGGCACACCACGGCGACCCCGCACCGGAGCGCGTCGAGTTGCGCCGGGAGTGGCAGGAGCTCGCATCCGAGGTCGAAGTGCGGGACGACGTGGAACCGGGCCCGATCGCCGCCGGCCTGATGGAGCAGTTGCAGGTCGACGAACTGGGCGTGCTCAGCCTGCAGGACGGCGATCTCTCGGGCACCGCCGGCCTGCCGCTGACCGACCTCGACGTCACGGGTGCGATCGAGGCCGAAGGGAGTGACGAGGAGGGAACGCCGATCGAACTCGATCCCGAGGAGCTGGCGGCCCGCCTCGAGGAACTGTCGAAGCGGCTGGAGCGGGAGCTGGCGGAGGCGGGGCTCGACCGGGAGCAGGTCTACTACTACGACGAGTGGGACCACGAACTGGCCGGCTATCGCCGGCGCTGGTGCCACCTGCGCGAGAAACCGATCGAGCCGCCCGGACCGACCGCGAACGGTGCCGCAGCCTCTCCGGACCGGTTCGTCGACGAGACGAGACGCCTCCATGCCGATCTGCTGCGGCGGGTCAGGAAGCAGTTCGAGTTGCTCAAGCCGGAGGAGTTCCGGCGGATGCGGCGGCTGATCGAGGGCGAGGAGCTCGACCTCGACCGGGTGGTCGAGACCCACGTCGACCGCCGTGCCGGCCGGCCGCCGGATGGCGCCGTGTACATGAGCCGCCGCCGCCAGCACCGGGACGTGGCCGCCGCCTTCCTGCTCGACATGAGCGCCTCGACCGACGCGGAGGCGCCGGTGGACGAGCCCGAGGCGCCCGCGGGCAAGACGCCGGAACCCGAGTACGTCGGTGTCTTCGATGACTTCGACTGGCCCGACAATCCTCAGCCACTGCCGCCGGGCCGCCGGGTGATCGACATCGAGAAGGAGTCCCTGGTCCTGATGGCCGACGCTCTGGAGACGCTCGGCGACGACTACGCGATCTACGGTTTCTCCGGCTTCGGCCGCAAGGAGGTCGAGTTCTTCGTCGCCAAGGAGTTCGACGACGACCTCGACCGGGAGGCCGAAGACCGGATCGCGGCGATGGAACCGAAGCGCAGCACCCGGATGGGACCGGCGATCCGCCATGCCGCCGCCAAGCTCGCGGAGCGCGAGGCGAAGGTCAAGGTCCTGCTCATCCTCTCGGACGGCTACCCCCAGGACTTCGACTACGGCAGCGACCGCGCTTCACGGGTCTACGGCATCCGCGACACGATGGTCGCGCTCCGGGAAACGGAACGCCAGGGAATCTCCACGTTCTGCATCACCGTTGACCCCGCCGGCCACGACTACCTGCGCGAGATGTGCCCCGAACGCCGCTACCTCGTCATCGACGAGATCGCCGCCCTGCCGAGTCAGTTGCCGAAGGTGTATCGCGGGCTGACGGCGTAGGCGCCGCGGGCGGCCGCGTTGCTAGGATGATGGCGCCCAACCGAGAAGTCGTGGGCATGGGCCGCGGGAGTCCTGAACGAGAGACCGGAGTACGTCATGCCGTCGGCATCACAATCGGCAGCGAGAGTCCGAAACCCGAAGACTCCTTTGCACGGCAACGTTGAATGGCCTGCTGAGGACATCGCTTCCTTCTGCAGCCGCTGGCAGATCACCCGTCTCGGCGTGTTCGGTTCGGCCCTCCGTCCCGACTTCGGTGCCGGCAGCGACGTGGACGTCCTGGCCCGGTTCAGCGAAGCGGCTAAACACACTCTGCTCGACCTGGAGCGGATGGAGCACGAACTGGAGTCGATTCTGGGGCGCGAGGTCGACCTTCTGAGCTGGTGGGCGGTGGAACGCAGCAAGAACCGCTTCCGGCGGGAGGCGATTCTCGGGTCCGTGAAGACGATGTATGAACCGTGATCTCGCGGCCGTTGCGGACATCGTGGAGTCAGCCAGGTCGATCGGCGACTACATCGCCGGCGTCTCACGCGACGAGTTCATAGCGAACGAACAGTTGCAGGACTCGGTGATCCGTCGCCTCCTGGTCATAGGAGAAGCGTCCGCCCGCTTATCGGCCTCTTTCCGCGACGCGCGGCCGAGTATCCCGTGGCGTGAGATCCGAGGAATGCGGAACCGCATGGTTCATGTCTACGACGACATCGACATGAACATGGTGTGGCGCACGGCCCGGAACGACGTCCCAAGCCTCCTGGCTGATCTGGCGCCGTTGGTGTCGACGGACTCGGAGACGGCACCCAGCGCTGGATGAAAGCGCAGCCAGGCGACGGGCTGTCAGTTGTCGGTCGTCAGAACGCCCAGCGGCGGTGCCCCGTCCGGACTCTCGAACTCGACCTCGAGGAGCATCGCGATGAGGTCGGCGATGTCGGTCAGGCCCATGCGGTGGACCGTGCGGCCCTGCTCGAAGCCCGAACCCCAGCCGACGAAGCCGGTGAGGATCTCCGGGAAGTCGGTGGGAAAGTGGCCGTGCGCGCCGCCGTCGGTGGGCCGGATGGCGTCTCCGGAGGCGTCTGACCCGAAGCTGATGCCGAGGTTTCCGGCGAGGGCGAGGCGGGCTTCGGGGGCGGCGCCGGCCTGGTCGAGTGCGTCGCGTTCGACGACGCGGAACAGGCGGCGCACCGTCTCGGGCAGATCGGCCAGGATGCCCCGGACCGCGCTCATGGCTTCGGCGTCGGCCTCGTCGCGCAGGTGCAGAAAGGTCGCACCGCCCGTCGGGTGGAAGGTGGCCCGCCATTCGCCGCGATCGGGCTCGGTACCGTGCAGCCCGGCTTCGGCCAGCCAGACGTTGGGCATGAGCTGGGTGTGGAGGTCCACGAAGCCGTGGTCGCCGGTGACGACGAAGGCGGTACGGTCGAGGATGCCGGCGCGTGCGGCGGCGTCGCGGACGGCGCCGATCGCCCGGTCGGCGGCGGCGACCGCGCGCCGGGCGCGGTCCGACTCCCGGCCATGTGCATGCTGGGCGGAATCGGTCGTGATCAGGTGGAGCGCGATGAGAGCCGGCCGGTGGGTTTCCAGGATGTACGCGGCCATGACGCCCGTCGTGTCGTCGCGGGTGATGTGGGCGGCGCCGTAGTTGCGCAGGCTGAGACGGCCCGTGGTCTCCCGCTCGAGCTCCTGCCAGAGGCCGGGAGTCGTGCCCTCGCGCATCGGGGCGAGGCGGTCGCTGTTCGGGTCGAGGGAGTAGGTCTCGGGCACGAAGCGGTCGATCGGAGCGCCGACGGTGACGGGCCACGAGATCGCGGCGGTCTGCTTGCCCGCGGCGCGCACCGCGTCCCAGAGCGTGTCCACCTGAATCGAGGACTCGAACCAGTACCACTCGCCGGTCTGGCCCTCCGGTTCGAACGGCCGGTTGTAGTAGACGCCGTGGCGTGCTGGAAGTGCGCCGGTGACGATCGTCGTGTGCGAGGGATAGGTGACCGTGGGGAACACTCCGCGCACGCCCTCGGCATGGGCCCCGTCGCGGGCCATCTGCTGCATGTTCGGGGCCGGCCAGGACGAGCCGGGGAGGTAGAAGTCCGGCCGGAGGCCGTCGACCGAGACGAGTACGACGTGGTCGGCCCGAGGCTGTGCGGCGAGAGGCGCCGCGGTCGGCACCAGGGCCACGATTGTGGTGAGCAGTCTCGCTGCTTTCACGATGTTGCCTCCGCTGAAGGCAAGCTCCTACACCGCGGCCGCGAGCCGGCCGTCGTAGATGCTCTGCCGCATCTCTTCCAGCTTGTCGAGGTAGAGCTGCCGGTACTCGTCGTAGTCGAGACCGAACGGCGCGTGGCCCGGCTCGAAGCCGGCGAAGGTCTGGTTCGGGCCGTCCTCCGCGAACGGGCGCATCGCCTCGACCTGCGCCTCGAACAGGTCGGTCAGGTGCGGGTGCTCGGCGAGCAGTCGCTGCAGAACGTAGACGCCGAACCCGATGTGGCGCGCCTCGTCGCGCTGAATCAGGCGAATGCCCCGGTTGAGCGCGGGTAGTTTGCCCGTCCGCTCGAAGATCTTGTAGTAGATCGGGTAGCTGGCCTCGGCGCCGACGCCTTCGACGTAGAAGTGGTACAGCATGATCGCGCGCAGCAGCGCTTCGGGGCTGTCATCCGTGAACAGGGCACGCATCGCCGCCGGCAGGCGGGTGGCGAACATGTCGCCCTGCAGGTTGGGATACGGGATGTCGATCCCGAACCGGCCCGGCAGCGCCTCGATCAGCCAGGTCTCGAAGAACTGGACGTGGCGGGCCTCCTCGTACATCTGCGCGGTGACATACATCTCGTCTTCCAGCCGGCCGTCCTGGCGGAAGCGGAACTGGAGCGGCGCGAGTTCGTGGGTCACGCCGCGCTCGCCGACCCGGAAGCCGGAGACGAGGCGGATCAGCAGGTTCCGCTCGTCGTCGGTGAACGACAGCCAGTCGGAGCGCTCCTGCGAGAAGTCGATGTCGGCGGGGTTCCAGGAACGCTCGTGGGAAGCGGTGAAGAGTCGTATCGGCAGCGACGAGTTGTCGAACGGCATCGTGGACCTCCTTGAGCGGCCGATTGTACCTGCGCCGGCTGGTTGGCGGGTGCCTGAGTCGTCAGTGTCGCCGGAACGCGCGGACCAGCAGCAGCATGGCTACGGCCATCAGCAACGATCCGCCCAGGAGGGGCGCGCCGGGCAGCTCGAACGGGGCGGCGTCGGAGGTGAAGTAGCTGAACACGCCGCTGGTGAAGACGAGCGGCGCCACGATCGCCGACAGGCTCATCAGCGACGTGAGCGCCCCCTGGATCTTCCCCTGCTCGGTGGGCGCCACCGTGCCCGCGATGATCGCCTGGACCGCTGGGCCGGCGATGCCGCCCAGCGATCCCGCGAAGATCACCGTCACGAGGACCAGGCCGTTCGGCGCGAGGCCGTAGCCGGCGAAGGCCAGCGTGCCGATGCCGAAGCCGACCAGCACGGCCCGGCGCTCGCCCAGCCAGGTGACCGCGGGTCGCACCAGGAAACCCTGGACCAGGGCCGCCGCAACGCCGACGGCCGCCAGCGCGAGGCCGTTCTGGAACTCGTTCCAGCCGTAGCGATAGCCCGTGTAGAGCACCCAGGAGGTTTCGAGGCCGCGTTGGGCGAGGGCCAGCAGCAGGAAGGCGACGGCCAGGCTGGCGACCAAGGGGTAGGTGCGGAGATGAACGATGCTCGACACCGGATTCGCGTTGCGGAGCGAGAAGACGCTCCGGTTCTCCGGCGCCAGCGACTCGGGCAGCACGAGGAAGCCGTAGAGGGAGTTCAGTAGGCAGAGGCCGGCCGCGACGAAGAAGGGCAGGCGCAGGTCGATGCCGCCGAGCAGGCCGCCGAAGACCGGTCCGAGGATGAAGCCGACGCCGAAGGCGACGTTGACGAGCCCGTAGTTCCGGGCCCGGGTCTCCGCCGTCGAGATGTCGGCGATGTAGGCGTTCGCCGTCGTGATGCTGGCGCCCATCACGCCGGCGACGATCCGGCCGGCGAACAGCCAGCCGAGCGATGGCGCGAAACCCATGATCACGTAATCCACGCCCAGGCCGAACATGGAGAGCAGGAGGACGCGGCGGCGTCCGAAGCGATCGGAGAGGGCGCCGAGGATCGGGGCGAAGACGAACTGCGCCACGGCATAGCAGGCGGCGATGGCGCCCACGGCAACGGCGGCGGAAGACGTGTCGCCGCCCCGGAACTGCTCGACGAGTTCGGGGAAGACGGGGATGATCAGGCCGACCCCCAGCATGTCGAGCAGGATCACGGCGAAGATGAAGCCGACGCCGGCCTGGCGGCGGGGTTGCGCGCTTGGATGAGGCGTGGTCATGGTGTGGACCGGCTCCGCCGGTGGGGTTGCCGCGAAAGAGAGCGCGGAATCGCCGTCCCCGGGCCTGGAATGCCGGCGAGGTACTGGAGCGTCGCGAGAGTAGTACGTGGGCCAGGCGTTAGAGTTGACGCCATGCTCCACATCGTCGAAACACGGCAGTCAGGTCGGTCCGCGGCGCGTCCTCGCGCCGCCGGCCGGCTTCCCGGCGTCGTTCTGTTGTCCCTGGCTCTCGTCGGAGCGATCGCGGCCTGCGGTCCGTCGGAACCTCAGCCGGAGGTGGACACGCTGCGCGCGTCCTTCATCGCGCAGATCGAATCGATCGACCTGGTGGCGGACTTCGAAGCCGACGGCGACGATGTTCGCTTCGTGCGCCCCGACGGCTCGGGCGAGGATGTCGAGTGGCGGGTGCGGATCGACTCGCTCGAGGTGGAGTCCGGAGAAGGCGAGGGGGCGCAGGTGCTGGGTCACGTGCTGTCGGGCTGGAGTGCGAACGGCCGCCCGATCACGGTCTGGGAGGGGCCCACCGGGCGGCCCATGACCGACATGCCTCACTGGGTTCTCGACGCTGGTCTGGCGACCGAGTGTCTGGCGTTGTGGGATGACGAAGCGAAGGCCTGGGGCTGGACGTGACGCTGACCGCCGTGGAGCGGCGGCTATGATCGAAGGACGCGATGTTCACCTGTCCTGGAGGGTAGTCGGATGAGGAAGAACGAACGGTTGAGAGCCGTGGCGACGATTGGCGCGATGGCCCTGTTGCTCGGGCTGGCCGCCGGCGCGGTTCCGGCAGCGAACAACAACGCGAAGGACGCGGACTGGAAGATCCCCCGCACCGCCTACGGCCATCCCGACCTCCAGGGCGTCTGGGCCAACAACAACGGCACCCCGTTGCAGCGTCCCGCCGCCTGGGCCGAGAAGGAGCGCCTGACGGACGGGGAGTTCCAGGAGCTGATGGCGGCCGTCGCCGAGGCGACGAACCCGGGCGCCGACGCCCTGTTCGGCGACCAGCTCGTCCTGGCGGCGATCGAGCGGACCAAGGCGACCTCATACGACCCGACGACCGGCAACTACAACCAGTTCTGGATCGCCGACCGGTACTTCACGAAGCGCACTTCGCTCGTCGTCGATCCGCCGGACGGCCTGATCCCGCCCTTTACCGAACCGGCGAAGAAGCGTCTCTGCAAGCGGGTGAAGCACCTGATGGAGCATCCGGCCGACTCCTGGCTCGACCGGCCGATTCCCGAGCGCTGCATCAGCTACGGCGCCCCCTTCATCTTCCCCGGCTACAACGGCTACCACCAGTTCTTCCAGAGCCCGGACCACGTCGTCATTCACCAGGAGATGATCCACGACGCCCGCGTCATCCGGCTGGACGACGAGTCCGCTCTCAACGAGGACGTCCGCCTCTGGAACGGCGACTCCCGCGGCCACTGGGACGGCGACACGCTGGTCGTCAAGACCTCGAACTACTCCGAGAAGAACGACTTCATGGGCTCCTCCGAGCAGCTCACGATCACCGAGCGGTTCACCCTGACGGACCCGGAGACCCTGGAATGGGAGGTCACGGTGAACGATCCGGGGACGTGGACGAAGCCCTGGACGGCGTCGATTCCCCTCAAGCGCACCGAGGACGCGATCTACGAGTACGCCTGTCACGAGGGCAACTACGGGATGGAGGGAATGCTCGCCGGCGCCCGCGCCGAAGAGGCGGCGAACAAGCCGAAGCAGCTCGATCCGGGCGTCGTCTTCCGCTACCCGGGACTGACCTGCGAGTTCTGATTCGGTAGTCGGGATTAGTCTCGCGCGGCCTCTTTCCGTCGCTCCGCGATGAAGTCGTCGACGACACTTCCTGTCCGCCCCAGCTTCTCGTCGTACTTGCGAGTCAGGGCCTGGGCGCGAGTAATCGCGGCATCCAGTGCGATCTCGGCGGGCGTTATCCGGATCGCGTCGCCATCGAGCTCCAGGATGATCTCCTGCCGCGGTCGAAAGCCGAGCGCTGCGCGGTAGTGGGCGGGCACCACGAGCCTGCCCGCAGAGTCCACGACTGCGGTTGTCTGTGCTGGCGAGCGTGTGAGGTCCTCTGCCATGGCCGCAGACACTACAGCTTGTGAGTCCCTCGCGCGACGGCTGTCCAGACCCATCCGATCCGGTCATGGCCAGCGGCAAGCGTTGGCCGCGCTTGGCGCAGACGGCCTCGCTCAGGATCTCTTTGGGCCCAGGACGGGTCGGGGAGGGTTGGGGGCCTTCCGGGGCGGCGAAGCCGCTTGACGAGAATCTCGCGCCGACCGGTGCGGACCAAGGTCAGCGCGACGATGGCGGCGACAGCCATAGCGATATCAAGTGCGATTCGGCACGCCGCCACGAACACCACCAACGGCAGCCTTGGTCGCGCAACGGCCGCGAGGCGCACGAAGCAACGACGAATCCTTCGCCGGAAGACCCCAAGAACGCGCTGTCTGCCGGCCCCAGAAGCCACTCCGGTACCGATCCGGGGTCGCCGCTCCACGACGGACCCCATTTCACGGTCAACTCCGGCTTAGTCCTGGCTTGGCGACACTCGTCGAGAGACCGTCAGAACCTGTTCAGAACTCGCACGTCACGTGTCGAAGGAAGTTCCCGATGCCCGACGTGAAGCCGTCGCGATACAGAAAACCGACAACCTGAAGCACTTTGCCGGTCCTGTTGGCGATCTTCGTGCAGTCAAGATGGCTGAGCCAACCAGCTCCCACGATGTCGACCATCTCTGCTTCCGTGAGTCGTTCGACGCGGTTGTGGTCATCGGTTGCGACAGGCGAGGCAGGAAAGAGCATTGGCGAAGCGAGAAGGCTGAACACGAGGATTGACATTGCGGCGGAGACTAGATGTCTCATGCGATGGACTCCGTTCGTTTATGGTTGCTATGGCTTGGTTCAGTAAGTTCGAAAGTGAATAAGTTCTTCCTCGGCGAGTCGACGGGGACACGCTACTGCATGTACATCCTTTTTCGCTAGGTTCGCGGCGGGATCGAACGTCAGGATCACGCCGTCCCAAGCGCGGTCAAAAGCGGTCGCGCTCATTCGCAGTCTGCCAAGGGCGGGGTCGTCCACGACCAGTTGGCCGCCCCCTAGTAGGCGACGCACGACAACGAAGTGGCTGCGATGGACGTGAGCGATTGCAGGCATCGGCAAGCGATCTAGGGCCTCCACGTCCAACCGGAGGCCCTGGCTCAGGAGGCCTCGCTCTTCAGCAACCAGCTTGAGTGCCGCGAGACTCGTGCCTTCGGATCGAGTGTGCAGGGCGCTTTCGAGTTCGTCAAGACTGGTCCATTTGATTCCGTAGTGGTCCAGGATCATCGCGAGCGCTGCGGCACCACAGTCGGTGCGCCCGCGCTGGCGAATGACTTCTCCGGCGCTGGAGGCCGATGGGTCGCGTGAGGCGAGCCAAGCCAGACGATCAAGAACCGGAGTGGCAAGACGCGTCGTGGCCACTGCCAGAGCGACGCCGAGCGCTAGACTGGCAACGGCCAGCGAACACCATCTGACAAGCCTGCGGTTCATCAGAGACCTAGGTACCGAGCATCTTCTCGCGGCGGTCTGCTCTGGCGAACGTGAGAGTGATGATGGCAACGATTGCCAGCGCGACCCCGACGCGGTTCTGCACCGCCAGAGCAAGCAGGCGGTTGGGGTCTATGCCGTCAATCGCGAGAGGGTTCCAGAAGGGAGAGACGCGAACCTGTGCGGCACCGAAGCGAGTGATCAGGCCGTTCAAGCTGAGAAGGCCAATGCTTGCTAACGCACCGGCGACTTCGCTGCGAAAGAGCGTGGCAAGCCCCATTGAAACGACGAGGTAGAACGCGACACCTTGGGCGGCTCCGTAGAGACACTGGAAGACGGGGAAGGGAGTGAAGAGGACGAAGGTGGCGATAGCCATCAGAGCCATGCTCGCGAGCAGGAGAGCTGCGGCGGCAGCGAGCTTTCCAAGCCAGACGCGATGGGTTCCACCCGGGACCGTATAGGCAATTTCCAGAGTGTGTTCATCGAGTTCACCCGCGATCACGCGTCCGCCTAGGAAGACTGCGAGAACAGCGACGGGCACTCCGATCAAGGTGTTCTGAGCTGCGGCGGGAGCGACGCCGGGACGACCAGCGAGCAGTAGCACGGCCTGCATGGCCAGCCAAGCCAGCGGCAAGAGCGGTAGAACCGAGTAACGCGGTCCTGTCAGTACTAGAAGAGGAAGCCGCATCACACTGAAAGGACGCTAGCTGAGCCTGGAAGCCGCGTCAAGCCACTGTAGTGGCTCAGGAGACTCGGGAGGTCTCTAAGCCGGTGTGGGCTGGAGATACTGCCACGGGTGTGAGTCCACCGAGTGCCTGGTGTGGTCTCTGATAGCTGTAGTGGTCGTTGAAGTCGTCGGGGAGGCGGTTGAGAGGCTCGATCTGGTGCAGCAAGGGGTAGGAGGCGTAGGATCCGTGCCGGAAGGTGGCTTGGAGGCGTTCGAGGCGGCCTTTGAGCGTGGGCGAGCGCGGCGGCAGGACGCAGAGTTCGATGCACTGGTCGGCGCAGGCATGGTCGGAGTCGGCCTGGAACTCGCTGCCGCCACCGACCTGGATGGCCTTGATCGGGAACGGCGCCTTATCGATCAGACGATCGAGGAACTGCTTGGCGGGGGCGCGGCTGGCGGCCATGGCGACAGCCCACTTGGAGATGCGGGCGACGGCGGTGAACTGCGTGACGGTTCGGCTGGTCGGGAACCAGATCGAGAGAGTGTCGATCTGCACCGGGTCCGTCCGGTCGCGACGAGGTGAGCCAGGATGCGACCTGCGGTCGCGTCCGAGATGTCGAGCGCGGCGCTGTCGCGGCGGACGGGATGGCGGAGCAGATGGCCGATCCTGCGCCTGCCCCAACTCGGGTATCCGGAGCCGGAACGCTCTGACGGCCACTGACCTTGTCCTGAGTCCACCGCCGCGGTCGCCCGCCTGTCAGGTGCCACCTCCCTGCTCCTCCAGAACCCCGTGCGATCGGACCTGACCTACTCCTTCGCAGGGACTTTGCGACGGCCTCCTAAGATCGTACAATCCGCTGGCATGAAGGGAGTCTCCATCATGAAATGACGATCCGGTCGTCGCCACAGTCCGGTGACAGGCCCACGAGCGACTCACTGTGACCTCAAGACGTTCGCGGCGGTCAGGAACCCGGCAGCCAGACACTGTCGGTCGTTTCGGGCCTCACAGCACCAACGGCCGTGCCAGACGGAACCACGACCAAAACGGAAGGGAATCGAAGAATGAAGAACCTGATATCTGCTGCCCTGTCGATCTTCGTGTTCAGTTTGCTGATGTCAATCATATTTCCTTTCAATCCAGCCGCTCTAGGGGACAGTTCCGGCCTCGAGGAGTACGACCTCGAAGAACTTGCCGATGCCGAGATGGCTGCAGTGCTCGGAGGCGGGTGGACGGGTGCGGCCTGTGACGCTCTTGACAGCTCAAGCAGAAACCTCATGAGATGGGGGTCGTTTCTGGGATGGGGTCGAATAGTCGGCGAGGGAGCGAAACTCCGTGGACTGTGGATCGCCTACTGCGTGTAGCTGTCTCTAGGAAGTCGGTGAAGAAGGCATAGGTGATGGCTGGCCCGCTGCACGGTGACTATGCCGGTGCCTCTGTACGTACCGCCCGGGCGAGCCAGAGGTAGCCGTCCTCGAGGGTCGGCTCGACGGACTCGGCCCGTTCATCCGGACGGTCCGCGGCGAGCACGCGCAGGCTGCTGGTGCCGTCGGCTTCCGGTTTCTGGTCAGCCAGCACCGCGCCTTCCGGCAGATCCGGCGCCTCGTCGCCGTCCGCCGTCCTCCACGACCACACCCGGCCCTCCGCTTCCCGCGACAACGCCGCCGGATGGCCGTCGAAGACCATGCGGCCGCGCGTCAGCACGAGGACCCGCTCGCAGGCCACCGCGACGTCCTCGACGACGTGCGTGGAGAACAGGACGATCCGGTCCTTGGCCAGGCGCGAGAGCAGGTTGCGGAAGCGGACCCGCTCCCGGGGGTCGAGGCCGACCGTGGGCTCGTCGACGACGATGATGGGCGGCAGCCGGAGCAGCGTGCGCGCCACCGCGACGCGCTGCCGCATGCCGCCGGAGTAGCCGCCGATCTGCTCGTCGGCCCGCTCGTCGAGTCCGACCTCCCGCAGCAGGGTCGAGATGCGCTCGGCCCGCTCGGAGGCGTCGATCTGGTAGAGCGCCGCGTAGTACTCGAGGTACTGGCGGGCGGTCAGACGGGGGGGCAGGCCGGCGTCCTGAGGCAGGTAGCCGACGTAGCGCGCGAGGCGCTTGCGGACGCTGAGCAGTGGTACCCCGCCCAGCGTGACGCGGCCCCGGGTCGAGTCCAGGATGCCGGTCAACTGCCGCAGCAGGGTCGTCTTGCCGGCGCCGTTCGGGCCGAGCACGCCGACCATGCCGCGGTCGACCTCGAAGCTGACCGCGGCCAGGGCCTTGACCGTGTCGATGGGCAGGTCGAGGCCGAAGAGCCTGGTTGCGGCGGCGCGCCAGAGACGGAGGAGCTGGCCGCGCAGGCCCCGGGCGCGGCGGCGCCGGGACGTCCTCTGGTCCCGGCGCATCGTCTCCACGCGCGCCGTACGCCGCCCGAGCTGGATCAGCAGGATGATCGCGGAGACGATGGCCAGGGCGATGAAGCCGGCGATCTCCGGGTCGGCGACCATCTCCGGGCCGACCAGCCACGCGAGGATCCCCCAGGGCAACAGGGCCGTCAGCACACCCTCGATGCCGCCCGGTTTCACGCGCCCCAGCGCGTCGGCGTGGCCGCGGGCTCGCCGGATCTCGCGCAGCAGGCTGGAGCCGAGGAGTAGAACCGCGACCCACACTCCGAGGATCACCAGACCGCTCGCCCGTAGCGCCAGGGCGACGGCGCCGGCAAACAGGAGCACCAGGGGCGCGAGCCGCTCGCGGGCATCGGCCGGATGAAAGGCTTGGCCCCCCTTGTCGAGCACTCGCTTGGCGAAGTCGGAGGAAGCCCGCAGGGCCCGGCGTACCGGCCCGGGCGAGCCGTAGGTCTTGCGCAGGTGACGAACAACAAGCCTGGGCGGACCGTCAACCGTTTCCGGTTCCGGCGTCGCCGGTTTCGGCAGCAGCCAGACGGCGAAGCCCAGCAGCGCGCCGGCGATGAGCACCGTCGTGACGATCTGCCAGAACAGCGACTCGATGACGCCGAACGCGAACAGAGGCGCGGTCGCCGCGATCACGGCGCCAAGCCAGGTGAGAACCACCCAGGGGCCGACGCGACTGAACAGCTCGTCGAGCCGGCGGAGGAAGACGAAGCCGACGGGAATGACGAGCAGCGTCAGCACGGTGGACGTCAGTAGGCCGCCGATCACGAGCGTCGCGAAGGGCGGCCAGATCTCGTTCGCGCGCCCGGTGGCGATGGACAGTGGCGCGAGTGCCGCGATCGTGGTGGCGGAGGTCATCAGCACTGGACGGGCCCGCTCGCGGACCGCGGCCAGGGCGGCGGCGCCGGCGCTCCAGCCAGCGCCGAGGGTGTGCTGCTGCATGCGATCGACGAGCAGGACGGCCGGATTCACGGCGAGGCCGATCAGCACGAGGGCGCCGAGTATGGCCATCGCCTCGAACCCGATGCCGGTCAGTACGAGCGCCCACACCGAGCCGAGCAACGCGAGCGGTAGCGCGATGAGGACGAGGATCGGCAGCGTCATCGACTCGAACGTCACCGCCAGTACCAGGAAGACGAGCAGAACGACGGGCACCGCGATGCGTCGGAACCAGTTCGTGGTCTCCTCAGAGCGATCGAGTGCGATCGTCGTCCCGGACGGGCGGTGGATGCCTGCGATCGCTTCGTCCAGACGCCTGTCGAAGGCGTCGCGCGCGGGTCCCCGGGTCGGCACGTCTGGCGACAGCGTATAGAGGACCTCCCGCTCGCGGACGCCGTTGTGGTGGGTAATGACGGGCGAGGGGGGCGCCTGTCTCACCTGGGCCAGGGCGGCGACCGGAAGAACACCCGCGCCGGTCGAGACGCGGAGCCGCTGCAGACCGCTCAGCGAGACGTCCCGATCGAGGTCGCTGCCGTCCATCGACTGTGCTTCGTCGTTTCGCCCCTCCAGCCGCTGGACGACGATAGGCAGTTCGCGCCCGCTCGGAAGCGGGAACCCGGTGCCGATTCTCGTCCCTTCGCGGCCCGCCAGATTCAGCATGGGAAGCACCTCGTCGAGCAGGACGCCGAAGGTGTCGAAGGCGCGGCGGTTCGGACTCACGTGGAGTTCATCGGGTCCCGGGCGCACTGCCGGATAGGCGCCCGCGACACCCTCGATCTCCCGCAGCCGCTCGGTGACCTGCGCGGCGAGGTCCGTCAACTGCTCGTTGTCGTTGCCCGAGAGGATGACCCGGGAGGGGCCGCCTCCGAGCAGTTCCTGGGCGCCACCGCCTCTGCCGCCACCGCCGCCCCCACGACCTCCCGGGCCTTCGCCCTCACCGGGATTCAGAAGCTCGGCGCCGGCGCGCCGGGCCGGCGGGCGCAGGAGCTGGCGAACTCGGGCTGCCGTCAGGCCCTCGGGCCGCTCGTCTTCGTCCACCAGGTGGACGGTCAGCTGTCCCCCTTCTTCGCGGATCATGCTCTCGACGAAGTCCACCCCCTCGACCTCCTTGATCGTCTCGAGACGCTCGAAGATCCGGACCGCCGACTCGAGGGTTCCGCGCCCCTCCGGCAAGCGGACGGCGAGCTGGACCTGGTCGGCGATCGGCGCCTGGCCCGGACCGCTGGAAGCGACGAGGAACAGGGCGGCGATGACGCTCAGGACGACGGCGGCCACGACCCCGGTGATCCAGCTTGCCGGCCGGCGTAGTGCCGAGGCGAGTACTCCCGCGAACAGGATTCGGGTGGGGTCCGGAGGTGCTTTGCCCCCGAAGCGCTCACGCCGTTGGCGCAGGTTGGTCAACCGGCGGATCGCCGCCGGCGCAGCGAGATGCCGCGCCAGCAGGGGCACGAGGCCGATCGCCACCAGCAACGATCCGAACAGGGGCAGCAGGATGGCCAGTGCCAGAAGCGAGATCAGGTTCCGCATCAACAACGAGCCCACGTCGACGATCATGGTCGGCAGGAAGACGATCGCCGTGGTCACCGAAGCCGCGATGATGGCCCGGCCGGTGCGGCGGATGCCTCCGGCGGCGGCGTCGTCGGGACTCCTGCCGCGTTCCAGGCGGCGCTGGACCGACTCGTACACGACGACGCTGTTGTCCACGAGGAGTCCGATGCCGATCGCCAGCCCGAAAAGGGTGAACAGGTTGATCGACTGGCCGGCCAGGTAGAGGAACGCCAGAGCCAGGGACAGACTGACCGGCACGGCGATCGCGACCACCGCCACGGCGCGCCACTGACGCAGGAACAGGAACAGGACCAGGAGAGCGATCAGGAAACCGGAAAGCCCGAGAATCCTCAGCCGGTCGATCTGGGTCTCCACCTCATCGGCGGCGTCGAAACTCGTTGCCAAACGGATGCCGACGGGACTGAACTCCTCGTTGATCTCTTCCACCCGGCGGCGAAGGTCGCGGCCGAGGCGCACCAGGTTCGCGCCTTCCTCCTGGGACACCATGATGCTGACTCCCGGCTCGCCGTTGACCCGATACAGCGTCTGGCGGCGGCCGGTTCCGATCTCTACCTCGGCGACGTGGCGAACGAGCACCGGCCGGTCGGCAACGACTCGGACCTCGCCCATTGACACGGGCCCGAGCGGGCGGCCGTCGAGCATCACCGCTGTTCGTCCAGCCTCATCCTCGAGGCTGCCCAGGTAGCGCAGCCGCCCGGCCGCGCCGCGCACAGCGGCGGTCACCTGTTCGGTCGTCACGCCGAGCGCCGCGCAGCGGTTCGGGTCCACCCATACGGTCAACTGGCGAGCGGAACCACCGAAGACCAGCGCTTGGCTTACTCCGGGCACCGCGGCAAGCCGGGGCGTGATCTGTTCTTCGACCAGGTCGCGCAACGCGTTTTCGTCGTCCGAACCGGTCACCTGGAGAAACATGGCGAAGCTGGACAGGATGCTGGTGTCGTCGGCCTGCACCTGCAGGAAGGCATCGCGGGGCTGGGTCCGGGCCAGGTCGGCGGCGATGCGGCGGATCTCGAGTTCGCGCACCTTGATGTCGACGCCCCGTTCGAAGCGGACGGTGAAGCTGCCGCCGGCGCCGCTGACCTCGCCCCAGGTTTCGGCGACGCGCGGCAGGGTTCGGACCCGGGCCTCGAGCGGCAGCAGGATCTCGCGTTCGATCGTCTCCGGTTCGCTGCCCGGGCGGAAGAAGCTGACGTGGAGCGAGTCGCCCGTCAGCTCCGGGATCAGTTCGACCGGCAGCCGTTGCCACGCGAAGCCCCCCAGCAGGACGAGGCCGACGAAGAACATCGACACCGCGACCGGACGGCGGATGGCGAGCGTGTCGAGACCTGCTTTCACGGCGCGTTCCCGGTCAGGCTTCTGTTTCCGTGCGTCGCTTCCCGCCGCGGCCGGCCAGGATGAGGTACAGGCAGGGCAGCACGAGCAGCGAACCGACGGTGGAGGTCACGATGCCGCCGATGATCGTGTAGGCCATGGGGCTTCGCAGTTCGGCCGCCTCGCCGGCGCCGGCGGCGAGCGGCACGAGAACCAGTACGGTCGTGAGCGTCGTCATGAGGATCGGCCGGAGCCGGATCGCCGCGGCGCGGGCCAGGGCCGCCCGCCGCTCGATGCCGGCGGCCATCAGCCGCCGCGCGGCGGCGATCAGCAGGACGGCGTCGTTGACCGCGACGCCGGCGAGCACGATCAGGCCGAGCAGGGCCATGACCCCGACCGGCCGCCCGAGCGGTCCCAGCGTGCAGGCGACGCCGACCAGCGCCAGCGGAATGGCGAACAGCACGGTGAGCGGCTGCAGCAGGGACTCGAACGTCCCCGCCAGGACCATCAGCACGAGGACGATCGCCAGCAGGCCGGCGAGGCGCAGTTCCGAGGTGGCCCGCTCCCGCTCTTCTTCCTCACCGGCGAGGCGGACGATCAGGCCGGGGGGCAGGTCGGTGGACGAGATGGCGTCGTTCGCGGCCGCGATCGCCCTGGGGTAGTCGCTGCTCTCGGTGATCCGGGCGGTCACCTGCGCCACGCGGCGCTGGTCGCGGCGGAAGACCTCCCGCGCCCCTTCGGTTGGCACGAAACGGGCGACCTGGCCGAGGACGAGATCCGCTCCGTCACTGCTCGTGAAGCGCAGCCCGGCGAGTTCCTCGGGCCTGGGCTGGGGCAGCGAGAGGACGACGTGGCGCTCCTCGTCGCCCACCGAGAGCAGCGTGACCTTGCGTCCGTCGAGAGCCGACTGGAGCACGCGGGCGATCGTCTCCAGGTCGACGCCCAGACCATCGGCCATCGCCCGGTCGAGTTCGATCCGCAGTTCGGGCGGGCCGCCCTCGAAGGATGAACGGACGTTCCAGAGTTCTTCGCTGGTGGCGAGGGCGTCGCGCAGGCTGGTCGCCGCGGCGCGCAGATCGGGCAGGGACTGGCCGGCGATCTCGACCACGATCGGCGGTCCCGACGAACCCAGCGCCTCGGCCAGCGCGGAGGTGCCGACTTCCCATTCGATTTCCGTGCCTGGCAGATCGGAGAAGTTCGGGGACAGGGCGCCGACGATCTGGCTCCCGGTGGGACCCTCGGCCGACATCCGGACCAGGAGTCGGGCCGTGTTCTCCTCGGTCAGCTCGGTCGTCACGAGCCGGTCATCCTCGGGCAAGCGGCCGACTTCGGCCTGGATCGCCTCCAGGTGCTCGCCGGCGGCCTGGCGGACCGCCTCCTCGAGAGTGGATACGGCGGCCGCCGTCGCTTCGACCCGCTGGCCCGGCGGTCCGACCATGCGGACGGAGAACTGCCGCGGGTCGGCCGGCGGCAGCAACTCGCTGCCGAGGCCGAGCAGGACGTTCACCGCGACCGCGGCGGCGACGACGGCCGCTCCGACGACAACCCAGCGCAGGCGCAGGAGGAAGAGCACCAGCCGCTCCAGCGCGCCGAAGGCCCAGCCGAGGGGACGCGCCTCCGCGTCGTTCGGTTCGGCCGGCGCTGGGTCGGCGGCTTCGGCTGCCGCTTCGTCGTCGCCGGCGCCGGCCACGGGTTTCGCGCGCGGCAGGAACCAGCGCGACAGGGCCGGAATCAACATCATCGCGACGGCGAGCGAAGCGGCCAGCGACGCGGTGACCGTGAAAGCGATTCCCTCGATCAGACGCGCGGCCAGCCCCTGCACGAAGAGGACGGGCAGGAAGACGACACAGGTGGTCAGCGTCGAGGCGGCGATCGCGCCGGCGACCTCGCCGGTGCCGCAGGCGGCGCTCTCGGCCGCGGACACGCCGGGCCGGTGGCGCCGGTGGATGCTCTCGACGACGACGATCGCGTTGTCCACCAGCATTCCTGCGCCGAGGGCGAGGCCCGCCAGGGTGATGATGTTCAGCGAGTGGTCCCAGAGGCGCATCGCGAACAGGGCGACGAAGAGGGAAACGGGCACCGCGGAAGCGACGACGACGGTCGGACCGAAGGAGCGCAGGAACAGGACCAGCACGACGATCGCGAGCGCGATGCCGACCAGCGCGGCGTTCTGCAGGTCCGCCATCGCGTCCTCGACCAGGGCGGCGTCGTCGTTCACCATGGACACCTCGACCCGGGGCAGGTCGAGTTCCAGGTCTTCGAGCGCCGATCTGACGGTGCGCGAAACCTCGACGGTGTTCGCGCCGGCCTCCTTGAACACCTGCAGGCCGACCCCCTCCCGGCCGTTCACCCGCACCAGGTGGTCGATCTCGGCGTCGGCGACTTCGACCTCGGCGACGTCGGATACCCGGATCGGCTGGCGGGTCTCCTGGCCCGCGGCGCCCGCCTGCGTTCGGTACCGGATGACGACGCGCTCCACGTCGCGCGGATTGCGGAAGCGCGAGATGCCGCGGACCAGGAAGACCTGTCCGCGGTCCTCCAGGGTGCCGGCGTCGATGTCGACGTTCTCGGCCACGAGTCGCTGCTCGAGTTGACCCAGGGTGACGCCGAACGCCTGCATGCGGTAGCGGTCGACCCGCACGCGCACTTCCAGCTCCCGTCCGCCAAGCACCCGTACCTCGGCGACGTCGGCGAGCTGCTCCATGGCGGGCGCGACCTGCCGGCGGGCCAGGCGTCTGAGTTCGGCGAGATCGGGACCGTCCGGCTCCGCGGCCAGACCCAAGGTCATGACCGGGGACTGCCTCGGGTCCAGTTGGCGGACGAGGACCTCGTCGACCTCCGGGTCGGCCGCGACCGGATTGATCGACTTCTGAACCTCGATCAAGGCCAGGTCCATGTCGGCTTCCCAGTCGAAGCGGACGGTCGCGATCAGGCGGCCCGTGCGGGCGACCTGCTGCACCTCGCGGATGCCGCGCACGGTGAATAGGCGCTGCTCGACCTGCTCGCCGTAGAGCCGCTCCATCTCCGTCGGCGGCCGGTCGCCGGAGCGCACGGCGACGACGATCGTCGGCGAGCGCAGGTCGGGGAGGAGATCGATGGGCAGTTCGCGCCATGACATCCAGCCCACCAGGGCGCATGCCAGGGCGGTAACCGTGACGGCTACTGGCCGCCGGGCGGCGAGTCGCGCCGGGCCGGAGCCTTCACCAGGAGCAGCGATCACGGTTGCCCGACCTTCCTGGTGGGCGGCGCTAGCCGGACACCCGGACGCGCGTGCCGTCGGTCAGTGTCTCAAGTCCGCGGACGACGATCCGCTCGCCGACCTCGAGCCCCTGGCGGACCTCGGCGATCTCGTCGTCGCCCAGGCCGAGGACGACCTCGCGGCGCACGGCGCGCTGGCCGTCGAGTACGAACACGACCCGCCGGCCGCCGCGCTCGGTGACCGCCTCGCGGGGGATCACCGGCACGTCGCTGCGCTGTTCGACGACCAGGGTGACCTCGACGAACATGCCGGGCCGGAGCAGGCCTCCGGGGTTGTTGATCGCGACCTCGGCGCGGAACGTGTGCGTCGTCGGGTCGACTTCGGGGGAGAGGCGGACGACGGCGCCCTCGAACGTGATGTCCTCCCAGGCGAAGTGGCGGAGCCGCCCCTTCTGGCCGGGGTGGACGCGCGCCAGCTCCGGCCCCACCAGGTCGATGTCGGCGACCAGGGAGTCGACGGGAGCGATCCGCGCGACCTGGAAGCCCTGTGAAACGAGCTGGCCATCGGCGATCGGCATGCCTCTCGCGTCGCGGGCGAGCTCCATCAGCACGCCGCCGATCGGGGTCAGCATCCTGGCGCGGTCTTCGGTCAGCAGGCTCTGCTCCCAGGTTGCCTTGGCGTCTTCGAGCGCGGTCTCCGCCCGGCGCAGTTCCTCGGCGGCGATCAGCTCCTGCTCGAACAGTCTGGCGCGGGCGTCTCGCTCGGCGAGCGCGCCCTGGTACGCCTGGTGGGTGGCTTCGACCCGCGCCGCGAGCCGCGCGTCCTCGCCGGTGACTTCGGCGATCATCTGGTCGGGGACCACCGCGTCGCCCTCGGCCAGCCGGCTGCCGTCCCGGTTTCGGCCGATGAGCAACCGGCCGGGCGTCTCGACCTGAAGCACGATGCTCTCCGCGGTCCGCAACGTGCCGGTGGCGACGATCAGGTCCTCCACGTTGCCGGTCGCCACTTCGGTGGCGCTCACCGGAACCAGAAAGTCGACCGTGTCCGTCGTGCCCGCGGCCTGGCAGCCGAGGATCGCGGCGCAGGTCGCGGCGGCGGTGAGCAGTCGCAGCCCCGGAGGTCGAAGGGCGCTCACGGCGCACCCCCGCCGGTCGTGTCGGCGTCGGCGCCGTTGTCGAGGCGCACGAAGCGCACCGCGTCGGCGGCCACGACGTTGCCGGTCGTGTCGTCGCTCAGTTCGAGTTCCACCGTTCCCGGGGCAAGATCGAAGTCGCCGAGTACCGCCCAGCCGATGCCTGCCCCTTCGGCGTCGAAGTCGATCGGCCGCGAACTGCCGGCGTTGCGAAGCTCCAGGTCGTAAGTGCCCAGGTTCAGGCCGAACGAGACGTTCACCTGGGCGCCGCGGGCGTCGTCGCCGGGCGGGCCGCCGTCCCCGCCGCCGATCCGCACCTCGCGGCGGATCTCGCCGCCGCCGGGCACGGGCGACAGCGACGGCACGTGCAGCTCGACCCGCCAGCGGCCGGCTTCGGGAAGCTCCGCCGTGTAGGTGGCGCGCCGGCTCCCTTCGCCCTTCGGCACGAGGGCGGTGGTCCGGCGGTAGCGTCCCCAGCTCGACGCCTGTTCGTACCGCGACCAGGTGCCGGGAATGCCGCTGAAGAGGTTGTAGACCTGCAACCCCTGGTCGGTCTCGACCGCGGGTGCGAAGAAGCCTGCCAGGCCGCCCTGGAGCCTGAAGCCCCCGGCTTCCGCCTCGTCCGTCGCCACGGAGAAACCGGGATCCAGGTCGTCGACGACGATCGTGTCGGCGCCGGAGTCGAGGAATGCCGGCATCCAGTCGGCCGGTCGGGTGCCTCGCAGCGGCTCGCTGTCCGTGATCGTCTCGTCGTCGACCCGTGGCAGTTCGACGGGGAACTCGCGGCGGTTCAGGGAGAGGTACGGCGACCCGAGCATCGTCCCGGGCGGCCGGGAGGTGACGAGACCGAACTCGACGCTCGTATGTCCGGGGATGAGGACGGGTTCGCTCGAGTCCCAACGCGCTCCGCCCGGGGCGCGCACCGCGTAGCGGAGCCGGAACAGCCCGGGTGCCTCCTCGCCGTTGCGGACGAACAGGCGGGTCTGGTACTGCGGCGTACCCTGGTCGTCGTCGGGCAGCCGTTCGAGCTCGGCCGGCGAGACGATGAAACCCGGCAGATCGGTCTGGTGCAGGAAGTCGCCCACCAGACCGGCCAGATCCACGCCCGCCTCCTGGGCGGCGCGGTCGAGATCGGCCGCGGCGAACGTCGTCCCCCGATGGTCGCGGAGGAGGTTGGCCATCATGGCGGCGGCTCGCTCCCGGCCGGCGCCGTCGAGAATGGCGGTGGCCAGGGCGGAGGTCTTGAGGTAGAGAGCGTTCACGGCGCGCTTCGGATCTTCCTCTACGTCGAGGTCGGTGAGGGAGCTTGCGAGCACCGCGTCCCAGACGCCGGGGCGGTCCGTGATGCCCCTGACGATGCCGCTGGCCATCGTGCCGCCGCCGCTCCCGAACTGGCCCGAGAACCCGGCCTGCATCACGTTCCCGATCGTCCAGCCGAACTCCCGGTCGAACAGGTGGGCCGAGAAGTACGACTCGCCGCCGTTGATCAGCCGGTTCACGAGGTTGTGGCACAGGGCCTCCAGCGCCAGGGCCTCGGGGCCGCGGGCGCCGGTCTGGTAGAGGAAGAGGTTGCGAACGCCGCCGACCTCCACGTTGCCGCCTGTGAAGTCGGTGCGGAAGAACTGCTGCAGCCCGTTGGTCTTTGCCCGCGCCAGTCCGCCTTCCTGGTCCTCGTAGCGCTCCGGGTTGCGGAACCGGAACTCGAAGCGCGAGGTCGGCAGACCGCTCTCGCTGAGCAGCAGCATGCCGGGCGGCGCCCGCTCGGTGTCCATGCGCCAGCCGCCGCCGTAGGCGCGTAGCGTCCACGGCACTTCGACCAGGGTCAGTTGACGGTAGGGGTAGGCCAGTCCGAGTTCGCGGGCGGTGGCGAAGCGCTCGGCCGCTACGGCTTCGATCTCCTCCCTGGCGTCGGCGAAGAAGTCCAGGTTCCGCAGGTGGCCGGGGTGGAGCAGAAGTTCGACCTCCGTGCCCTCGATCTCCGTTGTCCAGCGGTCGTACCTTCCGGCGACGAGCATGACCTCCGGCACCGAACCGGCCGGCGCGAAGCGCTGGCCATCGCCGCTGGGCTGGGCCTTGCCTGGCCCCGCGACCGTCCATCCGGAGGGGGTTCTGACCTCGAGGTCGAGTTCGAAGAAGTCGCGGGGGCGCTGCCGGGGATCGTCGACGCCGACCGCTGCTCCGGGTCGCGGGAGCCACGCGAGAGAGGCGGGGAGCGCGACGAAGTTGCGTTCAGCGAAGCCGTTCAGGTTGCCCAGAATGACGATCTGGGCGTCCTGCCACTCGATCGTGTTGAAGTCGACCGCGGCGTCGAGATAGGCGAAACGGAGGTCGGGCCGCCCACGGGCGCGAATCCGGACGCCCGTGGCCTGCCCGGACGGCGTCGTCGACACCGAGTCGATGTCTAGCAGGCCATTGTCATGGCTGAAGTCCAGAGCCGCGCCGCTCGCGTCCCAGACGCCGTCCACCTCCAGACCCGGATTCAGGGTGAAGATGGGGGCCGAGGCATCGCCGGGCACGAAGTGGACCTCGAGGTCCAGGGTCAGACGACCGCCGCGTTCGACGTCCACCGAGCCGCGGATCGCCTGAAGGTCGACGACGGCCTCGGTACGACGCTGCTCATGGGCCGCGCGCCACGCGTCGCGCTCGTTGAGCTGGTTCGTGCTCCACGTGACCGTCGTCAGGATGAGAGCGGCGCCGGCCAGCAACCCGGCGCCGCCGGCCATGGCCCACGTCCGCCGCTTCGTGTCGTCGAGACGCGGATGGACGGCGACCGCGGTCGCCAGCAGGCCCGCGCCGAGCAGGGCGAAGCTGCCCCGGTTCAGCAGGCTGATGCCGGTCCAGATCTGGGGCGCCAGGTCGGAGATGCTGCTGACGAAACCGCCGCCAAGCGCCAGCGAAGGCAGGACGTAGACGGGCACCTGGAAACTCAGGTAGGTGGTTCCCACGGCCAGGCCGACGCCCGCCAGGGCGGCGATCAGGCGGTTGTTGCTGACCAGGGAGACGACCTGCACGAAGGCGACGTAGACGGCGAGCGCGGGCAGCGCCTCGATCAGGAGGTAGGCCCACACGGAACTCCAGATCGCCGGTTCGCCGACCCACCAGCCGAAGGCCATGCCCGCGTGGCCGAAGCCCTGGATGATGATCATGGCGACGATCGCCACGCCCCAGACCATGAACAGGGCGCCGAAGAAGCGCCCGAACACGAGTTCGGCGTTCGTGTAGGGCCGGCTGTCGAGCACTTCGATGACCCGGTCGCGCCGGTCGCGGGCGCGCAGGTCGAAGGCGAGGAAGACGACGCCGACGCCGAGGACCAGCGTCTGCCAGAGGGCGGTCTGGCTGAGCAGGAACTTGGGGCTGAAGGAGCCGGCGGAGGCCGAGAAACCGGAGAACAGGCCGTGGATGACCCAGAAGTAGCCGTACTGGAACAGGCAGAAGAAGAGCGCGATGACCGCGAACAGCCAGAAGCGGAAGAGCCGGCGGATCGTGCGCATCTCCGCCCTGGCGAGCGACCAGACGTTGGAAAACGAGATCAAGGTCGTGCCTCCTCTCCGGTGGCGTCCGCCGCGGCCGGGACTTCGGCGAGGTCGATCTCGTCGTGCTCCCCGAAGTGCTCATCGCTCACGATGGCGTCGGCGCGGCCGCGCGCGACCATGAAGGCGAGGTAGCCCTCCTCCAGCGTCGGCGAGGCGGCGATTCGGGCGCCTTCCGGAACGCCGCCGGGTGCGGCCACGGCGCGGTACGTGGCCTCGTTCAGGCTGTCGGTGCGCGAGACGATCTCGAAGTCGCCCTCGGGCTGCGGCGCGGAGAGCGGCAGGGCGAGTTCGAAGACCTGACCGGCGGCGCGTTCGAGCAACTGTGTCGGCGAGCCGCGGAAGACGATCTTGCCGGCGTCGAGAAGGGCGAGGTCATTGCAGCCGGTTCCCAGGTCGGCGACGATGTGGGTCGAGAGGATGATCGTCCGCTCGCGGCCGAGCGTCGCCATCAATTGGCGGAACCGGATGCGCTCTTCCGGGTCCAGGCCGACGGTCGGTTCGTCGACCACGAGCAGGCGGGGCTGGTGAATCAGCGCCTGCGCGATGCCCAGGCGGCGCCTCATGCCGCCCGAGAGCTTCTTCACCTTGCGATGGGCGACTTCGCCCAGGCCGACGTTGTCGAGTACGGTGTCGACGCGGTCGCGCCGGGCGGCGCGATCGTCGAGACCGGAGAGATCGGCCAGGGTGTCGAGCACCTCTTCCACGCGGTGCAGGCGCCAGGCGCCGAACTCCTGCGGCAGGTAGCCCAGGTGGGCGCGGACGGCGCGCCGCTCCTTGACCGCGTCGTGGCCGAAGACGGTCACGGAACCGGCGCTCGGCTTGAGCAGGGTGCAGACGATCCGCATCAGGGTGCTCTTGCCGGCGCCGTTCGGCCCAAGCAGGCCGAACAGGCCCGCGCCGATCGACAGGTCGACCCCGTCGAGGGCGACCGTGCCGCCCTTGTAGACATGCCGAAGACCCTGCACGTCGACAGTCGTGCTCACTATTGCTCTCCTCCTCGGGTGTCTATACGGTTGTCGGCGGGGCTTGGTTTACTCGTGCCAGCCGGTTGTCGTGCGACGCCTACGGTATCGGTTGCCGATTCGGCGAAACCGATCGCGCTCACCCGCGTAAACTGAGTAGTCGTATAGTATGTCGCGCAGGGCGGACGCACTGCGCCCGTCAAGAACGCTGGACACCACACCTTTCGGAGACCTCGAAATGACCCGTCCCCAGATCTCGTCCGTGACCCGGCTGGTCGCCCTCGGCGCCCTCGCTTCGCTGGCGCTTTCCGGCGTCGCCTCGGCGGCGGCGGTCGACCCCGAACCGATCACCTTCTACGGCGACGTGGCGGCCGTGCTGCAGCAGGAGTGCCAGGTCTGCCACCGGCCCAACGGCGCCAACCTCGGCGGCATGGTCGCGCCGATGGCGCTGACGACCTACGAAGAGACGCGGCCTTGGGCGCGCTCCATCGCCCGCGTGGTCGCGTCGCGCGAGATGCCGCCGTGGGATGCCTCGCCGGAACAGCACGGCCTGTTCGCGAACGAGCGGACGCTGACCCAGGAAGAGATCGACCTGCTCGTCAACTGGGCCAAGTCGGGCGCACCCGCCGGCAACCCGGCGGACGCTCCCGAGCCGCTCGAGTGGCCGAGCGAAGACGGCTGGCTGATCGGCGAGCCGGATCTCGTCCTCCAGTTCGACGAGCCCTACTTCGTCGAGGACGACGTCGAGGATCTCTACATCTACTTCAAGACGACGATCACGGAAGAGATGGTGCCGGAAGACCGCTACGTCAAGGCGATCGAGTTCCGCCCCGGCAGTTCCGTGGTTCACCACATCATCGTTCCCGGCCTGGGCGGCATCGCGCCGGGCAACGACCCGGTGATCCACGCCGACGGGCTGGCCGACGTGCTGAGGGCGGGCCGCGACCTGCAGTGGCAGATGCACTACCACAAGGAGCCGGGCCCGGGCACCGGCAAGTGGGACCAGTCCTCCGTGGCGCTCAAGTTCTACGACAGCGAGGAAGAGGTCAAGCACAAGGTCTTCAACGCGGACATGGGCAAGTACGACTTCGCCGTGCCCGCCGGGGCGACCGACTACACGATCCAGACCGAGTGGACCTTCCCGACGGACTCCGAGATCGTCAGCTACCTGCCGCACATGCACCTGCGCGGCAAGGCGGCGAAGTACGAGGCCTACTACCCGGACGGCAGCCATGAAGTCCTGCTCGACGTGCCGAACTACGACTTCAACTGGCAGACGACCTACCTCTACAAGGAGCGCAAGAAGGTGCCGGCCGGCACTCGCGTGCTCCTGACGACCGTGTTCGACAACTCGGCCGGGAACCTGGCGAATCCCGATCCCACGGTGACCGTGCGGTGGGGCGAGCCGACCACGGACGAGATGAGCTACGGCTTCATGGCCTACATCAACGAAGAGAACGAGGGCCACGTCGCCTTCACGAGCGACGAGGGCGGTATCGACCTCACCGCGATCGTGGCGATGGCCGACGAGAGCCGCGACGGCAAGATGCAGCTCGACGAGGCGCCCGGCATGGTCAAGCAGTACTTCGAGATGATGGACGAGAACAAGGACGGCGCCGTCGACATGGAGGAGGCGAAGGCCGCCAACGCCTTCCTCGCCCAGATGGCCGAGCAGCGGGAGCGGGCAGAGGCCACTGCTGCCGGCGCCGCCGGCGGCGAGTAGATCCCCGGTCCAGTCCGTTCAAGCGAGCCGCCGGCGCGCCGCAAGGCCGCCGGCGGTTACGCGTTCAGCGGCGCCTTCCGCAGTCCGACTGTCGGTGCGCCGGCCTTCTGGCCGGCATCAGGCGCGATGCCGCGAAGCGGCGAGCCCGAACTGAATGCGTCAAATCCCGTACGCGTGCCTGATCGCCGCGCCAGCCAGCAACGCCGCCGGATCCAGCAACGGCCGTCCCGCCACCTCCGGCCCTTCAAGCGCCAGCGGAATCTCCGTACACCCAGCAACCAGCACGTCGGCGCCGCCCTCCGCGACGAGCCGACCCGCCGCCTGCTCCAGCAGCGCCCGCGCCCGCGGCGACCCGCCGTCCGTCTTGAGCCCGCCGCCCTGGTGCCGCCCGTTGACCCAGGGCCCGTAGATCGGCTCCATCACGCAGCGAAGCTGCAACTCCTCGCCGTCCTCCAGATCGAGTGGACTCGCCGCTACAAGCCCTCTCGACTCCAACAGGTCGTGGTACAGCCGCGAGCGGAGCGTTCCGGACGTGGCAAGCAGCCCGACCGCGCCGCCCGGTGCAAGCCGCGCCGCCTCGTCCGCCGTCGTCTCGATCAGGCTGATGATCGGCAGGGGACTCTCGTCCCGCAACCGCGCCAGGAACAGGTGCGCCGTGTTGCAGGCGACGACCGCGAAGTCCGCGCCGGCGCCTCGCAACCGCTCCAGGCTCTGGTTCAACGATGGCGTCGGATCCTCCGCCTCGCCGAAGTAGGCCTCCGTCCGGTCCGGCGTCTGCGGAATGCTGGACAGCACCCACTGCGGGAAGTCCTGGTCGCGCCGGGCGCCGACCAGTTCGCTCGCGGCGGCCAGGAGCTTCCGCTCGAAGTCGATGTGGGCGAACGGCCCGAGGCCGCCGACGATCCCGATCAGCCGCCGTTGACGCATTCGGACCACCGCCGCCTGGCTAGCCGCTTCACGGCTGGTCAGCGGGAGGCCGGAGGGCTCCCGGCGGCGACCGCGGCAGGCTCGGGTGGCGCGGCGCGCCGCCCAGGTACGGGTACTCGTCGAAGACGTCGCCGTCGCCGGTGGCGCGCGGGTCGCCGGTCGCCCGCAGTCGCTCCATCAGCCGCTCGCCGAGCTCGTCCCGGGCCGCCTCGTACTCCGGATCGCCGGCGACGTTGACCTGCTGGTCGGGGTCGCTTCCCAGGTCGTAGAGCTCGACCGCGGGCCGCTTGGCGAAGGACAGGTCGTAGAGCCGCCGGTGCTCGGCGTCCCGATCGCGATTCTCGATCATGTAGGTCTTGGTCGGTCCGTTGTCCGTGTCGGCGTACCAGGCGCCCGGGTAGGCGGCCCGCTCGTGGTTCGGCGTGCCGTTGGGCCAGCGGTCGGGCCGGAAGTTGCGGATGTAGAGGA
The DNA here is from genome assembly GCA_022822365.1 of Thermoanaerobaculia bacterium. Taxonomy (GTDB): domain Bacteria; phylum Acidobacteriota; class Thermoanaerobaculia; order Multivoradales; family Multivoraceae; genus Multivorans. The sequence continues at coordinate 186,623 of JAJEBV010000006.1, read as the reverse complement.
AGTCGTGCGTGCGGATGGCGCGGCTGGGGTAGCCACCCGCTTCCGGCGCCTCCTGTGCCGGTACGTGCCGCTCCTTTCCGGTCAGCACGAAGTCGCGTCCGTCGACTTCGACCACCGTCTCGACCGCGGCCTCGTCGTTGCCGGCCTCGAGAAGCGCAACCAGGCTGCGTCCGGTCATCGCCCCCGGTCGAGGAAGATCCGCGGCTTCCAGGAACGTGGGCGCCAGGTCCGTCAGGCTGACGAAGGCGTCGGTCTCGACGCCAGCCTCCAGTCGTTCGGGCCAGCGGATAGCCAGCGGCACCCGCGATCCGCAGTCGTAGAGGTTGCTCTTGCAGCGGGGGAACGGCATCCCGTGGTCGCTCGTCATGACGACGATCGTCGTCTCCGCGAGACCCTGCTCGTCGAGCAGCCGGAGCGCGTCGCCGACCAGGGCGTCGAACCGCTGCACTTCCCAGTGGTAGTCCGCCACGTCGCCGCGGGTGTCCGAGTGATCGGGTAAGGCGGCGGGAAGCCGGATCGCGTCCAGGTCCATGCCGCTCTCCTCGCCCGACCCGCGCCGGAAAGGCCGGTGCGGGTCGGAGGTGCCGAGCCAGAAGGCGAACGGCTGAGCCTCTCCCAGCCCGGCGAGGAACGCCTCGAAGCTCTCGAAGCGCCTCCCGGCGAGTTCCCGACCCTCCGTCTCTGTCCGTCCCGGTCCCCAGCCCTTGCCGGTCATGCCCGTCCGGTAGCCGGCCGCCTTGAGCAACTCCTGGTACGTCTCGAAGCGATCGGGGAAGACGCTCCACAGGTTCGCCGCGCCTTCGAGCCGCCAGTGCCACTGGCCGGTGAGGATCGCCCCGCGCGACGGCGTGCAGGAGGGTGACGAGACGTAGGCGTGGTGGGCCAGGGCGCCCTCGCTCGCGATGCGGTCGAATGACGGCGTCTCGACGACGGGGTCGCCATAGGCGGACGCGTGCGGGAAGCCCCAGTCGTCGGCGATCGCGAACAGGACGTTCGGGGCGTCGTGCTGGGCCGAGGCAGGGGCCCAGGCCGCCACGACGCCGGCGAGCCAGATCCCGAGGACCGTGCGGGCAACCGGAACAGTCTGATAGCGAGTTCTTGGCATGGCGGATTCATGGTAGCGGGCTCGAAGTGGCACGCGCGGTAGATTCGGTTCACTGTGCCGGCGCGCCTTCCCCTCCTCCTCTGCCTGCTCCTGCTTGCCGTTGCCTGGGACGGCTCTGCTACCGCGCTGACCGAGGACGAGGCGAGGCAGGCGGTCCGCCGCTTCATCGAAGCGTGGAACACGCGCGATCCGGCGGCCTTCGCCGCGACCCTCCAGTACCCGCACGTCCGGCCCACGGCCGACTTCGGCGGCCGCGTCTTCGCCGACGCCTCCGCCTACGCGGCGACGATCGACTTCGGCCAGGTGCTGGCGACGGGCTGGGATCGGAGCAGGCTGGATTCGGCGATCATCGTCCAGGCCGGAGAAGGTCAGGCTCACGTCGCCGGCCGGTACACGCGGCTTCGCGCGGACGGCTCCGCCATCTTCAGTAATCAGGTGCTCTACGTGGTGACAGAGCAGGACGGTTCGATCGGCATCCAGGCGAGGCTCGCGGCAGGCTTCGACGACCTGTCCGAGGATGACCGCGAGGCGACTGCCTCGGCCGCTACCGCCGCCGTCGAGCGCTACCTCGACTCCTTCAATGCCCGGGACGAGGAGGCGATGGTCGCGGCCCTCCACTTCCCGCACGTTCGGGTCGGAGTCGGAAGAGCCAGCGTTCGGGAGTCCGCCGCCGAGTACATGGAGGGGTTCGGCTTCGACGCCTTCGCCGAACGGCTTGGCTGGGAGCGCTCCGAAGCGGACTCCATGGAGGCGGTCCAGGTCGGTGCCAGAGGCGTCAACGTCGCTGTCAGAATCACGCGCTACGGCGAAGGCGATGCCCGGATCCACACGTTCGACACGATCTACCTGGTCACGGAAGAAGACGGCAAGTGGGCTATCCGGGCGGGTGCCAGTATCGCTCCTTCACCCTGAGGCTGCTTCGTCATGCTGCTGGTTGCTCTCCTCGTTGCCCTTCTGGTCCTCGGGGTGATCTACGACATTGCGCTCGGGGCCGGCCTGCTGGTCAAGCTCTTCTCGAAGACGCCGGACGGGCCGGAGCGCCCCCGCTACCGAGGGCGTTGAACTAGGCAACTTTCGGACGAGGCCGGCGGCGGTAGAGTCGGGTCGATGAGCCCGAAGTTCTCCGCGCAGTCCCATGCCGCGGTGGTCCGCCGCGCCGACGACGCGCCGGCCAACCGCGTCGAACTCGGCACGGCGACGACCACCCAGGTGCTTCTGGGCGCCGACGACGATACGCCCCACTTCGCCATGCGCCGGTTCCGCATGGAGGACGGCGGCGGGATGCCGCTGCACACGAACCAGGTGGAGCACGAGCAGTATGTGCTCCGGGGCCGTGCGCGGATCGTGCTGGGCGACGAGACGGTCGAAGTCGGCGCCGACGACGTGCTGCTCATTCCGGCCGGCCTGCCGCACTCCTACGAAGTGATCGAGGCGCCGTTCGAGTTCCTCTGCTTGGTGCCGAACCGGCCGGACCGGATCGATCTGGTCTGAGCGCCGGTGCTGCGACGCGTTTGCCTCGTTCTCCTGGCCGCGCTCGCGGCCTCGGTCGCCGCGGCCGCTGACGACGAGGCCAATCCGCCGGACCTACGTGCCCGCACGGACGGCATCGACTGGCCGGGCTTCCTCGGTCCGAACCGCGACTCGAAGTCGCCCGAGACCGGCATCCGCGCAGACTGGGCCGCCAACCCGCCGCCGCTGCTCTGGCACCTCGAACTGGGGGAGGGTTACGCGGCGCCTTCGGTCGCCCGGGGGCGGCTCTTCTACTTCACCCGTTTCGGCGACCGGGCGCTCCTGGTTGCCGTTCGCGCCGACAACGGCGAAGAACTCTGGCGCTCGACGTACCGCACGGACTACGAGGACTACTACGGCTACGACGGCGGCCCGCGCACAGCGCCGCTCGTCGACGGACCGCGCGTGTACGCGGTCGGCGCCGACGGCATCCTCCGCTGCCACCGGGTGCTGGACGGCGAAGTCCTCTGGGAGCGGGACACGCATGCCGACTACGGCGTCCAGCAGAACTTCTTCGGCGTCGCCAGCGCGCCGTGGATCGAAGGCGACCTGCTGCTCGTCGCGGTCGGCGGCAGTCCGCCCGGCGCACCGAACATTCACAGCGGCCGGGTTGAACCGAACGGCACGGCCCTGGTCGCCTTCGACAAACGGACCGGCGAGGAGCGGTATCGCCTGGGCGACGACCTGGCGAGCTACGCGAGTCCCGTGGTGGTCGACTTCGCCGGCGAACGACGGGGCTTCCACTTCGCCCGCTCCGGCCTCATCCTCTTCGACCCGAAGGACGGCCGGGAGATCGACGGTTTCGGCTGGCGTGCGCGCCGGCTGACCAGCGTCAACGCCGCGAACCCGGTCGTCGTCGGCAACCAGGTGCTGCTGACCGAGTCCTATGAGAAAGGGGCGGTACTGCTCGAGTACGGCGGCGGCACGAAGGACGGCGCGAGCGGCTTCCGCCCTGTCTGGCAGGACGGCCCGCGCAACCAGGCGATCGCCGCCCACTGGAACACGCCCGTTCACCACGAGGGCGTGGTCTACGTATCGAGCGGCGAGAAGTCGCCGAACGCGGAGCTCCGCGCGGTCGACTGGGCGACCGGAGAAGTCCACTGGAGCCAGCCCCGCCTCGCACGCACGCAACTGCTCTACGTCGACGGTCACTTCGTGGTCCACAGCGAGGTCGGCGACCTGCTGCTCATCCGGGCGACGCCCGAGAGCTACCAGCAGCTCGGCCACCTCCGCCTCCAGGCTGAGGTGGACGATCGCACCGTGGACCTGCTGCGCTACCCGGCCTGGGCGGCGCCCGTGCTCGCCCACGGCGTGCTCTACGTGCGGGGACGGAACCGGCTGGCCGCCCTGGAACTCATCCCGCCGGCGGCGCCGTGACGGACCGGGCCACCGCGTCGATCCTGGTTTCGGCCTCCGCCCGGACGAGGCTGGCGGAGGCCGGGAGCCGGTTGCGCGAGTTCCTGCAAGATGGCGACGAGGTCCTGCTGCTCGCGCCGTCCCGTGGCGCCGCGGACGACCTGTTGCGCCGCCTGTCAGGGACCGGCGGCGGCGTGCTGGGCGTCCACTCGATGTCGTTCGACCAATGGACGCTCCAGGCCGCCGCGCTCGATCTGGCGGCCCGCGGTCTGCGCCCGATCACGCCGCTCGGAACCGAGGCCATCGCCGCCCGCGCCGCGCGGCTGGCGGCGGCGAACGGCGAACTGGAGCGCCTGGCGCCGGTCGCCGGCATGCCGGGCTTCGCCCGCTCGCTGGCGGCGACGATCGGCGAACTGCGGGCGGCCGGCGTTCCGGCGTCGGCGCTCATGGACGATGACGGCACGCGGGACCTGGGCCTCCTGCTCCAGCGCTTCGCCGCCGAGATGGAGCGGTTCGGACTGGCCGATCGTCCCGCGGTTCTTCGCCTCGCCGCGGAGGCCCTCGCCGAGGGGCGGACGATCATGCCGCCGCGCTCGATCTGGCTCGATCTTCCCATGCGAAGCCGAGCCCAGGCCGACGTTCTGCGGTCGCTGGCCACCCGCGGCCGCGAGGTGCTGGCGACCGCGGCCGCGGGGGACCAGGAGTCGCTGGAGTGGCTGAGTTGCGTGCTGGGCGGTGGGACCGTGACCGATCTCGACCGGGAAACGGACGGCGACGGACACGGCGCGCTCAGCCGCGTGCAGCGCTTCGTCTTCGAGACGGGAGCGGTCGCGGCCGGGAGGTCCCCCGCCACCGAAACGACCACGTCCGTCGACCTCTTCTCAGCCGCGGGCGAGGGCCAGGAGTGCGTCGAGATCGCGCGACGCATCCGGGGGGCCGCTGCCGGCGGGCTCCCATTCGACCGGATCGCGATCCTGGCGCGGCAGCCCGCGGCCTACCTGCCGCTGATCGAGGACGCGCTCGGCCGCGCGGGGATTCCGGCCTACGTCACGCGCGGTTCGCTGCGCCCCAACCCGGCCGGCCGCGCCTTTCTGGCCCTGCTCGCCTGCGCTGGGGAGCGGCTCTCGGCGAGCCGGTTCGCGGAGTACCTGTCGCTCGGCCAGACGCCGAAGCCCGCCGCCGATGGTGCGCCGCCCAAGGTCGAGGATGTCCCCTGGGTGGAACCGGCCGGCGAGCAACTCGTGCTCAAGTCGGCGGAGCCTCCTGAACCAGCGCCGACGAGCCCGGAGTCCGCTGCTGACGCTGTCGGCCCGGAGGAAGCGGACGACTCTCAGGAAGACGCAGCCCCGGCCGGCGCGCTCCGCGCCCCCGCCCAGTGGGAGCGACTCCTGGTGGACGCGGCCGTCGTCGGCGGCGCCGACCGCTGGCGGAAGCGCCTTGAGGGGCTCGACGCGGAGTTCCGGTTGCAGCTCCGCGAAGCCGCCGACGAGAACGAGGGCCGGCGGGGCTACCTGGAGCGCCAGATCGCGCGTCTCGGCACGCTCAGGAAGTTCGCGCTGCCGCTCGTGGAGTTTCTGGACGAGCTGCCGGAGACCGCCGATTGGGGCGTGTGGCTCGATCGTCTCGGCCGGCTGGCGACGATGTCGCTGCGGCGCCCGGAGTCCGTGCTCGAGGTCCTGGCGGAGCTGCGGCCGCTCTCGGAGATCGACGAGGTCGGCCTCTCGGAGGTCGAGCGGGTGCTTGCGGAGCGCCTCAGATTCAGCCGCCGCGAACCGCCGAAGCGTCGCTACGGACGCGTCTTCGTCGGAGGAGTGGAGGAGGCGGCCGGGCGCTCCTTCGATCTCGTCTTCGTGCCGGGGCTCGCTGAAGGGGTCTTTCCGCGGCGCTCGGGAGAGGACGCCCTGCTGCTCGACGAGCGCCGCCGCGCTCTCGGCGGGGCGGGCTATCGCCTGGCGGTCGACATCGACCGCACGCGTCGCGAGCAGCTTCTCCTGCGGCTCGCGGCCGGCGCGGCGGCCGGCCGGCTCGACGCTTCCTACCCGCGGGTCGACCTGGTGCAGGGCCGGGCCCGGGTGCCGTCGCTCTACGCCCTCGACCTGCTGCGCGCCGCGGAAGGACGGCTGCCCGACCTCGACACGTTGGGCCGGAGGGCCGCGGCCGCCGGCGCGGCGGTCGTCGGCTGGCCGGCCCCCGCCGACCCGGACGAGGCGATCGACGAGGCGGAGTTCGATCTCGCCATGCTCCAGCCGCTGCTCGGAGGCGCCCTGTCGAGGGCCGAGCGCCAGGGCCGGGCGCGATTCCTGCTCTCCTCGAACGAGCATCTCGCGCGGGCCCTGCGCGCCCGGGCCAGGCGCTGGCGCAAGGGCTGGTTTCCGGTCGACGGCCTGGTCGACGCCGGCGACGAGGCCCGGGAGTACCTGTCGCGGCACCGCATCGGGGAACGCTCGTACTCGCCGACCGCGCTCCAGAACTTCGCCGCCTGTCCCTACCGCTTCTTCCTGCAGGCGGTGCTCTACCTGCGGCCGCGCGACGAACTCGTGCAGCTCGAGCAGTTGGACCCGATGACCCGTGGCGGCATCTTCCACGAGATCCAGTTCCGGCTGTTCGGGGCCCTCCGGGAGGCGGGACTCCTGCCGGTGACGGACGCACGGCTCGACGACGTGTTCAACGTGCTCGACGTTGTCCTCGAGGGGGCCGAGGGCGACTACCGGGACCGGTTGGCGCCGCCGATCGAACGCGTATGGAGCGCCGAGTTCGAGGGCTTGCGCGGTGATCTGCGCGGATGGCTCCGCCAGGTTGCGGACGAGGAGGGAGGCTGGACGCCGATCCACGCCGAGCTCGGGTTCGGGCTCTCGTGGTCGGGCGAGAGGGACCCGAAGAGCGTCCCGGAGCCGGCCGAGGTGCCGGGCGGCGCGCGGCTCAGGGGCTCGATCGACCTGGTCGAAGCGGACGCCGCCGGTCGCCTGCGGGTGACCGATCACAAGACGGGCGGCGCGCGCCACGCCGGAACCTCTCTCGTGATCGGCGGCGGCAAGGTGCTGCAGCCGGTGCTCTACAGCCTGGCGGCCGAGGCCGTGCTCGAGCGGGACGTCGTCTCGGGCCGGCTCTCCTACTGCACGCAACGAGGCGGCTACAGCGTCGTCTCCGTCCCGCTCGACGAGCGCAGCCGCGCCGCGGCCCGGAGGATGCTCGACACGGTCGACGGCGCCCTGGAACAGGGCTTTCTGCCCGCGGCGCCCGGCAAGAACGAATGCCGCTACTGCGACTACCGCCCGGTCTGCGGTCCGTACGAGGATCTGCGGGTCGCCCGCAAGCAGAGGCGCCGCCTCGAGCCGCTTCATGAACTGAGGCTCGAACCGTGACGGCGGGTGCGGCACCGCCGCTTGCCGACGAAGCCGCGCGGAGGAGGATCCGGGAGGCCCTGGAGGAGAGCCAGTTGGTCGAGGCGGCGGCCGGCACGGGCAAGACGACGGTGCTGGTCGAGCGGCTGGTGGCGATCCTCGAGCAGGGCCTCGGCAAGGTCGATGGCCTGGCGGCCGTCACCTTCACGCGGAAGGCGGCCGGCGAGCTGAAGCTGCGCCTGCGGGAGGAGCTGGACAAGCGCCTGCTGGAGTTGCGGGCCGCGGGCGAGGTGGGTGAACGGACGGACAACCTGGAGGCCGCGATCTCCCGCCTGGAGGAAGCGTCCATCGGCACGATCCACTCGCTGTGCGCGGAGATCCTCAGGGAACGGCCAGTCGAAGCCGGCGTCGACCCGGGTTTCGGCGAACTGGCCGAGGACGAGGCCCCGCGCCTCTTCGACCGTGCCTTCCGGCGCTGGATCGAGGAGCAGCTCGAATCGATGCCGCCAGGGCTGCGGCGGGAGCTGGCGCGGCTCACCGTCGGGCCGTGGTCTCCGCAGCGGCCGCCGCTCGACCAGTTGCGCGACACCGCCTGGCGCCTGGTGGAATGGCGCGACTTCCCGTCGAGCTGGCGGCGGCCGGAGTTCGACCGCGAGGGGGAGATAGCCGATCTCGCGGCGCGGGTGGAGCGCCTCGCCGACCTCCTCCGGCACGGGCGGCGAGGCGACATCCTGCGGCGGGGTCTCGACCGGGTCGTGGAACTGGCGGCCTGGATCGCCCGCGCGCGGGAGCTGGGCGGCTCGGCTGCGGACGGCGGTGGCGGGGAAGCGAGCGGCGGCGAGTCGGTTCAGGATCAACTGGAGGCGCGGTTCGTCGAACTGCGCCGTCGCCTGAGCGGGTTCGGCGCGCCCCGCAAGGGTCGAGGCGGTTTCGCGGAGGGCGTCGCCCGGGAGCAGATCTGGGAACTCTGGAAGCGGCTGGCGGAGCGCCTGGAGGAGTTCGTGGAGGCGGCCAACGCCGACCTGGTGGCGCTGCTCCGGGACGAACTCGCCGGCGCGGTCGAGCGCTACGAAGAGGCGAAGAGAGCTCTCGGCAAGCTGGACTTTCACGATCTCCTGATCAAGGCCCGCGACCTGCTGCGCTCGGACGGCGCCGTGCGCGCCCACCTGCAGCGGCGCTACAGCCACCTGTTCATCGACGAGTTCCAGGACACGGATCCGTTGCAGGCGGAGATCCTGCTGCTGCTGGCCGCGGACCGTCCCGAACAGGACGACTGGAGGCGGGTGCGGCCGGCGCCGGGCAAGCTCTTCGTGGTCGGCGATCCGAAGCAGTCGATCTACCGCTTCCGCCGCGCCGACGTCGTGCTCTACCACGACGTGAAGGACCTGCTCGCCGAGCGCGGCGTCCGGATCCTCCACCTGACGACGAGCTTTCGCTCGGTGGCGCCGATCCAGCGGCTGGTCAACGCGGCCTTCGCTCCGCTGATGACCGGTGACCATGTCGCGGGAAGCGCGGACTACATCGCCCTGGGCGAGCATCGGCCGGCGATTCCCGGCCAGCCGGCGGTGGTCGCGCTGCCTCCGCCCAGGCCCTACGGCCGCCGCAACCTGAGCAACGTGGAGATCGAGGCGTGCCAGCCTTACGCCACGGTCGAGTTCGTGCGCTGGCTGATCGAGGACAGCGGCTTCGAGGTCGAGGTGCCGGACCCGGAACGCCCCGGCCAGCGGATGCGCTCGCCGGTCCGGCCGCGGGACGTCTGTCTCCTCTTCCGCCGCTTTCTGAGCTGGAACCGGGACACCTCCCGGGAGTACGTGCGCGGGCTGGAGGCGGTGGGCATTCCCCATCTCCTGCTGGGCGCCCGCTCCTTCCACGAACGGGAGGAGGTGGAGGCGTTGCGGTCGGCGCTCAAGGCGGTGGAGTGGCCGGACGACGACCTCTCGGTCTACGCTACGTTGCGAGGCGGCCTGTTCGCGTTCGACGACGAGACGCTGCTTCGCTTCAAGGCGCGCTACGGCGGCTGGCATCCGTTCCGGGCGCCGCGGCGCGCTCGTGGCGACGACGGCGAGCCGCCGCTGGAGTTCGCTTCGCTGGTCGACCTGCTGGACTTCCTCGCCGAGCTCCACCGTCGCCGGAACTACCGCCCGATCGTCGGCACGGTGCAGGAGGTGCTCGCCATGCCCCGGGCCCAGGCGTCGATGGCGCTACGGCCCGCCGGCAACCAGGTCCTGGGCAACGCCCAGCGGGTGTGCGACCTGGCCCGCCGCTACGAGCTGGGCGGCGGCCGTTCCTTCCGCGGCTTCGTCGAGCAACTGGACGAGGAGGCCGAGCGGCCGGCCAGCACCCAGGCCCCGGTGGTGGAGGAGGACGCCGAGGGCGTGCGGATCATGACCGTCCACACCGCGAAGGGGCTGGAGTTCCCGGTCGTCATCCTCGCCGACATGACGGCGGGCCTGTCGCGCGGCGCCGAGCGGACCGTGCGACCGGAGGACGGTCTGTGTGCGATGAAGCTCCTCGGCCTTTCGCCCCAGGAACTCATCGAGGCGAAGGAGATCGAGGATCGCCGCGAGGAGGCCGAGGGTGTGCGGGTCGCCTACGTCGCCGCCACGCGGGCCCGCGATCTGCTCGTCGTACCGGCGGTCGGCGATGCGCAACGAAAGGGCTGGGTCCAGTGCCTGAACGACGCGGTCTATCCGCCAGCGGAGCGGTGGCGCCAGTCCGAGCCGGCGGAGGGCTGCCCGGCGTTCGGCGAGCGGTCCGTGGCGAGACGCCCGGGCGACTTCGACCACCAGCAGGAAACGTCGGTTCGGCCGGGCCGCCACCGGTTCGACGCGGCCGGCGACCACGGCTACGACGTCGTCTGGTGGGATGCCGAACTGGTCGACGAGAAGCCGCCCGCGAGCTACGGCCTGCTGGGCGAGGATCTGCTGATCGAGACCGGCGACAAGGCGAACCGCGAACGCTTCGAACGCTGGCGGCGTCACGGCGAGGACCTGGTTGCCCAGGGCAAGGAGCCGAGCGCCCGACCGGTCGCGGTGACGGAGCTCGACAGCGAGCCGCCGGGCGAGCCCGTCGAGGTCGCAATCGAGCAACTGGCCCGCTCGGGCGACCGGCCCGGCGGCAAGCGCTTCGGCAGCCTGGTCCACACCGTGCTGCGCGATGCGCCGCTGGACGGCGAGCCGAAGCGGATCGGGGACCTGACGCGCCTTCACGGCGCCCTGATCGGCTCGACGGCCGCGGAGGTGGCGGTGGCGGAAGCCGTGGTGACGGCGGCGCTTGCCAGCCCGGCGGCTGAAGCCGCCCGGACGTCGCAACGCGTGCTGCGCGAGACGCCCTTCCTCCTGCCACTGGACGGCGACGCCGAGCAGCGGATCGTCGAGGGCGCGATCGACCTGGCCTATCTCGACGGCGACGGCCGGTGGATCGTCGTCGACTGGAAGACGGATCTGGGCGATCTCGACGCGCCGGCCGGTGGCGACTCCGCCGGCAACGGAGCCACGCGGGGCGACCGCTACCGCCGCCAGGTCCGTTGGTACTGCTATGCGCTACAGCAACTGACCGGCGCACGGGCCTCGGGCCGCCTGGTGGTGCTGTAGCTGTGGCCTACACCACCTCGCCGATGTAGCGCTCCCGCGCCAGCCGCCAGAAGACGACCAGGAACGCCGTCAGCGGGATCGCCAGGATCATGCCGGCGATGCCGTTGAGTGCCGAGCCCCAGAAGAAAACGGCGACGATGATCGCCATCGGGTGCAACCCGGTGCGGTCGCCCATGATCCGCGGGGTCAGCACGTAGGCCTCGATGAGCTGGACGAGGGCGAAGACGACGACGACCCAGATGACGAGCTGGAGTCCGCCGCCCTCCTGCCAGTAGGCGATCGGCAGGGCCACCGTCAGGCCGACGATGCTGCCCAGATACGGAATGATGTTGAGGAAACCGAGCATCAGCCCCAGGACGAGGCCGTAGCGCAGGCCGGCGACCTGGAAGCCGATGGCGAACAGCGCTCCCTGGAGAAAGGCGATGACGAGCTGACCGCGGAAGAAGGCGACCAGGATGTCGATGAACTCCTGGATCAGGTAGACGACGTCTTCGCGGGTTCTCGGCTTGAGAAACGGGAAGAGGTGGTCCAGCTTGCGGAACCGGTCCGGCTCGACGATCAGGAAGAAGCAGAGGTAGACCGGGAGCACCGCCCAGGCGAAGAGGGAGCCGACGGCGGCGCCGATGCTCTGGAGAACGTCCAGGGCGGTGTCGCCGACCAGGCCGAAGCCGGGGAGAAGACTCGTCAGGTCGATCTCCTCGACCGCTTCCCGGACCCGGCCCGCGAACTCGTTGGTCTCCATGAACTCGTTGAGCGCCGGCAGGCTCTCCGCTACCCAGGTCATGATGCGATCCCGGGCGTCGGGCAGGGCGTCGAGGAGGCCGGTGATCTGCGATGCCGCCAGGGCGCCGAAGAACCAGGCGAAGCCGGCGACCGGTAGCAGCAGCGACAGCAGCACGGCGGCCACCGCCAAGACCTTCGGGAAGCGCAGCCGCTCGTTCAGCAGCTCGTAGTAGGGCCTGAGCACGAACGCGAGCACGGCGGCGACCGCCAGCGGCAGGAAGACGTTCGAGAACGCGGCGAAGAAGCTGCCGATGGCCCAGAACAGGGCGACCACGGCGGCCAGGATGACGGTCGCCGCCGCAATCGTCGCCGCGGCGGCGACCGTGGCGCGCTGGCGTTCGGAAAGTTCGATCTGCACCTGCTTCGTCCCGGCGGGACGCTACCACCGAGGATGGATACCATCCCGCCATGGCTGCGAAGCGGCGATTCCGGAACGTCAAGGGCATGCGGGACCTGCTCCCGGCCGAGGCCGGTGCGTTCGCGCAGGTGGAGGAGACGGCCCGCCGCGTGTTCACGCTCTACGGCTACCACGAGGTGCGGACTCCGGTGGTGGAGGACACGGATCTCTTCGTGCGCGGCGTCGGCGAGGGAAGCGAGATCGTCGGCAAGCAGATGTACACCTTCGACGACAAGAAGGGCCGCAGCCTGACTCTTCGCCCGGAAGGAACAGCGCCGGTGGCGCGCGCCTACCTGCAGCACGACATGGCTTCGTGGCCCCAGCCGGTCAAGGTCTTCTACATGGGGCCGTACTTCCGTTACGAGCGCCCCCAGGCCGGACGCTACCGCCAGTTCAGCCAGATCGGCGCCGAGGTGATCGGCGATCCGGGGCCTTACAGCGACGTGGAGTTGCTCGTCATGCTGCTTCGGTTCCTCGAGGAACTCGGGTTCGAGGATCTGGAGGTGGGCCTCAACTCCGTCGGCGATCCGGAGTGCCGGCGGCGCTACTCGCGGCGACTGCGCGAGTTCCTCGAACCGCACCGCGACGCCCTTGGAGCCGATAGCCGGCGGCGTCTGGAAACGAATCCGCTCCGCATCCTCGACACGAAGGCGCCGGGCGAGAGGCGGCTCCTGGAGGACGCGCCGCACCTGCGCGAAGTGCTGGGCGGACCGGCCCGTGAGCACTTCGAGGTCGTATGCGGACAGCTCGAACGGTTCGGTGTCGCCTACCGGATCGACGACCGGCTGGTGCGTGGCCTCGACTACTACACCCGGACGGTGTTCGAGATCACGTCCGGGGCGCTGGGAGCACAGGATGCGATCCTCGGCGGCGGCCGCTACGACGGCCTGATCGGAGAACTCGGCGGCCCGGCCGTACCCGGCATCGGCTTCGCGATCGGGCAGGACCGGCTGGTCGACGTCCTGCCGGATTCGTCCCCGGTTCGTGCCGGGTGGACGGCTCCCGTGTGTGTCATCGCGGTCGGCGCGGCTTCCCTGGACGCTGCGCCGGAACTGGCGGAGGAGTTGCGAGCCGCGGGCGTACCCGCGATCTCGGAGTTCGCTGCCGGGAGTCTCAAGGCCGGATTGCGAAAGGCCAACCGCCGCGGTTGCCGCTGGATCGCGCTCATCGGCGAGGACGAACTGGCCGCCGGAACGGTCGTCCTGCGCGACTTCACGAACAGCACCCAGGAGACGATTTCTCGCGACGGCTTCGCGGCGGCGGTGAAGGCGAGAATTTCCGCCTGACTTGTGCGAGGATCGGCGGTTCGAGCCGGGAGCGGCTCGCCACGAGGAGCAGGCACGTGAACAGAACCGGTGCAGGAACGCTGACCGCGGAGCGGGTCGGCGAGCAGGCGAAGGTCCAGGGATGGGTCCACCGCCGGCGCGATCACGGCGGCGTGATCTTCCTCGACGTGCGCGATCGGAGCGGCGTCGTCCAGGCCGTCGTGCATCCGGAAAGCACGCCGGATGCAGCCAAGGCACTCGATCCGGCCCGCCTCGAATGGGTGGTCGAGGTCGAGGGCGAGATCGTGCGTCGGGACCCCGACAAGGTGAACCCGAAGATGGCCACCGGCGAGATCGAGATCCAGGTTCGTCGCGGCCGTGTGCTCGGCCCCTCGGAGCCCATGCCGTTCGGCGTGGAGGGCGCTCAGGACGCAAGCGAGGAGACCAGGCTCAAGTACCGGTTTCTCGATCTACGCCGGCAGGGCCTGCAGAACAACCTGCGGCTGCGCTCCGATTTCACGATCGAAAGCCTGGGCTATTTCCGGGAGCAGGGCTTCGTGAACGTCGAGACGCCGATGCTCACCCGCTCGACGCCGGAGGGCGCCCGCGACTATCTCGTGCCGAGCCGCCTGAACCACGGCAGTTTCTACGCGCTTCCGCAGTCGCCCCAGTTGTTCAAGCAGATTCTGATGGTCAGCGGACTCGAGCGCTACGTCCAGTTCGCCCGTTGCTTCCGCGACGAGGATCTGCGCGCCGACCGCCAGCCTGAGTTCACCCAGATCGACGTCGAGATGTCCTTCGTCGACGAGGAGGACGTCTACGGTCTGGTCGAGGGGCTGTTCGCGCGGGTGTTCCCGTTGGCCGGAATCGAGCCGCCTGCTTCCTACCCGCGCCTCTCCTACGACGACGCGATGCTCCGCTACGGAAACGACCGTCCCGATCTGCGGGTCGACCTCGAGATCGAGGACGTGACGGACTGCCTGCGCGAGACGGGCTTTCGCGCCTTCCAGGCGGCGGTCGCCTCGGGCGGTGTCATCCGCGGAGTCCACATTCCGGGCGCCGCTTCCTCCAGCCGTCGCCAGGTCGACGAGTACGCCGACATCGCCCGCCGCCACGGCGCCGCCGGCGTCCTCTGGGTCAAGCGGGACGGCGGCGTTCCCTCGTTCCTGGTCAAGGGTGCGCTGACGGACGGACAGGTCGAGACTCTGGCCGATCGCCTCGGCGTCGAGGAAGGCGGCCTGGGCCTGCTGGTTGCCGGACCGGCGCCGACCGCGGCCGCAGCGCTGGGCGCCCTGCGGGTTGAGGTCGGGCGTCGCTTCGGACACATGCGGGAGGATGCGCACGAGTTCCTCTGGGTGCACGACTTCCCGCTGGTTGCCTGGAACGGCGACGAGGGGCGATGGAACGCGACCCACCATCCATTCACCTCGCCGCGGATGGAGGACCTGGAGCTCTTGGAGAGCGACCCGGGGTCGGTGCGCTCGCGGGCCTACGACGTGGTGCTGAACGGCAACGAGATCGGCGGCGGCTCCATCCGGATCCACGATCGGGACGTGCAGAAGCGCGTGCTGGCAGTGCTCGGGATCGACGCCGCGGAGGCCGAGCAGCGCTTTGGTTTTCTGTTCGAGGCCCTGAGCTACGGTGCGCCGCCGCACGGCGGAATCGCGCTCGGCGTCGACCGGATCGTCATGTTGATGGCCGGCGCCTCCTCCCTGCGCGACGTGATCGCCTTTCCGAAGACGGCCTCGGCGGTGTGCCTGATGACGGAGGCGCCGTCGACGGTGGACCAGGAACAGTTGCTGGAACTCGGGCTGCGCGTCCGCCCGCGCGGCGGCTAGGCCGGGAGGGCGGCACGGTGGAGGGCACGCAGGACTTCGTTCGGGGCGGGCCGCATCGCCTGACTCTCGCGCACCCGCGCGGCGTGAGCGACATCCTGGTCGGGCCCGGTCTCCTGGCTTCGACGGGCGGCGGCGCGCTGGCCGAGGTCGGGGCCTGGTGCCGCGGCCGGGTCGTCTTCCTGGTCACGAGCGAGGTTCCGGACCGTCACTGCGGCGCCGCGGCGAGGAAGCTCCTGGAGCCCGCGGCGCGGGTCGAGACGATCGAGGTTCCGGACGGCGAGGCCGCGAAGACGGTTGACTGCGCCGCGTCGGTCTGGCAACGGATGCTCGATCGCGGCGGCAAGCGGGACAGTCGTCTCGTCACGCTGGGCGGTGGCGCCGTCGGCGATCTCGGAGGTTTCGCCGCGGCGTGCTTCCTGCGCGGCATCGATTACGTGCAGATCCCGACGACGCTGCTGGCACAGGTCGATGCCTCGGTCGGCGGCAAGACGGGGATCGACCTGGCCGGCGGCAAGAACACGGTCGGAGCTTTCCACCACCCGAGGTTCGTGCTCGCGGACATCGACTGCCTGCGGAGCCTGCCCGCGGCGGAGCTTCGAGCCGGCCTGTTCGAGGTGGTCAAGATGGCGGCGCTGCTCGATCTCGATCTGCTGGCGCAGGTGGAGGAGTCGCTGGACCGTCTGCTCGCCGTGGACGCCGCGGCGTTGACCCCGGTCGTCGCGGCCTCTGTCCAGGCCAAGCTGGACGTGGTCGAGGCGGACCTGGAGGAAGGGGATCGCCGCCGTCTGCTCAACTTCGGACACACGCTCGGGCATGCGATCGAGTCGGAGTTCGGCTACCGGGGCTTGCGCCACGGCGACGCGGTCGGTCACGGGATGAGGTTCGCGCTCCGTCTGGCGCGGCGGCGCGGACTTGATCCGGAGTTCGCGGCGCGGCTGGAGCGGTTGATCGATCGGCTAGGTCCGCCCGCGCTCGCGGACGTTGAGCGGGAGCTTGGCATTCGTCTCGACGCGGAGCGGTTGATCGAGGCGATGGGCCGGGACAAGAAGGCGCGCGAGAGCGGTCTGGTGTGGATTCTGCCGGCGGCGCCCGGGCGGGGCGAGATCGTTCCCGGCCTCGATCCGGCGCTGGTGCGGAGCGAACTCGAGGCCTTCCTCGATGCGGCGCGCGCTCCGGTGGGTGGGGCTTCGCCGTGAGCGTGGAGATCGGCGGCGGAGTCGCCCTGCAACCGTCAGAGGACGAAGAACGCCGCTCGGGAGGGCTGTGGGACCGGCTGCGCCGGGGTCTCGGTCGTACCCGGAAGGGGCTTTCCGGCCGGATCGGCGCCGTGCTCGGAAACGCGCAGCGGATCGACGAGGACGTGCTGGAGCAACTCGAGGAGACCCTGATCGAGGCGGACCTTGGTGTGGAGACGTCGCTCGATCTGGTCGAGCGCCTCCGAGGGGCGGTGCGTTCCGGATCCGTCGCGCGAGGCGACGAGGTCGGGCTCCGCCAATTGCTGGTCGACGAGGTGGCGGTACTGCTCCTCGACGCGCCGCTGGCGGAGTGGCCGCCGCCGCCGCGCATCACCCTGATGGTCGGCGTCAACGGTTCGGGCAAGACCACTTCCGCCGCCAAGCTGGCCCATGCTTCCCTGGCGCGCGGCGAGCGCGTGCTGTTCGCGGCGGCGGACACCTTCCGGGCGGCGGCGGCCGAGCAACTCCAGGTCTGGGGCGAACGGCTCGGAGTCGACGTCGTGCGCCGTCCGTCGGGAGGCGATCCGGCGGCGCTCGTTTTCGACGCCGTCGAGGCGGCCAGGGCTCGCGGCGCGGGCCACCTGATCGTCGACACCGCGGGCCGGCTCCACACCCGCGGTCAACTGATGGACGAACTGGCGAAAGTGCATCGGGTCGCGCGGCGGGCGTCGGCTGAAGCCGAGGGCCCTGCCTGGGGGGTGAGCAACCTGCTCGTCGTCGACGCGGGCACCGGGCACAACGCCCTGGTGCAGGCGCGGGAGTTCGGCGCCGTCGCCCCGCTCGATGCGGTGTTTCTGGCCAAGATCGACGGCACCGCCAAGGGGGGCATGGCGGTGGCGATCGCGCGCGACCTGCGCCTGCCCGTCGCCTGGCTGGGCGTCGGCGAGGCGGTAGAGGACATGGTCATCTTCGATCCGCGGTCGTTCGCGTCCGCGCTCTTCGAATGACGAGCGAGTCGGGCTTCAGTCCGGGCGACCGCCGCGCGATGGCCCGCGCGCTGAGTCTGGCGCGGCGCGGCCGCTACACCGTGGCGCCGAACCCGATGGTCGGAGCGGTGGTCACGAACGGCGGCGAGATCGTCGGCGAGGGTTGGCACCGCCGGGCGGGCGGAGAACACGCGGAGGCGGCGGCGCTGGCGGCCGCCGGCAACGCGGCGCTCGACGGCACGCTGTACGTGACCCTCGAGCCCTGCAACCATCACGGTCGCACGCCGCCCTGCGTCGACCGGGTCATCGAATCCGGCGTGAAGCGCGTGGTTTTCGCTCACGGCGACCCGAATCCTGAGGTGAAGGGCGGCGGCGCGGACAGGCTGCGCGGTGTGGGGATTCGAGTCGAGGGCGGTCTCCTTGCCGGGCAGGCGATCGAGATGAACGTACCGTTCCTGACCCGGGTGGTGCATGGGCGGCCGGCGGTGACGCTGAAGTGGGCGATGAGTCTGGACGGACGGATCGCGACGGCGGCCGGCGACAGCCAGTGGATCTCGTCGGAACGGGGCAGGAAATGGGCGCTCGACCTGCGGGAAGAGCACCAGGCGATCGTCGTCGGCAGCGGCACCGCGCTGGCCGACGACCCGCGGCTGAACCGGCGGCTGGATCGGGCCGAGGGGCCGATTCTACGGGTCGTGCTCGATCGGCGGTTGCGGCTCTCCCCTGGTGCGCGCATGTTCGAGGTCGAGGGACCTGTCGTCGTCTACACCGAAGAGCCGCAGGACATCGGCTCCTCGGCGTCCGCGTCCGTGCGGGATTGGGTGGCGCGCAGTGATCGGCTTCGCCACGCCGGCGCCGAGGTGGTGGGTCTTCCAGCCGTGGGGCCGGCCGGCGTCCTGGAGGACCTTTTCGACCGTGGCGTCTCCAACGTGCTGGTCGAGGGTGGAGGGGAGGTGCTCGCTGCCTTCTCGGCGTCCGGACTGTGGGACCGCGCCGCGGTCTGCTGCGCGCCCGTCCTGATCGGCGGCGCTGCGGCGCCCGGTCCTCTCGGCGGCGATGGTCCGGGGAAGCTCGCCGACGCCTGGCGCCTCGACGAGCTGCGGGTCAGCAGGCGCGAGCCGGACGTGATTCTCGTAGGCTACAGGCAGGGATGTTTACCGGAATTGTCACGGAGCGTGGGCGAGTAGTCGAGGCGCCCGGAACCTCCGATCGGGGAGGTGCGCGCCTGGTCGTCGGACACTCGGCGGTGCTGGCCGCGAAGCTCGGTATGGGGGCCAGCATCGCCGTGGCGGGCGTCTGCCTGACCGTGGTGGAGCAGGACGAGGTGGATGGAGCCGCGCGATCCGTGTTCGACCTGTCTCCGGAAACGCTGAGCCGAACGACGCTCGGCGCCCTGCGGGCGGGCGACGACGTGAACCTCGAGCCGCCGCTCTCGGCCGGCGACCCGCTCGGCGGCCACTGGGTCCAGGGGCACGTCGACGCGACGACAGCGGTTACGAAGGTCGAGGAGCAGGGCGACCACCGCGTCGTCGCGTTCAACGTTCCGGCCGGGTTGGAGACGGGAGTCGTACTCAAGGGCAGCATCACGATCGACGGTGTGAGCCTGACCGTCGCGGCGCTCCATGACCGGACATTCGACGTGGCGCTGATCCCGCACACGCTCGAGGTGACGACTCTTGGCGCGCTGAAGCCGGGCGACCGCGTGAACGTGGAGGGGGACATCCTCGCCCGCTACGTCCAGAAGGCGGTGGAGGCCGCGGTCGCGGCTGCGCTCGAGTCGAAGTAACCGCGTGACGTCCCTCACGCTCCGCGAACACGTCGCCGAACCGGCGAACCTCTGGATTCGGCACAGCTTCTCGCACTGGCCTGCCCACGACGCGGCCAGCCTCTGGTGCGACCTGGCGACCGGCGTCCTCGCGGCGCCGACCGCGGCGCCGGTGTCCGACGCGCCCGCAGCGGCGGCACTGGTGCGTTCCGTGACAGACGTGGTCTACGTTCCGCCCGTTCCGGCCGACCAGGACTCACTCCGCGCGCGCATCATCGAAGCGGCGGCCGCTGCGGGCGCTCCCCCGTTGATCCAGATCGTCGGGGATCTCTCCCCCAGTGGGTCGACCGTGGCCGAGGCGTTTCGGCAGGGTCTGGCGAACCTGCCGCCCAACGCCACCGTGGCGATCGACTTTCTCGACAGCCTGGTGCGGCGATCCAGGACGCTGCGAGGGGAACTCAGGGAGAACTGTCAGCCGAGCCTCCCCCTGATGCCGGCGCCGCTGCAGGACGCGACCCTCGTCTGGCCGCTCGTCACGGGCTGGACCGACCAGCCCGGAGTCCTTGAGCCGGCTATGGCCCGCTTCGCGGCAGCGGGAGCCCGCCGGGTCCTCGCGCGCACGCTGGAACTGGACGCCCGGGACCGGCGCCTGCTCGCCGAACATCTTCAGTCCGCGTGGCCCGAGGCGTTCGACGCCGTCTTCCACGGCGACGAATCGCCGCCGGACGCGCCGGCGTTTCGGAGGGCTGCCGAAGCCGCGGGTCTGGAATCCCGCCTGCCGCGACCTCTGCCGGCCCCGCCGCTGCCGCCCCGGCTACGCCTCGCCCGTGAACTCGCGGGCCACCTGATCGAACGCGGCGACGCCGCCGACGCCGGGGGCGATGCCTACTACCGCGCCGCCCGCTTCCTCGACCGCGACGAAATCGACATCGAAGCCGCCGCCCGCGAGGGCAACCTGGGCGTTCTGCCGTGGCTCGAGGAGCCCGTGAAGCAGGCGGTGGAGCAGTGGCTGACCGCGCGGTCCGGAGACTGACACGCTGACGGCTCCTACCGCGGACGCAGCAACGGAAACAGGATCACGTCCCGGATCGACCGGGCGTCGGTCAGCAACATGACCAGCCGGTCGATGCCGAGGCCGAGGCCGCCGGCGGGCGGCATGCCGTACTGGAGTGCCTCGACGTAGTCCCGGTCGAAGCGGTGCGCTTCGTCGTCGCCGCCTTCGCGGGCGCGGAGCTGCTGGCGGAATCGCTCGGCCTGGTCGTCGGGATCGTTCAACTCCGTGAAGGCGTTCGCGATTTCCATGCCGCCGATGAAGAGCTCGAATCGCTCGGTGAACCGGGGGTCACTGGACTCGTGCTTGGCGAAGGGGGACACCTCGACCGGGTAGTCGTGGATGAAGGTGGGCTGAATCAGCTTCGGTTCGACGAGACGGTCGAAGAGGGCCATCAGCAGGTTGCCGTAGGCGGCGCTCTTCGGCAGGTCTTCACCGAGGCGAGTGAGTTCGGCGGCGAGGGCCGCTTCGTCGTCGACCGTGGCCGGGTCCAGGCCGCCGATGTCCAGCAGGGACTGGCGCACGCTGAGTCGCGGCCAGGGGGCCTTGAGGTCGATGTCGTGGCCGCGCCAAGTGCAGGTTGTCGAGCCGTCGGCATGCACGGCATCCAGGACCGCGGCGAGCATCGTCTCGGTGAAGGCCATCAACTGCTCGTAGTCGGAGTAGGCCCAGTAGAACTCGAGCATCGTGAACTCGGGGTTGTGCTGGGTGGAGATGCCCTCGTTCCGGAAGTTGCGGTTGATCTCGAACACCCGGTGCAGGCCGCCGACCAGCAGGCGCTTGAGATAGAGCTCGGGCGCGATGCGCAGGTAGAGGTCGAGGTCGAGGGCGTTGTGGTGGGTCACGAAGGGCCGGGCCGTCGCGCCCCCGGGAACCGCCTGCATCATCGGCGTTTCGACCTCGAGAAAGCCCTCGTCCAGGAGGCAGGCGCGAAGCGCGGCGATAGCCTGCGAGCGGACGACGAAGCGCCGCGTCGACTCGGAGGAGTTCAGCAAGTCGAGGTAGCGACGCCGGTAACGCTCTTCCCGGTCGGCCAGGCCATGCCACTTCTCGGGCAGCGGCCGGGTCGCCTTCGCCAGCAGGTCGAGGCGGTCGGCCGAGATCGTCAGTTCGCCGGTACGGGTGCGGATCAACTGGCCGTCCGCGAGCACGTAGTCGCCGATGTCGAGTTGCGAGAGCAGCCACCAGCAGTTCTCGCCGACGTGGTTGCGGCGCAGAAGGACCTGGACCTTCGAGTCGGCGCCGTCGGAGATGTCGAGGAACGCCGCCTTGCCGTGGGTGCGGTGGGCGCGAACGCGGCCGGGAACCCTGAGAGAGACCGCGGCCCGCTCGAGTTCCGCCTCGGTCTGCTCGCCGTAGCGCTTGCAGACTTCGGCCGGCTCGAGGTCGTACGGTGCGCGGGTCGGGTAGGGGTCGACGCCCCGTTCGCGCAGCCGGTGGCGCTTGTCGCGCCGGTTCTCGATCTGTGCTTCGAGTTCGGACATGGCTCAGCTCGATTCCGGGTTCCGGAAGGCGTCGTCCGCGAACAGGTCGGAGACGAGGCGGGCGACACCGGCGGAGGCTCTGCCGCCGATCCGGAGCACGTCTTGATGGTTGACAGCTTCGTCGACCAGCCCCACGCCCATGTTCGTGACCAGGGACAAGCCGAGCACACGGAGCCCCATGTGGCGGGCGGCGATCACTTCCAGCACGGTCGACATGCCGACCAGGTCGGCGCCCAGGGTGCGGTAGGCGCGGATCTCGGCGGGGGTCTCGAAGGACGGCCCGAGCAGGCCCGCGTAGACGCCTTCGCCGACCGGGACTCCGGCCTGTTCTCCGAGTTCCGCCAACCGGCGGCGCAGCCCGGGATCGTAGGCATCAGCCAGGTCGGGAAACTGCGGCCCCCAGGAGGCCGGCAGCCGGCCCCTGAGCGGGTTGAGGCCGGTCAGGTTGATGTGGTCGGAGATGGCCACGATCGAGCCGGGCGGCAGGTCCGCACGCAGGGAGCCGGCGGCGTTCGTGACGACCAGCGAGCGAGCGCCGAGCAGGGCGCTGAGGCGCACCAGGTAGACGACCTGGGCCGGCGTGTAGCCCTGGTAGGCGTGCAGCCGGCCGCGGCTGTAGAGCACCAGCCTGCCGTTGCCCGTCCGTACGAGTTCGGCGGTCACGGCGTGGCCCTCGATCGCTTCGACGTCGAAGGGGAACAGGTCGGAAAAGGGCCACGGTCCGGCCGCCGGCGCGCTCAGGTTCAGGCTCAGGCCGGAGCCGGTGACGAGGAGGGCCTCTGGCGTCGGAATTCCCGCCTCCAGCCAGCGCCGGCGGCTCTCCTCGAGTTCGGCCGCGAGACTCGTGTCCGGGCCGGTATCCTTGTGTCCATTCACGGCGTTTCTCGCGTCGCCCGCTCCATGCCTGGAGTGCGGCAGACCATATCCCGAGGAGTTCGATGACCGAAGACGGCATGCCGCGCGAGTTGATTTCGAGGGAAGTGCTCGACCGCCGGGTCGGCGAGCTGGCCGCCGAGATCGAGCGGGACTATGCCGACAGCGAGGAGCTGCTCTGCGTCGGCGTGCTGAAGGGCTCCGTCTTCTTCATGTCCGACCTCCTGCAGCGGCTGTCCCGGCCGCTCGTCGTCGACTTCTTCCAGACCTCGAGTTATCGGGGCGAGACGACCTCGCCCGGCGAGGTGCGGATCCGCCGCGACCTGGATCACTCTCTGGCCGGCCGCGACGTTCTGCTGATCGAGGACATCGTGGATACCGGCTACACGATGCGGACGATCATGGCGCTGATGGGGTTCAGGGGGGCGCGTTCCGTGCGGCTCTGCGTGCTGCTCGACAAGGCCTGCAAGCGCGAGACGCCGGTTCAGATCCACTATCGCGGCTTCGAGGTGGACGACAAGTTCGTCGTCGGCTACGGCCTCGACTACAACGACCGCTACCGCAACCTGCCCTACATCGGCGTGCTGGAGGAGTCGGGAGCCTCGGAGTAGCCTCGCGTCGCCGTGGGGTTCGTCTGGCACATAGCAGTCAGGTACTTCCGCTCCACCCGCGCGGACGCGCACATCCGGGCGCTGTCCACCCTGACGGCGGGCGGCCTCGCGGTGGGTACGGCGGCGCTGGTGCTGGCGCTGGCCGCGCTCGCCGGCTTTCAGAACCTCCTGCTGGAAGACCTGGCGCGGCATACGCCCGCCCTCCAGATCGAGTTCGGCCGCGGCGCCGCCGTCGAAGGCGCGGCAGCAACGGAAGGAGCGCGGGACCTGGCCGAGCTGGCGGCCGCGACGAACGGCGTCGCCGGTGTCCAGGAGCTGCTCTACGCGCGGGGCTGGCTGGCCGATGACGACCGTCCGCTCGCAGTCGAGGTGCTGGGCTACGAGAAAGCGCCGCCGCCCTGGATCCCGGTCCAGCCGGAGGCGACGCCCAGGCTGATCGTGCCCGTTTCCGTGGCGCTGCGGATGGGGCTGGCCGTGGGCGACATGGTGCGCGTCGTCTCGCCTCGCCCCGGCCTCACGCCGGTCGGGCCCAGGCCGCGGGCCCGCATGCTGCCGGTCGACCTGATCTACCGGTCGGACCGTGCGGAGGACACGGACGATCCGGTGCTGCTGCCGCTCGAGCAGGCTTCCGCTCTGTTCGCGCGGGGCGACAGACGACTGGACCTGACGCTTGCTCCGGACGCGGATCCGGAGGAGATCGGCGACTTTCTGCGCCGGGGAATCGACCCGGCCGTGGCGACGGTGACCACCTGGAGGCAGGCCAACCGGGCGCTCCTCTTCGTGCTGCGGCTCGAGAAGGGCCTGGTCTTCTCGGCGGTGGCCCTGATCGTGGCGGTCGCCTCCTTCGCCCTGCTGGCGGCGTTGTCGATGGTGCTTTCGAGCAAGCGCGCCGAGGTTGGCGTGCTGGCGGCGATGGGTGCGCCGCCGGCCCGGTTGCGGCGGGTGTTCCTGCTGCTCGGCGCGCTGCTGTCGGTCGGCGGCGCCGGCCTCGGCGGCGCGGCAGGCGCCGGGCTCGCGGCGCTCCTGGACCGCTACCGCGTCATCTCCACGCCGTCCGATGTGTACGTCGTGGACTACGTGCCGTTCCTGGTCCGGGGCACGGACGTGCTCGTCGTGCTCGCCGTGACCGTTCTGTTCACCGCCGCGGCCGCCGTGATCGGGGCGCGCAAGGCGAGCCTCCTACACCCCGTCGAGGCGATGCGGAGCGCGCGAACGTGATCGCGGTCTCCGGGGTCACCAAGGCCTACCAGGACGGCGCGGTCCGGCGGCAGGTCCTGCGCGGCGTGGACCTGGTTGTCGCGCGCGGCGAGACGGCAGCCATCGTCGGCCCGTCCGGTTCGGGCAAGTCGACGCTCCTCAACATCCTGGGCGCGCTCGATACCCCGGACGCGGGTTCGGTTCGGGTCGATGGCGTCGATCTCACCGCGTCCAGGCCGTCGGCCCTGGCTGGCTTTCGCAACCGGTCCCTCGGTTTCGTCTTCCAGTTCCATCAACTGCTTCCGGACTTCACCGCGCTCGAGAACGTGATGATGCCGGGGCGGATCGCGGGCCGTCCGACGTCGTCTCTCAGCGCTCAGGCGCTCGCGCTCCTGGACCAGGTCGGCCTCGCCGACCGGGCCGGCGCCTTCCCGCAGCAGCTCTCCGGCGGCGAACGGCAGCGGATCGCGATCTGCCGCGCCCTGGTGCTCGAACCTGCGGTGCTGCTGGCCGACGAACCGACCGGCAACCTGGATTCCAGGAGCGGCGAACAGGTGCTGGAACTCCTCGACACACTGCGCAGGCGCCGGGACACGACGATGGTGCTGGTGACGCACAACCCGGAAGTGGCGAAGCGTTGCGGAGCGGTGCTGCGTCTGGACGGAGGATCCCTTGCGCCGGGCTAGACTTGCCCGGTGTTCGAGAAGTACAACGAGAAATCGCGGCGCGCCCTCTTCTTCGCTCGCTACGAGGCGAGCAAGCTGGGCAGCCGGGTCATCGAGTCGGAGCACATCCTGCTCGGCATCCTGCGCGAGGGGGAGGAGTCGATCATCGAACTCCTCCAGCGCCTCCAGGTCAAGCCGGAGGATCTTCGCCGCGAGATAGAGGGCGAGCGGGTGTTCGTCGAGCGCATCTCGTCGACCGCCGAACTGCCGCTGTCGGAGGAGTCGAAGAAGATCCTCGCCTTCGCCTCTCACGAGGCGGAAAGCATGGTCCACGCCGCGGTCGGCTCCGAGCATCTGTTGATCGGCGTACTGCGGGTCGACAGCTGCCTGGCCCAGCGCGTCCTCAAGCGGCACGGGCTCGAGGTCGCTACGGTGCGCGAACACGTCGCGGACATCGCCCGCGAGCGCGACAGCCGGCGCGGCAAGCAGGAGTTGCCCTTCTTGGCGGAGTTCGGTCGCGACCTGACCGCGCTCGCGCAGCAGGACCAGTTCGACCCCCTGATCGGCCGCCAGCAGGAAGTCGGCCGCATCGTCCAGATCCTCGCGCGACGGACGAAGAACAACCCCATCCTGCTCGGGGAGCCGGGTGTGGGCAAGACGGCCATCGTCGAAGGACTGGCGCAACGGGTGTCCCACGGCCGGGTGCCGAAGTTCCTTGCGCGCAAGCGCATCGTCGCGCTCGACCTGTCCCTGATCGTCGCCGGCACGAAGTACAGGGGACAGTTCGAGGAGCGCCTGAAGGGCATCCTCAAGGAGCTCGAGGAAGGCGAAGACGTGCTTGTCTTCATCGACGAGATCCACGCTCTGGTCGGGGCCGGTTCCGCCGAGGGTTCGCTCGATGCCGCGAACATCCTGAAGCCTGCCCTTTCGCGGGGCGACATCGCCTGCATCGGCGCCACGACCCAGCGGGAGTACCGCCGGCACATCGAGAAGGACCGCTCTCTGCTGCGGCGATTCCAGGCGGTGCAGATCAAGCCGCCCTCCGCGGACGAGACCTACGACATCCTGGTCGGCCTGAAGGAGCGCTACCAGGGTTTCCACAAGGTCGCCTACGACGACGCCGCGCTGCGCGCCGCGATCGCCGGGTCCAACCGCTACATCACCGACCGTCATCAGCCCGACAAGTCGATCGACGTGATCGACGAAGCCGGCGCCCGGGTCAAGCTGCGCCGGGTACGGGATACGCGCCAGGCGCGGCGGATCGAGCAGGAGATCCGGGAAGTCGTGGCCGAAATGAAGGCGGCGATCTCGGACAAGGACTTCGACCGCGCCGTCCGCTTCCGCGAGCGCGAGATCGAGCTCCGGGAAGATCTCGAGAGCATCGAGCAGTTGCATGAGCAGGACGTTGGGGATCAGGTCGTGACCGCTCAGGACGTGGAGGAGGTGATTGCCTCGTGGACAGGCGTGCCGGTGGCGGCAGTGCGTGGCGACGAGGCGAAGCGGCTGATGAGGATGGAGGACGTTCTGCGGCGCCGGATCGTGGGGCAGGATCGGGCGATCCGGTCGATCAGCCGCGCCATCCGCCGGTCGCGGCTCGGCGTATCCGATCCCCGTCGGCCGGTCGGCTCGTTCGTCTTCCTGGGGCCGAGCGGCGTCGGCAAGACGGAGGTCGCCCGGCGACTGGCCGAGTTCCTGTTCGGCAGTCAGACGGCTCTCATGCGGTTCGACATGAGCGAGTACATGGAGAAGTACTCCGCATCCAAGCTGATCGGCTCGCCGCCGGGCTACGTCGGCTACGAGGAGGGCGGCCAGTTGACGGAGCGGGTTCGGCGCCAGCCGTACTCGCTGATCCTGTTCGACGAGATCGAGAAGGCGCATCCGGACATCACGAACCTGCTGCTTCAGATCCTGGAGGAGGGCAGCCTGACCGACGCCTACGGCAACCACGTCGACTTCCGTCATGCCCTGGTGCTGCTGACTTCCAATCTGGGCAGTAAGCTGGTGCTCAAGGGTGGACGCATGGGCTTCGGCGGCCCTTCCGGAGAGGACTTCGGCCGCATCAGGGAAGAGATCGAAGCGGAGCTCCGCCGCAGCTTCAGCCCCGAGTTCATCAACCGCATCGACGAGACGATCGTGTTCAATCCGCTGGGTCGGGAGGAGCTGCGAGCCATCACCTGCCTCCTGCTCTCCGACGTGAACGAAACCCTTGCCGACCGGGGGCTCGCCGTCGAGGTCACCGGCGAGGCGCGGGAATGGTTGCTGGAGCAGGCGGGCATCGATCCGTCGACCGGCGCCCGTCCATTGCGTCGCACGATCCAGCGCTACGTCCAGGATGCGGTGTCCGACCTGCTGATCCAGCGCACCGGTGATTCAGTGGAGCGCATTCGTGTGGATCTGGCCCAGGAGGGACTGGTCCTGGAGGTCGTTCAGGGCGGCGCCGCCCGGACCGTTGAGGAGGAACCTGCTCTTGCGGAATCCTGATCGAAACAACCTTCGACGGCTGGCACGGCCGGGCGCGCTCGTCGCCGTGTTCCTGCTCGCCGTACCGGCCGCCGGCCAGTTGCTGGTCGGCCGGCCGATCGTGTCGGTCGAGTACGCCGGCGTCGAGACGCTGAGCGAAGACAGTCTGAACTACTACCTGGATATCGAGGCCGGAAAGCCCTGGGATCCCGGCCGCGTGAACGAGCGGATCAAGGACCTCTGGGAGCGGAAGCTGATCGACGACATCTCGATCGCGGCCGAGGCGCAGGACGAAGGCGTGCTGGTCCGGGTGACGGTCACGGAGAGGCCGCTCCTGGTCTCGCTCGAGTACGACGGTCTGAAGAAGGTGAAACGGAGCGACATCGGCGACATGACGGACCGGGAGCGGATCTCGGTCTTCGAGGGTCTGCCGCTGGACCTGGGCGAGCTGGCCCGTCTCGAAGGGGCCATCAAGAAGCTCTACGAGGAGCGAGGCTTCCGGTTCGCGGGTATCCACGTCGAGATCCAGGACGCGGGCCTGGGCGAGAAGCGGGTGCTGATCACCGTGGACGAGGGCGGGAGAGTCAAGATCGGCCAGGTCGATTTCGAAGGCAACGAAGTGTTCTCCGCCGGCCGCCTCCGACGCCAGATGGAGAAGACGAAAAAGTCGAACCTGCTGACCAGAATCCGCAAGCGCGACGTGTTCAACTCGGCGACGGTTCAGGAGGACCTCGACAAGGTCAAGGACCTCTACCGCCGTTTCGGCTACAAGGATGTCGAGGTCGGCGAGCCCGAACTCGACGTCATCGAGCGCAAGCCGAACGCCGAGCGCATCGAGGAGCGGAAGCGCCAGCTTGCTCTCGTGATTCCGCTCGAGGAAGGGCCGCGCTGGAAGCTGGGCGAGGTCGATGTGGAGGGCGCCGAGATTCTGCCCGAGGAACTGCTGATGCGGATGTTCAAGGATCCGAAGGGCGGCTGGCTGCGCTCGGACGTGATCGACGAGGGCGTGGAGCAGGTCCAGGAGCTATACCGGAACAGCGGCTACATCTTCGCGGACGTGAAGATGGAGATCGTCGAGCGGGACGATCTGGTGGCCGACATTCTCGTGACGGTCGAGGAGAACGACCAGTTCCGGATCGGACGGCTGGAATTCACGGGCAACGACCGGACGCGCGACCGGGTGCTGCGCCGGCAGATGCTGCTGAAGGAGGGCGACGTCTTCAACACGGGCATGTTGCGCACCAGCCTGATGCGCCTGAGCCAGCTCGAGTACTACGTGGTCGACGAGAACGAACAGGTCGACGTCGACTACGACATGGACGACCAGCAGGTCGACATCACCGTCAAGGGCAGCGAAACCGGCCAGACGGAAGTCCAGTTCGGCGGCGGCTACAGCGAGCTCGACGGCTTCTTCGTCCAGTCGGCGTTGCGCACCCGCAACTTCCTGGGTCGCGGCGAGACCGTCGGCGTGTCGATCCAGACCGGCCGTTACCGCGACATCTTCGACGTCTCCTACTACATGCCCTGGGTCAAGGACCGGCCGCAGAACTTCGGAGTCCAACTCTTCAACCGGGACACGGACTTCGACCTCCTTGTCGATCAGCGCTACCGAAGCAAGGAGGCCGGCGGCGTCATCACGTTCGGCCGGAACTTCCGCCGCTGGGAGATGGTCCAGATGTCCTACAGCAACATGGACATCGAGAGCTACCAGTCGCAGACGTTCTACTTCTTCGACAACCCGGAAGTGCAGGACGACCCGACGAGCGACACGTTCGAGCAGGCGTTCCAGTTCAACCGCCGCTCGGTCACGGCCACCTACCAGTACGACAGCCACAACAGCCGTCTGGCACCCACCCAGGGCAAGCGCCTGATCGCATCTCTCGAGTACGCCGGCGGCCCCCTGGGCGGCGAGTCCTTCTTCATTCGCCCGTCGCTGAACGCGGCGATCACCGTGCCGCTGACGAGGCGCGGGCTGCACACGGTGGGGCGGGCGAACATTCAGCTCGGCTACATCCAGCCGTTCGGCCAGGACGACACCGGCAACGTGCGCCAGCTGTTCTTCCTGGACCGCTACCTGCTGGGCGGCGAGAACAGCCTCCGCGGCTTCGCGTTCCGTTCCATCTGGGTCCGCGATCCGGAGACCGGCCGCACGCTTCTCGACCAGAACGGCTTCCCCCAGGGCGGCAACAAGAGCGTCGTCGTCAACCTCGAGCACCACACCCTGGTCAACGGTCCCTTCCGCGTCGTGACCTTCTTCGATGCCGGCAACGTCTATGGCGACGACCAGGACGTCGATTTCAGCCACATGCGCATGTCCGCCGGAATCGAGCTTCGCGTCAACGTGCCCATCCTTGGAGCTCCGCTCCGCTTCATCTACGCTACGAACCTGAATCCGCTGGACAACCTCGGAGGCGTCGACCGGGAGCGGTTCGACAGCTTCGACTTCAGCATCGGAACCAGCTTCTGACGCCTCACGGAGAACTACGAAGATGAACCTGAAAACCCTCGGATTCCGCGCGGCCGCGGTGACCGCCCTGGTCATCGCGGGCGCCCTCATGGCCGGGCCGGCCGCCGCCCAGAGCAAGATCGCCGTGGTCGAGGTCGAGCGCCTCCTGCAGGAATCGGCGCGCGGCCAGATCGCGGTTCAGGAACTCACGCAACTCCGGGACGCGAAGCAGGCGGAGCTCACCGGCAGGCAGGAGCAGTTGGCGGCGCTCCAGAAGCAGTACAACGACGGCCGGCTGACGCTGGCCGAGGACCGCCTGGCCGAGCTCGAGAAGCAGCTCGAGGACATGACGATCGACCTGCGCCGCGCCCAGGACGACGCGAACCGCGAGATGCAGAAGGTGCAGGGCGAGAGATTCGGCGAGATCGAGCAGGCGGTGCTGCCGATCATCTCCCAGGTCGGGCGAGAGTTCGGCTACACCGCGATCTTCAACAAGTTCCAGGGAGGCCTGCTGTTCGCGGCCGACGCCGCGGACATCACGAACCTGATCATCGAGCGCTACAACGCCGCCTACCCGGCGACCCCCGCGGAGTAGCCGGGCTAGTCCGCGCTGCGG
Source organism: Thermoanaerobaculia bacterium (assembly GCA_022822365.1). Taxonomy (GTDB): domain Bacteria; phylum Acidobacteriota; class Thermoanaerobaculia; order Multivoradales; family Multivoraceae; genus Multivorans. Next base: position 156,107 of record JAJEBV010000006.1, on the reverse strand, counting down.
ATGCTGTAGAGCTTCGACCGGGTGCGGATCAGCAGCCGGTCGCCGGCGACCGCCGGCGACGCCATCGCCATCTCGTCGAGGCTGTTCATGTGGAGTACCTCGTACTCCGAGCCGGCGCGGATCACGTACGTGTCGCCCTGCTCGCTGAGCGCGAACACGCGGTCGTTGTAGGCCCACGGAGATGACGTGAAGCTGGCGCCGCCCCGGGGCGCCACGCGCTTCCGGCCGTACACAGGCTCGCCGTTCAGCGCGTCGTACGCTTCGAAGAAGCCGCGGTCCAGCAGGCTGTAGTAGACGCCCTTGTAGACCAGAGGCGACGTGTTGTAGTTACCGGCTTTGGGCTGGTGCCAGGCGACGAACTCGCTCTCCGTCGCGTCACCTTCCAGGGTGATGTCGCCCAGCGCCCCCGGACGGATGGCGAAGACCGGCCGGCGCTGATCCTGGAAGTAGCCGGAGTTGACGTAGACCATCTCGTGAGCCGCGAACGGGGTGGCGATGGCCGCCCACGACATGCGGCCGTCCATCTCCCACAGCACTTCGCCGTCCAGGCCGTACGAGCGGATGCGGTTCTTGCCGCTCGTGACGATCTCGGTGCGGGCTTCGTTCGCCCAGACGAACGGCGTTGCCCAGCTCGACACCTCTTCCCGGCTGGTCCGCCAGCGCTCTTCGCCGGTGTGTTTGTCGAGAGCGGCGATCCAGGACTCTTCCTCGTTGTCGTAGAGGATGATCAGCAGGTCGTCGTGCAGCACGGGCGAGGAGGCGGAGCCGTAGTCCCACATGGTCGGGCGGTAGGGCGTGTCGAAGCTCCATACGGCTTCGCCTTCCATCGTGAAGGCGTAGACACCGAGGTCGCCGAAGCGCGCGTAGACGCGTTCGCCGTCGGTGGTCGGCGTCTCGGAGGCGTACGTCTGCTTCTGGTGGCGCGGGAACTCGGGTATGCCGGCCTTGACCGAGCGTTCCCAGAGCACTTCGCCGGTCGACAGTTCCAGGCAGTACACGCGCCAGTCGTGCTGCGCCTGCGGCGGTTCGCTGCGGCCGCGGGCGGCGTAGAGACCGGCCTGGGGGCGTTCGAACTCGCCTTCGGAAACGGCGGTCGTCAGGAACACCCGGTTGCCCCAGACGATCGGACTGGACCAGCCGAGCCCGGGGATCTCGGCGACCCACTCGACGTTCTCCGTCTGGCTCCAGCGGTCCGGCAGGGCGGGATTGTCGGAGACGGCCGGGTTCATGCCCGGGCCGCGGAACTGGGGCCAGTTGTCGGTCGCGGCAGCCGCGCCGGCGCAGAGCGCGGCGCAGGCGATCGCCGCGAGGATGACGGTGTGGCTTCGGTGTCGGGGCGCTGTCGCACTCTTCATCGAATCGGACCTCCCGGTCGCAGGAAGGAAGCGTTGGCTAGGAATCGTTGCGCATCGTATCCGCTTCGCCGCTGAGCGTGCCGCGCTTCCGGTAGGCTCGCTTCGTGACCCACCGCCTCGCCGATCTTGCCGCGATGGTTGGAGCTGACCTCGAGGGCGATCCGGATCGGCCGATCGACGGCATAGCCACCCTGTTGGCCGCGGGCCCCGGTGATCTCTCCTTTCTGACCAATCCCCGGTACCGCGACCAGGCGCTCGCTTCGAAGGCCGGTGCGCTGCTGGTGTCCAGGGACCTGTCTCCCGAAACGCTCGCCGATCTCCGCAGCGATCTGGTGCTCTGCGACGACGCCTACCGGGCCCTGGCCGACCTGATGACGGCCCTCTTTCCGGTTCCCGAGGTGGTGCCCGGCGTTCACGAAACGGCCTGTGTCGACGCTTCCGCCCAGGTCGACCACACCGCCCGCGTCGACGCATTCGCCGTGGTCGGCGAGGGCTCGACGCTCGGTTCGGGCGTGGTGATCGGCGCCCACACCGTGGTAGGCCGCGGCTGCAGTCTGGGCGCCGGCACCGTGCTCCATCCCCACGTCGTGGTCTACGACGGCACGCGTATCGGCGAGCGGGTGGTCGTGCACTCCGGTGTCGTCCTGGGCGCGGACGGCTTCGGGTTCGCGGAGGGCGCGGGAGCCGCCTTCCAGGTCAAGTTGCCCCAGGTCGGCGTCGTCGTGATCGGGGACGACGTGGAGATCGGCGCCAACTCGGCCGTGGATCGGGCCACCTTCGACACCACCACGATCGGTCGCGGAACGAAGATCGACAACCTCGTGCAGATCGGCCACAACGCGCAGATCGGCCAGGGCTGCATCCTCTGCGGCCAGGTAGGCGTGTCCGGCAGCAGCCGCATCGGCGATCGGGTGCTCCTGGCGGGACAGGCGGGGGTCGCCGGCCATTTCAGGATCGGCGACGGCGTGCAGGTGGCGGCCAAGTCGGCGGTGTTCCAGGAGGTCGAGGATGGCCGGCAGGTCGCGGGCATACCCGCGGTACCGATCGCCGCCTGGCGCCGGCGGAACGCGCTACAGTCGCGCCTGCCGGCGATGCGCAGCGCGCTCAGGGCGCTTGAGCGACGGGTGGGCGAACTCGAATCGGCAGGACGCGGTGGCCGCGACGATCCGGCGGCGGACGGAGGAGACGAGACGTGAGCAGGGAACGGGAGGAAACCGGCGACACCGGCGTTCGTGCGCCGCTCGGACCGTTCGACTCGCGCTGGATCGCGAGCGTGCTGCCGCACCGTTATCCGATCCTCCTGGTCGACCGGGTGCTGGAGCTGGTGCCGGGGGAGCGGGTGGTGGCGATCAAGAACGTGACCCGCAACGAGCCGTTCTTCGACGGCCACTTCCCGGGGAATCCGATCATGCCCGGAGTTCTGGTGATCGAGGCAATGGCGCAGACGGCGGGTCTGCTGCTGCTGCACGAGATCGAGGACCGGGACCGCCGGGTTCTCTTCTTTTCCGGCATCGAGAGGGCCCGCTTCCGCCGTCCTGTCGTACCCGGCGATCAACTGCGGATGGAGGTGGAGTCGCTGCGCCTGCGCACCGTCCACTCCCGCTTCCGGGGCCGGGCCACGGTCGACGGGGAGCTCGCGGTGGAGGCCGTCTGCACGTCCACGATGGTGGCGCCCTGAAGGACCGCGGACCGCGGCGCGGCCCATGACGTCGAGAATTCACGAAACGGCGATCGTCGATCGCTCGGCCGACCTGGGCGACGGCGTGGTCGTCGGCGCCTGTGCGGTGATCGGGGCCGGCGTCCGGATCGGCGACGACACGGAGATCGGCGCCCACGCGACGGTCCTCGGCGACACGGTTCTGGGACGGGCGAACCGGGTCTTTCCCTACGCCGCGATCGGATTCGACCCGCAGGACCTCAAGTACGAGGGCGAGTCGAGCCGGCTCGTGATCGGCGACCGCAACCAGTTCCGCGAGTTCTCGACGGTCAACCGGGGCACGGCCTTCGGCGGCGGCATCACCCGCATCGGCGACGACAACCTGTTCATGACGCAGACCCACGTCGGCCACGACAGTCAGGTCGGCAGCCGGACGGTGTTCACGAACGGCGGCACCCTGGCCGGTCACGTGGAGGTCGAGGACGATGCCACGATCGGCGCCTTCTCGGCCGTCCACCAGTTCTGTCGCGTCGGCCGGCATGCCTACATCGGCGGCTACTCCGTGATCACGATGGACGCGCTGCCGTTCTGCATCACGGTGGGAATCAAGCCGGCCTGCATGGGAGTCAACCGCATCGGACTCGAGCGCAAGGGCAAGTCGGCGGAGGACATCCGCTCGATCGAGCGGGCGGTGCGGGTGCTCACCCGTTCGCGGAGAAACACGACCCAGGCGCTCGAGGAGCTCGACGCCGAGCACGCCGGCCACGCCGATGTCGATGCCCTGGTCGCCTTCATCAGGAGTTCCGACCGGGGCTTCATCCGCTCGGCGCGGCGCGGCGCCCGCGGCGCCCGCTCGTGAAGGACCGGAAAGAGACCGTCCGGGCCGCCGTAGTCGGCGCCGGCGCAATGGGACGCCACCATGTGCGCCTCCTGGCCCGCCTGCTGGGGTCGGACTCGGTGCTCGTCGTCGACGCGGATCCGTCGCGGGCCGAGGGTGTCGCGCTCGAGCATGGCGCTTCGGTGGCGGCCGGGATCGACGAGATTCGGAACGCCGTGGACGTCGCCGTCGTCGCGGTGCCCACGGTCGATCACCTCGACGTGTCGGCGCGCCTCATCGAGGCCGGCGTTCACGTCCTGGTGGAGAAGCCGATCGCGGCGGATCTCGACGTGGCGGATGCTCTGATCACGGTGGCCGCGTCCCGGGGCGTCGTCCTGGCGGTGGGGCATGTCGAGTTCTACAATCCCGCCGTCCAGCAACTGCTGGCGCTGGGGCTCGCGCCCCGCTTCGTCGAAGTGGAACGGATGTCGCCGTTCAGCCCGCGCAGTCTGGATGTCGACGTCGTCCTCGACCTGATGATCCACGACCTGCAGATCCTCCACGCCCTGGACCCGAGTCCGGTGCGGGAGGTGCGGGCGGTCGGGATCGACGTCCTGTCGGACCGGGTCGACATCGCGGACGCGCGGATCGAGCTCGAGTCCGGTTGCGTGGCGAACCTGACCGCGTCCCGCGTCTCGGCCGAGCGTGTGCGCCAGTTACGGGTCTTCTTCGAGGATCGCTACTTCTCGCTCGACTACCAGAAGCAGACGGTGCGGGGCGCGCGGCGCGTGCGCGGCGAGGAGGCGGCTGCCGGCGGAGACGCAGTGTCGGCCGGCGGGCCGGCGGGGCGGATCCTGGCCGCCGATCTCAAGGTCGAGGGCGGCGAGCCGTTGCGACTCGAACTCGAGGCGTTTCTCGACCGCTGCGCCGGCGGCGAAGCGCCGTTCGTCGACGGCGCGGCCGGTCGGCGGGCACTGGAGACGGCGCTTCTCGTGAACTCGACGATCGCCGGGGGCGCCGGCGCGTGAACGTCGACGGCTGTCCGATCGGAATCATCGGCGGCTCCGGCCTCTACGGCATGGAGGAGCTCGAGGTCCAGGAGGAGCGGCGGATCGAGACGCCGTTCGGAAGCCCGTCGGAGGTCTTCGTGCTCGGGGAGCTGCGGGGCCGGTCCGTGGCGTTTCTGGCCCGCCACGGCCGCGGCCACCGCATCCTGCCCAGCGAGCTGAACTTTCGCGCCAACATCTACGCCTTCAAGACCCTTGGGGTGGAGTGGTTGATCTCGCTTTCCGCGGTCGGTTCGCTGCGGCGGCGCTACGAGCCGACCCACATCGTGGTGCCGGACCAGTTCATCGACCGTACCCGGCATCGCCCGGACACCTTCTTCGGCAACGGGCTGGCGGCCCACGTCGCCTTCGCCGATCCGATCTGTCCGCAACTGATGGAGGTCTGCGCCGATCAGGCGGCCGCGGCCGGCGCGGTGGTCCATCGCGGCGGCGTCTACGTGTGCATGGAGGGGCCTCAGTTCTCGACACGCGCCGAGTCCTTCATGTACAGGGACTGGGGCGCGGACGTGATCGGCATGACGAACCTGCAGGAGGCCAAACTCGCCCGTGAGGCGGAGATCTGCTACGCGACCCTGGCCCTGATCACCGACTACGACTGCTGGCACGAGGAGGAAGAGGACGTGACGGTCGAGGCCGTGCTCGCGGTCCTGCGGCAGAACGCGCGCACCGCCCAGGCCGCGGTGGCCCGGATCGTCGAGTCGCTGCCGGCTGAGCGCCGGCCCGGAGCGTGTCCCTGCGTCAACGCGCTGGAGCACGCCCTGATCACCGATCCGGCGATTGTGCCGGCGTCCGTACGGCGCGACCTCGCACCGATTGTCGGCCGGCTGCTGGGTGATGACGACCGATGAGCGCCACCAGACTGCTCCTGACGAACGACGACGGCGTCGATGCGCCTGGTCTGCGCTGTCTTGCCGCGGCTCTCGACGGGGCTTCAACTTCAAGAGGGCCGATCTCCTACCAGGTGGTGGCACCGCAGCACGAGCAGAGCGGCTGCAGCCAGGCGCTGACCCTGTTCCGTCCGCTGCGCGCGAAGCGGGTAGGGGAGGGATGGTTCGCGGTCGACGGCACGCCCTCCGATTGCGTCAACCTGGCGGTTCACTCGCTGCTCGACCGGCCTCCCGACCTGCTCGTTTCGGGGGTCAACATGGGGGTCAACCTGGGCGACGACGTGACCCACAGCGGCACAGTAGGCGCGGCGCTCGAGGGGCGGCTGGCCGGCGTGCCGGCGATCGCCTTTTCCCAGGAGTACCGGAAGGCCCGGCGCGCCGACATGGAACGGGCCGCGGCGCTGGCGGCCCGCGCGATCGTCTCCCTGGCCGAGCAGGGGATTCCCGAGCGCATGCTGCTCAACGTGAACTTCCCGTTCGATCCGCCCCGCGGGGTCAGGGTCGCGCGGCTCGGCCGGCGGCCCTACCGCAACACGGTCGTCGAGCAGGCGGATCCGCGGGGCGGGACGATGTACTGGATCGTCGGCAAGCCGGACCCGGAGCGCCTCGACGACACGGACGCGGCGGCGATCAGGGACGGCTTCATCTCGATCACGCCGCTCACCGCCGACCTGACGGACGGAGAGTCGCTGGATGCCGGCGACGGGGTCCTGCCCGGTCTCGCGGGAGCACTGGGTTGAAGACGCAGGCGGCCGGTCCGGGGGGCTACGCCTATGCCCGCCGCCGCATGGTGGCGGACCTCGTCGAACGGGAGGGCCTGCGGGACGAGCGTGTGATCGCCGCGTTCGAGCGGGTGCCGCGCCACCTCTTCGTGCCCGAGCATCTGGTCAATGACGCGTACGGCGACCACGCGCTGCCGATCGGCTGCGAGCAGACGATCTCCCAGCCCTACGTGGTGGCGCGCATGACCGAGGATCTGGGCGTCCGGAAGGACGACTCCGTGCTGGAGATCGGCACCGGCTCCGGCTACCAGACGGCGATCCTGGCCCTTCTGGCGCACCGCGTCTACAGCATCGAGCGCGTGGGCCGCCTGGCGCGGGAAGCGATCGGCCGGATCCAGGCCCTCGAGCTGCCGAACGTCAAGGTCCAGGTCTTCGACGGCACGGTCGGCTGGAGCGCCGAAGCTCCGTTCGACCGGATCCTGGTCGCCGCCGCTGCGCCGCGGGTTCCGGACACGCTCCTCGAACAGCTGAAGCCGGGCGGGCGTCTTCTCATCCCTGAGGGCGACCATCGCGAACAGCGCCTGGTCGCCTACCAGAAGCACGGCAACGGAACGGTCGCTCGCGAGCTCGGCGAGGCGGTGCGCTTCGTGCCGTTGATCGGTCGTCACGGCTGGAAGACGAAGGTCGAGGCGGCCCAGTAGGCGAGGAGGGATCTTGAGCGGGAAGGACTCGGCACTGTGGCTGAAGGAGCGGATCCGGGAGGTTCCCGACTTTCCCAAACCGGGGATCCTGTACAAGGACATCACGACGCTGCTCAAGGATCCGCTGGCGCTGCGCGAGGCCGCCGACCGGCTCGCGGAACGGTTCGCCGGCCGGCGCATCGAGCAGGTGGTGGGAATCGAGGCGCGAGGCTTCATCTTCGGTCCGCTGGTGGCGAACCGGCTGAACGTCGGTTTCGTGCCGGTGCGCAAGCCGGGGAAACTGCCGGCCGAGACGGCCTCGCGCAGCTACGAGCTCGAGTACGGCCGGGACACCCTGGAGATGCATCTCGACGGCGTTGCAGCCGGCGAGCGCGTCGTCCTGGTCGACGACCTGCTGGCGACTGGCGGCACGGCGAAGGCCGCGGCGGACCTGATCGAGTCCGTCGGCGGAACGGTCGACGCGATCGGCTTCGTCGTCGAGCTGACCTACCTGGACGGCCGCCGCCGGCTCGATGGCTACGACGTGGTTGAATCCCTGGTCCGATACTGAGATCCTTCGACGGTTGCCGCGCGGACGGTCAGCGTCGCGGCCACGTACCCGAGCGCCTGTAGCTCAGCCGGATAGAGCGGTGGATTCCTAATCCACAGGTCGGGGGTTCGAGTCCCTCCAGGCGCACCACAGCCGGTACGGAGCAAGGTTCTCCGCTGGGTGCGCGGGTCTTCTGACCCGCTGCCGCCGGAGGCGGCGTTGAATCGCGCCGGCCGCCAGGCCGGCTCCGTACTGGCGCCGCCTACTCTTCGATCTCGCGCTTGGGCTTGTCTTCGGCCTCGTCTTCGTCCGGTCCCTTCAGCCCCTGCTTGAAGTTGCGGATGCCGCTGCCCAGGCCGCCCGCCAGCTTCGGAATGCGGCTTGCGCCGAAGATCAGGACGACGATCGCAAGGACGATCAGGAGTTCGCCGATTCCGAGGGTGGGCATCTTGGGTGCTCCAGGGCTGTTTGGGTGCCGGGTCGGTAGAGGATCGGCCCTTCGGTGCCGGGGCCGGTAGCCAAGTCTGCCACAGGGCCGCGCGTGTCGCGGGTCAGCCGGTTGGGCTGCTAGTGTTCCGCGCTTCGGAGGGGATGCGGAATGAGCCGTTTGACACGAGACGAGATACGGCGCGACGAGGTGCGGGAAGCCGTCTTCTCGGCTTCCACGTGGTTCGCGGAGCACGTTCGACAGATTCTGATGGGTGTTGCCGCGGTGATCGTGGTCGTCGTCGGCGTCGTGCTGTTCCTGAACTACCAGGATGGCCGGGAGAAGGAGGCCAGCCATCAGCTCAGCGAGGCTCTCAAGGTCTACCGGGCGCCGATCGACGAGCCGGCGACGGACGCGATCGACGACCTGTTCGGCACGCCTCCCGACAGCGCTCCGGACGAGGGAGCCGCGGAGGAAGCGGAGGAGCCGACCGCCGGGAGCGAAACCGATGGCGATGGCCTGAGCTTCGCCTCGGAGGCGGAGCGGCGCTCGGCCGCGAGGATGGAACTCGAGGCCGTGCGGGAGAGCTTCGGCTCGACCTCGTCCGGCAGGCTGGCTTCCGTCTACCTGGGGCAGATCGCGGCGGCCGAAGGAGACACGGCGAAGGCGCGGGAGTTGTGGACGAACTACCTCGAAGCCGCCGGCCGCGACCATGCGATGGCCATCGGCGTGCAGTTGAACCTCTACAGCCTGGATCGCGCCGAGGGACGGGGCGAGGAACTGGCCGCCACGCTGCGCGGTGCGGTGGCGACCGAGTCCTCGCCGCTGCCGAAGGACGCCCTGCTGTTCGAACTGGCCGCCACGCTCGCGCAGCTCGGCGACGAAGAGGGCGCTCGCGAGACCTTCCAGCGCGTCGTCAACGAGTTCCCTGACAGCGGCTACGCGATCCGCGCCCGCCAGCAGCTCGGCCCCGAAGCGGCGGGCGCGTCGCCGTTCACGTTCGGCGGATAGCGGCCGTTCCCGACAGCGCGATGGCGACGCCCTTCGACATCCTGAACCGGATGCGGGAGGGGAGGACGCTGACCGCGGCGGAAGTGCGGTCGGTGGTCGACGGTGCGGCCTCCGGCGGCTGGTCCGACGTCCAGCTTGCCGCCTTCCTGATGGCCGCCGCGATGCGGGGCCTCGACCGCGATGAGACCCGGGAACTGACCCTGGCGATGCTCGAGTCCGGCGACCGGTGGGCACTGGCGGAGGACTTCGGTCCCCTGGTCGACAAGCACTCCACCGGCGGCGTCGGCGACACGGTAAGCCTGATCGCGCTGCCGTTGCTTGCCGCCTGCGGCGTGCCGGCGGCCAAGCTGACGGGCCGCTCCCTGGGCCACAGCGGCGGAACCGCCGACAAGCTGGAGAGCATCCCCGGTGTCCGCCTGGATCTCGACCGGGCGGGCGCCCTGGACCTGCTGGACCGCTTCGGCATGGCGATCGGCATCGCCACCGCCGGCATCGCACCCGCCGACAAACGTCTTTACGGCCTGAGGGATCGCACGTCGACCGTGAGTTCGATTCCGCTCGTGGTCGGCAGCATTCTGTCCAAGAAACTTGCGCTCGGAGCGTCCGGGATCGTGTTCGACGTGAAGATCGGCAACGGCGCCTTCTTCCCCGACGCTCGCGACACCCGTTCGCTGGCTTCCAGCCTGGTCTCGATCAGCGCCGCCTGCGGCACGCCGGCGGACTACGTCCTGAGCGACATGAACCAGCCTCTTGGCCGCTGGGTCGGCCACGCGGCCGAAGTGCGGGAAGCGCTGGACTGTCTCGCAGGCGACGGCGACCCGCGGTTGCTCGAGGTAGTGGCCGCGATCTGCCGCAAGGCCGCCCGCCTGGTGGGACGGGAGCTTTCACCCGAAGACACCGACTCGGCGATCGACTCCGGCGCCGCCCGCCAGAAGCTCGTCGACTGGGCCGACGCGCAGGGCGCCGAGCCGGGCTGGACCGAAGCACTGGACCTGGCGCCGGTCGAAGCCGTCGTGACCGCTTCAAGGTCCGGCTATCTCACCGCAGTCGACTGCCGCCGCATAGGCAACGCCTTCGCCGACGCCTGCCGCCCGGACCGCGATCCGAACAGGATCGACCACGCCGTCGCCCTTCGCTACGACGTCCGCCTCGGCCAGAGAGTGGAACGAGGCCAGGACCTCGCCCGTCTCTACGTCCGCCGCAGTCCTGAGCGTCTACAGCGCGAGGTCGCGGCAGCTCTCGTGATCGGTGAGCAGATCGAGGCGCCCCCGCCGGTAGTGGAGTAAGGGAGGAGCAGGCGGGTGCACGCCGCCTCGCTACACTGCGGCCGGTGAAGGCTTCGATACTCGCGGTCGGCGACGAGTTGCTGGGAACGGACCGGCTCGACACGAACTCGCTGGCGCTGACGGAGGTGCTGAGGCGGCGCGGCGTGGACCTGGTTTCGAAGGCGGTCGTCGGCGACGACGTGGTCGAGATCGCGGAGACCCTGGATGCGCTCCGGGAGCGGGCGGAACTCCTGCTGGTGACGGGCGGTCTGGGCCCGACGCGGGACGATCTGACGCGAGAGGGTCTGGCCCGGCTGCTGGGGCGGTCCGTCGCGGTCGACGAGGAGTTGTGGGACCAGATCGAGCGCGGGTTCCGCAAGTTGGGGCGGCGTATCCCGCGGGTCAATCGCAAGCAGGCCGAACGAGTGGAGGGCGCGGAGATGCTGGCGAACCGCGCCGGCGTCGCGCCGGGTCAACGGATCGAGGATGCGGCCCCCGTGCCGCGCGGCACGACCTACTTCCTGTTTCCGGGAGTGCCGCGGGAGCTTCACGCCATCGTCGAGGACGGCCTCGATCCGTGGCTGGCGGCGCGGGCCGAGGACGGCGCGGGCTTCGATCAGGTCGAGGTGCGTGTCGCCTGCCTGCCCGAGTCGGTGGTCGAAGAGAGGATCGCGCCGGTCTACGAGCGCTTCGGGGACGGTAACGTGTCGGTCCTGGCGCGGCCGGGCGAGATCCGCCTGCGCCTGCGTGCGGCCGGCGCCGTGGAAGGCCGGCCCGGGCGACTGGCCGAGATGGAGGAGGCGGTTCGGGACGCCCTGGGTGACGCGGTGTTCTGCGTCGGACCGATCGAGGACGGTATCGAGTTCGAGGCTGTCGTCGGCGGCTTGCTGGCGGCGCGCGGCGAGACGGTCGCCGTCGCCGAGTCCTGCACCGGCGGCCTGCTCGGCCAGCGGTTGACGGCGACCGCCGGCAGCAGCGCCTGGTTCGTCGGGGGACTCCTGACCTACTCGAACCGGCTGAAGATGCGGTTGCTCAAAGTGCCCCGGGAGACCCTGGTGGAACACGGCGCCGTGTCGAAACCGACGGCGCTGGCGATGGCCGCGGGCGCCCGGGAGCGCTGCGGCAGCGACTACGGCATCGGCATCACGGGCGTCGCGGGCCCGGGCGGCGGCAGCGAGTCGCGGCCGGTGGGCACGGTCCACATCGCCGTGGCCGGACCGGCGAACTCGCGGTCGCACTTCGAGGCCCGGTTCCCCGGAGATCGGGCGCGGGTCCGGCAGCTCTCGACCCAGTTCGCCCTCGAGATGCTGCGGCGCATGCTGCTCGCCGGAGCAGGGCCGGCCGACGCCCTGCCCTGGGCGGCGCCGTCCCGGATGGGCCCGCCGTGACGGCGACCGGTCCGGTCGCGGTAGTTGCCGCCTACCTCCTCGGGTCCCTGCCCTGGAGCTACCTCATCGTGCGCCTCCACCGGGGCATCGACGTGCGCACGATCGGCAGCAAGAGCGCCGGCGCGACGAACGTGCTGCGGGCTTCGGGCAAGTGGGCGGCTCTGCTCGCGCTGCTGCTGGACGCCGCCAAGGGCGCCGCGGCGGTGGTGCTGGCTCGCGCTCTCGACGTCGGCCCCTGGTGGCTGGCGGCGGCCGCGGTCGCGGCGGTTGCGGGGCACGTGTTCCCCCTCTTTCTCGGGTTCCGTGGCGGCAAGGGAGTGGCGACTGCCGCCGGCGTCCTGGCGCTGCTGGTGCCGGGGGCGGCGCTCGGAGCGCTGGCCGTGTTCGCCGTGATGGTGGCGTGGAAGCGCTACGTCTCTCTGGGCTCGGTCTCGGCGGCCGTGGCGCTGCCGTTGCTGGTCGGCGTCTACTGGTCTGGCGGCGCCTATCGCATGGAACCCGGGGTCGATCCGGGGGCGGCCCTGCTCGCGGGTACGGCGGCAATCGCCGCCCTCGTCATCGTCAAGCACCGGGCCAACCTGGTGAGGCTGCGGGCGGGCAGCGAATCGCGACTGGGCGCGAAACCGCCCGAGGCGGAGGCCTCCGGTTGAGCGGCGCCGGAGCCGGCGGCGGCATCGCCGTGCTCGGGGCGGGAGCGTGGGGCACCGCGCTTGCCGTTCACGCGGCCCGCGCGGGTGCGACGGTGCTGCTGTGGGCCCGCTCCGCCGGGTTCGGTGCGAAACTGGCTTCCGAACGGGTCAACGAGCGGTACCTGCCGGGCGTCGAGTTGCCGGCCGAGGTCCGCGTGACCTGGGATCTCCGACAGGCTGCCGCCAGCGGCACGGTGCTGATCGTCGTGCCTTCCCACGGCTTTCGCGCGGTGGTTCGCTCCTTCCTGGAGGCACGGTCCAGCCTGGGCGACGCCGCCCCGCTGCCCGAGCGAGTGACCCTGGTCTCGGGCGCCAAGGGGATCGAATCGGACCACCAGGGCCACTTCCGGCGGATGAGCGACGTCTGTGCCGAGGAGGCCGCGTCGGCGGCCGTCGACATCGACTTCGCGACGATCAGCGGTCCGTCGTTCGCCGCGGAGCTGGCCGCCGAACTGCCGACCGCCTGCGTCGTCGCGTCGGAGGAGGCGGAGATCGCGGAGCGGCTTCAGGGAGAACTCTCGCGCGGGGCGCTACGGCTCTACACCTCGACCGACGTGGTGGGCGTGGAGATCGCCGCCGCGGCGAAGAACGTGATCGCCATCGCCGCCGGCGTGCTGGACGGTCTGGACTATGGCTCGAACACCCGCGCGGCGCTGATCACCCGCGGCCTGCACGAGATGATGCGCCTGGGGCTCGCCTGCGGCGGCCGACCGGCGACCTTTGCCGGGCTCGGGGGCCTGGGCGACCTGGTGCTGACCTGTACCGGCGGCCTGTCGCGCAACCGGAACACGGGCATCGAGCTGGGGCGCGGCCGCACGCTGGAGGAGATCGAGAAGGGCCGTGCGGGCGTCGCCGAAGGTGTGCGGAACTCCCTCGCTCTGCTCGAACTGGCGAACGACAGGCAGGTCGAACTGCCGATCACGGAACAGATGGTCGAGATCCTCTATCGGGGCAAGAAACCGGCGGCGGCGATTCGCGATCTGATGGGGCGTGAACTCAAGGTAGAGTCCGCCCTGTGACCGGGCACGAGACCGTTCTCGTCCTCGACTTCGGCGGCCAGTACACGCAGTTGATCGCACGGCGGGTGCGGGAACTCAGGGTCTACTGCGAGATCCATCCGTTCGACCTGTCCGTGGACGAGGTCAGGGCTCGCAAGCCCGTCGGCATCGTGCTCTCGGGGGGGCCGGACAGCGTCTACGAGGAAGACGCGCCGCAGGCCGACCCGGAACTGCTGCGGCTGGGCATTCCGGTTCTCGGCATCTGCTACGGCATGCAGTGGATGTCCCAGGTGCTCGGCGGCCGCGTCGTGGCGTCGGGCATGCGCGAGTACGGCCGCACCGAGATTTCCCTGTCCGCGCGGGATAGCGGCCTGTTCGCGGGGCTCGAGGCGGAGCAGAGAGTCTGGATGTCGCACGGCGACCGCGTCGACGAGGTGCCGCCGGGCTTCGAGGCGACCGCCTCGGCGCCGACGGTGCCGGTGGTGGCCGTCCAGGACCGGGAGCGGGCCCTGTTCGGGATCCAGTTCCACCCCGAGGTTACCCATACGGACGGCGGGCGCGAGATGCTCCGGAACTTCCTCTACGGCGCCTGTTCCGCGTCCGGCGCGTGGCGGATGGCGTCCTACGCCGAGGAAGCCACGGCGGCGATCTCGGAACAGGTCGGGCCGACGGACCGGGTTCTCTGCGCCCTGTCGGGCGGTGTCGACTCGGCGGTGGCGGCGAGCCTGGTGCGACGGGCGGTCGGCGACCGCCTGACCGCGGTGTTCGTGGACAACGGCCTGCTGCGCAAGAACGAACGGACGACCGTGGAACGGACTCTCAGTGCCGGGCTCGACCTCCATCTGGTCGTGGTCGATGCCGCGACCGACTTCCTGGGAGAACTCGCCGGCGTCACCGACCCCGAAGTAAAGCGGCGCACGATCGGCCGCGTGTTCATCGAGGTGTTCCAGCGTGAGGCGAAGAGGCTGGAGAGGACGGGAGATGGCGGCAGGATCCGCTACCTGGTCCAGGGCACGCTCTACCCGGACGTGATCGAGTCGGTTTCGGCCTTCGGCCCGTCGGCGATGATCAAAAGCCACCACAATGTGGGCGGCCTGCCCGAACAGCTTGGTTTCGATCTGATCGAGCCGCTTCGTTTCCTGTTCAAGGACGAGGTGCGGAAGCTCGGTCGGGAACTCGGTCTCGGCTCGGAGTTCGTGGGGCGGCACCCCTTTCCGGGTCCCGGGCTGGGGGTCCGTATTCTGGGGGACGTCACCGCGGACCGCGTGGCCGTGCTTCAGGAAGCGGACGCGATCTTCATCGACGAGTTGCGAGAGGCCGGGCTCTACGACCGGGTGAGCCAGGCGCTGGCCGTGCTGCTGCCGGTGCAGAGCGTCGGCGTAATGGGCGACGGCCGCAGCTACGAGAACGTGGTCGCGCTGCGGTCGGTCGAGACGGAAGACTTCATGACGGCGGACTGGAGCCAGTTGCCCCACGAGTTCCTGGGCCGCGTTGCGGGCCGGATCGTGAACGAGGTGGCGGGCGTCAACCGGGTCGTCTACGACCTGACCAGCAAGCCGCCCGGCACGATCGAGTGGGAGTGAGGCGAGTGGGAGTGAGGCGGGCCGCGCTCAGGCGCGGGTAATGGGCCCGATCCGGCTCGGGTCCTTGCGCAGGAGTCCGGCCAGCCTGGCGGCCAGCCGGTCCTGCTGGCGGCGCACCGCGTCATCGTCTCCCCTGGCCCTGGGAATCCAGCCGCCCGCGATCATGCCGTGGCCGCCGCCGCGGCCCTTGCGTCCGACCAGACGGCGCATGATCCGCGAAGCGTCGGCGCGGGTGTTCGTGGTGCGGATCGAGCAGTAGAGGCGGTCCTCGTGGAGACCGCTGCACATCGACCAGGTGCAACCCTCCAGTCGCAGCAGCAGGTCGGCGATTTCGGGAACGATGTCGGGCTGAGCCACCGCGCCGAGCCGGCTCAGGATCAGGGTGTCCACGCCGTAGAGATTGTCCAGCGCTTCGCGCAGGGTCTCGAAGTAGTCGAGCGGCAGCCTGGGGTTCTGGATTCGACCGAGCAGCCGCGGCAGGGCCTGGGCGTTGAAGTGGTCGTGGATCGCGCGGTCCGCGGCGCTGGAGCCGCGGCAGAAGTCGAGGGTCTCGCTACGGATCGCGTAGACGATCGCGGTTGCTTCCCTGCGGGTGACCGGTACTCCGGCGGCGAGCAGGTACTCGGCGGCGATCGTGGCGGCGGCGGCATAGTCGGTCCTGATGTCGTGGAAGGGCGTTGCCGCCGTGCCCGGACGGAGCGGATGGTGATCGACGACGACCTCGGGCATCCGCTCGGCCGGCAGCGGGCTGTTGCCGGTCGCCGGTTGACAGTCGACCAGCGCCACGTAGCGGTAGTGGGCGAGTTTCAGCCGCCGCGCCTGGCTGAAGTCGAGGTCGAGGGAGCGAACCATCTCCTGGTTCTCGGCCCGGCCGATGATGCCGCCGTAGGCCGGAGTGGCGCGACGCCGGAACCCGGATCGCAGGACCTTCGCCAGGGCGGCCGCGGCGGCCAGCGCATCGGGGTCCGGGTTGTTGTGGGTGAGGACGAGCCAGCGCGCCCGCGGATCCGTGCTCTCGATGTACTCGCGGAACACGGCGAAGCGGCTCCGGGCCAGTTCGCTCAGCATCGTCTTCATGCTAGCGCCGCCAGGTCGGCGGGCTAGGATCGAATCGTGATCTCGGAGCTGTTTCACATCGGTCCGCTCTCCGTTTCGCCGTTCGGCGTGATGCTCGTGGCGGCGCTGTTCGCGGCTAGCCTCCAGTTGCGCTGGGGCCTCCGGCAGGTGGGCTCGAGCGCTTCCCGTGCCGCGGACGACGCGGCTGCCCTGTTGCTGGCCGGCGCCGTGGGCGGAATCGTCGGCGGCAAGGCGTACTACGCACTGCTGTATGGCGATTGGCACCTGCTCTACAGCCGTGCCGGGCTGGTCTGGTACGGCGGGTTCCTGGTCGGTGCGGCGGCGGTGCTGCTCGTCATGCGGCGCCGGCGGATGCCGCTCTGGCAGTCCGCCGATGCCACCGCGCCCGCCCTGGCGCTTGGCTACGGCGTCGGCCGCATCGGTTGCCTGCTGGTCGGCGACGACTACGGCGTGCCCACCGACCTGCCCTGGGGCATGACTTTCCCGGAGGGTCCCATCCCGACCGTGGCCGGTGCTTTGGAGCGGGAGTTCGGCGTCGACCTGCCGCCGGAGGTCGCCGCCGACGCCCTGGTCGCGGTACACCCCACCCAGATCTACGAGACCGTTACCGCCCTGCTGATCTTCTGGTTCGGCAGGTCGTTGCTCGCCCGCGGGACGGCGCCGGGCGGCGTGGCGCTTCCGGTCGTCGGCCTGCTGTCGATGGAGCGTTTCCTGGTCGAGTTCCTGCGCGCCAAGGACGATCGCTTCTTCGGCGTTCTGACAGTGGCTCAGTTGATCGCCATCGCCATCCTGCTGCTGGTCGCTTCGCTATGGCTGCACCGCCGCCGCGCGTCCTGACGATTGCCGGTTCGGACTCCGGCGGCTGCTCGGGTGCCCCGGCGGACCTGAGGACCTTCGCGGCGTACGGGGTTCACGGGTTGTGCGCCCTGACCGCGGTCACCGCCCAGTCGGCGGCCGAGGTGCGTGCGGTGGAGCCCCTGGGGCCCGACCTCGTGCGCCAGCAACTGGAGACGGCCGAGGAGATCGGCATCGAGGCGATCAAGATCGGGATGCTCGCCGACGCGGCGACCGTGGAAGTCGTGGCAAGCTGGCTGGAGCGGCTGCCGCCGACGCCGGCGGTGCTGGACCCGGTGCTCAGATCGACCTCGGGGATGGCGCTGCTCGACGCGGAGGCGATACCGATGCTCGTTGAGCGGCTGCTTCCACAGCTTCTGCTCGTGACGCCGAATCTGTTCGAGGCGGAAGCTCTTTCCGGGGAGACGATCACCGATCTGGAGGAGGCCCGCAACGCGGCCCGCCGGATCGAGCGAATGGGTCCGAGCGTGCTGGTCACGGGTGGCCACGGCTATCCGGCTGCCGCCTCCCGATCGAACGGCGGCACGGCCCGAGGCGGCGGCGAAGTGACGGATCTGCTGTTCGACGGCAACCGTTTCGAGGCCTTCGTCCACCCGAGAATCCGGACGCGCTGGCGGCGTGGCACGGGCTGTACGCTCTCGGCCGCGGTCGCGGCCGGGCTGGGCTGGCATCTGCCGCTCCAGGAAGCCGTACGGCGGGCGGTCGCCTTCGTCGAACGCGCGCTGCGGGGTTCCTACCCTCTGGGGCGGAGCGGCGGACACGGCACGCTCGATCCGATGGCCGGCCGCCGCGGCCGGCGGTGAATGCGAAGCGTGGGAATGCCGCGGCCGGTGCCGACGGTTTGCCGGGTTGGTCCCCTATAATCGACCTTCCATGACTGGAACGCTCTCATTCCGATCGCCCGCGCTCGCTCCGGCACTGCTCGCCGGGTCGATGTTGATCGCTCCGCTTTCCCTCGCCGGCCAGGAGGTGCCTTCCAGGCCTCCCGGCGCCACCTTCGAGGACACGGTCCACGTCAAGGTGATCAACGTCCAGGTCTTCGTCCGTGACCGGGATGGCAATCCCGTGACCGGTCTGACGAAGGACGACTTCGTCCTGCTGGAGGAGAAGCGCCCGGCACCGATCACGAACTTCTACGAGGTTCACGAGCGAGTCAAGGTCGGCGCGGCTGCCGGCCTGGTGCCGGCCGAGCCGGAGCCGCACATCATCGACAGGCCCGGGCTCGCACGCCGGAACTACATCGTGCCCGAGGACGAGCGCCTGAACCTGGTGATCTACGTCGACCACCACAACATCCGCCCCCAGAACCGGAACCGCTTCTTCCGCTACGTCCGGGAGTTTCTGCGCCAGCACGTGACCCGCGACGATCGCGTCATGCTCCTGACCTTCAACCGTTCGGTGAAGGTGGAGCGTGAGTTCACCAGCGACCCCCAGTTGATCGCCAACGCGCTCTACGACCTGGAGAAGCACACCGGCGGCCGGACGATGTGGGACTCGGACCGGGCCGATCTCATCCGCGACATCGGCGAGGAAGACCGTGACTACCACTTCGTGCAGGGGCGCGTGCGGATCTACTCGCAGCAGATCTACAACGACATGCAGTTCACGCTAGACGGGCTCAAGGACAGCGTCATCTCGCTGGCGGGCATGCCCGGCCGCAAGGCCTTCCTCTATGTCTCGGACGGGCTGCCGATGCGGGCCGGCGCGGACATGTGGGAGGCGCTGGACCAGCGCGGCCGTTCCGTCGACTCGATCGAGTACAACCAGAACTTCTTCCTCGACTCGCTGCAGTACGACTCGAGCCGGCGCTTCACCGACCTCGTCAACGCGGCGAACGCGAACGAGATCTCGTTCTACACCGTCGACGCTTCGGGTCCGATGGGCATCAACTCCCGCGACGCCTCGATGCAGGGCATGGCCTTCTCGTCGAACATCGACTCGGTCGCCCGCGAGAACGTCCAGTCTTCGATCATGTACATGGCCGAGGAGACCGGCGGCCAGTACATCGTCAACACGAACAACTTCCGCGACGGCCTGAACCGGATCGCCCTCGACTTCGCGAGCTACTACTCGCTCGGCTTTCAGCCGGGTCACGCGGGGACGGGCCGGACCTACAAGATCAAGGTCGAGCTCACGAAGGAGGCCCAGGAGCGACTGGGCCTGAAGCGTGACCGCTTCGTCCGGCATCGTCTGACCTACCGCGACAAGTCGGTCGATACGGAAATGACCGAAGGCACCCTGGCGGCGCTCAAGCTCGGCTACGAGAAGAACGACCTGGAGATCTCGCTGGTCAAGGCGGACGAGATTCGCCGCGAAGAGCGGGGGCTCTACACGGTTCACGTCGACGTCCAGGTTCCGATCGGCGAGATGACCCTGGTACCGGTGGGAACCGAGGGCGAGCACCTCCTGCGCGCCCGGATCTGGGTGCAGGCGCTGGCGTCGAACGGCGACATCTCCCCGCCCCAGGTCGAGCCGTTCGAACTCACGATCCCGGCAGGGGACCTGGAACGCGCCATGGAGAGCTACTACACGTACACGCTGCCGTTGATCATGAAGGAGGGCGACCAGCGCCTGACGGTGGCGGTGCGGGACGAGGTTGCCGGAGCAACTTCCTTCGTCACGCGGACCCTGCGTGTCGGCGCCTGAACGGCGCCTGAACTCCGTCCGGCGATGACGCCGGCTTGAGGCCTCAGTCCCAATGACCACGAAGATCGTCGAGGCTCTCGCGACCCTGAGCGGACTGGGAGGTTCGCTGGCGCGGTCGGCGGCGGCGCTGCTCGAGGCCGAAGTCGAGCAACTGCGCTTCGACCTGGCGCGGAACTGGGCTCGTCTGCTCCGCCTGGTCCTGCTCGCCGCTTTCGTCTTCGGCGCCGTGTTCTGGGCGCTCGGCGCTCTGGTCTTCGCGGCGGGTGCGGGCCTGGCCAACGTGCTGCCGGTGTGGGCGGCGGCGCTTGCGGTGGCCGGCGGCCTGCTGGTGCTGGCGCTCATCCTGATTCGGGTCGTTCGGGCGCGGGCGCGCCGGCTTGAGTCGCCGGTTGGCACCGTCAGGCGGCGCGTCGGCAACCATCTTGACTTCTGGCGCGACGTGCTGGAGTCGGACGAAGGCGGGGATGATGCACCTGGGGGAACGGCACCTGGGGGAACGTCGTGAGGCGGCAGTCGGAGGCGCGGGCGCGGGCAGCGGCGCTGGCACGGCGCCGCGACGACGTCCGCGAGGCGGTGGCGGACGTGAGGGGCGCCCTCGAGCAAGCGGGCGGTGCTCGGCTGGCAGCGTTGCCCGGAAGGGCCGGGGCGGCCTGGGTTCTGCCGATCGCGGCCGGCGCTCTCGGCATCGCCATCGCGTGGTCGCTGCGGCGATTCCGGAAGCGGTGAGTACGCGACGCCTGCTCCTCTTCGCCAGGGCTCCGATCCCGGGCCGGGTGAAGACCCGGCTGGTGGCGCCCGGGGGGCTCACGGCTGCCGGCGCCGCTTCGCTGCACCGCGCGCTCGTCGCGGATCTTGGACACCGCCTGAGCGCCGGTCCCTGGGAACTCGTCCTGATGTGGGCGTTGACAGCGGATGCCGAGCCCCCCTCGGACCTGGCGCCCACCGCCGTGCCGTGGCGTCTCCAGGAGGGGCGGGACCTGGGGGAGCGTCTCTACAACGGGCTTCGCTGGGCGGCCGTTGGCGCCGACCGGGTGGCGGCGGTGGGTAGCGACCACCCCGACCTCGACTCCGTACGCGTGGAGGAGGCTTTCGAGGCGCTCGACGCCGGCCGTGACGCCGTGCTCGGGCCGGCGGCGGACGGCGGCTACTACATGATCGCGCTACGGCGGGAGGCGCTGCACCCGCGCCTGTTCGAGGGCATCGCCTGGAGTTCTCCGTCGGTCTTCGCCACGACGCTCGCGCGCCTGGGCGAACTCGGCCTGGACACGGCGCTTCTGCCTGAGGCGCACGATCTCGACACGGTGGCCGACCTCGTCCGCTTCCGCCAACGGTTGGAGCGCCGGGCCGAGTTGCGTTCGCTCTGTCCGCGCACCGCCGAGGTCCTTCTGTGAGGGTCGTCACGTCCGAGGAAATGCGCGACGTCGAGGCCGCGGCGATCGAGAGCCTCAGCGTGCCGGCGATCGTCCTGATGGAGAACGCCGCCCGCGCGACCGCGGACGCGATCGCCGAGTGCTTTCCGCGCGCCCGGCGGATCGCCATCGCCTGCGGCCGGGGCAACAACGGCGGCGACGGGCTCGCCTTGCTCCGGGATCTCACGACCCGCGGCTACGAGGCGACGGCTTTCGTTGCCGGTCCGCTCGACCGGCTGAGCGTCGACGCGACGAGGCAGTTCGTGTCGTGCGAACAGCTCGGGCTCTCGCCCCGGTCGGTGCCGGAGCCGGCCGCGGACGACGAAGTGAACGAGGACTACGAACTCTGGGTCGACGCCCTGCTCGGCACGGGCCTGAACCGACCCGTCGAGGGACCGGTGGCGAACTGGGTCGACTGGCTTGGAAGGCGCCGCGGAGACGCGCCGCTCGTCTCGGTCGACGTGCCGACGGGCGTCGACGCGTCGTCGGCGGTGCCTCCGGGTCCGCATGTGGCGGCCGATCTGACCGTGGCACTGGGGTTCCCCAAGGTCGCGAACGTGCTGGCACCTGCCGCGGACGCCGGTGGGCATCTGTGGATCGGCGATCTCGGCGTTCCGTTGCCCGAACCGCCGCCGGGGCCGGACGCGCTCTACCAGTCGCGTCGGGAGGACCTCGCTGGTTGCCTGCGGAGCCGCCCGCGCGACGCGCACAAGGGGACCTTCGGCCACGTCGTCGTCGCGGGCGGCTCGACCGGGTACAGCGGCGCGGTGGTTCTCGCCGCTCGCGCCGCCGTCAGGGGCGGCGCCGGCCTGGTGACGGCGGCAGTGCCCGAACATCTCGTTCAGGTGGTCGACGCCGGTTCGATCGAGTCGATGACCCTGGGGCTGCCCAGGCTGGGAAAGGGGTGGTCGCGTGACGCCGTCGAACCGCTGCTCCAGACGATCGTGGAGCGCGCCTCGCCCGGCGCGCTGGCGCTCGGTCCGGGCCTGGGGCTCACCGACGATGCCCGGGTGCTGGCGCGACAGATCGTCGCCCGGAGCGCGGCGCCGGTCGTGCTCGACGCGGACGGCATCTCCGCCTTCGCCGGCGACGCCGAGGCGCTTCTCGCGCGCGACTCGGACCTGGTGATCACGCCGCATCCGGGAGAACTTGCCCGGCTCCTCGGCGTGTCGGTGTCGGCGGTCACGGAAAGCCGCTGGGAGCATGCGAGGCGGGCCGCGCGCGAGACGGGAGCGGTCGTCGTGCTCAAGGGCCGCCAGACCCTGATCTCGGACCCGGCCCTGGGCACCTGGGTCAACCCGACGGGGAATCCGGGAATGGCGTCGGGCGGCAGCGGCGACGTGCTGACCGGCGTGATCGCGGCGCTCCTGGCCCAGGGACTCGATCCGCCCGCGGCCGCCCGGCTGGGCGTCTACGCTCATGGCCTGTCCGGCGATCTGGCGGCGGAGCGCTGGGGAGAGATCTCGATGGCCGCCTGCGACCTCGTGGACGAGCTGGGGGCCGCGTTCCGGTCACTCGAAGAATGATCGTTCGCACAAAGAGCGCCGACGAAACCCGGCAACTCGGTGTCGAACTGGCGGCCCGGCTCCGGCCCGACGGTACGGCGCTTCTGTTCGGCGACCTCGGATCCGGCAAGACGGTGCTGACACAGGGCATCGCGGAGGGCCTCGGGCTGGACGCGGCCCTGGTCCAGTCGCCGACGTTCACACTGATTCACGAGTACGACCGGAGTCCCGCTTCCGGCCGGGGGCCCGTACCCCTCGTGCACGTCGACCTCTACCGCCTGGCGCCGGAGGAGGTGGAGGCGATCGGCGTCGACGAGTTCCTCGCCGGGGACGGGGTCAAGGTCGTCGAGTGGGCCGACCGCCTGCCGCGGCCGCCGTCCGCCCTTGAAGTGCGGCTGCGCATGGGCGCCGGGCCGGAGGAGCGGGAGGTGGAGATCCTGGACTGACACACCCGCAACCTGATCCGGGGCTGTTAGGGTGCCGCCTCTGTCCGGAGGGACACTCTCGACGCCGGAAAGCTGGGAACGAGCAGAAGAGGAACGGAACCGATGGAAGTGGAACGCGTTGGATTGGTCGGCTGCGGTCTGATGGGCCGGGGCATCGCGGAGATCTGTGCACGGGCCGGTATCCCGGTGACGGTGCGCGAAGTCAACCAGGACGTGCTCGACAAGGGGCTCGGCGCGGTGCGTGCATCCCTGGCCAAGAGCCTCGAGCGACGGCGCATCGATGTCGAGGAACATGACCGGGCACTGGCGAACCTGAGCGGCACCGTCGAACTGTCCGATCTCGCCGGTTCCGACCTGGTGGTCGAGGCGATCGTCGAGGATCTGGAGACGAAGCGCGAGCTGTTCGTCACGCTGGACGGTATCGTCGGCGACGCCTGCATCTTCGCCAGCAATACGTCCTCGCTGACCCTGACGCAGCTCGCCGCCTCGACGGCCCGGCCCGACCGCTTCGTCGGGCTCCACTTCTTCAATCCGGTGCCGGCGATGCGGCTGGTCGAGGTGGTGCGAACCCTGATGACCTCGGACGAGGCCTACGACGCCTGCTGGAACCTGGCCGAGCGGGTCGGCAAGACACCGGTTGCCTGCGGGGACAACTCCGGCTTCATCGTCAACCGCTTGCTGATTCCGTATCTGCTCGACGCCGTCCGCGCCTACGAGAGCGGCGTCGGCAGCATGGAGGACATCGATACCGCGATGAAGCTCGGCTGCGGCTACCCGATGGGGCCGTTCACGCTGAGCGATTTCATCGGCCTGGACACGATGTACTCGGTCGCCAACATCATGTTCGACGAATACCGGGAGACGCGCTTCGCACCGCCGACGTTGTTGAAGCAACTGGTCCAGGCGGGGCATCTGGGGCGCAAGACCGGCAAGGGCTTCTTTGACTACAGCTGAGCCGGCAGCGCAGGCCAGGGCGCAGGTGACCCTGCCGGAGGAATCGGTGCAGGCGATCTGCGGCGCCCACGACGAGAACCTGCGACGGGTGGAGAAGGCTCTCGAGGTCACCCTCGGCGTACGCGGTTCCGCCGTGCAGATCAAGGGTGCGGCGGCTGCGGTCGGTACGGCCGAGCGGCTGCTCACCGATCTCGGCGCCCTGGCCGCGACAGGCCGCCGTCTCCGCTCCGACGATCTGGCCACCGCCCTGCGGGTGGTGGCTCAGGAGCCGGCCACTTCCCTGGTCGATTTCTTCCGGACGGGCGCCCTGATCCAGGCTTCGCGCCGGCTCGTCGCGCCGCGCAGCCTGAACCAGAAGCGCTACCTGCGCGCTATGCTGGACCACGAACTGGTCGTTTCGACCGGGCCGGCCGGCACCGGAAAGACGTACCTGGCCGTAGCGGTCGCGGCATCGGCGCTGAAGGAGCAGAAGGTGCGGCGCATCGTGCTGGCGAGGCCCGCGGTCGAGGCGGGCGAGAAGCTCGGCTTTCTCCCCGGCGACCTGGCGGAGAAGGTGAATCCCTACCTGCGCCCCCTCTACGATGCCCTGTTCGACATCATCGGCTTCGACAAGGTGTCCCGGATGATGGAGCGGGAGGTGATCGAGGTGGCGCCCCTGGCCTTCATGCGCGGCCGCTCGCTCAACGACAGCTTCATCATCCTCGACGAGGCGCAGAACACGACGCCGGAACAGATGAAGATGTTCCTGACCCGCATCGGCTTCAACTCGAAGGCCGTGGTCAACGGCGACATCACCCAGATCGACCTGCCGCCCGGACAGCAGTCCGGTCTGAAGCACGCGCTCCAGGTGCTCCGGGGCGAGGAGGGCATCGCGTTCGTTCGCTTCGGCCAGTCCGACGTCGTCCGCCACGAACTCGTGCAACGGATCGTCGGCGCGTACGACCGCTGGGAGACCCGTCACGGCACGCGCTCGCGGGAGGAAGACAGCCGGTGACCGCGGCCGTCAAGGCGCCGAAGCGCCGCCGGTCGGACCGCAGGCGGGAGGCTCGCAAGCGGCTTCGCCGCAGCATGTACCGGCGCCACGGCGACCGCGTGACCGTCGCCGGCCTTTGGCACTACGCCCTGGAACGCGACGTCGTCTGGGTCGTCGTCATGATCCTGGCCGGCGTCTGGATCATGGCGCCGCCGGGGGTCTTCTTCCGGCCGGATCTGGGCGTGGGAGACATCGCGAACCGCGACTACCATGCGACCCGGGACGTGCTGCTTCTCGACGAGGAGACCTCGGAGGAACTGAAGGAGCGGGCCCGCGCCGACGTTCGTCCGCTCTACGACTTCGACGCCGTTCAGGCGGACGAAGTCGAGGCGCGAATCGCGAGCCTCTTCGAGATCGAGCGGGGCTTCGACGAGGTGGCCGAGCTCCTGCCCGAGGAGGAAGTGGCCGAGGAACGGCTCCGACGGCTGAGGACCGGGAGCGGCCTCCGGGTCGATGAGCGCCACGCGGACCTGCTGGCGGCGCGCCTGGGCGACGAGGACGAGGGCGCGGAGCTGGAGGAACGCCTGACCCGCCTGGTGGGGCTGCTGCTCCGGGCCGGGATCGTGGAGAACAAGGAGACGCTGCTCCAGAACCGCCTGGAGGGCGTCACGCTGCACAACATGCAGACCGGCGAGGAGTCGGTCGAGTTCGACCTCTTCGGCTATCGCGGCTATCCGGTCGAGGTCGAGGCCTACCTGGAGGCGGAGGTCGGCCGCTGGGCGGGGTGGTCGCGGTCCGAGCGGGAAACGGTCGTCGACTTCCTGATGGTCAACCTGGCGCCCAACGTCTACCTGAACCTGAACGAGACGCAGGAACGGCGAGACGCCGCGGCGGAGGATGTCGGGCCGGTGTTCAACCAGATCCGGGCCGGCCAGGTCATCGTGCGCAAGGGCGACGAGGTCGATCCTGAGGCGATGCGTCTGCTGCGGGAGATGACCGGCAGCGAGAGCAGCCCGACCCTCCTTCGCTCGCCGCTGGCGTCGGCTCTCGTGCTCGGGCTCGCGGTGGCGTTCCTGTGGGTGGCGTTTCGCCGCAAGCGCCTGGTCGCGGTCGAGGGCCGCGACTTCGGCAGCGTCGTCCTGATTCTCATCCTGGGCCTGGCGGCGACCCGGGTCGGTTTCCTGGTCGCTGACGCGCTCGCCGCCTCGTTCCCGATCGAGGCGCTGAGTTCGGCGCGAAGCTACGTGTTCGCGATCCCCTTCGCGGCGGTGGCGCTGCTCGTGTCGGTGCTCTACGGTCGCGGCGCCGGCCTGCTCGCCAGCGTCGTCTTCTCGGTTCTGGTCGGCCGGCTGGGCTGGGTGGAGGCGGCGAACGCGGAGCTCGGGCTGGCTGGCGGCACGATGCTCTACTGCCTGACCGGCAGCCTCGCCGCGGTGTTCGCGCTCGACCAGTTGAAGCGGCGATCCGCGGTGACGAGAGCGGGCCTCCTGGTCGGACTCGTCAACGTCGCCTCGGTGACGATGCTGACGCTGCTCGGGGATGGCGTCACGGTGGCCGTCTGGGGGTTCGAGGTGCTCTGCGGATTCCTGGGCGGGCTCATGGTGGCGGCCGCGGTCAGCTTCGCCGTTCCGGTGTTCGAGGCGGTGCTGTTCAGGACCACGGACATCAAGCTGCTGGAACTCTCCGACACGAACCTGCCGCTGCTGCAACGCCTGGCGTTCGAGGCGCCCGGGACGTTCCAGCACTCCCTGATGGTCGCGCACCTGGCGAAGGCCTGCTGCGAGGCGGTCGGCGGGAATCCGACCCTCGCCTATGTCGGCGGCCTCTACCACGACATCGGCAAGGTGCTGCGGCCGCAGTACTTCGTCGAGAACCAGCGCGAGGGCGACAACCCGCACGACAGCCTTTCGCCCTCCATGTCCTCCCTGATCATCATCGATCACGTCAAGGAAGGCGCCCGCCTGGCGCGCGAGAACCGGCTGCCGCAGCTGATCGTCGACGCAATCGAGCAGCACCACGGCACGCGCAGGCTGAGCTACTTCCTGGCCAGGGCGAAGGAACAGGCGGAACCGGGCGAGGAGGTCGCCGAACACCAGTACCGGTACCCGGGCCCGATGCCCCAGAGCAAGACGTTTGCTGCGCTGATGATCGCCGACAGCGTAGAGGCGGCAAGCCGTACCCTCGGGGACTTCTCCGAGGAGTCGATCCGCACGCTGGTCGAACGTCTGCTGGACGACATTCTGGAGGACGATCAGTTCAGCCAGACCGATCTGACGCTCGCCGATCTGCGGCGGATGCGCTACACCCTGCAGAATGTCCTGAGGACGGTGCATCATCATCGGGTGGAGTACCCGGGGTTCGAGTTCGGCCGTGGCGGCCGCGGTTCGCTGCGGGTCCTGTCCGGCGGCGCCGGGAGCGGTCCGGGCAGCGACTGACGCCGGCGGTGGCGACCATCGATCTGCAGGTCGCGGACCCGGTGAAAGCCAGGTGCCGCGAGTGTCTCCCCGGGCTCCGCGCGGTGGCGGACGAGGCGGTTGCCGAACTCGCGCCGGCGCCGGCGACGTTCACCCTGCGCCTGGTCGACGACGAGGAGATGCGGGAGCTGAACGGCCGGTACCGGCAGCTCGACAGGGCGACGGACGTGCTCTCCTTTCCGGGTGAGGAGACGCCGGAAGGCCGGCACCTGGGCGATGTCGTCATTTCGGTCGAGACCGCCGCCGCCGGTGGCGGGAGCTCTCTCGAACGGGAACTCAAGGTTCTGACGCTGCACGGCATCCTGCACTGCCTGGGCTACGACCACGAGACTGACGACGGCGAGATGGAGGCGATGGAAACCCGGCTGCGGGCTCGCTTCCTGGAGCCGTCGGAAGTTCCGGGAGCCAAACGATCCGGCACGGTAGCCCTCGTGGGCAGGCCCAACGCCGGCAAATCGACGTTGATGAACCGCATGCTGGGGGAGAAGCTGGCGATCGTCTCGGACAAGCCGCAGACCACCCGTCACCGCCTGATCGGGATTCTGAGCACGGAGCGAGGCCAGATGGTGTTTCACGACACGCCCGGCCTGCACCGGCCCCTGCACCGCCTGAACCGGCGGATGGTTCATGCCGCCGCGGCGGCGCTGAAGGAAGCCGACGTCGTGTGTCTGCTGCGGGACGCGGCGACGCCGTTCGGCCGGGGCGACGCCTACGCCCTCGATCTCGTCGCCGCGGCGGCGGAGGGGCGCGGCAGGCCCATGTTCTGCCTGCTGAACAAGATCGACCTGATCGCCAAGCCCCGGCTGCTGCCCGAGATCGAGCGCTATGCGGGCCGTGCCGTGTTCGAGGAGATCGTCCCGGTCTCGGCCCTCACCGGCGACGGCGTGGACGAACTGCTCGAACTCCTCTGGAGCCACCTGCCGCCCGGGAAGCCGCGCCACGACCCGGAGCTGCTGACGGTCCACACAGAGCGCTTCCTCGTTGCGGAGATGATCCGCGAGAAGGTGCTGGAGCAGACGCGCGACGAACTGCCGTTCACCACCGCGGTCGTCATCGAGGCCTGGGAGGACGGCGAGAAGCGGACGGACCTGCTTGCCAGCATCCTGGTCGACCGGGAGAGCCACAAGGGGATCGTCGTCGGCCGGGGGGGAAAGCGGATCAAGGAGATCGGCACGGCTGCGCGACGGGATCTGCAGGAGTTCCTGGAGCGGCGGGTCTACCTGGAGCTTCGGGTGCGGGCGGAGCCGGGCTGGCGGGAGGACGCGGCCGTTCTGAGCCGCCTGGAGACCGGGTAGCGGCACAGGCGGTGCTACAGAAACGTGGGATCCGGGGGCCCGCGGACGACAGGGTTGTCGCCTCCGCGAGGCCTGACCGGATGGTTCGGGCGGTTCATTCGCAGCGCGGAGGCCGGTTCTTCCCCGGAACACGGGTTGGGCATGGACGTTGCTACCGAAATCCGCAGCGTCCGGCCCGTGGCTTGCCTAGTTCATGGCCGCGCTGATAGACACGCGGCCTTGGCGATTCGTGTTTGAGCGTGCGGCCGGGCGGCGTCTCGGCCACAACAGATTTGGCGCGGCTCGGTCCGCAGCAAGGAACAGCAAAGGAGAACTTCATGTCAGGAGCAAGCCCCAAGTCGATTCTCGATCGGATCCGCGATGAGGGGGTCCAGATCGTCGATTTCCGGTTCACCGACTTTCCCGGCTTGTGGCAGCACTTCTCGGTGCCGGCCCGCGAGGTCGACGAGGGCACTTTCGAGGACGGGCTCGGCTTCGACGGCTCGAGCATCCGCGGCTGGCAGGTGATCAACGAGTCGGACATGCTGGTGGTCCCCGACGCGGACACGGCGTTCATCGACCCCTACTTCGAGCACAAGACGCTCGTCATGACCTGCAACATCGTCGATCCGATCACGCGCGAGAGCTACGGCCGCGACCCGCGCGGCGTCGCCCGGGCGGCCGAGGCCTACGTGCAGTCGACGGGTCTCGCGGACACCGCCTTCTTCGGCCCGGAGGCCGAGTTCTTCATCTTCGACGACGTGCGTTTCGACGGCGGTCCGAACTTCGGCTTCTACGAGGTCGACTCGATCGAGGGCCGCTGGAACAGCGGCGCCGACGAAGGTCCGAACCTCGGCTACAAGCCGCGGTACAAGGAGGGCTACTTCCCGGTGCCGCCGACCGACAAGCACCAGGACATGCGGAGCGAGATGATCCTCACGATGGAGGAGCTCGGTCTCAATCCCGAGTGCCAGCACCACGAGGTCGGCACCGGCGGTCAGGCCGAGATCGACCTGCGGTTCGCGCCCCTCGTCGAGATGGCGGACGCGATGATGCTCTACAAGTACATCATCAAGAACACCGCCGCCCGCCACGGCAAGACGGTCACCTTCATGCCGAAGCCCCTGTTC
The DNA here is from genome assembly GCA_022822365.1 of Thermoanaerobaculia bacterium. Classification (GTDB taxonomy): domain Bacteria; phylum Acidobacteriota; class Thermoanaerobaculia; order Multivoradales; family Multivoraceae; genus Multivorans. The sequence goes on along the minus strand of JAJEBV010000006.1, from coordinate 126,268 downwards.
GAGGACAACGGCAGCGGCATGCACACGCACCTTTCCCTCTGGAAGGATGGAGTGCCTCTGTTCGCGGGCGACGGCTACGCCGGCCTGTCCGACATGGCGATGCACGCCATCGGCGGCCTGCTGAAGCACGCGCCGGCGCTGCTCGCCTTCACCAACCCGACGACGAACAGCTACAAGCGGCTGGTGCCGGGCTTCGAGGCGCCGGTGAACCTGGTGTACTCGCAGCGCAACCGGAGCGCTGCGGTGCGGATCCCGATGTACTCGCCGTCGCCGAAGGCGAAGCGGGTCGAGTTCCGTTGCCCCGACCCGAGCTGCAACCCGTACCTCGCCTTCGCGGCTCTGCTGATGGCGGCGCTAGACGGCATTCAGAACGAGATCGACCCGGGCAGCTCGCTCGACGTCGACATCTACGATCTGTCGCCGGAGGAGAGCCAGGGCGTTCCGACCACGCCGGCGACCCTCGACGAGGCGCTGGACGCCCTCGAGGAGGACCACGAGTTCCTGACCGCGGGAGGCGTGTTCGACGAGGACGTGATCGAGAACCACATCGCGTACAAGCGGGAGAGCGAGTGCCAGGAGGTCGCCTTGCGGCCGCACCCGCACGAGTTCGCGCTGTACTACGACATCTAGGCCCACACCGAGCCTGAGGTTAAGGCCGGCCACGTGCTCTCAGCGCGTGGCCGGCTTCTTTCTTGGCGTGAAGTGAGACGTTTCACGTCCGGTTGAACCTCGAAAAATGAAACGTTACAATCGGGCGCATCGTGTCCGCTTGGCCCAAGGAGATCAGGACGAACTTCAGGAGGAAGCCCAATGTCTGTTTGTCGGATTACGCTGGTTGTACTGGTTGCCGTCGTCGCCTTGCCCGGGTTTGCTGCTGCCCAGGAAGACGAACCGGAGGCGGCCGCTGGTGAAGAGGAGGCGAAGCCGGTCGTTGAAGAGGCGATCGTCGTCATTGGCGACCTGGTGGGTAGCGGTCTGACCCGTGCCTCCTCCACGTTGACGGCGGAGGAAATTGACGAGCGCCCGTTCGGCGCGGAGGTCACCCAGAGTCTCGCCAAGATCCCGGGTGTGCAGGTGTCGACCGGAGATACCCGGGGCGGCAGCTTCTCGTACGAGATCTACCTGCGTGGATTGACGGACGAGCAGGTCGGCTTTTCCGTGGATGGCATCCCGACCGGCGACACGCGGTTCAATGGCGGCCAGCCGCCGAACCGGTTTCTCGAGGCGAGCAACGTCGCCAAGGTGGTCGTTTCCCAGAGTTCCGGAGACATCGGTTCTCCGTCCCGGTTTGCCCTCGGCGGCTTCGTCAACTTCGAGACGGTCGACCCGGAAAGCGACGCGGGAGTGGATATCGAGTCGGGGTACGGCGAGTTCGGGTACTGGCGCCTGTTTACACGGGCGGACTTCGGCGACTTCGGGGCTGGTTGGACCGGCTATGTCAGCGCTTCGACGCAAACCCACGAGATCTTCACCGGGCGTCAGAACAGATCGGCGAACCGCGAGCACGCGGAACTGAAGCTCCGCAGGCAGGGCGAGCGCTCGACCGTGCGCTTTCGGGTCAGTTACAACGATCGCGACGACAACGACTTCAACATCATTACCCTGGATGAATACAGGGACGATCCCAGGAGCGACCGCGCGACGGACGCCCTGACCGGCATCCCGAACGTCGACGCGGACTTCGGCGGCGCCCTGGGTGGAATACGAGAAGATCTGCTGGCCTACGTGAACGGTGACTTCCAGCTCACCGACAGGCTCTTCCTGCAGGTGAACCCCTACGTTCACTCGCTTCGAGGCGAATCGCTCCGGTATCAGAACCGTCAGCGGGACCTCGAAGGGGACGATCCGCGCGCCGTGCTTGGCTACGATGAGAACGGAGGTGCGATCCGGCCGTCGGTCCTGCAGGCCAGGGACGGCAACGCGGTTGGCGGCCCGGCGGACCTCAGAATCACCCCCCGCGACCGCGACCGGGTCGGACTGACCTCGGAACTCCTGATCGACGGATCCGACCGTGCCGGCGATCTGAGGGTCGGCCTCTGGCGGGAGAACAACGAGGCGACGGAGTTTCGGAACTTCTACCCGATCCTCAACCCGGGGCGGAGCATCGCGGTGGACCGCAACGACCTGAGGTACGTGGAGTACGAGCGGACGGCGAACGTGGATACGACGATGCTGTACATCCAGGACGAGTGGTCGCTCCTTGACGACCGGCTGACCGTGGATGTGGGGCTGACGCACCACCGGATCGACTACGAGGCGGAGTCTCCACTCGAGTATCGAGTCGCCGTGGACGAGTCCCAGAGTTCCGGGTTGAACCCGAAGGTCGGTTTCTCACTCAAGCTCACGGACGCAGCGGAGTTGTTCGCTGGCTACGCTCAGAACTTCGCCGGCATCCCGGAGGACACGTTCCTGGGATCGACCGCGGCGATCGATGTCGACGAACTCGAGCCGGTCGAGACGGAGAACTTCGACATCGGCTTGCGGTTCGTCGGTGAGGACTGGGCATTCCTCGTTCAGGGCTACGTCGTCGATCTGGAGAACCTGATCGGAATCGTGCCCAGGGATCCCGGTGATCCGGAGGACGTGGACGACATCATCCGTGGCAACGTGGCAACCAAGGCGGGCAACATCGGAGGCGGCGAGACCGTGGGCATCGAGGTCTCGGGATTCAGGGACTTCGGCGTGGCGGACGCCTACTTTTCCTACGCCTGGCAGGACGCGACGCACAAGGAAGCCGCGAATGACGTGGAACGGCTGAGCCTGGCTGCCCAGGGCGTCATCGGCGGGGAGCGCATTCGGGACATTCCCGAGCACGCGCTGTACGCCGAGATCGGTCTGGAGCCCGGTGAGCGCCTGCGGCTCCAGGCGACTGCCAAGTACGTCGGCGAACGGGTCGGCGCGCATCTGATCGTGCCGGACTTCTGCAACCGGTTCTTCTGTTTCGACGAGAGCGGTGCCGGTGTTGACGCCCTCCAGGCGCTTGGCATCGAGACGCTCGACGAGCACATCCTGCTCGGACTTAACGCTCGCTATGACTTTCAGGCCCGTTCGGCCCTTGAAGGCCTCTCGCTTCAGTTGAACCTCGACAACCTGCTCGACGAGGAGTACGTCAGCGCCGTTTCCGGCGCCACCGCCACCCTTCCGGAGTTCGGGGCGGTAGGCGGCGCGGGCCGGACGCTGGACCGGTACTTCATCGGCGCGCCGCGCACCGTGACGTTGTCGGCCCGCTTCGAGTTCTAGCGGCGTGAGACGGGTCACGCTAGCCGTTGCCCTGCCACTGCTCCTCGCCGGATGCGGCGGTGAGGAAGGGCCGGGTGCGGCAGGCGAGGTCGGGGATACGGCGGCGGCTGCCCGGCCGCTGCGGGTGGTGCTGGTGCTCAACGGCACGCTGGGCGATCGGTCCTTCTTCGACGCTGCCCAGGCAGGTATGGAGCTGGCAGTTGCCGAGTTGGGGATCCAGGCGGCGACCATCGAACTCGGCCACGACCCGGCGACGTGGGCGTCCGGGCTCGCCGACGTAGCGGCCGGCGATGACGTCTACGACGTCCTGATCACGCTGACCTACGTCATGGCGCAGGCTCTCGAGGCGATCGCGGGCAGACACCCGGATCGACGGTTCATCAGCATGGATGCCGAGGTGGATTCGGACCGATGCGGTTGCTCGAACGTGCATTCGATCCTCTTTCGGCAGAACGAAGGGGGTTACCTCGCGGGTCTCTATGCGGGCCTGATGACGTCGCGTCCGATTGACGGCATGAACCGCGAGCGGGTCGTGGGCGCCGTTGGCGGCATCGAGATTCCGGTGATCGCCGATTTCCTGGGAGGCTTTGAGCAAGGGGCGTCGTCGGTCGAGGGCGTCGAGGTGCTCCAGCAGTACCTGGGCAGCTTCACCGACCCGGCTCGCGGCAAGGAGGTCGCCCTGGGACTCTTCGATCGTCGAGTCGATGTCGTGTTCCATGCGGCCGGGGGCTCCGGGCTCGGTGTCGTGTCGGCTGCCGGGGCACGTGACCGCTGGGTCATCGGCGTCGACTCGAACCAGGCCACGCTGCTGGGAAGCTCCAGGGTGCCCGGGGCGGATCGGATGCTGACTTCCGTGCTCAAGAACATCGATCGGGCCGTGGTCGATGCTCTCAACGCGCACCTGAACGGCAGTCTCCGCTACGGCGCCTCCGTGAGTCTGGGCCTCGCGGAAGGAGGAGTCGGTCTGGCGGACGGGGAGCAGTTCCGCTCGCTGACGCCGCCGGATGTGATGTCCCGGGTCGAGGCCGCAAGCCGGGACATCGTGGAGGGTCGGATTGTCGTCGTCAGGGCACCGGGAGTGCCGGCGGAGTGAACGCAGGGAGCGGTGCGGCCGAGCCGGAGCCGGCTCCGGCACTTGAACTCCGGGCGATCGAGAAACGCTATCCGGGCGGGGTGCGTGCGAATGCCGGTGTCGACTTCACGCTGCGTCGTGGCGAAGTCCACGCCATCGTTGGCGACAACGGCGCGGGCAAGACGACCTTGATGAAGGTCGCATGCGGCCTGGTGCGCCCGGATTCCGGCTCTATCTTCCGCGCGGGCGAGCGACGCCTCTATCCGACACCCCGCCATGCGCTGGCGGATGGAATCGCGATGGTTCGTCAGGAGCTCAGGCAACCCGAGCACCTGTCGGTCGCCGAGAACGTCGTGCTGGGCGCCGAACCCGTCGATCGCCTGGGGCTGTTCGACGTGCGCGGCGCCGAAGCCCGCACCGAGGAGTTGGCCGACCGCTTCGGCTGGCGTCTGAATCCCCGGGCGCGGCTGGCGACGCTCTCGGTCGGCGACCGGCAGCGGGTCGAGATCCTGCGCGCCGTTCATCGCGACGTGAGGGTCCTGATACTGGACGAGCCGTTCTCGGCTCTTGGCACGGCGGGACGGGAGTCGCTGCGGGAAGGACTGAGGGCGGTCATCAAGGACGGCACGAGCGTGGTTGTCGTCTCCCACAAGATGCGCGAGGTTTCCAGGATGGCCGATCGGGTCGCCTTCATGCGCGCCGGCCGGGTGACGAATGTGCTTGCGGATAGCGGTGAGATCGCGAAGTTGCGGGAAGCGCCCGGGGATTTCACCGCGGACTCCATGGCAACCCGCGGTCGAGATACGGACAGCCCCGCGCTGCTGTCCGTCCGGGACCTCCGCGCCGGCCGCGAGGGTGGGGGAGCCGCGCTTCGGGGTGTGGGGTTCACGCTTTGCAACGGTGAGATCGTGGGTCTTGCCGGAGTCGGAGGCAACGGCCAGCGAGAACTCGTCGACGTCCTGACGGGCGACCGACCGGCAGCTGGCGGGACGATCCGTCTGCGGGGCGTGTCCCTGCTCGGCAAGGCGCGACGCGCGATCCGGGAACTTGGCGTTGGCTACATTCCGGCCGACCGGGGCCTGAACGGTGTCGCCGAATCGGAGAGCATCAGCGACAACCTGATCGTGAGTCGACACCGGTTCTCGCCGTTTTCGCGACTTGGCTGGCTGAACCACCGTGCCGCCCGTTCGCTCGCTGGAAGGCTGTTGGACGAGTTCGGAATTGTCGCGGCTGATGTCGAAGCGCCGGTCTCTTCGCTTTCGGGAGGGAACGCGCAGAAGCTGATTCTCGCGCGGGAGCTGTCCGCCCGCCCGGAACTCCTCGTCGCGGAACAGCCGACGAGAGGCGTGGATGCCGCAAGCACACGCGCCATCCGCAAGCGGTTGCGCGCGGAGCGCAGTCGCGGGCTATCGGTCCTGCTCGTCTCGTCGGACACCGAGGAGCTGCTCGCCCTCTCGGATCGCATCCTGGTGCTCTACGACGGTCGCATTACGGCGACGCTGGATGAGCTGTCCTCGCTCAGCGAAGCGGACCTGGGCCGCTACATGGTCGGCCTGGCTTCCGAGGGTGCTTCGGCATGAGCCGGTTCCGGCTGAAATGGGGACTCACCGTCTGGTTGGCGGTCGCCACGGGGCTGGTGGTCGCACTCAGTTGGGCGCCGGTTCGCCAGTTGGACGCGTTTCCGGTGATTCTGGTCAACGTCGCGGTGGCGTCTGCCGTGGTCGTTCACTTCCGTCTCGGCAGGACGGATGGCCTGACCCCGCTGCTGGCAATCGGGGTGAGCCTCGTGATCGCGATATCGATCGTCTTCCTGGTGAGCGATGAACCGCTGGGCGCGCTGGAGGCCCTGCTACTCGGACCCCTGACGCGGTCTACCCGCTGGAGCACCTGGATCACGGATTCGATCACCCTGGCACTACTCGGCTTCGCGTTCGTCATCGTGTTTCAGGCCCGCCAGATCAGCCTCGGAGCGGATGGACAGTTGCACGCCGGCGCGCTCTTCGGAGCGTTGGCCGCCTTCGGCATCGGGCTCCCCGGCTCCGTTCACTGGCTGGTCGTCCTTGCGGCGGCGGCACTTGGCGGTTTTCTGCTCGGCGGGCTTGCGGGAGTGCTCAAGGCTCGCCTCGGCGCGAACGAGGTCGTGTCGACACTCATGCTCAACGTCATCGCTCTGCGCGTGTACGAGGCCGTGCTGAGCGGTCCGCTGCTCGATCGGAGCGCCGGCTACGTTCAGTCGGAGCAGTTTCCGCGGGGCAGCCTCCTGCCCAACCTGGTGTCCCACACCACGATCACGGTCGGGCTCGTCCTCGTGCTGCTGGCGGCCATCGCGCTCACCGTGTACCTGGGGTCGACCACTTCCGGCTACCGGGCGCGCATGGTCGGTGCGAACGCCGCGTTCGCCCGGTACGGCGGTATCGACGAGCGTCGCGTGGTCTGGCTTTCGATGGCTCTGAGCGGCGCGATCGCGGGGCTGGCCGGGGCCCACCTCGTATTTGGCGTTCACGACCGACTCATCCTGAACGTGTCGATCGGTCTCGGTTACGAGGGAATCGTCGTGGCGTTGCTGGCCAGGAACCGGCCGTGGGCCGTGCCGTTCTGCGCGCTTCTCTACGGATACCTCCGGACGGGGGGGCAGATTCTCGAGCGAGAGAGCGACGTTTCGTACGACTTTGTGCGGGCGGTCCTGGCGGTCGTGCTGCTTCTGATCACGGCCGAGTGGTTCAGGCGCTCGCGTTTCTCGAAACGTGTTGCGACGGCCGGCGATCTGGTCGGCGGGGAGGTCAGAGCCGGTCATGGCTGAACTGACCGCGATCGGAGCCTTCCTGAGTTCCATGCTGCGGGTTTCGACGCCGGTGCTCCTGCCGTCCATGGGCTCGCTGCTCGCGGAACGGGCCGGAGTGATCAACGTCGGACTGGAGGGGATGATGCTGGCGGCGGCATTCGCCGGGGTGGTCACGACGGGGTTCGGCGCACCGCTCTGGGTCGGTCTGATCGCCGCCGTCGCCGCCTCCTCAGGTCTGGCACTGTTGCTCGCGTTCGTCCACTGCCAGCTTCGGGCCGACCTGATCATCGCCGGCCTGGCGATCAACCTGCTGGCGAGTGGCCTCACCGCGGCCCTGCTGTTCGAGTTGACCGGCGACCGGGGCAGTAGCGCGGGCCTGGCCAGCCTTGCCGTTCCGACACTCGAGTTGCCGGTGCTCGCGGCTGTGCCGTTCGTCGGAGGGTTCCTTCACACCGTCCTGGGGAACCAGAACCTGCTGACCTGGGCGGCGCTGCTGAGCCCGTTCCTGGTCGGCGTCCTGCTCTACCGGACCCGCTTCGGAATACGGGTGCGGGCGACCGGTCAGAACCCGGAAGCCGCCGCGGTCGCCGGCGTCGCCGTCCGCCGGATTCGCTACATGGCTCTCCTCTGGAGTGGCGTTTTCGCAGGTCTCGGAGGGGCCTTCCTCGGCATGGGTTACCTGACGATCTTCCAGAGAGACTTCGTCGCCGGACGGGGATTCGTCGCTTTGGCGGCCCCGATCCTGGGGCGCGGCCGCCCTCTGCCGACCGCCGCCGCGGCGTTGCTGTTCGGCGCCGCGGATGCGTTCTCGCTGCAGCTCCTGTCGAGCAGCGTGTCCAGCCAGCTCATCCACGCCTTCCCGTACCTCGTCACGTTGACCGCACTGGCGCTCTTCGCCGGTTGGGCCGTCTGGAAGCGCGCGGCAACTCTTCGGCGCCCCAGTTGAGCTCAGGGAGGAAGGCTAATGAAGGAACAAGCTGTGGACCTGGCGATCGTCGGGTGTTCTGCACTGATGCAAGAGGAATCGGGGCTGGGCTTCGAGGATGATGTGACTATCGAGGTGAAGGAAGGTCGGATCGCGGCGATCGGGCCAAGCTGCCGGAAAGCCGGGCAGGAAGCCGAACGGTGGATCGATGGCCGGGGCCTGTACGCGCTTCCGGGTTTCATCAACGCCCACACACACGTCGCGATGACCCTCTTTCGGGGGGCCGTCGAGGACGTGGCTGTGGATTCCTGGTTCAACGACCACGTCTGGCCCATGGAAGTGAATCTCGAGGCGCGAGATGTCTGGCTCGGGGCCATGCTCGGCTGCGCCGAGATGATCGAAAGCGGGGTCACCACGTTTGTGGACCACTACTTCTTCGCGGACCAGGTCGCGGCGGCAGTCGAGGCGTCGGGACTGCGTGCCAACCTTGGCTGGACTTTTCTGGATGACCAGGGCGATACGGGACTCGGTCGATCAATCGCGTTCAGCGAGGAATGGAATGGCGGGGCGGCCGGGCGCATCACGACGAGCGTGGCGCCACACGCTCCCTACACCTGTTCCGACCGCCAGCTTTCGCTCGCCGCGTCGGCTGCTGAGAGGCTGGGAGTAAGGGTCCACATTCACGCTGCCGAACACCTCGAGCAAACCGAGGCTTCCGTACGGGAGCGGGGCATGACCCCTGTTCAGCAGCTGGACCGGGCCGGCGTGCTCGCGGCGGGCGCCCTGATCGCGCACGGCTGCGGTGTCGTAGAGGACGACCTGTCCCTGCTCGAGGCAAGTCGGGACAGGGTCGCCTTCGCCCACTGCCCGAAGGTCTACCTGAAGCATGGACTGGCGCCGTTGACACCTATCCGGGCGCTGCTCGAGCGGGGAGTGGCGGTCGGGTTGGGCACGGACGGCGCCGCCGGCTGCAACACGCTGGATGTCGCGGAGAGCCTCCGGTTGATGGCGCTCACCCAGAAGCACGAGGAGCGCGATGCGAGGTGGATGCCCTTGAACACGGCGCTGCAGTTGGCGGGTCCCGGCAGCGCGGCGGCCGTCGGGCTCGATGGCCTGATCGGGGCGCTCGCGCCCGGCTATCGGGCGGACATCGTTCTGGTCGATCTCTCTGGATCGCACTGCCGGCCCCTGCATGACCCCGCGGCCGCGATCGTCTACAGCATGCGGGCCTCGGACGTCAGGACGACGATCGTCGACGGCTCGGTCCTGATGGAAGACCGGAAGCTGTCGACGGTCTCAACTCAGGAGATTCTCGACGAGGTTCGGGAACGACTGCCCCGTCTCCTCGACACCGCCCATGGACGGCGTATGGCCCGCTACCCGCTGGCCCGGACAGCGGAACCGCGGGAAGCGGGCTGAAACGAACATCAGACAAGGAGGCTGGAACGATGGTCTCGGTACTGCTGGCTGGAGAAACCTGGATGACTCACTCGGTCCATCACAAGGGGTTCGACACGTTCGTCACGTCGGAGTACGTGACGGCCGGCGTCGAATTCTGCGATGCCCTGCGGGACGCGGGACACACCGTTGCTCGAGTTGCGGCCCACGAAGTCGGGACGGAGTTCCCCGGGACGGCCGAGGAACTGGGCGACGTTGACGTGCTGGTGCTGAGCGACGTGGGCGCCAACACGTTCCTCCTTGGGCCGGGAACCTTCAATCGCTCCGAACTGGCGCCCAACAAGCTCCTCGCGATTCGGGAGTTCGTCGCCCGAGGTGGCGGTCTTCTCATGGTCGGCGGGTACATGTCCTTCAGCGGCATCGAGGGCAAGGCCCGCTACGGTCGGTCGCCACTCGCCGACGTCTTTCCCGTTGAGATCGGAACCGGTGACGACCGGGTGGAGCGGCCGGAGGGAGTTGCGCCGGTCTGTCGACCGGGCCATTCGGTGAGCGCCGGGCTGGAAGGGGTCTGGCCACCGCTGCTCGGGTGGAACAAGGTGCGTGCGCGCAGCGAGGGGCGCGTTCTCGCTTCCTGCGGCGACGATCCTCTGCTCGTCGTCGGCGCTTTCGAAGCGGGCCGGGTGGCCGCGTTCGCGTCCGACCTGGCTCCCCACTGGGCGCCGCCCGGCTTTCTTGATTGGGAGGGCTATCCCCGGCTCTGGGATCAGCTCGTGACCTGGCTGGCCGGCACCGGGGAGCCAGCCTGACGGGTGCCGCCGCCGAAACACGGGTGATACATTCGGCCGCCTCGCCTACGGGCTCGAAACATAGGTAGAGGCCGCATTCCGCCAACGCGGCGGGTCAGGAACTGGACTAGTGGCGACCACGCTCAAGGACGTTGCGCGGGCGGCTGGAGTGTCGGTCGCGACCGCTTCCTACGCTCTGAGCGGTCGCGGTTCGGTGGGTGACGCCACCCGGCGGCGCGTCATCGAGGTTGCCGACGAGTTGCGCTACCAGCCGAATCTCAGCGCCAAGGCGATGCGAACGGGACGGACCGGGACGATTGGCTTGATTCTCCCGGACCTGACGAACCCCTTCTTCCCGACGCTCGTGCAGAACGTCGTCGTTGCGGCGAGGGAAGTCGGGCTCGGAGTGTTCGTCACCGACAGCCAGGGCTCCAAGGAGACGGAGCGCCGGATCGCGGCGGGGTTGATCCGCCACGGCGTCGATGGCCTGGTGTGGTTTCCGGTCACGGATGAGGACACTGTCGGAGAGATTCTCGCCGAGGTTCCTACGGTCGTACTGGATCGGGATCTTCCGGGATTCGACAGCGTAACCGCCGATTTCGAGCAGGGGGGGCGTTTGGCGGCCCGCACGCTGACGGAAGCGGGACACCAGAAGATCGGCGTGATCTCCGGGCCTCAGGGGGCTTCCAGTTCGAGGCGACGGAGCCGGACCATCGTCGACGAGGTGCAGTCGGAAGCCACGCTCGTCTGGCATGTGACGAATGCCTACTCGACGGACCTCGAGCCCAAGGTGATCGACCGACTCAGGGAGGGGCGGGTGACGGCCGTGGTTGCGGGGAACGACCTGATCGCGGTTGGCGCCATGAAGGAGCTTGGAAAGGCTGGCGTGTCGGTGCCCGAAGACGTGTCGATTGTCAGTTTCGACAACACGCCTCTTTGCGAGATTGTGAGTCCGCCGCTCTCGAGTATCAATGTGCCGGGTGAGGAGATGGGGGTCGAGGCGCTTCGCATGCTGGCACGCCGGATCGAGAACCCCCGGGAACCGCGCCGGCGCACGATGTACGACGTCGAGTTGGTCGCCAGAGGCTCGGTCAGGGTCCTGTCGTAGTCACCCTGGCGCGGAACAGCCGCCACGGTAGCTGGTACCGTTGCGTGCCAACCTGATCAGGAGCGCCTGGCGCTTGGAGGAGGTTCCTCTCGTGAAAGACGTAGCGATTCGCACTCTTGGCGTGGCGCTGGGGTTGACGCTGTGCCTGCCCGCCGTCGCCGACGACTGGCCGCAGTGGCGGGGGGGCGACCGTTCCGGAGAGTGGCGCGAGGACGGCATCCTCGACCGGTTCCCGGAGGACGGCCTCGAGGTCGTCTGGCGCACCCCGATCAACGGTGGCTACTCGGGGCCGTCGGTGGCGGACGGCCGGGTCTTCATCACCGACTGGCGGCCCAAGGAAGGCTCGCGGATCAAGGAGGGCTTCGAACGGGCCCTGGCGCTGAGCGAGGAGACCGGCGAAGTCCTCTGGACCCACGAGTGGGAGGTCGGCTACGCGCCGCTCCAGGCGAGCTACGCGATCGGCCCGCGGGCCACGCCGACAGTCGATGGCGATCGGGTCTACGTGGCCGGCGCGGTCGGCCACGTGCTCGCCTTCGAGGCCGCCACCGGCAAGGTGATCTGGTCCTACGACTCCGTGGAGGAGGGCAACGCCAGCGTCGCGATCTGGGGCTTCTCCAGCTCGCCGCTCGTCTACGGCGATCTGCTGATCGCCGTCGTCGGCGCCGAACCGGACGGCAAGGTGATGGCCTTCGACAAGCACACCGGCGAGGAGAAGTGGCGGGCGCTGTCGTCCAACTGGGAAGCGGGCTACGGCCAGCCGATCCTGGTCGAGCGCGGCGGCGTGGAGCAGCTCATCATCTGGGAGCCGCAAGGGGTCAACTCGCTCAATCCGCAGACCGGCGAGGTGTACTGGACAGTGCCCTGGGAGGGCGCGTCGTCGCTCACCGTGGCGACGCCGGTGGTCCACGGCGACAGGTTGTTCCTGACCCAGTTCTACCGCGGCTCCCTGATGCTCGAGTTCCAGGAGAACGAGCCCGCGGTGAGCGAGATCTGGCGCGGCCAGGGCCGGAGCGAACTGCCGGACCGAACGGAGGGCCTGCACTCGCTGATCACGACGCCGATCTTCGAGGGCGACACGATCTACGGTGTCTGCAGCTACGGCGAGCTGCGGGGGCTCAACGCCGCCGATGGCGCCAGGCTGTGGGTTACCGACGAGATGACCCGCCAGGGTCGCTGGGGCGCGGCGTTCATCGTGAAGCATGGCGACCGCTGGTTCGTCAACAACGACGAGGGCTACCTGATCATCGCGCGCTTCTCCAGGGACGGTTATGAGGAGATAGACCGTGCCAGGCTGCTGAAGCCGACGGCGAACGCCGGTTTCGGTCCCCAGCGATTCGGGGAGGCGATGGTCAACTGGTCGCATCCGGCTTACGCCAATCGCCACATCGTCGCGAGAAACGACGAGGAGATCATTCGTGTCTCCCTGGCCGCCGAATAGACCGGCCCGGATCGCCGGCCGGACCGCGCTCGGGGCCCTTCTGTTCGCTCTCGCGGCGCTGCCGGCCGCCGGCCAGGGTCCCGTGGGAGAACTCATCTTCCCGCTTGAGCACTGGCACAACCACGGTTCCTCCATCGTCGAGCTGCCGAACGGCGACCTGCTCGTGGCCTGGTTCCACGGATCGGGCGAGCGGCGTTCCGACGACGTGCGGATCATGGGCGCCCGCCGGCGGGCCGGCGCGGAGTCCTGGAGCAGTCCGTTCCTGCTCGCCGACACGCCGGGTTTTCCGGACACGAACTGCACCCTGCTGCTCGAGCCGGTGGCCGGGGGCGGTCACCGCCTGTGGCTGTTCTGGCCCACGATCCAGGCCAACCTCTGGGAGAGCGCCCTGATGAAGTTCAAGATCTCCACCGACTTCGACGGGCCGGGGCCTCCGGTCTGGCAGTGGCAGGACGTGCTCCACATGAAGCCGGGAGAAGGCTTCCACGACCTGGTGGCGGAGAGGACGGACGAGTACTTCCGAAGCCTCGGTTTCGCGGACGCCAGGGATCCGGCCGTGCCCGAGCGCTCGCGCAACTGGGCGGCGCGCAACCTGGAACAGGCGGCGGACAAGCTGACCCGGCGGATCGGCTGGTTCACCCGCGCCCATCCGGTCGTCCTGCCGCTGCCCGAGGGCGGCCAGCGGCTGCTTCTGGGGCTCTACTCGGACGGCTTCAGCTTCGCCTCCGCGACCTACAGTGACGACGGCGGCCATACCTGGACGATGAGCGAGCCGATCATCGGCGGCGGCAACATCCAGCCCACCTTCGCGCTTCGCGACGACGGAACCCTGGTCGCCTACATGCGCGACAACGGCCCGCCGCCCAAGCGCGCCCACGTCGCCGAGTCGCGGGACCTCGGAGCGACCTGGACCATCGCCCGCGATCACCCGGACCTGGTGGAGAGCGGCGCCGGTCTCGAAGTTCTGAAGCTCGAGAGCGGCCGCTGGATCGTCGTCCACAACGACATTCCGGACGGCCGTTACCAGCTCGCCGTGTCGGTCTCCGAGGACGAGGGCCGGACCTTCAGGAGCAGGCGCTACATCGAGCGCGAGGAGAAGGACGTCGGCCGCTACCACTACCCGTCCGTCATCCAGGCGCGGGACGGCCGCATCCACGTGACCTACAGCTACCACGTCGCCGGCGCGCTCGACGACGGCGGCCAGGGCAAGAGCATCAAGCACGTCAGCTTCGATGAGGCCTGGCTGCTCGGCGACGACTGAGAGAGGAATCCGACATGCACGAACGAAAGACCTTCACCGTCGCTCTTGCTTCCATACTCGCCGCAGCCCTGCTCGCCGCGTGCGCTCCCCAGGGCGCGGACAGCACGGGCGCCGCCGGCACGTTCGCCGGCCTGCCGCGGGTTACGCCGGAGAGCGCCGGCATGTCGAGCGAACGGCTCGACCGGATCCGGCCGGCGTTCGAACGCTACGTGACGGACGGCAAGCTGTCCGGCGTGATCACCGTCGTCGCCCGCGACGGTCAGGTCGTGCACTTCGAGGCCAGCGGTTACCAGGACGTCGAGGCCGGCGAGCCGATGACCGAGGACACGCTCTTCCGCATGTACTCGATGACCAAGCCGATCGCCTCGGCGGCGCTGATGATGCTCTGGGAGGAGGGCCACTTCCTGCTCTCGACGCCGCTGGCCGCGATTCTCCCCGAGTTCGCCGGCACGCAGGTCTACGTCTCCGGCGACGGCGACGACATGGAGACGGAGCCGCCGCGGCGACCGATCGTCGTTCGCGACCTGATGACCCACACGTCCGGACTGACCTACACCTTCATCCCCAGCCCGGTCGCCGCCAGCTACGCGGCCGCGGGACTCGAGGGCTCCGCTGACGCCGTTCCCCACGACGACCTGGCGCACTACGTCCGGGAACTGGCGAAGCAGCCCCTGCTGGCTCACCCCGGCACCGCCTGGAACTACAGCGTCGGCCTCGAGGTCGCCGGCCGCGTGGTCGAGGTCGTCTCCGGGCAGACCTTCGGTGACTTTCTGAAGGAGCGCATCTTCGATCCGCTGGGCATGGTCGACACGGCCTTCCACGTTCCGGACGAGAAGCTCGACCGCTTCGCCGTGAACTACGCGCCGACGCCGGAGGGCGGCATGGTGGTCATGGACGATCCCGAGACCAGCGCCTACCGCACGGCCCCGAAGGTCGAGATGGGCGGTTCCGGCCTCGTTGCCACCGCCGGCGACTACCTGCGGTTCGCGCAGATGCTGGCGAACGGCGGCGAACTCGACGGCGTGCGGATCCTCGGGACGCAGACGGTCGCCCTGATGATGGACAACCACCTCGGCTCGGCCTACGGACCGTCGCCCATGTCGAGCCTGAACCTCGACATGGGGATGAGCGAGGGCATGGGCTACGGCCTGGGCGGGTACTCGATCACCGACACCGGGCTGACCGGCCTGCCGGCCTCGCCCGGGACCTACGGCTGGGGCGGCGCCGCGTCGACCGATTTCCTGGTCGACCCCGAAGAGGACCTCGTCGCCATCGTGCTGACCCAGTTGCTGCCCACCGGCACCTATCCGCTGCGCCCGACGATGGAAGTGCTGACCTACCAGGCGATCGTGGACTAGGCGCGAGGCGATGAAGATGAGCAAGCTCCGACGAAGGGCCGCGGGCCTCGGCGCGGCGTCGCTACTCTTCCTTGCCGGAGCGTCCCTCGCCCAGGAGCGCGGCTTCTACGCCGGCTACACCGCCTCGGCCGAGCAGTTCGACGCCACCTTCTCGAAGATCGTCGACAACACGGATCCCGACACGCTGGTGCCCGAACCGCGACGAGGCATGGTGTTCCACGACACGAGTTCGGCCGATACCTTCGACCTGGCGGTCGGCTTCCTGGCGGGCTACCGTGCGCCACTGGGTGACGCCGGCGCCTACCTGAGCACGGAAATCGACGTCACGTTCCACAGCGGCGAGCCGGACGGCCAGCTCTCCGGCGTGGGCACGTCGGCGGAACGCAAGCAACTGGGCGAGAGCTGGCCGGACACCTGGTCCCTCGACAAGAGGCGCAGCTACGGCCTGTCTCTGCGCCTCGGCTTCCGGCCGGAGTCGCTCCAGTCCCGGGACATGAGCTTCTACCTGCTCGGCGGCGTGCGGCTCTTCAAGGCGCGCTTCAGCACGACCTTCGAGGGCTGCCTGACGGCTGAGCCGTGTTCGCCGTCCGAGTACGTCTCGGGGACCGACGGCCGCGATGTGGATCCGATAGCCACCACCCTGGGCTTCGGCCTGGAGAAGCGGTTCGGCAGCGGCGAGTACGCCCGCCGGATCGCGTTGCGCCTCGAGGCGGCCTACAGCCGGTACGGCGACGAATCCTGGGTCGCCGACTTCCCGGACGTCCGCGTCACCGTGCCTTCGACCGTGGAGGCGGAAGGTGTCGGCGTGACGGTGAGTCTCGTGCGGCTGTTCGGCGCGGACCCCTGAGGTCGCGAACCCTGAGGCTCCGCGCCAGCGGTTATCCCAGCCGATCGAGCAGCGCCCGTTTGGCCTGGGCTCCAACAGCGACCAGGAACGAGTCGAGAGGCAGGGTGCCGATGCCCGTCTTCGTGGCGTCGGCCGGCTGCAGGGAGACCTCCGGGGCGACCAGGTAGCTGTGTCCCCGAAAGCGGCCGTGGCGTTCGATGAGCGCCTTGAGCCCTGCCCGACTGTGTCGGCTGGAGGAGGTGATCTCGAAGGCGAGCGGCTGGCGCGGGTCGTCGAAGATCAGGTCGACCTTTCGCCTTCCCTCGTGCCAGTGGTGTAGACGGATCCCAGCGTGTGCAGCGAGCGTATGAACCGATGTCGCAGCCAGATTCTCCAGCAGCACACCGAGTTCCCGCGGGTCGCCGAGGGGCGCGACACCTCGTTGGAGGGCGGCGTTCCGGATCGCGCCGTCCACGAAGTAGAGCTTTCGTCCTCTGCGCTGGATTCTGGCTTCGCTACCGCTGTAGTTGGGCAGTGTTAAGACGAGGAACGCCCGCTCCAGGTAGGAGACGTACCGGTCAACGGTCGGTTGAGAGAGGCCGAGGTTCCTGGCCAGCGCGGTCGGGGAGACCAGCCCGGTCATCTGTCCGGCCAGCGTGTAGAGCAGGCGTTCCAGCTTCATCGGGTCGTTCAGGCCGAACGACTGCGGAATGTCCTTGTAGATCGCCCTTTCAACGGCGTCGTCGCGCAGTACCCGTTGGGACTTGAGAAGGAGCCCCTCGAACTCGAGTTCGAGGTTGTTGCCCTGAAGGTCGCGTTGGCGGTGCGGGACGATCAGTTCGGGGAACCCGCCGGTCAGGAGGAAGATCTCGCGCCATCTGATGATCGCCGGGCTTCCCGGCGAGCCGGCCTGGAGGTCGTGCAGCGTTGCGGCGAGCGTCGGCGCTGGTGAGAGCTGATCCGGTTCACCGACCAGGTCGAGGAACTCGTCGAACAGGCAGGGCATCAGGCGTTGCTCGGTCCATCGGCCGACACCGCTCTCGAGGCGGCGCTGCTTGAGGGCCGCCGTCGCGCTTGAGGTTGCGGCGATCCGAATTGGCCATCTGTCGTCGTGGAACGCCTTCAGCCAGAGGTCCCAGTCCCGGGCGTAGACCAGTTCGTCCAGCATGATGTAGGCGGGCCGGTCGGGAGTCGCGCCCGTAGCGGACCCGACGGTGCGAATCAGCCCGCCAAGATCCGCGGCCTGGAGGAGGGGGTGATCCATGCGGAGCCACCAGACCCGGGATGGCTCGATGCCATGCCTGAGTAGATGCCGAACGGTCTGGTAGAGAACAGTCGTCTTGCCGACTCGCCGCGGGCCGAGAATCAACTGATAGCGGAGCGGGTTGTCGTGCAGCCTGGAGCGTGATCGGGGTCGGTCGGCTTAGGGCTCGCCGCTCTCTCAGCCGTACATCACCGCCGCCGCCTGCTCCCGCAGCGCGGTCGGATTCCCCATCATCTGCCGGTCGTAGCCGGCGCGCTTGTAGAAGATGTGCATGTCGCACTCGTGCGTGAAGCCCATGCCGCCGAAGACCTGGGTGGTCATCGTCACGGCGGTGCTGGCGACTTCGGTGGCGTGAGCCTTGAGCAGGGGGGCGAGGTGGTTGATCTCGTCCGATCCCCCGTCCCAGGCGTCGGCGGTGTGCCAGAGCAGGGACTGGACCGGATCGACTTCGGCCAGGACCTCGGCGCAGATGTGCTTCACCGCCTGGAAGGAGCCGATAATCCGCTCGAACTGCTTGCGCTCCTTGGCGTACTCGACGGAGATGTGAAGGCCCTTCTGGGCGGCGCCGAGGGCGTCGGCGGCGAGGGCGATCCGGGCGGCGTGGACGGCTCGCCGCGTGCTGTCGGCGCTGCCGCCGAGGCTCTCGGCCGCTCCCAGGTCGATGCCGGCGAACGTGACCTCGGCGACCCGGCGGGTGTCGTCGACTGTTTCGAGCGGCTCGATGTCGATGCCGGGGACGGAAGCGTCAAGCAGGTGCAGGCTGCCCCCTGACTCGAGCAGAAAGGCGTCGGACCATGGGGCGTCGGGCACGTAGAGGACGGCGCCGTCGATCCGTCCGCCGTCGATCGGCGCATCGAGGATCGGCGTGATCAGCGACCTGCCTTCGGCGATCCCTTCGAGCAGGGCGCTCTTCCGCTCTCCGGCGTCGGCGCCGGCGAGCAGCAGCGGCGCCAGCACGTAGGCCGAGTGGAAGTTGACGGGCGCCGCGGCCCGACCGAGTTCCTGCGCGGCGATCGCCGCCTCCTGCATCCCGAGTTCCGAACCGCCGAAGTCCATGTCGATCAGGAGCCCCGTGATCCCCTGGTCGCCGAGCTGGCCGTGGATCGCTTCGTCGCGGCCGGAGTCCGAATCCATCACGCGGCGGACGCGCTCGATGCCGACGTCCTGAGCCAGAAAGCGGGCGATCGAATCGCGTAGCAGCTCCTGCGGCTGCGTCAGTCCAAAGTCCATGTTCGAGGACTCCTTGTGGCTCCGGCCGTCAGGCCGCGGCCGGCTTCGGCTCCCGCGGCAGACCGAGTCCCCGCTCGCCGATGATGTTCTTCTGGATCTGGGCGGTGCCGCCGCCGATGATCAGGCCCAGGGCGTACATGTAGTTGCGCTGCCAGTTGCCGTAGTCGCGGACGTGCTTCGAGCCGCGCCTGAGCACCCCGCGCTCGGCCATCGCGTCGATCGCCAGGGCGCAGACGTCGTAGTTCAACTGGCAGTTGTTCAACTTGACGATCAGGCCGCCCGCGCCGGAGTCCCGCTTCTTCAGCCGGTCGGTGAGCAGGCGCAACTGGTGGTACTTCATCGCTTGCACCCGGCCCTCGAGCTTGAGCAGGCGGTCGCGGTAGACGGGCGAATCGATCAGACCGGTCTCGCGGAGGATGTCGACACAGCCGGTCAGGTAGTTCTCGGTCGCGTTCGAGCGGCCGAGCATGTTGCGCTCGAAGCGCAGCGTGTAGGTGCCGACCTCCCAGCCCTGGCCCGGGCGGCCGATCACGTTGGTCGCCGGCACGCGCACGTCGGTGAAGAAGACCTCGTTGAAGGAGGCGTCGCCGGTCATCGTCATCAGCGGCCGCACCTCGATCCCGGGCGTATCCATCGGCAGCACGATGTAGCTGATCCCCGCGTGCTTCCCTGCGTCGGCTTCCGTGCGAATCAGAGCGAACATCATCTCCGCTTCGCGGGCGCCGCTGGTCCAGATCTTCTGGCCGTTGATCACGTACTCGTCGCCGTCCAGCACCGCGGACGTGCGCAGCGACGCCAGGTCGGAACCGGAGCCCGGCTCGCTGTACCCCTGGCACCAGATCATCTCGCCGCGGATCGTCGGCCGGATCAGATCCTGCTTCTGGTCTTCACGGCCGAAGTGCAGCAGCGTCGGGACGAACATGCTGATGCCCTGGTTCTCCATGCCGAGGGAGATTCCGGCGTCCTGGAACTCCTCTTCGATGACCAGGCTGGCGAGGGGGTCGGGCTCGTGGCCGGCGCCGCCATAGCGTTGCGGGATCTCGCGGCCTGCGTAGCCTCCATCGACGAGCCGTTTCTGCCACTCGACGACGCGCCTGCGCACCTCGGAGGCGTCGCCGCCGAAGCCGGGACCCGCGGGGACTGCGACGTCTTCGTTGGCGGCGAAGAAAGAGCGAACCTCCTCGCGGAGGGAGTCGTATTCGGAGCCGATCGATGTGTCCATGATGGGCGCGACTCTATCCTGCACGGGCGCCCTCGTCAGTACTCCCGAGCGTTCAGAGTAAGCTGTCGGGTTCTACACTCCGGCGAAACGACAACCTCGGGAAGGGCGGCGACGACAAGATGGGCGACGACACCGTGGAGGCAGGGCTGGCGGAAGGGGCCGAGGACAACGGGGCGCCGAGGCACTCGAGCCGCGATGCCGTCCGTCTGGAGCAGTTGCGGCAGGCTGCGGCTTCGGCCGGCGCCGATGCCGTGGTGCTGACGCCGGGCGCCACGTTGACGTGGCTCCTGGGCCACCGCTTCGACGGGCACGAGCGGCTCTTCCTGCTCATCGTGCCCACCGCCGACGCTCCGGTGGCCATCGTGCCCGCGCTGGAGGAGGCGAACTTCCGCGGCGTCGCGCCGGCGGTCGAGTCGGTGCATCTTTGGGACGACGCGGACGGTCCGGAGGAGGCCGCGGCCGCGGCGTTCAAGGCCCTCGGAAAGGCCTCGCGGGTGGCGGTCGAACCGCTCAGCCTGCGCTACATGGAAGCTCAGCACCTAGCCCGCGAGCTGCCGAAGGCGAAGCTCGAGAGCGCCGAGTCGATCGTGAGTGAACTGCGGCTCAAGAAGAGCGACGAGGAGGCGAAAGCAATCCAGCAGGCGTCGAAGATCGCCGAGGCGGCGCTCGAGTTCACGCTGCGGGACGTCAAGCCGGGGCGCACCGAGCGCGAGATCGCGGCCAAACTCTCGAGCGAGCTGCTTCGTCGCGGCGGGGCTGGCATCTCCTTCGGCCCGATCGTTCTCAGCGGTCCGAAGAGCGCTCTGCCCCACGGTGTGCCCGACGAGCGGAAGATGGAGGAAGGCGAGTTCCTGCTGATCGACTTCGGGACATCGTTCGATGGCTACCACTGCGACATCACCCGCACGTTCGTCGTCAGCGGCTCCCCGACGGACCGCATGCGAGAGGTCTACGAGGCCGTGCTGCAGGCGAACATCCGCGGGGTGGCGGCGTCACGTCCCGGCGTTACCTACGACTACGTCCACAAGAACTGCCAGGCGAACCTGCGTGCCGCGCGCTTCAAGGAGTTCATGACTCATCGCACGGGCCACGGCCTGGGCCTGGAGATCCACGAGCCGCCGTCGGTGATGGCGGGCAACACCGACGTTGTCGAGGAGGGAGCGGTGTTCACGATCGAGCCGGGCCTCTACCTGGACGGCTGGGGCGGCGTGCGGATCGAGGACAACGTCCGGGTGACCGAGCAGGGCTGCGAGCTTCTTACCTCGTCGCCGAGGGAGCTCCGAATCCTCGGCGCGTAGCTGGAAGTGCCTCCGGGTCTTCAGAAGTGAACGTGCAGACCGATCTGGCCGCGGCGACTGTCTCCCAGGCCGCTGCGGATCGTGCCGTCGAAGTTGAAGAGCAGGGAGCCCTGGGCGGCGTCGAGGCGGTTGTCGGCGTTCGTCAGGTTGAAGATCTCGAAGACCGGCTCGAGGGTGACGCCGCGGCCGAGGGTGAAGGGGCGCGACAGGCGGATGTCCCAGGTCAGGAAGTCGTTGTCGCGCCGTAGCGTGTTCCGCTGGAGGATGCGGCCGTCGGCGCAGATGCGGTCGGACGGCTGGGCGGCTCGCTGGCCGGGGGCGGCGCAGGACTCCGAGACGGGTGACGCCGACAGGTAGCGGAACACGTTGCTGAACTGGATGTCGCGGGGCAGGGCGAACAGCAGGTAGCCCGCGACCTGGTGCCGGCGGTCCCGGTCGGACCAGCCGAACTCGGGGCCGAGGTTCGCGGGGTCGGCGTAGCGGAAGGTGAAGGGGTCCCGCTCGTTGTCGTCGTCGGAGCGATCCCGGCTGAAGGTGTAGTTCACTTCGAAGGTCAGCAGTCCGTCGAAGGCGTCGCGGCCGCGCAGGGTCGCGGTCAGGCCGTGGTAGCGGGAGCGCGCCGAGCTTTCCGTGTTGTTCAGGGCATTGATGCCGCCGCCGCCCGGATGGGTGCCGACACCGAAGGGTGACCCGAAGGCCGGGTGGTTTCGGTCGACGAAGCGGAAGAGTCCATCCGTCCGGGCGTGCTGGTAGGCGAGTTCGGCGGTCAGCCCGCGGCCCAGCCGGCGCTCGAAGCCCGCGCCGAATGACCAGGTTTCGGGCAGTTCGAGGTCCCGGTCGGCGACCGTGATGTCGGGCAGGAAGGGCAGGGTGTTCGAACCGTCGATCTGCTCGTCGATTGGCGGCACCGGGCCGAGCGCCGGCGAGGCGGCGCTGCTCCTGAACAGGGTCTGCTGGAAGGCGCCGTTCGTGACGCGGGGGCCGACGAGCACGAGACTCGGAATGCGGGAAACGTAGGAGCCCGCGTTCAGCCGGACGACATTGGCGCCGTCGCCAGAGGCGTCCCAGACCAGGCCAAGGCGCGGCTGAAAGTTGTCGAGATCGTCCGGGATCGTGCCGTCGGAGGGAAAGCGGGGGTCGTCGAGGTAGGGGGCGTACCAGGTGTCCCGCGGTGCGATCAGCGGGTCGGGGCTCCAGGTTCCCTCCCAGCGCAGACCGAGGTTCAGGACGACCCGGTCCCTCGCCTGCCAGGTGTCCTGGAGGAAGAAAGCGACCTCGTCGACGTCGAAGGCCTGCCTGCCCAGGTCCTCCGGCGGGATGCCGGGCACGGTGGCGGCCTGCAGGTAGAGCAGCACGGGCCCGGTGATCTCCGCGCCGGACGGGCAGGCGCCGGAGGCGCTGCTCGATCCGTCGGAGCAGGTCACGTAGCCGTTCCCCTGCTCGACGAAGTTGATGAAGCCATCCACCGAATCGAAGATGTAGCGGCTGTTGCCGAAGCCCAGGAATTGCTGGGCGATACCGGTCCGGTTCGCCTCGATCCCCGCCTTGACCAGGTGGTCGCCGAGCAGCGTGGAGACGTTGTCGACGAGCTGCTGGCGGTCGTCCGCCGCGTCGGCGCCGATCGGCAGGAAGAACGGCAGGCCGATCCGGAAGCCGTCGGCGAAGTCCATCCCGATGTCGGGGAAGGGCCTGCCGCCGAGGACCTGGTAGGGCGGCTGGGGCGGAGGCTCGACTCCCGGCTGCAGCGGTCCGCCGTAGCGCCGCGGCCGGTTCTCGCGCGCCCACTGCAGGCGGAGCTCGTTCGAGGTCCGGTTGCTGAGGAGGGAGCGCAGGCTGAGGTTGACCGCGTGCGAGTAGTCCTGCTCGATGCCGTTCGCGGACAGGCCCCAGGAGTCGACGTCGAACGTGCCGTTCTCCTGTTCCGACCACGTGTAGTTGTACTTGACCGAAGCCTGGTGGCTTTCGCTCAGGTTGAAGTCCAGCTTGGCGATCAGGGCTCGGTTGTCGTCGCTGCGCTCGATGGGGCCGAACTCGCCTTCGAACAGGCCGGGCCAGCGGTCCCGCAGGAAACGGTCGAGCCGTGCCAGGTTGGCGGGGCCGGCGACGGCGCGCACGAGTTGCTTGGTCTCCGAGGCGTCCTGCTCGTCGTAGGCGCCGAAGAAGAACACCCGCTCGCGCCGGATCGGCCCGCCGAGCGTGAAGCCGTACTGCAGGCGCTCGAACTCCGGCTTCGCCGCTTCCCCCGCCGGGTGCTCGGACGAGATGCCGTCCCACTGCCGGAACGTGTGCACCGTGCCCTCGAGTTCGTTCGTGCCGGACTTCGTGATCACGTTGACGAAGCCGCCTGCCGAGCGGCCGAACTCGGCCGTCGCGCCCTGGTTGATGACGACCATCTCCTGGATCGCGTCCTGGTTGAAGGTGAAGGCCGGCCGCTGGCCGCCCCGTTGCTCGCCGAAGAACGAGTTGTTGAAGTCGGCGCCGTCGACGATGAAGTTGTTGAAGATGCCGCGCTGGCCGCTGATGTTCAGCTCATCGCCGTCGGGCCCCTGGGACAGCGAGGCGCCCGGTGTGAGCAGGGTCAGGTCGAAGAAGTTCCGGCCGTTCACGGGCAGTCCCTCGATCACCTCGTCGGAGAGCCGCTGGGAGGTCGTCACGTCTTCGGTCGCGGCCGTGCCGTAGGCATCGGCGACGACGGGGATCTCGTCGGCAACAACGGGCTTCAGTTCGATGTCGAGGTTCAGGCTCTCGCCGACGCGAAGCGTCAGGCCGGCGATCCGCTCCATCAGTCCTTCGTCGTCCCCGGTCACGATCAGTTCGTAGGAACCGAGCGGCAGCAGCGTTCGGGCGAACGCGCCCGTAGCCGTCGTCTCGACGGACGTCGCCAACCCCGTTTCCGCATGCTGGATCAGCACCTGGGCGCCGCCGACGACCATTCCGTCGGGCCCGCGCACCGTGCCGCGGATGATGCCCGTCGTCGCCTCGGACTGGGCGGTCGCGGGAGGGGACATCGCCGCGCTCGCGGCCAGACAGACAACGACGAATAGCAGGCGGCTGAACATGCCGGCGACCCTATCGCCGGTTGCCCGGGACCCGCTCCCCCGTGGCGAACCTCCCTCGTCCATCTCCCAGTTTGGAGGATTTCGGCGGCCGGTTGATCCGAGTATGGTGAAGAAAGTGGATTCCACGGGAGGACTTGGAATCGCCGTACGCCCCCGCCTGGAGAAAGTCGTCGCGACGCTCCAGGAAGCGGCGTTCGACGAGGACCGCTGGGCGGCCGCTTCGCGATCCATCGACGACGCCTGCGACCTGATGGGCAGCCACCTGGCCGTGCTGGCCGGGCAGCGCTCCGTCCCGGACTTCCGGTTCAGCCGAGGTTTGTTCCACGGAGAGCCGATGGGGGAGGCCGAGCGGCTCTACGTCCAGGAGTACGGGTTTCGGGATGAGCGCCTGCCCAGGCTCCGGGATCTGCCGGCCGCGCGCCTAGTGCATAACCGGCAGATCTATACGGCCCAGGAACGCAGAACCTCGGCGGTCTACTGCAGCTTCCTTCCCCGGGTCGGTTCCAACAACCAGTTGAACGTGCGCCTCGACGGGCACCACGACACGGACATCGTCTGGGTCGTCACCAAGACTGCCGGCCTCGACTGGACGTCGGAACACGCGGCCTTCCTGGAGCGTCTCCTGCCGCACGTGGCTCACTTCGTTCGTGTCCGTCAGGCATTGGCTGCCGCGGATGCTCGGGACTCCTCGCTCGCGGGGCTGCTGGAGAGAGCCGGCCTGGGTGTGGTCTTCCTGGACCGGCAGGGTGGCGTGCTGGAGGTGAACAGTCGCGCCGGCACCCTGCTCGCCGCCGGCCACTGTCTTACGGAGCGCGAAGGGCGGTTGCGGGCGCCGTGGCGCAGTGACGACGCCCGGCTCGGCCGGCTGCTCTCCGCCTGCTGCGAGGACGGCGTCGGCGGAACGATGACCCTCCGGTCCGCCGTGAATGGCAACGGCGCCGGGGCCGGCCCGCTGGTGCTCCATGCTTGTCCCGTTCCGCCCGATCTGACCAGTTTCGACACCCGTGGCATCGCCGCGCAGGTGCTCCTGACCGAGCCGGAAGCCGGCCCCACGGTCGACCCCCGTCTCGTGGCGGAGGCCTACGACCTGACGCGTACCGAAAGTCAGGTGGCGGCTCTACTGGCGGAGGGCCGCACGGTCGGCGAGATCATGGCGTCCACCGGCCGCAAGGAGAGCACGGTGCGCTGGCACGTGCGCAACCTCCACTCCAAGCTCGGCGTCCACCGCCAGGCCGACCTCGTGCGCTTGATCCTGGCGACGACCGTCGGTACGCCACAGTTCAACGGCGGGGAGTGAAGCCGGTTCCGTGGACAAGATCGCCGAGCTCCTGCAGGAAGCTGTCTTCGACGAGAGCCGCTGGACGAATCTGGCGTCCTCGATCGACAGTGCCTGCGGGTTGACCGGAACCCAGTTGGTCGTGGCCCCCGATGCGAACGGCTCGGTCCCGGACTTCCACTTCGGACGAGCGCTGATACGCGGCGAGCCGCGAGAAGATCTGGAACGGGAGTACGTCGAACGGTACCGGCACCGGGACGAGCGTCTGCCTCGGATGCGGGCGATGCGCCCGGGAAGGCTGTACCACAACACGGACCTGCTGACGGAGAGCGAGCAGAAGACGTCACCCGTGTATGCCGGCTTCATCCCGCGGTTCTGCAGCAACGATCAGTTGAACGTACGTGTTCGCGGCCACGGTGGCACGAACATCTTCTGGTGCCTCAGCCGACCGATGGACGGTGGCGGCTGGTCGTTCGAGAACGTGGAGCGAATCGAACGGCTGGTGCCCCATGTCGCGCACTTCGTGCGCGTGCGGCAGGCGTTGGCCGCCGCCGATGCCCGCGGCGATGCCCTGGCGGCTCTACTGGACCGTACAGGTTTGGGTGTCCTTCATCTCGACCGCGGCGGCCGTGTGCTGGAAGCGAACGAGCTTGCCCGGCGCGTGTTGGCTGAGGGCGACTGCCTCACGCAGAGGGACGGCCACCTGCGAGCCCGCGCGCGGCGCGAGGACACCGAATTGGGGCGACTGCTCACGGCCTGTTGCGAGCGGAACATTGGCGGGTCGATGGCGCTATGGCGTCTCGGCGATCCACATGCCGATCCCCTGGTTCTGCACGCATGCCCGGTCCCCATCGACTGCGGCAGTTCCGGGTCCGGCGGCATCGCCGCGCAGGTGCTCCTGACCGAACCGGGCTCCGGCCGCCGGGTCGATCCCGGACCCATCGCGGCGGCCCATGGCCTGACCCGCACCGAGGCCAAGGTCGCGGCGCTGCTGGCGGAAGGCCGGACAGTCAGTGAGATCGTCGCGTCCACGGGCCGAAAGGAGAGCACGGTGCGCTGGCACGTGCGCAACCTCCACTCCAAGCTCGGCGTCCATCGCCAGACCGACCTCGTCCGACTCGTTCTGTCGACCGCCGCCGCGGCGCCGACCGAGTAACGGCCCAGGCTGCGCAAGCCGGACACCGGCGCGGCACAAGAGCCGGCGGCGCTGGGGGATCCCCTCAGTTTTGATGGCGACGCGCCGAGCAGTGCGGCGCTACGGTGAAGTCCTTGCCCCGAATCTCAGGGAGGGAGGAAACGTGAACCGCCCCATCTCGTCGAGTCGCCGACCGCCGGCTACCTGACTCGTGATCGAGAATGCCCCGAATAGAGCCGAACTGCGAATGCGGCTCGCGCCTTTCTTGAGCACCAAGCCGGAACGTCGCGACGATGAAGAGTCGCGGCGGCGTTGACCTGGGAATCCTGGCGAGAGACTATGGCCTGACGCCCGCCGAGTGCAGCGTGGCGGCACAGTTGGCCGAGGGTCTCACGGTCAGGGAGATAGCGGCATGCACCGGGCGCAGCGAGAACACCGTGCGTTGGCATGTGCGAAACCTGCACTCGAAGCTCGGCGTCCACCGCCAGGCGGACGTTGTGCGTCTTGTCTTGTCGGCGACGGTGGTGGCGAAGCAGGAGTAGACAGGTTCGGCGCTGGGCGCGTCAACGAAGGCAGGTGTATGTCCGCCGGACGTTATGTGTGCCGGTCGCCCCGGCCGTGATTCAACGATCTGGAGTTGTTTGAGTTCACGAGACGTCCGTGATAGTTTCGTTGCATTCCGCCGGAGGCCTCGCCGGGCCGGTCTTCGTGGCCTCCGACACGTCTTGACTCGCGTTGACGCGCCCGCGTTGGTATGCGGAGGACAAAATGATTGCGAAAGAGACCGGCATGGATTCCAGCGAACGCATGGGCGAGGAGATCGCCGCGCTCGCGGCCCGCATCGAGGCGGCGACGTACGAGCTGCTCGTCCTGATCCGCGAGTTCGATGAGAAGGAAGGCTGGAACTGCGGCTTCCTCAATTGCGCCCGGTGGCTCACGTGGCGCATCGGCTTGGCACCCGGCGCGGCCCGCGAGCGGGTGAGGGTGGCCAGAGCCCTGGGTGAGTTGCCGCTGATCAGCGAGGCGATGAAGCGGGGGGAACTCTCCTACTCCAAAGTGAGAGCCCTGACCCGCGTGGCCCGGCCCGACACGGAGAAGGAGTTGCTGGATCTCGGCAAGGCGGGAACGGCGGTACATGTCGAGCGTGTCGTCAGGGCGTGGCGGAGGATCGACCGCACGGTCGAGGCGCGCGAGGACGAGTTGCGTGACGCGTCGAGCTGCGTGACGACTCACGTGGACGAGAACGGCATGTTCGTCATCCGGGGGCGTCTCGCCCCTGAGGCGGGCGAGGTGCTGATGAAGGCGCTCGAGGCCGCGGGCGACAAGCTCTACGGCGAGCAGGCCGGACCGCAGGAGGATCGGCCGCCGGCCGGGAAGGTCCGTGCGAACGCCTTGGCCCTTGTCGCGGAGAGCGCGCTGAAGGGAGGTCTCGATCCCGGATCGAGCGGTGATCGCTACCAGGTCGTCGTTCACGTCAGCGAAGAGGAGCTTGGGGCGGAGGAGGGCAAGGCGACCGGGTGCGGTTGCGGCGTTCCCGCGGGAACGCCTCGGGACGTCGAGGCCGGTGGTAGTGCCGGCCCGCGAATGAACGGCCACGTTCCCGCGGGAACGCCAGCCGCTTCAGCGGACGGCGGTGCCTGGATCGGCGATTCCCACATTCGCGGTTCCGCGGAAACGGCCCGTCGCATCGCGTGCGACGCGGGAAAGGTCGTCATGCGGGAACGCTCGGGCCAGATTCTGAGCGTTGGCCGCAAGACGCGCACCATTCCGCCGCCCATCCGCCGCGCTCTCGAGTTCAGAGACCAGGGATGCCGCTTCCCTGGTTGCACATCGCGACACTGCGACGCCCATCACATCAAGCATTGGGCCGACGGCGGCGAAACGAAGCTCTCGAACCTCGTCCTCCTCTGCCGGCGTCACCACCGCCTGCTCCACGAGGGCGGCTTCAGCGTACGGATGGCCGAAGACGGCGCAGTGCAGTTCTTCGATCCGCGGGGACGGTCGATCGAAAAGAGCCCGGCGCCGCCTCCTGTCGGCGACGACGGCGCCCGGGAGCTGATCGAACATCTCGAGGACGCAGGCATGCTGATCACCGGCAAGGAATCGATTCCCGCCTGGGACGGTCGGCCGATGGACCTTCGCTACGTCATGGAATCCCTGTGGCGGCCACCTCCGCATCTGGAGGCCGTAGTCGCCCGGGAGAGGGAAGTGGCGCGGGTCGCGTAGGCGAGCCTGGATCGAGGCCGGAACCCGGGCTCGCCGAACCGGGAAGCTCTGGCGCCGACGGTCGTGAGTCGGGTGCTTCCTGCATGGCCGCGCAGGGCTGGCGCTACGAACGGCCACAGAGATTGCGTGCTTTCCCCTCAGTTCTGAGGGCGACAAGCCTCCTGCCCGTGGCTAACGTGACTTGCGATGGGGCTCATGACCGGAGACCGAGGGCCTTTCGGCCGATGCCCAAACAGGGGGATTCGGTGAGGTCACGCGACCGGGAGGATGGCAGATGACGAGTTCGAGTGGAGTCTGGATGGTCGACCCGAGTGATCGCTCTGCGCGTTCTCGCGTGCGGAAGCCGCTGCGCCCGGTGCTATGCGGGGCGGTGGCAGTTTCCGTGTGGTTCACGGTGTTCGCCTCGGCGGCCGCAGCGCAGGCGCCGCCGGAGCCGCCTGTCTCGTGCACCACGAATCCCGTCTACACCCGCGACGTTTGGGACGACCGGATAGAAGTCGCGACAATGCCGGGCTCTGTGGAGTTCACCTGGGCTGCACCGGAAAGTGGCCTCGACTATTGGGAGCCGTTGGCCGAGCAGCAGAACTCATGGGTTCTCTGCTTGCCGACGGTACCTGGATTGGCCAGCTCCTACGTGGCGCTCGACAGGTGGCATGTTTGGCCGTTGACGACGGTCTTCGATGGGCCGGTGCCGTTTGCGGGACTGGATCACGAAGTGTCGACTGAAGCCATGGTGGTCAGAGGGTTGGCTCCGGATATCGACTACTGGGTCAAGTACGTCTACATTCGCATTGACTTTGACGAGGCCGGGACGGCCGTAGGTGAACGGGCCTTTACGAACTGGATTCACTTCCGTCTCGAGGGGCCGTTGCAGGCGCCGGCTCCAGTCAACGTGCACGGGGCCGGGCTATGGGGCCCGCGGCGGATGAAGTCGAACGAGATCACTGTGTACTGGTCGGCGTCGGCCGGGGGTGGAGTCGTCGATTCGTTCCAGGTCCGGATGAAAGAGGCAGCCAGCGCAAGCTGGAGCGACTGGTCGGACATCCCCGGTGGGCCGGAAGTCCGGTCGCACACGCTGGATGGACTGACGTCTGGAACGGCGTACACGTTCGAAGTGAGGGCGATCAACTCCGTAGGGCCAAGTGCGGCAACGCAGGTTGTAGGAACGCCTGGGCCGGACTCGCGCATCCTCGATGCGCCGTGCCTCCTGGATGAAGAGGCTGGCGAGCCGTCGGCGGTTCACAACGAGAGGGTTCGGATGACGAGGCAGGAGGAGGGGGTTTCACGTGGCGCGACTGCGACGCTGTCCGGGACGGCCGCTTTCTTTGGCTGGTTCGTCGACGGCGACCCGACTCCGGGATCGGTCGAGTACAACGTCTGCCGCCCGGTCTTTCCCGGATCGAGCCGGTACCGCGTCGACAGGGCCATGCAGGATCCTGCCGGTCTGAGCGAATGGGGACGGACCCGTGCTCGTGACGATGGCTACACAGTGGCCATCAACGGGCTTGCAATGGAGGACCAGTATTGGATTCAGGCGGTTCATCTGCCGCCGCCGGACCAGGGCACGGAGGCCGAGGTGACTACATGGATACGCGCCGACAGGGCTTTTTGGCGCTTTGAGGTGAATCGGCGGACCGGTTCCGCTTTTCAACAGTGGCTTCCGGCGTTCGAGCGGCGTATGGGCTACGGTTCCTTTCCAGGTATCCTTGAAAGGTTCGGTGTCTTTCCGTTGCGCAGGCCCGCAGCACCGGGCGCCGTCGAGGCCTCGGAACAGTCGTCGGGCAGCGCGGTTCTTCGATGGGAGCCGTCCACGGCTGGCGGCAAGGTAGAGGAGTGGCAGTATCGGACTGCCAGGGATTCCGGCGGATGGACCCGATGGCGAGTCATGCCCGGCGAGGCGGACCGCCTCACCCATGTCGTGGACGGCTTGACCCCTGGGGAGCGTTACACGTTCGAAGTCCGCGGCGCGAATCGCGAACATGCCGGCGCATCGCTCGCGGACAGCCTCCAGCTCTCGACGGAACCGCCTTCTGGATGTAGCGAAGCCGCGGGCTCGACCGCCGAAGGCGGCGCTGTCTGCCTCGGCGGCGGTCGCTTCCGCTTCGAGGCAACGTGGGAATCCCAACATGACGGCCGTCAGGGCGCGGCCCAAATGCGGCGGTTGACGGACAGCACCGGCGTGGCCACGTTCTTCGACACGGACA
Organism: Thermoanaerobaculia bacterium; assembly: GCA_022822365.1. Taxonomy (GTDB): domain Bacteria; phylum Acidobacteriota; class Thermoanaerobaculia; order Multivoradales; family Multivoraceae; genus Multivorans. The sequence goes on along the minus strand of JAJEBV010000006.1, from coordinate 95,161 downwards.
ACGTCGAACTTGTGTTCAAGGTCCTCGACGGCACCGATGCGAACGGAAACCACTGGGTCTTCTACGGCGGGATGACCGACCTGGGCTACACGCTGACCGTGACCGATACGCAGACCGGCGAAGTCAAGAGCTACCGGAACGAACCCGGCAGCACCTGCGGTGGCGGCGACACGACCGCGTTCGGCGCGGCCGGAGCCTCGTCCGCAGCGCCGGCCGGCTTCGGGTCGATTGGACTCTTCTCAGCCCGGACGGCGACGCCGTGGGCCAGATCCGCACAAGCGGCCCTCGGTTGCCCCGGAGACGCACTGTGCCTGGCCGGCGGACGCTTCGAGGCAACCGTGGAATACACGAATCCGGCCACGGGACTCGTCGGTGGCGGCCGTCCGATGCCAGGCACCGACAACACCGGCTACATGACCTTCTTCTCCCCCGGCAACGTGGAGCTGGCGATCAAGGTGCTCGACGGCCGGGCCTTCAATGACTCCTACTGGGTCTTCGCGACTGGACTCACGGATGTGGACTACACGATCACGGTGAAGGACACGTTCGGGGGCGAGGTGAAGACCTACAGCAGCCGGGATGCGGGTCAGTTCTGCACGATCCAGGATCTGGATGCGTTTCCGCAGTGAGAAGAAAGGCGCAGCGGAAGAACCGAGGTGCCCAAGAAGATCCCCGGCACTGTTTCAGGGTGGATGACGGTTGGGGCATCTGATGAGATCTCCGGCAGTAACTCCGGATTCTATAAACACGAAGAGGAGATGTCGTCATGCGAATCCTGTTCACGCTATCTGCACTCACACTTCTTTCTTCTGCGCCGGCCTCCGGTGTCTGTGAGTCGGCCGCGCGCGCGTTTGCGGCCGCTGCCGATAGCTACACGGCTGCTCGCCAAGCACTCCTTGATAGCTACTTAGTCGACGCTGCCACAGATCGGCTCGTGAGAGAGTTGGATAAGGAGACGGACTACGTCGAGAGCGTAGCCGAAGCTATCGATCGGGTCGCCGAGGAGAGCGAAGGTACTTCGGCTGCGATCAAGGAAGTGCGGGGCATGGCGCTGGCAGCGGCGACACTGAGTGCCGCCGTGTACCTCGACCTGGAGTGTAGTCCGCGTGGTCCTGGTGCGTGTTCCGCGGAACGCCTCGATTACGTTGACGCGATCGCCCTATGGAACCGGAACCGCTCGCACGCAGACGAGCGCACAATGATCCGTCGAGGCTCGGAACTCGTCTCATGTGTTGGGTTGGACTGGCATTGAGCGAGACGCCGAGCGCCGCCGCGGCGTCTACCGGAGGCCGGGTCTTGGCGACTGCAGCCGTCCTGCGTAGCTTGGCAGTGGCCGGCGTCGGAATGGCCCTAGGAGCCTGCTGAAAAAGGGAGTTGCGGCGACGCGTGCTTCTGTCGATCAGGGACGGTAAGGCTCGCGAATCAGGGATCTCGAAGACGTCGCCCTCAGAGGCCATTGAGGCAGCTCGGGCCTCGGTGTCAGACAACGTCAATCACAGAGGTGTCGGCAGGGGTAGGAGTAAGCGCATGTTTGAATCAGGAAGAGCCAAGAGCCGTTCGTTGAACTCGGCGATAGGCTGGATTATCGTCGGCGTCCTGGCCGTATCGGCTGCGGGTTGCGTTGGAGGAGGCGAGTGGACTTTCGTGCCCGAACCCCGCCACGGCGACGGTCCGGTGGAGCCGGGCGTTCGGCAGCCCGGTTCAGCATCAACCGCAGTTAGGAGCCCGGACGGTGCGGGCGGTGCTGTCGAGAACCCCGGCAGCCCTGAGCGGGTCGAGCGGCGCTCGAAGGAGAACACTCTTCGGAACGTCAAACAGGGGATGGTGAGGGACTTAGAAGGGATGGTGAGGGACTTAGAAAGTAGGCAGGCGGAACTGAGAGCTCTTGCGGAAGTCGCCGCTCATGCGCCAGAACTGCTAGAGAACTGGCGCGCTTTCGAGCACACACAGCTTCGATTCGACAAGCGCGGGAGAATCATCCCGCTCTCGCTGGGCCGCAGTAGCTGCAGTAGTTCTAGTACCGTGGGGGATGTCCTTGAGCTGCTTAGGTGGGCAACCGTGGTCAGGTTCAGAGGCGGCAGGCGACTCGCCAGGACGGCTGAGAATGCCAGGCGTAGGCTCGTCATGTCCGAGGCCTCGGAAGCGTGGCGGGGCGAGCAAGGGGACGATAGGGGAAGCCCGCCGATTGACGCGACAGGAAGCACGCGCGCGAGCAGCACGCAGGTGTCGTGGGACTGTTTCTTCACGGATCTTCAGGCGTTGGAGGATTACCTGAGGAGGAGACGGGGCGCTCGCGCACGCAAAGCACTCGAGTCCGTTCAGCGACACCGTACTTTGGCCAGTGAGATCAGCAAGGAGGGTTCTGCGTGTGCAGCACTCGTCCCGGCCGCGCCCATCGAGCCGCCGCCCGATAGCCCGACCCTGTTGGAGCGCGCACCCAGGCAACACAGATACGACGCATGCATCGGTGTTCTCGTCCTGCCCGTTTTGCTTCTCGAGACGAATCGGCTCGTGACTGATCTAGGCGCACGGCATCAGCAGGACGACAGAACCTCGACAGCGGTCGAGAAACACTCCGATGCGGTCGCCGGTTTGCTCAGGGGAACTGACCGGGGGCTGGCGATAATGGCGGAGCGTTTCCCCGATCTGTCCCGGAGTTCTGGAACGGAGTCGACTTCGAATCGTGAAAAATGATGCCGTCTGGGCGGGGGTTTCGGTCAGGGAGGCTCGTGCTCGAACGGGCAGTCCGCAAAGGGGAAGCAGCGCGGATCGAAACGTGGATGGGGAAGCGGGCCTCAAGCCGATTCGGCCTTCGGGACGGCCGACGGGACCACACCGGATCACGCTTCCGTGCGGAATCGCTTCGATTTGGGGGCGACGAGGCGGGGCCCGTATCGTACCGTGGGCCGATGGTCGGGTGGTCCGGCGGGCACCGGCTGGCGAGCGCGAACAGGTAGGTCTTCACGGCATCGGTCATGACACCCCTGACGACCCCTGAGCGCGCACTAGCCGAGCTCTTTCCAACCTACGCAGACAGGCCTTGGCTGCAGGTTGCGGTCATCATCGTGGCGGCAACGCTAGGCACTTGGTTGGTGGCCCTGTTCCTGGACCGCGTAGTGGGCAAGCTGGCGGCCCGCACTCGGACTGAGGCCGACGACAAGGTTGTGGAGGCCGTGCACTGGCCGATTCGGGTACTGCTGCTCGCGGTGGGCTACGGTATTGCTGCGGAGCGGCTTCAACTTGGGCCCGAGGTCGTCTCCACAGTGCGCAGGGCACTGCTGACTGTGGTTCTGGTCTTCTGGACTGTCGCGTCGATGCGGGTGGCTGAGGTTCTGCTCAGGGGGCTCGCCCGACGGCATAGGCGTGGCGCTCTCGTTTCGGGCCAGGCAGAGCCACTGTTCGAGAACGTAGTCAAGGTGGCATTCCTTTTGCTGGGCGGCTACGCAGTGCTTCGGGTGTGGAGCTTTGACGTCTCGGGTCTCTTGGCGGCTGGAGGAATCGCCGGACTCGCTATCGGGTTCGCGGCCCGCGACACATTGGCGAACGTGTTTGCCGGCGTCTTCATCTTCGCGGATCGACCTTACGAAGTCGGCGACTTCGTTACGCTCGACACTGGGGACCGCGGTGTCGTGACCCAGATCGGCCTTCGCAGCACCCGACTGCTCACGCGGGATGACGTCGGGATTACGATTCCGAATGCCGTCATTGGCAACGCCAAGATCAACAACGAGAGCGGGGGCCGTCATGTCAAGTACCGCCTCCGTATCAGGGTCGGCATCGCCTACGACAGTGACGTTCAGCGCGTTGAGGCGATCCAACTTGGGGTGGCTCGCGAGAATGACAGAGTGTGCTCCGATCCGGAGCCGAGGGTCAGGTTCCGCGCTTTCGGCCCTTCGGCGTTCGAGTACGAACTCCTATGCTGGGTCGAAGATCCCGTGCATCGGGGGATCGTCATCCATGAACTGTTGACGGGAACGCACAGGGCATTCGCTCAGGCAGGCATCGAGATTCCTTTCAATCAGCAGGAGGTCCACATCAAGGAGTCGTGGCGGGCCCGTTCCGGTGACGAGCATAGTCCGATCGGGGTTGCTGCTGGGGACGCTTCCCTTCGGAGTCGACCCGGGAGCTCTAGGCCGTGAGGGCTGCCCGCAACCGTCTGACCACGTCCGGCTGCTTCGCCGCCAGGTTCTCTGTCTCCATCGGATCGGCTTCCAGATTCCACAGCACGTCCTCGCCCTCGACGTCGGTACCAGCTTGTAGCGGCCGTCGTAGGCGAGCCGACAGTCGGGGAGGCCGGAGATGACGGCTTCGCGGTGACTGTCGGTCTGGCCTTCCAGGAGCGGGCGGAGGGGTTGGCTGTCCAGGTCGGCCGGGGTGGGGAGGCCGGTGTAGTCGAGGAAGGTGGCCGCGAGATCGAGCAGGGTCGTCGGCAGGTGGCACTCGTACCCCGCGCGGATGCCGGGGTCGGCTGTCAGGAAGGGAACTCCGGCGGAAGTTTGGTAGGGGAGCGACTTGCCACAGCGGGCGTGGTTGCCGAGCGTCTCGCCGTGGTCGCTTGAGTAGACGATGATCGGGTTGTCGAGTTGGCCGTCTCCTTGAGGATGTCGAGGTACCGGGGCGCCGACCGCTACACGGGTTCCGCGATGAACACCGGGATCGTTCGGGAGGTCTTGTTCCGGTACTCCTCGTACGGCGGGAAGGCCTCTACTGCCAGCGCCCAGACGCGGGTGCGTTCTTGTGCGTCCTCGACTTCGCGGACGCGCATCCGGAAGACCTCCGTGGCGTCCCGAAGCTCGACATCGGGGTCCGTTCGCAGGTTGTAGACCCACTCGGGGTTCTTCGGTGCGCCTCCCTTCGAGGCCACGAGCACGTAGCTGTCGCCGTCCTTGACGCGCATCAGCGGCGTCTTGCGGATCGAGCCTGTCTTGTTTCCCGTATGGGTGACGATGATGCAGGGCAGGCCGGTGTCCAGCAGGCCGACACCCTCGGTGCCGCCGCTGCCTTCGTAGAGCTCCACCTGGTCGCGGACCCACTTGATCGGGCTTGGGATGTACTCGGCCATTTGATGTCCTCGTGTTCGGTTGCCTGCGAGGCGGCGAATCTACCCGACGGCGGGCGGCGGACGGCCGGCGGTCGTTGCCGCAGGGCGGAGTAGATTCCCCGTATGGCCGGGCGGCGGATGGCGGTGACGATGGGGGATGCTTCGGGCGTCGGGCCGGAGGTCGTCGTGCGCCGGTTTGCCGAGGGGCTGTTGGGCAGTGACAGCGTCGTTTACGGCGACGCGGCAGTGCTGACGAGCGCAGCCGCGGTTCTGGCGCTGGAGGTGCGGATCCGATCGGTCCAGGAACTGGACGAAGTTGCCGATGGTGCGCTGAACGTCCGGGACTTGAAACGACTGGGAGCGGAGGAGGTGACGCCGGGCGTCCTGAGTCGAGAGGCCGGTGCGGCGGCGCTGGCCTATGTCGACTGCGCGACACGCGACGCGTTGGCAGGCAAGGTAGCGGGCGTTGTGACGTTGCCGATGAACAAGGAGGCGACGCGGATGTCGCGGCCTGATTTCATGGGCCATACGGAGTTCATCGCGGGCCTGTGCGGGGTCGACGACTTCGCGATGATGCTGACCGTGCCGGAGCTGGCGGTGACCCACGTCAGCGCCCATGTGAGCCTGCGCGAGGCGGTCGAGCGCGTGGAACCCGTGCGCATCCGCAAGGTGATCGACCTGACCCACGACGCGTTGTCCCGCTTCATCGAGCGTCCGCGGATCGCGGTGTGCGGGCTGAACCCGCATGCGGGAGAGCACGGCCTGTTCGGCGCCGAGGACGAGGAGATCATCCGGCCGACGGTCGAGCGGGCGGCCGCGGACGGTCTGGACGTGTCCGGCCCGCATCCGGCGGACACGATCTTCCGCCAGGCGATCCACCTCGATCACTATGACGCCGTCGTCTGCATGTACCACGACCAGGGCCACGCACCGATGAAGCTCTACGGTTTCGAACGCGGCGTCAACGTGACGATCGGCCTGCCGATCGTGCGGACCTCCGTCGACCACGGCACGGCGTTCGACATCGCCTGGCAGGGGAAGGCGTTCACCGATTCGCTCGGCCACGCGCTGAACTACGCCTGGAAGCTGGCGGGACGCGTCGACTAGGTGCTACATGGGACGGACGGCGAGCAGCTCCTCCAGGCCGCGCAGCTCGGCGGCGTTCCTGGTGTAGAGGGGCAGGTCGTTGGCCAGCGCGACGGCGGCGATCAGGAAGTCGGGGAGGCGCCGGCGGCCGACGGGGCCCTGGCGCAGGAGTGCGGAGTAGATCCGCCCGTAGGCGCGAGCCGCCGCGTTGTCGAACGGCAGGGGGTCCCAGGTGCCGGCGGCCCACTGCAGGCGGTCCTGCCGGCGGGCTCGTTCTTCGTTGTCCTGGCCGGCCGCCAGGGGCCCCACCGTGAGTTCGGCCATCGTGATGGCCGAAACCGCGGACAGGTCCGGCAGTTCCAACGGATCGATCAGGTCGTAGTCGATGATGACGGACGTATCCAGCAGGCCGTGGCTGTCGCCGGCGAGCGTCTGGCTCGCCTGCAGTCCGGCCTCATGCGCCGCCTGGTGGAGAGGCTGTACGGCGGAACTCATGTCCGGCGGTTTCCGCCCTGCTGATCATCCAGCCAGGGATCGATGACGGCGTCGATGTCGGCCCGGAACCGGCCCGCGTCGATTCTGGGAGCGGTTCGCACCGCCTCTCTGAGCACGGCACGGGATACGTAGCGGCGAGCGGCTATGGGCCGCAGTTCGGCCACCGGAGTTCCGTTTCGGGTGATCGTCATGGTCTGGCCTTCCTGAACGGCCCGGAGCACCTTGGCCGAGTCGTTGCGGAGCTGTCTTTGAGTGATCGTTCGCACGCGGCGGATCGTAGCAACTGTAGCGTTTTGTAGCAAGATGTTCCTTTCTGTAGAGTGCAGCTACAGACAAGGACGTAGAAACCGACGGAGGTCTCGAATGAGAGGACGAGTACAGGTTCCGGTTGCGGTGGTGCTACTCATGGCGGTGCTGGCGATTGCCTGCTCTCCCGGCGGGAACGGCGCCGGGCAGGAGGCCTCCGCGGACGCTTCGCCGCCGAACATCGTCGTCATCCTGGCCGACGACCTCGGCTACGCGGACGTCTCGATCTACGGCGACCGGATCCAGACGCCGAACATCGACCGGATCGGCCGGGAGGGGGCCGTCTTCACCCAGGGCTACGTGACGACGCCGGTCTGTTCGCCGGCGCGCGCCGCGCTGCTGACCGGCCGCTACCAGCAGCGGTACGGCTTCGAGTACAACGCGCGTCAGGTGCCGGAGGTGCCGGATGTCGGGCTCATCGCCGGAGAACTGACGATCGCGGACCACCTGAAGGCGGCCGGCTACGCGACCGGCATCGTCGGCAAGTGGCACCTGGGCTTCAAGGACGAGCACTACCCCACGAACCGCGGTTTCGACGAGTTCTACGGTCATCTCTCGGGCGCCACGCGGTTCATCAACCGGCGGACGGAAGGCGCCGTGTCGATGTCGACCGACGCCGAGTTCAGGAGACGGCCGCCGGAGGACCCGCGCACCGATCTGGTGGTCAGAGGGACGGAGCCGCCCGCGCCGCCGACGCGCCGGGCGGGCAACCTGATCGTGCGGGGGCCGGAGAAGACCGTGGTGGACGAACCGGCCTACATCACGGACGTCTTCGGCGACGAGTCGGTCGACTTCATCCGGCGGCACGCCGATGAGCCGTTCTTTCTCTACTCGGCGTTCAACGCGCCGCACTCGCCGTTCCAGGTCACGGAGGAGTACTACGACCGCTTCCCCGACGAGGAGCACGAACTGCGGCGGATCTACTTCGGCATGATCGCCGCCCTCGACGACGCGGTCGGCCGCATCCTGGACGCCCTGGACGAGGCGGGGATCGCCGACAACACGCTCGTCGTCTTCCTCTCGGACAACGGCTGCGCCGGTTACTTCCCCGGGCTGTGCTCCTGCGAGCCGCTCTCCGGTGGCAAGTTGACGTACTACGAGGGCGGCGTCCGCGTGCCGTACCTGCTGCGCTGGCCGGCGGCGGTCGCGGCCGGGACCACGGTCGACGCTCCGGTGTCGACGCTCGACATCCTGCCCACAGCTCTGGCCGCCGCCGGAACCGCGGCGCCCGCGGATCTCGAACTGGACGGACGCGACCTGATGCCGCTTCTCGACGGGTCGACCGAGGCGACCGGCCACGGCCGCCTGGTCTGGCGGAACTACCCGACCGTCGCGGTCCGCAGCGGCGACTTGAAGCTGATCAAGCCGAACCAGGATGAGCCCGGCGGCTTCCTCTACGATCTGTCCACCGACGTTCGGGAGCAGACCGACCTCGCGACCGAGCGGCCGGAGGAGGTCGCCAACCTCGAAGCGGTCATCGAGGAGTGGCGTTCCATCACGGTGGAACCGGCCTGGACCCGGCGCCGGCCGGTCGTTTACTCGATCTGCAACATCGAGCCGATCGGATTCGAGAACTGAACGGCTGGAGGCTGTTCAGTCCCCGTCTGGCCGCTATAGTCTCTCGGAACCCGGAACGGTCGCCACGGTTCTTCGTTACAGGAGCGAGTCCAGTTCATCGAAGTGGTCGGCGAAACGTCGACCAGGGGCAGGTACGCTTGTGCCGCCAACCAGCGAAGAGGAGGCGAGGGAATGACGATTTCTGGCGACACGGTGTTCGGTCGCTTGTGCGGAGTTGGCACAGCGCCGGTGGTGTTCGCGATGGCGCTGACGCTCGGCGCGGGGGAACGCGCCGCGGGTCAGGACGCCTCGGAGAAGCAAGGCGAGCCAACGAGTACCACCGTGGACGTGAATCCGGACTGGGAGATCGTCGAGGACTACCTTGAGCGCCAGAAGGCCTGGACGGAGCAGGTTCGGCGGAAGGTGCTCGCCGGGGTTCCGGACGATCTGCCGTCTTCGGGCGTCGGCGAGAAGGCCAGCAGCCCGCAAACGCGAATCGTGGTGATACCCGCGTCGGGAGACGGTTTGCCGTCCCAGGCCGAGATGGTGGAAGCGCTGCGAGAGGCGACCGAGGCCCGGAACAGCGACGGCAGCCTGGACGGACAGCTCCTGGATGAGGGTCAACGCGCCCTCGTGGACGATCTCCTGCGGGCGGCGGCCAGTGGACAAGGTGACGTGAAGGTCGCGAGTGTTCGGTCCACGGACGGGGAGTCGTCTCCTGGCGCCGGGGAGACTGCGGCCGATGGGCGGGATCGCCAGGGGCAGGCATCGCTCGACGGTGCCGCACCCGGCCACTCGGAACCGCCGGACATCGGGCGTGCCGCCGCCGCGGCCGTGGCCATTCTGGAGCTGGGCGGGTCTCACGAGAAAACGGTCGAGGCGGCCGAGTTCCTCGTCAACCATGCGGCGTCGGCGTCGGAAGGTGGAGAGTACGCCTCCCTCGGAACCAGAGCCCTTCTCGAGTTCGCGCCCGACTATCAGGGGTGGCCGTTCTTGCTGCCGCGACTGCATACGGTGTCGCGTTTCGGCCAGGACAGAGCAGCCGCGGCCTCGGCGGTCTTCGAGGTGCTCGCCTCGGAGGCCGAGGATCCCGTGCTGCGTGCCGCGGGACGCTACTACGGCGCGGCCGGACGGATGCAGGCGGCCAACGCCGGCGGTTTGCCGGAGGAGGAGCGCGCCGCCGAGCGCCAGGCCGCTCTCGACGCGGCTTCGGGCTTGAGCGCCGGAGTGGAGGAAGAGCTTCTTCTCGGCGGTGGCCTGACCCTCGCGGAGGCCGAAACGGACCTCATCCGCAGCATCCGCCACGGGACCGTGGGCAGCAAGGTCCCGGACCTCGTTGGCAGCCGGCTGGACGGTGTCGAAGAGCGCCTCTCGGACTACCGGGGCCGCGTGGTCCTTCTCGATTTCTGGGCCACCTGGTGCGTGCCGTGCGTGGCTGCGTTGCCGCAGAAACGCCAACTCGTTACCGACCTCCCCGCCGACCGGTTCGCTCTGCTGTCGATCAGTGTCGATGCGGAGCTCGAAACCGTGACCGGGTTCCTGGAAGACGAGCCCATGCCGTGGTCAAATTGGCATATCGGAATGAGCAGCGACGTCACCCGGACTCTGAACGTCAACTCGTACCCCACCTACATTCTTCTCGACGAGCAGGGCGAGATACTGGCGAGAAGCCAGCATCTTCCAGAGGACTTCGTGGCGCTGATCGAAGCGACGGTCGGAGGCGCTCCGGAGGCTTGAGCAGGCAGCGGATCGCCGCCTGGTCGGTTCGGAACTACCTCGCACTCCCCCGCGGGGACGGGTCCAGTTGCTCGGTCCGCTCGGGCGTACCCGGGTTATCGTGGAGGCCCATCATGGCTAGCCGCAGTTCCTCACGCACTCTGATCCTGTCTCTGGCCGTCCTGCTTGCGGCGCCGGCGGCAAACGCCGCCCAGAGCCTCTCCGACGCCATCGCCGAGGACTACAGAACCGAACTGAAGGCGCTCTTCGAGCACTTCCACCGCAACCCGGAGCTGTCCTTCCTCGAACACGAGACGGCGGCCCGGCTCGCCGACGACTCCGCAAATCCGGCGTCGAGGTGACGGAGGGGATCGGCCGCACCGGGATCGTCGGCATGATGGCGAACGGCGAGGGACCGCTCGTTCTGGTGCGGGCCGACATGGACGGCCTGCCGGTGGAGGAGAAGTCCGAGCTGCCGTACTCCTCGACGGTCAGGCAGGTCGATCTCTCCGGCGAGGAGGTGCCGGTGATGCACGCCTGCGGCCACGACATGCACATCACGACGATGGTCGGCGTGGCGCGGCGGCTCGCCGCGATGCGCGACCGGTGGTCGGGCACGGTCATGTTCGTCGGCCAGCCGGCGGAAGAGCGGATCATGGGCGCCCGGGAGATGATCGAAGACGGCCTGTACGAGCGCTTCGGCGTGCCGGACTACGCCCTGGCGCTCCACGTTTCGGCGGGCAGGCCGGCCGGGAAGATCGAGGTGCCGCCGGGCCTGCTCGCGTCTTCCTCGGACAGCGTCGACATCACGGTGTTCGGCGTCGGCGCGCACGGGGCGTCGCCGCACCGGGGCAAGGACCCGATCTACATCGCGGCGCAGCTCGTCGTCGCGCTCCAGGGCATCGTGAGCCGTGAACTCAACCCGCTCGATCCCGGCGTCGTGACGGTCGGCGCGATCCACGGCGGCTTCAAGCACAACGTGATCCCGGACCGAGTGGAACTGCAGCTCACGGTGCGGTCGAACAGGGAGGAGACGCGCGAGCAGTTGCTTGCGGCGATCGAGCGGATCGCCGAAGGGGTCGGCAGGACGGCTGGACTGCCGGCGTCGCTGCTGCCGAAGGTGGTGCGCACGAAGGAATCGACGCCCGTCACGATGAACGACCCGGAGCTTGCGGCCCGGGTGCGGACCGCGATCGCCGCCGGCATGGGTGAGGACGTGTTCTTCGCGGCGCCGCCCTCGGGCATGGGCGCCGAGGACTTCGCCTACTTCCTCCGCACGGAGCACAAGGTGCCCGGCACCTACTTCAACGTCGGCGGCACGGACCCTGCCGACCTGGAAGCGGAGGCCGCCGGCGGACCGCAGGTTGCGGGGCACCATTCGCCCTTCTTCCGGATCGAGCCCGAACCCTCGATTCGGGCCGGGGTCGAGGCGATGACGCTGGCTGTCCTCGACCTGCTGCCGCCCTAGCAGTGCCCAGGCCTGAGGGTCCCTTCGAACCGATCCCCGAGTCGGCGCTTCGGGAGGTGCTGGCCGAACTCGAACGTCTCTACCCGGACGCCGACTGCGAGCTGCGCCACGAGAACGCGTTGCAACTCCTGATCGCGACGATCCTCTCGGCCCAGTCGACCGACGTGCGCGTGAACCAGGTCACCGAGGCGCTGTTCGAGCGCTATCGCAGCGCGGAGGAGTTCGCGGCCGCCGACCCGGCGATCTTCGAGCAGGAGATCCGCAGCACCGGCTTCTTCCGCCAGAAGACGAAGAGCGTGCTCGGCGCCGCGCGGAAGATCGTGGAGGAGTTCGGCGGCGAGGTGCCGGATACGATGGAGGAACTGATCACGCTTCCCGGCGTGGCGCGGAAGACGGCGAACGTGGTGCTCGCCACCTGGTTCAGGAAGCCGGTCGGCGTGGTCGTCGACACGCACATCGGACGTCTGGCGCGGCGCCTGGGCATCAGTCCCGAGAAGGACGCGGTCAAGGTCGAGCGGGATCTGATGCGCCGGCTGCCCCAGGACAAGTGGATCTTCATGGGTCACGCGATCATCTGGCACGGCCGCCGCGTCTGTTCCGCGCGACGGCCCGACTGCACGAACTGCACGCTGGCCGACTGGTGCCCGCGCAACGGCCTGGTGGACGTCTAGTCGGGAACTGCCGCCTGAGCCGGGCCGGAGGGAGGGTCCCCGGGGCCGCTCACGCTGCTAGGCTGCTGCGACTTGCCATGAGGGCGACGAATCCAGTGTCACGGGTGCTGCTCTGGTTGGCCGTGGGTCTGGTGGCTGGCGGCGTATCGCTTGCCGGCCCGCCGCCGGAGCCGCCGCCGTTCTATGCGATCGAGAACGTGCGGGTCGAGGTCGGCGACGGTACGGTCCTGGAGCGCGCGACCGTCGTCATCGAGAACGGCACGATCACTGGCGTTGCCGAGGACGCGGCGATCCCGGCGCACGCCTGGGTCATCGACGGCGAGGGGCTCACGCTGTACCCGGGACTCATCGACGCGATGGGCAGGCTGCCGCAGCCTCGGCGGTCTCCCGGGGGGCCGAGAGCAGGCGCGCCGGGGCCGGGGGGCCAGCGGCGGCGGCCGGATGCCGACCGGGTCCTGCCGCGCGGCCCGGAAGACCGTCCGTCGACCACCCCCTGGAAGCGGGCCGCCGACGACCTGGCGCTGGACGCGGAGGTGGTCGAGACCTGGCGCAAGGCGGGCTTCACCTCGATCGCGGCCAGGCCGGGCGACGGGCTGTTCCCGGGCCGGCTGTCGCTGGTTCGGCTGGGCGCTCCCGGCCGCGACCCGGAACACCAGGTGGTGGCTCCCGAACTGGCCCAGGTCGCTTCACTGAGCAGTGGCGGCGGCTTCGGCTCCTACCCCGGCTCGCTGATGGGCAGGGTCGCCTACTTCCGGCAACTGCTGCTGGACGCCGCTCACTACGCCGACGCGGTCGCCAGCTACGAGGCCGATCCCGCAGGCTGGCGGCGGCCCGACTTCGATCGAACCCTGGCGCCTCTGGCGGCCGTTGCGTCGGGCGAGGAACGGATCCTTCTGCCGGGATCGAGCGCGGTCGAGATCGACTGGGCGCTCCGGCTCGCCGAGGAATTCGGTCTCGACTTCACGATCTACGGCGGTCAGGAGGGTTACCGGCGAGCCGGCGAGCTCGCGGATGCCGGCGTGGCGGTGCTGGTCGACATCGACTGGCCGGAGCCGCTGCCGGAGCGCGACCGGGATCCGGACGCCGACCGGCCGCTCCGCGAGATTCTTCACGAACGGCTGGCGCCGACGACCCCTGTCGAACTGGCCGAGGCCGGCGTGCCCTTCGCGCTGACTTCCGGCGGCGCGAACGGAGCGGACGACTTCCTGGCCGGCGTGCGCCGGGCGATCGAGGGCGGCCTCGAACCGGCCCGGGCGCTGGCGGCGCTCACCCGGGACGCGGCGGCGGTCCACGGCCTGGATGACCGGATCGGCACGGTAGCCGCGGGAATGGCGGCGGACCTCGTGCTGGCCGACGGCTACCCATGGCAGGAGTCGACGCGGGTCGAGGCGGTGTTCATCGACGGCGTCCGGTACGCGGTGTCCGACGGTGAAGAGGTCGAAGGCGACGGTGAGGAGGACGAACGCGGTGAGCGCGGCCCCGGCGGCCGTCGCGGCGGGTCGACCGAGGCGCCTCCACCGATGCGGCTGGCCGAGGTCGCGGAGAAGTACGCGGAAGTTGCCGGAGACGGGATGGTGCCGATGACCGGTCCCTACCGCGAGGACGACGTGCTGGCGATCGTCGGCGGGACCGTCCTCACGATGGCCGGGGAGACGATCGAGAACGGCACGGTCGTCGTGCGGAACGGCCGCATCGCCGAGGTCGGCAGCGGCGTCAGCCCGCCCCGGGGCGCGCACGTGATCGATGCCGAAGGTCGTTACGTCACGCCGGGCATCTTCGACGCTCACTCGCACATCTCGACCGCGGGTGGCGTCAACGAGGGCAGCCTGGCGGTGACCTCGATGGCGCGGATCGAGGATGTTGTCGATCCGACCGACATCGCGATCTACCGGGCGCTCGCCGGCGGCGTGACGACGGTCAACGTGCTCCACGGCAGCGCGAATCCGATCGGTGGCCAGAACCAGTTGCTGAAGCTTCGCTGGGGCGAGAACGCGGACGGTCTGCGCTTCGAGGGCGTGCCTCCGGGCATCAAGTTCGCGCTCGGCGAGAACCCGAAGCGGTCACGGTCCTTCGGCCCGGGGCCGCGCCGCTACCCGGCGACCCGGATGGGCGTTCTCGACGTCATCCGGGAGGCGTTCACGCGGGCCGCGGAGTACCGGGACGCGTGGACGCGCCACCGCGAGGCGGAAGCCGCCGGTCGCCGCAGCCGCCCGCCCGCACGGGATCTGGAGCTCGAGCCGCTGGTCGAGATTCTGGAGGGCGAGCGTCTGGTGCACGCCCACAGCTACCGGGCCGACGAGATTCTCCAGTTGCTGCGGCTGGCGGAGGAGCTCGGATTCCGGATCGCCACGCTGCAGCACGTGCTGGAGGGCTACCGCGTGGCGGACGAGATCGCGGCCCACGGCGCCGGCGCTTCCACCTTCTCCGACTGGTGGGCCTACAAGGTCGAGGCGTACGAGGCGATTCCGCACAACCCGGCCCTGATGACGGATCGCGGCGTCCTGGTCTCGGTCAACTCGGACGACGAGGAGGAGATGCGCCACCTGAACCACGAGGCGGCCAAGGCGGTCAGGTGGGGCGGCCTCTCCGACGATGAGGCCCTGGCCCTGGTCACAATCAACCCCGCCCGCCAGTTCGGGATCGAGGACCGCATCGGTTCGATCGAGGTCGGCAAGGACGCCGATCTCGTGATCTACGACCGGCATCCGCTGAGTTCCTACGCCGTCGTCCAGACGACGCTGGTGGACGGCAAGGTCTACTTCGACCGCGAGCTGGACCGGCGCCGGCGAGAGCAGTTGGCTGCGCTCGAGCAGTCGTTGATCGAGCCCGCGGGCGAGGACGGCGGAGACGAGCCGTGACCGCCGTGTACGGCAGGATCGCGGCGGGACTGCTGGCCCTGGCGGCGTTCGCCGCGCCGGCGGCGGCCCAGACGCTGGCGATCGAGGGCGGTACGGTGCATCCTGTTTCGGGCGCTGCCTTCACCGGCACGGTCGTCGTGCGGGACGGCGTGATCGAGGCCGCCGGTCCGGATGTCGCCGCGCCGCAGGGCGTCGAAGTGATCGACGCCCGCGGCCTCCACGTCTATCCCGGTCTGTTCAATGCCTGGACGGTCCTCGGGCTGGTCGAGATCGACTCGGTTCCCGCCACGCTGGACCAGGCGGAACTGGGCGACACGCCGCATCTGCTGGCGGTCGAGGGGGTTCATCCCGCGAGCGAGATCATTCCGGTGACCAGAGAGAACGGTACGACGCACGCGTTGACGGCGCCCAGCGGCGGACCCTGGGCCGGCCAGGCGTCGGTGATCCTCCTCGACGGCTGGACTGTGGAGGAGATGGAAGTCGAAAAGAGCGTCGGCGTGGTGCTCGAGTGGCCGAGCCTCGAGACCCGCGAGTTCGACTTCTCGACCTTCAGCGTCCGCGAGAAGAAGTTCTCCGAGGCGAAGCGGGACTACGACCGGACGGTGGACGAGCTCGACGACTGGATCGAGGCGGCCCGCCAGTACGACCACGCTCGCTCGAACGCCGGTTCCGCGGCGGCGGTGGAGCAGGATCACGCCCTGGAGGCCGTGGCCAGCGTGGCGCGGGGCGATCTCCCGCTGCTCGTCGTTGCCGATCGGGCCCGTGCCATCCGTGACGCCGTGGCGTTCGCGGAAGAGCACGGTCTGCGGCTCGTGCTTGGTTCAGGACGCGACGCGGCGAAGGAGGCGGACCTGCTCGCCGAGAAGAAGGTGCCGGTCATCCTGAACTCGGTTCAGGCGCTGCCGGCCGAGGAGGACGATCCGTACGACGGCCCGTTCGCCGCGCCGGGCGAACTCCATCGCGCCGGCGTTCCGATCGCGTTCGGCACGTTCGACGCGTCGAACGCCAGGGCCCTGCCGTACGAGGCCGCCACCGCGGTCGCCTTCGGTCTCGAAGCCGAGGCGGCGCTGCGGGCGCTGACGCTGGGCGCGGCGGAGATCCTGGGAGTCGACGATCGCCTGGGCTCGATCGACGTGGGGAAGTGGGCGAACCTGATCGTCACCGACGGCGACCCGCTGGAGGTGCGGACCGCGCTGCGCCACGTGATCGTCCGCGGCCGCGACGTGGACCTCTCGAACCGGCACAGCCGGTCGTACGAGCTGTACCGTAGCCGGCCGGCGCCCCCGTAGGAGGGCGCCCAGCGGCCGCGGCCCTACGGCTCCTGGTTGGACTCCGTCTGCTGTTCCTGCGCCTGGAGCATTTCGATGACGCGCTGGGTCAGGTCGACCCGGGCGCTGGCATGGAGTACGCCGCCGATGCTGGCGTTCAGGATCAGGTCGTAGCCGTTCTCGTTGATCAACTGCTGGACGATCGGGCGCAGCCGCTCGTTGATCTGCTGCAGCGTCTCTTCCTGTTGCTTCGCGGCGCGGCGCTCGGCGTCGTTGGCGAGGCGCTGGGACTCGCGCTGCAGATCCTCGATCTGGTGCTGGATGGTCCGCAGTTCGTCCGGCCCCCTGCCGGCGGCGCTCTGGCGCAGCGCTTCGACGCGGCCGGCGTTGGCTTCCAGGGCGGTCCGCGTCTCCGTCTCGATCTGCTGGAGGAACTCCGCGAGTGCCCTCCCTTCACGAGCTTCGGCGACGACCAGTTCGACGTTGATCGAGGCGACGCGGGTTGCCTCCTGGGCGTGGAGCGCCGGCAAGACGGCGGCCGTCACGAGGGTGGCAAGCGAACAGACGATGAGGCGGCGACTGGTCATTTGGTCTCTCCACCGGGGGTGTAGATCGGCATCGGGAACGGCGTCACCTTCCGGCTCTCCGGCCGCTCGACATCCCGTATTCGGGCGGTCCCCTGCTTGGTGACCTGGTCGATGCGCAGGACGGAGTGCATGGGCAGGTAGGTCCGCTGGACGCCCTTGAATTCGCGCTGGAGCCGTTCTTCCGAGGGGTCGACGACGACCTGGGTCCTCTCCCCGAAGACGAGTTCGCCGATCTCGACGAAGCCGAGCAGGCCGCCCTGGGAGACCGAGCGGGCGTAGACCTCGTAGATCTCGCCCTGGCTCAGGAAGGTCACCCGGTAGATCAGGTCGTTGGACACGGGCTACTTGGGCTGCTGGAGTTTGGCGAAAGCGGCCGCCATCACGTTCAGGCCGCTCGATTCCTTCTGGCGCTGGCGGTACTTCTTGTAGTCCGTCTTGGTGCCGCCGAGTTGCGATCCGGGTGGCGCCAGGCCCAGGCGGCGGCGCTTCCGGTCGATGCTCTCGATCATTACCTTGATCTCGCGACCGGGGTGATACGCGCGCCGGGCCAGGTTTCCGTCGGCCCCCTTCACCGCCGACATCGGCAGGAGCCCGGTGAGCCCGGGTTCGAGCTCCACGAAGATGCCGAAGCGCGACACCTGCTCCACCTTGCCTTCGACCTCGGCGCCCTCGACGTACTGCTTGCCAAGGTCCTTCCAGGGGTCGCCAGCCGGCACCTCCCGCAGCGAGAGGGCGATCCGTCTCCGTCTCGGGGCGACTTCGACGACCCAGCCCTCGATCTCCTCCCCGACGGCGAACTCCGGCGCGCTCATCGACTTGCCGATGGGAAGCTGGGAAGTGTGGATGAGGCCGTCGAGGCCGGGCGCCAGTTCGACGAACAGGCCGAACTCGCTTTGCCGGACCACCTTGCCCTTGAACTGTTCGCCGGCGGTGAAGCTCTTCGCCGTCTCCTTCCAGGGATCGGCTTCCAGCGCCTTCATCGACAGCGAGATGCGCGAGCTGCGTTTGCCGTTCTTCTTCTCGATCTTGGTCACCACGGCTTCGACGCGCTGGCCGACCTTCAACAGGTCGGCGGGTTCTCCCGATCGGGTCCGGGAGATCTGGGTCCGGTGGACGAGGCCTCCGATTCCGCCGCCGAGATCGACGAAGGCGCCGAAGTCGGTCACCGAGGTCACCTTGCCGCTGACCGGCTCGCGGGACTCCTGCTTGGCGCGAATCTCGTCGAGCGCGCGCTTGCGCTCGTTGCGGATCGCCGGTCGCCGGGTCAGCACGATCCGCCGCCCCGCCTCCTTGATCTCGAGGACGTGGAAGGTGTACGTGTTGTTCACGTACTGGGCCGGCGGCTTGGGCCGGTTGCCGAGTTCCATCAGCGATCGCGGACAGAACGTCGTGACGCCTTCCGAGACGATGTGGAATCCGCCCTTGTTCCAGCCGATGACCTTTCCCTCGATCGGGTTCTTCGCTTCGAGGGCGGCGGCAAAGGGAACAGCCGAGGGCGCGAGTGGAGGTGCCTCTTCGACGGCGGCTTCTGCCGCAGCCGGCGGCTGCGTTTCGGCCTCGGCCTCAGTAGTCGGCTGTTCCGCGGCCTCGGCTTCGACAGTTGGCGGCACCTCGACTTCGGCTTCAGATTGCGGCTGCTCTCCCGCCTCGGCCTCGGCCTCAGTGGTCGGCGGTTCTTCCGCTTCGGCGGCGGTCGCGGTTTCCACGTCGGGTTCGGCCTGCACCTCTGTCGCGGCTGCTTCGATCAGCTCCGCTTCAGGTTCGACGGGAGGCGTCTCCTCGGGAGCCGTCTCTTCCGGCGTTGCCGCTTCGGTTTCCGCCGGCATGGCTTCCACGGCAGCCTCTTCCTCCGACGGCGGCTGAGCGAGCGCGTGATCGTTCGTCTCAGTCATGGTGAGGAGGAGGAGAAAGGGCCGCGGCTTCGGGGCGCGGCGGCGGCGTTTGGCCGGACGGCGATTGTAGCACCGCGACCAGAGAGAAGGGCCCTGCCGAAGCAGGGCCCTTGAGCTGTCGGTCCGGGAGACCGGGTCAGGCGATGTCGATCTTCCTCGCCTTCGCCTCCTCGGCCTTGGGGATGGTGATGTTCAGCACCCCGTGCTCGAACTCGGCGCTCACCGCCGAGACGTCGACGTCGCTCGGCAGGTTGAAGCGCCGCACGAAGCGGCCGTAGACGCGCTCGACGCGGTCGGCGGTCGCGCCCTCGTGGCTGGCCTGACGCTCGCCCGAGAGGGTCAGCGTGTGGTCCTCGACCGTGAGGTCGATGTCGGCCTTCGTCAGACCGGGGAGATCGACGGCGAGGGTGTAGGCCTCGTCGGTCTGCGTGAGGTCCGCGGCGGGCCACCAGGTCATGGCGGCGGACTCGGCCCCGTCGTGGCCGGCCACGCGGCTCAGGACGGGCGAGAAGAAGTCGTCGAGCATCGCCTTGCCGAAGAGCGGCTCGAAGGCCCCGATCAGGGGACGGTGAAACGGAGTGTGGCGAATCAGGCTACGGGTCATTGTGGTTGTCCTCCTTGAGGTTGATTCGTTCGATCCAGGCGTCGGCGCTGGTCTTCTGCCGCCGACGACTCAGGATTATGAGTCAAAGAGAAGCAGATGTCAACTATCTGACTGGAATGAAGTCAACTTTCAGTTCGGCACCGTTACGCCGGTGACGGCGCCCAGGGTGGGGCCGATCTCGGCGTGGAGGACGAGGTCGGCGATGCCGTCGAGGTCGGTGGCTTCGCGGTTGAGGATGACGAGCCTGGCGCCGGCCTGCTTCGCCAGGGCGGGGAAACCGGCCGCGGGATAGACGACGAGCGAACTGCCGATGGCGAGGAAGAGGTCGGCGGCCAGCGTCGCTTCGTGGGCGCGGCGCATCGCCTCTTCCGGCATCGCCTGGCCGAAGGAGATCGTGGCCGTCTTGATGATGCCGCCGCATGCGTCGCCGGCCAGGTTCTGTCGCGTGCAAACGGGCAGTTCCTCCCGCTCCCTGAAGGCGGCGACGATGGGCCCCAGCTCGTAGCGCTTGCGGCACTCGAGGCAGGCCGCGTAGGTCGCGTTGCCGTGAAGCTCGATCACCTGGTCGTCAGGGGTTCCCGATTCCTGGTGGAGGCCGTCCACGTTCTGCGTGATCACTGCCAGGAGCTTGCCCTGGCGCCGGAGTTCGGCCAGGGCCAGATGGCCGCGGTTCGGTTTCGCCTGGCCGATCGTGCGGTCGCTGCCGATCTTGCGCCGCCAGGACTCGCGCCGCGCGTCTTCCGAGGCCATGAACTCGCTGAAGTCGATCGGCCGGTACTTGGTCCAGATCCCGCCCGGGCTACGGAAGTCCGGGATGCCGGATTCCGTGCTGATTCCCGCGCCCGTGAAGGCGACGATCCGGGTCGCTTGGTCGATCAGGCGTTCGAGATCCTGCGTTTGGCTCATTCGTGTCTCCAGGTTTCTTCGGGCGGCTCAACGAGTCTACGGGCCGTTCTCTACCGACCGGTCGGTCTGTTACACTGCCCGCCTGCCCATCGCGAACTGGGCCCGCCATGAAGCTGGATCAAGCCGGCCACGCCGGAGGATAGAGGGTCAGTATGTCTTTTCACGCCTTTTCCGGGACCGACACCTACCTTGCATCGCCCGAACTGAGGGACTCGGTCAATGTCGCCTCGGCTCTCGAGAAGCCGCTCCTGGTGCGTGGCGAGCCGGGTACCGGCAAGACGGTGCTCGCCGAGGCGATCGCCGAGAACCTGGTCATGCCGCTCCTGACGTGGAACATCAAGTCGACGAGCAAGGCCCAGGAGGGCCTCTACGTGTACGACACGGTGCAGCGGCTGAACGATGCCCGTTTCGGCGACAAGGACATCACCGACATCTCCCAGTACATCAAGTACGGCCCGCTCGGCCAGTCCTTCCTCACCGATCAGAGGGTGGTCCTGCTGATCGACGAAATCGACAAGGCGGACATGGAGTTCCCGAACGACCTGCTGCACGAACTGGACCGGATGAGCTTTTTCGTCCACGAGACGGGCAAGCAGCACTCCGCGCAGTTCCGCCCGATCGTCGTCATCACGTCGAACAACGAGAAGGAACTGCCGGACGCCTTCCTGCGCCGCTGCGTGTTCCACTACATCGCCTTTCCGGACAAGGCGGAGATGGAGGACATCATCCGTGTCCACCACCCGGATGTCGAGGCCGAACTCCTGCGGCAGGTCCTGCTGCGGTTCTACTGGCTCCGCGACCTGCCGGAGCTGCGCAAGAAGCCGTCGACCAGCGAGCTGATCGACTGGATCGCCGCGCTGCGCCGCGGCGGTGTGAGCACGGAGTCGATCGAGAGTGAGCTGCCCTTCCTGGGTGTGCTGATGAAGCGGGAGAACGACCTGGAGGCCGTGATGGCCGCCCACCGCCGGGGCCGCGTAAACTGATCCCCGTCCACGAGGCTTGACCAAAGGCCCGAACCGACTCCAACGCAGTCCAAGCCATGTTCGTCGACTTCTTCTACCACCTGAGGGGCTACGGCCTGAAGGTGACGATCACCGAGTGGCTGTCCCTGATGAGGGCGCTGGCGATCGGCCACAGCCGGGCGGACCTGCACGTCTTCTACAACCTGGCCCGTTGCCTGATGGTCAAGCGGGAGGCGGACTTCGACAACTACGACCGCGCCTTCGCCTCGTTCTTCATGGGCGTGGAAAACCACTTCGACATCAGCGACGAGTTGCTGGAGTGGCTGTCCAAGCCGGAACTACCGCGGGAGTTGACCGACGAGGAGCGCGCGAAGCTCGAGGCGCTCGACCTGGACGAACTGCGCGAGCGCTTCAAGGAACTGCTCGACGAGCAGAAGGAGCGTCACGACGGCGGCAACCGCTGGATCGGGACGGGCGGCATGTCGCCCTTCGGCCACGGCGGCGAGCACCCGACGGGGGTTCGGATCGGCGGCGCCGGCGGCGGCCGTTCGGCCGTTCAGGTGGCGACCGACCGCCGCTTCCGCAACCTGCGCTCGGACCGCATCCTGGATACCCGGCAGATCGGGTTGGCGCTGCGCCGGCTGCGCAAGCTGGACAAGGACGAGGGGCCCGAGGAACTCGACATCGACGAGACGATCGACAGCAGCGCCCGCAACGCGGGTGAGATCGACCTCGTGTTCCGGCCGCCCAAGCGCAACCGGATCAAGCTGCTGCTGCTGATCGACGTCGGCGGTTCGATGGACCCGCACACCCTCCTCTGCGAGCGGCTTTTTTCCGCCGCGCACAAGGCGAACCACTTCAAGAAGTTCGAGTTCAAGTTCTTCCACAACTGCGTGTACGAGAACCTGTACACGGACATCAGCCGCTGGAAGGGCGAACCGACTTCCCGGATCCTGAAGCGCCTGGACCACACGTGGTCCGTCTGTCTGGTCGGGGACGCCTGGATGAGTCCGTACGAGCTGACCCACACCGGCGGCGCGATCGACTACTACCACACGAACCAGGTCACCGGCCTCGACTGGCTCCGCAAGTTCCGCGACCGCTGTCCGAACTCGATCTGGCTCAACCCGGAACCCCGGCGCATCTGGAACGCGCCGACCATTCACCTGATCCGCCAGGTGTTTCCGATGTTCGAGTTGACGATCGACGGTCTGACCGAGGGCATCGACGTGCTCCGGGGAATCCGGCCGAATCGCGCTCTGGCCGCCTGAGCCGGGCGGCGCCTCGCGGTCGCGGCGCCGCGATGCCGGAATGACCGGCGGATCCGAGGGGTTACACTGTCCCAATGGACGACAAGCCCACGGGCGGGGATCGGCCTGAGGAGAGGTCGCCGGAGGAGCACGAGCCGGATGTTGGCGGTCCGCGCTTCGATCTGCCGCTGGACCTGAGCGGGGAGGGAAGCGGCTCTTCGGAAGAAGAGCCTGCCGAACGTTCCGGCACGGTGGCGGTCATCGTCATCGCGGCCGTGATCGCGATCGGCGCGGCCGTCGTCCTCTGGTGGTGGTACACGAGCCGCGGGGCTGGCGCGGACGGCGAAGGCGCGGCGGAGGCTCCGGCCGCGGCCGTCGAACCGGCGGCCGAAGCCGAACCGCCCGCAACGTCGACGGAGCCGGAACCCGAGCCTACACCGGACTTGGCCGGGAGCGACTCGCTGGTTCGCGAAATCGTCGGCGCTCTGTCCCGGCACGCGGAGTGGGCCGCCTGGCTCGTGCCGGAAGAGCTGGCCATGAACTTCGTCCGGGCAGTCGGCGCCGTTGCCTACGACGAGCCACCCCAGGACAACCTGGAGCCGGTACGGCCCGAAGACGGCTTCAGTGTCGTCCGGCGCGGGCAGCGCTTCTATCCGGCGGAGACGAGCTACCGCCGCTACGACCTGGCGGTTGAGGTGTTGGACTCGATCGACGTCGCCGGCGCGGCCGGAGCCTACGAGCGCCTCGAGCCGCTGTTCGAGCGGGCCCACGACCAACTCGGGTATCCGGGCGAGTTCGGCGACACGCTCGAACTCGCCGTGACCAAGCTGTTGGCGACGCCGATTCCGGACGGGCCGCCCGAGCTTCGTCTGCGGGTGATCAGCTTCGAGTACGTCGATCCGGCGGTCGAAAGCCTGAGCCCGGCCCAGAAGCTGCTTCTGCGGCTGGGGCCCGAGAACGGCGAGCGGGTGCGGGCGAAGGTCAGGGAGTTCTACGGGGCGCTCGAGTAGCGCGGCTCAGGGCCTGGCGTTGAGCCTCGGCGTAACGCGGCAGCATGCGGTCGTAGATGGCCGCTGCTTCCGGCCGTGGTTCGACGGAAGGACCAGGTTCGCCGATCGGCGGCAGGTGGCAAATCCGCCGACCGGTGGCGCGAAGCGCGGCGCCGAGTGCGGCGCCGTCCGATACGTCGAGGCTCTCGACGCGGCAGCCGAGAACATCGGCGGCGA
The DNA here is from genome assembly GCA_022822365.1 of Thermoanaerobaculia bacterium. Taxonomy (GTDB): domain Bacteria; phylum Acidobacteriota; class Thermoanaerobaculia; order Multivoradales; family Multivoraceae; genus Multivorans. Next base: position 71,268 of record JAJEBV010000006.1, on the reverse strand, counting down.
TCTGCAGGAGTTCGCGGTTCCGCGAGCCGCCGCCGGTGGCGACGATTCGGGTCGGCCGGGTCGCCATCCACTCGGAGTTGAGGCGCATCGACAGGAACTGGCCTTCGACCACTGCCCGGCAGTTCCCGGCGGCATGTTCGGGCCCGTCGGTCAGTCCGCCCAGCCGTACGACGCGGGGCGCCGCCACGCGCGGCACGATCTCGGGCTCGAACCAGGGCAACATCATGAACCCATCGTTGCCCGGCGGCGTCGACCGCAGGGCGGCGTCGAAGCCTGGCCAGTCGAGTCCGAAGCGGTCGCGGACGGCCTCGCGTGCGAGCGAGCCGTTGCGGAAACAGATCAGGCTCATCGGGTGACCGTTCGGCGCGATGAACACGTGGCCGTTGGCGTCCGGGTCGACGGCGACCTCTTTCAGAAGCCCGAAGTACGTGTCGCTCGTGCCCAGACTGAGGACCGCTTCGCCCGGTTCACGGACGCCGACGCCGACGAGGGAGCAGGGGTTGTCGCCCGAGCCGGCGACGACCTGGGCCGAGGCCGGCAGACCGTAGCGCGAGACGAAACAGGGGGCGATGTTGCCGACGATCGTCCACGGCGGACAGGGCGGGACGAGCCTGCGGTCGAGACCCTCGGCCGTCGCGGTCATCGCGGCCTCGGACCATTCAAGCCGCCGGATGTCGAGCAGGTTCATGCCCGAACCATCGCCGTGGTCGATCGGCGCGATCCTGCCGATCAGTACCGACGTCACGAAGGAGCTGACCAGGCAGACGTGGGCCGTATCGGCCCATGCTTCCGGGTCGGTCCGGGCGAAGCGGCGGATCTGGGGGCCGGTGAAGCGCTCGAAGGTGTCGCTACCGGTCAGTTCCGCTGTCGCTGCGGCGCCGCCGAGTGTGTGCCGGATCTCCGCGCATTCCTGTGTGGTTGAGGAGTCGGTCCAGATGGGCGCTTCGGCACGTGAGAGCAGCGGCTCGACTTGCTGAGCGAGGCTCCGGTGCGGCGCCAGGGCAGCGAGCGCCCGATTGGCGCCAGCGGCGAGGTAGACCGAGCCGTGCTGCTGCCCGGACACCGATACGCCGCGAATCGCCTGGCATGCCTCCGGGCCCAGCCGGTGAAGCGCCAGGTCGAGGGCGTCGAGCCACATGCACGGCGGCACCCGGCCGATCGTGGGGTCGTCGTTCGGAAGCTGGCCGTTGACGGTGCCGTACGCTGGCAGTTCGGTGTCGTAGTGGACACGTGCGCGGGCGACGATGCCCCTGGCCCGATCGTCGCCGTCGCCGCCCGCTGGCGAGACCTCGATCAGAAGCGCCGTCAGACTCTGCGTACCGACATCGATCCCGAGGTAGAAGGCGCCGCCGCTCACTCGATGCGGGTGCTGTACAGGTAGTCGTTCAGGATGCTCTCGAGTTCTTCCTGGCGGCCGCTCGTCTTGGGCGGCTCGCCGAGGCTGCCGGCCCACTGTTCCAGTTCCTCGAGAGTCGTGTCGCCCGCGAGCGCCTTGCGTCCCAGGCCGCGGCGGTAGCCGGCGTAGCGTTGCCGGATCCGCTTGCCGGCGAGGCCGAGAACGCCGTCCTTCCGGATGCGCTCGACGATCAGCAGCGCCCTGGCGAAGATGTCCATCGAGGCGACGTGGGCGTAGAACAGATCCACGGTGTCGAAGGAGCCGCGCCGCACCTTGGCGTCGAAGTTCAGGCCGCCCCAACGCAGGCCGCCCTGGCCGCGGATGATGAGCAGCGCCAGGACGCACTCGCGCAGGCTCATCGCGAAGTTGTCCGTGTCCCAGCCGACGCCCTCGAGGCCGCGGTTGATGTCGACGCTGCCGAGCATGCGGGCCCCCGCCGCCGTCGCCAGTTCGTGCTCGAACGAATGGGTGGCCAGGGTCGCGTGGTTCGCCTCGACGTTCAGCAGGAAGTCGTCCATCAGGTCGAACTCGCGCAGGAAATTCAGGCAGTGGCCGCAGTCGAAGTCGTACTGGTGGACCGACGGCTCCTTCGCCTTGGGTTCGAGAAAGAACTTGCCCTTGAAGCCCTGGCGGCGCGCGTAGTCGACGGCGAGCCGAAGGAAGGCGGCCATCTGCTCGCGCTCACGGCGCATGTCCGTGTTCATCAGCGACGTGTAGCCCTCGCGGCCGCCCCAGAACACGTAGCCGGTGCCTCCGAGTGCGATCGTCGCGTCGATCGCGCGGCGCACCTGGGCGGCGGCGTGGGCGAAGACGCGGGGGTCGGGGTTGGTCGCCGCGCCGTGCGTGTATCGCGGGTGGCCGAACAGGTTGGCGGTGCCCCAGAGCAGTTTGACGCCGGTCTCCCGCTGCCGGATCCTGGCGAGTTGGACGATCTCCTCGAGGTACTCGTTGCTCTCGGCGATCGACCGGCCTTCCGGGGCGATGTCCCGGTCGTGGAAGCAGTAGTAGCGCACCCCGAGCTTGGTGAAGAACTCGAACGCGGCGTTCAGCGTGCGGACGGCGACTTCGATCTCCGTCGGCGCGTGGTTCCAGGGCCGGTCGTACACGGGATCCGGCCCGAAGGGGTCCTGGCCGCCGCCCTTGAACGTGTGCCACCAGGCGACGGCGAACTTCAGGTGCCGCTCCATCGTCCGGTTGCCGACCTTCCGCTCGCGGTCGTAGTACTTGAAGGCCAGCGGCTCACGGCTGTCCGGGCCGTGGAAAGGGATCGGCTTGGTGACCTCGGGGAAGAAGGGCGTCATCTAGGGGCTCGCTCCGCGCTTTGGTCAGTTGTCTTCGAAGGCGGCGTCGAAGGCGATCGCGGAGGGGGCGAAGTCGAGCGCCCTGACGAACTCGGCCGCTTCGGCGGCGCCGTGCTCGCGGTCCATGCCGGAGTCCTCCCACTCGACCGAGAGCGGACCGTCGTAGCCGATGTCGTTCAGCGCCCGGATGATCTCCTCGAAGTCGACCGAGCCGCGGCCGGGCGACCGGAAGTCCCAGAACCGGCGGTGGTCGCCGAAACCCGTGTGCCCGCCGAACACTCCGCACGGCTTCGGCTGGTCCGACCACCAGGCGTCCTTGATGTGGACGTGGAAGATCCGGTCGGCGAAGCGGCGGATGAAGTCGACGTAGTCGACGCCCTGGTAGCCGAGATGGCTCGGGTCGTAGTTGAAGCCGAACGCGGGGTGGCCGTCCAGGGCCTCGATGGCGCGCTCCGCGCTCACCGAGTCGAAGGCGATCTCGGTCGGGTGGACCTCCAGGCCGAAGCGCACGCCGAGTTCCCGGTAGGCGTCGAGGATCGGCGTCCAGCGGGCCGCGAAGTCGGCGAAGCCGTCGTCGATCATCGAAGGCGGCACCGGCGGGAAGGAGTAGAGCAGGTGCCAGATCGAGCTTCCGGTGAAGCCGTTGACGACCGAGAGACCCAGGGCCTTCGCGGCTTCCCCGGTACGGATCATCTCGTCGGCGGCGCGCTTGCGGACGTCTTCCGGATCGCCGTCGCCCCAGACGTGGGGAGGCAGGATGGCCTCGTGGCGGGCGTCGATCCGGTCGCAGACCGCCTGGCCGACCAGATGGTTGCTGATCGCGTGGAGCTCGAGATCGTTCGAGGCGAGCAACTCACGTCGGGAAGACGCGTAGGCTCGATCGCAGCGATCGACCTCCACATGATCACCCCAGCAGGCGAGTTCCACGCCGTCATAGCCGAGGTCCCGGGCCAGGGGGCAGAGATCGGTGAAGGGCAGGTCGGCCCACTGGCCGGTGAATAGCGTTACGGGTCGGGCCACGGTGCGTCTCCTACGGGTTACTGCCGCCTCAGGCGGGCATCCTGAGCCACTTCTGGTCGCTCTCGCTGCTGGCGACGACCGTCTCGATGAACTGCATTCCGCGCAGGCCGTCGTACACGGTGGGGAAGTCGAGCATCGTCGCGTCGGGCTCGGCGCCGCGGCGCCGGCAGTCGACGGTCATCGCGAAGTTGCGGTAGAGGTTGGCGAAGGCCTCGAGGAAGCCCTCGGGATGGCCGGCGGGCAACCTCGTGTGCGTCGCCGCGTCGTCGGACAGCCCCTGGCCGGAGGTGCGCAGGACCTCGCGCGGCCGGTCGAGCCACTTCAGGATCAGCGTGTTCGGCTCTTCCTGGCGCCACTCCAGGCCGCCCGACTCGCCGTAGACCCGGATCGCCAGGGCGTTCTCCTCGTCGATCGAGATCTGGGAGGCGTAGAGGACGCCGCGCGCGCCGTTGTCGAAGCGCAGCAGGACGTTGCCGTCGTCTTCCAGCGGCCTGCCGTCGACGAAGGTGGTCAGGTCGGCGCACAGTGCGTCGATCCGCAGCCCGGTGATCGCCTCGGCCAGGTTCTCGGCGTGGGTACCGATGTCGCCGATGCAGCAACTGATGCCGGCGCGTTCCGGGTCCGTGCGCCAGTCCGCCTGCTTCTGGCCTTCCGACTCGAGGCTGGTGGCGAGCCAGCCCTGCGGATACTCGACGACGATCTTCCGGATCTCGCCGAACTGTCCGCTGCGGACCCGGTGGCGGGCTTCCTTGACCATCGGGTAGCCGGTGTAGTTGTGGGTCAGGCCGAAGACCAGGCCGGTCCGCTCCACGAGTTCGACCAGGGCCTCCGCTTCGGCCGCCGACTTCGTCATCGGCTTGTCGCTCATCACGTGGAAGCCGGCCTCGAGCGCCGCCTTAGCGACCGGGAAGTGCATGTGGTTGGGGGTGACGATGGATACGAAGTCCATCCGTTCGTCCGGGCCCAGGGCGGCCTCGCCCTGCATCATCTCCTGGTAGGTGCCGTAGCACCGCTGGGGCGGCAGGAAGAGTTCGGCGCCGGACGCGCGCGAGCGTTCCGGGTCCGAACTGAAGGCGCCGCAGGCCAGTTCGATCAGCCCGTCGAGGCCCGCCGCCATGCGGTGGACGGCGCCGATAAAGGCGCCCTGGCCGCCGCCGACCATGCCCATGCGGATCTTCCGTTCCATCGCGTTCCTCCGGCCTTAGGGCCCGCGGGTCAGTTGGCCGTGATCAGCACGTTGTCGTAGGAGACCACCGACGGCGAGTAGCCGAGCAGGCCTGGGGAGCCGTTGCGGATCGGGTGGGGATCCTCGGCGGTGACTGTCCAGTCGGCGGGCTCGTCGGCGCCGCGCGGCCAGACCTTGCCGCGGATCGTGGCCGTATCGCCGGCGCTCTCGACACGCAGCTTCATCGTGTACCAGGTGTCCATTTCGACCTCGAAGTCGGTCGTCGCCTCGACCCGGAGCTGGGCCGACCAGGACCTGATCTGCAGGCGCTGGTGGATGCCGAGCAGATCGAGGATGTAGCCGCTGTTGATGAGCCCGGCGTCCGACTTGCGGCGGCCCTTCTGTGAGAGACGGACATCGGCCTGAATGGTGTAGCCGCCGAGGCTGGGGGGACCGATCAGCAGGGGCGAACGCAACAGGCCGCGTTCGGCGACCGGCTTGATCAGGATGCTGTTGCCCTCTTCTTCCGTCACGTCGTAGCGGCCGCCGCCGATCCAGAGGCCGCGCTTGCCGCTCGAGAAGTCCTCGCTCCACGGCAACGGCGGGAAGACGCGGATCCGCGCCTCGGCTTCGAGGTCGCCGTTCGTCGCGACCAGCGCGCCGGCGGCGAAGCTCGCGTCGGAAGGGATCGTGACGCTCGATCCGGCGAGCTCGGCGTCGACGCCCCTGAGTGACCAGGCGGCGTCGACCGGACCCAGCGCCCGGCCCCTGGCGTCGAAGGCCTGTACCTCGAAGTCGTGGGTCTCGCCGGGATTCGCGGTCACTTCGGCCGGGATCACGAGCAGGGTTGCCGGCGGGCCGTCGGCAGTCCCCTCGTCACCGAGGCCGGGCGGTGCTGAAGCCGTCACCTCGAACGGCGCGTCGCCGTCGCCCAGGCAGTACAGACCCTCTTCGGTCGTGAAGTAGATCCGCCCGTAGGCGATGGCCGGCGACCCGTAGAACTCCGCGTAGCGCCGGTCGTCCGGCATCCTCAACTCGTGGCGGGCGAGGATCTCCGCGCTGTCGTCGCCCGGCTTGACGATCGCGAAGTGGCCGTTCGTCTCGGGCACGTAGAGCTTGCCGTCGGCCCACACGGGCGACGCCTTGCCGACGGTGCCGATGCTGAGTTCCCAGTGCACGTCGCCGGTGGCCGCCTCGACTGCGGCGAGGTTGCCCTGGTTGTTGACGACGTAGACGCGGCCGTCGTGCAGCGCGGGCGAGGGGAAGCCGGCCTTGTTCCGGTTCCAGCGCCACAGTTCGCCGGTCGCCGTGAGGTCGCCGCTGCCGGTGCCGTCTATGGCGACCACCCGGCCCAGCGTGGCCTCGTCGATGTTCTCTTCACTGTGGGAAACGAACACCCGGCCCACGTCGTCGACCACTGGAGAGACGTTGATGCCGCGCTTCGACAGCTCGAACTCCCAGACCTTCCTGCCTGTCCTGGCCTGCAGCGCGTAGATGTGGCCGTCCGCGTTGCCGCCGATCAGCAGCCGTTGACCGTCGATGACGGCGACTACCGGAACCGACTGGGTGTTCCGGTCGTAGACGTTGCCGCCGGGCGTCGACATCCAGCGCACGGCTCCGGTGCGCTTGTCGAAGGCGTAGTAGCGGTGGCGAGGCGGTCCCTGGGCGCCCCAACTGCCGTTGATCATGTTCAGGATGACCTGGTCCTCATCGATGACGGCCGACGCGGTGCGTCCGCCATAGCCCTCGAAACGGCCGTGCTCTTCCTTGAGAGAGCGCGACCAGACGATCTGGCCGTCGCGGTCGAGGCAGAGGAAGAGACCGCTGACGAGCTGGGCGTAGATGTAGCCGGTCTCCGGGTCCCCGGTGAGCGACGCCCAGCCCACCCGGTTCATCGCCACGGTGGTCAGGTAGAGGTTGTAGCGGTTCTCCCAGATCGGTTCGCCGGTTTCGGCGTCGAAGGCCGCGACCACGGCCTGCTGGTCGACGCCGGTTCCGGCCCGGCCGTTGACGTAGACCCGGCCGCCCATCACGACGGGCGTCGAGCGGGCGATGAAGTCGCGCCGCCAGATCAGGTTCTCGCCGTCCGGGCTCCAGGTGTCGATCAGCCCGGTCGAGGGCGAGTAGCCGTTCTGGTCGGGACCCCGCCAGGAGGTCCATTCGTTCGCCTGGGCCGGCAGGGCGGCGAGGCACGCGGCCAGGACCCAGAGCGCCGGGAGGCGCTGGCGCATGCTGATTGGTTGAGGGGGTTGGTGGCGGGCGGCGGCCCGGACAGAGTCGCTCATTCTGTGCAGTCTCCTGACCGGTCGACCCAGTGGGGTGTGGTCGCGGGTCGGCAGTGAACCCGGTAGAGTAGCAACAAGAACCAACGGTCCGCTTCCTCAGGAACCCCCCGCCATGTCTCTCGACTCGGAACTCGAATCCCGCATCCAGGGCATCGTCAGTTCGGCCCCCTGCGTCCTGTTCATGAAGGGCAGTCCGGCCGCCCCGCAGTGCGGTTTCTCGGCCCAGGTCGTCCAGGTGCTGAACCGTGTCCTGCCCGAGTACGAGACCTTCGACGTCCTGTCGGACGGCGAGGTGCGCGAGGGCGTCAAGGAGTTCTCCGACTGGCCGACGATCCCCCAGCTCTACGTCGGCGGCGAGTTCCTGGGCGGCTGCGACATCGTCAAGGAGATGTACGACAGCGGCGAACTCCACGACGCCCTGGGCATGGAGCGTCCGCCGCTCGCGGCCGACGACGTCGAGATCTCGATCAGCGCCGAAGCGGAGCAGATTCTCCGCAACGCCCAGCAGCAACAGCAGGCGGAACTCCACTTCGGCATCGACGCGAAGTTCCAGCCCTTCCTCGGCTTCGGCCCGGCGGCGGGATCGGAGGTCCGGGTGCCGGTCGGCGGCCTCTTCTTCCTCCTGGACAGGGACAGCGCGGGGCGGGCCCGGGGAGCATCGATCACGGTGATCGACACCGAGCACGGCCAGCGTCTGGACGTCGACATTCCCGCCGCGCGCGCGGCCGGCTGATCGGCTGTCGGTCGAAGGTGGAGATAGTCGGCCAGCCGACGCCGCAGGAGACGGCGGAGCGCATTCGGAAGGCGGTGGCCGCGGCGCTGCCGGGCGCCCGGATCGAGGTGACGGGCGATGGTAATCACTTCAGCCTGCGCGTGGAGTCCGCCGCGTTCGCCGGAGAGAACCGCCTCGGGCGTCAGCGGCTCGTGCTGCGGGCGATCGCGCCCCTGATGAAGGGCGATGCGGCCCCGGTTCACGCCATCGACCGGCTGGAGACCGTGGCGCCGGCGGATGCCGGAAGCCAATAGCTGAGTCGTCACTCAGTGTGGTAGGGTCCGGTCAACCGCAACCGGACCCTCTGGGAGGAAGCCTGTGATGTCACGCCGTTCCCGCTTCTGCGCTCTCGCCACCGTGCTGCTCGTTGCCGCGGCCCCGGTCTTTGCCGCCGGCCCCAACGAGACCACCAGCCCGGACACGATCACGTTCCACGAGGACGTCGAGCCGATCCTGCAGCGTTCCTGCCAGGGTTGCCATCGCCCCGAGGGCGTCGCCTACGGCGGCATGAAGGCGCCGATGGCCCTGACGACGTACGAAGAGACGCGTCCGTGGGCGCGGAGCATCGCGCGGCAGGTCGAGGCGAAGGAGATGCCGCCGTGGTTCGCGAGCGATGACACGCACGGCCAGTTCACGAACGAGCGGCTCCTGACCGCGGAAGAGATCGACACGATCGTCGGCTGGGCCAAGACCGGCGCCCGCCGCGGCGATCCGGCGAACGCCCCGGAGCCGCTCGAGTGGCCGACGGGATGGCTGATCGGCGAGCCCGACCTGGTGCTCGACCTGGCCGAGCCGTTCTGGGTCGACGACGACGTGAAGGACCTGAACATCAGCCTCAAGGCGGTTCTGATCACGGAGGAGATGCTCCCTGAGCCCCGCTGGATCCAGGCGATCGAGTTCCGCCCGGGCAGCGACGTGGTTCACCACATCGTCGGCTCGCGGGTGGCGACCGAGACGGAGACGCCGGGCGCCTCCGGTCTGCTCGGTGGCATCGCACCGGGAACCGAGCCGTTTTACCTGCCTGAAGGCGCTGGCCGGCTGCTGGTGCCGGGCACTCAGCTCTACTTCTCCATGCACTACAACAAGGAGCCGGGCGAGGGCAGCGGCGTCTGGGACCGCTCCCAGATGGCCTTCAAGTTCCATCCCAAGGACGCGAAGATCGACCGGATCGCCAAGTGGGAAGGCGTCGGCAACAGCGACTTCGAGATCCCGCCGGGTCATGAGAACTGGATCATCGGCGCCTCCAAGGTCTTCGAGTACCCGACGACGATCTACGGTTACCTGCCGCACTCCCACCTGCGCGGTCTGGACGCCAGGTACACCGCGTACTACCCCGACGGCACGGAGGAAGTCCTCCTCGACGTGCCGGCATACGACTGGAACTGGCAGACGAACTACATCTACAAGGAGCCGAAGGATCTTCCGGCCGGCACCCGCATCGACGTGCTGATGACCTACGTCAACACCGAGGAGCGGAACGAGCAGACGGTGCTCGAGCTCGACACGACGCGCGCCGTCCAGTTCGGTGGCCCGACCACCGACGAGATGATGATCGGCTTCATCGACTACTCGGAGGACACGGGTGGCGACCTCGTCACCGAGGTCGAGGAGGCGACGGCGGCCGCGACGCCTGCTGGCGGCGGCGAGTAACGGCTCCGTCACAGCGATCCCCTGAACATGCGGCGCGTCCATTCGGTTGGGCGCGCCGTTGTTCTTTGTGAGGCCGCTTCTCTCTGGGAGAATGGCGCGGTCGGACCATGACGATTGAGGCACTCCACGGCGCCGTCGATCTCGGCGGTTCCCACGTCGGGCTGGCCCTGGGTGTTGTGGATGCCGCGGCCGGCGAGTTTCGCCTCGTCGCTCGCCGGGACCTCGAAGGCGGAGGCTATGACGGCTGGCAGACCGTCCTCGACCGGATCGCCGAAGGAATGCTCGAACTGGCGCGGGAGGTCGGGGAGCCGCCGGCCGCCATCGGCGTCGGCTGCCCCGGATGGGTCGACCTGGAGCAGGGCGAGACGCGTTTCCTGCCGAACCTGCCGGGCCAGTGGCGCGACGTCCCGGTGGCCCGCCTGCTCGGCGAGCGGCTGGAGGCGCCGGTTCACCTGCTGAACGACGTCCGGGCAGCGACGCTCGGGGAGTTCACGTTCGGCGCCGGCCGCGGCACATCGACGATGGCGCTGTTCGCCCTCGGCACCGGCATCGGCGGCGGCGTCGTGGTCGACGGCAGGCTGCGCCTGGGGCCGCTCGGCTCGGCCGGCGAGCTCGGCCACCAGATCGTCGATCCCGGCGGTCCCCTCTGCGGCTGCGGCGCCCGGGGCTGCCTGGAGGCGGTGGCGAGCGGTCCGGCGATCGCGGCCGCCGGCGTCCGGCTGCTGCGCTCGGGTCAGGCGCCGGCGCTGTTCGATCTCAGCGCCGGCGATGCCGGACGGGTGACGGCCGAGACGATGGGCGAGGCGGCAGCGGCCGGCGACGAGGCGGTGACGAAGGAGTTGGAGCGGATCGCGGGCCTCGTCGGCATCGCCGCCGCCAACGTCGTCGTCACCCTGCACCCCGAGCTCATCGTGCTCGGCGGCGGCGTCGCCGGCCTCGGCGACGTGCTGTTCGACGGCGTCAGACGGACGATCGCCGACCGCGTTCGCGTGTTCCCGACCGACGGCGTGCGGGTCGAGCCAGCGGCGCTCGGCACGGATGCCGGCCTGGCCGGCGTGCTCGCGTGGGCTGCGTCACGCCGCGGGGCGGGTCTCGGCTTGCACCGGGATCACGGTTGACGCACCGTGCCGCCGTCGCCGGCGGAGCAGGAGTTCGGCGAGGAACAGAAGAGTCGCGGCGCCCAGGAGGACAGACCAGAGGTCGAAGCGGCGGACGGCGGTGTCAGAGCTCGGCGCGGTGATGGCGCCGACGGCGCCGGCGACGGTTTCGTGGAAGAGGCCGTCGGTCGCGGCGGCGAGTTCGGCAAGCGCCGCGATGTCGGGAGCGCCGGGCCGAAGTTCGTCGCGGGCGGGATAGAAGATCGTCCGGCCCGGCCCGATCGTCGCCGGGGCGCCGGCGGGACCGGTGTGAACCTCGATGCGGTAGGGCTCAAGGCTCGGCGCGAGCAGCGTGCCCTCCCCGGACGCCAGGCGGTAGAGGCCGGGTCCGGTGCGCTGCAGCGGCGTCTCGATTCGGCGGTCGCCGCGCAGGACGACGAGGCGGGGCGACAGGTCGCTGCCGAAGCGGCCGTCCTCCTCGACCACGCTGAGCGCCGCCTCGAGCAGTCCGTCGCGGCGGTCGAGATCGAAGTCCCACTCGGCGCCGGCGCGGCGGTCGGCGGCGTCGCGGACCACCTGGGAGACGAGGCGGCCCAGCTCGGGCCAGCGTAGCCAGCCGCTCGCCCAGCGCGGTTCGAGGTCGGAGGTGAACATCCAGGTCTTGCCCATGCCGACGTAGCGGCTGGCGAGGATGGGGTCGGATTCACCGGCGCCGAGGATGACCTCGGCACTGTCCTTGGCGACCGCGGCGATCCGGCCGTAGAGCTCGGGCGCCGTGGCGACGTCGACTCCGGTCAGGGCGTCCGACTGGCCGCGCAGTTCGACCAGGATCGTCTCTTCGCGGGCCGAGTCGGGGAGCTGGTTCATCGTCTCGTCGATCAGGATGTTCTGGACGGAACTCGGATCCTCGATCGTGTAGGCGTTGCCGTCGCCCCAGTCGGCGATGTCGGCGAGCAGCTCCCGGTCGGACTCGACGCCGATGGCGACGGTCGAGACGGTGATCTCCTCCTGTCTCATCCGCAGCACGAGCTGTTCGTACTCGTCGGGGTAGGTCCGCCCGTCGGAGACCAGGATGACGTGCTTGACCTCGGACTCGACTGCGGAGAGCTGCTCCAGGCAGGCCTCCAGGGCCGGGTAGAAATTCGTCTGGGCGCTGGCCTCGATGCGGTCGACCCGCTGGCTCAGCCGCTCCTGGTCGCGCACGAACTGCAGGCCGACGATGTCGTGGGTGTGCCAGTCGAAGGCGACGAGGCCGAAACGGTGCTGTTCGTTCAGCATGCCGAGCGCGGCCTTGGCGGCCTCCTTGGCCAGGTCCATCTTCGGACCCTTCATGCTGTAGGACTTGTCGAGGGCGATCATCAGCGCGACCTCGCTGCGTTCCTCCTCGATCTCGAAGTCGAGCGGCAGAACGCGCTCGAGGGGTGAGTTGCGGTAGCCCTCCTCGCCGAACGTCTCCTCGCCGGCGACGAAGAAGAGCCCGCCGCCCTCTTCCGAAACCCACTCGCCGAGGGCCTGCTGGGTTGGTTCCGGCAGGCTCGCCGCGGCGACGTTGCTGAGCACGACCGCGTCGTAGGTTCTGAGCGACGACGGGGAGAGAGCGGTCCTGCTCGGGGTGGACCGGGTCACGCGCAGTCCCCGCGCCTGGAGCAGTTGCTGCAGGTCGGCCGAGTGGTCGGGGGGCGCGAGCAGCAGGACGCGGTGCGGGGGCTCGATGCGCAGGTTGCCGCGCCACAGCGCCCCCTGGGACGCGGCGGCGCCCTCGCCCGCGCCGAGGACCGCCTCGAACGTCTGCATCCCGGGCTGGTCGAAGGTCCACTCCAGTTCGACGGTGTTGACGCCCGGCGAGAGCGCGACGCTGTGACGCTCCTCGGCGCCTCCGCCGCGCAGGGTCAGGGGAGCTTCCGGCAGCGAGGAACGGCTGCCGATGCGGAGCACCCAGCGGTGGGGCTCGCCGGCGTGGAGGAGGCGGTCGCTTTCGTCGAGTTCAACCGACTCGATCCAGACGGGCGGCGCCGTCCGGCCAAGGGCCGCGGTGTCGACGCGGAGGTCCGGGTACTCGGCCGCTATCCGGGCGCCGGAGCCCTCGAGGCGCTGCCCGTCGGAGAGCAGCAGCACGCGGCGGACACGATCGGGACGCAACGCCGCGCCAGCCTGGCGGAGGGCCGCGTCCGGCCGGGTGTTCCCGCGGTCGAGAGCGGCGGCGCCGGCCGAGGCGGTGCTCGAGTCGGCTACCTCGAGCTGTCTGAGGTCCGCCGCGCCCGCGACGCTGGCGGCACGGTCGGCGTAGGCGAACAGGCGCACCGGCCCGTCCGGATCGAGACCGCCGTCGATCGCCTCGAGAGCCCGGTTCAGGCTCGCCGGTTCGATACTGGCCGAGACGTCGACGAGAACGGCTACGTCGAGCTCACGCGTACGCCAGGTCGCGACCGGCTCCGCCAGCGCCAGCACGACGGCGATCAGCAGCGATCCGCGCACCCATAGCAGTCGCCGGCGTTGCCGGTCCGGATGGTCGCTGCGTTGCGACCAGAGCAACAGTGCTACCGGCAGCGCGGCCAGCAGCCAGAGCGGCTCCTGCAGGGTGATCGGCATCACAGGGTCAGGCCGCGGAAGAAGGTGATGGCCTCGAACGAGGCGAAGAGGAGGCCGGCGAGGGCGAGGGTGCGCCAGGACCAGGGGCGGCGGTTGGGGCGGTCGAGGTCGGAGAGGCGGTCGGTTGGGACTGGATCGAGGGTCGAGTCGTTGATGCGAGTGGCCCAATCCGCCTGGAGATTGATGGCGTTCTGGAGGCCGGTGTCGGCAGTGAGATCGCTGCGTGCGGGGGGTTCGGTGAGCCAGGCGGCGGCGTTCTGGAACAGGGCGGCGAGGTCGGGGCGCTGGGCCAGGGGGGAGTGATCGAGGTCGAATGCGATGGTGAGGGAGCGGGGGCCGCTGGCTGGCGCCGGGTCGCAGGCGGCGATGGCGGTGCGGTCTCCGGCTGAGGCCAGGGCGGTGCAGCGAGGATCCAGTTCACGGGCGGCAAGCACGACCGGCAAGTCGAGGAGCGAGACGCCTGCCAGGAGGGGGTGGGAGGCCTGGGTCCGGTCGATCCTGCGTCGTGAGAGGGGCGCTTCGGCGGCGGGGGAAAGACCGCCCGCCGCGACCGCCTGCGGCGGATCGAGGTAGAGGGCGGGCATCGCCGGAGGGATCGCCGGCGCGGTCCGGTGAAACGTGGCGATGTCGGCCGCCGGGAGGGGATCCTCGGGCGGGGGATCGTCGGCGCCGGTGGCTGCGCGGACGGTTGCCACGTCGACGGAGACGTCCGCCTCGAGAGCGAGCGCCGCGGCGGAGCCGGCGAACGAGCCCGGGCTGCGGGCGATCACGACGATGCGCCGCTGATCGGCCGGGGCTCGGACACGGTGAGCGGGGGAGAACGCGGCGGTCCGGGTGTTCGCGGCGTGGGCGTCGATCAGGCCGGCCCGGTCGTCGAGCGGGAAGACGTCTCCGGGCGTTTCGATGCGCGCCGTGACGGCGCCGGGGGCGAAGCTGCCGAGGTCGATCAGGGCGGTGAAGCGTTCGCCGGGTTCGAGCTCGAGTTGCCGGCGGATGCGGATCGTCTCGGAGTCGGCGACCGTCAGTTCGACCGGCACCTGACCGCCGGCCGGATCGGTCGCCAGGATCTCGAGCAGCGCCTCCGGCCCCGTCGCGCGGGTCGCGGGCGGCCGGGTCGCGAAGCGGACGATGCCGGCATTCCGGGCCGGGACGAGGACTGACACGGTGTGCTTCTCCGTGCCGGGGTCGATAATCGGCGTGAAGGGCCCGATTCCGTCGGTGAACACGTGGACCCGCCGGGCGGTGGGGATCGCCGGTTCCGTGTCGGCTACGTTCGAGAGCGTTTCCAGCGGGCCGGAGAGGAGCGCCAGGACCTCGGCGGAAGTCAAGGGAGTCGGATCCGCGTTCACGGTGAAGCGGCTGCCGGCTTCGGCAGCGGCGACGATCCGCCGTGCCTCGGCCGCGGCCAGTTCGATCCGGCTGGGGCCTCCATTCGGCAGACGCGCCTGCATCGTCGGCGACGGGTCGAAGGCAAGGGCGATCGGATCGCCGCCTCCGGGCTGCAGCCAGGGCGCCCGGCTAGCCGCGACCGACAGGAGACCGGCGACCGCCGTGGCCAGGAGCAGCGAGAGCAGCCAGCGCAGGCGATCGCGCCGCCGCTTGCGTGCCGCCAGCAGGCGCCGCCAGAGCACCGTGGAGGCGACCGGCAGCGCCTGCGCGGTGGGCCGGATCAGGTAGATCGCCAGCACCAGCAGGGCGGCGACGCCGAGCGGGATCCAGAAGGGCACTTCAGCGTCCCCGGCTCAGCAGGCCGCGGCGCAGGGCGCCCAGGGCCAGTTCCTCGAAGGACGCCTCGACCGGGGCGTGGATGAAGGACCAGCCGCGGGCGGTGCAGCGAGCGCGGATCTCCTCGCGGTGGGCCTCCGCCTCCCGCTCCAGGCGGTGGAGCAGGTTCGGGGCGCCGTGGATGCGGAGCGAGTCGCCCGTCTCGCTGTCGACGAGGGTCGTGTCGCGGTCGAGCGGCGCCTCGAGATCGCGGTGGTCGGTGACCTGGATGACCGCCACGTCGTGCCGGAGCGGCAGCAGGAGGTCGAGGCCGCCCTCCGTCGTGTCGGAGAGGAGGTCCGAGATCACGATGACGAGGCCCCGGCGGCGGCCGGCAGCGAACACCTCCCGGACGGTCCGGTCGAGGTGCGTCTCGCCACCGGTGTCGAGATTGGCGAGATAGTCCAGGGCGCGCCAGACCTGGCGGGAGCCGTGGAGCGGGCCGAGAACCTGGTGCACATGGCCGGAGTAGGGCGCCAGCGTGACCCGGTCGAGGGTGGCCAGGGCGATGTAGGTCAGGGCCGCCGCTATCCGGCGCGCCGCGTCGAACTTGCGGCGGCCGGAGGAACCGGGGGTCGGCGCCATGGAGTGGCTGCAGTCGAGCAGGATGTAGACCGCGAGGTCGCCGTGCTCCTCGAACATCCGCAGCAGCAGCCGGTCGAAGCGCAGGTAGGCGCGCCAGTCGAGGTGGCGCACGTCGTCGCCTTCGACATAGGGGCGGTAGTCCGCGAACTCGAGCCCGGAGCCGAGGTGGCTGGCGCGGTGCTCCCCCTTGAAGCCGCCGGCGGGCACGCGCCGGGTTAGAAGGCGCAGCCGCTCCAGCCGGGCGAGGAAGGCCGGCTCGAAGGCGAAGACGGAGTGGTCGGCCACGGCTCGGAGCTTGGAGCCCGCCCGCTCAGCCCTCGGGCACGCTGTCGATCAGGTCCTGGAGCAGCTCGTCGAGGTCGACCCGCTCGGCTTCGCCCTCGAAGTTCATCAGGACGCGGTGTCGCAGGGCGGGGAGCGCCACGGCGCGGATGTCCTCGCGGGACACGTTCGGCCGGCCCCGGATCAGCGCGTGGACCTTCGCGCCGAGCACCATCGCCTGGATGCCGCGGGGACTGGCGCCGATGCGGATGTAGCGACGCACGGCTTCCGCGGGATGCTCGCCCTCGGGCCGGGTCGCCAGTCCGAGCCGGATCGCGTAGTCCTGGACCGGCCGCGCCACCGGCGCCAGACGGGCGGCGTGCCGCATGGCGACCACCTGCTCGGCCGTCCAGAGGGCTTCGGCCTCGGGGACGTGTCCCGATGTGGTGCGGTCGAGGATGGTGTGCAGCTCCTCGGTCGCCGGATAGGTCATCCGCAGCTTGAACAGGAAGCGATCGAGCTGCGCCTCCGGCAGGGGATAGGTGCCCTCCATCTCCAGCGGGTTCTGGGTGGCGAGCACGAAGAACGGCGGGTCGAGGGGGCTCGTCTCGCCGCCGACCGTGACCGTCGTCTCCTGCATCGCCTCGAGCAGCGCGGACTGGGTCTTCGGCGTGGCGCGGTTGATCTCGTCGGCGAGAACCAGGTTCGCGAAGATCGGGCCGCGTTCGAAGACCAGCCGCCGGCCTCCGGTCTCGTCTTCGCGGAGGACGTGGGTGCCGACGATGTCCGCCGGCATCAGGTCGGGCGTGAACTGGATGCGGTTGAACCGGAGGTGCAGCGCCTGGGCGAGGGTGCGCACGAGACGGGTCTTGCCGAGGCCCGGGATGCCTTCGAGCAGGACGTGGCCATCCGCCAGCAGGCCGATGATCGCTCCGTCCACGACCTCCTCCTGGCCCACGATCACCTTGCCGATCTCGCTGCGCAGGCGGCCGCAACGATCCGCGAACTCGGTCAGTTGCAGGGCGAGATCGTCCGCGGTCCGCGGCTGGGCGGTGTCGTTCACTCCCCGTCCTCCTCGGCTTCGGCCTCCAGCGCTTCCAGGTAGCGGCGTACGGATTCCCGGTGGCGCCAGGCGATCGGATGGCGGGCGGCCGGCAGATCTCCGCCTGTGGCTGCGGCTTCGCCGGTGGCGCCGGTGGCGGGCCCGCGCATGGCCACCTCCGCGGCGCGGAACTGGGTGGCGCTCGTCGTGGTCAGGGGACGCCGCTCGATCTCCTCGATCGACTCGATCAGCGCGGTCTCGAGCGCCTGTTCGAGACTGAGAGCGGGGACGAGGAGATCGCCGAAGGGATCGACCATCTCCTCCTGCGGGCCGGTGCCGACGCCGGCCGCGGCGCCGTCCGCCTCGCCGTCGCTCGAGCCCGGTTCGTCGCTGATCGCGGCCGCCGTGCCGCTCTCGCCGCCCGATCCCTCGCTGTCTTCCACTGGCTGGCCGCCCGAGCCGTCGCCCTCGCCGGCCTCGGCGCCGGGCTCTGCGCCCTCGCCGCTGCCCTCCGTGCCGGGGGCGGTTCCCTGTTCTTCCTCGCCGGTTCCCTGGCGGTTGTCGAGTTCACGCATCAGGTCGGCGCCGGTCTCCGGGTCCGTCCCGTCGGTCAGGGCGTTGGCCGCCGCGTCGCCGCCCTCCGCCGTCGCGTCGAGGGCTTCGGCCTCCGCGCCGTCGCCGAGACTGCCGTCGGCGGCGTCCGTCGCGTCACCGGCCCGGGCGCCGTCCTCGGCATTGGGCTCGCGGACGCGCAGCGTCACGATGGGCAGGTCGCTGAGCCGCACGTCGAGTTCCGGCAGGCCGGGTATCCGGTTGGGGTCGTCTTCGAGCAGTGCGGCCGCTTCGAAGCCGGGCGGGAGTTCTCCTGCCGCGTCGCCGCTCATGGCCGCGGCCAGGGCCTCGCCGACGAAGGAACGGGGCAGCGCCACCGGCAGCAGCAGGACGAGACAGATGCCGGCGGATGGAAGGGCGCTCCCCGGAACGAGCCGCGGCACGGTCTGCCGGGGACCCGTGCGCTCGAGCCCCGCTATCGCGCGCTCGAGGACCAGGGCGATCCAGGGCAGGGGCCAGACGGTGCCGTCGCTCTCCCGCCGCCGGTCGGCGCGCGAGTCGTCCAGCCGGTACTGCATCTCCAGAGCGGTGGCGGCCGCGTCATGCAGGTCGCCGGCCCGGTCGACCGCCCGGGCGGCGGCGGGAAGGTCGCGGCCCAGCGCCGCCGCCTCCCGCAGGCCGAGCAGGAGAAGAGCGGCGCCGCCGGCCCAGGACGGCCAGAACGTGGCGTCGGCGTCTCCCGCGGCGCCGAGTCCGAGGAGCCAGGTCGCGAGCAGCCACAGGCAGGCGGCGGGCGCGAACCAGGTCAGTGTCCTGAGGGCTCGGTTCAGACGCAGCCGGCGGTCGGTGGCTTTGAGGCCGCGCAGCAGCCGGCCGCGCAGTTCCGCGGCGTCGGCCTCCGCGGCCGTCGTGCGATCCGTGCCGGATGGCCTCAATTCGGTTCCCAGAGCGCGATGCCCCCGGCCTGCTTGCCGATGTCGATCTGGGCAACGCGCCGGAACGCGCCGTTGTCGTAGACCTCGACGACGCCCGGCTCGCCGCCGACCCCCTCGACGGTGACCAGGCTGAAGCGTCCATCCGACGTGATGGCGACGCCGTGCGGGATGCGGCGCGTCGTGGAAACGCGGGCGACTTCCCGGCCCTCCTCCAGGTCCCAGAAGCCGACCGAGTCGCCCTTCTTGTAGGTGACGACCAGCAACCGCTCGTCGGGCGCCACGGCGGCGTTGTAGGGCCCGGGGGCGGGCGTCTCCAGTCGCCGGGCGACCTTCCAGGCGTTCGTGTCGACCTCGTGGATGGCGTTGCCCGAGAGCGCCGTGACGTAGACCATTCCGCCGCTGGTGGGCGGCGTGACCCACGACGGCTCGACGACCGGCTGGCCGTGGGCGCCGTGCTCGGCAGTGGCGTCCTCGTGACCGCCGTGTCCCGCGTGGCCGCTGGCCGAGTGCGCGGTCCGCCCCAGTTTCAGGCGGCGGCCGACCTCGAAGCGCAGCGCGTCGACCTCGATGAGCTCGTCGTCCATCATGTTCGCGCTGTAGAGCTTGCGGCCGTCGCGGCTGAACCGGGCGCCGTGCGGCATGGTCCCGCTCTCGAACTGCGCGATCTCGGTCATCGTCGACGTTTCGACGACGGAGATCGTGCTCGGCACGTGGTCGCCGTAGAAGTCCGAGTTGACGACGAAGAGCAGGCCGGTGGTGGCGGCCACGTCGAGGGTGGCGGGGAACATGCCGACCTGCACGTCGCCCAGCCACTCGTCGGTGCCGGTCTCGTACTTGTGGATCGAGCCGAACGGGTTGCCGTGGGCTATCGACACGTACCAGTAGCGGCCGCCGGGCGAAATGTTGATCCCGTGTGGACCTTCCGTTTCGGCCGGGAAGCTGCCGACGGTGATCGTCTTCGTCACCTCGATGCCGGAGGGTCCGAAGCGGACGAGAGCCACCTCGTCCTCCGATTCGGCGCAGACGTAGGCGTAGTACTCGCGGGACGGCGGCGTGAGGTCCGACTCCGCGTGGACGGCGGAACCCGTGAAGGCGGTGAAGGCGAGAAGCAGGGTTGAGAGCGCAGCCGTGCGCGGCTGCCGGCAAGTCGACATGTGCATCCCAGACCTCCGGGTACGCCCCCGCCGGGGCCTAGTGCGGCTCTCCGATGATCCGGTTCGGGTCTTCGGGGTCCTTCAGTTTGACCGCCCACAATCCCGAGTGCCAGTCGGAGAAGAAGATGTGGCCCTTGTAGGGCTGCGGGCCCCAGACGAAGGGAGAGTTCGGCACGAGCGCGTCGGGATCGTAGGGCATGAACATGCCGATCTCCCTGCCCTGCCGGTACAGATCGCCCCGCAGGTCGCCGGAGACGTCGACGACGCGGAGGCCGCCGTTGTAGTAGGCGACGTACATGATGTCGTCTTCGATCCACAGGTTGTGGGTGCCGGCTTCGGGCACCTGGTAGCGGGCGACCTCGCGGGGGTTCTCCCAGTCGTCCCAGGAGATGACATGGATCCAGCCGGCGGCCCGTGGCGGCGCCGCCCTCGGGTCGCGTCCCAGCTCGCCGTAGGGGAATGCCTCGTCGCCGGCGAAGACGTAGAACTCGCCGGTCGACTCGCTGCGGTACGGGTAGGCGGCGTGGTTCCAGCCGCTCGGATACGCGTAGCTGCCGAGTTCGACCGGGTTGTTCGGCGCGCCGCCCATGCCGGCGCCGCCGACGTCGATGGCGACCACGCCATCGTCCCAGTTGGAGGTGAAGGCAACGCCGTCGACGACCCAGACGTCGTGGATCGAGTGTCCCGGCGTGTCGAGCTCGAAGCGGCCGACGCGGTAGGGCTGGGTCGGGTCCTCGATGCTGATCACGTCGAAGCGGCGGCCGTTCGACAGGGCGTAGACGTGCTCGTCGTGGATGAACACGTTGTGGACCCCGCCCCGCAACTGGTCGTCGAAGCGGGACAGGATGCGCACGCCTACCTGAGGCTCGGAGACGTCGAGAACGACGAAGCCGTTCTTCCGGTTCGAGGCGCCCTCGCGGCTGAGCACCGCGACCCGGCCGTCCTCGGAGACCTTGACGTCGTTCACCGTCCGGGCGTCAACGCGGACCGCGTCGATGAGCACGATGCTCTCCGGGTTCGTCACGTCCCAGATGTAGGCGTGACCCTCGGCGCCCCAGGTGCCGGTGATCGCGTAGTCCCGGCCGTCCGTGCCCTCCCAGACCCAGAGGTCGGAGGTGCGGCGGTCGCTCACCTTGCCCTGGCCGACGAACTCGATCTCCTTGTTCACGCGGCGAGGCGTCACCCGGACCGGCACGCTGGCGGAGTGGCTGCCTCCCAGCGCGGTCACGTTGTAGATGCCTGAGCGCTCGGCCACGAAGGCGCCGTCCTGCTCGATCTGGGCGGTGGCGCCGGGCGCGAGGATCCCGGTCGCCGACTGGCCGGCCACCAGGAAGCGGATGGGCAGGTCCTCGACCTCGTTGCCGGAGGCGTCGCGGCCGACGGCCTCGAACCAGACGACGTCGCCTGTGCGCGCCTCGTCCGCGGAGGCGGTCAGTTCGAGGCGCTGCGTCGGGTTCCGTGCGACCTGGATGTCGACCTGTGAGGTCGCGTCCTCGGCGGTCGCGGTCAGGGTCGCCGTGCCGGGCGCCAGGAGATCCAGACCTCCGAAGCCGTCCGGCGCCGCGACGTCCGGGTTCGAGCTCGAGTAGGCGACGTCGACGTTGTCGCGGACGACGTCCGTGATGTCCACGACGCGGGCCTGCAACGTCAGGTGGGTGCCGCTGTAGAAGGCGCCGGGGAGCCCGACGATCTCGACGCTTTCGACCGGGGGATTCGGGATCGTCACGTCGACTTCGACCCGGAGCAGGGCCTCCGCCCGCCGCGGTTCGTCTTCCGCCTCCTTCGGCACGAGGGCGATGACCTGGACGCTGCCGGGGCCGTGGGCTTCGATCTCGCCGGCCGGGTTGACGCCGAGGCGGCGGCGGTTGCGGGAGAAGAAGACGACGTCGACGCCCTCGACCGCTTCGCCGTCCCCGTCGACGACGGTGGCGGTCAGGGTGGCCTTGTCGCCGACCTCCAGGGTCAGTTCGGTGGGGGAGACCTTGAGCTCGGCGCCGGGCGGGATCGGGGGCTTCTCTTCCTCTTCGGCGCCCTCCTCGCCGGCCTGCTCCTCCTCGGCGGCGGGCTCGGCGGGCTCCTGGGCGGCAAGGGGCGAAGCAATCAGGAAGAAGACGGCGGCGAGCAGCGCCAGCCAGATTGGCGGACTTGTGCGGGAAAGGGTCACGGCGCTCATTCCTCGGGTAGTGCAGGTGCGGTAGCGAAGACGGCGCAGTCTATCAGCGGGCCGTGACGGGATGGCGGCGCCTGAAGGCGCGAAGCGAGTCCGCCGGACGCAGCGGGCCGGCAGGCGGCAGCTACATGTGAATCGCCCGGCCGTGGACGGCCAGGGCCGCTTCCTTGACCGCTTCGGCGAGGGTCGGATGAGCGTGGCTGGTGAGGAACAGGTCCTCGACCGAGGCGCCGAAGCTGATCGCCGCCACCGCCTCGGCGATCAGGTCGCCGGCGTGGCTGCCCAGGATGTGGACGCCGAGGACCGCGTCCGTCTCGGCGTGGGCCAGGATCTTGACGAAGCCCTCGAGGCTGCCTGCGGCCCGGGCGCGGCCGATGGCCCGGAACGGAAACGCGCCCTTGCGGTAAGGGGTGCCGGCTTCCAGCAGTTGCTCTTCCGTCCTGCCGACGGAGGCGACTTCGGGCTCGGTGTAGACGATGCCGGGAATCGCGTCGTAGTCGATGTGGACGTGGCCGCCGGCGATGCCCTCGATGCAGGCCATGCCCTCCTCCTCGGCCTTGTGGGCAAGCTGAGGCCCGCCGATCACGTCGCCGATCGCGAACACGCCGGGCGCCGAGGTGGCGAAGCGCTCGTCGACCCGGATGAAGCCGCGGTCGTCGACAGCGACGCTCGCTTCTTCGAGCCCCAGACCGTCGCTGATCGGCGTTCGGCCGACCGCGACGAGAACGCGGTCGCATTCGATCGGGTCGGCGCCGTCGACTTCGACGACGCAGCCCGTCTCATCCTTGCCGCCCTTGACGTTCGCTCCGAGCACGCGGCTCCCGAGCCGGATGTCGAGACCCTGGCGGCGGAAGATCTTCTCGGCGGCCGCGGCGATCTCGGTGTCCGCGCCAGGCAGGATGCGGTCGAGGTACTCCAGCACGATGACGTTCGAGCCGAGCCGGTTCCAGACCGCGCCGAGCTCGAGGCCGATGTAGCCGGCGCCGATCACGACCAGGCGCTCGGGTACCGCGTCGTAGGCCAGGGCCTCCGTACTGGTGCCGATGCGGTCGCCGTCGAGCTCGATGCCCGGCAGAGTGGCGGGGCGGGAGCCGGTGGCCACGATCACGTTCCGCGCCTGCACCTCGTGCTCCTCCTGCTCGCCGGCGATCACGACCCTGCGCGGTTCGCCGTCGAGGTCCCCGAGACGGGCCCGACCCTGGATGTGCTCGACCTTGTTCTTCCTGAGCAGGGACGACACGCCGCGGGTGAGGGTCGTCACGACCCGGTCCTTGCGCTTCATCATCGCCGGCAGATCGAGACCGATCTCTCCCGCGACGCCGCCGTGGACCGCGAGTTCGCCGCGGGCCGCGACGAGGCGCTGGCTCGACTCCAGCAGCGCCTTGCTCGGGATGCAGCCCACCCGCAGGCAGACGCCGCCGGCCGCTGCATGCTCGTCTACCACGGCGGTCCGGAAGCCGAGCTGCGCGGCCCGGATCGCTGCGACATAGCCGCCGGGCCCGGCGCCTATGACGAGAATGTCGTAGGAGTCCGTCATCCTGGCCGTGGACACTACCCCGGCCATGGCCGGGCGAACAGGAACCTGCTCCTAGACCTCGATCAGCATCCTGGCCGGATCCTCGATCGCCTCCTTGATCCGGACCAGGAACGTCACCGCCTCGCGGCCGTCGACGATGCGGTGGTCGTAGCTCAGGGCGACGTACATCATCGGCCGGACGACGATCTCGCCTTCGACGACGACGGGCCGCTGCTGGATGGCGTGGAGGCCGAGCACGCCGCTCTGCGGCGGGTTGATGATCGGCGTCGACAGCAGGGAGCCGAAGATGCCGCCGTTGGTGATCGTGAAGGTGCCGCCCTGGAGTTCGTCGAGCCGGATCCTGCCGGTGCGGGCCCGTCCGGCGAAGTCGCCGATGGAGGACTCGATCTCGGCGAAGGACATGCGCTCGGCGCTGCGCAGCACCGGCACCATCAGGCCGCGGTCGGTACTGACCGCGATGCCGATGTCGTAGTAGTTCCGGTAGATGATGTCGGTGCCGGTGATCTCGGCGTTGAGCCGCGGGAAGCGGCGAAGCGCGTCCACCGCCGCCTTGACGAAGAAGGACAGGAAGCCCAGGCGCACGTCGTGGCGCTCGGAAAAGGCGTCCCGGTAGCGGCGCCGGAAGTCCATGACGGCGGACATGTCGATCTCGTTGAAGGTCGTGAGCAGGGCCGCCTGCTGCTGCGCCTCGACCAGGCGCTCGGCGATCCT
Source organism: Thermoanaerobaculia bacterium (assembly GCA_022822365.1). GTDB lineage: Bacteria > Acidobacteriota > Thermoanaerobaculia > Multivoradales > Multivoraceae > Multivorans. The sequence continues at coordinate 47,282 of JAJEBV010000006.1, read as the reverse complement.
GCGCCGGATCGGCGTCATCGGCACGCGTTCCTGGGCTCGCTCCCCGGCCGCCGCCGCGGCAGGCGGAGCTGCGGCGGGCGGCGCGGGCTGCGCCGGCGGTGATGGCGTCGTCGGCGCCGGCGCGGACGCTTCCGGTTCCGCGTCGCGGGCGGCCAGCCAGGCGGTCACGTCGCTCTTCAGCAGCCGGCCGCCCTTGCCCGTGGAGGGAATAAGTGATGCGTCGAGGCCGTGTTCGGCGATGAGGCGGCGGGCCGCCGGCAGGATGCGCCGCTCTTCGGCCGCGGCTGGTTCCACCGCGGGTTGAGCCTCGGCCGCCGGGACGGGTGCGGGAGGCGTGGGTTCCGCGGCGGGCGCCGGGGGCGGCGGAGCGGACGGCGCCGCCGGTCGGGCGCCGGCCAGCAGGTCGCCCTGGGCTTCTTCGGCCGCCGTCGCTTCGGTCGCCGCCACCGCGGCGCCGGAAGCGGCGCCCGGGCTCGCGGCGGCGACGGCGCCTTCCTCGATGCGCGCGATCACCGCGCCGATCGGCACCGTCTCGCCCTCGGCGCAGACGATCTCGGACAGGACGCCCGCCACCGGACACGGCATCTCGACGGTCACCTTGTCCGTTTCGAGCTCCACCAGCGGGTCGTCCCTGCCGATCGTCTCGCCAGGCTGTTTGATCCAGCGGAGGATCAGCGCTTCCGTGACCGATTCGCCGATCTCGGGGATGGTGACTTCGTATGTCATGCGGTCTGCCTTCGGGGGATTCTCACGCGGTGTCGGCCGACTCGCCGAACGCCGCCTCCATCAGTTGCTGCTGCTCCAGCTTGTGGCTGCTCGGAGAGCCGGTCGCGGGACTCGCCGACTGCGGGCGGTAGACGCCCGACAGGGGCCGGCCGCCCATCAGGAAGCCGAAGTTCAGCCGCAGGTAGGACCAGGCGCCCATGTTCCGCGGTTCCTCCTGCACCCAGCGAACCTCGGCTTCCGCGGGGAAGCCGGCGAGCGCGGCGTCAAGCTCTTCCCTGGGGGCCGGGTAGAGCTGCTCCATGCGCAGGATCGCGTGATCGTGGGCGCCCGTTTCCTGGCGGTGGGCGTCGAGGTCGTAGAACACCTTGCCGGCGCAGAGGAGAATGCGGCGCACCTTCGACCGGTCGTCGTCGGATGCAACGGCCGGGTCCGGCAGCACCGGCTGGTAGCGGCCGCCGGCGAGTTCCGCCAGGGACGAACCGACTTCCCGTCGCCGTAGGAGGCTCTTCGGAGTGAAGACGACGAGCGGCTTGCGCTGGGCGCGCTCGACCTGGCGCCGCAGCAGGTGGAAGTACTGCGCCGGCGTCGAGGGGTAGACGATCTGCATGTTCTCTTCGGCGGCGAGCAGCAGCCAGCGCTCGACGCGGGCGCTCGAGTGCTCCGGACCCTGGCCCTCGAAGCCGTGGGGGAGCAGGATGACGAGGCCGCTCAGCCGGTTCCACTTGTCCTCGGCGCTGGTGATGAACTGGTCGATGATCACCTGGGCCGCGTTCACGAAATCGCCGAACTGAGCCTCCCAGAGCACGAGTCCGTCCGGGTAGTCCAGACTGAAGCCGTACTCGAAGCCGAGTACGCCGGCCTCCGACAGCGGGCTGTTGAAGATCTCGATCGGTTCCTGGTTCTCGGCGATGTTCATCAGCGGCCGGTGGTTCTCGTCCGTCACCCGGTCGTGGAGCACGGCGTGGCGCTGGCTGAACGTCCCGCGCTCGCAGTCCTGGCCGCTCAGCCGCACCCGGTTGCCCGAATCGGCGGTGGCGGCGAAGGCGAGCGCTTCCGCCGCGGCCCAGTCGACGGGCCGCTTTCCTTCGGCCATGTCGGCGCGGGCTGTGAGGAAGCGCCGCAGGTTGCGGTGCAGGTTGAATCCCTCGGGCAGCACGACCATCCGCTTCAGGTAGCCGGTCAGCTTGCCCTGATCGACTCCGGTGTCCGGCTCCGGGGTGTCCTCCATGCGGCCGCCGACGAAGGCGTTCCAGACGCCGTCGTAGGCCTGCGGACTCGTCTTCTCGTTCATCCGGCGCGCGGTGGCCAGAGCCCCTTCGAGCCGCTTCTCCTCGCGTTCGATGTGGACGTCCGCCTCCTCGGGCTTGATCTCGCCGAGTTCGAGCAGGTGCTCCAGGTAGTGGACCCGGACCGGATCCCGGGCCCGGATGCCGTCGTAGAGGATGGGCTGGGTGAAGGCGGGTTCGTCGCCCTCGTTGTGCCCGCGCCGCCGGTAGCAGTAGAGGTCGATGATCACGTCGCGGCGGTAGCGCTGGCGGAAGTCGAGCGCGACGTTGACGACCTGGGCGACGGCCTCCGGCTGCTCGCCGTTGACGTGGAAGATCGGCGCCTGGAGCATCTTCGCGACGTCCGTGCAGTAGGTGTTGGAACGCGAGCTCTCGGGCGGCGTCGTGAAGCCGATCTGGTTGTTGACGACGACGTGAAACGCGCCGCCGATGTGGTAGGGCGAAAGCTGCGAGAGGTTGAGCGACTCCTGGACGATTCCCTCGCCGGCGAAGGCGGCGTCGCCGTGGATGAGGAACAGCACTGCCCGGTCGCGCAGGTCGTTGCCGATCCGGTCCTGCTTGGCGCGTACTCGGCCCATCGCCACCGGGTTGATGAACTCCAGGTGGCTCGGGTTGAACGAGAGGGAGAGGTGAACCCTGCGGCCGTGCTCCGTGGTCCAGTCGCTCGAGTGCCCCATGTGGTACTTGACGTCGCCGCCGCCCGTGTACTGCTCCGCGTCGAGATCCTCGAACTCGCGGAAGATGTCCCGTGTCGGCTTGCCGATGATGTTCGCGAGCACGTTCAGGCGGCCGCGGTGGGACATGCCGAAGACGATCTCCACCGCGCCCTGCGCCGCGACCTTCTCGATCGCCAGGTCGAGCAGGGGGATCAGGCTCTCGGCACCCTCGAGCGAGAAGCTCTTGGCGCCCAGGTACTTCTTCTGGATGAACTCCTCGAACACCGCGGCGTCGATCAGCTTCTTCAGGATCCGGACCTGCTCGTCGCGGCTGAGCTGCACCCGGTTGCGGCTGACCTCCATCCGTTCCTGGAGCCAGGAGCGGACCTCCAGGTCGTCGATGTGCATGAACTCGGCGCTGATGTAGTTGCAGTACGTCTCGCGCATCCGTTCGAGCACTTCGCGCACCGTCGCCGTGTCGGCGCCGGGGATGCCGGCGGTGGACACCGTGCGGTCCAGGTCGCTCTCGTGGATGCCCAGACCCTCGAGTTCGAGTTCCTCCGGCAGCACGGGCGGATTGCGGAGCGGGTTGATGTCGGCGTAGAGGTGACCGCGGATCCGGTAGTTGCGGATCATGTCGTCGACCCGGCGCTGCAGTTCGACGTCCGCGGTCAGGGCGGATGCCGGCGCCGGCGGCGACGGTGCCGGCACAGGCTTGGCGGGCGCGGGAGCCGCGGGCGCGATCGCAGCGGGACGCGCCGCTTCACCGTTGCCGCCGAACAGCGTCGAAGGTCGGAGCTCCGGCCCGATCGCGCCGTCCTCCAGCTCGCCGCTGGCGGCCAGGGCGTCGAAGTACCGCCGCCAGGCCGGGTCGAGCGCCGCCGGATCGCGGCGGTAGTCGGCCAGAAGCGCTTCGACGTAGTCGAGGGAGAGGCTGTGCAACCCGGTCTGCTCGCTCATCGCTGCCTACCTCCTGGGCGGGGAGCCCGGCGGCGTCAGGCCCGTTCGGCCTGGAGCCGCGGGTCGATTACATCCCTCAGCGTATCGCCGACGAGGTTGAAACTCAGCACCGCGAGGAAGATCGCCACGCAGGCGGGAGGAATCATGTGGCCGGCGGTGAACAGATTCTCGTAGCCGGAGCGGAGGATCGTGCCCCAGGAGGCGTCGGGCGGCTGGACGCCGAAGCCGAGCCAGGAGAGTCCGGCTTCGATCAGAATGGACACCGCGATGCCGAAGGTCACGCTGACCAGCACGGGCGCCAGCGCATTGGGGAGCAGGTGGCGGAGAACGAGCTGGGCCGGTCTGACTCCGAGCGAGCGGGCGGCGAGGGCGTAGTCCGTCTCGCGGATGCGCAGGATCTCGCCGCGCGCGAAGCGGGCGATGCCGACCCAGCGGGTCAGGCCGATCACGATCATCACGTTCTCGATGCTGGGCGGAAACCAGGCCAGGACGGCGAGGATCAGGAAGAAGGCCGGGAAGCACTGGACGACTTCGATGAAGCGTGAGATGACGAGGTCGGCGATGCCGCCGGCGTAGCCCGCGATGCAACCGAACACGAGACCCAGGATGACCGCGATGCCCATCGACAGGAAACCGACCTTCATCGACACGACGGTGCCGTGGACCATCCGCGACAGGACGTCGCGGCCCGACTGGTCGGTGCCCAGCCAGTGACGGCTGGAAGGACCGGCCAGGGGCTCGGCGGCGATTTCCCTGGGGCCGTATCGCACCGGCGTCCACAGCGCCCAGTCGCCGCGCTCCGGGTCGAACTCCCGCTTGAAGTCGAAAGTCGCCAGGCGGTAGGGCCGCTGCTTCTGGATGATCAGGCTCGTGCCCGGGACCTGGTGGACGAGGTCTACGACCGCCGGATAGTAGATGCCGCCGTCGAAGCGGCACAGGATGGGTTGCTCGTTGGCCAGGATCGGCGACAGGAAGGCGACGAGAAACAGCACGGCCACCACGCACAGGCCGACCATTCCGAGCCGGTGGCCGCGGAAGCGCCGCCACGTGATGTGCCAGTAGGAGCGCGCCGCGGGCGCCCCTCCGGTTGTCGTGTTCGTCGTCGCTTCGGTCGCCATCGTCACTTCTCGTAGCTGATGCGGGGGTCGACCAGACCGTAGGTCAGGTCGGCGATGAAGGTGATGCCGAGGACGAGCAGGGCGGTGATGAAGTTGAGCGCCATGATCGTCGGATAGTCGCGCTGGAGCACGGACTCGAAGTACAGGCGGCCCAGGCCCGGCCAGTTGAACATGTACTCGAGAATCACGCTGCCGCCCAGCACGAAGGGGAGGGTGAGGCCGATCAGCGAGATCAGCGGGATCAGGCTGTTGGTGAACGCGTGCTTGAGCACCACGCTCCGCTCACCGAGGCCCTTGGCGCGGGCGGTGCGGATGTAGTCCTGCCGCACCACCTCCAGCAGGTTCTGGCGGATGAAGCGGGAGTAGTAGGCCAGGTTGCCGAAGGTGAAGCAGAAGGTGATCAGGACGTAGTGCTGGGCCAGATCCCACATCTGGCCGAGGGTCGTCATCTCGTCGTAGCCGTCGGACCTCATGCCGCGGAAAGGCAACAGGTCCCACTTCACGCCGAGGTAGAGGATGAGCAGCATGCCGGCGACGTAGTTCGGCACGGAATAGAGCATGTAGAGGCCGGTGCTGACCGAGCGGTCGAAGCCGCCGCCCTGCCGTAGCGCGCTGTAGATCCCGATCGGCGTCGAGATGATCAGGGTCAGCATGAAGGAGAGCAGCGCCACCGACAGCGTCGGCCACAGCGCTTCGCCGATCTTCGCCGACACCCTCCTGCCGTCGTGGAAGGACGAACCGAAGTCGCCCACGACCAGCTTGCCGACCCAGTTCGCGTACTGCACGGGGATCGGCTTGTCGAGGCCGTAGAGCTCCCGCAACTGCTGGTAGACGCGTTCCGAGACCGCGGCGTCGGCGATCTGGGAGGTCTGGATCTGGGCCGGATCGCCCGGTACGAGCTGGATGATGAAGAACGAAATGACCGAGATGCCGAACAGGGTGACCAGTCCGGTGGCGAGCCGGCGGAGGATGTAGCTGAGCAACGGCGATCTCGGTGAGAGTGAGGCTGCCTACAATACCGTCCCTTGAAAGGGGCGGGAACAGCGAGGACCGGGCGGCCGATACGCCGGGAGCTGGGCGCCGTGGTGCGCCTGGCGACGCCGGTCATCCTGGTCCAGGTCGGGATGGTGCTGATGGGCGCCGTCGACACGATGATGCTGGGTCGCGTCTCGGAGACGGACCTGGCGGCCGGCTCGATCGGCAACGCGCTGAGCATCGCCGTGATCTGGTCCTTCATCGGCATCCTGCTGGCGATCGATCCGATGGCGGCGCAGGCGTTCGGCGCCGGCGATCACCGGCGGATCCGCAGGGTGCTTTGCCGAGGTGCGGGAATGGCGGTCCTGCTGTCGGTGCCGGCGACGCTGATCGTGCTTGGACTGGATCGCGCGCTTCCGCTGACGGGTCAACCGCAGGCCATCGTGGAGCCGGCCGCCGCCTACCTTCGGGGCATCGGTCCCGGAGTCATCGCCTTCCTGCTCTTCATGTGCCTGCGGCAGACGCTCCAGGCCATGAGCATCGTGCGGCCGGCCCTGATCGCGATCGGCGTCGCCAACGTGTTCAACGCGATCGCGAACTGGGCGCTGATCTTCGGCCATCTCGGATTCCCGGCCCTCGGTGTGCGGGGCTCCGCCTATGCGACGTCCGGATCTCGTTGGGTGATGCTGATCGTCCTGGCCGCATTCGGATGGCGTCACCTGCGCCGCTACGTCGGCGGGTGGAGGTGGTCGTGGCTGCGTCCGGCCGCGCTGCGTCCCTTCCTGTTCGTGGGGGTGCCGATCGCGGTTCAGGTGTCGCTGGAGGTCACCGTGTTCAGTTTCGCGGCCGTGCTCATCGGTCGGCTGGGGGAGGCGCAGCTCAGCGGCCACCAGGTGGCGATCAGCCTCGCCTCGATCTCCTTCATGGTGCCCCTGGGTTTCGCCGGTGCGGCGACAACGCGCGTTGGCAACGCGATCGGCCGGCGGGACCCGGTGGGGGCGCGCCGCTCGGCGCTGGTCTGCCTCAGCCTCGGCGCCGGTGTGATGGTCGCCTTCGGCCTCGTCTTCTTCTCGCTTCCGCAGCTACTGGCGCGCGTTTTCAGCGACGTGCCGGCCGTTGTCGCCGCGGCGGCCGCCCTGATTCCGATCGCGGGCCTGTTTCAGGTCGCCGACGGTCTGCAGGTCGCCGCCGCCGGGGTGCTGCGGGGAGCCGCCGACACCCGCTTCCCCGCGGCCGTCGCGCTCGTCGGGTACTGGGTCATCGGCATGCCGGCCGGCGTCTGGTTGACCTTCGAGAGAGGGCTCGGCCCGAGCGGAGTGTGGTGGGGCCTGACCTTCGGGCTCGTCTTCGTGGCGATCTTCCTGGCGTTTCGCGTTCGCTGGCGGCTCTGGCGGAGCGGCGCGGTGGGCCTGCTTCCGGCCGAAGCCGTCGACGACGACTGACGGCGGCTTCACCGGCGACCGCTGGCCGGATAGTCTCCCGCGGGCCCCGATTCTCGGGTGCCCGGGGGAGGAACGCTCGACCATGACGCGCAAGAAAGCCGTACTCGCCTACAGCGGTGGCCTCGACACCTCCGTCATCCTGCGCACCCTGCAGGAACGGGGACTCGATGTCGTAGCAGTGATCGTCGACGTCGGCCAGCGCGAGGACTTCGACGCCCAGGCGCGCCGGGCCGAGGCGATCGGCGCCACGAAGGTCTACGTCGAGGACGTCCGGCGGGAGTTCGTGACCGACTTCATCTACCCGGCGATCGCCGGCAACGCGGTCTACGAGAACCGTTACCTGCTCGGCACGGCCCTGGCGCGGCCGCTCATCGCCCGCCGCCAGGCCGAGATCGCGATCCGCGAGGACGCCGACGTGCTCTCCCACGGCGCCACCGGCAAGGGCAACGACCAGGTCCGCTTCGAGTTCGCGTACGCCGCTCTCGCGCCGCAGATCGAGGTCTACGCGCCGTGGAAGGACGGGGAGTTCCTGAAGCGCTTCCAGGGCCGCACGGACCTCCTGAACTATGCCGAAGAGCAGGGCATCCCGATCGAGGCCTCGTCCGAGAAGCCGTACAGCATGGACGAGAACCTGATGCACAAGAGCTACGAGGCCGGTCTGCTGGAAGATCCGATGCAGACGCCGACCGAGGACATGTTCTCGCTCACCGTGTCCCCGCTCGACGCGCCCGACGAGCCGACGGACGTCGAGATCGAGTTCAAGGACGCGCGTCCGGTGCGGGTGCGGGACCGGACCGCCGGCGTCGAGCACTCCGATGCGCTGACCCTTTTCGAGTACCTGAACGAACTCGGCGGCCGGAACGGCATCGGCCGGATCGACATCGTCGAGAACCGCTTCGTCGGCATCAAGTCCCGTGGTGTGTACGAGACTCCCGGCGGGACTATTCTCCACCACGCCCTGCGCGACCTCGAGGGCGTGGCGATGGATCGGGAGGTCCAGCGCCTGCGGGACGGCCTGTCGCCCAAGTTCGCTGAACTGATCTACAACGGCTTCTGGTTCTCGCCCGAGATGGAGTTCATCCGCGCGGCCTTTCAGCAGGCCGAGCGGATCATCGACGGCACCGTGCATCTCCGTCTCTACAAGGGCGGCGTGACCATCCTCGGCCGCGAGTCGCCCAGCTCGCTGTACGACCAGAACCTGTCGTCGATGGACGTCGAAGGCGGTTACGACCAGACCGACGCCCGCGGCTTCATCCGCCTGAACGCGCTCCGGCTGAAGGCACACCAGGTGATCGTCGGCGGCCGGTCGTGACGCCGGCCGCTCCGGGGCCGGTCAGCCGATCGTGAAACGGACCTGACCGGCGACGGCGAGCTGGTAGTCCGCGAGGTCGCTGCTCAGCGTGACTTGCGGCCGCTCGGCCGTGACTTCCAGGTTCACGCGGTGGGGCGAGCCCTTGCGCATCGAGTGGCGCACGCCGAGGCGAAGGTGCTCCTTCCCGGTTGCCGTGGCGGCCTCGGCCTGGGCGAAGGGCGTCACCATGGATGCGCCGATTCCCACCCCCCAGGCGACCTCGGCACGGGTGTGCGACGCTCCGGGATCCCGGCGGGCGGAGGCGCTGGCCAGCGCCTCGGGCGACATGCCGAGCCACCGGGGAGCGTCGGAGCGCCACAGGGCGTTCGCACGCGGCGACGTGCCGCCAAACTGCTGGGCGACCACCAGCGACAGTCCCTCGCCGTCCCTGGTCGCTGGGCGCAGCTCGATCGTGGCGCCCACGCCCTCCTCCTCGTAGCGTGCCAGGCCCTGGGTGACCAGCGTCCTGCCGGTGGCATGAACGCGCAGCCGGCCGTCGGCGGCGATCAGCTCCAGGCCTCCGGCGAGTTCCGTCCCGGTTCCGCTCGTCGAGGAACCGCCGTCATAACGCTGGGCCACCTGGGTGAAGGGGCGGAAGACGACCGCGCCGACCTTGCGGGTCAGGGAGCCTTCGAGACCGATTCGTCCCCTGCTTGCGTCGCCGCCGAGACTGGCGTCCCCGGCCGGTCGGCCGAAGTCGTCGCCGCCCTCGATGACGGCGGAGCCGACGTCGCCGCGCAGGGCGAACTCGAGTGACCCGGCGGTCGCCACCCGCTGGCGGAAGCCGGCTAGGCCGAGCCGCATGCGTGCGTCGGACGACGGAGGCGATCCCGCTGTCTGGTCCGCGTCTCCAACGAGGTCGCCGTGGCCCATGGCGCCCACCGCCCAGAGCTCCGTCCGGCACGATTTCCGGGACGGTCCGCGACAGCCGGATGCGTAACGGGCGTAGGGGTAGATGCCGCTGAGGTCGAGACGCATGGCGGCGCCGCCGGTGTTCGCCAGCCGGTAGCGCCCGATGGCGTCGAACCAGGACACGGCGGTCCCGACCATGAGGTGTCCGGCCGTGTAGTCGACGCCGACGAAGGGCAGTTCCGGCGCGACCGAGTACGAGTTCCGGCCCGCTCGTCCGCGAAGCGACCGGCGAGCCCCGCCTCCCCAGAGCGACAGCGTTCCGCCCGGGCGCTCCTCGTCGAGCGGCTCGACCTTGTGAACGAACTCGAAACTGTCGGTCGCGAAGTCGAAATCCAGGTCGGGCGTTCCGCACACCTCCCGGCCCGCTGCCCGGCCTCCATCCAGAGCGGCGCGTTCCACGTCGACACGCTGCCGACGTCCGCCGTCGCAGCGGTCGAGCGACTTCATCTTCACGCGGTTTCGGCCCGGCCTCTTCCCGAACCGTTGCACCACCGTGTCCGTTGCACCCAGGAGCATCCCGCGCGCGAAACCCCCGAGGACCGCTTCCTCTACCAGTTGCTGTTCCGTCGCGCCGTCGCTTCCGAAATCGCCTGGTTCAGCCGCCCGGGCCGGTCCGAAGGAAAGAGCGACCAGAGCCAGAGCGCAACCGCAGCAGGAGGCTTTATGCATGAAGACCGGATTCTATACGTTTTCCTGCATACGACCGGGGACCCTCCCGAACCTGCCCGCGATGGCTCTACCGGGCGATCGCCTGGAGCTTCTCGGTCAGCAGCGGCACGACCGCCTTGTAGTCCTCGACGATGCCGAAGCTGCAGTGCTTGAAGATCGGCGCGTCGGCGTCCGTGTTGATCGCCGCGACGACCTTGCTGTCGCCCATGCCGAGCAGGTGCTGGCTGGCGCCGGAGATGGCGATCGCGATGTAGAGCTCGGGGGCCACCTTCTTGCCGGTCTGGCCGACCTGCCAGTTCGGGGGTACCCAGCCGGCGTCGCAGGCGGCGCGCGAGGCGCCCTGTTCGGCGCCGATCGAATCGGCGAGCCTCTTCAGTTCCTGGAAGGGCTCGGGGCCGCCGAGGCCGCGACCGCCGGAGACGATGATCTGCGCGTCCTCGAGGCGCACGCCTTCCTGTTCCGCGACTTCACGGCCGGTGATGCGGATGCGCGGTGCATCGAGCGCCAGGTCGACGGACGTCACTTCGCCGGCCGACTGCCGCTCGGGCGCGGGTTCGAAGCCGCGGGCCCGCAGCCAGACGACGGCCGGCTGCTTCTTCAGCCGGTAGATCGAGATCGCCTTGCCGCCGTAGGCCGTGCGCTGCGCCAGCAAGTGGTCGCCGTCCATCCGGATCGCGGCCGCGTCGGCCATCGAGCTGCCGCCCAGGCGGTGGGCGAGGCGCGGCGCGATCTCCTGACTGTAGGTGTCGTTGCTGAGCAGCACCGCGACGTAGTCGCCGCCGCCCGCGGCGTGGAGTTGCTCGGCCGCCTGCAACGCCTGTTCGGGCTGGTAGTCGCGGAGCGCTTCGTTGGCGCCGACCACGACGCGGTCGGCGACGCTCGCGAGCGCCGCGACCGCGTCGTCCCCGGCGGGGCCGATCACCAGAGCGTGGAGCTCGCCGCCGACGCTCTCGGCAAGGGCGCGGCCGGCGCCCGCCGCGCCTTGCGCGGCGCGGTCATAGCCGAGACTGCCCAGGACACAGACTGCAACGTTCGCCATCGTTTCTCTCCTTCTGCCCTTTGCTGCCGGGTTCCGTCCGCGTCAGCCGATCGAGGCGACGACTTCGTGGATGCGCGTCGCCAGTTGGTCGACCCGTTCCTCCAGGGTGTCGCCCTCCGCCATCTCGCACTCGACTTCGTCCGCCGGGATGAAGATCTCCTCGACCTCGAAGATCGAGGATCCGGCCCGGATCTCCTCGCTGTCCAGCTCCAGGTCGGCGAGGTTCAGTTTCTGGAGCGGCTTGCGGTAGGACATCATGACGTCGCGCGTCTTGGGGATGCGGGGCACGTTGTCCTCGTTGTTCGTGATGGTGACGAGGAAGGGGGGCTCGGCCTCCGCGACCTCGATGCCGACGTCGGTCTGACGGCGGAGCGTGACGCTGCCGTCGCCGGGCTGGAGGCTCTCGACGAAGCCCAGAGCCGGCCGGACGAGTTCCTCGGCCAGCACGCCGCCGGTCTGTCCCACGCCCCAGTCGCCCGACTCCCGGCCGACGAGCACGGCGTCGAAGGGGCCGCCGTCCTGCTCCAGTCGCCGTATCGCCGCCGCCAGCACGCGACCGACGGCAGCGGCGTCCGGGTTCGTGCTGCCGTCGCGCTCGACCAGGCAGGCTTCGTCGACCGTCATCGCCATCGCCTTGCGCAGACAGTCCTCGGCCGAGGACTCGCCGTAGCAGAGCGCAGTGATCTTCACGTCGCCGCCTGCCGCCTCGCGGAACTGGAGAGCGGTCTCGACCGCGTTCTCGCAGAAGATGTTCGTCACCAGGTTGGCGCCGCCCCGTCTGGCGGCCCTGGCGTCGGGATCGATCTGGAAGTCCCGCGCGGGAACGTCCGGATCGAGAATCTGTTTCAGGCAGACGAGCACTCTCATTCTCGCGTCTCCTTCGCCGGCTACCCGGTCCTGGCCGGGTTGCCGGCGTTGCTGTCTTCACCGCGGTTCAGCACCGCGGAGATCGCCATGCGGGTCACTTCCGCCACCACTTCGTCGCCGTCCAGCCGGCCGTCCGCCCGGTACCAGCGCGAGATCCAGAGGATCATCCCCACCAGGCTGAACGCTCCCACCGTGGGGTCGAGGCCCAGGACCTTGCCCTCGTCGCGCAGGGCGGCGAGGGTGTCGGCGATGAAGTCGACGTAGTCCCGCTGCCTGCCGATGATGTCGGCACGGTCGTCGGGGAGGAGCCCCTCGAGTTCGTTGACCAGGATGGTCAGCGCCGAGGAGTCCTGGGTGATCAGCCGGGCGTGGCGCGCGACGATCGTCTCCAGGCGGGCCTGAGGATCCTCTACGCGCCGGGCCGGCTCGATGACCTGCTCGTCGAGCTGGTCCATGGCGAAGCCCATGATCGCGAACAGAAGGTCCTGCTTGCCCTTGATGTAGTAGTACAGGCCTGCCTTGGTCAGTCCGACCGCGGCGGCGATGTCGTTGATCGACGTGGCGTGGTAGCCCTTGCGGTGGAAGATCCGCGCCGCGCTGCGGTAGATCTCCGCCCGCCGGTCCTGCTCGCCGTCGGCCGCGCCGGTGGCGACCCGGAGAGCCGCGTTGTCCAGGGCAGTCATCGGGTCGAGGGTCCTCGGAAGGTCACGAAGAGTAGTCTACCGACCGCCCGGTAGGTTCGCAATGGACTGATGTCCTGCTCCTGATGCGAGCGCGCGGTCCGTCACGCGACTGCGCCCAGACCGTTCTTCTCGACCAGGGTCAGGAGCTTCAACGAGGCTCCTCGCGGCCTCTTCTGACCCCGCTCCCACTGGCTCACCAGGCTGGTGGTCACGTTCAGATAGCGCGCGAACACCGCCTGGCTGGCGCGCTCGCGCAGCCGCAGATCCCGAATGTCCTCCGGCGTCATTTCCCGGACCGGCGTGAGGCACATCTCGTCGAACTCGCGCATGGTCCGCCTCGACAGGACGCCCGCCTCCGCGAGGTCCAATGCGGCCTCGTGCGCGGAAGCGAACGCCTCACTCTTGTACTGCTTCTTCATTGCACCTCACCTCGATGATCGCGCCAACCGCCTCAACCGCCGCGAGCCCGTCTCGATCCAGCGCAAGATACTGCCGAGCCAGCAACCGGAACGCTCGGAGTTCGTCCTGTCGGAGATTCTCCCGCTGACTCTTGGCGAATCCGTGGACGAAGAAGGCCAACTGGCCCCGGCGAAACAAGATGATCGTACGGAACCCGCCCGACCGTCCAGCTCCCTTGCGGCCGATCCGCTGCTTGATGACGCCGCCGCCGAGATCGACCGCGACACGTCCTCTCTCCGCGCGCTGTACCGCGTCGCAAAGAGCGGCATCGTCCAAGCCTATGCGGTCGGCGAACCGCGCGAACGCCTTGGTCTTGAACGTCTGCGAATCCGGTGCCGCGAGCGCCTGTCGTCACGGGACATGTGTAACACCCAGTGCGATGCTTCGTCAACCGGGGCTGCGGTAGTCGGTGCATGGACGAACGGACGGCGCTCGTCGCTGGATTCTGCCCGGACACCGTCGTGCGGCCTGGCTACGAGCCGCCGGAGGGCGAGGTGGATCTTCTGCTGAGCAATGACGTGCTGTCGGAGGGCCAGAACCTGCAGCAGGCGGCGGCCGTCATCAGCTACGACATGCCGTGGAATCCGCAGCGCGTGGTGCAGCGTTACGGGCGCGTCATTCGTCTGAAGAGCCCGCACAGCGAGGTTCACCTCTCGACCATGTAGCCCGAGCCCGGCGACCTCCGAAACGATCCTGGGGCTCGAGATCACCATCCGGCGGAAGATCGTTGCGGCCCGGTCCGTACGGCATGGAGGTCGAGGTGCTGGACCCGGCCCGGGACCAGACGGACTCGGACGTCCGTGCCTACGCTCAGCGCTTGGCCGAGGGTGACTCGACCCTGCTGGACGAGCAGGACGACGCTGCCGGCGGAGAAGGAGCCAATCGAGGAGGGCGACGTGGGCGTCGTCTGCTGGCTGGCGGTTCTATAGCTTGACTGAGCTTGGGATCGCGCGGGGTCCCCTTTCACGTATCCGCCTTGAAAGAGACGCGATCGGATCCCGGCGTTCGGGCACCGTGGGTACCACTCGATGAGTGTCTGGGACCGACCTGTTCGCCCTTCACTCCACGAACCACGGTGTTGCAGCGGTCGCGGGTGACTTGATCGCCTGGTGGCCGACCGCGTGGCAGTAGTGCGCGGCTGGCCCGATGTTGAGTGAGCCTGCGCCTGGCCAGTCGCAATGCTCCTTGTCCTTCGTCTTGCTCGTCACCAGGACTCTGGCGTCCGGGTGGCGGTTCGAGAAGTCGATGAGGCTCGTGAGTTCCTGGGGCCGGGCGGCAGGCCGGTCGGACCACTTCACGTCGAGGCACCAGTCCGGCCTCTGGTGCGGGTCGAGGTGGACGATGTCCACTTCCCCCCCGTGCCGTCCGCTCCAGCGTGCGTAGTTGAGACGGGCGTTCGAATGGAACCATTGGGCGAAGACTGCCGTTTCGACCATCGATCCCATCGCGGGATCGTCGTCGGTCACGGGGCCGAACAGAGCTGTTCGGAGTGACGGACTGGTGACGTAGACCTTGAAATGTGTGGTCCGCTTGAAGCGCCGTGCGTTCTCGTCGATACGGTGGATTCTCTTGATCAGGAACGCGGCCTCGAGGTACTCAAGATAGCGCCTCAGCGTGAGCTTGGTTACCCCGGAGTTCTTCGAAAGGCCCTCCAGCGACACCTCTTCCGCCGTGTTGTAGGCCAGCGTCGTGAACAGGCGGTTCAGTTCCTGAACGTCCCGTATGCCATAGAGGCTGGGCAGGTCCCTGAGCAGCACTTTCTCGACGATGTCGGTAGCGATGTAGCGACCGGGATCCTCGCGGACGGTGCTTGAGGTGATGGCTTCTGGATAGCCGCCGAAGTTCACGTAGTCGAGGAACTTGTTGTTCAGCAGGTGGATGTCGCCGCTCCGGCTCTTGCCGCCGGGCAGACGTTCCACGAGATCGCCTGCGTTCTGCAGCCGCAGGAACTCCCAGAACGTGAGTGGCGGCAGCAGAAAATCCGTAAACCGGCCGGCGCCGCTCTCGGTGCTCTTGCGCTTCAGGGCCGCGGCGGCCGAGCCACAGGCGACGCAACGGACCGCCGGATGTGAATCGACGAATGCCTTGAGGTGACGTTCCCAGTCGGCAAGGTACTGAATCTCGTCCAGGAAGAGCACACGCGGACCGTTCTCCCTGCCGCTGGCGCGACGCAGGGCGGCGGCGGCGGCCTCGATCGAGAGTCCTGTGTATAGGGGTTGGTCGAGAGAGAGATAGGCAATCTCCTGCGGCGAGTACCGTCCCGCGTCAAGGAGGCGCTTGATCACATGGTGGAGCAGGACGGTCTTGCCTACGCGGCGAGGTCCCATGAGGATGACCGCGCGTCGGACATCGGCCTTCGTCACCAGGTCTGCGAAGCGCTGGCAATAGCCTCGTTCGTGGAGATCCTCGTAGTCGCGGCGGATTCGAGCGTCCATCCACCACGGATTGTCGGACCGCATCCGCTGTAGGCGTTGCTCTCGCGAGATCTCGCGCATGCACCGAACCTAGCGCCCCCGCCCGCTCGCGTCAAGCTAGAGTAAGTACAGTTTCCTTAAATCCCATCGGGAGAGCAAGTTCTCTGTTGCGAGACACTTGCAGGTGGATCGAGCGTGTCGTCACGCCGAATCGCAGGCTTCGGCACGAATCGTCGGAGTGCTAGGGCGCGGCCTCGTCGGACTCGCCGACCGCGTCCCAGAGCAACTCCGCCACGTCCCTGACCTGGACGTCGCGGTCGCCGCGACGGGCGTTCACGCCGTCGTCGAGCATCGTGGCGCAGAAGGGGCAGCCCACGGCCACCACGTCGGCGCCGGTGTCGACCGCCTCCTGGGCGCGTTCCTGGTTCACCCGCTGGTCCGGCGGCTCGTCGACGAAGGCCATGCCGCCGCCGCCGCCGCAGCAAAAGCTCGTGTTCCGGCTGCGCTCCATCTCGACCTGCCTCGCGCCGCCGACCTGCGCGAGCAGGTTGCGGGGCGCGTCGTACTCGCCGTTGTGGCGGCCGAGATAGCAGGGATCGTGGAAGGTGATCGTCGAGTTCCCGTTCGAGCTGCCCCCGGCGCCGTTCCCGTCGAGACGGCCGGACTCGAGCAGTTGATCGAGGAACTGGGTGTGGTGGTAGACCTCGTAGCTGCCGCCGAAGTGCGGGTACTCGTTCCTGAAGGAGTTGAAGCAGTGGGGACAGGAGGTGACGACCTTGCGCACGCCGTAGCGTTCCATCGTCTCGACGTTGCCCTTGGCCAGCATCTCGAACAGGAACTCGTTGCCCACGCGGCGGGCGGGATCGCCGGTGCAGGATTCCTCGCGGCCGAGGATCGCGAACTTCACCCCCGCCTTCTTGAGGAGCTTCGCGGTGGCGCGGACGGTGTTCCGGTTGCGCTCGACCAGGGCGCCGCCGCAGCCGACCCACATCAGGACCTCGGCCTCGCGCGGATCGTCCATCTCGGCCATCACGTCGATGTCGAGACCCTCGGTCCAGTCGACGCGGCTGAACTGAGTGCCCGCGAACGGATGCTGGCGCGACTCGAGCGAGTTCATCATGTCCATCATCCCCTCGGGGAAGTCCGCCTCCTCCATGACGAGGTAGCGGCGCGCGTCGACGATCTTCGGCATCTGTTCGATGTGGACCGGGCAGGCCTCCATGCAGGCGGCGCAGGTGGTGCAGGCGAAGAGCGCTTCCGGCGACACGGCCGTCTTCTGGTCGATGATCGGCAGGAGTTCACCGCTTCCGTTGCCGCCGTCGCCGTCGCCGTTGCCGTTGCCCGTCCGGCTGCCCAGAAACTCGTCGCCCCGCTTGTGCATCAGCCCCTGCAGGTCGAGGATGATGTCGCGCGGCGACAGCGACTTGCCCACCGTGTTGGCCGGGCAGACGTCGGTGCAACGGCCGCACTCCGTGCAGGCGTCGAAGTCGAGCAGGTCCTTCCAGGTGAAATCGCCGAGGTGGTTGATCCCGAAGCGCTCCGCGGTCTCGAAGTCGATCGTCTTGAGTGAGGCGCCGTAGCCGTCCAGGTTGGCGGTGAAGATGTTCAGCGGGGCCGTGAAGACGTGGGACATCTTGCTGAACGGCACCCAGGCGATCCAGCCGAACGCCACGACCAGGTGGAACCACCAGATGATCACGTGGCCGCGCTGCATCGCCGTATCCGTCATCCAGGGATCGGAACCGAGAGCGAACAGGTTGCCGATCGGCGACCAGGCGGCCCAGGGGTCGTCGGTGACGGCTATTCGCCAGCCCTCGATCATGAAGCCTGTCAAGGCCATGACGAAGATCGTGACCAGAATCCAGCTCGCTTCGTCGGTGTAGACCAGCAGCTTCGGCTTCGAGATCCAGCGTCGTATCGCGGCCAGGGCGACGCCCACGAGCACGAACAGGCCGAAGATGTCGACGATCAGGGACTGGAAGACGAGGTAGAAGTGCCCCTTCATGATGTGCAGGGGCGTGTCGTGGTGGATGGCGACCACGGTGGTGGCCAGGAACAGTACGATGAAGCCGGTGTAGACGAGCGTGTGGAAGAGGCCCGCGTAGCGGCTCTTGATCGTGCGCCCCTGACCCACGGCGTTTCTCAGGAAGAGCCGGAGCCGCTCGCCCGGCCGGTCGAAGCGGAGCGCCGGCTGGCCTGACCGCCAGCGCCGGACCTTGAGCCAGAAGCCCCAGCCGAAGACCGCCAGCGTGGGGACCATCAGCACGTACACCAACCAGGTGTACTCGATGTTCCAGAAGACCTCTCGGGTTGCCTGCGTGGGGTCCATGACGGGCACTGTACCGCCGACTCGAAACATCCGGCAATGCCGGTCAGTCGCCGGGCCGGCTTAACCTCTTGTTCATGAATAACTTACGGTGAGTCGAAGGCTCGCACCGTATCCGGTGCGGAATGGCTGTAAGTTGCTGATAACAAGGGACTTACAAGGTATGAAGATGGTTGTTTTCCGCAGAGTTTTCCGCAGATTCTGCGGACTCCCGGCGCCGCGGGACCGCCTTCAGGCCGTCGTCGGGCGGGGGTAGCCCAGCTCGGTGAGGGCCTGCTCGATTTCGTCGAGGATCGCGGGATCGTCGATCGTCGGCGGCACCGTCCAGGGCTCGCCGTCGGCGATGCGCCGCATCGTGCCCCGGAGCACCTTGCCGGACCTGGTCTTCGGCAGGCGTTCGACGACCGCCGCGACCTTGAACGAGGCGACCGGGCCAAGCTGGTCGCGGACGCTCTGCACGAGTTCCGGGACGATCTCCGCTTCATTGCGGCTCGAACCCGCGTACAGCACCGCCAGCCCCAGGGGCACCTGTCCCTTGAGCGAGTCGGCGACTCCGATGACGGCGCACTCGGCGACGTCGCGGTGGGAAGCCAGAATCTCCTCCATGGCGCCGGTGGACAGGCGGTGGCCGGCGACGTTGATCAGGTCGTCTGTCCGGCTCATGATGTAGAGGTAGCCGTCGTCGTCGAGGTGCCCGGCGTCGCCGGTCTGGTAGTAGCCGTCGTATTCGCGGAGGTAGGACTCGACGTAGCCTTCGTCGTTCCGCCACAGGGTCGGCAGGCAGCCGGGCGGCAGCGGCAGGCGTAGCGCGATCGCGCCGTTCTCGCCGGGCGGCATTTCCCGACTCGAGCCGGGCGTACCGGCATCGTCGTGGTCGAGGATCCGCACGTCGTACCCGGGCACGACCTTGGTCGGCGAGCCGTGCTTGACCGGCAGGGCGCCCAGACCGACGCAGTTGGCGGCGATCGCCCAGCCGGTTTCCGTTTGCCACCAGTGGTCGATGACCGGCACGTCGAGCTTGTCCTCGGCCCACTGCACGGTGTCCGGGTCGGCTCGCTCGCCGGCCAGGAACAGGGTGCGCAGGCAGCTCAGATCGAACTTGTCGATCAGTTCGCCCCGCGGGTCCTCCCGCTTGATCGCGCGGAACGCGGTCGGCGCCGTGAACAGCGCCGAGACGCCGTGCTCGGAGATGACCCGCCAGAAAGCGCTGGCGTCCGGCGTGCCGACCGGTTTCCCCTCGTAGAGCACGGTCGTGCAGCCGTGGATCAGCGGCGCATAGACGATGTAGGAGTGTCCGACCACCCAGCCGATGTCCGACGCGGCCCAGTAGACCTCGCCGGGCGACACGCCGTACACGTTGCCCATGCTCCAGTCGAGGGCCACCAGGTGGCCGCCGTTGTCGCGGACGACTCCCTTGGGGACGCCGGTCGTGCCGGAGGTGTACAGGATGTAGAGCGGGTCCGTGGCCTGGACCGGTACGCAGTCGGCCGGTTCGGCCGCGGCCAACGCGTCGTGCCAGTCGAGGTCGCCCGAGCCGAGTTCGGCGGTGTGCTGGGGGCGCTGGAGCAGAACGGTCGCTGTCGGCTTGTGGGCGGACATCGCGATCGCCTCGTCGAGGAGAGGCTTGTACTCGACGATGCGGGCGGTCTCGATGCCGCAGGAGGCGGCAAGGACTACCTTCGGCCTGGCGTCCTCGATCCGGGTCGCGAGTTCCCTGGAGGCGAAGCCGCCGAAGACGACGGAGTGGACGGCGCCGATGCGGGCGCAGGCCAGCATGGCGACGGCCGCTTCCGGCACCATCGGCATGTAGATCAGCGCCCGGTCGCCGGTCTCCACGCCCAGGCTGCGCAACACGCCGGCGACCCGCGCGGTCTGCTCCTGCAGATCGGAGTACGAGAGCGTCCGTTTCGTGCCGGTGACGGGACTGTCGTGGATCAGGGCCGGCTGGCTACCGCGTCCGTCCTCGACATGCCGGTCAACCGCGTTGTAGCAGGTGTTGACCTCGGCACCGGCGAACCAGCGGTAGAACGGCGGGTTCGCGTCGTCCAGCACGCGGTCCCAGCGCCGGTGCCAGGAGATCGCCTCGGCGGCCTCGGCCCAGAACCCTTCCGGGTCGGTTCGGGCCCGGTGCAGCGTCTCTTCGTAGCGGGTGCTCACGGTCGGCCGCTGCGGACGTCCTCCCAGATCCCGACGTCGAACCGGCCGAGCGAGTTGGCCGCGCCGCGGAACATCGCGTTCGTATTGAACTCCATTGCGATGGAGCCGTTTCTGCCGATCGCGATGATGCCGCCGTCGCCGGGCTTCAGCGTCTCGCCGATGACCTGGCGCACAGCCTCCTCGACGGAGAGGCCGGCGTACTCGATGAGCGCCGAGACGCCGTAGGCCACGGTGTGACGGATGAACTCCTCGCCCCGGCCGGTGCAGGAGATGGCCGCCGTCTCGTTGTTCGCGTAGGTGCCCGCGCCGATGACGGGCACGTCGCCGACGCGGCCGATCTGCTTGTACATCGTGCCTCCGGTCGAGGTGGCCGCCGCCAGGTTGCCGTAGCGGTCCATGGCCACGGCGCCGACGGTGCCGAGATGGGAGGCGCCGCCCTGGCCGGGTTCCGGGCCGGCGTTGCCGGTGTAGTCCCCCTCGGGGTTCGGAGCTCCGTCGCCTCCCGAGTCGCCGCCCCTCCGCTGGCTCCGGATCGCGCGGAAGCGCTCCAGTTGCGGTTCGGTGGTGAAGTAAGCTTGGACGTTCCGGCGCACGCCCGCGTTGACCGCGAAGTTGTCGGCGCCCTGGCCGCTGAGGAGAACGTGGGGCGTGTCCTCCATGACGCGTCGGGCCAGTCGCACCGGATTGCGGACGTTCTTCACGCCGGCCACCGCGCCGCAGGCGAGCGTGCGGCCGTCCATGATCGCGGCGTCCAGTTCGTGGGTCCCGATGGAGGTGAACACGGAGCCGCGGCCGGCGTTGAAGCGGGGGTCGTCCTCCAGCGCCGCGACCACCTCCTCGACTACCCGGAGGCTCGCTTCGCCCGCCGCCAACTGCTCACTGCCCAGCGACAGGACGTCGCGCAGGGCCTGGTAGTAGTCCTCCGCGTCCGTCGTGTCGCGCCGGGCGCTGCCCGCGCCTCCGTGAATGGCGAGCGACCATTCGGGGGCGGGCGTTGCTTCGCTTGCCTGGTTCAAGTCCTGTTGCTCTTCCGCGGTCGTCTCGGGCTCAGCCGAACCGCATGCTCCCAGTCCCACGGCCAGGACCGCACAGACGGCCACCGCGAGAGTCGGAGGACACAGTCGAGAACCGTTCACCATGTGCAGGCCCCCTCGTCGTCGAGGCGCCTGGTCCGAGGCGGTAACCAGGGGGCGCCGGCCGGAACCGGAACGGTGGACGTTAGCACGGCGGTCGCCGGCTCCCGGTGGGGCATAATGCGCGCTCGGTGGCCAACACGAAACGTCTCTCGGACTATGAAGACGAGCGGGACCAGGATGCCTTCTGGGAGGCGATTCGTCCTGCCGACGAACCCCTGCGGCATCGCTGGTTCCTGCCCGCGGTCGTCCTGATCCTGGTCGTCAGCGTGCCGTGGTACCTGCCGGCCTCGGTCGGCGGCCGGCTGCTCGGCGGGCTGCCGGTGTGGACCTGGATCACGATCGCCTGCGGCCTGGCCCTGGCGGTGATCACCTCTTTCGCTTCGTTGCGCCTGTGGCGGGACGGCGCCGACGAAGGCGGCGACGCCGCGAGCGACTCGGAGTCGTCGACCGTGTCCAGGGAGAACCCGTGAACACCTCCGTCCCCGAGGTGACCTTCGGCCCGGGCGCGCTGGCCGTTCTCGGCGGCTACCTCGTCGTCATGCTCGGCCTCGGCCTGCTCGGCCGTCTGAAGCAGCGGGAGCGCTCGCTCAGGGACTTCTATCTCGGCGGCTCGACCTTCGGCTTCGCGGTCCTGTTCCTGACCCTGTTCGCCACCCAGTACAGCGGCAACACGCTGCTCGGCTTCGCCGGGCGGTCGTACGTCCAGGGGGCGACCTACATCGTCAGCGTGACCTTCATGATCCTCGTCATCACGGTGTTCATGATCTACGCGCCGCGTCTGTTCCGGCTGGCCCGGCGCTTCGGCTACATCACGCCGACGGATTTCGTGTACCACCGTTTCGGCTCCCATCCGCTGCGCGTCCTGTGCGTCGTGCTCCTCTGCTGGGGCCTGGCGAACTACGTGCTGGAGCAACTGGTGGCGATGGGGCACGGCGTCGAGGCGATCAGCGGCGGCCGCATGAGCTTCATGCAGGGCGTGCTGCTGCTGGTCGGCGTGATGCTGATCTACGAGTCGCTGGGAGGCATGCGGGCGGTCGCCTGGACCGACGCGGTGCAGGGTACGCTGCTGCTCTGCGGCTGCGCCGTCATTCTCTACACGCTGGTGACCGCGGACGGCGGTCTGGCGGCGGCGTCGGAGGGGATTCGCGCCACGGCGCCGGAGAGGCTCGAGGCGCCGGACGCTCGCGGTCTGCGGACCTGGGTGAGCACGCTTCTCATGCTCGGTCTCGGCGTCGCGCTGTACCCGCATGCCGTCCAGCGGATCTTCGCGGCCAAGAACGAGATCAGCCTGCGGCGGTCGCTCGGAGCGATGGCGTTCATGCCGCTGGGCACGACCCTGCTCGCCTTCCTCATCGGTTTCATCGCGCTGAGCCGGTTTCCGGGGCTCTCGCAGCTCGAGAGCGACAAGGTCACGATCTACGTCCTGGGCGGTCTGATCGACCGCTCGCCGGTGATGTACTGGCTCATCGTGATGGTGTTCGCGGCGGTCGTTGCGGCGATCATGTCGACTGCGGATTCGGCCCTCCTTTCGATCGGGTCGATGTTCACGAAGGACATCTACAAGAGCTACTTCCGCCGCGAGGCGTCGGCCCGCGAGATGCTGATCGTCGGCAAGACGTTCGCCTGGGGCATCATGGCGATCCTGATCCTGATGGCCTGGGTGTCGCTGGAGACGGAAAGTTCGATCTGGGTGCTGATCGAGCTGAAGCTCGAGTTCATGGTCCAGCTCTCGCCGGTCTTCATGCTCGGCGTCTACTGGCGACGGATGCCTGCTTCGGCCGTTCTGACCGGCATGGTGCTGGGCACGCTTCTCACCCTGGTCATCTGGTGCGGCGCCGCCTTCGACGTCTGGGCGACCCGCAGCCCATGGGGAGTGGGCGCCGGCGTATGGGGCCTGCTCCTGAACTACGGCGTCTGCGTCGGCTGGACCGTGCTGCGACCGGCGCGGCGGCCGGCAAGCGTCTCCGCGTGAGGATCTCCCCGGCATGAGTGGGGCGGTGCGCAGGCGCCGGGTGTTCTCGGGCATTCAACCGTCCGGCGTGCTCCACCTGGGGAACTACCTGGGCGCCGTGAAGCACTGGGCCGCGCGCCAGGACGACCGCGAGAACTTCATCTGCGTCGTGGACCTGCACGCGATCACGGTGCGTCAGGATCCCGAAGCGCTGCGCTCGGGCACCCGCGAGTTGACGGCGATGCTCTTCGCCTGCGGCATCGACCCGGAGCGCACGACCCTCTTCGTCCAGAGCCACGTGCGCGCGCACGCGGAGGCGGCCTGGATCCTGGGATGCACGACGCCGATCGGCTGGCTTGAGCGGATGACGCAGTACAAGGCCAAGTCGGAACGTCAGGGAGGCCGGGAGCGGATCGGCGTCGGGCTGTTCACGTATCCGGTGCTCCAGGCGGCGGACATCCTGCTCTACGACGCGGACGAGGTACCGGTCGGGGAGGATCAGAAACAGCACGTGGAGCTGGCGCGGGACATCGCGGGCCGCTTCAACCATCTCTACGGCGAGACCTTCGTCCTGCCCGAGGCGGTGATTCCGACCGCCGGCGCCCGCGTGATGGCCCTGGACGATCCGACCGTCAAGATGTCGAAGAGCGAGACGGCCGGGCGTGGCCATGCCGTCCGCCTGACAGACACGGACGACGAGATCAGGCGTTCGCTCAAGCGCGCGGTCACCGACTCGGGGCGCGAGATCGGTTTCAGCGACGACCCGGCCCGGGCGGGCGTCAACAACCTCCTGCTGATCTACCAGGCGATCACGGATCGCGGCGGGGACGAGGTCCTGGCCGACTTCGCCGGAGCCCGCGGCTATGGCGACCTGAAGATGGGCGTCGCGGAGGCGGTGATCGAGGTCGTGGCGCCGATCCGGCGGCGCTACGAAGAGCTGATGGCCGCGCCGGAGGAGCTCGACCGGCTGCTCGCCATCGGCGCGGAGCGCGCGCGGAAGGTCGCCGAGCCGAAGGCGGCCGAGATCCGCCGGCTGGTGGGCTTCGCCTAGGAGTGGGCGCGGATCAGCTTCTCGATCCGCTTCATGCCGCGTTCCAGGGTCTCCATCGACGGGCCGAAACTGAGCCGGCAGTAGCTGTGGTAGCGCGCGTTGCGGCGGCGCTGGCCGGGGTTCACGTCGAAGAAGACGCCCGGAACCGTGATGACCTGGACCTGGAGCAGGGCCTTGAAGAACTCGATGCCGTCGTTGAGCGGCGCCGGCAGATCGGCGAGATTGCCCCAGACGTAGAAGGCGCCGCTGGGCTCGTGCTCGACCTCGATGCCCAAAGCCCGCAGCCGGTCGACGAGGAACCTGCGCTTGCGCGTGAATTCGGTCTGGATCGCCCGCGTCTCCTGCAGCACGAGATCCGGTTCGAGCAACGGTACGGCGGCTTCCTGGAAGGGGTGGTTGCCGCCTCCGTCCAGGAAGGAGCCCGCGCTGGTCACGCGGTCGATCACGCTCACGGGCCCGACGATCCAGGACACCCGCCAGCCCGGATAGCGCCAGTTCTTCGTCAGTCCGTCGACCAGGATCACGGGATCCCGGTTCACGTCGTCGACGTGCGCGGCCGCCGAGACCATCCTCGCGTTGTCGGCGATCTGGACGCAGGAGTCGGGCGCCGGCGTGTAGATGTAGTGCGAGTAGAACTCGTCGAGGATGAAGGTGCAGGAGTTGTCGCGAGCGACGTCGACCCACTCGGCCAGGAGATCGCCCTCGACGAGTTGACCCGTCGGATTGCAGGGATTGCTGCACCAGAGCGCGGAGAGGCCGCGGCCGACGATCTCCTTCTCGAGCAGGCGCCGCGAGGCGCGGTAGCCGTGGGCCGCGTCGAGCAGGATGGGAATCGGAATGAAGCCCTTGAAGGCGGTCAGGAGCTCCTCGTAGGCGGTGTAGTCGGGGATGAAGTGGCCGAGGTTCATCTCGCCCATCGCCGCCGCGATCCGCGTCATCGCCGGCCGGCCGCCGGGAGCGATGCTCACGTTCTCCCGGGTGTACTGCGAGCGCTTGTCGCGCCGGTAGAGGAAGTTGTAGAGCTCGGCCACCCGCTCGCGCAACTCGTCGATGCCGTCGACGGGCGCGTAGGTCTGGCGGCGCGGGTCGATGTGGAGTTCGTCGCGGCGGGGCGGCGCCCCGGGCAGCGGACCGACCTCCGGGGATCCCTGGCCGAGGTTGTACCAGGTGCGGCCGTCGGTGCCGTGGCCGGCGGCCGCCGCGCGGTGCATCACGTAGATCACGCCGGTCCGCGGCACCCGGCGAAAGCCTGGCGTCTCGGGGCCGGTCGCGGCGCCGGTCGTGGCTGGTGTCATTTCCTCTATCATCTTCGGCCGATGGAGCTTATTCGAGTGCGCCCGGCGTCGCGAGCGCTTTGGTTCCGGGGGCCTTCGTGACTCTCGACCCGGTGCTGAGTCATCTGCTTTCCGCGGAGCCCGCCGCGCTTGCGGCCGGCGACGATCCGGCGGGCTGGTACCGGGCCTTCTCAGGGCAGGTGCTGGCGCCGTGGCAGGCACGCGAGAACGGCGGCAGAGACCCTTCCCGCCGGGATTCCGGCGGCCGCGATCACTTCGCCCACGGTCTGCTCGGCGGTTTCGTCGCCGATCGTCCGGCCTGGGCAATGGTGGCGGGGCATCAGGCGGCGGTGAGGCGCCTGGCCTGGGAACGCGGCGGCCTGGATCTGGTCCCTGACGGCGGCATCGTCGCCTTCTGTGCCAGCGAGGAGGGCGGAGCGCATCCGCGCGCCGTTAACTCGTCGCTCAGGGAGGCGCCCGACGGCGGATTCCGTCTCGACGGCCGGAAGCGCTGGGCCACCCTGGCGCCTTCCGCGGCCGCGTTGCTGGTCATTGCTTCCGTGGGCCGTGACGGCGACCGGAATTGCCTGCGGGCGCTCTGCGTGCCGAGCGACCGGCCGGGAATCGGAATCGCTCCGATGGAGCTCGAGGGGCGCACACCGACGAACCCGGAGGTCCGTCACGCGATCGTCGATCTGACCGCCGTGCCGGTTGCGGCCGGCGAGGTGATGGACGGCGACGGCTACACGGACGCGATCAAGCCCTTCCGGACGATCGAGGATCTGTACATCGGCGCCGCGACGACCGCGTACAACCTGGCCCTGGCCCGGCGGTCTGGATGGCCCGAAGCGGCGGTCGAGGATCTGCTGCTCCTGCTCGTAGCCTCGGCCGCGCTGGCGTTCGGCCCGCTGGACGAGCCCGCGGCGCACCTCGGAGTGGCGGCCCTGTCCCGGGCGACGGCTCGGGTTCGCGCGGACCACGCGGAACACTGGGCACTCGTGGACGAGGCCGCGGCCGCGGCCTGGCGGCGCGCGGCAGCCGGCGCCGGGGTGGCCGAGCGGGCCAAGGAACTCCGGCGGCAGGGGGCGTGGGCACGACTCGGCGCGTCGCCGACCTGAGGCCGGCCATGCTCGAACGTATTCGCAACTTCTTCGGCGAACGGATCGACCCCGAGCGCGCGGACGATCCGGACGCTCGGCTGCGGCTGGCCGCGGCCGCATTGATGGTCGAGGTGATGCGCGCCGACTTCGACGCCGCGGAGGAGGAGAAGGAGGCCGTGCTGGCCGGGGTCAGGCGTCATCTCGGCCTCTCCGAGGAACAGACCGGCGAGTTGGTGGAGCTCGCCGAATCGGAGACCGAGGGCTCCGTTTGCCTCTACGAGTTCACCCGGCTGATCCACGAATCCTTCGACGACGCCCGCAAGGGCCGGCTCATCGAGGAACTGTGGCGGGTGGCGTTCGCCGACCGTGTGCTGGAAGCGCAGGAGGAGTTTCTGATCCGGAAGATCTCGAGGCTCCTGCACCTTCCGCACGGCGACTTCATCGCCGCCAGGCAGCGCGCGCGGAGCCGGGTCGAGAAGGGGGCCGGCCAGTGACGGCGACAGCGACTCCTGCGGCGTCCTCCCCACCTGATCTGCACCCGATCGAGGCAAGCGCGCTGCATGCGCGCCGCGAACGGGTCTTTCTCATCCTGGCCGGACTGTTCCTGGGCTCGATGACGATGCTGAACATCCTGGGCGTGACGCGCTTCCTGGACCTGAGCTTCACCATCTTCGGGATGCGCGTGCCGATGCCCCTGGCGATCGGCGTGCTGCCCTACCCGCTGACCTTCCTGTGTACCGACTTCATCTCCGAGATCTACGGCCGCAAGCGGGCGAACTTCCTGGTCTGGGTCGGCTTCCTCGTCAACCTCTGGCTGGCCGTCATCCTGTGGGTGGGCGGCGCGCTGCCCGGCTTCGACGCGCCGGTTCCCGGCCCGGATGGCCGGTTGCCGATCTTCTTCGAGATCCGGACGATGACCCTGGGTGTGATCGCGGCGTCGATGATCGCCTACCTGAGCGCGCAGCTCTGCGACGTCTGGGTCTTCCACTTCTGGAAGCGGTTGACGAAGGGACGCCACCTGTGGCTGCGCAACAACGGATCGACCGTGGTCAGCCAGTTCGTCGACTCGTTCTCCGTCATCACGATCACGCATTTCGCGGCGGCCGCGATTCCGGTCGAGACCGGGGAACCGATCTGGCCGCAGTTGTGGGTCTTCATCGGCACGGCCTACGTGTTCAAGTTCCTGGCGGCCGCGGTCGATACGCTGCCCTTCTACCTGGGCACCCGGTGGTTGCGCCGCTATCTCGAGATCGAGGAAGGCGAGGACCTGCGCCAGGGGACCATGCACTAGGATTCAGCGCCCTTCGGGCGTGGTGGACTAATGAGCAACGCAGCGGAAAACTGGAACCCGACGTCCTGGCAGAGCGCCGACGTACGCCAGCAGCCGACCTATGCCGACCGGGAAGCCCTTCAGGCGGCGGCCGCCCGGCTCGGCGCGCTGCCGCCCCTCGTGACCTCCTGGGAGGTCGAGACGCTGAAGGGGCAGTTGGCCTCCGCGGCGCGCGGCGAGCGCTTCGTCCTCCAGGGCGGGGACTGCGCGGAGAGCTTCGCCGAATGCACCTCCGACTCGATCACGGCGAAGCTGAAGATCCTCCTGCAGATGAGCCTGGTCCTGACCCACAGCCTGAAGAAGCGGGTAATCCGCGTCGGCCGCTTTGCGGGGCAGTACGCCAAGCCGCGGTCGTCCGATGTCGAGACCCGCGGCGACGAGACTCTGCCCTCGTACCGGGGCGACCTCGTCAACTCCCTCGATTTCGATGCCGGCGCGCGCGAGCCCGACCCGCTCAACCTCCTGCGCGGCTACAACCGCTCGGCGCTGACGCTGAACTTCATCCGGGGGCTGATCGACGGCGGTTTCGCCGATCTGCACCACCCGGAATACTGGAACCTCGACTTCGTGAACCACTCGCAGAACGCGGCCGAGTATCAGCGCAGGGTCGAGTCGATCGCCGATTCGCTGAAGTTCATGGAGACCCTCGCGGGTGTCGAGGTCGGTCACATCGATCGCGTCGATTTCTATACCAGCCACGAAGCTCTGCACCTGGTCTACGAGCAGGCGCAGACCCGGACGGTGCCGCGGCGGGAAGGCTGGTACAACCTGTCGACCCACCTGCCGTGGATCGGGTTGCGGACGGCGTTCCCGGGCTCGGCCCATATCGAGTACGCGCGCGGCATCCGGAACCCCCTGGGCGTCAAGGTGGGGACCGGCATGGATCCCGCTGACGTGGCCGGCCTGGTCGACGTGCTGAATCCCGAGGGCGAAGAGGGCCGGCTCGCGCTGATTCACCGCTGCGGCGCCGAGAAGGTGGCTCGGGAGCTGCCGCCGATCATCGAGGCGGTCTCGGCCACCGGCAAGCCCGTACTCTGGATCTGCGATCCGATGCACGGGAACACGAAGAGCACCTCCGACGGCATGAAGACGAGGGACTTCAACGCCATCCTTTCGGAGCTGGAGCAGGCTTTCGACCTCCACGCCGACCACGGCACGATTCTGGGCGGTGTCCACTTCGAGCTCACCGGCGAGGACGTCACCGAGTGCACGGGCGGCGCCCGCGGCCTCGACGAGCGGGGGCTGCGCCGGGCCTATCGTTCCCAGGTCGACCCGCGGCTGAACTACGAGCAGGCGCTGGAGATGGCGTTGCTGGTGGCGCGCAAGGGGGCGGAGACGGCCTGAAGGGTTACTATTGCGGCGTCATTTGCGATTGAGCGCTTGCGTCCATGTCCCCGGCTAGTCAGAGTTTCCGCTTCCGCGAGTCCCGCCGCCTGCTGCGGGAGGCGCCGGTTCGCCTGACCGTGTCCGGCGAGGACGGGGAACTCGTCGCCCGGACCCGCGACATCGCGGTCGGCGGAATGTTCGTGGCCACCTCGGACGTCCGCCCCGTGGGTACGGCCGCGGCGTTCGTTCTCGAACTGGGGTCGGGGGACCCGCCCGACACGGTCCAGGGCGACGCCGCGGTGGTCTGGGTGCGCGAGGCGCCGGGCGGCGCCGACCAGCCGGCGGGAATGGGCATGCAGTTCACGCGTGTGGAGCCGCCGGGAGAGGAACGCCTGGCGATTCTGTTTTCCGAGCAGCCGGACGAGACGGCTGGTACGGGCCCGGCCGCCGAAGCGGCTCCGCCAGCGCCCGCCGAACCGGAGGAGGTCGAAGTGGAGGACGCCGAGGCGGTGGACGAAACACCGGACGAGCCCGCTGTGGAGCCGGCGGCTGTGGAGGACGATCTCGAGCCAGCGGAAGAACGGGAAGAGGCGGATGAGGCGGAGCCGGCCGATGTCGTGGCAGCGGCTGAGGAACCGCCTGCGGAAGAGGCCGCACCTCCGGAGGCACCGACGGCCGCGGACGGCGAAGTCGGCGGTACGCGGGCCGAGCTGTTCGGCGATCTCGCGGACGACCGGGACGACTGGATGGACCGCGAGTCCGACCGGCCTTCCTGGGTCTGGCCGACAGTGGCGGGGGTCATCCTGGTCGGCATCCTTCTGATCTTCCTGCGTGGGCCGCTGATGCGGCTCGTCGGCATGGGTGGGAACGGCAGCGGGGAGCAGCCGGCTCCCGTAGCGCAGAGCTTTGAGGTTGCGGCGCCGGTCGAGGAATCGAGCCGGCCCGCGGATCCGCCCGCTGCCGCCGGGCCTTCGACCGAGTCGACGCCGGCTCCGGTCCCGGTCGCCGCGGGAGCTTCCGCCCCGCCTTCCGAGCCGCCAGCGCGGTCTCCCGAGCCGCCAGCGCGGTCTCCCGAGCCGACCACTGCGTCTCCAGGGCCGACAACCCCATCTGCCGAACCTGCCGCCCGTCCGCGTCCTTCGGCGCCTCCACAGCCAGTCCCTACGCCGAGCGCAGCGCCCGCCAACGCGACCGCGCTTCGCTCGATCACAGCCTCGGTGCGGGATGACCGGACGCTGGTCGAGATCACCGGCAACGCCCCCTTCGAGCGCCACCATGCGATGCCGCTGGACGCGCCGCCGCGGTTGCTCGTGCGCTTGATCGGCGTGCAACGGGACTACGACGCGAGCGCGGTCAGCGCACCCCGGTTGCGTGGCGTGCGCACCGGCGTTCATGGCAGGGGAGCGACGCGGAACCTGCACGTGGTGCTCGACCTGGCGGCGCCCAACGTCGTGGCGACGGTCGAGCGGCGCGGCGACCGGGTCGTCGTCAACCTCTCGGATTGACCCTGGCGGAGTCCGCCGGAGGAGCGAGCGCGCCGCCGGCCGTGAGCGGTGCGCCGCGGATCGCGGCCGG
This sequence comes from Thermoanaerobaculia bacterium, assembly GCA_022822365.1. Taxonomy (GTDB): domain Bacteria; phylum Acidobacteriota; class Thermoanaerobaculia; order Multivoradales; family Multivoraceae; genus Multivorans. The sequence goes on along the minus strand of JAJEBV010000006.1, from coordinate 16,499 downwards.
CATCGTGGCCAGTCGCGTTCTCGGCCTGGTCCGGGAAGCCGTGATCGCGGGTGTCGCCGGCGTCGGCGCCCTGACCGACGTGCTGGCGGTGGCCTTTCGGGCGCCGAACGTCCTGCAGAACCTGCTCGGCGACCAGGCGCTCTCGGCATCGTTCATTCCGACGTACAGCCGTTTGCTGGCCGAGGGCCGGCGCCGCGAGGCCGGCGCTCTGGCCGGTGCCATCTTCGGCCTTTTGTTGTCCGCGATGGCCGCGTTGAGCCTGCTTGGTGTCCTCCTGGCGCCTCAGATCGTGCGCCTGCTCGTTGCCGGCTTCGCCGCGGACGCGGATGCCGTGGCGGCCGGAACGGAGGCGATCGATCGACTGGAATTGGCCACGACCGCGGTTCGCATCTGTTTCCCGATGGTGGCGGCGATCACTCTGTCGGCCTGGTGCCTTGGCGTCCTGAACAGCCACCGCCGTTTTCTGCTTCCATACCTGGCGCCGTGCTTCTGGAACGCGAGCGTGATCGCCACGATCCTCTTCGTCGCGATGCGGACCACGAACGGTGGCAGCGATCGCGTCGAGACGCTCGCGCTTGCCGTCTGCTGGGGCGGTCTCGGCGGCGGTCTCCTTCAGTTCGCGGTGCAGCTGCCTCTGGTCCTACGAGTTACGGAGGGTCTGCGTCTGTCCCTCAGCCTCCGGGCAAAGGGCGTTCGGACGACCCTGGCCAACCTGGGCCCGGCGATCGCCGGTCGGGGCGTAGGCCAGCTCGGCGCTTATGTTGATCTCTTCCTTGCGTCCTTCCTGGTCAAGGGCGCCCTGGCGGCCCTGACCTGGGGTCAGCGTCTGTATCTGCTCCCCATCTCCCTCTTCGCCGTTTCCGTGGCGGCAGCGGAACTGACGGAACTCTCGCGACTTCGCGGGGACGCCCCCGAGCGCGCGCGGGCCGCCTCCGAGCGTGCCCAACGGTCTCTGGCGGCGATGTCGTTTCTGGTGGCGCCGACCCTGGTCGGCTACGTGCTGCTGGGGTTCGGGATCGTCGGCGCAATCTACCGCCGCGGTGAGTTCGACCTTGCCGACAACGGGCTCGTGTTCCTCGTTCTAAGCGCCTACTCTCTCGGCCTGCTGGCTTCCAGTGCCTCGCGGCTTCTGCAGAGCGTGTTCTTTGCACTGGGAGACACCCGAAGCCCCGCCCGGATCGCGGCGATGCGACTCGTCCTCGCGGCCGGGCTCGGCACCGTCTTGATGGTTCAGCTCGACCGTTTCCCGCTCGGAGAGGTGTTGCCCTGGTTGCGGGCGGCGGCTCCAGAGGGGGCCCAGGCTCTGCGCCTTGGCGCGGTCGGGCTCGCTCTGGGGTCCGCGGTGGGTGCGTGGCTCGAGCTGGGGCTGTTGCTTGGGCGGCTGAAGCGACGAGACGTCGCAGTCCGGGCGCCATGGCGGTCGTGGATGTTGCACCTGGCATTGGGCGCGGTTTGCGTGGCGCCCTGGGCGGCGACGCAGACGCTTGTGCCGGGTCCGCCCTGGATAGCCGGCGTCGTTCCGGTCGTCGGCTTCGCCATCACCTACCTGGGCGCCGCCAACGTGCTCAAGGTGCCCGAAGCGCTGGCCCTGCGCCGTTGGTTGGTCGAAACCCGCCGCCGGCCCTCGACGTAGTCTGAACCAGGCTGAACCAGTCTGAACCGGAAGGGGAGCCGCGAGATGGAGATTCTGCTCAGCGTCGGTCTTGGCATCGGGTTGGCGGCGGCGTGCGGCTTCCGGGTCTTCCTGCCCGTCCTGGTCATGGGCGTCGGCGCCAGGGCCGGTGCCCTCGAGCTGGCCGAGGGCTTCGAGTGGATGGCCGGCACTCCCGCTCTCCTCGCGCTGGCCGTGGCCACCGTCTGCGAGATCGGCGCCTACTACATACCCTGGCTCGACAACGTGCTCGACGTGGCCGCGATGCCGGCTGCGGTTACAGCCGGCGTTGTCGTGGCCGCGGCGAACATCGAGACCGCGACGCCCCTGGTCGGTTGGGCTCTCGCGGCGGTGGCCGGTGGAACGGCCGCCGCAGTGGTCCAGACCGGGACGACGCTGCTGCGGGGAGCCTCCACGATGGCGACGGCAGGGATCGGCAATCCCGTCGTGTCGACCGGCGAGGCCGGGTCAGCCGCCGGCCTGTCGCTGCTGGCGATCACGATGCCCGTGCTTGCTCTGGCCGCGGTCGTGCTCCTGGTTGCTGTGGTCAGTGTCCGACTCCTGCGGCGTCGGGTGCTCAGGGCGCGGCGCGCCGAGTCCTGACGCGGACCGGGCTTTCCGAAGGCGTGCGGCCGAGGGGCACGGACGGCCCTCGACGCCGCGGGAATCCTGAGGCATCCGTGCCGGTTGGGAATCAACGGCGCTGTAAGATGGTGCGGGCGCCGATGGAGGTTGTAACCGCTGTGACTTCGGGGGACATCGAACCGCGAGTCGGGCGCCGCTGGCTGAATCGGCTGGCTGTGGCGATGCTTCCGGCTGCGCTGGCTCTGGCCTGCGCCTCGACCGGCGTACGCGAGACGGGCGAGAACGCGCTGCTGCGTGAACTCGAGCGCCGCGAAGTCGGCCGTGCTCTGGTGCCGTTCGCCCTGAACGACGAAATGGCCGCCTGGGTTCACGAAGCGGTCGGCACGGCTGAACGGGACAAGCGTCTGGATCGCCTGGTCGAGGCGGTGACCGAGACGTCCATGCTCGGCGTTGAGTACAAGGCCGGGCATACCGGATCCGCGGTCGAGGTGTTCGAGAGCAGGATCGCCAACTGTCTGGCATTTACCCAGATGTTCGTCGGCATGGCCAGGGAACTCGATCTCGCGGCCTACTTCGTCGAGGTGTCGCATGTCGAGAACTTCGAGCGCGAGGGCGACCTGATCGTCATCTCCGACCACGTTGCCGTGGGTTTCGGACCCAGGCACGCGATGCGGCTCATCGACTTCGGCCTGCGCGAGGACGAGCGGGGCTTCAGGGTGTCGCCGATCAGCGATCTCACGGCGACCGCCCTCTACTACTCGAACCGGGGCGCCGAAGCGCTCCGGGCCGAACGGCTCGACGAAGCCGTCGCCTGGCTCGAGGACGCCGTCCGAATCGACCCCGAACTGGCGTCCGCCTGGGCCAACCTGGGAGTGGCCCAGCGCCGGAGCGGCCGGACCGACCAGGCGGAGTCGAGCTACCGGCAAGCTCTGGTCGTCGATCCGGGGCTCAGTTCAGCCCTGGTCAACCTGGCCGTGTTGCTCCGGCTGAACGGGCGGACGGAGGAGGCGGACGACCTGCTGCTGATGGCGGACGTCAAACGCAACCGCAACCCGTTCACGTACATCGCCCTCGGCGATCTGAGTCTGCGCTATGGGCGCCTGGACGAAGCGGAGCGCTTCTACAGCCGGGCGCGGCGGCTTGGACCCGACGAGGCGGCGCCGGCGGCGGCGCTGGGCGAGGTGCTGCTGCGCCGGGGCGAGCGGAAGGCCGCCGAGAAACTGCTTCGCCGCGCGCAGCGGCTCGAGCCAGATGGCGACCGGCGGATCGATCGCCTGGTTCGTCTGCTGGCGGCTTCCTGAACGCCGCCTGACGGCCGCGCGACCGGATCTCTGCTGTGCCGCCCCTCTGGCAGCTCTGGATCGACACCGGCGGCACGTTCACCGACTGCATAGCGCTCGATCCGGAGGGCTCGTCCCAGTGCGTGAAGGTCCTGAGCTCGGGCGCGGTCCGGGCCACCGTGGTCTCGGATGGACCTCTGGGGCCGCGGCTCAAGACACGCTTCGACCTGCCGGAGGGGTTCTTCGCCGGCTACCGCGCGGTGCCACTTGGCGAAGGCACGCCGGCGTTGGTGGAGGAGTGGTCGGCTGATGGAACCTGCAGGCTCCTGCCGGCGGAGAACGGCGCCGAAACTCCCGCTTTCGAGCCTGGCCAGGTGCTGGAACTCCTTTCGCCGGAGAACGCGCCGATTCTCGCCGCGCGCATCGCGACCGCCAGGGCGCTGGACGAACCGTTGCCGCCGTGCGATCTTCGGCTCGCCACGACGCGCGGCACGAACGCCTTGCTCGAGCGGGCGGGATCCCGCACGGTGCTCTTCGTCACCGAAGGATTCGCCGACCTGCTGCTGATCGGCGACCAGGCGCGACCGGACATCTTCGCGCTCGCGGTCGAGCGCCCGGCTCCCCTGTACGAACGGTCGGTAGAGGTGACCGGACGGCTGGACGCCGGGGGCCGTGAGCTCGAGCCGCTCGATGAGGACGGCCTGAGAACCGCAGCCCGCGCCCTCGTCGACGAGGGCTTCCGCGCCGCGGCCGTGGCGTTGATGCACAGCTACCGGAATCCGGATCACGAACGGCGCGCCGAGCGGATCCTCCGCTCTGCCGGCTTTCGTACGGTGTCCTGCTCGGCGGAACTGGCGCCGCTGATCAAGATCGTGCCGCGGGCGCACACGGCCGTGGTCGACGCCTACCTGGGGCGGGCAGTCGGCGGTTACCTGGAGACCACGGGGGCGGCGCTCTCGGGAGGGCGCGAGTCGGAAGCGGGCGAGGCCGGCGGTGTCGCGCCCCGGGTGATGACCAGCGCCGGCGGACTGGCGGGCTTCTCGAGCTATCGGCCCAAGGACAGCCTGCTGTCCGGCCCCGCCGGAGGCGTAGTGGGCGCGGCCGCGGCCGGACGCGCGAGCGGTCGTGACCGGGTCATCGGCTTCGACATGGGAGGCACCAGTACGGACGTGTCGCGTTACGACGGCGACTTCGAGTACAACTTCGAGTTCCGCGTCGGCGACGCGGTCGTCGTGGCGCCGGCCCTGGCGATCGAGACCGTGGCCTCCGGCGGCGGCTCGATCTGCCGGGTGGATCACGGCCAGCTCAAGGTCGGGCCCGAGAGTGCCGGGGCGCGTCCCGGCCCCGCCTGCTACGGCGCCGGCGGACCGCTCACGATCACCGACGTGAACCTGCTGCTGGGCCGGATCGATCCGACAGCCTTCGGCCTGCCCATCGATGTGGCGGCAGCCGAAAGGCGCGCCGCCGAGGGGCTGGCGGGGCTCGGCGGCGTCGACGAGCAGCTCCTCGGAGGTTTCCTCGCGATCGCCAACGAACGGATGGCCGACGCGATTCGCCGCATCTCCATCTCGCGCGGCTATGACCCAACGGACTACGCCCTGGTCAGCTTCGGCGGCGCCGGCGGCCAGCACGCCTGCGCGATCGCCTCGGAGCTGGGCATGGGGACGGTCATCGTGCCCGTCGATACATCGCTGCTCAGCGCCGTCGGGCTCGGCCACGCCGTGCTGGAGCGCTTTGCTCACCGGCAGGTCCTCGAGCCGCTCGACGGTGGCGGGGTGGGATTGGTGGTCGAGCGCCTGGAACGCGAGGCGCTGGACCGGCTTCTGGAGGAACGCGGTGCGAATCTGGAAGGCGCCGCGGTGCGGCGTCGAATCGTCCGGCTGCGGCTGCTCGGCCAGGAAACGGCGCTGGAAGTGGAACCGGGTTCCGCGGAGGAGGCGCGCTCCGCCGACGTTGTCGCCGCGCTCTTCGCCGAGCGCTACCGTGCGGTCTACGGCTACCCGCCTCCGGAACATGCGATCGAGGTCGAGTCGATCCGGGTCCTGGCCTCGACCGCACCCGCCGCCGCGCGGCTCGATCGCGAGGGTGGGCGTCCGGGCGTCGACGTCAGGGTGGGCGAGCATCGGGCGTGGTTCGCCGGCTGGGGGACGGCCGCGCTCCTGCGCCGCGAGGATCTCGCTCCGGGTTTCGAACGCCCGGGCCCCTGCCTGGTTCAGGAACAGCACAGCATCACGGTGGTGGAGCCGGGTTGGACGCTGCGTGTCGACGAGGCCCACGCGCTGGTCCTCGAAATGGCGCAGGGGGCATAGGGGGCATCCTGCCGGCACGCGGACGGAACTTCCGGGGCGGAAGGACGTATCAAGGGTCGTTCTGGACTGACCGCTGGCGGGATTGGCGTAGAGTTGCGGGTTCCCGCCTGTTTCCTCCCTCATGCGCTGCCTCCTCGACTCGGCCACCCGTTCCCGGAGCCCATCCTCCTGGCTCTACGCAACTTGTCTTGCGACGTGCGCGCTGGCGACTCTTGCCATGGGCTGTACCCACACGAGCGTGCTGGAGCGCATCCCGGAGGTCGCGGAACCGCCTCCCGAGTTCGACCTGGGGTTCGACCGGACGCCCGCTGCGGCGGCGCCCGGCGCCTGTAGCGCGCTGGGCGATCAGACTCTGTGGAACCTCCAGGATCGTCTGGCCGGCCAGAGCTTCGATCTCCAGGTTGCCTGGAGCCGGGTCGAGGCCGCGGACGCGCGTGCCCGGGAGAGCGGCGCCTACCTGATGCCGCGTGTCGACGCTTCCCTGACCGGGAACGACCTGACCTTTCCGGGAAGCGGGATCGTGAACCAGTTCCTGCTCGCCGGGGCGGCCTGGGACTCCACCCTGGCATCCAGCTTCGAGATCGATCTCTGGGGCCGCCTGCGCAACCGCGAGCTTGCGGCCCTGCTGGATGCCGAGGCGAGCGTCCATGACCTGCGTTCGCTGGCGATCAGCCTGTCGTCGGGACTGGCCGAGGTCTGGTTCGGCGTCGTCGCGGAACGGGAACTCATCGCGCTCCTCGAGAGTCAGCAGCGGACTTCGGAGAGGTTCCTGGAGCTGACCCAGCTTCGTTTCGGACAAGGCCTGGGGCCGGCTCAGGACATCGGCCGCCAGCGCGAGCAGTTGCTGAGCCTCCAGGGTCAGATCGAACTCGCGCGGGGCCGGCTGGAGTCGCTGGAGTTCCAGCTCGCAACGCTTCTCGGCAGTACGGAGCGCCTGACTCCGGACGATGCGCCTGGCCTGGGGCCGTTGCTGGATGCGGCCGAACAGCCTGATCTCGGCGTGCCGGCCGCGTTGCTGGACCGGCGGCCCGACCTGCAGGCGGCTCGCTGGCGCGTCGAGGCGGCCGACCGGCGAGCGGCGGCCGCGGTCAGGGAGTGGTTGCCGTCGCTGTCGCTGACCGCCCTGGTCACCGGGCGGGCACTGGAGGTCGCTGACGTCATGAGCGACCTCGTCCGTCAGATCGGCGGTACCGCCTCGCAGGCCGTCTACGGCGGCGGCCGGCGGGCGCGGATCGATCAGGCGTACGCGGCGGCGGAGGAGAGCCTCTACGCCTACGCGCAGTCCCTGGTCAACGCGGTCGGCGAGGTGCAGACGGCGCTCGCGGTCGGCCGCAGCAGCCGTGAGCTTGTGGCGAACCTGGAGGAGCGGTTGGGGGAGGCACGCCGGGTGCTGCTTCTCACCAGCGAGTCGTACCGTGAGGGCGCCACGGACTACCTGAACGTGCTGACCGCGCTTCTGTCCCAGCAGGGGCTGGAACAGGCGCTGATCGACGCCCGCCGGCAGCAATTGGCCAGCCGGCTGCAGCTCTGCCGCTCGCTGGGTTTCGCGCCGGGCACGTCGGTGGAGCGGCTGGCGGCCGGGCTCGCCGCGGAACCCGAAACAACGGCCGCCGGCGGAGCGTCCTGAGAGACGGAAGGTCCCGATGAGTGTCCTGATCCGCGTAGGCGTCGTCGTACTGATCCTGGTGGTCGGCGTGGTGGCCGCGGTGGGGATCATTCGCGCCAGACCTGAGGCGGTCCAGAGGCCGCCGGACGACTCCGGCGTGCTGGTCGAGGTGGCCGAGGTGAGGCGGATGCCGCGGCGGATCGACATCGAGGCCCAGGGAACCGTGCTGCCGGCCCAGAGGGTCGTCGTTCAGCCTCAGGTGAGCGGTCGGATCGCGTTCGTCATGCGGCAACTCGCTCCCGGCACGCTCCTGCGCGAGGGCGAGGTCATCTTCGCGATCGAGGATGCCGACTTCAAGCTGGCGGTGGCCCGGGCCACGGCCACGGTCGCCGAGGCGGCGGCCCAACTCGAACTCGAGCAGGGCCGCGGCCGGGTGGCCGAGCGGGAGTGGGAACTGTTCCAGGACGAGCTGGACGCGGAACAGATGGAGGCCTCGCTGGCGCTCCGCGAACCGCAGTTGCGGTCCCGGCTCTCGGCCGTCCATACCGCCCGCGCGGCTCTGGCGCGGGCCAGGCTGGACCTCGAGCGCACCGTGGTGCGCAGTCCGTTCAACGCCGTCGTGCTCTCCGAGACGATCGAGGTGGGGCAGACGGTGACGCCGCAGAGCCAGGCCGTGACGCTGGCGGGCACCGATGCGTTCTGGGTACGGGCCGCGGTCCGGACCGACGAACTCGAACAGCTCCGGGTTCCGGGGCTCCATGGCGACGTCGCGGGTTCGCGGGCGCTGGTGCGGCTCGATCCCGAGACCGACTACGTCCTGCCGGGCCGCATCGTCCGGTTGCTGGGAGACCTGGACACCGCGGGCCGGATGGCCCGCGTCCTGGTCGAAGTCGACGATCCGCTCGGACTCGCGCGCGGGACGGGCGGCCCCGCCGGGCGGGGACTGCTGCTCCTGGACAGCTACGTCGACCTGCTGCTCGAGGGCGGCACGGTGCGCGACCTGTTCGAGGTGCCGCGGGAGTGGCTCCAGGAGGGCGGACACCTCTGGATGTACAGCGGAGCGCAGCTCGAGCGCCGGCCGGTCGACGTGGCCTGGCGCTTCGAGGACAGCGTCTGCATCGAAACCGGCCTGGTTGAGGGGGAACTCGTCGTGACCAGCCGCATCGCCACTCCGATCGAGGGGATGAAGCTCCGCCTGGGCGCGGATGCGCCACCGGTGGTCGCGGCCGATCTCCTCTCCGCCGCGAGCCGCTGGGACGTGTCGGCCTGGGGCGCCGTGCCGACGGGAGTGGCGCCATGAGCCTCATGTCCCACGACCACGGTCCCGTCGACAGGAAGGGACCGATCGGCTGGATGGCGGCGCATCCGGTCGCCGCGAACCTGCTGATGGGTGTCCTGGTCTTCGGCGGCATTCTCTTCGCGCTGGGAACCAAGCGGGAGGTCTTCCCGGAAATCGACATGGACATGGTGACCGTCGTCGTCGCCTACCCGGGCGCGTCGCCCCAGGAGGTCGAGGAGGGAGTCGTCCTCGCGATCGAGGACGAGATCAGCAGCCTCGACGGGATCAAGAAGATCAACTCCATCTCGGTCGAGGGGGTCGGCACGGTGATGGCCGAACTCCTGACCAGCGCGAACCCGGACCGGACGTACAACGACATCAAGAGCACCGTGGACCGGATCACGTCCTTCCCTCAGGACGCCGAGCGCCCGGTCATCTCGCTGGTGACGAACCGCAGGCAGGTGCTGTCCGTGCTGGTCCACGGCGACGTGGACCTGAAGTCGCTCGACCGGCTCGCGGAGGAGCTCCGGAACGAGCTGCTCTCGGACGAGCGAATCACGCTGGTGGAGAAGGCGGGGATTCCGCCGCCCGAGATCAGCGTCGAGGTGCCGGCTGACAACCTGCGGCGCTACGGCCTCACGCTGCCGCAGATCTCGACGGCCGTGCGGGCGGCCTCGATCGATCTTCCCGGCGGCTCCGTCAAGACCGAGGGCGGCGAGGTCCTGGTCCGCACCACGGAGCGTCGCGACTACGGCGAGGAGTTCCGGGACATCACGCTGATCGCCCGGGCCGACGGCACCCGGGTCCGCCTGCGCGACGTCGCCACCGTGGTCGACGGCTTCCGGGAGACGGACGAGGAGCTGTACTACGACGGTCAGCCGGCGATCGATCTGCAGGTCTTCCGCGTCGGCGAGGAGGTGCCGCTCCAGGTTTCGTCCGCGGTCTACGACCTGGTCGAGCGCCGCCGGGGCACGCTGCCGGACTCGGTGGGAATCTCGATCGTGAACGACGAGTCGGAGGACTACCGCGCACGGCTGTCGATTCTCGGAAAGAACGGCCTGATCGGACTGCTGCTGGTGGTCACCGTGCTGGGCATCTTCCTGCGGCCGGCGGTCGCCTTCTGGGTCAGCCTGGGCATCTTCATCTCGTTCTGCGGCTCGTTCTTCCTCATCCCGATTCTCGGCGTGTCGCTCAACATGATCTCGCTCTTCGCGTTCATCCTGGTGCTCGGGATCGCGGTGGACGACGCGGTCGTCGTCGGCGAGGCGATCTTCTACCACCGCCGGGGCGACAACCGGCTCGAGGCCGCGATCGTCGGCACCCGGGAGGTACTGGCGCCGGTTACGTTCGCCGTCATCACGACGATCATCGCCTTCATTCCCCTGGCGCTCGTTCCGGGGATCACCGGCAAGTTCTTCCGCAACATCCCGTTCATCGTCATTCCCGTCCTGCTCCTGTCCCTGATCGAATCCGTGTTCATCCTGCCGGCCCACCTGCGGCACGTGGGTCGGACGAAGCTGCGCGGCCGGAAGGGCAGGAAACGGGCGGCGCTCAACCCGTTCAAGAAGCTGGGTGCGCTTCAGCTCCGCTTCTCGGAGTGGGTGGAACGGACAATCGCGAGCCAGGTTCCGCCGATCATCCGGCGGCTGGTGCGTGACCGCTACCTGACCGTGGCCGTCATGTTCTCTGGGCTGGTCGTGGCGGTCAGTATCGTCGCCGGCGGGCACATCAAGTTCAATTTCTTCCCGCGGATCGAGGGCGAGTTCGCGAACGGCGTGATCGAACTGCCGTTTGGCGCGCCGGTCGCGGACACCCGCGAGGTGGCGCGCCTGATGACCCGGTCGGCGGAAGAGGTCGGCGCCCAGCTTCTGGCAGAGGGGCGGATGCGGCCGCGGTCCGACGGCGCGATGCCGGACACCGTCTTCAGGGGGATCGAGGCCAGGATCGGAAGCGCCGACACCGGCGCCTTCGGCCCCGGTCAGGGGTTTGCCGCGACCGGCGGGCATGTCGGTGTCGTGACGGTCCACCTCGTGCCCGACGCGGAGCGCGAGTTCGGCTCGGCGGAGTTCACGGCGCGCTGGCGCGATCAGGTCGGAGAGGTTTCGGGCGTGGACCGGCTGTCCTTCGACTTCAACGACGGTCCGTCGGCTGGGGCCAAGGTTTCGGTCCAGCTCGAGCACACGCAGACGCCGCCGCTCGAGGCGGCGGCGGCGCGCGTCGCCGCGTCGCTGGCGACCTACAACGGCGTGTTCGACGTCGACGACGGCTTCAAGGTCGGCAAGCCGCAGCTCGACCTCGTGCTCAAGCCGGCCGCCAAGGGTCTGGGGCTCACCGAACGCGCCCTGGCGGCTCAGGTCCGCGGCGCCTTCTTCGGCGCCGAGGCCAGCCGCCAGCAGCGGGGCCGTGACGAACTCCGCGTCTACGTCCGCCTGCCGCGAGAGGAGCGGGACTCGGTCCACGCGATCGAGAATCTGCTGATCCGCACGCCGGGGGGCGGTGAGATTCCGCTCCACCAGGCGGCGTACGTGCGGCCGGGACGATCGTTCACCGAGATTCTCCGGGTCGACGGACGCCGCACGGTCACCGTCACGGCCGACATCGACCCGACGGCCACCACCGGCAACGACATTCGCGCCGCCCTGGCCCGGACCATCCTGCCGGAGGTGGTGGCCGACACGCCCGGACTGACCTTCAACTTCAGCGGCGAACAGGAGGCGCAGGCCGAAGCGGTGGAATCGCTGAGCGGGAACCTGATCGTCGCCATGCTCGCCATGTACGCCCTGATGGCGGTCGCCTTCCGCAGCTATCTGCAGCCTCTCGTCGTCCTTTCGGCCGTGCCGTTCGGCATGTTCGGAGCCGTGATCGGCCACCTGATCATGGGCTACGACCTGAGTTTCCTCAGCATCTTCGGCCTGGTCGCGCTGTCCGGCGTCGTGGTCAACGACTCGCTGGTCCTGATCGACGCGGTGAACCAGCTACGGAGCGAGGGCAGGAGCCTGGTCGATTCCGTCGTCGGCGGCGTGACCCGCCGTGTGAGGCCGGTCATCCTGACCTCGCTGACGACGTTCTTCGGCCTGATGCCCATCATCCTGGAGCGGTCGAACCAGGCCCAGTGGCTCGTGCCGATGGCGCTCAGCCTGGGCTTCGGCGTCCTCTTCGTGACCGGTATCGCCCTGATTCTCGTGCCCTGCACCTACATGATGGTGGACGACCTGAAGAACGGTCTGCGCTGGCTCGTGGGGATGACCCCGGAGCCGGGCGAACCGGAGCCGTCGCCGCAGCCCGGAGGCGGAGGCAGGTAGAGCGGGTCAGACCCCTCGCGTCATGGACGAACTGGTTCGGGCCTGCGAGCGGCTCTGGCCTCAGGGGATCTCGATCTTCCTCTCGCATAAGGCGCGCTTCCGCAATCCGCTGTCATCCGTCGACCGGGAGGCCCTGGCCGACTCGGAGGCGGCGAGGGACCCGGCCGTGGTGGCCGTTGTCGCCGAGGAGCTGCCGAGCCGGCTCGACCGGTTGGAGCGCGGCACCTACTTCCCGGTGCCGCTGGCCAGGGCAGTGGCCGGGGGACGCGCCTTCGACGACGCGCTGATGTCGTTCCACTACCCGCCGGTCGTCGTCGACGCGGACCGGCGCTGGTCGTGGAAGGGTGGCCCGGTGGCCGATCGCATCCGGCGCTTCTTCGTCCAGCACATCGGCTTCGAACCGGCGCTCGGCGTCTGGTTCGTCGAGTACCGGGTCAACGACGGCTGGTGGGACAAGTGCTATCTCGACTGCGCGACCACGCCGCTGGTCGCGGTGCAGTTGCGGGAGAAGGACGGTGCGGCCGAGGGAGGAGTCGTCGCCGACCTGAACAACGGGCTGAGTGACGCCCTCGACCCCGATTCACTGCGCCTGGACAAGCAGGAACGGCTGTTCGTCACCTCCGGGCAGCACGGGCTGGTCGAGATTGCTGACGCGCCTCGCTTCGCACTGCTGCGAACGGTGTCCGAGGACTGCCGGACGGTCGAGTTCGCCGGTGCGCGCCGAACGTTGCGGTGGCCCGACGACGAGCCGTAGCGATCGATGTCGTCGGAAGTCTGACTGTCGGTGCGCCGGCCTTCTGGCCGGCCTCGAGCGCGATGCCGCGAAGCGTTGAGCCTACGCTCCTACCGGATTCCCGTCCGCGTCGAGGAACCGCATCTCGCCGAGTCCCAAGCCTCTGATCTTCTCCTCGATCCGTACCCGGTCGCCGACTACAATCCAGACCAGGTTGTCCGGCTGGAGCACGCGGTCGGCCTGGGCGCTGACGTCGGAAAGGCCGACCTTGCGCACGGCTTCGGCGAAGGTGTCCCAGTAGTCGTCCGGCAGGTCGAAGCGGGCCATCTCGATCAGGCTCGCCATGACCGCGCCGTTCGTTTCCCACCGTCCCGGCAGGGTCAGCGTGTTCTGGTCCGTCACCTTGGCGAGTTCGTCCGCGGTCGGGGGCCTTGCCCCACCGCTACGGATGCCCCGGATCTCCTTGTCGATCTCGGCCATCGACTCGGCCGTCCGGTCCGTCTGGACCGGCGCGAAGGCGTAGTAGGGCCGCTGGCCGGCGGCGTCGAGCAGGATGGCGCGGGCGCCGTACGACCAGCCCTTGTCCTCGCGCAGGTTCAGGTTGATGCGCGAAGTGAAGCCGCCGCCGATGATGTCGTTCATCGCCTCGATCCGGAGGTTCGCGGGATCGCCCTTCGGCGGCGCGAGCTGTCCGGCGAAGATGATCGACTGCGCCGAGTCCGGCCGGTCGATCAGGTAGACGACGGTCCCGGGCTGCGGCTCGACGTCGGCCAGGTTCTTGGCCGGCACGTCGCCGGTCTCCCAGCCGGCGAACCGGGCTTCGATCGCGGGAAGGAGCTCGTCCATCGCGATGTCGCCGACGGCGATCAGGGTCGCGTTGTTCGGCCTGAACCAGGTGTCGTGGAACGAGCGCAGGGCGTCGACGTCCAGTGCGCCCACCGACTCCTCGGTTCCCGAACCGGTCAGCGGATTGCTGTACGCGTGGCCCTCGCCGTAGAGGATGCGGGGCAGGACGCGCTGGCCCATCGCCACGGGCTGCACCTTCTCGCGGCCGATACCGGCGAGCTGCTGTTGCTGCTGGCGCTCGAACTCGTCTTCCGGGAAGGAGGGGTTCAGGATGACGTCGGCGAACAGGTCGAGAGACTCGTCGAGGTTCTCCACGAGCGCGCTCATCGACACGGTCGACACGTCGAGGTTCGAGCCCGCTCCGAGGGTGGCGCCGAGGCTGTCCAGCGTGTCCGAGATCTCGAGCGCGCCCCTGGAGGTGGTGCCCTCGTCGAGCATCCCCATCGCCATCCGCGCGGTGCCCGGCAGGGCGAACTGGTCCGAGGCGTAGCCGGCGTCGAGCAGCATGGTCAGGTTGACCACGGGCACCGCGTCGCGGCGGGCCAGGATGACGCTCAAACCGTTGTCGAGTTCCGCGGATTCCCGGGCCGGGAACGAGGCGGAGGGGAAGTCGGTGACTTCGGGCGGGCCGGCGGAGCGGTCGAGCGTCGTCTCGGTCGTCGTGTAGGTGGCGAAGGGTCGTACTTCGACCGTCAGCACGCCGTCGTCGAGCCACTCGGTGGCGGCGCCGTGGACATCGGCGACGGTGGCGCTCAGGACGTTCTCCTGCTGCCGCCTGTGGCCGTCCGGGCTGCCGAGGTAGACCTCGCTCGCGGCCAGGACGTCCGACTTGCCGCCGAAGCCGCCGATCCGTTCGACGCCGCGAATGAAGCTCGCCCGCTGGCTGGCCTGGGCCCGCGAGAGCTCTGCCGCGGTCGGGCCGGACGCGAGGAAGGTCTCGAGTTCCTCTTCGAGCACGGCTTCGACCTCGGCCAGATCCTGTCCCGGCTGGGCCGTGGCGAAGACGAGGAACAGGCTGCCGAACTGGCGGGTCATGACGAAGGCGTTGACGCTCGTGGCGATCTGGTCGTCGTAGACGAGGCGCTTGTAGAGCCGGGAACTCTTGCCGCCGGCCAGGACGTCGCTGGCCAGGGAGAGATGGTCGACGGACCGGTCCTTGACGGTGGCGACGTTCCAGACCTTGTAGACCCGCGCCTGCGGCACGCGGTCCTGGAGGACGATCCGGCTCGGTTCGCTGCGGCGGGCGAGTGAGGTGTCCGGCTTGATCAGGGGCGGGCCCGAGGGGATGTGACCGAAGTACTTCTCGACCCGGGCCTTCACGTCCTCGGCCTCGACGTCGCCGGCGACGACCAGCACCGCGTTCGCGGCGCCGTACCAGGTGTCGAACCACTCGTGGACATCGGCCAGCGAGGCGGCGTTCAGGTCCTCCATCGAGCCGATCGTCGAGTGGTCGTAGGGATGGCCGTCGGGATAGGTGTTCTCGAAGATGGTCAGGAAGACCTTGCCGTAGGGCTGGTTCTCACCCTGGCGCTTCTCGTTCTGGACCACGCCGCGCTGCTCGTCCAGCCTTGCCTGGTCAACGGCCGCCCGCATGTGGCCCATGCGGTCGGATTCCATCCACAGCGCCATGTCGAGCGCCGTCGTCGGCACGACCTGGAAGTAGTTCGTCCGGTCCTGGTTCGTCGTGCCGTTCATGCCGGTGGCGCCGACCCGGTCGAAGGGCTTGAAGTAGTCGTCGTTGAAGTGCTCGCTGCCGTTGAACATCAGGTGCTCGAACAGGTGCGCGAAGCCGGTCTTGCCGATCTTCTCGTCGCCGGCGCCCACGTCGTACCAGACGTTGACGGCGACGATCGGCGCCTTGTGGTCCTCGTGGACGATCAGGCGCAGTCCGTTGTCGAGGACGTACTTCGTGTACGGGATGTCGACGATGTCTGCCGACGGCGTGCCGGAGTCAGCGGACTCGCCGCAGGCCGAGACGAGGAGCAGGAGGCAGAGAGCAGAGGTGGCGCCGAGCAGTCGCTTCACGGGTGGTCTCCTTGAGTCAAGTGGGGCGGTTGATCGCTATCACCAGGCGATGCCGTAGTCCTCGCCGAAGTCGCTGGCGCCGCCCCACATGGTCCCGTTCTCGCGGTCGAACCAGATCGCGGTGATCGGTCCCGAAGTGCGGTCGAGCGTGCGAACGCTGTAGCCCATCCGGCGGAGTTCCGCCCGAACCCACGGAGGCGTATCCCGACGGACATCGAGGTCGCCCGGCCGGGACTCGTGGGCGCCGAACGAACTCTGCATCTGGTGGCTGGTGATGTTCGCGGCCTCCGCGGCCTGCTGGACGTTCATGCCGAACTCGACGACGTTGAGGAAGAACTGGAGCAGGTTCTGGTCCTGGGTGTCGCCGCCCTGGACGGAGAACGAGAGGTAAGGCCGGCCATCCTTGAGCGCCATGCCGGGGGTCAGCGTGGCGCGTGGCCGCTTGCCTGGTTCCGGCAGGTTGTACGGGTTGAGCCCCGGGTCGAGCACGAAGCTCTGCATCCGCTGGCTCATGCCGATCCCGGTGCGGCCGGCGATCACGGCGGGGATCCAGGCGCCGCTCGGGGTTACGGATACGACCCAGCCCTCGGCGTCGGCGGCCTGGATCGAGGTCGTGCCGGCGGTGAAGGCTTCCTCGTAGGTCATCCGGGAAAGGGGCTGTCGGCCGGCCGACGCCTGCTGGAAGCCCTGCTCGCCCTCCGCATCCGCTGCCGGCGGGATCGGCGTCCACTGTTCCAGGAGGTCGAGGAAGGGGTTGTCGCCTTCCTGGAAGTCGTAGGGGTTCCCCGGGTGGGCGTCCTCGTCGTTCCGCTTCCAGTCGATCGACTCGTAGCGGGCGCGGGCGTAGTCCTTCGAGAGCAGGCCCTCGAGCGGCTCCACTGGC
>JAJEBV010000037.1 GCA_022822365.1 Thermoanaerobaculia bacterium | reverse complement strand
TGGGTGCGCGGGTCTTCCGACCCGCTCCCGCCGGAGGCGGAAAAGACGGCGGCCGAAGGCCGACAGTATCTCCGGCCTGCACCGCTTCGCGGTGCGAGGACCGGCAAGCGGGTCGGAAGACCCGCGCACCCAGCGGAGAGCGTGGTGGCGGCAGCGCTGCTCTGCCTCGCCTGCGTCGCCGACGAACGGGTAACACTCCCCGCGGTCCACGAGCTCCGCGACCCCGCGGTGCGGGCCCAGGTCGCGGCCATGGAACGCCGCATCGACGCACTCGCCGACGGCGACGCCGCGGACACGGAACTCGCCGCTGCAGTCGGCGAACTCGGCAAGCTCTACCACGGCGTCCAGTTGCTCGACACCCACGCCTTCGACGCGCTCGAGGCGGCCGAACGTTGTTACCGGGAGGCCCGGCGGCTTGACCCCTCGGACTATCGCTGGCCGTATCTCCATGCTTTCGCGGCGCAGGCCCGGGGAGATCTCGACGCGGCCGCAGCGTCCTACGAGCAGTCCCTCGCCATCGAGCCTGAGTACATCCCGGCCCTTCACCACCTGGCGTCCATCGAGATGGAACGGGGTCAGCCATCCCAAGCCGCCGCGCAGTGGAACCGCGTGCTGGAGTTGCAGCCGGAGTTTGCGCCGGGGCTGTACGGACTGGGCGTGCTCGCCCTCGACCGCGGCGACGCCGGGACCGCGGCCGGCCTCCTCCAACGCGCCGTGGCCGCCGAACCCGGCGCCGGCCGCGGGCACTACTCGCTCGCCATGGCGCACCGCCAACTGGGAGATGAGGAACGCGCCGCCGAACACTTGGCGCTCGCGAGCCACACCGACTTCACCCTGGACGACCCCCTGATCGGGGAACTCGCCTACCTGCCGGCCGGCAGCGCCGCTCTGGTCCAGCAGGGACTGATCGCGGTGCAGGCCGGCGAGTTCGCCGCCGCGGCGACCGTCTTTGCCCGTGCCATCGAAGCGGATCCGACGAACCTGGAAGCCCACCGGCACCTGGCGCTCGCCCACGTCGACGCCGGTCAGTTCGAGCAGGCCGAAGCCGCCTACGAAGAACTCCTGGCGCTGGCCCCCGACCAGGCCTCGGCGCACTTCGAACTCGCCCAGCTCCAGTCCAACCGCGGCCAGGCGGCCGAGGCGATCGGGCACCTGACCCGCGCGATCAGGCTGGCCCCGGATTACAAGCAGGCGCACTACCAGCTCGCCCTGCTCCTCGACCGGGCGGGCCGTCCCGTGGAAGCGCTGGAACGCTACGACCGCGTGCTGGCGCTCGACCCCGACTACGCGGAGGCAGGGACACGGCGCGCCGCCGCCATCGCCGCAGTCGGCCGGCCGACCGAAGCGTTGGAGCTCCTTCGTGCGCGAGTCGACGACGTCCCCTCGGACGGCGCCGCCGTACAGGCGTTGAGCGTCGTGCTGCGACAGCAGAACCGCCTGCAGGAGGCCCGAACCGCCCTGGAACGAAGCCTCCGCTCGGCGGACTTCGCCGCCGCCGACGAGGCCCGGCTGCGCACCGAACTCGGCGGCATCCTGGCCATCGAGGGCCGCCTGCGGGACGCCGCTCGCGAACTCCGAACGGCACAGCAGCTCGACCCGACGGAAGCCCAGACCAGCTTCGTCCTCGGCATGGTCCTCCTCGACCTGCGTCGTCCCGAGGAAGCCGCAAGGGCCTTCGCCGCAGCCCTCGCCGTCCGTCCCGACCTCACCCTGGCCCGCCTCCGCCTCGCCGCCATCCTGGCCCATACGGATCGCTGCGACGAAGCCCTGGCGCTCCTGAACGATGGCCGCCGCTTCGCCGCGAACGACCCGGTCTTCGCACAGACCTCGCAACAACTGCGAGGCTTCTGCGCAGAGCGCTAGCGCCGCAGATTCGTCGCCGCTTCGCGGCGCGTGTCCTCCGGAAGCCGGCGGGGGCGCCGGCGCACCCAGTCTGAAACAGCCTCGCCCACGGGCGGCACCAGGTAACGCCGAACTGAGACAATCCAGCCAGCGCCGGGTCCGAGGGGAGGGTCGCAGGGGGCTAGAGGCGAGCGACTGTCGAGAACCTCTCAGCAACCAAGGAACTCCCGGAGCGAAGCCGGCCGCAGCGAACCCCCGACATCCCATCCACCAAGAGGGGGTGAGCGTCCCCTGCGACCCTCCCCTCGGACCCGGCGCTGGCGGGTGCACGCAACGGACGCTGCCGCCCTACGGCACCACCGCGTCGCCGCCTAGCCGAAAACGATCGCGCGGTTGTCGACGACCAGGACGCGGTGTTCCAGGTGCGCCTGGACGGCGCGGGCGAGAACGACGCGTTCGAGGTCCCTGCCGCGGCGCACCAGGGTGGTCACCGAGTCGCGGTGGCTGACCCGGGTCACGTCCTGCTCGATGATCGGTCCCTGGTCGAGTTCCGCCGTGGCGTAGTGAGCGGTGGCGCCGACGACCTTGACGCCACGCAGGTAGGCCTGGCGATAGGGACTGCCGCCGGGAAACGCCGGCAGAAACGAGTGGTGGATGTTGATCACCCGGTTCGGAAAGCACTCCAGGAAACGAGGCGTGAGGATCTGCATGTAGCGGGCAAGCACCACGAGGTCGACCCGAGCCTCCTCGAGGATCTGGATCATCCGTTCTTCCTGCTCGCTGCGGGTCTCCGGCGTCACCGGCAGGTGGTGGTACGGCAGCTCGTTGTACTCCGCCTCCGCCGTGTGGTCGGGGTGGTTGCTGATGATGCAGACCGGACGCCCGGGCAGCTCACCGAGCCGCCAGCGGGACAGCAGGTCGTGCAGGCAGTGGGCCGGCTTCGAGGCGAGTACGCCCACTCGCTGTTCCTGGTCCGAGAAGGCGATGCGGCTCCTGACCGAGAAGTGGTCGCCGATCTCCCATTCGAGCAGCGGCTTGATCGTCTCCCGGTCCAGTTCGAAGTGGTCGATCTCGAACTCGAGCCTCTGGAAGAACTTGCCGAGTTCCTCGTCCCGGTGGGTCTCGGACGAGCAGATGATGCCTCCGTGCTCGTTCACGAAGCCCGTGACCGTCGCGATGATGCCGATCGCATCGTCGCAGGAGAGCAGCAGCGTCGCCGTCACGTCGTGTGGCGCCCGGGAACCGTGTCGGTGCGTGGCCAAGCTGGGAGCGAGTGTACAGGCGGACGCCGTCCGCCGCCTCCTTACCGGGTATGATCACGACCACGATGCCAGGCTGCTCGCAGCGAACGGGATCTGCGGTCGTCGCCGGTCCGGCGATGCTGCTTGCCTTGCTATGCGCGGCCACCGCCGCCGCCCAGACGGCCCAGACGCCGGCCGACGGCATCAAGCTGTTCGAAGAGAACGTCCGGCCCGTCCTGGAGCGGAACTGCTTCATGTGCCACTCGGACCCGGAACGGGCCGAGAACGGCTTCCTGCTGACGACCAGGGCCGGACTGCTTCGCGGCGGCGAACGGGGACCGGCGATCTCAACCTCCGAGCCCGCCCTGAGCCTGCTCCTCCACGCGGTTTCGTACGACGACGAGCAGTTGCAGATGCCGCCCTCGGGCCGACTGGCCGACGCGGACCTGGAGGCGATCCGCCAGTGGGTGCAACTCGGCGCCCCGTTCGGCGGCGACGAGGACCAACTCACGGAGGTCGCGCCGGCCGAGGACGCCTTCGAGATCACGGACGCCGACCGGCAATGGTGGTCCGTGCGGCCGCTCGAGCGGCCGGACGTCCCCGGCGTCGCCGACACGGACTGGCCGCTCAACCCGGTCGACAACTTCCTGCTCGCGAAGATCGAGGCGGCCGGCCTCGAGCCGCCGCCGGCCGCCGACCGCCGGGCACTGATGCGGCGGGCGAGTTACGACCTGACCGGGCTGCCGCCGACGCTCGAGGAGGTCGAGGCCTTCGAGCAGGACCAGCGCCCCGACGCCTGGGAACGCCTGATCGACCGCCTGCTGGCATCGCCCCACTACGGCGAACGCTGGGGACGGCACTGGCTCGACCTCGTCCGCTACGCGGAGACGGACGGCTACGAACGGGACCGCAAGAAGCCGTCCGCCTGGCGCTACCGCGACTGGGTGATCGACGCGCTCAACGCGGACATGCCATACGACGAGTTCCTGACCCATCAGCTCGCTGGCGACGAGCTCGACAACCCGACAGCGGCGTCGGTCATCGCCACGGGCTACCTGCGGCTCGGGATCTGGGACGACGAGCCGACGGACACGGCGCTCGCCCAGTACGACGACCTCGACTCGGTCCTCGACACGACGTCGCGGGTCATGCTCGGCATGTCGATCGGCTGCGCCCGCTGCCACAACCACCGCGGCGACCCGATCCCGCAGACCGACTACTACCGCATGCTGTCGTTCTTCCGCGGCATCGCGCCCTACAAGGTCGGCGGCGGCAACCAGCCCACGCCCGAGAACTACACGGACTGGATCCCGCCGGACCTGGGCACGGCGGAAGGCGACCGATCCGCGGTCGAGGGGCCGCCCCACCTGATCGAGGTGCTGCGAGTCAAGGAGATCGGCGCCGAGGCGCCGGCGACCCATGTGCTCATCCGCGGTAACCCGCATGCGCCGGCGGAACGCGTCGAACCCGGGTTCCCTCTCATCCTCGGCAACGCCGATCCGGGGCTTGGAGAGCGCGCGGCGGACTCCCCCACGACCGGCCGCCGTCGCGCCCTGGCCCGCTGGATCGCGGACGACGGCAACCTGCGCACCTCCCGGGTGATGGCGAACCGCCTGTGGCAGTACCACTTTGGCCGCGGATTGTCGCCGACGCCCAACGACTTCGGACGCTTCGGGCAGGAAGCGACCCATCCCGAGCTCCTCGACTGGCTGGCAACCGAGTTCGTCGCCCGCGACTGGAGCCTCAAGGCCATGCACCGGCTGCTCATGACCAGCCGCGCCTACCGGATGTCCTCGCGGCCGCCCGACGGCGCCCTCGAAACGGATCCCGGCAACGACCTGTTCAGCCGCTTCAACATGAGACGGTTGACCGCCGAGGAGATCCGGGACTCTGTTCTCGCCGCGACGGGCCGACTCAACCTCGAACTCGGCGGACCGAGCGTCTACCCGCCGATGCCGGAAGAGGTGCTGGCCACAGCTTCGCAGCCCGACAAGGCCTGGGGCGAGTCGTCCCTCGAACAGGCGTCGCGGCGCAGCGTCTACATCCACGTCAAGCGCTCGCTCCTGCATCCGCTGCTCGAGAGCCTCGACATGGCCGACACGGACTCGACCTGCCCGGTTCGCTTCACGACGACCCAGCCGACGCAGGCCCTGATGATGCTCAACGGCGAATTCATGAGCGAGCAGGCCGGTGCGCTCGCAGCGCGGATCGATGGTGCCGACGGTACGGTTGAAGACCGCGTGACCGAGGCGCTCGAGGCGGTGCTGGCGAGACGGGCCCATCCGGTCGAAGTGGCCCGCGGTGTCGGCCTGATCGAGGAGCTGCAGCGCGAGGAGGGCTTCGAAGCCTCGGCCGCGTTTGCCAGCTACTCCCTTCTGTTGTTGAATCTGAACGAGTTCGTGTATCTCGACTGAGAATTGGCTTGACTGAGACACGGCTCGACTGAGGAGCAGACCGATGACCCACGACAGCGAACGTCCCCGCAACACCTTCTGCGGTCAGACCCGGCGCGAGTTCCTCTGGGAGGCCGGAGGCGCCTTCACCTCCGTGGCTCTGGCCGGCATGCTCAGCACGGACAACTTTCTCGGCGCGCAGACTGTCGCGGCCGACGGGACGACCGAGTGGAAGAACCCCCTCGCCGCCAGGCCGCCCCACTTCGACGGCCCGGCCAAGGCGGTCATCTTCCTCTTCATGTACGGCGGTCCCAGCCAGGTCGACACCTTCGACTACAAGCCCGACCTCTATCCCCTCGACGGCAAAACGATCGAGATCAACACGAAGGGCCGGGGCGGCACGCGCAACCAGGGCCGGGTCGTCGGACCGAAATGGCAGTTCAAGCAGTACGGCGAGTGCGGCAAGTGGGTTTCCGACCTGTTCCCGAACGTCGGCGGCTGCGTCGACGACATCGCCTTCATTCACTCGATGACCGCTGACGCGCCTCTTCACGGCTCCGCCATGCTGCAGATGAACAGCGGCCGCATCCTCTCCGGTAGCCCCGCTCTCGGTTCCTGGGTGAACTACGGTCTCGGCACCGAGAACGAGAACCTGCCCGGCTTCGTCGTCATGCTCGACCCCACCGGCGGACCGATCAGCGGCGCGAAGAACTGGTCGAGCGGCTACATGCCGGCCAGCTACCAGGGCACGGTGATTCGCTCCAGCGGCACGCCGATCCTGGCCCTCGATCCGCCCCCCGGCATGTCGCGCGAAGCGCAGCGCCGGCTGCTCGACCGCCTCCGCGAGTACAACGAGGAGCACGCGGCGACCCGCACGGAGAACAGTGAACTCGCGGCTCGCATCGCCAGCTACGAGCTCGCCTACCGGATGCAGCAGCATGCTCCGGAGGCGGTCGACCTCTCCGACGAGTCGGAGGAGATCCGCAGCCTCTACGGTCTCGACCAGGACCGCACGAAGGACTTCGGCCGCCGCTGCCTCCTGGCCCGACGACTGGTCGAGCGCGGCGTCCGCTTCATCCAGGTCTACTCCGGCGGCAACCACAACGACAACAACTGGGACGCCCACGGCGACCTCGTCAAGAACCACGAGTACCACGCCGGCGGCACGGACAAGCCGATCGCCGGGCTGCTCCGGGACCTCAAGCAGCGGGGTCTGCTCGACAGCACGCTGGTCATCTGGGGCGGCGAGTTCGGCCGCCAGCCGACCGCGGAGTACGCGGAGGGCACTGGCCGCGATCACAACGCCTACGGCTTCACGATGTGGATGGCCGGCGGAGGAATCAAGGGCGGCGTCAGCGTCGGCGAAACGGACGAACTCGGCAACCGGGCCGAGGTCGACCGCTTCCACGTCAAGAACCTCCACGCGACGATCCTCCAGCAGCTGGGCCTGGACCCGAACGCCCTCTCCTACTTCCACGCCGGCCTCGACCAGAAACTCGTCGGCGTCGAAGGCGCGAAGCCGATCCACCAGATCGTCGCCTGAGCGGCCCTTGCCTGTGCGTTGGACCGCGGCGGTCGCCTTGTGGGCCTGCGCAGCGAGTGCGGCGCTTGCCCAGCAAACAGTGACGTTCGAGGCCGAGGGCGCTTCGGAGCGGGACCTGCGTGGAGAACTGGAGCTTCGGATCGACGGGGAGAACGTCGAGATCGAGGGCGTCGCCCGGGCGGAGAGCGGCTGGCAGACGCTCGTCTATGTCGACGTGGCGCTGACGACCCCGGGACCAGTGTTTCAGCTCGCCGAGGCGTTGCGCGGGCAGTTGGACCTCCTGCTCGCCGCCGGCAGCCTGGAGATCGTGGTGGCGGATCCGCTGGCGAGGACGATTCTGCCGCCGACTCGGGATCGCGATCTGGCGGAAGCCGCGCTGGACCGCCTCGCCACGGGCGAAGACGCGGCAAGCGCGCTGGTCGAGAGGCGGCGCCTGTTCGCCAGCGAACGGGACATCGAGATCTCGAGGGCCCGGCGGCAGACGGCGGCGGGCGGTGACCTGGAGTCCGAACTCGAAGCCGTGCTGCAGCAGATGGCGACGGACGCGATCCGCGACGAGGCGGCGATGCGCCGGAGCCAGATCGACGAGATCGTCTCGTTCCTGGCGGCGCGGGAGGATCTGAGGCGCGAAGCCCAGCCGGATGCGGAAGCCGTCGCTGATGAAAGGCCTGGCACCCGCCGACACCTCGTCCTGCTGGCCGACGGCCTGGTCGCGGATCCCCTGAGCTACTACCTCGAACTCGTGCCAACGGCCGGCGCGCTCGCCGTCGAGGCGGCGACCATGCCCAGCCTCCGTCCGGTCGCCCAGACTGCGGCCGCCTTCGGCTGGACCGCCGCGCCCGTGGCCTTTTCCGCGGGCGACGACGG
This sequence comes from Thermoanaerobaculia bacterium, assembly GCA_022822365.1. Classification (GTDB taxonomy): domain Bacteria; phylum Acidobacteriota; class Thermoanaerobaculia; order Multivoradales; family Multivoraceae; genus Multivorans. The sequence goes on along the minus strand of JAJEBV010000037.1, from coordinate 75,440 downwards.
CGACGGCCTCAACATCCGTTCGAACGAAGTGACCGTCGGCTTCACGTTGCGCTTCAACCGGCCGCGTTCCGGCGACACGCAGACGGTCGAGGAGGAACTGGGCCTCTTCGTGCAGCCGGCCGACTGGGCGGTGGCCGCCGACGCCACGGGCGGCGAGGTGCTCCTGAACGAGGTCGCCATCGCGGACTGGATCGAGCGGCTCCCCGACCGCTTCGAGGCGAACTTCGACCTGCCGGCCGGGACCGCTGCCGCCGGCAGCTTCGACCTGAGCGACGGCGCCGGCGAGCGTGAGATCAATGCGCCGACCATCACTCCGGGAGCGGGTTCGCCCGACGAGGTGGCGGAGGTACGACTGCGGCGCGCCTTCGAGGGCGAGCTCGACAGCGAGTTCGAAGGCGGCGACGCCGGCGTCGAGGTCGTGGCGTCGATCCGGATCGAGTCGGCCTCGCCTGACCGGGTTGTCGGCCGGCTGACAAGCACGATCGTGCCGCCGGACGGCTCGCCGCCTGCCGATGCCTCGACGTGGAGGGTCAGCACGGGACTCCACCGCGAGGACGGCAGCGTCGTCACCAGCCACGGCGTTCCGTTCGGCGCCCCCGGAGCGGAAACCCTGACCTTCGAACGACCGCTTCAGCTTCCGCCTGGCACGGACTCGGCGATCGTCCTGGCCGAGAATCTCCGCGACGGACGCTGGGGCTACGCTGTCGTCGACTTCCTCGACCTCGTGGAACAGGCCGTCGATTCCGGCACCGCGGCGCGGAGCCGGGCAATCAGCCTCCGGCCGGAGGACCCCCTCAACCGCCGCGGCCGCGCCACGTTCGTGGCCGAGGTGCTCGACCCCTTCACCGACCAGGTCGAGCGGGTCGTCTTCTACTTCAACGGCCGGCGGGTCGCGGCCCGCAACCGGGCGCCCTACCGGGCGCGGATCGATCTCGGCCGCGGCGACCGCCTTGGCCGCGTCGAGGCGGTCGCCTTCGACGCCGAGGACAGGGAACTCGACCGCCACGAACTCCTGGTCAACCAGCCGCCGCATGCGTTCTGGGTCCGCATCACCGAGCCCGGGGAAGGGCTGCTCGCCGGACCCGTGGAAGTCGCCGCCGAACTCAAGCTGCCGCGCGGCGGCCGCCTGATGGAGATGCGCTTCTTCGTCAAGGACCGGCTGGCGGGTACGGCGACCGAGGCGCCGTTCCGCCGCGAGGTGCTGGTACCGGTCGGCGATCCGGAGTCCTACCTCCGGGTCGAGGCCCAGTTGACGGACGGACGGATCGCCGAGGACGTCCTGTTCCTGAGCCGTCCGGGCCTCTCCGCCCGCATCGGAGTCGAACTCGTCCAGCTCTACGTCGTCGCCACCGACCGTTCCGGGCAACCGGTAAGGGATCTGACGGCCGCCGACTTCGCCGTCTTCGAGGACGACCGCGCCCAGGAGCTCGAGTCCTTCCGGATCGCGTTCGACCTGCCGCTGACCCTCGGGCTGGCGATCGACACCTCGAGCAGCCTGTTCCTCCGCATGCCCGACGTGAAGCGGGCGGCGGTCGAGTTCCTCGAATCGCTCGAGCCAAGACGTGACCGCGCCTTCCTGGTCGGCTTCGGCACCGAACCCCGCCTCGTCCGGGCCGCCACCTACAACCTGAACTCGGTGCGGGGCGGTATCGGAGCGCTCAGGCCGCGCGGCCGCACCGCCGTCTGGGGCGCGCTGTCGCTGGCCCTGGACCAGCTCGAGGGCCTGCGCGGCCGCAAGGCGCTCGTCGTCTTCTACGACGGCGACGACGAGGACTCCGACGCCGCCTTCCGGCAGAGCCTCGAACAGGCGCGACGCGCCCGGGTGCCGGTCTACCTGGTCCTGATGAACGACGAGGCGGCGCGCACCGACGGCCGGAGCTTCAGCACCCGCACCTTCGTCAGCAAGCTCGAGCGGATGGCGAGGGCGGGAGGCGGCCGCGTCTACTACGTCCGCCACGACGAGGACCTGGAGCCGATCTTCGACTCGATCAGCCGCGAACTCCGCAGCCACTACCTCCTGACCTACTACCCGAAGGAGGAACCGGGCGGCCCCAACTGGCGCGAGGTCAGCGTGGAGCTGGACCGTAGCGACGTCGTGGCCCGGACGATCGAAGGGCGGGAAGTAAGGTAGAAGGGAGATGCTCTCCGCCTGCTCGCGGAACGGTCTGCTGCCGGCCGCCGCTGCGCTAGTCGCCGTTCTCTTCCCCGCCGTCGGCACGGCCCAGGTGCTGAACCGCGACGCTGAAATCATCTTCCAGGTCGAATCCTCGACCCCTCCCCGCCAACTCGACAGGCGGAGCGTCGAGATCCTGGAGAACGGGCAACTCAGAGAGATCCTGGCGGTCGAACCGATCGGGGAGCGCTGGCGAGTCGTCGTCTACTTCGACCTGCCGGGCTCGACATCCGAGGGGATCGAAGCGGCGGCCGCCGCGGTGGGGAACGCGGCCGATGCTCTGGTGACGCTCGGCGACGTCGCGATGATCACCGCCGACCGGATCGCCGAGGTCGAACTTCCACCGACCGCGAACGCCGGTCTGGTGCGGGCGGCCGCCGCGGCTGTCGGCGCCCGGGCCGGCGCGGCGGGCGCCCTGTTCGAGCAGCGCCGGGAGATGCGCGCGGCCGCCGACGAACGCTCGGGCGACCCGGACGCGGACGCGTTGCGCACCGCCGACCTGCTCGAGGGATTCCTGCTGGAGCTCGACACGCTGCGCTGGCAGCGAGCGAACCTGCTCGAATCGCTCGAGTCGGTCGGTGACGGCTCCTGGACCGATGGCCCGCCGCGGGTGCTGTTCCTCGTGCGCGACGCGACCGACCTGGACGCGGACGCGTTCGCTGAGGAGTTGCTGGGCGAGCCCATTCCCGCGTTCGAACGCGCGGCCCTGAGTGAGCAGCAACAGCAACGCAGCCTGGCTCGAACGGTCGCGGCGCTCGGATGGCGCGTCCATGCCCTTCAGCTCGCGCCGGCAGCCGCAGAAGTCGACGGTCTCCTGCCCGGAAGACTTCAGACGGCCCGGGAGTTCGTAGCGGCCAGCGGCGGCGAGGTCCTCGCCGAGAGCGGAGGGATCGCGCCTGCGCTCGAGCGGCTGCAGGCGTCCTGGCGGGTTCGCTACCGTTCGTCCGGCCCCCGCGACGGCGCCACCCATCCGGTCGACGTCCGCATCGCCTCGACCACCGCGTCCGGCGGACCTCCGCCGGACGTCCTGGCGCGCCGCTGGGCCACCGTCGCGGCGCCGGCGGACCTGGTCGCCCTGCGCGCCAGCCGCGCGCTCGACGCCCTGAGCCGGGACGGCGACGGCGCCACCGGCGATGGCAGCGGCGAACTCGCCGTCCGTGGCGTCCTGCTGCCCCAGGGCATCCAGTCGGCCACGGAGGGTGCGCCCGCCGAGTTCGTAACGCTCGACGGGCTCGCCACCGTCGGCGTCAATCCACCACCCTCCAGCGACGCCCTCCGGCTCACGGTCTATGGCCGCGGCCTGGACGCGCCGGCCTTCCTGCTCCACCGAGCGGGAACTGGAGCCGACCTCAGGAGAGGAACGTGGCGCTTCCGCACTCTCTTCGACCTGCCGGTAGCCATCGACGAACTCGTCCTGATGGTCGAAGACCTGCGCAACGACCGCTGGCAGGTCGAGTTCCTCGAAACGGCGTCAAGCCCGATCGATGACCGCAGCGACATCGAGCTCCTCGTGCCGGAGCCAGGCTCCGGTTCGCTCACGGGCGGTCCGACCGAAGCCGAGATCCTCGCGGCGGCCAGGGCCGCTACCCGCCGGGCCGGGCCGTCTCGCGGCGGTCCCCGCGGCGGACGGCCCGCGAACATCCTCGACTCCACATCCGGCTCCAGCCTGGTGCGTCTGATCCCGCCCCGCGGCGAGCGGTCGGGGCTCAGTGGCAGGAAGTCGTTCAGTACCGTTACGACGAGCGACGTCGTGCGCCGGGTAGTCTTCTACCTCGACGGCAAACAGGTCTTCGACGATCGACGCAAGCCGTTTCAGACCACGATCGACCTGGGGCCGGAGGCGCTGCCTCACACGATCCGGATCGTCGCCTACGACCGCTCGGACCGCTGGCTGAGCGAAGACGAACTGACGATCAACGAGCGCCGGGGACGGGCCGAAGTCGGTATCGCCGCGGTGGAAGCACAGCCCGGGGGCCGCTACGCGGTCGAAGCGCAGGTCGAACTGACCCGCGGCCGCGTTCTCGACCGGGTCGAGTTCTACCGCAACGACCGCCTCGCGGCTACGTTGACCCGGCCTCCGTTCCGCACCGTCCTGCCCGGACCCGCAATCCCGGGCGCCGACTTCGCCCGCGTTGCCGTCCATCTGGACGACGGCACGATGATCGAAGACGTGGAGTTTCTCTCCTCCGATACGCCCATGGCCGAAACGGTGGTCAACCTGGTCGAGGTCTACGTCGTCGTCAACGACGAGGAGGGCAAGCCCATCACGACCCTCGAGGCCGACGATTTCGTGCTGCGGGCCGGTCGACGCGAGATCCCGATCGAGCGCTTCGCGGTCGCCGAAGACGTGCCTCTGGTGCTCGGCCTGGCCGTCGACAGCTCCCAGAGCATGTTCGCCCTGATGCCAGACACCCGTCGGGCGGCGGCCCGCTTTCTCGGCAACACCCTCACCCAGATCGACCAGGCGTTTCTGGTCGACTTCGACACCCGGCCGCGCCTACTCTCGGACACCACCGCCGATGTCGGCGAACTGATCAGCACCCTGGGGCAGATCCAGGCAGACGGGCAGACCGCCCTCTACGACGCCATGCAGTTCTGCCTGGTCCATCTCGCCCGGGACCAGGGGCGGCGCGCCCTGGTCGTGTTGACGGACGGCGACGATTACGGAAGCCAGAGCAGCTACCGGCGGACGTTCAGGACGGCCGGAAACACCGGCGTGCCGATCTACGTCATCTCGATGAGCCAGGGCGAGGACCGTTGGGGACGCGGTCCCCGCAAGCTGGACCTGGAAGCGATCACGAAGGCGAGCGGCGGACGCGTGTACTACGTCGCCAGCATGGACGCGGTGCTCTGGGCCTACGGACACATCGGCGAGGAACTGCGCAGCCAGTACATGCTCGGCTACGCCACGAGCGAGCCGCTCACTCCCCGCGAGGTTCAGTCCATCAAGGTGGAACTGCGGGACACGCGGCAGGATCGCGAGGTGCGGATGACCGTCGGCCGCGGCCGCGGCTGACCTGCACGGAACCGCTGGGTGCGCGGGTCTTCTGACCCGCTGCCGCCGAAGGCGGCTTCGAATCGCCGGCCGAAGGCCAACCTCTCCTCCGCTAGGGCTCGGCGACGACCGGGTTCTCGAGCACTCCCAGCCCGTCGATCTCGATCCGTACCGTGTCGCCGGCGACCAGGAACTTCGGTGGCCTGAAAGCGAGGCCCACGCCCGCCGGCGTGCCCGTGCTCACCACGTCGCCTGGCTCGAGCGTGCACATGGTCGAGATCGTCTCGACCAGCTTCGGGCAGTCGAAGACGAGTTCCCGGGTGTTCGAGTCCTGGCGCAGTTCGCCGTTGACCCAGGTACGGATGCCCAGCCCGTTCGGGTCCTCGACCTCGTCGGCGGTCACCAGCCAGGGCCCCATCGGACCGTGGGTGTCCCAGCCCTTGCCGAGGATCATCGTCGGCGAGCGCCGCTGCCAGTCGCGAACGGACACGTCGTTGACGATCGTGTAGCCGGCGATGGCACCGGCTGCGTCTTCCGCGGCCACGCCCCGGCAGCGGCGGCCGATGACGAAGGCGAACTCGCCCTCGTAGTCGACCGCGGAGGACGCCCGCGGAATGTGGATGTCCCCGCCCGGCCGGTTGATGCAGGTCACCTGCTTGTTGAAAACGGTAGGGAACTCCGGGAGCTTCTGTCCGGTCTCGGCCGCGTGATCGGCGTAGTTCAGGCCAATGGCGAAGAACTTGCGGGGCTTCGGGACCGGCGCAAGCAACGTCTGATCGGCGAGTGGCACGCGGCCGGCCCCCGAGTCGCGGGCGCGCCGGGCCGCCTCCATCGCTTCGTCGCCGGCGGCGAGGAAGCGGCACATGCCGCGCGGCAGGTCCGGCGCGGCGACGCTCAGATCGACGACCGTCTCCGCGTCCGCGAGCACGCCGATCGCGGACCGGCCGTCGCGCAGCAGGGAAAGGAGCTTCATCAGCCGTCCTCCTTGACGGCGCCTTGCGGCAGGGCCAGGGCGATGATCTCCGCGCTGTCTTCGCCGCCGACCGCGAGGGCGATGTACTGGCGACCGCCGATCGCGTAGGACATCGGCGTGCCGCTCGGGGACGCTGAAAGCTCGATCTCGTGGATCACCTCGCCGGTCTTCTTGTCGTGCGCCCGCAGGACGGAGACCTCATCGGCCCCGCCACCGCCGGTCAGTCCCGGGGCGCCGCCCTGGGCCTGGAAGAGCAGTGTCTTCGTCAGCAGGGGACCGGCGGCAGGCGGACCTCCGAGCGGACCGGGATCCTCCCCGCTGATCTGCTCGACCTGCCGCCGCGGTCCGTCACCCAGCGGCTTCATCCAGGCGTGCTCGCCGGTGTTCAGGTCGATCGCCGTCATCCGGCCGTAGGGCGGCCTGGTCAGGGGCAGGCCCTCGGGACCCTGCAGGAAGAAGCTCTCGACCCCGCTCATGCCGCGTACGTAGCGGAAGTTCGAGCGGGCCCCGTCCGGCTCGACCAGCTTGACGACCATCGGTCCCGTGAACGACGGGATGTAGATCGTGGACGTCTCGGGATCGACCGCGGCGCCGTACCAGTTGGCACCCCCGCCCCAGCCCGGCAGCAGAAGGGTCCCCTGGAGCGAGGGGGGCGTGAACAGCGGCCCGTACACCCACTTGTCGCGGATCTCCTTGGCCGCCTCGTGCAGTTCGGGCGTGAACGAGATCAGCATGTCGTCGCTCTCGAAGCCCTGGTGCTCGTAGGGCGCCGGCTTGGTCGGGAACGGCTGGGTCGGCGAGGTGCGCTCACCGGGAACGTCCGTCTGCGGCACCGGCCGCTCCTCGATCGGCCACACGTGTTCGCCGGTCGCACGGTCGAAGACGTAGATGAAGCCCTGCTTCGTGATCTGGGCGACCGCCTTGATCTCCTTGCCGTCGACCGTGATGTCGACCAGGTTCGGCGCCGCCGGCACGTCGTAGTCCCACAGACCGTGGTGGACGAACTGGAAGTGCCACACTTTCTCGCCGGTGTCGGCATCGAGGCAGACCAGGCTCTCGGCGTAGAGGTTGTCGCCGAGGCGGTGGCCGCCGTACCAGTCGTTCGTCGGCGTGCCGATCGGCAGGTAGACGTAGCCGAGTTCCGGGTCGCCGCTCATCACGGTCCAGACGTTCGTGTTGCCGCTGTACGTCCAGGACTCGTCTTCCCAGGTCTCGACCCCCGGCTCGTCTCCCTGGGGAATCGTGTGGAAGATCCACTTCTGCTTGCCCGTACGGACATCGAATCCGCGAACGTGCCCCGGCGGCATCTCCTTCCGGGTCGGGCCGTCGAAGATCGAGGAGCCGACGACGACCGTGTCGCCGATGATCATCGGCGCCGAGATGACCGAGTAGATCCGGCGCTGCACCGACCGCCCGAGCCCCTCCGTCAGGTCGACCTTGCCGCCCTCGCCGAAGTCGCCGACCGGCTCGCCGGTGTGGGCGTCGATCGCCCACAGGTAAGCCTGGTTCGTCGGCATCAGGATCCGCGCCTGCTCCCCGTCCGTCCAGTAGCCGACGCCGCGGTGGTTGTAGCCGAGGTTCGTCGGCCGGCTGGTGCGCCAGTCCTCCGTGTCGAACACCCACTTCTGCTCGCCGGTCTCCCCGTCGATCGCGGCCACCTGTCCGAACGAGGTCGAGGCGTAGAGCACGCCGCCGACCATGAGCGGGGTCACCTTGTAGGCGCCCGGCCTGAGAAACCGTGCCCGGTCCGCCGCCTCCGAGTTGTCGGGGGACTCCCAGCGCCATGCCACCTCGAGGTCGGCGACGTTGTCCCGGTCAATCTGCTCGAGCGCCGTGTACTTCGTGCTGCCGTAGTCGCCGCCGTACGACGGCCAGTCGCCGGCGCCGACGCCGTGCTGGGCCCAAGCCGCTGCCGACGTGAGGGCCAGCAGCGCAAAAGTCAGCGTCGATGTCGCGAGTCTTCGTTGTGATCTGGTCAAGGGCCTCTCCTTCGGTCCTTCCGTCTTCGTCGATGCTCCTGGCACGAGGTTCAGGTGCCGGTGCGCCGGCCTTCTGGCCGGCATCCGCCTGCAGTCTTCGGTCGCTCCGCGGCCGCGCGATCATACCGGCGGCAAGCCACACAACGGCCGCCCATCTTCTGTACGGCAACGAGCGCCGCGAGTTTGTGCCATATGCTTGCCCCTTCACCGACCGACCGTTCGGACGCTTCCCCGACCAACTCGATGCGCACCGCCACCGTGATCGCTCCGGCGATGACCGCGCTCCTCGCCCTGGCCCCGGCGCCAAGCGCGGGCCAGGACACAAACAGCGATCCCCGGCTGCCCGAAGCCTCGCGGCGACTCCAGCAGTACCTCCGCATCGACACGACGAACCCGCCGGGCAACGAGACCGAGGCCGTCGCGTTCTTCGCGGAGATCCTCGAACGCGAGGGCATCGCCTACGAGACAGTCGAGCCTGAACCCGGACGCGGCAGCATCTGGGCACGGCTCGAAGGGGGCCCCGAGCCGGGCATCATCCTGCTCCACCACATCGATGTCGTACCGGCCGACCCGCGGTTCTGGAAGCACGATCCGATGTCCGGGACCTACGAGAACGGCTACCTCAACGGCCGCGGGGCCCTGGACACGAAGGGCCTGGGCATCATGCACTTCGAGGCTTTCCTCGCCCTCGCCCGTTCCGGCGCGGCCCTCGAACGGGACGTCATCTTCCTGGCCACGGCGGACGAGGAGGCGGGCGGCCGCCATGGCGCAGGCTGGATCGTGCGCAACCGGCCGGACCTGCTGGAAGGGGCCGGTCTCGTGCTCAACGAGGGCGGCAGCGGGCGGGTCCTGGGCAACCGCGTGGTCTTCAGCGTCGAGGTGACGCAGAAGGTGCCGATGTGGCTGCGCCTGAACGCGGTCGGACCGGCCGGTCACGGATCGAGCCCCACGACTCGCAGCGCGGTGACCGACCTGATCGAGGCTCTCGAGCGCCTCAGCCAGGACCCGTTCGCCCCCCGCATCGTGCCCGCGGTCGGTGACTTCTTTCGCGACCTGGCGGAACTCGAGTCCGCAGCCGCCGAACTCGCCGACCCGGAGGGCCTGATCGCGGAACCCGACCGCCTCGCCGCGCTGCACCGGACGAACCCGTCGCTTCACGCTCTCACCCGCAACACCTGCGCCGTCACCCGGCTACAGGCGTCCAGCAAGATCAACGTCGTTCCCCCCTCGGCGACCGCCGAACTGGACTGCCGGCTGCTTCCCGACCAGGAGCCGCGCGCCTTCATCCGTGAACTCAGGAAACGACTCGATCAGCCGTCCATCTCGATCGAAGTCCTGCTCTCCTTCAAGGCGGCCATCTCCTCGACCGACACGGACCTCTACCGCGCAATCGAAACCGTCACCGCCCGGCGCTTTCCCGGTTCCACGGTCATGCCGGCGGTCACCGCCGGCTTCACCGACAGCCACTTCTTCCGCGACCTCGGCATCGTCGCCTACGGCTTCTCGCCGGCCGTCATCCCGGGCAGCGACCAGGGCGGCATCCACGGCAACAACGAGCGGATCTCGGTCCAGAACGTCGAGCGCGGCTGGCGGACGATGCTCGATCTCCTCGAGACCATCGCCGTCGCCCCCACCAGCCGCGTCGCGCCGGCGGACTTCACCCCGACCGCCGGCGGCCAGGACTAGACCACCGGGTGCAGCAGAGAGCCGCGCACCACCACCGCCGTGGCTCTGGGTGCGCGGGTCCTCTGACCCGCTGCCGCCGAAGGCGGCCGAAGATCGCCGGCCGAAGGCCGACCACCCACTGGCTCGCTAGGATCCCCAAACCATGAAGACCCCGTACCGCCTCGCCGCCGCAACCACCCTTCTCCCCCTCCTCCTCGCCTGCGCCGCCGCCGAACCGACAGACCCCTTCCTCGTCCAGACCGACGCCGGCCCGGTCCGCGGCTTCGCCCCCGAAGGCAGCGACGACATCGCCGCCTTCCTCGGCATCCCCTTCGCGCAGGCTCCCGAAGGCGACCTGCGCTGGCGCTCGCCCCAGACGGTCGAGCCCTGGACGGAGCCCCTCGAAGCCAACGAGTACGGATCCATCTGCCCGCAAGGCCGCGCCCAGCTACCCCAAAGCGAGGACTGCCTCTACCTGAACGTCTGGACGTCCGCCGACCGCTCCGGCACGGAAGCCATGCCGGTCATGGTCTGGATCCACGGCGGCGGCTTCCGCGCCGGCAACGGCCGGCTCGGCGAAGCCCCCGTGACCGGCCGCGGCGCCGGTCTGGCAGAGCGCGGCGTGGTCGTGGTCAGTATCCAGTACCGGCTGGGGGCGCTCGGCTTTTTCGCCCACCCCGCCCTGGCCGCGGAAGCGGCGCTCACCGGCCACCCCGAGGGCAGCCACGGCGTGACCGACATGATCGCCGCCCTCGACTGGGTGCAACGGAACGCCGCGGCCTTCGGCGGCGACCCTGACCGCGTGACGATCTTCGGCGTCTCGGCCGGCGGCATGGCGGTCAACACCCTGATGAGCGTGCCAATAGCCGCCGGCCTCTTCCACCGCGCGATCGCCCAGAGCGGTTACGGCACCTGGCGGCTGCCCCACATCAGCGAGTCGCGATGGGGGCTGCCCTCGGCGCGCGACATGGGTGCGGCGCTAATCGCCGAAGCCGGCTTCGACCTCGGCGACGAACCCTCGGCCGCCGACCTGCGCGCCCTTTCGTTCGAGGAACTCAACACCCTCGGCACCGGCTTCTGGGTGCCAATCACCGGCACCATGCTCCCTGACGAGCCCGGCATCGTGTTCGCACGCGGCGAGCAGCACGACGTGCCCTACATCACCGGCGGCAACAGCTTCGAGGGGACGATCTTCCGCGCCTTCGCGATGACGCCCGGCGACTACTTCGCCACCTTCGGCGAACGCGAAGAGCACGCGCGAGCCCTCTACGGAGCGGACGCTAAGACCGATGCCGACGCCGAGCGAGTAGCCGCCGCCACGTCGTTCGGCGACCAGCGCTACGTCATCTCCGCCCGCTACCTCGCGGAACAGATGAAGACGGTCTCATCGCCCGGCCGTACCTACTACTTCCAGTTCGTGCCCGAAGCGCAGCGGGAGACGTTCCCCGGGGCCCCCCACGGTTCCGAAGTCGCCTACGTCTTCGGCGATCCGGGCGAACCCGGATCGGATTCCTACCGCGGCGACGACGGCGCCGCCCTGGCCGACGCGATGGCCGGCTACTGGACCCGCTTCGCCGCAACCGGCGACCCGAACGGCGACGGCGCTCCACAATGGCCGGAGTACGACGCGGAAAGCGACACCTGGATGGTGCTCGATGCCCCGGAGCCCGAGGCAACGCCGGGCGTGCTCAAGGACCGGCTCGACCTGCTGGAGGCGGTGTACCTGGAGCGAATCGGCGCGGAGTAGGCCAGGCGCCTAGCGGCTCGTTCGCCGCGCCTCCTCGTACAGCGCCGGCACGAACTTCTCCGTCTCGCCGCTCTCCTCGACGTTGTGGACGATCCAGGCCTGGAGCAGTTCCTCCGTGAACTGCCGGCGGATGATCCAGTTCAGAAGACGGCCGATGACCGGCACGTTCACACCGATACGGGCCTCGGTGTAGAACGAGCAGCCGCCCTCGGCCTCGGCGTAGAGGTGGTCGAGCGAGCCGACGCGGAACAGGCCGCCGAGCAGCAGGTCGAAGTTGAAGGCCTCGTCGTCGAACCGGCTCACCCGGGCCTTCGCCCGGACCGGGTGCTTGCCGCCAAGATCTTCATGAATCTCGATCACGCTTCCCGGACCCAGGCGTCCGCGAACATAGACTCGGCGGCGCCAGCGGACGGCGATGTGGTCGAAGGGGTGCCAGTAGCGGTAGACGGGTACCGGCGGCCCGCTGAAATCACTGCCGTTGTAATGGGTCCAGGTATCGATGTTCTCGAACCACCAGCGCAGCATCTCGGGCGAGACGCCCTTCATCGTGTCGTGTTCGATCGTGGCGCGCAGGCGGCCGCCGGCGAGGCGCTCAACCGTATGCCGGGCGGAATCGAGCCCCTTCATCGGGCCGAAGAAACCGGTCTTGGGACCGGATCGCGTGTCGGACATGGAGCCTCCCGAGGCAACGTATCAGCCGTGCGGCCGGTGGCTCGCAGCCCTTCTCGGCCTGGTCGTGTCGGTCGGTGCGGCGGCCGCGGCGAGCGGCCAGAGCACCAACGGCGAGGGTGACTCCTCGGCGGCCACGGAAGCGGACGACGACCTTGGACGCCAGGCCTTCCTCCGCTACTGCCGGGAATGCCACGGCGAAGCGGGCGACGGACTGGGCAAGTTCAGCTACACGACCGGCGAGCGGCCCCGCAGCTTCCAGTCCGGCCGTTTCAAGCTGGCGACCACCGAGAACGCAATCCCATCGGACCGTGACCTCGAGGAGACGATCCGCCGCGGCATGCCCGGCACCGGCATGTCGGCCTGGGGCCAGGTTCCTGACGCCGAGATCGCGGCGATGGCCCGTTACACGCGCAGCTTCAGTCTGGGGGCCATCAGGGAGGAACTCGACCGTCAGGTGGCCGCCGGGGAGTTGAGCGCCGCGGAAGCGGATGCCGAGTTCGCCCGGCGGACGACTCCAGGCCCGCCGATCGTCATCCCGCCCGAGCCCCAAGTCGACGAGGAACGACAAGCACGCGGCGAGCGGATCTACCTGGAGGCCTGCGCTTCCTGCCACGGGCCGAACGGCAGGCGGCTTCGCAACGACCCGATGCCGGACTTCGAGGGCAACCACACCCTGCCGACCAACATCGTCGGCGGGGTCTTCAAGGGCGGAAACGACAGCGCCGCGATCTACAGCCGCCTCTATCTCGGCATGGACGGCACGGCGATGCCGGGTTATCGCGACGCGTACGGTCCGGACGAGCTCTGGGATCTCGTCCACACCGTGGAGCGGATCATTGCCGAGGGCGGTCTGGGGCAGCCGGAGGACGAAGCGGCTCTGGCGGCGGCGGCGAAAGCCGCCCAGGCAGCGACGGCCGCCTACGACTCGCTCTTCGACGAGCCACGGGACGAGCTGGTCACGTACGAGGAGAGGGGAGCTTCGCCGATCCTGGTCTGGGGCGGAGGCGCTTTGCTGCTGCTGGTGATCGTGGGATCGGCGCTGTTGACGAGCCGTCGGTAGGGGCCCGGGCTCGCCGCTTCGCGGCTCGCGCCTGATGCGGGTCAGCACCCGGGTGGCGCGATTTCGCGCGACCCGTGAACCAGTCCGTGCGGCCGTCATCGGGCGCACGGATGACAGACCCGCGCACCCAGAGCTACGCCCCGGCGCAGCCGTCCTCTCTACTGTGATCGCAGGAGACTCAGTGGCTGGCGCGGAACGCCAGCATGAAGTCGCGCAGTCGCTCGGCTCCTTCCATGGGCATCGCGTTGTAGAGCGACGCGCGGAAGCCGCCGACGCTGCGGTGACCCTTGAGCGCCACGAGGTCCCGATCGGCCGCGCCGGCAACGAACGCCTTTTCCAGATCACCACGACGCAGCCTGAAGGTCACGTTCATGCGCGAACGGCTCGCAGGCTCGGCGTGCGGGACGTAGAACTCGCCGCCGTCTCCGTCCAGCACGTCGTAGATCAGTCCCGTCTTCGCCTCCGCCCCGGCTGCCGCCGCCTCCAGGCCGCCGACCTCGTCGCGCAGCCAGCGGGTCACCAGCAGGAACACGTAGACGCCGAAGACGTTCGGTGTGTTGAGCCGCGAGCCCTTCTCCGCCTGACGCCGGAAGCTGAGCATCGAGTGCACGTCGTCGCCGCAGCGTTCGAGAACCTCGTCCGAGACGACGACCACGGTCAGTCCCGAAGGACCGGCGTTCTTCTGCGCGCAGGCGTAGAGCAGGCCGAAGTCGCGCACGTCGACCGGGCCCGAGAGAAAGTCCGAAGACACGTCGCACACCAGGGGCGCGTCGCCGACCGCGGGCGGACGGCGAAACTGGACGCCCTGAATCGTCTCGTTCGACGTGTAGTGGACGTACGCCGAGGCTGGCGGCAGATCGAGCTCGCCGTCCTTCGGCACCCGCACGAAGTTGTCCGCCTTCCCGTCCCATGCCACGTGGACCTGTCCCTCCCGGAGCGCTTCGACCACTGCCTTGCTGCCCCATGACCCGGTCAGGATGTAGCTCGCCGGCAGGTTCTGGCCGCGCAGCAGGTTGATCGGAATCATCGAGAACTGCAGCGAGGCGCCGCCCTGCAGGAAGAGCACGCGATAGTCCGCCGGGATGGCGAGCAGTTCGCGCAGGTTCGCCTCCGCCTCGGCGAGTATTCCGTCGAACGCCGTCGAGCGGTGGCTGATCTCCAGCACGGAACTGCCGACACCCGGCAACGTCAGCAGATCGCGTTGAATCTCCTGAAGGACCGGCAACGGCAGCACGGCCGGACCCGGCGAGAAGTTGAAGACACGCCGCTCCGGCGCCTGCTGCGCCGCAGTCTGTCGATCGAGCGTCAGGGTCACCGTGAGAGTCCGCGTGATTGCCGAACCGGGGCTCAGCCGGGGAGCGCGAATCGTAACTCGGTTGGTTGCAGGATGCATGGCCTTCCGGAAGGCCGGCCAGAAGGCCGGCGCACCGGCAGCCGGATCGGCGACGCGATCCGTCGGTCCTGCGTTGTACTCTTCCACAGATGACCGTCGCTGATCCGACGCTTGGCCAGGCTCCGCAGGCCACCATTCATCACACCGCCTGCACGCTGGACTGCCCAGACTCCTGCTCCCTCGAGGTCGAGGTCCGGGACGGCCGGGTCGACAAGGTGCGCGCCGCGCCACCCGAGGTCGCGCATCCGCTGACCGGCGGCTTCATCTGCTCCAAGGTCGGCCGGATTTCGCGGCATCTCTACGGCGAGGACCGCCTGCTCCACCCGGCGCGCCGTGCCGGCCGCAAGGGCGAAGGCCGGTTCGAGCCGATCTCCTGGGAGCTCGCCATCGACCTGATCGTCGAGCGGATGACGGAGGCGAGGGCCGCGCTGGGCGGCGAGTCCGTGCTGCCGCTGAGCTACGGCGGCTCGAACGGCCTGCTGACCCAGGATACGGCCGATGCGATTCTGTTCCGCCGCTTCGGCGCCTCGGCGCTGGCACGCACCGTGTGCGCCGCGCCCAGCACAGCGGCCGCGCTCGGCCTTTACGGCAAGATGGCCGGCGTCGCTCTCGAGGACTACGAACACGCGCAACTGGCGATCGTCTGGGGCGCCAATCCCTCCTCCACCGGAATCCACCTGGTGCCGATCCTGCGCGCCGCTCGTGCCCGCGGCGGCAAGCTCGTCGTCGTCGACCCAAGACGCACGCCGCTGGCGAAGCAGGCCGACCTCCACCTGCAGCCCCGGCCCGGCACGGACCTGTGCCTGGCGCTCGCGCTCCACCGCGAGCTCTTCCGCCGCGGCGACGCGGATCTCGACTTCCTGGCCGAACACGCGAGCGGAGTCGACGAACTGCGCCGGCGCGCCGAACCCTGGACCTTCGAGCACGCCGCCGAGGTCACGGGCGTTCCGGCGCGCGACATCGCCCACTGCTACGAGCTCTACAGCGCGTCCTCACCGGCGGTCGTCCGCTGCGGCTGGGGCGTCGAGCGCAACCGGAACGGCGGCTCGGCGGTCGCGGCGATCCTCGCCCTGCCCGCCGTCGCCGGCAAGTTCGGGGTCCGCGCCGGCGGCTACACGATGAGCAACGGCGCCGCCTTCCGCAACGTCGGCTGGCGCGAGCCGTCGCCGGGCACCCGGATCGTGAACATGAACCACGTCGGCCGCGTCCTGACCGACCCGGACGCGATCCCGGGCCCGCCGGTCAAGGTCCTCTTCGTCTACAACGCGAATCCGCTCGCGACGCTGCCGAACCAGGAACTCGTCCGCCGCGGCCTGGCCCGCGAGGACCTCTTCACCGTCGTCTTCGACCAGGTGATGACCGATACCGCCCTCTACGCCGACCTGGTGCTGCCGGCGACGACCTTCCTGGAGCACGACGACCTGGCGATGGGCTACGGCGCAATGGTGCTCCACGACACGAAGCCGGTGACGGAGCCGGTCGGCGAGGCCCGTTCCAACCTGCGCGTCTTCGGAGAGCTCGCGCACCGGCTCGGAGTCCTGCACGACGATGACCCCCGCTCGGAGGGCGAATGGCGGCAGGCGGTCCTGGGCCGGCAGCGGGAACGGCAGCTCGCGGACGAGGGTCTCGTGCTGCCGGAGACCGGCCGGCGGCCGATCCAGTTCGTCGACGTCTTCCCCCACACGGCCGACCGCAAGGTCCATCTCTGCCCGCCGTCCCTCGAGGCCGAGTCGGCGCGCGGGCTCTACGCCTTCCACTCCGAGCCGGGCGATGGACGGTACCCGCTGGCGCTCATCTCGCCCTCCGTGCCGCAGACGGTGAGTTCCACTTTCGGCCAGTTGCGCTCAGGCCAGGTGCCGCTGGAAATGCACCCGGACGACGCCGCCGTGCGCGGTCTCGGACGCGACAAGCCGCGGGTGCGGGTGTTCAACGACTACGGCGAGGTCCGCTGCCGCGTCCGCCTCAACCCGGACCTCAAGCCCGGAGTGGCCCTCCTTCCCAAGGGCGTCTGGGCCAGGAGCACGGAATCGGGAACGAACGCCTGCGCCCTGGCGCCGGACACCCTGACCGACATCGGCGCTGGCGCCTGCTTCAACGATGCCCGGGTCGAAGTCGAGGCCCTGCCCGATGTGTCGGTGCGCCGGCCTTCTGGCCGGCCTTGAACTTCCACGTGATCTCGAACGCTCGAGTCCCGCTCGTTGCCGCCGCCCTCGTGTGCGGTTCCGCACTTTCGACGGCGGCGCTCGGCGGCGACGACGGAGCCACGGAGGACGCCGTGACGCCACCCGCCAGGATCGTCATCGCCCACCGCGGCGCCAGCGGCTACCTGCCCGAGCACACTCTGCCGGCGTACGCCCTCGCTCACGGCATGAGGGCCGACTACATCGAGCCGGACCTCGTCCTGACCCGGGACGGCCACCTGATCTGCCTGCACGACATCTACCTGCAGGCGACGACGAACGTCGAGCAGGTCTTCCCCGACCGTGCCCGTGAGGACGGCCGCTGGTACGCCGCCGACTTCACGCTCGAGGAGATCCGGCGGCTTCAGGCCGAGGAACGTCTCGGCAACCGCTTTCCCAGGGGCAGCAGCCGATTCGCCGTGCCCTCCTTCGCCGAAATGATCGAACTGGTCCAGGGTCTGAACGAGCGCACCGGCCGAACGGTCGGCATCTATCCCGAACTCAAGGCGCCCGCCTGGCACCGCGCCGAAGGGAAGGCCATGGAGGAAGCCCTGCTCGAGATCGTCGGGCGCTACGGCTACCGAGAGAGTGGCGCCCCGATCTTCGTTCAGAGCTTCGAGGAGGAGAGCCTCAGACGCCTGCGCGCACTGGGCTCCGAACTGCCCCAGGTGTTCCTGATGGCCGAAGTCCAGCAGTATCGCCACTTCCTGAGCGCCGAGGGCATCGCCGGCGTTACCGAGTTCGCCGACGGCATCGGCCCCGCCAAGACGATGCTGGAGCGGCAGCCCGAGCTGGTCGACTGGGCGCACGACGCCGGCCTGACCGTCCACCCCTACACGTTTCGCGCCGACCAGGTGCCGGACCGCCACGACAGTCACGAAGCGGAACTGGAGCGCTACCTGTTCGAACTTGGCGTCGACGGCGTGTTCACCGACTATCCGGACCGAGCGCGGGCGGTGGTGGACCGCCGGTAGCCAGCGAGTCGAGGGCGCGGCGCCGTTCATCCGGTTCCAGGCCAGCCAGCCGCTCCACTTCCGCGTAGAACGCGGGGAGACTGCCTCCCGACGCCTCCAGCAAGGCCCGGAACGCCGGCACGAGATCGTTGTAGGTCGCAACCGACACGAGGTCCGCGTTGTTGAGCCGCGACAACCAGCCGCCCAGGTTCGACTCGCCGCCCGCGTCGACGCCCGCCGCGCGCCAGGCCGGCACGAGTTCACTCCGGTAGCGCGAGGGCAGCGCCCGGAACAGTTCCGCCTTCCGGGCCAGCTTCCGCTCGTCGCTGTCGTCGCTGCCGTAGATCGCCTCGAGTTCCGTGCGCGCCTCGAGCAGGAAGCGGTTCAGGTCGTGCCGGCGCCGCCGGCCACTCTCGAAGGCCGCGAGTTCCTCGTCGCGGCCGAGCGAACGTAGCCAGCGGCGCACGCCTTCGACCTCGACCGCGGTCGCGAAGGACTCGTTGAACGCGCTGTCGTCCTTGACGTAGACCACCTGGTGGGCGAGCTCGTGGAAGATCAGCGCCGCGAGGTCCGCCTCGGCGTAGTCGAGAAAGGTGTTGAGCACCGGATCCGCGAACCAGCCCAGTGTCGAGTAGGCCGCCACTCCGCCCACGCGTACGTCGTAGCCGTCTGAGGCCAGCCGGTCACCGTGGCGCCGCGCGGCTCGCTCGTTGAAGTAGCCGCGATAGGCGGCGCAACCGGCGAACGGGTAGCACCAGGTCTTCGGTTCCAGGCTGAGCCGGGGCGCGACGACGACGTTCCAGACCGCGTAGGGCCGGCCGAGGTCGGCGTAGCTGCGATAGCTCCGGTTGTCCGGAAGCCCGAGTTCCCGGCTGGCGAAGTCGCGAATCTCCTGGGTGAGGCTCAGCCGTTCCCGGGTCGCGGCCGACAGAACCTGCGCGCGGCCCGGTTCGAGCAGGCGATCGATCGGTTTGCGCTTCACCAGGACATCGGCCCCGCCCCACACCGCCTGGGAGTAGTAGCGGACACTGCCGCAGCTCGCCACGAGCGCCGCCAGCACCCCGGCAGCGGCCAGCGCGAGTACGCGCGGACGGCGCCGAAACGGGCGGCGAAGCCTCCGTTTTCGCGTGCTACCCTGCCGACTCATGAAACTCGCACTTCACTGGCAGGTACTGATCGGAATGGCGGCGGGGCTCTGCTTCGCCCTGGTCTTCGGAGAGGTGGGCTGGATCGCATGGGTCGCCGACCTCTTCATGCGCCTCCTCAGGATGGTCATCGTGCCCCTGATCTTCACCTCGATCGTGCACGGCGTGTCGGGCATCGGCGACGGCCGGTCGATCGGTCGCCTGGGCGGCAAGACTCTCCTCTGGTACACGCTGAGCAGTTTCATGGCAATCCTGGTCGGCCTGACTCTGGCCAACAGCATACGGCCCGGCAGGGGTCTCGTCATGCCCGAAGGGGTGGCGCCGCTCACACCTGAGGACCTGCAGACGCCCAGTTCGATGGCCGACATCCTCCAGCGCCTCGTCCCGGACAATCCGGTCGGCGCCGCGGCCGGTGGCGACATCCTCGGGCTCATCTTCTTCTCGATCGTGCTCGGCGCCGCGATCGGCGTGATGACCGGCAAGACCGGAGACCTGCTCCGCGACGGCTTCAGCGCCGGTTTCGAGGCGATGATGAAGGTGACGACCTGGGTCATCCGCCTGCTGCCGATCGGCGTCTTCGCCCTGCTCGCCCGCGCGGTCAGCCAGATGGGCATCGACGTGTTCCAGCAGGTCGGCAAGTACGTGCTGACGATCGCGGTCGGCCTGTCGCTGCACGTGTTCGTCGTGCTGCCGCTGCTCTTCGCCCTGCTCTCCAGAAAGAACCCCATCCACCATTACCGCGCCATGGCGTCCGCCATGGCGATGGCGTTCTCGACCAGTTCGTCGGCGGCCACCCTGCCGATGACGATGAAGTGCCTGCGGGAGAAGGTCGGCGCCTCGAACCGGGTCAGCAGCTTCGTCGCGCCGATGGGCGCTACCGTCAACATGGACGGCACGGCCCTGCTGGAGATCGTCGGCGCCCTCTTCATCGCCCAGGCCCTCGGCGTCGAACTGTCGCTCTATACACAGCTGGTCGTCGTGCTGACCGCGCTGCTGGCCTCCGTCGGCGCAGCGGCGATCCCGTCGGCCGGTCTGGTGATGATCTTCATCGTGCTCGAGGCGATCGATCTGACCACGCCGGAGGCCTACGCGCTCGCCGGCGTGATGCTCAGCGTCGACCGCCCGCTCGACATGTTCCGGACGATGGTCAACATCACGTCCGACTCCGTCGGCGCGGCAATCATCGCGAAATCCGAAGGCGAGGAGCTCAACTACTGAAGCGAACGCGGCCCGAAAGGGCCGCGGCTCGCCATTACTGAGTTCGCCCACGGGCGCCAGACGGCGTAGAGTCCGCCGACGATGAGCCCCTACCCGAACGGCGACGACGTCACGATCACCCTCGGTGTCGAGGAGGAGCTCTTCCTCGTCGATCCGGACTCGCGCGACCTCCTGAGCGATCCCGATCCCGGCATCTTCGAAGCCTGCAGCGCGGCCGCCGGCGGCCAGCAGGTGGTCCGGGAGTTCCTTCGCTCCCAGATCGAAACGAACACCGCCGTCCACGACTCGGTTACCGGCGTGCGCGAGGACCTGAAGGCGTCCCGCCGGCTCGTCATCGAGGCGGCGCAAGCCCACGGCGCGGCCGTGATCGGCGCCTCGGCCCATCCGTTCGCGGCCTGGGAAGCCCAGCTTCCGACGCCAAAGGAACGCTACCGGCAGTTCGCCTCCACCTACCAGGAGACGGTCCGGCGCCTGGTCATCTGCGGCATGCACGTGCACGCCGGCTTCGGGGATTTCGACACCCGGGTCCGCGTCATGACGGCGCTCCGGCGCTACCTGCCCCTGTTCATCGGGCTCTCCGCCTCGTCGCCGTTCGGCAAGGGCCGCGAGTCGGGGTTCAAGTGCAACCGGCTGAATCTCTTCGAGGCGATGCCCCGCACCAGCATCCCCGGGCCACTCGCCTCCCGAGCCGACTACGAGGCGCTTGTCGGCGAGTACCAGCGCATGGCGTTCATTGCCGACGGCAGCGAGATCTGGTGGGACATCCGTCCGTCCCACAAGTTCCCGACAGTAGAGCTTCGAATCTGTGACACCTGTCCGGCGATCGAGGACGCGATGTGCATCGTCGCTCTCTATGCCTCCCTGATCCGGATGCTGGCGCGGCACGACCGGGAAGGCACGCTGCCGCCCGAGCCGCCGACCGAGATCATCGTCGAGAACAAGTGGCTCGCCCAGCGCTACGGCCTGCTGGCCTTCCTGGGCGACACCCGGCGCGGCGGCCGCATCGACATCGCCGACGAACTGCAGGAACTCACAGACGAACTCGCCGAAGACGCCCGCGCCCTCGGCTGCGAGCCGGAACTCCGGCACAGCCTGTCGATCGTCCGCGAAGGCTCCAGCGCCGACCGGCAGCTCGACCTCTACCGGCTGCGTCTGGTCGAGGGAGCGAGCAAGGAAGAGGCGCTGCGGGAAGTGGTCGACCTACTGGTCAAGGAGACCGCCGCCGACCGCTAGGTCCGCAACGCGGCGTAGCGGTCGAGCCGCGGCAGGATCTTCTCCCTGCCCTGCGGCGGAAGCGGCAGGATGACGCGGTCCACAGCGGCCTCGGCGTAGGCATCGAGCACGTCCTGCTGCGGCGGTGCGCCGAAGACGCTGATGGAGATCGTGTCCATGGCGCGGCCGGCCTTCTCCGCACGTTGCTTCAAGTCCTCGATGCCTTCCAGCACCGCGTCGGTATCCCTTCCGATCGGCAGCCAGCCGTCGCAGAAGTCGACGACGCGCTGGCGGGTGTAGCCGGTTCCGCCGCCGAGCACGATCGGCGGGTGGGGCTTCTGCTCGGGTTTCGGCCAGGACCAGATCGGATCGAAGTCGACGTGGCGGCCGTGGAACTCCGCCTCGTCCTCGGTCCAGATCGTCTTGAACGCCGCCACCTGCTCCTCGAGCTTCGCGAACCGGGTCGCGTAGTCCGTTCCGTGGTGCTCCATCTCTTCCCGGTTCCAGCCGCCGCCGATGCCGAAGACGAAGCGGCCGTTCGAGAGCACGTCGAGACTCGCCACCGCCTTGGCCGTGGTGATCGTGTCGCGCTCGATGATCAGGCAGATGCCGGTGGCGAGCCTGATTCTCTTCGTTGTCATCGCGGCCGCGGTCAGCGCGACGAACGGATCGTGGGAACGGGAGTACTCGGGCGGCAACTCCCCGCCGCCCGGGAAGGGACTCCGCCGCGAGGTCGGAATGTGAGTGTGCTCCGGAAACCAGAGCGACTCGAAACCTCGGGCCTCGACTTCGGCGCCGAGCTCGTCGGGCCGTATCGAGTCGCCGGTCGGGAAGATGAAGATGCCGATATCCATGGCGGCGCAGTGTACCCGCCGGAAACGCGACTCAGCGCAGCAGGCCGTCCAGGTCGGCGCAGACTTCCTCGGCGAGCGACGCGCTCAACTCCGCGACGAGCCTGGTGAAGGGTGAGCGGGCAAGCCAGACCCGACCTTCTTCGGCCCGCAGGGACCAGATCTCGAGCGTGGACTCGCCCCCCTCGCGGGACTCGACCGTGATCGTCGCCTCGGGGCGCCAATCCGGCCCCGGCTCGTCGCCGCGATACGCCGACACTGACAGCCGGAAGAACTTGTCGACCCATGTGGCGACGTCGGCGTCGGCATCGTCCGATCCGTCCACCGTCCAGTAGGTGTCGCTCGGGTTCGAACCGGTGCGCTGGAGGATCCGGAGCAGCTCGCTCGCGCCGGTGCCTGGCCTCCGCAGGGACATGGCTGCCACGTCCGGCCGCGAAGCGGCCAGCAGGCGCCGCTCCATGAGCAGCGCCGCGCCGCCGCCCAGATCCGCGACCTCCGACGGCAGCACGACGACCCGCGCTCCCGGATCGGGGACGCCGCCCGTCCCTCCTTCCCGCATCGCGTATCGATCGGAACCGCCGAACGGTCGGCCGCCGAGCCGATACCGAACCTCCCTTCCCCGGACCGTCAGGCTCAGAGACTCCCCGGTCGCGCCCTCGCCGATCAGTTCGAGCTCCTCGAGCTTCTCCCCGCGGACCCCGTCCAGAATCCGCACTGCGCGCAGCGGTTCCAGGGCGCGCCAGACCTGCTCCACCCGGCTGCCGCCAACGAAGACTGTGTCCTGGCCCTCGCGGCCGGCGAACCAGCGCCCGACCGCGTCCACCCGGGCCTCGATCCGGAGCGTCTCGCCCGACCCTTCGTAGACGAGGCGCTCGATGTCGCCTTCGTCCGCCTGGACCACGACCACACCCTCCGGCTCACTGGAGCGATCGTCGTTCATGGGAAGGCGGTAGGACAGCCAGGCGCCGCTCAACGCCAGGATCAGCAGAGCGAAGTGAAACCAGGTCGAGCGCCAGACCGATCCCGGTCGGAGCGAACGAGCGAGATTCCGACTCATGACCCGTCTCCACCGGCAGGACCCGTCGTGCGTCCTTCGAGGCCCGAGCCACGGCCCGACCGGCGGCGGCGGACGTAGACGAAGCCGACAGCCAGCACGACGACCGGAACGCCGAACACGGTGCCCAGGAACCAGCGGATGGACTCCCCGCGCGTCCGCTGCAGGACGGGATCGTCGTCTCCGGGCACACTCGCTACCGCCGCTTCACCTTCCCGGGCCAGCCACGCGTACGCGTCGAGCAGGAGCTTGGCGTTGGCCGACATCGCCCCGGCACCGGCAACGTAGACGTAGTCATCGTTCAGGGCGTCGACGTCGCCGATGACGACGGCCCGGCTCTCCGACCTCTCGCCTCCGGAAGCGGGCGGGATGTCCGCGTCCGGCTCGGCAGCCGTCTCGACCGGCAGGGTCGACGCCATCGCCAGCGCCTCGACCGCGTCCGGCTCCGCTTCGCGGTCGCGTTCGAAGTCGCCGTCGAGTTCGAGCCAACTCCCGGTCATCGGCCGCACCAGCACGCTGGAACGGGCCGGACCGCCGGCCACACCCTCGAGGCCGGCCGCCCCTTCGAGCACCAGGCCGATCCGGCTCGCCGCCCGGGACAGGTCGCTCGTCGTCGCATGGCTGCCGAAGCGGTTGGTCAGGAGCAGCCTCCGGTCGCTCGTTCCGCCGTCCCGCCGCAGGTGGTAGCGGTCGTTCGCGACCGTGCCCTCCAGCCGGCGTATGGCCATTTCCTCCAGCAGCGGCTCCAGGCCGTGGTCCACGCCCGGCTCCAGCAGCAGGAGGATCGAGCCGCCGCGGTTCCAGAAGCGGCGCAGGCTGTCGACCTCCTCGGGCAGGAAGCGCCGGGTCGGTCCGAACGCGGCGACGACGCCGGCGTCCGGCGGCTGGTCCTGGATCAGGTCGGCCACCGGCAGGTTCCGCGTGCTGACGTTGAGCGCCCGCAGGATGCCGTAGGCGTTCCCGAGCCCCGGCTCGCCGGCATCGTTCGCGTCCTCGGCCCGCTCGCCATGACCCGTGGTCACGTACAGCGTCCGGCGTTCCCGGCCGATCTCGAGCAGCGCCTCCTGGAACTCCCGGTCGAGCGAGCCAAGACTCCGCTTCGCCCGCTCGTAGTCCAGATCGAGTTCGATCCTGCGCTGATCGCTTCCACGCAGCACGAACAGGAGGCCGTTCTCGCGCGCGCCGAGTTCCCCGGCCCGCGTCGGCTCGAGCGCCTGGTCGAGTACCTTCACGTCGACTGGCCCGGCAGCCGCGACCTCGTCGAGAAAGGGCTCGATCCGTCGCAACACCTGGTTCGCGGGCGGGAAGAACGCGACGACCTCGACCGGCTCGCGCAACCCGCCCACGAGTTCCAGCGTCGCCTCCGACACCCGCGCCCGGCTGCTGGCACTCCACTCCCAAAGCCGGTCGCGTTCCCCGGCGGTGTAGTTGACGGCGAACACCCAGGCCACCGCCAGCGCCAGACTCAGGCCGGCGGCCGTCGCGGCCCGCACCCGCCCCGGCTCCAGGTCGCCGCCGCGGAAGCGGGCCCAGTCGGCGCTAACTGCCGCCAGGGTCCCCACCCACCACGCAAGCAACCACCCCACCGTTCGTACCGCCCGCCAGGACGCCGCGCCGTCGTCGTCCAACGACGGCTGATCGATGACGCCCCAGATGGTCAGCAGCCCCAGCAGCAGGCCCAACGCCGCCAGGCCGTAGAAGCCCATCGCTCTTCTCGCCGCAAGCCGTCTGGCGCTTCCCGAGTCCGAGGCGGCGAACTCACCCGCGCTGGAAGCGACGACGACGACGGCGAGACCCGCCGCAGCTCCCAGCAGCAGACCGCGCAGAACCCCGGGCCCCGCGAACCGGCCTCCCGCCAGCACCAGGGCCGAAGTGACCAGCCACAACAGGGGCGCGAAACGCCGGGGTCCGATCACCGCCACCGCCTCGCCTGCAGCACGCGCACGCTGAACAGAAGGAACAGGAAGGAAACCGTCGGCGCGTAGACCAGGGTCTTCAGGTGCACAGCGCCTTCCTGGAACGGCTCGAAGTGCTCGTGGTAAAGGTCCATCGCCGCGAACACGCCGTCCAGGGGAGGCTCGCTGATGCCCGAGAGAAGCCAGAAGAGCACCTGCAGCGTGACCAGGAAGCCGGCGGCGACGCCGGCGGCCAACTGGTTGGGCGCCAGGGCGGAACAGAAGATCCCGATGGCCGTACAGACAGCGGCCGCCAGCGCGATGCCGAGATAGCCGGCCGCGGCCTGGCCCCACTCCAGGTTGCCCTTGAGCCAGACCATCACCGGGATGTACGCCGCGGCGGCCACGGTGCAGAGCACGAAACCCAGCGCGCCCAGGTACTTGCCCAGCACGACCTGCCAGTCGCCGGCGGGCGAGGTCAGCAGCAGCACCAGGGTGCGCTGCTCCCGCTCGGCGGCGAAGGAGCGCATCGTGACGAACACCGCCGCCGCCATCGTGACGCCGAAGTTCGTGTAGAAGAAAAGGCTCAGGACCTCGCTCGAAGGGCGCGCACTGCCGAGTGTGTACGCGTTGAAGAACAGGCCGTCGAGCATCAGGACCAGGGCCAGGATCGCCCAGCCGTAGAGCCCGGCGAAGGCGGCGCGAAGCTCGCGGCGGGCGATCAGGAGGACGGCGCTCACGTTCCGCTCTCCCCGCCTGTCCGGGCGCCGCCCTCACCCCGAACGAGGTCGAGGAATACACGCTCCAGGTCGGAGCGCACCGGCTCCAGACGCCGCACGCCGAAGCCGCCTCGTACGAGCGCCGCAGCCACCTCCTCACGCTCCACGTCCGACAGCTCGAGGGTCAGAGTCGAGACGCCGCCACCGGGATCCGCCGCGTGGACGACGTTGGCGCCAGCCGGAAGCGCGCTGGCCGCCTCCGCCGGCGTTCCCCGCACCTCGACCTCTATCCGCTCGCGGCCAGCCAGAACTCCAAGTTCCTCCTGGCTGCCGTGCGCGAGGAGCTCCCCTTCGTGCAGGACGAGGATCGAATCGCAGGTTTCGTGGACCTCACGCAGGTGGTGCGACGACGTGAACACGGTGCGCCGGCCGCCCAGCGAACGGACGAGTTCCCGCATGCCGACGATCTCCGCCGGGTCGAGCGATGAGACGGGTTCGTCGAGCAGGACGACGTCGGGCTCGTGCAGGAGCGCCTGAGCGATGCCGACGCGCTTCCGGTAGCCCATGGACAGTTCGCCGATCACGCGGTCCAGGCAGTCGCCGACGTGAACCCGCTCGGCCACCAGGGCCATGCGCCCCGGGAGTTCGTTGCGGGGCACGCCGTTCAGCGCCCCGACGAAGCCGAGGTAGTCCCGCACGCGCATTTCCCGGTAGAGGGGCGGTTCCTCCGGCAGGTAGCCAACCCGCGAACGCAT
Organism: Thermoanaerobaculia bacterium; assembly: GCA_022822365.1. Taxonomy (GTDB): domain Bacteria; phylum Acidobacteriota; class Thermoanaerobaculia; order Multivoradales; family Multivoraceae; genus Multivorans. The sequence continues at coordinate 48,801 of JAJEBV010000037.1, read as the reverse complement.
CGCCCGCGAGTCGACTCCCGGTTCGACGCCGCCTACCTGGACCCTGCCGCTGCTGGGCAGGAGTTCGCCGGCCAGGATCCGGAGCAGAGTCGACTTGCCGGCGCCGTTCAGACCGAGGACGCCGACGACATCGCCCGCGCGGCACTCGAAGTCGACCCCGGCGAGCGCGGTCACTGCGCCGTAGTGCTTGCTCAGCCGCTCCGTTCGAACAACCGCCGTCAACTTCTGAACCCGTCAGGTAGACGCCCGAAGCCGGGACGCGCCGGATCCTGACTCAACTCCATGAACGGATGCAAGGCGGATCGGGGAGAGGCAAGTAGACTCCGACGCCGTGACCGATTGCCTCAGCTTCGGCGCCATCCGCAACGAGGCGGACCTGGAAGCCCTGGCCCGCAACGAGGCGCTGGCGTTCAATACGCCGCTCGACTCCTGCCTGTCCTGGCTCCGGGACACGCGCGAACAGGTGCGGGTCGTGCGCGCGGGCGGCGAGGTCCTGGGAGGCCTCGTCCGTTACGACATGGGCCAGTTCTTCGGCGGCCGGTCGATTCGCAACATCGGCATCGCGGGCGTGGCGATCAGTCCGACCGCGCGAGGGCGCGGGGTCGCGAAGTCGATGATGAGGGCGGCGCTTGCCGAGATGCATGACCAGGGCGTCGCGGTCTCGACGCTCTACCCGACCACGTTCACGCTCTACGGACGAGTGGGCTACGCGGTCGCCGGCCACCGCTACCAGTACCGGCTGCCGCTTCCGAAGCTGGGTCGTATCGAGTCGGCCCGCGAGATCCTCCCGCTCGACCCGAGCCGCGACGGGGATGCGGTGGCGCGCTTCTACCGCAATGTGGCCTCGAACCGCCCAGGCTGGCTCAACCGCAACAGTCACATCTGGGATCGCGTCTACCGCCACCCCGCCGGCCGCGACGTGCATGCCTACGGCGTGGCGGGCGGCGGCGGCGACATCGAAGGCTACGTCGTCTACACGCTCGGCGAGGTGGCCCGCTATCCCTACACCCTCAACGTCCGCGACGTGCAGGTCGCCAACCGCGAGGCGGCGCGGCGTGTTCTCGCCCTGTTCTCGGACTGCCGGACGCTCGCCCGCCACGCCACCTGGTACGGCGGCCTCGACGACTCGCTCCTCCTGGAAGTGCCGGAGGTCGGTACCGAGATCTCGGTAGCCGAAACCTGGATGCTGCGGATCGTGGACGTCCGCGCCGCCCTCACTTCGCGAGGATACCCATCCGACACGACGGCCCGGATCGAACTGGATCTGACGGACGACGTCGTGCCGGCCAACGCCGGCGGCTTCCTGCTCGAGGTCGGAGGCGGCGAAGCCAGAGCGAGCCGCACCGGAGACGCCGCCGGAGCGGACGCTCTCCGGCTCGACATCCGCGCTCTCGCCTCGCTCTACAGCGGCCACCTGAGCGCCCGCCGGCTGGCCGAGCTCGGCCAGGTGAAAGGACCGACCGCTTCTCTCAATCAGGCCGACCGGGTCTTCGCCGGTCCGCCGCCCTCCATGCCGGACTACTTCTGAGACCGGCGCTGCCCGCAACCACGGACGGAGACCAGGCCATGGATCGCATTCCACACACCCCCCTCGCCCTCGCAATCGCCGCTGCGCTGACCCTGGCGAGCGTCCCGCTCTTGGGCCAGGACGCACCGCCGGAGCCGCCGCCCCGCATCGACACCGCCGAGATCGAGCCCTTTCTCGGCGAGTGGGTGCTCGAAGTGATGACCCAGCAAGGCTCGCTCAACAGCCTGATCACGTTCGCCGACGACGACGGCAAGGCGAGCGCCGACTTCTATCTGGCGCGTCTGGCGGATCTCGAGATCGAGAACATCAGCCGCACAGAGACCGGGCTCCACCTCAAGTTCGACATCGAGCTGGGCGGCCAGCTCGTTCCGGTCGAGATGGACCTCGCCCGGGAGGGCGACGGTCTCAGGGGCGAGCTGGAGGCCGGTTTCTTCAACGCCGAGGTCAAGGGGATGACGAAGGAGGCGGCAGACGCCGCCGGCGTCATCGTCACGCGCCAGCCGGTCGGCGAACCGGACGACCTGTCCTCGTCGAGGATCGAGATCGCCGATCAGGCGATCCGGCTCCGCTTCGACCTGCTGCCGGCGCCCGGCCACGACTACGACCGACTCGAGACGCTCGCCGACGGCGAAGTGCTGGGACCGATCTACGGCAAACCGTTCAAGTTCTGGACGGACGCCGACCTGGCGTTCGAGGACGCCAAGATCGCCGCCCACAATCATGGGCCGACCTACCCCGGCGTCTACAGCCTCTGGCTCAAGCGCGAAGGAGACGGATGGAAGCTCGTCTTCAACCACCTGGCCGATGTCTGGGGCACGATGCACATGGCCGAACACGACGCGGGCGAGACTCCGCTGACGTTCAGGACGCTCGCCGAACCGGTCGAAGAAACCGAGGGACTGCTGGAGGTCAACGGAAACGGCGGGATGCTGACGATCCGCTGGGGAACGATGGAGTGGTCAACTCCGTTCCAGCTCGCGGAGTAAGAACCGCCCGGGTGAGCCTCACCACGTACGGAAAGCCGCCGCCGGCATGACTGGCTCAGGGGGTAGTCGCCGTTGAACCGTCTGGCCTTCACCGCCTCCGGGACGGCGAGCGGCCTGGTGACCAACGGCGTCTCCTACTTCCTGCTGATCTACTACAGCCAGGTAGTCGGCCTGGACCCGGCGCTCGCCGGCTCCGCGCTGCTGCTGGCGCTCGTAGTGGACGCGGTCTCCGACCCACTGGTCGGGCGCTGGTCGGACCGGCTCCGGAGCCGGCTCGGGCGACGACATCCGTTCCTCTACGCGGCCGTCCTCCCCATTCCTCTCTGCTACTACTTCCTCTGGAGGCCTCCCGACCTCTCGCAGCCGGCAACGTTCCTCTGGCTCGCCGGTTTCACGGTCGCGCTGCGGTTGGCGGTGACGATGCACACCGTCCCCTTCAACGCCCTGCTGCCGGAACTCGCCCCAGGCTACGAGGACCGGACCCGGCTGATGAACTTCTCCTACGCCGGCGGTTGGTTCTTCGGCACCCTGATGGCGGTTTCGATGTACGTCTGGTGGCTGGCCGACAGCCCCGACTACCTGGACGGCACCGGCATCCTGCGCCGCGCCGGGTACGAACAGGCCGGTCTGATCACCGCCTGCGCGCTCATCCTCTGTCTGGTACTCGCCGCCGCGGCGACTCACCGACACATCCCCACGCTCGCGGCACCGCCGCCCGAACGGGCCGCGGCTCGACGGGTCCTGGAAGAGACGCTGGCAACGCTGAGAGACGGCAGTCTGGCGGCGATCCTGGCCTCGACGGCCCTGACCGCCGCGGCCAGCGGCACCGCGACCGCGATGTGGGCCTACATGCAGCCCTGGTTCTGGGGCTTCGACAGCACGCAGACGAGTTCCATCCTCGCCGCCCAACTCGCATCGCCCCTGCTCGCCATCGCCCTGCTGCCGGTAGCCAGCCGGGGCCGCGACAAGAGGGCCGTCCTGATCAGGCTCTCGGCCCTGTCGCTTCTGGCCGGAAGCGGCCCGGTCATCCTCTCCCTGCTGGGCGCCTTCCCGCCAGCCGGCCACTCAGCGCTCTTTCCGTCGATGGTCGCGATCGGCGTTGCCCAGGTGGCTCTCATCGTGATGACGAGCACCGTGAGCGCCTCGATGGTCGCGGACGTCGTCGACGCCCGCGCCGTGGTCACGGGCCGCCGGGAGGAGGGACTCGTCTCCGCCGTTCTTTCTTTCACCAGCAAGGTCGCCACGGGACTGGGAATCTGGATCGGGGGTCTGCTGCTGACGGCGATCAACTTCCCCACCCAGGCCGACGCGTCCTCGATCGAACAGTCGATGGTCGAGCGCCTGGGATGGCTGTACGGCCCGGTGCTGGCTGTTCTCTACCTCCTGGCCATCTTCGTTCTTCGCCACTACCGGTTGAATCGGCGGCGGCACGAGGAGAACCTCGCCGCGCTCGCTGGCGAGCAGACTCAATCGCTTTCGAGCCCGAAACGAACCGATTGAACTTGTGTTGACTCTCTTGAGACAGTTCTGTACCATCCCGGGTCAGGAGAGACCGACACGATGCCCCTCAACGCGCCTCACGCTGGACACCGACGCCGGAATCGAGCCCTCCGAACCGCATCAGCGTTCCTGATCCTGCTGCTCGTCGCCGGCGGCGCCCACGCGGTGGAGTTCATCGCCTTCGAGTCGGGCCCCGTTCGACCGCTGGCTCTCTCCCCCGACGGCAGCCTGCTCTTCGTCACGAACACGCCGGACAACCACCTCGAGGTCTTCACCGTCGGAGACTCGGGCACGCTGGCTCACCGCGCATCGGTTCCCGTGGGCATGGAACCCGTCGCCGTGGCCGCGCGCCACGCCTCGGAGGTCTGGGTCGTGAACCACCTCTCGGACTCGGTGAGCATCGTGGACCTCAGTCCGCTGCTTGCAGCGAGCCCGGCCACACCCGGCGCCGCCTTCGTCAAGCGCACGCTCCTGGTCGGCGACGAACCCCGGGACATCGTCTTCGCGCGTAATCGGGCCTTCATCACGACGGCCCATCGCGGCCAGCACCGCACGCATCCGTCGATCGCCAGCGTCCCCGGGGCCGGGGACCCGCAACTGCACACCGCGGGCGTCGGCCGAGCGGACGTCTGGGTCTTCGACGCCGGGGATCCCGGCGCCGGAGTCGGCGGCACGCCGCTACGGATCATCGAGTTGTTCGGCGACACGCCGCGCGCACTAACGGTCAGCCCGGACGGCTCCACCGTGTATGCGGCGGTGTTCCACTCGGGAAACCAGACCAGCGTGATCCACGAGGGAGTGATGTGCCGGGGTTTCGAGGACTCGCCCCGCGGCTTCTTCATTGGCGCGACCTGGGACCGCCGGCGCGGCGATCAGCCCTGCGTGGCGGGCAACCTCCCGGCTGTGCATGCGACGGCTTCTCCCAACGGTCCGACAGACAAGACCCTGCCCATGGGCCGCCCGCTTCCGAGCACCGGGGCCGACGGCGAGCCCGCGCCGTTCACCGCGATGATCGTGAAGTGGGACGACGGGTCCGGCGAATGGAGGGACTCCCGCGGCCTGAACTACTCGAACGGCATCCGCTTCTTCCTTCCCGACCGGGACGTCTTCGCGATCGACGCCGCCACGCTCGAGGAGAAGGACCACTTCGCGCACGTCGGCACGACCCTGTTCAACATGGCCATGAATCCGAAGACAGGCCGTGTCTACGTGGCCAACACGGACGCACGGAACCACGTCCGCTTCGAGGGACCGGGAGTCCGCGGCGGCTCGACCGTTCAGGGGGACATCGCCAGAGCGCAAATCACCGTCGTCGACCCTGGAACGGGCACCGTCCGCAAGCGCCACCTGAACCGCCACATCGACTACTCCGTCCTGAAGTCGTCCCCCGCCGTTCGCCGGCACAGCCTCTCGACTCCTCTGGAAGTCCAGGTCAGCTCGGACGGAGCGAAGCTCTACGTCGCGGCCCTGGGGTCGGACCGGATCGGCGTGTTCGACACCGCGGCTCTCGAGGACGACACGCTGTGGGACGGCGAGGGAGAGGAGTTCGACCCGACCTCCGTCAGCGCGAACTACCTGGACGTGTCCGGCGGACCCGCCGGCCTCCTGCTCGACGAGACGCACAACCGTCCGAACGGCCAGCTCTACGTGTTCGCCCACTTCGAGCGCAGCGTGAAGGTCGTCGACGCGGTGAGCGGCACCGTCCGGCAGGCAGTTTCCTTCCACAACCCGGAACCCGCCGAAGTGGTGACCGGACGCCGGATCCTCTACGACGCGAATCGGACCTCGTCCAACGGCGAATCCTCCTGCGCGAGCTGCCACGTGTTCGGCGACACGGATCACTTGAGCTGGGACCTCGGCAATCCGGACGACGGCAACACGGCCAACCCGCAGCCGTTCCCGACCTTCTCCGACTTCTGGCTGTCCTGCGACATCTTCGGGCACTACCCGGGCTGCGAGACGGTGCCGTACGTGAACGGCAACGGCGACCAGCTCGTCTTCTCGCCGATGAAGGGGCCCATGTTCACGCAGACGATGCGGGGCATGTCGACCCACGGCCACATGCACTGGCGCGGCGACCGGGCCAACGGCTACTTCGGGATCGACGACCGAAAGACGCTGGACGAGAAGTTCTCGTTCAAGAACTTCATCGTCGCCTTCGAGAGCCTGCTGGGGCTCGATGTCACGCTCTCCGGCGTGAACGCTGCCGCCAAGCCGGCCGAGGTGATCCAGCTCGAGCGGGACGTGGACGAGTTCGCCGACTTCATGCTGGCCGTGCAGTTGCCGCCGAACCCGATCAAACCGCTCAACAACGCGCACAGTCCGTCCGCCCGGCTCGGAGACGCCTTCTTCGACGGGCCGCGCCGCTCCGACGGCGTCGACGCCGCCACTGACCTGCCCGACAACCGGAACGGCGCGGCGGTCGACGGGCGCAACTGTGCCGGCTGCCACCGTCACGACCCGGCAAAGGGCTTCTTCGGCACCGCCGGCGACGCGTCGCACGGCGGCGAGGTGCTGATTCTCAAGGTTCCGCACCTGCGGAACCTCTACCAGAAGGTCGGGATGTTCGGCCTTCCGAACCGGCAGTACTTCCTCCCCTCGACCACCGACGCCCACCAGGGCGACCAGATCCGCGGGTTCGGCTTTCTGCACGACGGCGCGACGGACAAGCTCTTCAACTTCCTTCAGGGCGCCGTCTTCGACGACGGCACCACGACCTGCGCCGAACTCGGCCTGCCGGGCGGCCGCCGCTCCGGCGATGTCTTCGGCTGCAGTTTCAGCGACGGCATGGACATCGGCATCCCGGACGACGAGGTGCGCCAGGGCCTCGTCGACTACCTGATGGAGTTCGACACGGACCTGGCGCCGATCGTCGGGCAGCAGGTCACCCTGGACGCGACGAACGCCTCTGCAGCCAGCCCGCGCGTCGACCTGTTGACGCACCGCGCCCGGGTCTCGTTCCAGTCGGCCGTCCTCGGCGGTTCGGTCACCGAGTGCGACCTGATCGCCAAGGCCACGGTGGCCGGGCAACCGCGCGGATGGATTCGACTCGGAAACGGCCACTTCCTCGATGACCGGGGCGAGCGATGGACGCCGTCGCGCCTGCGAACACTCGCCACCGGCGGCACTCCCGTCACCTACACCTGCGCGCCGCCCGGCTCCGGCCGGCGGATGGGGATCGACCGCGATCGCGACACCATCCTGGACGGCCTGGACAACTGCCCCGCCGCTTCCAACCGCAACCAGGCCGACGCCGACGGGAACGGCATCGGCGATGCCTGCGAATCGATCGCATCGAGGTGAACGCATGAGACCAGCACTGAACCCCAGTCCGCGTCCCACCGCCCGTGACGCCATCATCGACGCCGCGATCCGCCTCTGGTCGCGCAATCCCGGAGCGACCTTCAGCGAGGTCGCCCTCCACGCCGGAGTCGGCCGGGCGACGCTTCACCGGCACTTCAGGAACCGCGACGAGTTGCTGACGCTGCTGGCCGAGATCTGCATCGCGGAAACGAACGAAGCCGTGGCCGCGACCATCGTCCAGGGCGCGAGCGCCCGCCGGCAACTGCAGGGCATGTTCGAAGCCGTGATTCCGCTGGGGGACCGTTACAGCTTTCTCTACCGCGCGGAGATCGGCGACGAACACACGACTGCCGAGTACCGGCGGCAACTCGAACAGGTCGCGGCCCTGGTCGGACGCCTCAAGTCCGAGGGCGCCGTCGCCGCCGACGTGCCGACCGCCTGGGTGGTCGCACAGATCGACCAACTCATCTGGAGCGCGTGGAACGAAGTCGCCTCCGGCCGGATCGCCGCGGCGGACGCCGCGGACCTGGCCACCAGGACCCTTCTGTACGGACTCGGAAAGGAGAAGCAACCGTGACGACAACCTTCGACCATCCCCGCCAGCTACTGCCCCCGGAGGCCTACTTCGACAACGGCTGGCTAGACCGGGAAGTCCACGGCCTGTTCGACCGCTCCTGGGTCTGGGCAGCGACCGAGGAGGACCTCAAGGAACCCGGCGACTTCCGCGCCTGCCGGCTGATGAACCACTCGCTCTTCGTGCTCCGGGACGACGCCGGAGAGCTCCAGGCCTTCCACAACATCTGCCGCCACCGCGGCTGCGAGATCGTCGAGGGCAGCGGCAACGTGGGCTCGACCATCCGCTGCCCCTACCACCGCTGGACCTACGAGACGAACGGCGCGCTGCGAGGGGTGCCCAACGAGGCCGAGTGCTTCGGCACGGCTCCGCGCGAGCGTCTGTCGCTGCATCGAGCCTCGGTCGGCTCCCACCGCGGGATGGTCTACGTGAACCCCGATCCGGACCCGCCCGAACCGTTCGACCAGTGGATCGCCGGACTCGACGACCACGCCTGGCCCCACGACCTGGCCGACGGCAGCCTGAGCTACGCCGGCGACGTGCGCTACGAGATGCACTGCAACTGGAAGGTCTTCTACGAGAACGCGATCGACGGCTACCACCTCGGCTATCTCCACAACCAGACCCTGGGCAGCGTCTATCCCGACCGGAACCTCTGGCACCCGGTGGGCCGTCACACCGTCTGGTACTCCACCGAGCGGGAAGGCGATCCGCAATCGTCCACCGTGCTCTCGGCCGAACTCGCCGACGGCGCGGGCGCGACCCGTCTGCCGGGCCACGAGGAGAGCTTCTATCCGGGCGTGGTCATGCTCTTTCCCCTGACCATCCTGTCGCCGAGCCCCTGGGGATTCCACGTTTCGATGCTGGAGCCGAAGAGCCCCGACCTGACGATGATGTGGACGCAGAGCTGGACGACCTACGGATCGGCCTCCCGCGCCGACGCGGGCAAGTCGCCCACACTGATCAGCCTGGCCAACCAGGAAGGGCACCCGATGGAATCCGGCAACTTCCAGCTCGAGGACATGTGGATCTGCGAGATGATCCAGCGCAACCTGCGGTCCCCGAAGTTCGAGGTCGGCCCGATGGCCGCCGGTTCCGGCGCCGAGTCGCCGATCATGCACTTCCAGCAGAGTGTGCTGGACTACCTGAACGGAGACGCCGGCAAGGTGGGCGGTTGATGGAGTTCGTCATCCTTGCCATCCCGTACATGCGGCGCCTCGGCGAGCGTGTCGGCCGCGCCGGGTCGGATCCGAACCGCTTCCAGGCCCTGATGGCGAACCTGAAGGCGCAGATGACGTTCGCCGAGTCGGTCGGCTACACGGGCTTCTGCATGACCGAGCAGCATCTCCAGGTGGAGGGCATCGAGACAACGACGAATCCGCTGTTCTGGGACTACTTCGTCGCCCAGCACACGGAACAGATGCGCGTCGGCCAGCTCGGGATGAACCTGACCGCCGTCAATCCGATCCAGTTGGCCGAGAACCTGGCGATGCTCGACCACTTCACCGGCGGCCGCATGTTCGCCGGCTTCACCAGGGGCAACACGCCCCGCTGGACGGGAACCTTCGGCCAGCACATCGGGATCACGGCGACCCACTCCGACAAGTCGGAAGTGGACGCCCGCAACCGGCGTGCGTTCGAGGAGAACTGGCGGCTCGTCAAGGCGCTCTGGACTCAGGAGGTCGTGAGCCTCACCGGCGAGTTCTGGCAGGCGCCGCCGCCGATGGACTGGAGCTTCGGGCCCACGAACCAATGGTCACCCGGCTCGGTGACGGCCGACGGGACGCTGAAGGAGATCGGCATCGTGCCGCGGCCGTTGCAGAACGACCCCCACCCACCCGTCTACGCACCCTTCAGCTACAGCATGGGAACCGCGAAGTTCTGGGCCCGCGAAGGCGGCAAGATGATGGGCATGTTCAACGAGTCGAAGGAGGAGTTCATCCCCCTGACCCTCGACATCTGCCTGGAGGAAGCCCTGAACCACGGCCGGATCATCGGCGCGAACGACATGCTGGCCCTGGGCGGACACCTGATCATGGGCCGGAACCCGGCTGAGACGAAGAAGCTCTACGATGGCTTCGAGTGGCTGTTCAACTTCGCCTACAACGCGCCGCCCTACCACGTCCCCATGGGGCGGATGTGGATGGGTTCGCGGCAGGAGGTGCTCGACCACGTCGGCCGCCTGCACGAGACGTTCGGCATCGAGGAGTTCTTCCTCTGGCACCACGTCGGCTGGTTCGAGCAGGATGAAGAGCTGGCGATGCTGAACGAGTTCGCCGAGGGCGTCATCGCCCCGCTCTCGACCTGACCGTCAGCGGCGGTCAGAGTTCAGCCGAGACCGGCGAACCGTCGCTCAGGCTGTCACTCGGGTAGACGACGACCTGCTCGCCGGGATCGAGACCGCCGAGCACCTGGGCTTCCTGTCCGTTCCGCTCGCCCACCTCGATCGGCCTGAGCGCCGCGCGGCGGCCCTCGACCGCGAACACGGCCCAGTTCTCTTCGCGCCGGAAAAGCGCCCCGGTCGGCGCCTTCACTTCGTCGTCGCTCTCCCAGACGACGACCCGCGTCTCGACGCGGAATCCGTCGCCCAGGCCCGCCCAGTCGCCCGGCGGATCGACGATGTCGATCACCACGTTCACCCGCTGCTCTTCGACGCCGAGCGCCGAGATCTTCGTGAAGCCCGAAGGTTCCACGCGCCGCACACGGCCCTGCAGGGGGCGCTCGCCGCCCCAGCGATCGATCAGCACGCGCTGGCCCGAGCGCATCCGGACGGCGTCCTTCGAAAGATAGTCCGTGACCACCTCGATCCGGCGCGGATCGCCAACTTCGAGCAGGGCTTCGCCGGCGGGCACGATGGACTCGCTCTCCCGCACCCGCCGCAGCACGACGCCCGAAACCGGCGACACGATCCGAATCGTCGCCCCATTCAGGTCCTCGGCGCTCTCGGCGCTGAACTGCAACAGCCGCACACGCGCTGCCTGCAGTTCGCTTCGGGCCGTGCGCACGGCGTACTCGGCCGCCTCCAGCGCTTCCTGACGGGTGTCGAGGTCCAACTGGGCGCTCTCCATCGCCTCGACCGAGACGATTCCCTCCTGGCTGAGCCGCAGGTATCGCCCCGCCTCGGAACGGGAGAAGGCGAGTTCCGCGGCCGCTCGCTCGTAGTGCGCCTCGGCCTGGCCGAGGGCGGCCGTCGCGGTCTCCACCACCGCCTCCGCCTCGGCCCGGCTGCGGGCGTCGAGCAGCACCGGCGCCGAGGGCAGGAAGACCGCCAGCACGGTGTCGCCGGCCACCACGGTGTCGCCCGGCTCCAGTTCGATCCGCAGGACCCGACCGGCCAGCGGCGCCGAGATGACGAAGCGATCCCGGACCCTCGTCTCGCCCTCTTCGTCGATCGTCACCTCCAGCGGCCCTCGCGTGACCTGGGCAACCTCCGCCGGCACCGGCTGCGGTCGCGTTCCGAAGATCGCCGCGGCCGCGACCACGACCAGCCCCACGCCCCAAAAAACCCAGCGCCGCATCTTCATCAGTTCGTTCCCTGCTACTCGCGGGTCTTGAGCACCGCGACCAGGTCCAGATCGTGAAGCTTACGCCGTACCGTCCAGGCCGAGATCGCCATCGACCCGAGAACGGCTGCCGCGGAAACCACGAACGTACTCGATTCGACCACGACCGGAAGCCGGAACAGCTCGCTCTCGAAGGCGCTCATCACGCCGGTGATCATGCCGTAGCCGAGGAGCAGGCCAAGTGGAATCGCCGCCAGGGTAAGAACCCCGAGTTCGCCCAGCAGGATCGACGAGATCTCGGCGCGTGTGAAACCGATCACTCGCAGGCTGGCGAGCTCGCGGCTGGTCTCGGACAGGGAGATCCGGGCCGTGTTGTAGATCACGCCGAAGGCGATGACCAGAGCGAAGAACAGGTTGACGCTCATCATCATGGACATGTTGTCGAGCATGTAGGTCTGGATGCTCTCGAGAGCGGCGCTGCGCAGGGTCACGCCCGCGACCGCCGGCATCGCCTTCAACAGACCGTACAGCCGATCCTCGGCCAGGCTGTCGATCCTGAGCATCGCTCCGTTGACCGTCTCGTCGCGCCGCACCAGCCGCTGCAGCGACTCCTGTTCCATGTACGCCGTCACGCCGAGAAGGTCGTCGACGGTGTCCGTGAGCACGACCTCGCGGACCGGCCGGGCGGCCTCCATGACCTCCACGACGAGCATGTCTCCCGGCTCGACCTGCAACTGGTCGGCGAGCACCGTGGACAGGACCAGGCCGGGCCGATCGAGCTGGATCGCGCGATAGTCGACGTCCACCACCCGCCGCAGTCTGGCGTCGGGCGCCAGGGCCTGGATCGCCGTCTGCTTCTGCAGGTGGCCGTTGCGCAGCCGCGCCGCGACCGCACCCGTCGGTTCCACCTGCATCACGCCCGGGAGGGCGGCGAGTTCGTGCACGGCGCTCCGCTCGACCGGCTCGAAGAAGCTCACCGACAGGTCCTGACGCTGGATGATGTTGAACTGCACCTCGAGCAGTTCGTCCATCGAGTCCATCATCGCCCAGCCCACGACCATGATGGCCCCGGCGGAGGCGATGCCGACGATCGACAGAACCGCGCGCAGCGGCCGCCGCGACAGGTTCCGCAGCACCATCCGCGCCGGCTGCGACAACCATCGCCGTGCGCCGAGCCGTTCGAACAGGGACACCCGGAAGGTCTCGGGCGTCGCCGGACGCATCGCTTCGGCTGGCGGCAGCGAGACGACGCTGCGCACCGCGCCCAGCGCGCCCAGCGTCGCGGCGGCAAGACTCACCCCGACGGCGATCAGAATGCCCGATGCCGACACCTTGTAGACCAGCAGCGGGAAGCGGAAGTACTCCATGTACATGCCGAGCATCGCTTCGGCCAGCAACAGACCGGCCCCGATCCCCAACAGGGCGCCGAGGGCCACCACGACGACGGCCCACTGCACGTAGTGAACGCCGAGCCGGATGTTCGAGTAGCCCAGTGCCTTGAGCGCGGCGATCTGTTCGCGCTGCACCGCGACGGTTCGCCGCAGAACCACGTTGAGCAGGAACGTCGCCACGGCGAGGAAGATCAGGGGCACGAGGAGTCCCATGTTCTGAAGCTGGGTCAACTCGTTCTGGAGGTACCAGTTCGAGGTCTGCTCCGCGCGCGGAATCGCGCCCAGGCCACCGTACGGATCGAGAATCGCGTCGAGTTCGACGATCGCAGCCCGCTCGACGCTGGGCGAACGGTCGGCCAGCGTCAGGGCGACGTCGTTGAACCCGCCCTCCATCTCGAACGCCGTGGCCAGGTGCCGCCGGGTCATCCACAGGAAGCCGAAGTGCTTCGGATCCGGGACCAGTTCTCCCGGTCCGATGCCGTAGACGTACTCCGGACTGAGCGCGACACCGACGATCACGAGCGGCTGCCGGCGGCCGTTGATGACCGCGAACAGGCGATCGCCCAGGTCGAGGCCGTGAGCTTCCGCGAAACGCTCGCCGACCAGCGCCTCCTCCGCCCGATCCGGGTCCAGGAAGCGCCCGCGGCGCAGAGCGACGTCGTTGAGCGCCGGCCGGCCGCGATCCGGCAGGGAGATCAGGCGCCCGTTGACCGGATCGGAGACATCCGGCACGTCCAGCGAGACGCTCACGACCACCCGGGTCTGGACCTGCTTGACTCCCGGGATCGCCGCGATCCGCTCCTCCACCCAGTTGGGAACGCGCTTGGCGCCGGCGAACACGTCGGCGAAGGCGTAACGGGCGTAGTAGGCGTCGCGGGTCGTCAGGAGCGATCCGAACACACCCTGCGCCATGACCAGCAGCGCGACTCCCGACGAGACGACCAGGGCGATCGCCAGCACCTGGGAACGCACGTTCCAAAGGTCGCGCAGCAGTTTACGGTCGAGGGCTCTCATCGTCCTACCACTCGATCGTGGCCGCCGGCTGCTTGGTCGAGTTGCGAACGTCGCTCGTAATCAGGCCGTCCGCAAGCGAGATTACCCGATCCGCCATCGCCGAGATCGCCGCGTTGTGGGTGATCACCGCGGTCGTCGTGCCCAGTTCGGAGTTCACCTTCTCGAGCGCCCCCAGAACCGCGATGCCGGTGCTGATGTCGAGAGCTCCCGTCGGTTCGTCGCAGAGCAGCACGTCCGGACGCTTGGCGATGGCCCGGGCGATCGCCACGCGCTGTTGCTCGCCGCCCGACATCTGCGACGGGAAGTGGTCGAGGCGGTACTTCAGGCCGACCAGCGCCAGGGCATCCTCGGGAGCGATCGGATCGCCCGCGATCTCGGTGACCAGCGCGACGTTCTCGCGCGCGGTGAGCGAGGGAATCAGGTTGTAGAACTGGAACACGAAGCCGACGTGGCGGCGCCTGTAGCGCGTAAGCGCCCGATCGCCGCCGAGACACAACTCGCGGCCCCGATAGGTGACAAGCCCGCCGGTCGGCCCGTCCAGGCCGCCGAGGATGTTGAGCAGCGTCGATTTGCCGCTGCCCGAGGGGCCGAGCAGCACGGCGAACTCCCCGTCGTGAAGGTCGAGATCGACGCCGCGCAGGGCATGGACCTCGACCTCGCCCATCGCGTAGACCTTGGTCACGCCGCGCATGGCGAACACCGGCGGCGTTTCCGTCGATTCGGCGGTTGCCGCGGTGGCGGCGTCCATCGCGCGCCTAGCCTCCGCCGCCGGCCCCTTCCGGGCCGTCGACGCCGGCAGCGAGGGCGTCCAGATCGGGAGGCGCCGCCGCAAGTTCGACGATCATCTCGGTGAACTCGCCCGGCACCGTATCGACCCGGATCATGCCGCCGTGCTCGCGCACGATGTCGGCCGAGAGCGCCAGACCGAGGCCCGTGCCCTCGTCGGTCGGCTTGGTCGTGAAGAAGGGGTTGAAGATCTTGTCCACGATGTCCCGAGGAATCCCGTTGCCGTTGTCCCGGATACGGACCTCGACGCCGTCGTCCATCTTCCGCGTCGTCACCGTGAGCGTCGGTTCGTAGGACTCGTCGTCCGTGGCGCGCCGCTTTTCGTTCGTGGCGTAGCAGGCGTTGCCGACCAGATTGAGGAACACCCGGCCCACGTCCTGGGATACGACCTCCAGCGTTCCCAGGTCCGGATCGAAGTCCTTCTCGATCGTCAGGTTGAACTCCGAGTCGGAAGCCCGGGCGCTGTGGTAGGCGAGCCCGATGTGCTCGTCGACCAGTCGATTGATGTCGGCCTCCTCCCGGCCGGCCGCGCCCCGGCCCATCTTCAGCATGTCGGTGACGATCCGGTTGGCGCGTTCGCCGTGGTTCTGGATCAGCTTCAGGTTGCCGCTCAGGTCCTCGAAGATCTCCCCGATCTCCTCCCGCTGGTCTTCGTCCAGGCTGCCGTCCTCGTTCTCCTTCATGATCTCCTCGACCTCCTCGAGGAGTTCCGAGGACACCTCGGAGAAGTTCTTGACGAAGTTGAGAGGGTTCTTGATCTCGTGGGCGACCCCGGCCGTCAGCTCGCCCAGCGCCGCGAGCTTCTCGCGCATCACGATCTGGTCCTGGGCCTTCTGCAGGTCGATCAGCACGACCTCCAGCTCCTCGTTCTTCTCCTTCAGCTCGTCCGCCAGCTTCTCGACCAGGTTCAGGCGCTGCACTTCCAGCGCGTGACGACGGAAGACCTCGAGAGCGGCCGCCATGTCAGCGACCTCGTCCTTGCCGCCGACCCCGATCTCGGCTTCCAGGTTGCCGTCCGCCATCTCCCGCATGCTGCTCGAGAGGGCCTCGAAACGGCGTACGAGCAGCCGTCCGACGAACAGCCAACCGATGAAGACCGCTCCGGCAATGCTCACGATGTTGAGCGCCAGGAGCAACGCGCGCCCGGTGCGAATCGCCTGGGACGCGGCCATGGTCGCCGCATCGGTGCGGTCCCGGGAAGCTCCGACCAGACTCTCCACGTCGCCGCCGAGTTCGACCGCCAGATTCTGGTTCTCCTCCAGCAGCGCCTGTTGCCGGTCAAGCGCGTCGACTTCCTGCCGTCTCAGGTCGAAGGCCGTGCGGCTCTTCGCCAGCATCTCACCGAAGAGCGCCTCCAACCGATCCGAGGTCGCGGTTTCGTCGATCGCGCTGAGGGCGCGCTCGATACTCGTCGCCGCCGACTCGTACCGCTCCTCGACCGGCTCGATCAGCGGCCGGTCGGTCAGCACCGCCAGACTGTTCAGGAGCTGGTCGATGATCGTGACGTCCTGCTGAAGACCCACCAGCACCCGGTAGCGGTCAATCTCCGGCTCCGAAAAATGGACCTCACGAGACGCGGGCGGCTGTTCGAAGGACCGAAAGCCGGTCATCGCGTAGAAGAGCTGATTGTCGAGAGCAGGCACCAGGAGCGCTTCGATCCGGCTGTGGAGCGATTCCAGTTCCGACCGCAGCGCCTCACTCTCCGCACTCAGTTCGAAACCCTCGGAGACCGACTCCCGGATCGCCGCTATGTTCCCGATGAGCTCCTCGCCATGGGCCTGGATGCTCAGGATCTCCGCGTCGCCGCCGAGTGACCCCTCGGACCCCATCCCCCGGCTCATCAGGTCCTCCAGCTGGGCCTCGAAGGCACGTTGCGCCGGCGCCACCTCTACCTCAGCCCGAGTCAGTTCGTCCTGGTTCGTCGTCGCGGTGAGCCTGGGGCCCGCGGCCACCAGTGTGCCGCTGCCCTGGGCGACGCCGAAAGCGGCCGCCAGCTCAGGCACCGTTCCCTCGGTCACCCGGTTCTGCGAATCGCCCACCTGAGCGAAGGCGAACAGCGCCACCAGACTGGCCGCGAGCGTCAGGGCAGCCGCGCCGCCGATGCCGACGTAGAGCTGCGTGGCGATCCTGTAACGGGCCTCGGTCAGTCGCCGGAACCACGAGATCATTGGCTCACCGCGGCTTCCAGACGCGTCGCGGGCCGGTACCGGCCCCGTTCGTCGATCACGGTCAGGAACACGGCGTCCGACCCCTGGTTGTCCTCCTCGCCGAATGCGAGTCGAAAGCCATCCAGGTCGAGGGAACCCGCGCTGCGGAGTGTCTGAATGAAGCGATCCCGATCAACGGTCGTCCCGCATCGTTCGAGCGCTTCGATCACCAGCCGTCCAGCCAGGTAACCCTCGAACGAGACGAAGCCGGGCTCGGCGCCAGCGGTGTGTTCGCGCAGGGCCCGCCGGTAGGCCGCAGCGACTCTCGAGTTGCGCGCGGTCGGGAATGGCACGACCTGGGTGACGTAGACGCCGGCGCCGCGTGGACCCAGCTCCTCCGCCAGTGCGTTGCTGCCCACGAATGACAGCGTCATGAACACCGGGTCGAGGCCAATGTGACGAGTCCAAGCGATCAGGCTGGCGACCGGCTGATAGGCGCCCACGATGATGACGGCCTCCGGCCGCCCCACCTCGATGTCGACGATGGCCGTCTTGACGGCGGTCGTGTTGCGCGGATAGACGCCGATGGCGACCGCCTCCATGCCCCGTCTGTCGAACGCGGCACGAACGCCCGCCAGGCCGGCGCGCCCGAAGGAGTCGTTCTGGATGACGACCGCGATCCGCTCGATGCCGAGATCCCTGGTCAGTCGCTCCACCATTTCCTCCGTCTCCTGGGCGTAGGAGGCGCGGAGGTTGATCACGTGCGGTTCGCCGCGGAGAAAGCCCGCGCCGGTGAACGGAGCGATGTACGGGACACCCGCCTCTTCGGCGACCGGTACCGCGGAGCGCGAGGTCGGCGTGCCGACGCCGCCGACCAGGGCGAACACGCCCTCGTCCTCGATCAGGCGGCGCGTGTTGCTGATCGCTGCCTCCGGCTCGTAGCCGTCGTCCACCGTGACCAGCTCCAGGCGCCGGCCGTGCACGCCGCCGGCATCGTTGGCCTCCTTGAAGGCCGCCTGGATGCCGAGCCGCATTCCCCTGCCCAGTTCGGCCGCCGGACCGCTGAAGGCGGCGGACTGGCCGAACAGGATGCGCTCGGCCGAAACGCCCGGCGTCCCTTCCGCCTCGCCCGGCGACTCGGGCGGCTGAGCCGGCGACAAAGCCGGAACGAGCAACGCCGCCGCGACCCAGGCTGACGCGGTCAGAGCTGTTCGAGCAGCACGTGCGCGCATCGCTCTCGGCTTCCCCGTGCGGAGTTCAACTCCGGCGCTTGACCATGGTCACATGGTTGCGGCCGCCCTCACGGCTGTAGGAAGTTTCATCCATGAGGACCTTCACGAAGTGGACCCCCAGACCGCCGATCTCCCGGTCCTGAACTGCCGCGTCGAGGTCCGGCTCGGGCGCCTCGTGGAAGGGGTCGAACGCCTTTCCGCCATCGCGAACCTCAACCCGGACTTCGTCGTCGCTGGACGTGACCTCGATCTCGATCTCGCTGCCGCCAGGCTCGCCGCCGCCGTGACGCACCACGTTCGTCGCCACTTCCTCCAGTCCGAGGACGACGGCGTAGGTCGTGTCCTGGCTCCAACCCTCCTCCGCACCGAGCGCCTCCACCGCCTCCGCGACCGCCGGAAGCTCTTCGATCCGGTTCGTAACACGAAGTTGGAGGCTGGCGCTCACTCGTCGGCGACACGCAAGGTCATGCAGGTCAGATCGTCGAACTGCGGCGCTTCGCCCGCGAAATCCTGCACCGCCTGCAGAATCGCCTCGGCGGCTTCCCGGGCGCCCGGCGTCCGGCCGTCCCGGAACAGGCCCCGGAGCGACTCGAGGCCGAACTCCTCGCTCGACATGTTGATCGCCTCGGTGACTCCGTCCGTGAAGAAGACGACCAGATCTCCCGGGTTGAGCCGGACGTTGGCCTGTCCGTACTCGAAACCCGGGATCGCACCGAGCGCGAGACCACCCGTCAGTTCGAGTTCCTCCGAAGTCCCGTCGGAGTGAACGACCAGCGGAGGGTTGTGACCGCCGTTGGAGTACGTGAGCACTCTGGTCGCGGGATCGTAGACGCCGTAGAACACGGTGACGAACATCGCCGCCTCGTTCGTCTCGTTCAGCAGGTCGTTGACCTCACGCAGGACCGTGGACGGCTCCTCGACGCCGATGGCGGCCCCCTTGAGCAGGGTGCGGCTCGACATCATGAACAGCGCCGCCGGCACCCCCTTGTCCGACACGTCGGCCACCGCGAGCCCGACCCGCCCGCCGTCCAGGTTGATCACGTCGAAGAAGTCCCCCCCGACGTTGCGCGCGGCATGCATGCAGCCGTAGACCTCGCAGCCGTCCAGTCGGGGGAAGGTGTCCGGCAGGATCGACTGCTGGATCTTCGTCGCCACGTCGAGCTCGTTCTGTATCGCCACCAGCTTGTCCCGCGAGGCCAGGGCGGCGCGCCACTCGTCGAGGTGCCGCAGCGTCCGCTCGATCGTCACTTCGAGGTCGGTGAAGTCGATCGGTTTGGTGACGAAGTCGAAGGCGCCGCGGTTCATGGCGGTGCGGATGTTCTCCATGTCGCCGTACGCCGAGACGATGACCGAGCGGATGTCCGCGTTCACCTCGGGGATCTGCTGCAACAGGGTCAGACCGTCCATCTTCGGCATGTTGATGTCCGAGAGGACGATGTCGATGTCCTGCTTCTCCGCCAGGACCTGCAACGCTTCGACACCGTTGCCGGCGAACTCGAAGCCGTACTTGCCCCCACGGATGTGGCGGCGCATGCGCTGGCGGACCAAGCGCTCCAGATCCGGCTCGTCATCGACGACAAGGATCTTGTAGTCGGGACTGTCCCGATCGCCCACCTGGACCGCTACCCTTCCGCGCCCGGAACCTCTACCCCGCGGCCGCCAGGGCGTCGGCCTGGGTGTCGTAGATCTGGATGATGCGGTTGAAGCCGCTGATCTCGAACACCGACTGCACGGGATCGCTCAACGCGCAAAGGGAGATGCTCACGTTGCGCTGGCCGAGCGTCTTCGCGATCAGCAGGACGACCCTCAGACCGGCGCTGCTGATGTAGGCGAGCTGGCCCAGGTCCATGACCACGGCCTTGACCTCGTCGCCGATCGCCCCTTGCAGTTGCCGCTCGAAGTCCTGGGAATTCGAGCTGTCGACGCGGCCCTCGACCCTGGCCACAAGGACCCCCTCGTGATTCTCCATCTGGACGTTCATCGTCTCTGCCTCCCGTCGCGGTTCTTCCCGCCAAGTCATGCGTTGTCAACTGCATTCACTATCACATCCACGGCGATCCGCGCATCCCCGGCGCCCTGGAACACCCCCCTCGTGGGGGAAACGTCGGAATAGTCCCTGCCCGCGGCCACGCGGATGTGTCGCTGATCGCTGAAGGTCGTGTTCGTAGGATCGAAGCCTACCCAACCAGGCCCAGGCAACCAGCATTCCACCCACGCGTGACTGGCGGCGGCCGTCACTCGCTCGCCGGCCCGCCCGGTGTCGTGGAGATAGCCGGACACGTAGCGGGAGGGAACGCCCCAGGAACGGGCAATCGCGATCATCAGGTGGGCGTAGTCCTGGCACACGCCCCGGCCCGACTCGAGCAGGTGCTCGATGGGCGAGTCGGCCGCGGTGCTGCCCGGCTCGTACTCGAAGCGCTCGCGAATCCCGTCGGACAGGCGGATCAGGCTTTCCATCGGATCATCTTCCGGGCGAAACCCCTCGTCGCGAACGAAGTGCTCGATCGCGGGGGACGGCCGGGCGAGCGCGCTGGGTTCGACGAAGTGCCAGTACTCCGGCAACAGGCGCCGCGACCGCACTTCCTCCCAGCCGCCCACCGCTTCCACGCCCGGCGCCGCGTCGAGCTCCGCCCGAAACCGGGAGGTGATCACGAGTTCCCCGTGCCGCCGATGGATGTTCAGAACGTGGCGGCGGTTGCCGAAACCGTCCCGCTCCGGACTCAGGGACGCGGCCGGGATCGTCTCGATCTCGAAACGCCGCACCCTCTGACCCGGTGTCCGGACCGGCTGCAGACAGAGCATCAGAACGCAGCCGCGGACGCCGTCCGAGTACTCGTATCGCGTCCGGTGCTCAACGTCGTAGCGGAGTGGGCGGACAGACGTCACCGCAGCGGAGAATCCTCGATCGCGTAGTCGACGAAGGCGTCGAGCACGGCCTCGTGCAGATCGCGGGTGGACTGACCGACCTGTTCCAGCAGTTCTTCGGGTGCTGACGCTTCCGGCCAGTCGTAGAGGATGAGCGCCTCGGCCCGGCCCGCCAGCCGCCGTGCGGCGGCGTCTGCCTCGACGCCCGGCCCGCCGTCCAGGCCCTGAAGTTCGGTCGCCGCGGCCTGCACGGTTGCGAGTACGGAGCCGGGGAGGGACGGGTCGGCGACCAGCAGGTCCAGGACCCTGTCCGGTTTCAGGTCGATGCCGTAGACGCGGCCGTAGGCCTCCAGAGCATGGTGAGTGCGCAGCATGCTGGCCCAGCCCAGGGTCCGCCGCTCCGTGCGCCGGCTGAGATCGATCTGGGCCAGCAGCAGAGACACCGCGAGTTGCGCCCGCTCGATGGCCCGGCCGAGGCGCATGAACCGCCACGCCGCGCCACGGTACATCGTCGCGTCCGCGACCCCGACGAAATTGTGGATCTCGCTTCGCGTCCGGGCGTAGAAGACCTCCGGCGTCCTCCAGATATCGACGGCCTCGAGATCGCGAATCCGCAGCCAGGCGGCGTTCAGGGTGGTCCACATCTCGCCGCTGATGCAGTGACGCATCTGGCGCGCGTTCTCGCGCCCGCTGGCCACGGCGCTCCACACGGAATCCGGATTCGAACGCTCGAACGTCAGGTCGTCCGCCAGCGTGAAGGCGTCCGCCAGGGCGAACTCGTCCGTCTCCGGCAGAAACTGCTCGCCCGGGGGCGGCAACCGCTTCATGCACCGGTAGATCCGTTTCCAGCCGAAGTGAATCTCCTCGACCGAACGGTCGACCAGAAACTGCACCTGCAACTCCAGCAGGCGGCTCAGGTAGCCGGCCCTCGCCAGGTAGCGGGCCATCCAGTAGACCCCCTGGGCGCTGCGCGAGAGCATCAGAGGTCGACCACCCAGAGGTCCTTGCCGCCGCCGCCCTGGCTCGAGTTCACGACCAGGCTGCCCCTGCGCAGGGCCACCCGGCAGAACGCCCCGGGGACGATCCGGGTCTCGTTTCCGGTCAGGACGAAGGGGCGGAGGTCGACGTGGCGCGGTTCGGCGTGACCGTCGATCAGGCAGGGCGACCGCGACAGCGCCAGGGTGGGCTGCGAAACGAAATCCGCCGGATCGGCCCGGAGCGTCCTCGCGTACTCGTCCCGTTCCTCCGGCGTCGAGTGCGGGCCGACCAGCATGCCGTAGCCACCCGACTCGCCGACCCGCTTGACCACCAGGTGCTCCAGGTTGTCCAGCGTGTACTCCAGGTCCTCGGGCCGCCGGCAGAGGTGCGTCTCGACGTTCTGGAGCAGTGGCTCCTCGCCCAGGTAGTAGCGAACCATGTCCGGCACGTAGGCGTAGACGCTCTTGTCGTCGGCGACGCCCGTTCCCGGAGCGTTGGCCAGGGCCACGTTGCCGCGCTTGAAGGCGTTCATCAGACCCGGAACGCCCAGCAGGGAGTCCTCGCGAAAGACGAGCGGATCGAGGAAGTCGTCGTCCACGCGGCGGTAGATCACGTCGACCCGCCTGAGGCCGGTGGTGGTCCGCATGTAGACGAAGCCGTCGTTGACCAGCAGATCCTGCCCTTCGACCAGTTCGGCGCCGATCTCGTGAGCGAGGAACATGTGCTCGTAGAACGCCGAGTTGTAGGTGCCCGGAGTAAGCAACACCAGGCACGGATCCGGGCGCCCCCCCGGCGACAGCTCACAGAGGGTCTGCCGCAACAGGCTGCCGTACTGCTCGACGTCCTGAACGCGGGAACGCCGGTAGAGCAGGCGCAGGCCGGCCTTCACCGCCTTGCGGTTGGCGATCATGTAGGACACGCCGGAAGGCACGCGCAGGTTGTCCTCCAGCACCATGAAGCCCTCGTGCGTGCGCACGATGTCCGTGCCGCAGATCGTCACCCAGACGTCGTTCGGCACGCCGACGCCGCGCATCGCCAGCCGATACTGCGGGCAGCCAAGGATGACGTCGGCGGGAATCACTCCGTCCCTGACGACGCGGCAGTCGCCGTAGACGTCGGCGAGGAACAGGTTGAGGGTCCGAATCCGCTGCACCAGGCCGGCTTCGAGCTCCCGCCATTCCGCCAGGGCGAGCAGGCGCGGCACGCAATCGATCGGGATGATCCGCTCCTCGGCCTCCTCGTCGCCGTAGACGGTGAAGGTGATGCCCTCCTGGGAAAAGGAGCGGGTCACTCGCTCCTGAATCGTGTTCAGGTCCCCGTCGGGCAGGTCCCTGAGCGCCTCGTAGACGGCGCGGCAGTGGTCGCGAGGCTCCCCCTCCGCGACGAACATCTCGTCATGGATCGCAGGATCGAATTCGTAGCGGCTGAAGTCCACGGACCCACCGGAGCGTGACAGCGATTGCCCTGTACCCTACAGAAACGGGCTCCCGCTTGGACGCCGCGGCCCTCCGCCCCGTATCATCCTGTAAGCCGTCGGCGAGGCGCCTCCAACTCCGCTGCGGCCGGACCTCGAATCTCAACCCAAGGAGCACGAAGATGACCGGAGCGCGCTCCCACAGCCGGCAGGCCGGCTTCACCCTGATCGAACTCCTGATCGTCGTGGCGATCATCGGCATCATCTCCGCGCTGCTGGTGCCGAACCTGATGACCGGGCTGCAGAACGCGAACCAGACCCGCACCCAGGCCGACATGAAGGCCGTGGGCTCCGCCTGGATGCAGTGGCTCACCGACCAGGTCAGCGCCGCGGCCGCCGGCTCGAGCACGACCGCCACGTTCAGCTGGAGCGAGTTCACCTATCCCGACTTCTCCCACGCGGACCTCTCTGCCCTGCTCCGCCCGTCGAACACGTTCTTCTACCTGCAGGACGTACCCGAACGGGACGGCTGGAACAACCCCTACCGGTTCGGCTTCGCCGGTTCGGATCAGCTCCTGAGCACCCAGGTCATCGGCATCTGGAGCGGCGGCCGTGACGGCTCCGCCACGGAGCAGCCGCAGTCCACCTACGAGATCGGCGCCTTCCGCGGCACCGAGTTCAACGAGGACCTGGTCTGGGCCGACGGCTACTGGGTACGCTGGCCGGGCAGCGCCGCCGAAGTCGACACGTCCGAGTAGCCGGCCGCGCGGCCAGCCCAGCGGCGACCCGTAACCGCGGGTCTTCTGAGCCTGTAGCCGCGGGTCTTCTGACCCGCGGACAACAACGCGCCGCGAAGCGGCGACCTCTAGATCTGCGAAAACGCGGTCGGCCGCAGGAACACGTTCTCGATCCGCGAGACGGTTCCCTTGTAGTAGTCCATGTCGCGCATCCGGATCCACTCGGGATGGCCGCCGAACGCCTGCCAGTGCTCCCGGTGCGCCTCCATGTCGGGGGCCGACAGGATGTAGACAAGGGCCGGTACGTCCTCGCCGATCAGAAGCTCGGCGAACAGGAGCGGCGCCATGTCGACGTCGCGCATGATGTCGATCTCACCGTTGTCGAACATGTGGACCTTGCGGCGAGCCGTCTCCTCGTTGTGGCTCTCGTACAGACGCAACTCGAAGATCCGGTCCTGCCCGGCCGCGGTCTGGGGCGGCAGCTCCATCTCCGGCATGCCCTTGAAGGCCCGCAGGAACCAGCTCTCCACGCGCTCGTAGATCGGCTCCTGCCTCGGCGTCGCGTACATCGGCGCGGCGGCTTCCAGGTACTCGGCGTCGGCTTCCAGCGTCGACTTCATCGCCGTGAAGTCCCCGACAGTCGGGAAGGCGATGATCGCCCACACGGAAAGCGAATCCACCGGGTCTACCGGCTCGTCCGCCTCGGCGGGCGGCTCGACTCCGAAGACGCCCACCCTCTCGATCCCGGCCCGGTTGAGCGCCGGCACCAGGGCGTTTTCCAGGTAGGCGAGGACCGTCTGCCGGCTGTCTTCGTCCGCCAGACGGTAGCGGCGGATCTCGTAGTACTCCCGCCCCGGTTCGCTTTCCGCCGCGGCCTGCTCGTCGCCCGCCGCATCCGCCACCGGCGCTTCGGCCGGTGCGCAGGCCAGCGCCAGCGCGGCAGCCGCGGCGCCAGCCAGGAAGACGGGAAGCGAACGCCTGGAATGCTCGGTCATCGACATGCTGGATTCTCCTTGCGGCTGTGACGCTACTTTCTGGCCAGCAGCCAGGCGCGCATCGTGTCGGAAACGAGGTCGGCGGCCTCCAACTGGACCCAATGGCCGACCGTCGGCACCGTGACCAGGGTGTAGTCGCGGTCGACCCAGTCCCAGGTGTTCTTGAGCCCGTCCTTGTCCACCGCCGTGTCCTTGAGGCCGTGGAACTGGAGGACGGGCATCTTGAGGTTCGGTAATTCGCCGCCCGCCGCGACGCCGCCGTAGTTCGCCCGGTAGTAGTTCAGCATGCCGTCCCAGTAGGAGCGGGAGAACGCCTCGCGGTAGTGGCCGGCCACCTTCTCGCCCTCGCTCTCGTAGCGACCGAGCAGCCCCTCCGGCACCGGGCTGCCGTCCGGCTCGGACGACGCGAAGTTCCTGGCGTACTGGACGTTGCGGCGCTGCTCCTCGGTCGCGTTCGCGATCACGTTCGCATAGCCGCGGGGGTGCGTGAGGTTCATGATGACCAACCGCTTGACCTTGTCCGGATTCTCGATCGCGAACCGCCAGGCGATCGCCCCGCCCCAGTCGTGGCCGACCAGGTTGATCGGTGCGCCGAGATCCTCGATCACGGCGGCCACATCCGCCAGCAGGTGAGGCATGGCGTAGTCCTCGACCCGCTTCGGCTGGCCGCTGCGGTTGTAGCCGCGGAGGTCCATCGCCGCGGCGCGGAAGTCCCCTTCGAGAGCGGCCATCTGGTGCCGGTAGCTGTACCAGATGTCCGGAAAGCCGTGGATGAAGAGGACCGGCTCGCCCTCGCCGAGGGTGACGTAGTGGATCCCCACGTCGCCGTTCTTCACCGTGTGATGTTCGACCCGGTCCCAGACATCCGCGTTGGAATCATCCGCCACGAGCCCTGCCGGGAAAATCGCGGCCGCGAGCAGCAGCGCCGCGCACGTCGCCGAACGCCTGCGAGCTTCGATCAAGTTCACGTTCTGACCTCCTGGAGTTGAGCGCGCCATCGTAGCAGCGTCGCCCGCGAACGGCCGGGACGGACCTACGGCAACCGCCCCTCTTCTCCTGCGGGAGGAACTGCCTCCGCCGGCGGATCCTCGAAGCGCTTGTAGTTCCTCCCGTAGTCCGGCCGGGTGCGGCGATGGCATACGACACAGGACATGTAGACCTGCTCGTTCAGGGCGATCAGCGCGTCCAGGTCGTGCTCGAGGGCGGCCTCGTAGGCGGCGGCGCCGGCGTCGAACATCAGCCTGGCGTCGCGCATCCACTCGTCGCGGTCGCCGACGACACGGCTCGGCATCATGATCAGGTTGGCGGACTCGGCGAGGATGAGGGCCTGCGCCTGCAGTTCGTTCCACTCGACCTCGTTGGTCGGGGCACGGCTCTCGACGTAGAGGATGGCGTCCGACGCCGGGTACATGAGCTTGATCATCAGCTCGCTCATCGTGCCGATCGGCTCCGGCTCGGGAACCGGTCCGTCGTCCCCCGCGGCCGCCGCGCCCGCGAGGCCAACGGCGAGCGCTGCGATTGCAATCCGTCCCGGCATGAGGTCTCCCCTTTCGCGGCTATCATGGCATGATCCCGCCGGCCAGGTAACGACCCGGAGATGGACCCCAGCCATGAAACAACACATTCTCTGTACCGCCGTCTGCCTGCTCGCGCTTTCCGCCTGCGCGCAGGAGGACGCAACGCTGCGTCCGGGAGACAACGACCACCGGACGCTCCAGGAGGCGCTGCTGACGGCCGAGCCCGGCGCGGTCATCGAACTCGCCGCCGGACGCTTCGAACTCGACGCCACACTGTCCCTGGATGTCGAGGGCGTGACCGTGCGCGGCCAGGGGATGGACGAGACCATTCTCGACTTCTCATCGCAGGCCCCGGGGACCGGAGGCGAGGGGCTCCTCGCCACCGCCGACGACTTCACGGTCGAGAACCTCGCGGTCGAGAACACCAGGGGCGACGGCATCAAGGTGGAGGGCACCACCGGAGCCGCCTTCCGGAGTGTCCGGGTCGAATGGACGAACGGACCCGACACGAACAACGGCGCCTACGGGCTCTACCCCGTCCAGGTCACGAACGTCCTGATCGAGGACAGCCGGGTGCGCGGCGCATCCGATGCCGGCATCTACGTAGGCCAGTCCGCCAACGTCGTCGTCCGGCGCAACGAGGTCTGGGAGAACGTGGCCGGCATCGAGATCGAGAACACGACCGGCGCCGACGTCTACGGCAACCGGGCCCACGGCAACACCGGCGGCCTGCTCGTCTTCTCGCTGCCCGAACTGCCCGTCAAGGACGGCCGCGACGCCCGCGTCTACGACAACGACATCGTTGAGAACAACCTGCCGAACTTCGGCAAGGAAGGCGCGATCGTGTCGACGATCCCGGCCGGTTCGGGGATCATCGTGATGGCGAGCGACAACGTCGAGCTCTTCGAGAACCGGATCCACCACAACCAGAACTCGAACCTGGCGGTCATCTCCTACCTCTCGACCGGCCGCACCTACAACGACCCCGGCTACGATCCGTACACCGAAGGCGTCTACATTCACGACAACGAGTTCATCGGCGGCG
This sequence comes from Thermoanaerobaculia bacterium, assembly GCA_022822365.1. Taxonomy (GTDB): domain Bacteria; phylum Acidobacteriota; class Thermoanaerobaculia; order Multivoradales; family Multivoraceae; genus Multivorans. The sequence continues at coordinate 21,286 of JAJEBV010000037.1, read as the reverse complement.
GCGAGGGCCCGAACGGCGACTTCGCGGACGCCTTCGTCGCCCTCGCCGGCGGTGCCTTCCCTGACATCGTCTGGGACGGGGTTTCGAACCCGGACAAGCTGGTCGAAGGAGAGGTTCCCGCGGACCTGCGGCTCTACATCGAGAACAACGGTGACGCCGACTTCGTGAATCTCGACCTCGGTTCCGTCTTCAGGGGCGGTGAACCGAAGGTGAGCACGGACCTGGCGGCGCATCAGGGTTCGCTCCCGGCAGTACCCCAGCCGGTCGATCTCGGCGCGGCGACCGGTGGCGCTCCGTAGCACACCACCCGCGGCACTCGCGATCGCCGTACTCGCGCTCGCGGGCTGCGCGGCTGGAGAGGGCGGTTCCGGGCAGGGGCCGTTCGGCCGCTACCCGGCGAAGCTCTCGACCTGGGGACTGTTCACCGGGGAGCTCGCGAGCCACATCCCGGCCGCCGGCGTCGAGCCCTACGATCTGAACACGGCGCTGTTCTCGGACTACGCGCTGAAGTTCCGTTTCGTCCGCCTGCCGGAGGGGTCTGACGGGGGTGTCGAACCCGCGCTGTACCGCGGAGAGGGCCCGTTCGAGTTCCCGGTCGGCACGGTCATCTCGAAGACCTTCGCCTACCCCGCGGACTTCAGGGTTCCCGAGGAAGGCCTCCAGCCCCTGGAAACCAGGCTGCTGGTCCACGAGGAGAACGGCTGGGTCGGCCTGCCGTACATCTGGAACGCCGAACTGACCGACGCCGACCTTGCCATCGTCGGCGGGCCGCTCGAGGTGTCATGGATCGATGCCGAAGGCGCGAGGATCGAGCACACCTACCGGGTGCCGAACGCGAACCAGTGCAAGACCTGCCACCGGACGGACGGCGAGCGCGTGCTGCCGATCGGCCTCCAGGCGGCGCAATTGAACCGCAACTTCGTCTTCACCGAGGCCGACGGCTCCACCCTCTCCGAGAACCAGCTCGAGCGATGGCGGCGAACGGGCTTCCTCGAGGGCGCGCCGCCGGCCGCCGAGGCGCCCCGCGCGCCGGTCTGGAACGTCGGGCTCTCCGGCAGCGTCGACGAACGGGCCCGCACCTGGCTCGACATCAACTGCGCCCATTGCCACAACCTGAAGGGCAGCGGGCGCACGTCGGGACTCGACCTGCGCAAGGGACACCGGGACCGGACCAGACTGGGCGTCTTCAAGCACCCGGTCGCCGCCGGTCAGGGGACCGGCGACCGCCTCTACGGGGTCGTTCCCGGCAAGCCCGACGAATCGATCCTCGTCTACCGGATCGAATCGACGCACCCGGGCATCATGATGCCCGAACTCGGTCGTGGACTCGTCGACGTCGAGTCCGTGGCCCTGATCCGTCAGTGGATCCTGGAGATGGAACCGCCGGGACAGCCGAGGGAACGGGCCGACTGGGTGCGCGGGTCTTCCGACCCGCTGCCGCCGCAGGCGGCCGGCTGAACGCCGCCGGCCGCAGGCCGGCGTCTAATCCGTCCCGTTCCCTCGGCTGTCCCGGCCCTACTCCGCCAGGATCTGCCGGGTGCGGTGGAAGACCTCGTCCAGGCCGACTGCGTCCGAGCCGTAGTAGCCGCGGACTCCGCCGTCGCGGTCGACGAGAGCCAGTCGCGCCGCGTGCGCGACGTCGACCAGACCGCCGGCGAGGTCGAGACGCTCTCCCATGGGGAGCGCGAAACCGTCGACGACCACCGAACGCACCTTCGGCTCGGCGCCGGTGAGGAGACTCCAGTTCTCCAGGTCCAGACTCCGGCTTTGCGCGTAGTCGCGGAGCCGCTCCGGCGTGTCGTGCGCCGGGTCGACCGTGAAGCTCACCAACCTCACGCCGACGACGCCCTCCTCGCGGTAGCGGCGCTGAAGCTGCCGCAGCGAGGCCGTGAGGCGCGGGCAGACCGTGGCGCAGCGCGTGAACAGAAAGGAAGCAACGTAGACCTCGCCCGCCAGCTCGTCGCCGCCGAACGACTCTCCGTTCTGGTCGACGAGCCGCCACTGCGGCAACTGCCGGAGGACCGGCGGCGGGTCGGGCTCGAACCGGAGCAGGGGCCTGATTGCCGGGATCAGGACGAGACCAGCCAGCGCCGCGAGAAGCCAGGGGTTCAGCCGGCGCCTGCGAGGTTCCCGCACGGCTCCATCGAGGCCGGAATGAGGGTCCTCGGACATGATCCGAGCCTATCCGGGCGCCCGGCTTTGACCGCCTCGATAGCACGCTGTACACTCCGCGCGACCTCGGATCGGGCAGGGCTTCGTACCCTGCTTCTCGGTACGGAATCTTGGCTCAGATCTTCCCCAAGTGGACCCTCAGGCTACCGCTGTACGCGGCGGGCGCCCTGCCGGTGGTCGGCGCCGTCGTCGTGGGCGGCATCTGGTACTTCTTCTCGCCCGAGTACACCGACGTCGGCTACCGGCCGGCGCAGCCGGTGCCCTACAGCCACGCGCTCCACGTCGGCGAACTCGGCCTCGACTGCCGCTACTGCCACGCCTCGGTCGAAGAGTCGGCGGTTTCCAACGTTCCTCCGACCCAGGTCTGCATGAACTGCCACCACGTCGCTGTCCGGGACAGCGAACTGCTGGAGCCGATCCGCAAGAGCGTCGAACAGAATCGTCCGATGCGCTGGGTGCGCATCCACAACCTTCCCGACTACGCTTTCTTCGACCACAGCGTCCATGTCGGGGCCGGTGTCGGCTGCCGGACCTGCCACGGCCCGGTCCATGAGATGGAGGTCGTGTCCCAGGTGGAACCCCTGAGCATGAGCTGGTGCCTCGATTGCCACCGCGACCCGGGGCCACACCTGCGGCCGCTCGAAGCGGTGACCGACATGGAGTGGATACCGACCGGCGACCACGAGGCCTTCGCCGAGTTGGCGATCGCGGAACGCGCGCTCGCGCCGCCCGAGGACTGCACGGGGTGCCACCGATGAGTGCCGGCAACGGAAAGCGGCAGGAGAGAACGTACTGGCGCAGCCTGGAGCAGCTTCAGGACGACCCCCGATCCGTCGATCTCCTCGAGCGTGAGTTCCCGGAGGGTGCGTCGGAAGCGCCGCCCGAGTTGCTGCGGGACGGCGTGAGCCGGCGCAGCGTGCTCGCCATGCTGGGTGGTACGGCGTCGCTCGCCGGCCTGGCCGGCTGCGACATCGTTCGCCGCCCGGTCGAACACATCGTTCCCTACGTCGACGCTCCGGAGGGCATGGTCCCCGGCGTTCCGCTGGCCTACGCCACGACGATGCCGCTCGGCAGCCGCGCCCTCGGCCTGCTGGTGGAGAGCCACGAAGGACGCCCGACCAAGGTCGAAGGCAACGAGCTCCATCCGTTCTCGGAGGGCGCATCGAGCGTGTGGGCTCAGGCCTCGATGCTCGACCTGTACGACCCCGACCGCTCGAAGTCCGTGCGGTTCGGCGACGAGACGTCCTCCTGGGACGACTTCGTGGCCGCCTGGACCGAAGGCGACCTCGGCCCCGCCGCCGACGGGACGGGCTTCGCCATTCTCGCCGAGCCGTCCTCGTCGCCGACCCTGGTCCGGCTCAAGGAAGCGCTCCTCGACCGCTACCCGCAGGCGCGCTGGGTGTCCTGGGAACCGGTCAGCGAGGAGAACGCCAACCAGGGAACGGCGCTCGCCGCCGGCGATCACGTCCACGCGCTCTATCACCTGGACAACGCGAAGATCCTGCTGACCCTGGATTCCGACTTCCTCGGCACCGAGGGCGACGGCGTTCGCAACCTCCGCGGTTACTCCCGGGCCCGGCGCGTGAACGAGGACGGCGGCGGCAGCCCGCTGCGCCATTACACCGTCGACGGCGTCCACTCGGTGACCGCTGCGAACGCGGACCACCGCCTGCGGCTGCAGAGCGGCAGGGTCGCCGCCTTCGTCGCCCGCCTTGGCAACGCGCTCGCGGGTCACGGCCTGGAACTGCCGCTCGACGCGGGCGCGCCCGCCGCCGACATCGACGAGGCCTGGGTCGACGCGCTCGCGCGGGACCTCATCGCCCACCGGGGTGCCGGCCTGATCGTCGCCGGCAACCGCCAGCCGGCGGCCGTCCACGCCGCCGTCTACGCCCTGAACTCCGCGCTCGGCAACGCGGGGTCGACGGTGACGTACCACCGAACGCCCGACAGCGGCGGCTCGAGCGACGCAGACCTTGCCGCCCTGGCGTCGGCGATCCGGGAAGGCACGGTCGACCGCCTGCTGATCCTGGGCGCCAACCCCGCCTACAGCGCTCCCGCCGACCTCGACTTCCCGGCGGCCCTCGAGAGCCTGGGCGACGCGGGCGCGGTCATCCACGTCGGCGCGTACCAGGACGAGACGAGCCGCTTCGCGCGCTGGCACCTGCCGCTCGCCCACTATCTCGAGAGCTGGGGCGACGCCCGCGCCACCGACGGCACGGCGAGCGTCGTGCAGCCTCTGATCGAGCCGCTCTACGGCGCGAAGAGCCTGGTCGAAGTGCTAGCCCTGGCGGCAACGGGCGAGTCCCGCGACGGCCGCGACCTGGTTCGCGAGACCTGGTCCGGGATCCTCGGCCTGCCGCTCGAGGAGGATGCCGGGGAGGCCGTCGCCGCGGCGGCCGCGCCAGAGGCCGCGGCGGAAACCGAAGCGGCCCCGGAGGGCGACGGCGAAGAAGGCGAAACGGAAGAGGCCGTCCCGGTCGACCCGATGTCGCTGCCGTTCCCCGTCGCGCTCTCCGATTTCGAAGTCGCCTGGCGCAAGGTGCTGCATGACGGCCTGCTGGACGGCAGCGCCGCGCCGGCGGCCGATCTCCCCGCGATCGCGCCCGAGGATGGCGCCGCCGCGGTCCGCGCCGCAGGCGACGCCGCCCAACCGATCGCCGCGGGCGACGATCTGGAGATCGTCTTCCGCTGCTCTCCGGCGATCCACGACGGTCGCTTCGCCAACAACGGCTGGCTCCAGGAGCTGCCGGACGCGATGACCAAGCTGACCTGGGACAACGCCGCCCTGATCAGCCCCGCCACCGCCGCCGCGCTGGGCCTCGAGAACGAGGATCTCGTTACGGTGACCTCCGGCGGCCGGGAACTCGAGCTTCCCGTCTGGCAGGTGCCGGGACAGGCGGACAACGCCGTGACGATCGACCTCGGCTACGGCCGCGACTTCGCGGGCCGGATCGCGAGCGCCGCCAACCTGGAGGGCCACAGCCCCGGTCGCAACGCCTATCTGCTGCGCACCTCGGAAGCGCCACATCTGGCCCGCGGCACGCTAAGCCCGACCGGCGGCACCTACCCGCTGGCGCAGACCCAGGACCACCACTCGATGGAGGGGCGCCCGATCGTCCGCGAAGCGGACCTCGACTACTTCGAGGGGCATCCCGACTTCGCGACCGCTCACAGCGAGAAGCCGCACGAGAACTCGATGTGGGACGAGTGGACCTACCAGGACTCGCCGCAGTGGGGCATGACGATCGACCTGAACGCCTGCGTCGGCTGCAACGCCTGCATGATCGCCTGCCAGAGCGAGAACAACGTCCCGATCGTCGGCAAGGAACAGGTAATGGAAGGCCGGGAGATGCACTGGCTTCGCATCGACCGCTACTTCTCCGACGAGGGAGAGTCCGCCGGCATGCTCCGGGACCTCGTCCGCGACCTCCCGTCCGAGCCGCAGACGAGCTTCCAGCCAGTGCCCTGCATGCAGTGCGAGAACGCGCCCTGCGAGCAGGTCTGCCCGGTCGCGGCCACGGTGCACGACAGCGAAGGGCTGAACGCGATGGTCTACAACCGTTGCATCGGCACCCGCTACTGCTCGAACAACTGTCCCTACAAGGTGCGGCGCTTCAACTACTTCAACTTCACCAAGGACACCCCCGAGGTGATGAAGCTGGGCAAGAACCCGGACGTCACGATCCGTTCCCGGGGCGTCATGGAGAAGTGCACGTACTGCGTCCAGCGAATCAGCCGGGCCAAGGTCGACGCCAAGCAGGACGGCCGGGGCCTGGCCGACGGCGACGTCGTCACCGCGTGCCAGCAAGCCTGCCCGGCCGAAGCGATTCGCTTCGGCGACATCACGGACGCGGCGAGCGGGGTCTCCCAGGCGAAGGCGAGCCCACGCAACTACAACCTGCTCGACGACCTGCACACGAAGCCCCGGACGACGTACCTCGCGAAGATCCGCCACCCGAACCGCGACATCACGCCGGCGCCGCCGGCCGAGGATCACGGCGACGGCGAGGACGCCGGCCACGGCGAGGACGCGCACTGATGCGGCTTGCTTGGAACTGGTCGCCCACTGGGTGCGCGGGTCTGACATCCGACCGCCCGAAGACGGGCGCTCGGACTGTGACGCGTCTGGCGCGGGAACGCGCCAGCCGGGTTCTGACCCGCTGCCGCCGCAGGCGGCCGGGAGAGCGCGCCGGCCGCAAGGCCGGCTCCGTCCGGGCGGCCAGGTCCATGCAAGCTCTGGCCGCCGTCCTGCTGCTCCTCGGCTGCCGGGGCATGCCGTCGCCCTTTCCGCCGATCCACCCCAACCCGAACATGGACTACCAGGAGCGCTACGACCCGCAGGAGGCGAGCGCCTTCTTCTACGACGGCATGGCGATGCGCCAGCCGGTCGCGGGCACGGTGGCGCGTGGGCAGCTCGATGTCGACCACCGGCTCCTGTTCGGCCGCAACGACGAGGGCTACTTCCTGGAAGCCGCCCCCATCGCGGTCACCGACGACATCCTCGCCCGCGGTGAGAACCGCTACACCATCTACTGCCAGCCCTGCCACGACGAGCGCGGCACGGGCCAGGGCATCCTGTTCGAGCGCGCCGGCACCCCCACCGCCTCCCTCCACGATGAACGCATCGCCGCCTACAACGACGGCCGCATGTACGACGTGATCACGAACGGTGTCGGCTTGATGGCGGGCTACCGCTATCCGCTGACGGTCGAGGACCGCTGGGCGGTCGTCGCCTACGTCCGTGAGCTGCAGCAGGAACGCCGAACGATGCAGGCGGAGCGGGAAGCACGCCAGTAGCGCCCGGGGAACAGATGACCAGAAACAGGATCCTCTTCGGCATCGGCGTTCTCGCCTTCGTGTCCGTGATCGTCACGGTGCGTCTGGGCGGTTTCCTGGTGGACAACGAGTACCGCCAGCCGGACCGGCAGGTCGCCGCCCAGGAAGAGCTGGGCGAGGCCGAACTTGTGCCGCGCCAGCAGGGCATCGCCGACGAGCAGGCCGCGGACGAAGCCGAAGCGAGGGCCAGACCCTACGAGGAGGCCGAGTACCGCACGGTGCCCTTCGTCGGCAGCCGGGTCACGGTGTGGGTGCTGGCACAGCTCCACCTGCTGTTCGCGGCGTTCGTCCTCGCGGTGCCGCTGTTCGCCTTCATCATCGAGTTCGTCGGCTACGTGAAGAAGGAGGAGCGGTACAACAAGCTGGCGTACGAGTTCACGAAGCTGCTCTCCGTCTCGTTCTCGATGACCGCCACCTTCGGGGCGTTCCTGACCTTCGCGTTGATCATCCTCTACCCGAAGTTCACGAACTACCTGATGCACATCTTCTCGCCGACGTTCCTGCCCTACGTCCTGCTGTTCTTCCTGGAGGCGCTGTTCCTCTACAGCTACTACTACGGCTGGGGCAAGTTCGGGCCGAAGATGCACCTGTTCCTCGGTTTCATGCTGAACGTCGTCGGCACCGCGATCATGTTCATCGCGAACGCCTGGCTCACCTTCATGATGTCCCCCGGCAAGCGCGACGACATCGATGGCGACGGCGTCCCGGACTTCGTCTCCGCCGTCTCGGAGAGCGGCGCCCTGCTCAGCCTCCGGGACGCCTTCTTCAACTTCACCTGGATGCCGATCAACATCCACCGGATCATCGCGAACGTCGCCTTCGGCGGCTCGATCGCCGCCGCCTACGCGGCCTTCCGCTATCTGCAGGCGAAGACGGACGAGGAGAGGGCCCACTTCGACTGGATGGGCTACGTCGGCAACTTCGTCGCCATCATCGCCTTCCTTCCCCTGCCGTTCGCGGGCTACTACCTGGCAGCCGAGATCTACGCCTTCAGCCAGACGCTGGGCATCCAGATGATGGGCGGCACCTTCTCCTGGCTGTTCGTCCTCCAGGCGGCTCTCATCGGCAACCTCTTCCTGGGCGCGAACTACTACCTCTGGCTGGGGATGGGACGAATGGAGGGGGGCGTCCACTTCCAGAAATTCATCAAATGGCTGCTCATCGCGATCGCCCTCTGCTTCGCCGTCTGGGCAACGCCGCGCTACGCCATCTCTTCGGTCTCCGAGATCGCCGCGATGGGCGGCAGCAGCCACCCGCAGCTTTCCTACCTTGGGCAGATGTCGGCCAAGAACACGGCGGTCAACATCCTGATCCTCTCGACCTACATGAGCTTCCTGCTCTACCGGCGGACCGGCAGGCAATCGATCCATCCGCACAGACAATTGCTTACCCGCGCCCAGGCGATCGTCTTCTCCTCCGCGGCGGCGCTGGTCATCTTCTACGGCGTCTACGGTTACTTCGTCGACTCGGCGACGCGCATCCGGTTCGCTATTCCGCAGGTCTACTCGGTGCTCGCGGCCCTGGTGGTGATCACCGTGATCGACCTGCCCCTGTACCGCAACGCCGCGCAGTCGGGCGAAACGAAATGGGGAAGAATCCCGGCCGTCTCGCAGTACGCCCTCATCTTCATTGCCCTCAGCTTCACCTGGCTGATGGGGCTGATGGGCTACGTCCGCTCCGGCCTGCGCCAGGAGTGGCACGTGTACGGCGTGATTCTGGACACCTCGCCGGACGCCTACACGCCCAGTCTCGGCTTCGCGACGCAGGTCGTCTCCGTCACGGTTCTCATCTTCTTCGGGCTGATCGGCGTCGTCTTCTGGCTCAGCAGCCTGAGCGGCAAGAAGGACTACGCGCCGGGCGCTGCCCCTGAGGACGGCGGCCGGATCGAAGGGGGCCAGGCGGCATGAAGCTCTCCGTTCCCATGCCGCTGCGGCTGGTCCTTCTCGTGCTGGGCACCACGGCCTTCTACATGTACCTCGGCCAGATCGTGCCGCAGAAGGAGTCTCACCCACCGCCGCCGGTCCTGATCAACGCCGAGATGACGACGGAGGACCTGGTGGCGGTCGGCGCGGAACTGGCGAGCGGCAAGGGCCAGTGCCTCGTCGGCTGTCACACGGTCGGCCAGAGCGGCCCCTTGCGCTATCCGGACCTGGACGGCATCGGCGGCCGCGCCGCCACCCAGGTGGACGGACTGTCCGAGCTGGAGTATCTCGCCCAGTCGCTCTACGAGCCGGCCGCGTTCATCGTCCCCGGCTTTGCCGACGGAATGCAGGCGATCAACCAGCCGCCGATCAACCTCTCCGACGACGAGATCAAGGCGGTGATCGCCTGGCTGCAGAGCCTGGGCGGTACGCCGAACGTGACCCTCGACACCGACCTCGGCTATTGACGTGAACTTTCAGAAATTTCTGAACAGATGAGGAAGAACCTCCTCCCCGTCGCTGTTTCGGAGGGTGACCGCGCCCGAAGCGGTCAACCTTCAGCCCCTCGAACCTGTCGGAACTGATCATGTTGGGACTCAACCTTCCCGTTGTCATCGTCCTGGCCGCGATCGGCGGCGTGCTCGCCTGGCGCCGGGCCAACACTCTCACCTGGCTCCTTTACACCTGGGTCGCCCTGTGGGCCTTCTTCAAGTACGGCTTCGCCGTGCCGATCCCGCAGTCCGTGGCGACGATCTACCTCGGAATCACCGGGCTCGCGCTCGTCTGCTTCGCCTCCTCGAGCCGCGAACGGTTGTCGGAGACGGTCCAGCCGATCGTGCGGCTGATTCTCGAACCGCGCTACCGGCTGGCCCTGGCCGGGCTTCTCGTCGCCCTGCCGGCCCTCGCCGCCTACAACGTCTACGCCGATCTGAACGTGCCGCTGGAGGCGCCCGGCTTCGGCCGCGAGGTCCATCCGCCGCCGCCCACGGAGATGACGGTCCACGACGAGACGGTCGACATGGCGACGGCCGAGAACCCCTACCTCCACTACAAGCACGACGATCCGGAGTTGTACGGAGAGCACCTGGAGAACGGGCGGCGGGTCTACTACGAGAACTGCTTCTGGTGCCACGGCGACGGCATGGGTGGAGACGGCATGTTCGCCCACGGCCTGAATCCCGTGCCCAGCAACTTCAACGACGTCGGCACGTTGCCGATCCTGCAGTCCTCCTTCGTCCACTGGCGGATCGCCAAGGGCGCTCCGGGCCTTCCCGGGGCGGGGACCCCCTGGGACAGCATGATGCCGGCCTGGGAGAAGTTCCTCACCACCGAGGAGATGTGGGACGTCAACCTGTTCATCTACGACTTCAACGGCTACGAGCCGCGCGCTCTGGGGCAGCACTGATGACCCTGCACGCAACGCGACGCGCTCAGGCCATGGCGACGGTCGCCGCCGCCGCTCTGCTCCTGGCCCTGCCCGCCGGCGCCCAGGTCGACCTCGGCACCGAGGAGCAGCGGGCGGCCGGCAAGGTCGTCTACGACAAGTACTGCGGGCAGTGCCACGGCGACACGGGCGACGGCAACGGCTACGCCACGCCGCGGGTCAAACCGAAGCCGCGCGACTTCACGACCGGCACGTACAAGTTCCGTACCACGCCGAACGGCATGCTGCCCACCGACGACGACCTGCGCCGCGTGATCGAGATCGGCGCCCCCTACACGTCGATGCCGGGCTGGCCGAACCTGACGAGCGCCGAGATCCAGAACGTCATCTACTACATCAAGTCCTTCTCGCCCGACTTCGAGAACCCCGACCGATACGGCGAGCCGATCGAGATTCCCCGGCCGCTCGAGTCGACCGAGGAGTCGATCGCCCGCGGCCGCGTGGTCTACGAGGAGCAGGGCTGCGCCGCCTGTCACGGCGAGGTCGGGCGGGGCGACGGGCCATCCGCGCCGACCCTGGTCAACGACAAGGGCGACCCGATCAAGGTCGCCGACCTCACCCAGCGCTGGACCTACCGCGGCGGTGCAACCAAGGAAGACATCTACCGGACCTTCTCCACCGGGCTGAACGGCACGCCGATGCCGTCCTACGCCGACTCGCTCGAGATCGAGGACCGCCAGCACCTGGTGAACTACGTCTACTCGCTGGGCGACGGAGACGAGCCGAACTACGGCACCCTGATCACGGCGGTCTACTCGGAAGAACCGATCGACCTGCAGGACGGAGAGACGCTCGACGCGCTGTTCGAGGCCGCGCCGACGACCCGCTTCCCCCTGGTGGGCCAGATCACCGAACCGGGACGCAACTTCTTCCCCTCCGTCACCTCGATCGAGGCCCAGGCGGTCTACAACCGCGACGAGATCGCGTTCCGGGTCCGCTGGCACGATCTCCGCGCCGACACCTCGGGCCGCAACAGCCCGAGCCTGGAAGTGCCGATGTGGGACGAGGACAACGGCATCGGCGACGACGCGGGCGACGACGGCGGCGACTCCGACGACTTCTTCGGCGACTTCGGCGGCGAGGAAGCGCCCGCGGAAGACGACTTCTTCGGCGACAGCGGCGGCGACGATTTCTTCGGTGACGGCGGCGACGACTTCTTCGGCGCCGCCGACGCAGGGCCCCCCGGCGCCGAGTTCTCCGACGCCGTGGCGCTGCAGTTCCCGGCCTCGCTGGCGCCTGAAGGAACTCCCGAACTCAAGCCGTACTTCCTGTACGGCGACTCCCAGAACCCGGTCGATCTCTGGTTCGTCAACCTGACCTACGGTGTCGCCGATACCTTCCGGGGCCGCGGCAGCGAGTCGATCGAGCCCACCGAGGCGGACATCGTCGAAGCCGTGACCTCCTATGACCAGGGCGAATGGACCGTGACGTACAAGCGGCGGCGCTCGTCGCGCGCCGGCGTCAGCTTCGCCGAGCAGCAGTACACGCCGCTCGCCTTCAGCGTCTGGGACGGCTTCAACCGCGAACGCGGGAACAAGCGGGCGCTGTCGTCCTGGTTCTACGTCTACACCGAACCGAGCGTGCAGGCGGCGACGACGTTCCCCATCGTCCGGGCAGCCGTCATCGTGCTCGTGCTCGAACTGCTGGTCGTCTTCCTGGTTCGCCGCCGGGCCCGCCAGAAGGCGGCCGGCGAAGAGGCCGCGGGCACGACCCTCGCCACGACCGAGGCCCCAGCCGTCTGAGCCGAAGCCCTCCGACACACCCGAATCTCTCTGACCCGACACTCCGTCAACACAAGAGACACCACCATGTACAAGACGATCTACGTCCCCGTCGACAACTCGGACTACTCGAACCAGGCGATCGCCTCGGCGGTCGAGCTGGGCCGCAAGTTCGACTCCACGATGGTCGGCTGCCACGTCTACGCGGCCAGCATGCACGACTACCGGTTCAAGCAGATGGAGTACACGCTGCCGGACGAGTACCTCGAGGAGACCGAGCTCGACCGCCAGCGGAAGATCCACGATTCGCTCATCACGATGGGGCTGGAGCTCATCTCCGAGAGCTACCTCGAGCCGATGAAGGCGGTCTGCGACGACGCCGGCCTCGAGTTCGAGCCGAAGATGATGGACGGCAAGCACCACGTCGAGATCGTCCGCGACATCCGCGAGTCGGGCTACGACCTGACGGTGCTCGGCGTGATGGGTATCGGGCGGGTCCGGGACACCCAGATCGGCTCCGTCTGCGAGCGCGTCGCCCGCACCGCCGACAGGGACGTCCTGGTCATCAAGCGGCTGCCTGCAAGGGCCACCGCGACGAACGGGAACGGCAACGGCCGGCACGCCGAGTCCGACGGCCGCGACACGATCCTGGTCGGCGTCGACGGTTCACCCCAGTCCTTCGGCGCGCTGATGACGGCGATCGACCTGGCGAATACCTTCGGCAAGAAGGTCGAGGCGATCTCGGTCTACGACCCGTACCTCCACTACTCGGTGTTCAAGGGCGTGGTCAACGTGCTGACCGAACGCGCCGCGAAGATCTTCCGTTTCGAGGAGCAGAACCAGCTTCACGAGGAGATCATCGACACCGGTCTGGCGCAGATCTACCAGTCGCACCTCGACGTCGCCGAGACGATGGCGACCGAGGTCGGCGTCGAACTGACGAAGACGCTGCTCGACGGCAAGGCGTTCCAGAAGGTCCTCGATCACGCCCGGAAGATCGACCCCTGGATGCTGGTCATCGGCCGCGTCGGCGTCCACAGCGACGAGAGCGAGTCCGGCCTCGGCAGCAACGCGGAGAACCTGCTCCGCTCGTGCCCGTGCGACCTGCTGCTCACCACCCGCCTGGAGTATCCGGAACTCGACGTCAAGGCCGAGGAGAGCATCCGGTGGACGCCTGAGGCCGAGGAGCGCTTCGAGCGCGTCCCCGAGCAGGTGCGCGGCATCGCCCGCACCGCCCTCTACCGGCTGGCGGTCGAGCAGGGCCACAGCGTCATCTCGAGCGACGTGCTCGACGAGGCGATGGACCGCTACATGCCGAAGTACACGGCACGCGAGACGGAGGCCCTGGCCGAGAAGGTCGCCCTGCAACTCGCGCGCAGCCGGCCCACCTTCATCTGCCGCAAGTGCGGCGTGACGTCAGCCGAGCCCGATCCCGTCCGCTGCGGCGTCTGCGGCAGCGAGTCCTTCGAACAGATCACCGAGGAGATGCTGGACCGGATCGCCGAGATGGAAGGCGGCCTCGAGGTCGAGACCACCTACGACGGCCGGAAGCTGAAGTGGACCGCCGACGCCCGCCTGGCCCTCAAGACGATCGAGGACGCCTACCGCCGCCGCCGCGCCAAGGCACGGATCGAGAAGAAGGCACGGATGAGCAAGCTGCCGACCGTCACCTTCGAGTTCGCCCGGGTGATGATCGAGGAGGAGACCGGCGAGCCGGTGACGATCGAGGCCCGCGAGAAGGCCGCCGGGGCGAACGGCAACGGCGCCGCCGAGGCACCCGCGGACGAGCGGAAGCTGATCGCCCGCGACGACGACCGGGTGCCGCTGCTCTCGAACCACGAGTGGACCGCCGAAGCGGTCGAGCGCATCCTCCGGGTTCCCGCCGGCTTCATGCGGGACCGGACCCAGGAGCGCGTCGAGCTCGTGGCCCGCGAGAAGCACGTTCCACAGATCGGCATCAAGACGGTCGAGGAAGGCATCGCGCTCGGCCGCGAGCTGATGGAGCAGATGATCGCGGCCTACGAGATCGGCAAGACGGACGAGTCGCCGGCTGCCGACGTCGCCGAGGCGGAAGCCAAGGCCGCGACCTCGGCAGGCAGGTGCCCCTTCTCCGCTCTCGCCGAAGCCGGCGCCAGCGAAGCCCAGGTCGAGGCGGCCAAGGACGCGAAGGCCGGCGCCTACCTGAACGAGGTCGGCCTGATGTCGGCCCTCGACGAAAAGCGCAAGGGCGGTGAACCGGAAGCCTGAGTTCACGGCCGGCGCCTCCTTCCGGCCGGCCCCGGCCTCCAGCCCGGAAGGAGACATCGTTGCCATGAGCAGACCCAGGGACATCGGCGTCGTCGACCTGTTCCTCGACATTCCGGCCGGCGGCGCCGGCATGGGCATGGAGGCCGTGCGCAGGCTCAGCCGTGACCGCGGGACGGAGGACTTCTCCCACCATCCGGCCCAGTACCTGTTCAAAGACGCCGGACGGCGCATGGACAAGGCCTGGACGACGGCCGACGTCGTCGCGATGATGGACGCCTTTGGCGTCCGGATCGCCCAGATCGGCGTCAGCGCCCAGAACCCGGAACCGGCGCTCAAGGTGTTCGAGGAGTTCCCCGGGCGCTTCTTCGGCGCCGTCGGCGTCGATCCGAACGCCGGCATGGACGGCGTCCGGGCGCTCGAAGCGACGGTCAGGCTTCACCCCGCCATCCGCGCCGCCTCCGCCGCGCCCTGCCTGGCCTACCCACAGGTGCCGATCGACGACAAGCGCTTCTACCCGATCTACGCCAAGTGCGTCGAGCTCGACATCCCGATCAACATGCTGGTCGGCGTGCCGGGACCGCGAGTCCCCTACAAGTGCCAGCATCCCGGTCTGCTCGACGAAGTCGCCTGGTTCTTCCCCGAGCTCCGGGTCGTCATGCGACACGGCGGCGACCCGTGGACCGACCTCTGCGTCAAGCTGATGCTCAAGTGGCCCAACCTCTACTACTCGCCGTCAGCCTGGGCGCCCAAGCACTACCCCCGCAACGTGATCGAGTTCGCGAACAAGCGGGGACCGAACAAGTTCATGTACGCGGGCTACTTCCCCGGCCTCTCCTACGAGCGGATCTTCACTGAGATGGACGGCCTGCCGCTCCGCGACCATGTCTGGCCGAAGTTCCTGCGCGAGAACGCGGCCGAAGTCTTCAAGCTGGACGATTTGCTGAGGCAGGCCGCCAGCTAGTCGAACGACAGGCGCTCGTCGCTTTGCGCCGAGCGTCCGGATCGCGGGCCAGAAGGCCCGCGCTACGACCATCATGCGGACGCCTCCCGCCAACGCTCCCTTCCACGGCTGGAAGATCATCTTCGTCTCCTTCCTGGCGCTCTTCGTCTCCGTCGGCTTCGGCTTCTACTCCTTCAGCGCCTTCTTCGTCGCCCTGACCTCGGAGTTCGGCGGTGGCCGGACCGGCGTCGGCATCGGCGTGGCCGTCTTTGGCATGACGAACGGCCTGGTGGCGCCATTCCTCGGCCACCTCCTGGACCAGGGTCACGCGAAACGGATCATGACCGCGGGCACCTGGCTGCTGGCCCTGGGCCTGCTGTTGACCGCAACGGTCCAGAATCTGATCCAGTTCTACCTCGTCCTCGGCACCTTCCTGGCCCTGGGAGCCGCACTGATCGGAGGCGTGACCGCCTCCACCCTGGTCGCCAACTGGTACGTCCGCCGGCGCGCCATGGCTCTCGGCATCGCCACGATGGGCATCTCCCTCTCGGGCGTCGTCATGGCGCCCGTTGCGACACGGCTGATCGACCTGATCGGCTGGCGCGGCACGTTCGTGCTCTACGGCGCACTGACCCTTCTCTTCGTCCTGCCGGCCATCCGGCGCTGGGTGATCGACCGGCCCGAGGACATAGGCCTGCACCCCGACGGGGCAGCGACTTCGCTGGCCGGCGAATGGACGGCGGCGCCGGCGGCCGGGGAGGGGCCGGCGGGCGTCGAACCTGTCGCACCCCTGCCCACGGCCGGCGGCGCCCCGCCCAGACGCCCGCGCCTGGAGTGGACGCAGCCCCTTGCAAACCGCAACTTCTGGGTCATCGTCGCTGTTGTGTCGATGTGCTTCTGCGCCAACTCCGCCATCCTCACCCACATCATCGCCCACGCGACGGACCTGGGCTTCCCGCCCGTCGAGGCGGCCTTCTGCCTGTCAACGATCGCGGCCATGGGAGTGCTGGGAAAGGTCGTGTTCGGCTGGATCAGCGACCGGCTCAGCAGCCGCGGCGCCATGTGGCTGGCGGTCGGCCTGATGGGCTCCGGCGCCGGCGGCCTGCTCCGGGCCGAGAGCTATCCGGCTGTTCTCGGCGCCGTCGCCGTCTTCGGCCTCGGCATGGGAGGCATCATGCCGTTGTGGGGAACGCTGATCGGGGCCTGCTTCGGCCGCCGCTCCTTCGGACGCGTGATGGGCCTGATGAGTCCCATGCTGCTGCCGATCCAGGTAGTCGGCGTTCCCTTCGCGGGCTACGTCTACGATCGTTTCCACAGCTACGACCTGGCCTTCACAACGTTCGTCGGCCTGTACGCCTTCTCCATGATGGCCCTCCTGCTTCTCCGCGTACCCGAACGGGAGCCGAGCGGCTCCGCGGCTTCCCCTGCCGGGCTGGCGACCGCGACGGTCACGCGGACGGAGTAACCGCGTGACCGCCTACCGCTTCTGCCGTTCGGACGACGTGCCCCTCATCGTCGACGCGTACGAACGCTGCAACGTGGGCTCCGGCACCCGGCCCTGGAGCCTGACGGTGGATCACATGAAGCGGCTGGGCCGGGAGATGAACCTCTGGACCAGCAGTTGCATGGTCGCCCTCGAGGGCTCCGATCCGATCGGCGTCCTCATCGCCGCCAAGCGGGAGCCGGTCGCCAGCCTGGTGCTCCACGTCGCCGTCCATCCGGACCACCGCCGCCGGGGTCACGGCCGCCACATGATGACCTCGCTGAGCCAGAAGATGGCGATCCTCGAACCAACCCTGATGCTCGTCGAACTCCCGGACAAGGACGCCCTCGGGCGCGGCTTCTTCGAAGCCTGCGGGTTCACGCAGCGAGATGTACTGACGGACTACTCCTGCGCGGGCGAGGCGCCGGCCGGCGTCCCCGGCGTCGACCTCGTCGCCGGCGTTTCCGCCGCCGAGCTCGTGTCGCAGGCAGATTTCCAGGCCGTCCCGGAACTCGACCGCTGCTGGCAGCGCTCTCCCCAAAGCGTCCGGAACCTCCGTGACCGGCCGCGGGGCCTGGCGATCGCCACCGACCGGGGCTTCGAGGCGTATCTGCTCCACCGCGGCCTCGACCATGCGGACCAGCCCCTGCCCTTTCTCTCGACTCCGTCCGCTGCTCCGCTCGAGATCCTCGCCCTCGGCGGCAAGACGCCCGTCCCGGCGCTGTTGCGCCCCCTCCTCGCCGTGGCGTCCGACCGCGCCGGCCGGCCGCTCCACCTGCCGCGGGTCCATCCGTCGGAGGCGCCCCCCGGCCGCCTCGAGGAATACGGCTTCAGGCCCGGCGCCAGGACGATTCGCTACGAGAACGACGCCGCTCCGGCTTGAGGAGTTGGTACTCTCGCACCCGCGATGAAGAGCTACTTCGACCTGATCGATGACGGCGGTTCCGACATCGTCGGCCAGGTCGGCCGGCAGCGGGAACGCATCGCCGAGGCCCTGGCCGGCGTCGAGCACATCGTCGCCATCGGCTCCGGCAAGGGAGGAGTCGGCAAGAGCACCCTGACCATGCAACTGGCCCTGGCAATGGAGCGCCGCGGCCGCCGCTGTGCCGTGCTCGACGCCGATCTGAACGGTCCCTGCCAGGCGCGTCTCGCCGGCCTCGAGAACGCGGCCCTGCTTCCGGGCGGGCGCGGCATGGCGCTGCCTCGCACATCGACCGGACTCGGCGTCGTATCGATGGGCTCCGCGGTGCCGGAATCGGAGGACCTGGACTTCGCCAGCGTCGCCCGCGGCGACTCCCATGTCTGGCGCGCCACCCGCGAGTTCAACCTGTTCCAGCAACTGCTCGGGCTGGTCGACTGGGGACGTCTCGACATACTTCTCGTCGACCTGCCGCCCGGCGCCGAGCGGACGCTCCAGTACGCCGAGGTTCTGGGACCGGGAGCCCGTTTCGTCCTCGTTTCCATTCCGACCGCACTGGCGCAAGGTGTCGTGGCGCGCTCGGCCGCCGCTCTCCGGCGTACCCGGAACGTGACGCTTGGCGTGATCGAGAACATGAGCGGCTACTACTGCGGGAGCTGCGACGATGTCCGGACCCTGTTCGACGGCTCGGACGACACGGCCCCGGAGCTTGGACTCCCCGTGCTCGCTTCGATACCGTTCGATCCGCGACTGGCCGCGGCCTCCGACGCCGGAGACCCGGAACTGCCGCCTGGACCGGCGGTTCGCGCGATCGAGGCCGCCGCCGACTCCATCCTGAGCGGCCTCGCCGAGCGGCGGGCCGGCTGATCCGGAGACCTGATGAAGTTCCTCTGCGTACCCTGCGACGAGCAGATGAAGCTCAAGCACGCGATCGGCCCCGAGGGCGGCTCGGTCGCCCTGGTCTATGCCTGTCCCGCCTGCGCGGCCGAGATGGCGATGATGACGAACCCGCACGAGACCCAGGTCGTCGGTTCGCTCGGAGTGAAGATCGGCGCCGCGGAGGATCCCGAGACGGCCGCGGCCGCCTCGAAATGCCCGTTCACCGGCATGTTGGCCGACATGGGCGTGCCGGTGACCGGGACGCGCGCCGCGGAGAACGCCAACCCCGTCGAGAACGGCAACGGCGACCCGGGCGGCATTCCCTGGACGGCCGAGGCCCGCGAGCGGCTCGCGAACATCCCGGACATCGTCCGCACCTCGGCGATCGCGGGGATCGAGAAGTTCGCCGAGGACCACGGCTACGAAGAGGTCGACGCGGCCGTCCTGGAACGCGCCCGCTCGTTCTTCGGCATCGCCTGACCGCCCGGAGACAACGATGACGGTGTCACCCCTGGAGCGGCAGGCGAGCGTGAATCCGGCCGCCTTCGCGCGACCGTACGTCATCTCCTGGAACCTGACCTACCGCTGCAACCTGGCCTGCGAGCACTGCTACCTCGACGCGGGCGGCAAGCCGCTGGTCCAGACGGCGAACTTCGCCGACCGCTCGGAGCTCTCGACCGACGAGTGCCGCAAGGTGATCGACGACATCTGCGAGTTCGCTCCCGAAGCCCTGGTCATCCTCACCGGTGGCGAGCCGCTGCTGCGCCGGGACATCCTGGAGATCGTGCGCTACGCGGCGGAACGGGACCTCTGGGTCGTCGTCGGCAGCAACGGCGTCCGCATCACCGAGAACCTGGCCCGCATCCTGGCCGGCGAGGGCGTCCGCGGCCTCGCCCTGTCGCTCGACGCGCTCGACGCCGAGGTTCACGACGGCTTCCGGCGGGTTCGCGGCGCCTGGCAGAACACGGTCGACGGCGCCGGACACCTCGCCACGGCGGGGCTACCCTTCATCATCCAGACCACGGCCGGAGCCCACAACCGGGGTCAACTCGAGGAGATCGCCGAGTTTGCCTACAGCGAACTCAAGGCCCGGGTCTGGAACCTGTACTTCCTGGTTCCGACCGGCCGGGGCCAGTTCGTCTCCGACCTGTCGCCGTCCGACTACGACCACGTGCTGGCCGCCCTCACGTCCATCCAGCGGAACTACCGCGGGCGCATGGTCGTCAACGCGAAGTGCGCGCCCCACTACGTCCGCCAACTGCTCGAAGGGGATCCGGACTCGCCCTTCCTCAAGGCGTACGACGGCGGCGCCGGCGGCTGCCCGGCCGGAACTCACTACATGGGCATCCGACCAAACGGCGACGTCACGCCCTGCCCCTACCTGCCCGTGTTCGGCGGCAACCTGAAGCGGTCGACGCTCTCGGATCTCTGGAACGACTCCGACCTCTTCCAGTCGATCCGGCGCCGCAACGATCTCGGCGGCCGCTGCGGCTCCTGCGAGCTGTCGACGGTCTGCGGCGGCTGCCGCGCCCGGGCCTTCGGGATGACCGGCGACCTGATGGCGGAGGATCCTCTCTGCACCCACGAACCCGGCACGTTCACGGCGGACCGGCTCCAGGCGTTCGGCGACCGCACGGGACTGGCCTCGCTCGCCCGCTACGGCGAGGACAGTTCAACCAGCATCGCCTGGGAACCCGAAGCCGAAGCACGCATGAAGCGGGTACCGGCCTTCGTCCGCGGCATGGTCGTGCGATCGGTCGAGTCCCACTGCCGCAAGAACGGGATCTCGACCGTCACCGTCGACGAACTCGAGTCGATTCGCGCCCGGATGCCGACGCCCAAGGTGTTCGGCAGCCGCCCCTCCTGAACGGCGTCAAGGTCGTGGCCAGCAGCCGCCGCCCGCTGCCCCGCTCCTACGCCCACGTCCCGCGAACGATCCTCTGGCTCGTCCCGGGCGGTCAGGTCCTCATCGACGGACGAACGGCGACGGTCGAGCCGTTCTACCTCAGCAAGTGGCCCATCACGAACGAACAGTTCGAGGCCTTCGACCCGGACTACCACAGGTCGCCGCTCTCTCCAGGCGACCGCGATCTCGCCGTCGGCGTGTCCTGGAACCAGGCCGACGCCTACTGCCGCTGGTACGCCGAGGTGTCACGCAAGCCGATGAGACTGCCGACGAGAACAGAGTGGCTCTACGCCTGCCGGGGCCTCCCGGCCCCCAACAGCCAACCGTCCTGGAACGCCACCTCGGACGCCATCGACCGCCACTGCTGGCACGCCGGCAACTCCGAAGGCCGCGTCCAGCCACCCGAGAGAAAGGAAGCCAACGACTTCGGCCTCCACGGCATGCTGGGAAGCCTCTGGGAGTGGGTCGCCGGGAATCGCGCCGGCGTCCCCGATCAACGCACCCTCTGCGGCGGCTCCTTCCGCCTCCAACCACAAGAACTCCACCCCGCCCCCATGAAGAACGAAACACCCGATTTCACATCCGACGAAACCGGCTTCCGAGTAGCCCGTTCCTTCCGCATAGGAGGATAGGCCGCGCCAAAACGGAGCCGGCCTGACGGCCGGCGCTGCTCTCTGGCCGCCTCCGGCGGCAGCGGGTCAGAAGACCCGCGCACCTGTACCTTTGCGGGGATGGGTTCTGGTCACGGTCTCGTAGCGATCGCCGTAGTCGTCGAAGCTGCGGTAGCTGTGGGAAACCGGTCCGCCGGTTTTCCAAG
>JAJEBV010000010.1 GCA_022822365.1 Thermoanaerobaculia bacterium | reverse complement strand
ACACATGCTTGCCCAGATCGATCCCGACTCGAGTAATCTCTCCCACGGTCCGCCTCCTCCTTGTTGTTTGGAAGAAAACACCATTCTGGCCCCAACGAGAGGCCGTAAAGGTGCGGGGCGGACCATCCCATTACCCAGAGCTACGCCCTGCCTCCGGCAAGCCGCCGATACTCATCCTCCAGCACCCACAACCGATCCTGCCCCCAGGCCGCCACGGACCCGACCCGGAACGAAGGCACGCCCCACAAACCAAGATCAAACAGCTCCTCCCGATTCCGCTCCGCCTCCTCCCGCCAGGCCGGATCGTCCAGGTAGCCACGCCCCTCGCTCCAGTCCAACCCCGCCTCCTCGACGATCCGCCGCAAACCCCGGTCCGATCCCGCATCGACAGCCTGCGAAAACACCAGCGTCATGAACGACCGGAAGTACTCGATGCCCTTCCCTTGCCCGATCGCCCAAGGCAACAGCGAGTAGCCCCGCTCCACCGGCTTGCCGACCGGGTCGGAGATGGGACCGAACTGAACGCCGCTGCGCCGCGCCTCGCGTGCCGCGTCGAGCAGGATGTAGACGCGCTTCGACCGTTTCACCGGCAGGCCGCGCATGACCATCGGCAGGACGAAGCGGATCCGCAGGTCGACGCCGAACGCTTCGGCCAGCCGGATCACCCGCTCGGTCGAGATCCACGTGTACGGGCTCCGGAACGACGCGAAGAAGTGGAGGTCTGGGAGGTCCGCCGCCTCGAGGGCGCCGGCCGGAACCGGCTGCTCGAGCAACCGCGGCTGCGCATAGATCGGCGTGATCTCGCCGCGGCGACCCGTCGGTGCGCCGGCCTTCTGGCCGGCATCCGCCGCAGGCGGAATCTGTGCTGCCGTTGCACCGCCCGACCGCCGCGCCCCCAGATCAGCCAACCGCTCCTCCAAGTAGGCAAGCCGATCAATCCCCCACGTCCACTCGCCGCCATAGAAGCAAGTACCACCCAGGTAGTGCCCCAACTCCGCGCGCCGTTCCGTGCCCGCGTTGAGCGCAGCCTGCACCGACGCCGTGCGCTGGGTGCGCCGGCGCCCCCGCCGGCTTCCGGACGAATCCACCCCATCCGACTCGCCACCCCACAGCTCCCGGCCCAACGCCACAGCCGCCTCGAGCGTCGCCTCCGACCCCGGCCCCTCGGCCGCCGGCAAAGTCGCCGCCAGCCTCTCCTGCACGCCGAGCACCGCCTCCGGTTCCGGCCGCCTCTCCGAACTCGGATGCAAACCCGCCTTCTCCGCCAACCGCCGCCCGTCCACCAGCGAGTACGACTCCAGCAGCGCCCGCGCCGGCGCCGCCCAGTCCTCCGGCGGCTCCACCAGCCAGGTTGCCACCTCGACCTCGTACCGCTCCTCCAGCTTCTCCAGCGCCTGGGCCAGCAGATGCGAGTACGGATCGTCGACCTGGTGAAAGAACTCGATCCGATGCGGCTCTCCCTTCCGCCGACGCTCCCGCTCAACGCGTGCCCGCGCCTTGTCGCGCCTGCGCTCGTCGAGGAGATGGGTCGAGAACTGCTTCGAGGCGAACGACTTGATCGACATGGCTGCTCCCCGGTGGTGTGGGACCGCGAGGCTATCTCTGGGTGCGCGGGTCTTCTGACCCGCTTGCCGCCGGAGGCGGCGTTGAAATCGTCGCCGGCTTCGCCGGCGGCCGCTTTGATCCGGGCTCCACCGCTTCGCGGCTCCGCCCGGGGCGGTTCAGAAGACCCGCGCACCCAGCGGAAGTGGGGAAAGCCCGCACCGGGCGGACCATGGCTTAGGCTTGGCGCATGTCGAATGCTGACGACCGGAAGCCATCCCTTGCCGAGGTTCTCTCGCGGCTCGCTCCGCTGGAAGAGGACTTCCCGAACATCGAGGATCCTCCGGTCGAGCCGGAGGAGATCCTCTGACGCGGCGGAGGACTGGAGCGGCTGATGCCTGAAGCAGCGGAAGCGTTGAGTGAGAAAGACACCGAACTCGTTCACGGAAGCGGGAACGTCTTCCGGGATTTCGGTGACCCCGAGGCCGACCTGAAGCAGGCCAAGGCCGTCCTCGCTGCGCGGATCATCGCGGTGTTGGACGACCGTGGTCTCGCCGTGCGCAAGGCGGCGAGTCTTACCGGGTTCGCGGCGACGGATTTCTCCCGCATCCGCAACGCCGACCTCGGGCGCTTCACGCTGGACCGGCTGATGAAGATGTTGGCCGGGCTGGATGCCAACGCCAGGGTCACCGTCAAGGTCGACCTGTCTGGACCGGCCTAGGTAGCCGCGTCGAGTTCCGGCTGGGCTACCCCGCTGACGCTCCCTGCGGGACCTCGCCGGCCGCGTCGCGTCGCAATCGTCGCCGGCTTCGCCGGCGGCAGCTCCTCCGGGCTCCACCGCTCCGCGGCTCCGCCCGGGGCGGGTCAGAAGACCCGCGCACCCAGCGGAAGTGGGGAGAGCACACACCGGGCGGACCATGGCTTAGGCTTCGCGTATGTCGAATGCTGACGAGCAGTCCGACCGCTCGACGACGGTGCGCCGGTTGCTCGCGAGCGCGGTTCACGACTGGAAGCTCAAGCACTACGCCCGGCAGTACGGCGACGGGAAGGTCACGCTCGCTCGCGCGGCGCGGGACGCCGGCGTCTCACTGTGGGAGATGATGGACTATGCCTGCGCCCGGAAGGTACCGGTGCAGTACGAACTCAAGGACTTGCAGCGGGACCTGGAGACGATCTCAGCGGCCTCCGAGAGTGGAGAGCGGTGACGGCGGCGGGGCGAGTCGTCCCGCCAACGCGCACGCTGCGCGCATGCACAGAAGCGGCGCAAGTCCATGACTAAGTCGATTGGCCTCAGCCTTCTGTGCATCGCCACGGTGTCGCTCGCCGGCATCGCCGCCACGGCAGCGCAAGCGCAGCCGGACCCCGGCACGACCTTCCGCGACTGTGACGTCTGCCCCGAGATGGTCGTCGTGCCGGCCGGCTCCTTCGTCATGGGCTCGCCGCTGGACGAGCCCGGTCGCTACGACGACGAGGGCCCTGCGAACGAGGTGACGATCGCGGAGCCCTTCGCCATCGGCGTCCACGAGGTGACCTTTGAGGAGTGGGACGCCTGCGTCGCGGCCGGCGGCTGCGAGGGCTATGAAGCAGGCGACGAGGGCCGGGGCCGGGGCACGCGCCCCGTGCTCAACGCGAACTGGGACAATGCCCGGGCCTATGTCTTCTGGCTGACCGCGGTGACCGGCGAGGCGTACCGCCTGCCCAGCGAGGCGGAGTGGGAGTACGCGGCCCGTGCCGGCACGTCGACGCGCTATAGCTGGGGCGACGAGCCGAGCGCTGACCACGCCAACGGCGAGCAGGATCACGGCTGGCCGGACGACGGCCATCGGCACACGGCGCCGGCCGGGTCGTTCGCCGCCAACGGCTTCGGGCTCCACGACGTCCACGGCAACGTCTGGGAGTGGACGGCGGACTGCTGGAACGACAGCTACGAGGGCGCGCCGGCGGACGGCTCGGCCTGGCTTGACGGCGACTGCGTTGGCCGGGTCACCCGCGGCGGCGCCTACAACGGAGGCCCGGGCTATCTGCGTTCCGCGATGCGGCTGAAGATCTACTCTCGATTCCGGAGCTACTTCATTGGATTCCGGGTGGCGCGGTCGCTGCCGCCCTAGATCGGCGTTTCACGCCGTAAGGTCGCCGGCCTGCGGCCGGCGCGATTACCTGGCCGCCTTCGGCGGCAGCGGGTCAGAACCCGGCTGGCGCGTCCCCGCGCCAGCCGCGTCACAGTCCGAGCGCCCGTCTTCGGGCGGTCGGATGTCAGACCCGCGCACCCAGCGGAAGTAGACCGGCCGGCGCGATTGTTTGGCCGCCTTCGGCGGCAGCCGGCCAGAAGGCCGGCGCACCGACACAAGGCCGGCGTACCGGCAGTCGGACTATCCATCCCGTTGGATCCAAGCGCCCTTCGACCAGCCGGGCCAGAGGGCTGTGCTAGCTTGTTGGAACACCGTTAGACGTTACAGCGTCCTGACAGGTAGCGCCCCTCTTGGCCGATCCCCACCCCGGCTTCCAAGCGCGCGGGTGAGTTTCTTTTTTCAACCTCTCGGAGGGAGACTGCACCATGAAACAGAAGTTCGCGGTTCGCATGACGTACGCCGGCATCGCCGCCCTGGCTGTCCTTCTCTGCGCCGGCGCCGCCTGGGCGCAGAACGGACCATCCGTGCAGGGGACGATCACCGAGACGGAATCGGGCGCCCTGCTCCCGGGCGCGGAGGTGTCGCTCGACGGCACCCCCTACCGCACCCGATCGGGCAGCGACGGCCGCTACCGGCTCGACGGCGTTCCCGCCGGCGACTACACGCTCGTCGTGAGCTACGTCGGCTTCGAGGACTTCGAGGCCGCGGTTACCGTCGCGGCCGGGGAAACCGTCAGCCTGGCGATCGAGCTCGACGCGCGCTACGAGTTCGACGAGGAGATCGTCGTTCAGGCGGTCCGCTTCGGGCAGAGCAAGGCGCTGAACGAACAGAAAGAGGCCGTCAACATCAAGAACGTCCTCTCCGAGGAGCAGATCCGGAGCTTCCCCGACCTGAACACCGCGGAAGTCCTGCAGCGCGTCGCCGGCATCGGCATCCAGCGCGACAGCGGCGAAGGCCGGTTCGTCTCCATGCGGGGCACGCCGTCGGCGATGACCAACGTGACGGTGAACGGCCACCAGGTCGGCTACTCGAACACGGAGAACCGGATGGTCGAGCTCGACGTCATCTCGGCGGCGCAGCTCTCCGGCATCGAGGTGACCAAGGTGCTGACCCCGGACATGGACGCCGACTCGATCGGCGGTTCGATCAACCTGAAGACGCGGAGCGCCTTCGACCAGCCGGAGGGCGTGACGAACTTCACGCTGGGCGTCGGCGACAACTCGATCGCCGACGGCACGCACTCGCGTTCGTCGTTCAACTACTCGACCGTGGCGGGCGCCAACCAGAACCTCGGCTTCTCGATCGGCATCAACTTCGCCCGCACCGCGGCCGAGCGCCACAACAACGAGCAGCGGTGGGGAAGCGAAGACACCGTCGGCGGGGTCGAGATCCCCTACGCCCTGACCAACTCGGAGGTCCAGTTCTCGGCCAACAACCGCGACCGCTACGGCGCGAACGCGCGCCTCGAGGTCCGGATCGACGACGACAACAAGCTCGACTTCAGCGTCGTGCAGAACTTCCGCGAGGACGACCAGGACCGGCAGATCACGCGGATCCGCTGGGACCGCGGCGACTACATCAGCGCCACGGAAGTCGAGGGCCTGCGGCTCGTCAAGTCCCTGCACGACCGGCTCGAAGAGCAGGAGAGCACGACCTACAGCGTCGCCGGCGAGCACCGTCTGGGCCTGACCCTGCTCGACTTCAGCCTGTCGACGAGTTCCGCCTTCACCAAGAAGCCGGACGGCCAGTTGAGGCCCGAGTTCCAGGCCCGCGGCTACGACCTGGACATCATCGACGTCGGCGGCAAGGCGCCGCGCTGGGATCCGAACCGGATGGACATCCACGGCAGCGACGCGTTCGAGTTCGACATCGTCGACGAGAAGTTCGAGAACACGACGAGCACGATCGACGCGCTGACGCTCGACATCACCAGGCCGATGCAGTGGAACAGCGACACCGGCGAGTTCAAGATGGGCGCGAAGCTCCGCGCGCTGAACAAGGAACGCGCCGACCTGCGCTCGCGCTGGAGATGGCGGGGCGACGACCTGTACCTGAGCCAGTTCGAGGGAAGCGACTCCACCATCACCGAGGGCGGTTACAACATTGGCCGGGTGTACAACCGCGAGGCCTTCCGCTCCTTCTTCTTCGCGAACCAGGGCCCGGGCGGTTTCGAGGAGGAGGTGCGCAACGACGTGAACCTGGGCGAGCCGTACAACGCCGAGGAGGACATCAGCAGCGTCTACGCGATGACCACCCAGGAGTACGGCAGGCTGACCATGCTGATGGGCGTGCGGGCCGAGTTCAACGACCTTGACTACACGGGCGCGAACCTCGTGGTCAACGACGACGACGTGATCAGCAACACGCAGGAGAACGTGACGCGGTCCTACGACTTCGTCTACCCCAACCTGCAGTTCCGCTACCGCCTCGACCCGGAGACGAACCTCAGGGCGGCCTACACCCGCACCATGGCCCGGCCCAACTTCTGGGATTCCATGCCGTTCTCCTACACCCACACGGACGACGAGGAGATCATCCGCGGCAACCCGCAACTCGATCCGGCGATCTCGGACAACCTCGACTTCCTCGTCGAGCACTTCCTGCCGAACGTCGGCATCATCTCGGGCGGCGTGTTCCTCAAGAGCATCGACGACTTCAACTTCGTCACCGCGACCACGCAGCGCGGCGGGCCGTTCGACGGCTTCGACGTGGAGTCGCCGGTCAACGGCGGCAACGCCGAGCTGATGGGCATCGAGGTCGCCTGGGAGCAGCAGTGGAACTCGGGCTTCGGCATCTACGCGAACTACACGTACACCAACGTGCTGAGCATCGACCTGGGCGAACAGACCGACCGGGACGACATCGACGTGCTGCCGGAACAGCGTGAGCGGCTGGGCAACCTGGCGCTCATCTACGAGAAGAACCGGATCCTGACCCGGCTCGCCCTCAACATGAACGGCAGGTGGATGACCGAGGTCGGCGAATCCGCCGACTACGACGAGTGGAACGACTCGGCGATGTACCTCGACTACTCGTTCACCTACCTCTTCGACAGCGGCCTCGAGCTCTTCCTCCAGGCCAACAACCTGACCGAAGAGGTGGTCTACCTGTACCTCGGCGTCGGCAGCCGGTCCTCCGAGCACAACATCACCGGCCGGACCTTCAACGCCGGCATGCGCTGGTCGTTCTAGGAGTATCCGCGGCGTGCACGCGGGAACAAGGTCGCCGGCCTTTGGCCGGCGGCCCTTCCGCTGGGTGCGCGGGTCTTCTGACCCGCTGCCGCCGCTGGCGGCCATCGAACCGCGCCGGCCGCACGGCGGGCGACCGCCTTCCCCCGCCTAGCCCGTGGACACCCCCTCCCTCCACATACTCGACTACCTGATCATCGGGGCGAGCCTCGTCCTGTCGGTCGGGGTCGGCGTCCGCTTCGCGAAGGCCCAGTCGACGACCTCGAAGTACTTCGCCGCCGGCCGCAACGTGCCGGTGTGGGCCATCGGCCTGTCGATCTTCGCGACGCTGATCAGCAGCCTCACCTTCCTGGCCTACCCGGGCGACGGCTTCGCCGGCAACTGGGTGCGCCTGGTGCAGGGGCTCATGGTGCCGATCGTCGTGCTGCTCGGCATCGGCTTCATCGTGCCGATGTACCGCAAGGTCATCGGCCTCAGCGCCTACGAGTACTTCGAGCGCCGGTTCGGCTACCTCGCCCGGCTCTACGCCTCGCTGGCCTTCGTACTGGCGCAGTTCGCCGGCATGGGCTCGGTGTTCTTCCTGCTCGCGCTGGCGGTCTCCAGCATGACCGGCATCGGGGTCGTGACGGTGGTCGTCGTGCTCGGCCTGGTGGTGACCGTCCTGACGCTCCTGGGCGGGATGGAGGCGGTCATCTGGCTCGACGTGATCCAGGGCGTGCTGCTCATCCTGGGCGGGCTCGTCGCCCTGCTCGTCATCGCGGTGAAGATCGACGGCGGCCTCGGCCAGGTGTTCGCGGTCGCGGCCGCCGAGAACAAGGTGAGCCTCGGCTCGTTCGACTGGAACCTGGTCGAGCTGACCTTCTGGGTGATGGCGATCAACGGCATCTTCTACGCCGTCCAGAAGTACGGCACGGACCAGACGATGGTGCAGCGCTATCTGACGGCCCGGTCGGACCGCGAGGCGATCCGGGCCTCGATCGGCGGCGTGCTGATGGTGGTGCCGGTGTGGGTGCTGTTCATGTTCATCGGCACCGCGCTCTACGCCTTCTACCAGGGGTCAGCGACCCTGCCCGACGGCCTGCGGGCCGACGCCGTCTTCCCGCACTTCATCCTGAACGAGATGCCGGCGGGCGTCATCGGGCTGATCATCGCGGCGCTGCTGGCCGCCGCGATCTCGTCGCTCGACTCGGACCTCAACTGCCTGGCGGCCGTCGCCGTCGACGATTACTACAAGAAGCTCCGGCCGCGGAGCACCGAGCTACAGCGGGTGCGCATGGGCAAGATCGTCGTCACCCTGTCGGGACTCGGCTCGATCGTCGTCGCGCTGATCTACGTCGCCGCCGGCGACGCGGGCGTGCTCGCCACCGTGTTCGCGCTCTACGCGATCTTCTCGGGCGGCATCGCCGGCATGTTCCTGCTCGGCATCTTCGTGCCGCGGGTGAACAGGGAGGGCCTTTACGTGGGCATCGGCGTCTGCGTGCTGTTCACGGCGGCGGCCCTGCTCACGTCGACCGAGTTCAGCCTCGGCGGCGAACCGCGGATCCTGCTCGACCTGGGTCCGCTGAACTACACGCAGCACAACTACATGCTCGGCGTGTACAGCCACATCGTCCTCTTCGGCGTCGCCTGGGCGGCGAGTTACTTCTTCCCGGCGCGGGAGGTGGATCGCAATCTGACCTATGCTGGCTGGAAAGACCGAAAGCGAAGTGAGGTGTAAGGAGATGACGCAGTCACACACTGGGTGCCCGTCTTTGTCCGCTGGGTGCGCGCGTCGGTGGTGTCGGTGCGCCGGCCTTCTGGCCGGCATCAAGCGCGATGCCGCAAAGCGGCGAGCCCGAGCCACCGGGTGCGCCGGCACCCCCGCCGGCAGCTCTGGAACTGGGTGCGCCGGCGCCCTCGCCGGCATCCGGCGCGCAGCGCCGGCTCTGCCTCTCCTCCTCCTCGCCCTGACCGCCTGCGCCCCAACCTCCGAGCCCGCATCGCCCACCGACGCCACGCCCGAACCCCCCTGGAACGTAGTCCTCTTCCTGGCCGACGACCTAGCCTGGAACCAGGTCGGCTACCACGGCACGACCTTCTACGAGACCCCCACCATCGACGCCGTCGCCGCCGCCGGCATGCAGTTCTCCAACGCCTACTCCGCCAACCCCGTCTGCTCGCCCACGCGCGCCAGCCTGATGACCGGCAAGAACCCCGCCCGCCTCCAGATCACCGACTACATCCCCGGCAGCCCCTACCCCTACGCCCGCCTCCTGCGCCCGGCCGAAGTCCCCGGACTGCCGCTCGAGGAGGTCACGCTCGCCGAACTCTTCAAGTCCCAGGGCTACGCCACCGGCCACTTCGGCAAGTGGCACCTGAACGTCGACAAGGAGTACGTGCCCGGCCGGCCGATGGACCCGGCCTCCCAGGGCTTCGACGACATCCTGACCACCGTCAAGCCCGAGTACGAGGACGACCCACTTGCCGACGCCCACCACTCCCGCGAGATCACGGAGCGCTCGCTCGCCTTCCTCGATGCGAACCGGGACCAGCCCTTCTTCCTCTATGTCACGCACCACGTCGTCCACCGGCCGCTGCTGGAGGACCCGGAGCTGATCGCGAAGTACGAAGCGAAGCCCGGCGCCGACGACCCCGTGAACAACCCGATCATGGGCGCGATGATCGAGACGATGGACACCGGCTTCGGCCAGATCCTCGACCGCATCGAGGAGCACGGGCTCACCGAACGGACGATCGTCATCTTCTACTCCGACAACGGCGGCTTCGAACAGCTCCAGGCGCAGGACCCCTTCCGCGGCGGCAAGGCGATGATCTGGGAAGGCGGCATCCGCGTGCCGCTGGCCGTCAAGTGGCCGGGAGTGGTGGAGCCCGGGACCGTCAGCGACGAGCTGATCACCTCGGACGACTTCTTCCCGACGATCGCCGACATCCTCGACGTCGACGAACTGCCCGCCGACATCGACGGCCTGAACTTCCTGCCCGTGCTCGACGGCAGCGGTTCGCTCGACCGCGACACGCTCTACTTCCACTACCCGCACTACCACCACCTCGGCTACATGCCCGCCGGCGCCATCCGGCAGGGCGACTACAAGCTGATCGAGTGGTTCGAAGGCACCATCGCCGGCGTCGGCCCCGCCGTGAGCCTCTTCAACCTCGCGGACGACCCCGGCGAAACGACCGACCTCTCC
The DNA here is from genome assembly GCA_022822365.1 of Thermoanaerobaculia bacterium. GTDB lineage: Bacteria > Acidobacteriota > Thermoanaerobaculia > Multivoradales > Multivoraceae > Multivorans. The sequence goes on along the minus strand of JAJEBV010000010.1, from coordinate 10,442 downwards.
GCCGAGAAACCCGAACTCGCCGACAGCCTGCTCGCCCAACTCGCCGCCTGGCGCCAGGAAGTCGGCGCCGGCGAAATGACGATCAACCCCGGCTACGAGAAAGCCCGCCACGACTGGCGCTTCGTCGACGAACACGGAGGCGACGCGCGGTGACCACCCTCAACCGCAGAGACGCCCTCCTCGCCGCCCTCGGCCTCGCCGCCGGCGCCGCAACCCGGCCCCTGCGCGCGCAAACCCAGACGCAACAGCAACAACAACCCGGCCCCCTCGAACGCACCTTCGAAGACGCCAAACCCCTCAACCTCCGCATAACCGACCTCCGCACCCTCCTGGTCGACGCCGGCAACGACGAGAACTTCGTCTTCGTCAAGCTCTACACCAACCAGGGGATCACCGGCCTCGGCGAAGGCACCCTCTCCAACAAGGGCGAAGTCGTCGCCGCCGCGATCGAGAACCACAAGCGCTACCTCGTCGGCAAGGACCCGACCGAGATCGAGCGCCACTGGCGCGGCATGTTCATCGGCCCGCGCTACCGCGGCGGTCCGATCCTCATGTCGGCCCTCTCCGCGGTCGAGATCGCGATGTGGGACATCCTCGGCCAGGCCCTCGGCCAGCCGATCTGGCAGCTCCTCGGCGGCAAGGCGCGCGACAAGGTGCGGCTCTACTGTCACGAGGGCTACCTCGAACGGATCAGCCACCGCCAGAAGCGCCGCGCCGCCGACGAGGAGGAGGCGCTCGACCTCTGGCGGCAGAAGAAGGAGGCGGGCTGGACCTGCGTCAAGGGCGGCTTCTACCCGGGCGGCCGGCCGATCAACCACCGCGTGTCGATCCGCCGCGGCGTCGAACTCCTCGCCAAGGTGCGCGACGTCGTCGGGCCCGACTTCGACATCATCGTCGAAGCGCACGGCAAGCCGACGCCGCTCTCCGCCGTCGAGTTCTGCAACCGGGTGGAGGAGTTCCGGCCGTTCTGGGTCGAGGAGGTCACCCAGCTCGAGAACGAGGTGATCGAGGAGGTCCGCCAGATCCGCGCCCAGACCCGCGTGCCGCTGGCGACCGGCGAGCGCCTCACGTCGCGCTACCACTTCGCGCCGCTGTGCTCCGAGCGGCTCGTCGACGTGATCATGCCCGACGTCGTCCACGTCGGCGGCATCTCCGAACTCCGCAAGATCGCGATCATGGCCGAGGGCTTCCGGGTCGACGTGTCGCCGCACAACCCGCAGAGCGAAGTCAGCACGCTCGCCTCCATGCACGTCTGCGCCTGTACGCCGAACTGCACCATCCTCGAGATCGGCAGCGGCCAGGACCCCTTCTGGCAGGACCTCTTCCACGGCGGCCACTTCTCCTACGAACGCGGCTTCGCCAGGCTCCCCAGCCGGCCGGGCCTCGGCATCGACCTGGACGAAGAGGTGGCAGCCAAGTTCCCGTACGAGCCGAAGAGCTGGAGCACCTTGACGACCGAAGATGGCGCATTCGTCGACCGGTAGTTCTGCCAGCAGTCCGACTGCCGGTGCGCCGGCCTTCTGGCCGGCATCAAGCGCGATGCCGCGAAGCGGCGAGCGCGAATCTCGAACAGAGCGTCGGCCCTGCGCCGAACGGAGCCGGCCTCACGGCCGGCACGTGTCCCTGGCCGCCTGTGGCGGCAGCCGGCCAGAAGGCCGGCGCACCGACAGTCGGACGACCGCTCACCTCGGTTTCGTACTGCTCATCACGGCGGCAGTGGTCGCCTGCTCCGTTCCCGTCGACGACCGCACCGCCGAACTGGAAGCCCGCGAAGCCGGCAACCCCGGCGGCGAGAACTTCGGCGAGTTCGGCCCGCCCGACGCCTACGAGGGCGACAACCCCCACCCCTTCTACGGCGCCGAGAACGAGTGGAGCCGCCGCATGTTCGACGAGCGCTCCGCCGATCTCTACTACAAGCGCCGCGGCCAGCGGCAGCTCCTCGAGATCCTCGATGGCAACCCGGCCCGCGCGATCGAACTCGCCGACGCCCGGCTCGCCGAGGACCCCGCCGACGCCGAATCGCACTTCATCCGCGCGGTTGCACTGACCCAACTCGACCGGATCGGCGAAGCCGAAGCAGCCATGCAGGCAGCCCTCGACGCCGGTATGCCCTTCGGCCGCTACCTCGCGGGTCCGCGCGAGCTGCTCGCTCCCCTCGGCGCTACGGCGACCTTCGCGCTCCATGCGGCGAGCCCCCAGAACGCGATCGTCCATGGCCCGATGCTGGGCGCCGTCACCGACACCGGCGCCCGCGTCTGGATCCGCACCGCCGAAGCAACGCCCTTTGAAGTCATCGCCACAGCCAACGACGAGCATCACACCGCCTCCGGCGTCACCACCGCCGACCGCGACTTCACCGGCATCGCGACCCTCGAAGGCCTCTCGCCGGGTACGACCTACAGCTACCAGGTCCGTCTGACGGCGCCGTCCGAGCCGCGGGCGCAGCCGCAGCCGGGGCAGTCGTCGGAGCCTTCCGGGTCGTCCCAGCGGTCGCCGCTTGGGCAGTCGTCCGCGTCGTCCCAGCCGTCGCAGTCCTCCGGGACGTCACAGTCGTCGCAGTCACCACCGCTCCAGGCGCCCGCGTCGCCGAGCCACACCCTCGGCACCGCCCCCAGTCCCGGCACCCCCGGCACCTTCACCATCGCCTTCGGCGGCTGCGCCGGCTACACGCCCGCCAACGAGCGCATGTGGGACACGATCGCCGGCCACAACCCGGACGCCTTCCTCATCCTCGGCGACAACGTCTACATCGACCTTCCCGAGCAGCCCGGCCCCTTCCACGACTACACGTACTACCAGCGCCAGTCACGCCCCGAGTTCCGGCGCCTGGTGAGTGCGACCCCCGTCTACGCCATCTGGGACGACCACGACGCCGCGGTCGACGACATCTGGCTTGGTCCGTACGTCGACCGCCCGGCCTGGAAGCAGCCGATGGTCGACTTGTTCCGGCGCAACTGGAACAACCCGGCCTACGGTTCGGAGTCCCATCCGGGCGTCTGGTTCGGGTTCTCGCTCGGCGACGTCGACTTCTTCCTGCTCGACGGCCGCACCTACCGGACGAACCCGTTCGATGACGACCCGACCATGCTGGGCCCGGAGCAGAAGGCCTGGCTGCTCGAATCGCTGGGTGCCTCCGAGGCGACCTTCAAGGTGATCGTCAGCCCCGTCGCCTGGGCCGACGGCGCCAAGCCCGGCAGCCGCGACACCTGGTCGGGCTATCCCGAGGAGCGCGAGGAGATCTTCCGCTTCATCGAAGAGAACGACGTCACCGGGGTCGTCCTGCTGTCGTCAGACCGTCACCGTTCCGAAGCCTGGGCGATCGAGCGCGACAGCGGCTACGCCTTCCACGATCTTCTGAGCGGGCAGTTGACGAACATTCACACGCATCCGGTCGAGCCGGGGGCGTTGTTCAGTTACAACCTGAAGGACTCCTTCGGGTTGCTGACGTTTGAGACGGCGGGGGAGGAGCCGCGGGTGACGTATGAGATCTACTCGATTGATGATGAGTTGGTGGAGACGTTGGTGATTCCGCATGCCGACCTCGCGGTGACCAACTCTGGGAGCACCTAGATGGAAGCACCGATTTCAGTAGAGAGCAGTGCCCACGGCGACGGACGTCCTCTGGGTGCGCGGGTCTTCCGACCCGCCCTCCGGCCGGAGCCGCGAAGCGGCGGAGGCCGGCGAAGAAATGGTCGCCGGCTCCGCCGGCGGCGATTTGAGGCCGCCTTCGGCGGCAGCGGGTCAGAAGACCCGCGCACCCAGAGGACGACTCCGGTGCGGGCGTTGTTCTCTACTGTTATCCCCACGGTCCTCGTCGTCGTTCTTGCCCTGGCCGCGTGCAGCCCAGCCCCGGACGCCGCCACCATCCCGGACGACACGCCAACCACAACCGCCCTCTGGCTCTTCGACGAACCGGCCGGCCTCTACCCGAGCCACACCCTCGACGACATGTCCGACAACGACATGGTCCTCACCCTCGGCCTCGGCGCCCAGGTCGTTCCGGGCCGCTACGGCAACGCCCTGCTGCTCGCCCCGCTCGACCCGCCGCTCGACGTGCCGCCGGCCGAAGAGAAGCCCGGCGAGTTCGGCCTCGCCCGGCTGCCGATCCCCGAAGGCCGCACCGTGGAGCCGCTGAGCTGGTTCACCGCCCACTACGCGGCGCTCATGACGTCCGGTGAGAACCACCTCCGCAAGCAGGTCGGCTTCAAGAACCCCACGATGAGCGCCCTCAACCTCGGCGACTTCGACTGGACCGTTGAGTTCTGGCACTCCCCGGGCGACGCGCAGGCCGCCGGCGAAGCCGTCGTCTTCGAGATCGGCACCGGCCCCCGCGGCGAGAACGACATCGTCACGCAACTCAAGTGGTCGGCCGACCGCTCCCGTTTCGTCTTCGTCAACCAGCCTTCCGGCGCGGCGATCGAGATACCCACCGCCGCCCCGGTGCCAGCGGGCGCTTCACCGGCCGACGCCGCATCCGCCGACGCCGCGCGCCCCGCCGACTGGCGCCACTACGCCTTCACCTACGACTCCACAACCAACCAGCTGGCCCACTACGTCGACGGCACCCTCCAACCTCAACCCCAATCCGAACCCCAATCCCAACCACCCACCACCGCCCTCCAGGCCCTTCCCGCCGGCGACGAGGCCTACTTCGTCCTCGCCAGCGACGGTCTCTTCAACCGCCCTCTCACGGGCCTGCTCGACGAGTTCCGCGTCAGCCGCGGCCTCGTCTACACCGCCGACTTCGCGCCGGATGCCGGCGGGGGCGCCGGCGCACCCAGTTTCGAACCACCCGCGACCTTCGCCACAACCCCCGAACCCCTCGAACTCACCCAAGGCCCGCCGCTCCTCTTCGCCAGCGACTTCACCCAAGACTCCACAGGCGACTCCACCAACGCCTCCACTGGCGATTCCACCAACAACTCCACCGCCGCCGCCTCCACCACCAACGACTCCCCGGCACCCCTCAACCTCGGCACCCGCAAGCACCTCTTCATCGACGGCGCCATCCTCGCCTCCTCCGGCGACACCAGGTTCGTCGTCAACCCGCCGAAGCGCGCCGAGCGCGTCATCGACAACATCAAGGGCACCTTCCGCAAGCACCTGACCGTCATCGAGGGCGACGACGGCGTCATCCGCATCTACAACTCGGTGGAGGAGGACCACCTCGCCGTCTACACGTCGACCGACGGCGTCCACTTCGACCGGCCCGACCAGGGGCGCGGCGAGATCAACGGCCACCGCAACATCGTCATCCCCGACATGGTCGGCGGCCTCGGCAGCCCGTTCCGGGACCCGCACGGGCCGCCCGAGGAACACTGGAAGTACCTCACGGACTACCAGCGGCGCGGCCTCTACCTCTACACCTCGCCCGACGGCTACGACTGGACGCGGCGCCGCAACATCATCCTGCCGTTCCGGTCCGGCACGCAGAGCAGCACCTTCTACGACGACCAGCGGCAGGTCTACGTGGCCTTCCACCGCTCCGGCATCTTCCACACGCCCGGAGGCGCGACGCAGCGCAGTTCCGTGGTCACGGAGCACGAGGACCTGCGGACGACCCAGCCGTTCACGCCGCTGACGCAGCAGGAGTACCTCGACCTGCGCGCCGAGTATCCGCTCCGCGACCCGCTGCCCTGGTGGGTGGACAACGGTCCGCTGACGCCGGGCGGCTTCGGCATGGAGTATCCCCACCTGTTCGACCCGACCGCCGAAGACCCGGCAGGCGTGGACTTCTACCTGACCAAGGCGATCAAGTACCCCTACGCGCCCGACACCTACCTCGCCTTCCCGGTGGGCTACTTCCACTACTACGGCGACGGACCGGAGGCCCGCACCGTGCTGGGTCTGGAGGAGCGCGGCCTCGGCTCCGGCCCGCTCGAATCGCAGGTCGCCGTCAGCCGCAACGGGCTCGACTGGAAGCGCCATCCCGAGCCGGCCTACGTGGGCATCGGCCGCCACGAGGGCCGCGACGTCGTCACCGCCTACATCGCCCAGGGCATGGTCCGCCGCGGCGAGGAGCTCTGGCAGTACTACTTCGGCGAGACCCACTACCACTCGCCCCACACGGAAGACCCGGACGGCCGCGGCGTCTACCGCCTCGTTCAGCGCCTCGACGGCTTCATCTCCCTCGACAGCCCCTACGGCGACGAGACGACCGCGATCACCCGGCCCCTCACCTTCACCGGCAACCGCTTGCAACTCAACGTCGACACCGACGCCGTCGGCTACGTGCAGGTCGGCTTCCTGGACGAGCGGGGCCGACCCATCGAGGGCTACACCGTGGACGATTGCGTCTACGTCAACGGCGACTTCATCGCGAAGGAAGTCGACTGGCTGGAGACCGGCGCCGATCTAAGCGCGCTGGTGGGCCGAACGGTGCAAGTCGTCTTTCGCATGCGCGGCGCCAAGCTCTACGCCATGCAGTTCGTAGAAGGAGGGTAGGAGAATGCGATTCGGAAACACACCACAAAGCACGAAGGCCTCACACACTGGGTGCGCCGGCGCCCCCGCCGGCTGCCGCCGCAGGCGGCCAGAAAACCGCGCCGGCCAGAGGCCGGCGACCACCCTCCGCCTCTTCCTGGTTGCCATCCTCCTCCTAGCCGCTAGCCCCGCGGTTGCAGTCCCCGGCCCCCAGACCACCCCCGTCGACACGACGGCCTACGCCCAAGTCCTCCACGTCTCCATCACCACCGGCAACGACGCCACAGCCACCGGCACGTCCTCCGCCCCCTACGCCACCATCACCGCCGCCCTCGCCGCGGCTACCGCCGACACAACCGCCAACGCCTCCGACCGCACCGCGGTCCTCATAGCCGCCGGCACCTACCCCACCCACAACCTCAACCTCCCCCCCAACACCGACCTCTACGGCGGCTTCGACCCCGCCTCCACCGACTGGACCCGCGACCGCGACATCCAGGCCCACCCAACCATCCTCGACGCCCAGGGCGAAGACCGCGTCCTCACAGTCTCCGGCGACGCCAACACCAACCCCCGCATGGACGGCCTTCGCATCCAGGGCGGCCTGGTCCGCGCCCCCGGCGGCGGCATCCTCATCGACGGCGCCTCACCCGTCCTTTCCAACAACGTCTTCACCAACAACAGCACCCTCACTCCCGCCAACTGGGCCCCCAAGTACCTCCACGAAACCGCCCACGACGGCGGCGCCATCTACTGCCGCAACGGCGGCGCCCCGGTGATCCGCAACAACCTGATCGCCGAGAACGGCACCGAAGTCGGCCGGGGCGGCGGCATCGCCTTCGACCACGGCTGCGACGGCCTGATCGCCAACAACGCCATCATCAGCAACGTCGCCGGTGCCGCCGCCGACCCCATGCGCAGCAGCGACGGCGGCGGCATCTCCATCTTCAACTGGTCCTCGCCCGAGATCAGCGGCAACGTCGTCCTCGGCAACCAGGCCTTGAGCAACAACGACGGCGGCGGCATCTTCGTCGCCTACTGGTCCTCGGTCAGGGTCCAGGACAACGTGATCGTCGCCAACCAGGGCGGAGACGACGGCGGCGGCCTGTTCGTCGGCGGCCAGGAGCACCGCTACGACCGGCCATTCGACCCGATGCCGAGCGCCGAGGAGTTCTTCGTCGAAGTGACCGGCAACCGCTTCTTCGGCAACACGAACGCCTCCGGCAACTCCAGCGCACTGCGCATCACGATGGAAAGCCGCGGCCGGGTCGAGGGCAACGTCGCCGCGCTCAACGGCGGCTTCTACCTGCAGCGGAGCGAGCTGGAGGTTGTGGACAACACGATCCTCGAAGACACCCTGCTCATCGAGACGAAGGAGGGGCTCGAGCCCACCCGCTTCAGCAACAACGTCGTCACCGGGTCGCTGGAGAGCGACGGCACGGCGATCGTCACCGCGTCCTTGGTCCGCGACGGTTCCCAGGGCGATGGCAACGAGGCCGGACTACCCGAACTCCTCGACGACGGCCGGGAACTCCAGGTCCTCGCCACCTCCTGGTCGCCGTCCACGCACCAGACCCGCGTCACCGTCGCGGCGCCCCTTCCCCCGGGCGACCTCACCAACCGCGTGGTCGCAAGCCAGTACGGCTGGGGGGTCGTCCACTCCGCCTCCGGCCGCCACCTGACGCTCTGGCGCGACTTCCGTCCCGCCACCGAGCTCCGCCTGCTCCCGACCTACCGCCAGCTCGCCGATTCCCCCGGCTTCGGCAAGGGCGCCGACGCGGCCCGCGCCGTGTCCGACTACCAGCCCCGGCGCGTCAACAAGTCCATCGAGCTCCTCGAGCGCGGTCAGCCCATCTACTACGACGCCTCCACCGGCGGCTACGAAGAAGGCATGCGCATGGCCGGCACCTGGGGCGACTACATCATCTACAACGTCGAGCACGTGGCGCTCGACTTCGCGGCGCTGCGCGAGTTCATGCGCGGCCTCGTCGACGCCGGCCCCACCCCGAGCGGCCACCGCACGCCGACCGTCATCGTCTCCCTGCCCCTGCTCGGCCTCGACGAAGCGACCGTCACCGCCGGCGGCTGGATGGTCCAGCAGGCCCTCGCCCAAGGCGTCCACGGCGTCCACCTCGCCCGCGCCCGCGACCCGGAGGGAGTCAAGCGCTTCGTCCAGGCCGCCCGCTACCCGATCCACAAGCAGGCCACCGACACCCTGGGCGTCGGCCTCCGCGGCTGGGGCAGCCACACGTACGCCGCCTGGGTCTGGGGCCTGAGCGTCCCGGAGTACCTGCAGAAGGCCGACGTCTGGCCGCTCAACCCCGAGGGCGAGATCATGCTCGGCGTGAAGCTGGAGGACCAGGAGGCGCTGGACAGGGCGGCGGAGACGCTGTCGGTGCCGGGCCTGGCCTTCGCCGAGCACGGGCCGCGGGACCTGGGGCTGTCGTACGGCTACCTGGAGGGCCGGGCCGACCCGCCGTTGCCGCCGGAGGTCGTTGCCGCTGGCGACATGGTGCTGGAGCTGACGAAGGAGCGGGGGATGTTCTTCCTGGACAATGTGTTGCCGGGGAATGTGGCGGGGCAGATTGACCGGGGGGTGATGATTGGGGCGGGGAGGAGAGAGGATTCGGCGGAGGTGGGGAGGGAGTACAGTGGGCGGAGGATGCCCTGGTAGGGCTGGACCGGCTTCAACACCGGGCCACTAGCCCAGCATCAGGCTTTGCTGAGGAACTTCCTTCCGGCCTGGGCTCCGAGACACATGCCGCTCCGGCGGGCGCAGGGCCGATTTAAGGAGGTTGGGCGGACTCAACATGAGTCGCCACTCCGCCGCCCCAAGAAGTGGATTGTGGCGACGTCCCCCCTGTTCAGAACTCTTCCTTGCTGATAGAAGCATCGAGTTGTCACGACGTTGTGCTACGAGGAGAGGGAAGGCCGAGGGGTCAATCGATGAGCTTCGGATTCGGCAACTCGGGTATGGACATCAAGAATGTGCCGCTCGCCGCGCTTGACACGATGCTAGTCCACCACGATGTGTGGACCCTTCGGCTCTTCCGCGATCACACAATGGAGAGACTCGTACACGCCTTGGACGGCCTAGGTGACGAATGGGAGCGCGAGGAGGAGCGCCTTCGGTCCCAGGATGCCGACAGCGAGTACATAGGTGACGCGCAGGCTGACTTCGTCTTCATTGGACTTCACGTCGAACAGGAAACCCGCAATACGTTGGCGGTTTCTCTCTACCACCTGTTCGAGAAACAGGTGACTCGATTCGCGAGACGGGCCTTGCGTCACCGGCGGAAAGACGCGGAGGGGATCAAGTATCTGAAAGACGTGGAGGAGAATCTCAGGAGAATAGGTCTGGACTGCCGGAAGTTCTCGTGCCTGCCCGCGATCGAGGTACTCCGAATCGTGGCGAACATAGTCAAGCACGGCAAGGAAGAGACGCGAGACGCGGACCTGGCAAAGCTGCCACGCGACCTCTTCCGGGATCCCGCTCGGGGAGGTTCCGGCCGGGACGACGAGGTGCTCGACGACGTCGCCAGGAGGAGTCGGTGTTTCCGGGTAGGCCGATTCCCCACTCCTACCAGGTGTATCGCCGATTCAAGAGGGAAGAACTGCCTGCCTCTCCTAAGCCTCTGTTCGGTCTGGAAGACACGCGAGAGGGAGCCGCTATCGTTGTGTGGTATGAGCTTGACTGGTATCTACGAGGAATCCTGGATGAACTAGTGGGGAGCCCTTTGGCGCTGTACTGCCAGACGGTTGCGGTCAGTTATCTGGGTGAGCTGGCGAATAGGGCCAAGCCCGCCTATCCGACGACGAAGAAGAAGAAGCCAAACAAGTTCGAGAACTTGCTACACAAGTGGGGGCTACACGATTGGGTGAGCTTGCCCCGGTTTCGTGGACACGGCATCCTTTGAGGAGGAGGTATCCACGATGCCAAGATCAAGACCCCGGTACCCGGCAGAGTACCGGCAGCAGATGGTGGATCTGGTCCGGTCCGGGCGGAGCCCGGACCATCT
>JAJEBV010000009.1 GCA_022822365.1 Thermoanaerobaculia bacterium | reverse complement strand
AGGGAACTCACACACAGAGACTCCCGTCAACAGGCCGGATACATGCAAGCAACTGCACCTGACTCGCCAGAAACCCGGAATGAGACCTCGCACAAGCGGGGCGGACCATACATGCGCGGGTCTTCTGACCCGCTGCCGCCGCAGGCGGCGTCCAGCATCGTCGCCGGCCTTGGCCGGCGGCCTTCTTCTCCGGCCTGCGCCGCTCCGCGGCTCCGGCCGGTGGGCGGGTCGGAAGACCCGCGCACCCAGTAGCTACACGTACCCCTCCCGCGCGAACCGCGTCCACGGCTCCCGCTCGCCGATCCCGTATCCACTCAGCAGCGCCTTCCTCAGCCACTCGCGAAACTCGGGAAACCCGTCGAGCGGCCCGATGCCGTCAAGCGCCTCCAACCATGGACCGGGCTCGTACTCGACCTGGCAGTGCCGGAACCCACCATCCTCGATCACCCCGTAGCAGGCAACCCGCCGGCCGCATCGCGGCTGACCGACGCTGCCGGGGTTGATGAACTCCTGGCCGTCGATCGCGCGCCGGAACTGGATGTGCGAGTGGCCGAAGAGGACCAGGGGGCAGTCCGTACCGCCGGCCAGCGCGGCCAGGCGATCGTCGGCGGTGTCCGGCAGCGCCTGCCTCGGCTCGTCGGGCAGCACGCCGTGGTGCAGGAACACGCGCCGGCCGCCAACCTCGTACTCGCCCTCCGGCTGCAGGCCGCGGAGCAGCTCCCAACCCGCCGGCTCCAGCGTCTCGAGGATCCAGTTCGTGTAGGCCCGCCACGGAGCCGGCCAGCCCTCGAACCGCTCGGGCTCGAACATCTCCACATCGTGGTTGCCTTCGATTAGTACCCCGTCGACACCGCCCAGCAGAGCCATCGTCTCGTTCGGCTGCGGCCCGGACAGCACCGTGTCGCCAAGGAAGATCGTCGCGTCGGCGTCCCGCTCCTTCTCCAGCACCGCAGAGAGCGCCTCGGCGTTCCCGTGCACGTCGGCGATGACGAGTATCTTCATGTGAGGCCCGGCAGTTCCTCGCATGAAACTCGCCGCCAAAACGGGGCCGGCCTTGCGGCCGGCACGTATTCCTGGCCGCCTGCGGCGGCAGCGGGTCAGAAGACCCGCGCACCCAGCGGACGGCGAGTTCCATTCAAGGCCCGGCCGGTACAATACTCGCCACCAACCTCAATGGACGGCGAGGCGACCGGATGAACACGCCAAGGTGGCAAAGACGCACCCTCCTCTTCGGCCTGCTCGCGGCCGCGGCTCGCAAACTGACCGCAGCGAAACCGCGACAGCAACAGCAGGAGTCCCGGTTCACCACCGGCCTGAAGCGGAGGTTCATCGAGACCGACAACTCCGGCTTCGACCCGGTCAGCCACAGCTTCGAGGACTCAGGACAGTGCGTCGTCTCGGCGGCGGCCATGGAGGGGCCGTTCTACGTCGACGACCCGGTCCTGATGCGAAGCGACATCCGCGAGGATCGCGAGGGACTGCCGCTCGAGGTCGCCCTCCGCATCGTCGAGGCCGATGGCTGCACGCCGATCGCGGGCGCCGCCGTCGACCTCTGGCACTGCGACGCGCTGGGCTTCTACAGCCACTACACCGCCTACGACCCGAACGTCTGGCCCAGCGGCCGCGCCAACCCCTCGGACAACGAGACCTTCCTCCGCGGCCGCCAGGTCTCGGACGAAGCCGGCATGGTCCGCTTCCAGACGATCTATCCCGGCTGGTACACGCCCCGGGTTCAACACATCCACGCCCGGATCGTCCTCGAGCAGAAGGTCGCCGCCACCGTGCAGCTCTACTTCCCCGAGAAGCTGAACCGGGCCGTCGCCCTGCGGAAGCCCTACAACCAGCGCCCGCCCTCGCCCTACAACAACCTGAACGACTTCGTGATCAGCCAGTCGAAGGGCGGCGACGGAAGCTGGCTCAGGATGACGGAGACGGACGACGGCTACCGCGGTTCACTGACGGTCGGCGTCAAGGTCTGAGCGCGACGTCGGCGGCGCAGCGAAAGCCCATGTGTCCCGCCGCACTGTCGGGCGTGTTGTGGGTGCGCGCCGACAGGCGGTAGCGACTGCAGTAGGAGATGTGGCAGAGGTGCGACCCGCCGCGGGTGACTCGCGATGTGCCGGTGGCGGGACCGCGCGGATTGCGGGCGCCCGGCGCGGCGGGACGGGCGCTCCACCAGTCGGCGCACCAGTCCCAGACGTTGCCGCAGACGTTGTAGAGGCCGAAGCCGTTCGGTTCGAACGCGTCGACCGGGCAGGTGCCCCGCCAGCCGTCGAGGCCGAGATCGCGATCGGGAAAGCTGCCCTGCCAGACGTTGCAGCGATGCTCGCCATCGGGCTCGAGCGCGTCGCCCCAGGGCTGCGCGGTCTGCTCCACTCCTCCGCGGGCCGCGAACTCCCACTCCGCCTCGGTCGGGAGCCGGCATCCCGCCCACGCGCAGTAGGCCAGGGCGTCGTTGTGCGACACCTGGACGACGGGATGGTCGCCGCGCCTAGCGACCGACGATCCCGGTCCCTCAGGGTGTCGCCAGTCGGCGCCGCTGATCCTGCACCACCAGCGGGCGCCCGGCAGACGGTCCTCGATCGCCGTGCGCCGGAGCCTGCGCGACAGGCGGCCCTCGAAGACGAAGGACCAGCCCAGCCGCTCGCTGTCGGTCTGGTAGCCGGTCGCGTCGACGAAGGCGGCGAAGTCGGCGTTGGAGACGGCGCAGGCGTCGATACGGAACGGGTCGACGAAGATCTCGCGCACCGGCGTCTCGCCGTCGCCCGGTATGGCGTCGGCCGAGTCGGTGCCCATGAGGAACCGGCCGCCGTCGAGACGCACCATGTCGCGGCCGTTCGGTGCCGGTCCCGAAGCCAGCGCCGGCACCGCCGCGGCTGGCTCCGCGCCGCCGGCCGGCCGGCCGGAATCACGCGCGGGAGTGCAGCAGGCGGTCATGGCGATCGTCGGTGCAATGTAGCCCACCGCACGAGCCATCAAGGCGGCGCGGAGTTCGGTACGGCGCGCCTCAACCAGCGTAGAGACGCTCGGCGACGGCGGTCAGCTCCCTGACGATGCCGGAGTTGCCGGTGTCGTCGATCACGTTGTTGAACTCTCCCGGATCGGCCTCGAGGTCGAACAGCTCCGAGCGCGCCCAACTCAGGTAGTTGAGCTTCCACTTGCCGGTGCGCACCATGAGGATGGGCGGCTTGCCGACGTAGCGGTCGTCCACCGTGAAGCTGCGGTGGCAGAAGTAGTACTCCGAGTAGACGTGCTCGCGCGGCGTGTACGCGCCGCCCTGGACCAGGGGCGCGAAGTTCCGGCCGTCGATCCCGGAGGAGGGACTCCCCAGCCCGCACAGCTCGGTCAGGGTCGGCAGCAGATCGGTGTGCTCGATGAGCTGCGTGCGGCCGGTCCCGGCTTCCATCCGGTCCGGCATCCGCACGATCAGCGGCACGCTGACGCTCTGTTCGTACATGTTGTGCTTGGTCCACGTGCGGTGCGCGCCGGCCATCTCGCCGTGGTCCGAGGTGTAAACGACCACCGTGTTCTTGTCGAGCCCCAGTTCCCGCAACGTGTCGAACACCCGCCCGACGTTGGCGTCCGTCTGGGAGATGTTGCCGTAGTAGCCGCGGATCGCGTCACGCAGGTCGTCGTCCTTCTGGTCGTACCAGCCGCGCTGCCTGGAGCGAATCAGGTGCCCCTCGAAGCCGTCCTCCAGCTCCCGGTCCGAACGCTCCGGCAGACTGAGAGTGATTCCGTCGTACATGTCCCAGTACTGCTTCGCCGGCACCAGCGGCGTATGCGGCATGTAGAACGACGTCCACAGGCAGAACGGCCGGTCCTTGTTCTCGCGCAGGAAGGCGACCGACTCCTCGGCGAAGAAGGTATCGGGGAAGTACCGCTCCGGCAGGGTCGAGGCGGAGCCGCTCAGCCCGGTCGCGTAGCCGCCGTCCGCGGGGTAGTTCACGTACTGGTCGTCTCGAAACGCCTGCTGCTCAGCCTGGGTGAGCCGTTTGTCGTGATCGGGGCGATGGAGCCTGTGGTCGAAGCCGTGCCGCCGGGTCTCGTCGACGAAGTGCATCTTGCCGATCGCGCCGGTGACGTAGCCGTGATCCTTGAAGTAGTGGGCGACCGTGCGCGCCTCGTTGGGCAGCGGGTCCCGCAGGATCTTCGCCCCGTGCCGGCAGGGGTGGAGGCCGGTGATGATCGATCCGCGGGAGGGGACGCAGACGGGCGCGTTGCAGTAGGCGCGGTCGAAGCGGACGCCGTCGGAGGCGATCTCGTCGATGTGGGGCGTCTGCGCTTCGCCCCTGCCGTAGCAGCCGGTCGCGGCGGTCTGGTGCTGATCGGAGCAGAGGAAGAGCAGGTTCGCCCGGTTCGTTTTCGCGAAGCTGAAGGCGGCTCCCAGGGCGGACCCCGCCGACGCGGCGGCGACGGTCTTGACTGCTTCTCGGCGTGTGATCATGATGGCCGCGATTCTAACGCAGGTGGAAAAATCTGACGCCGTAGGCGACAATCAGGCCATGACAACGCACCGAGCCGGCACCGCCGCCCTCGTCCTCGCCCTGGGAACGCTGGCAGCGCTTCCCCTGCAAGCGGCCGAACCGCCGAACATCCTCTGGATCATCGTCGACGACATGTCGGCCAATCTCTCCTCCTACGGAGAGACGGTGATCGAGACGCCGCATCTCGATCGCCTGGCGAGCCGCGGAGTGCGCTTCACCAACGCGTACGTCACGGCGCCGGTCTGCTCGCCCAACCGCTCGGCGTTCATCACCGGGATGTACCAGACGTCCATCGGCGTTCATCACCACAACAGCAGCCAGGGGGAGCTGAAGATCCACCTGCCTCCCGGCATCCGGCCGATCCCCGAGCTGTTCCAGGAGGCCGGCTACTACACCGCGATCACCGGCTGGCCGAACACGGACCGAGAGACCATCGGGAAGACGCACTACAACTTCGAGTGGGACCAGACCATCTACGACGGCCCCGACTGGAGTGACCGTCGACCCGGCCAACCCTTCTTCGCCCAGGTCCACCTCCCCGGCGGAAAGCACCGCGGCCGGTCGCTCGAGTCGTTCCGGCAGATCAGCGATCGCGTCGAGAAGCTGCTGGGGAGCAGGACGGATCCGTCCGACGTGAAGCTGCCGCCCTACTATCCGGACGATCCGGTCCTGCTGGCGGACTGGGCGGCCTACCTCGACTCGGTTCGGCTCACGGACAGCTTCGTCGGCGACGTCATCGCGCGGCTCGATGACGAGGGCGACCTCGAGAACACGGTCGTTCTCTTCATGACCGACCACGGAATCAGCCATGCCAGGGGGAAGCAGTTCCTCTACGACGAAGGCATGCACGTGCCCCTGGTCATCGCCGGACCGACGATCGAACCCGGGCAGGTGCGCGACGACCTCGTGGAGCACATCGACATCGCGGCCCTTTCGCTCGCACTCGCCGGAATCGAGATTCCCGACCACATGCACTCCCGCGACATCCTCGCCCGGGACTACGAGGAGCGGACGGCGGTCTTCGCCGCTCGCGACCGCTGCGACGAGACGGTCGACTACATCCGGGCGCTACGGACGACCCGCTTCAAGTACATCCGCAACTTCCTGCCCGGCCGCCCCCACCTGCAACCCAACCTCTACAAGGACGGAAAGAGCATTGTCATCGCGCTGCGGGAGGCTCATGCTGCCGGGACGTTGAACGAAACACAGCAGCTTCTCTTCGCCCCCACCCGGCCCGCGGAGGAGCTCTATGACCTGTCGGAGGACCCGTTCGAAGTGCGGAACCTGGCCGGCGATCCGAAGCACCAGGCGCAACTGAAGAAACTCAGGAAGCGCATGGACGATTGGATCGAGCGCACGAACGACCACGGCGCGGAATCGGCAGCCATGTACGACAGCGAAATGGCCGCGTACTCCAAGCGCGTGAGCGCGAACCCCGAATCGGCGGCCATCCTGAGACGCAACATCGCCCTGATGAAGCGCTGGGCGGCCGAGGGTATGTAGCCCGCTGTGAGCGGAACGCTCTCGCGGCGCGAACTGCTCGGGAACCTGGGGCTCGGTGGCCTGGGGCTCGGCGCCCTGGCCGCAGGCTGCGCGGGCAGTCGAGATCCGGGCGCTCAACCGAACGTCCTGATGATCTCGATCGACGATCTGAACGACTGGATCGGCGTCCTCGACGGCCACCCGCAGACGCTGACGCCGAACATCGACGCGCTCGCCGGCCGCGGCGTCACGTTCCGGCGGGCCTACTGCCAGACGCCCGCCTGCAACCCCTCCCGGGCGAGTCTGATGACCGGCAGGCGGCCGACCACGTCCGGCTGCTACGGCAACGGCGACGTCTGGCGCGATGCCATGCCGCTGGCCGTCACCCTGCCGCAGCACTTCATGCAGCACGGCTATGAAGCGATTGGCGGCGGCAAGACGTTTCACCAAAGCCAGAACGAGGCCGCGTCGTGGCACTACTACAACAGCTTCCGCGGCTTTCTCTGGGCCCCCGGCTACCCCGTGAACGAGCTCGACCGCGGCGGCTTCGACTGGGGCTCCCTCGACGTCGACGACGAAGAGACGACCGACACCCAGCTCGCCAACTGGGCGGCTGACTACCTGTCGAGAGATCACTCCCGGCCGTTCTTCCTGGCCTGCGGCTTCTACCGCCCGCACCTGCCGTTCTACGCCCCGAAGAAGTACTTCGAGAAGTTCCCCGAGGACGAGATCGAGCTGCCGCCTTATCTGGCGAGAGACCTCGAAGACGTGCCGGCATCCGCGCCCACGGAGCGCGGCCTTGAAGACCACGAGCTGGTGACGGCGACGGGGCAGTGGCGGCGCGCCATAGCGGCCTACTTGGCGTGCATCAACTTCACCGACGCGAACGTGGGGCGCGTGCTGAGGGCGCTCGACGAAGGGCCGCACGCGGAGAACACGGTCATCGTTCTGTGGACAGACCACGGCTGGCAGCTCGGCGAGAAGAACCAGTGGCGCAAGTACACGCTCTGGGAGCGCTCCTGCCGCGTACCGATCATCTTCGCCGGCTCCGGGATCGAGGCGCGGGGAGAGTTCTGCGACCGGACCGCCGAGCTGCTCGACATCTACCCCACCCTGGCGGATCTCGCCGGGATCCCCGGGCGCGACGACCTCGACGGCGAGAGCCTGCGGCCGCTGCTCGAGGATCCCGAGGCGGAGTGGGATCACCCCGCGATCACCTCCGACGCGCCGGACAGGCACTCGATCCGCACCGAACGCTGGCGCTACACGACCTATCCCGACGGCGAAGAGCTCTACGACCACGACGCCGACCCGAACGAGTGGCGCAACCTGGCGAGCGCTCCCGAGCACGCCGGCACGAAAGAGCGGCTTCGGGCGTTGCTGCCCCAGAACCCTTCGCGCAAGCAGGTGCTGCAGTTCGGCGATCAGCCCGAGGAGGAGCGTCGCCTCACCGAGCTCCTGCCGGGCCGCTCCCACCGGGCCGGCGCGGCGAACGACGTCGGCCTCGATCCGGCGCCGCCCTAGAGCCGCGGGGCATGTTGGTTTGAGTATACTCAACGGGCTGTCAGGAAGGTCCAAATCAACATGCCCAGAACACCGCCGATCGTCAAGCACCCGCCCGAGGCCGTGGCCGACACGTTGAGCCGTCTCGGCCGCAACATCCGTACGGCTCGGCTGCGCCGACGCCTCACCCAGCTCGAAGTGGCGCGACGCGCCGGCGTGTCCCGGTTCGTGATGGCCGATCTGGAGAGGGGCAAACCCGGCACCGGGATTGCCGCCTACATCGGCGCGCTCTGGGTGCTCGGACTGCTCGATCACATGGACGACGTAGCCGACCCCCAGCGAGACCGCGAGGGCGCCCTGCTCGAGCTCTCGCGCGGCCCGCAACGGGCAAGGCCCCGCCAGGCGTTGGACGATGACTTCTGAACGCGAGTGCTTCGTCTACATCACGTTGCCCGGCGACACCGCGTTCACCACCGCGGGGAGGTTCCGGGTGAGCAACCGGAGCGGTGTCCCCGTCGGCGAGTTCGTCTACGGCCGCCGGTACCGGGAACGCCCGGACGCCGTCGAGATCGACCCGGTGGAGCTGCGTCTGGCGGATCGACCGTTCGAAACGACTCGTCTGGGCGGCTTCTTCGGTGCAATCCGTGACGCGATGCCGGACTCCTGGGGCCGGCTCGTGATCGAGCGCCGAATGCCGGGCGTTCCGGAAGAGTTCGACTACCTGACGGAAGGTCCCGACGACCGCATCGGCGCACTCGGCTTCGGACCGTCAGTCGATCCGCCGTTGACGCACTGGCGGGGCAACGCGGCAGTGGATCTGGCGGACCTGCAACGCGGTGCAGACAAGGTCGTGGCCGGTCGAGCGGAACGGGGCGACTCCGCGGCCCGCCATGCAGAGGAATTGCTGCGCCTCGGAACGTCCGTCGGCGGGGCGCGCCCCAAGACCGTGGTGCGGGACGGAGACGATCTCTGGATAGCGAAGCTGTCGCGGCCGGACGACCGCTGGAACGAGCCGAGAATCGAACATGGCATGCTGGCCCTGGCGCGTACCTGTGGTCTGGTCGTGCCGGACAGCCGCCCGGTCTCCGTCGGCGACCGCGACGTGCTCCTTGTCCGCCGATTCGACCGCCACTGGAACGGGGCGGGTTTCCGCCGCTCCCGCATGGCGAGCGCATTGACGCTCCTGCGGGCGGACGAGGCGGTCACCGATCGCCGACGCTGGTCCTATCTCCTGCTAGCGGATGAGGTCCGACGCCTGAGCGACAACCCGGAAGTGGACTTGCGGGAGCTGTTCGCCCGGATGTGTTTCAACGCCGCCGTGTCGAATCTGGACGATCATCCCCGCAACCACGCCGTCGTCGCCGACGACCGCGCATGGCGCCTGAGCCCGGCGTACGACCTCACGCCGACGCCCGTGGTTGCACAGGATCGACGCGACCTGGCCATGATCTGCGGCCCGTACGGACGAGTCGCGAACCGGGGCAATCTGGTCGCCGGCCACGGTCGCTTTCTCCTCACGCGGGCCGACGCCTCCACGCTGTTCGACGATGTCGTCGCAACCGTGCGCCACCGCTGGCGCGAAGCGATGCGACACGCCGGCGTGGGTCGTCAGGACCGCGCCCGGATCGCCGGTGCTTTCGTCTACGACGGCCTGACGCGGACCGACCGCTGATCCAGACCTCCGTGGGTTCACGCGGGCCGCCAGCACCCGATTCGAACCGCCCCGCGCCTACGTGATGATTGCGGCGAGGCGAGCCAGTACGTCGTGCATGATTTCGTCGGGTACGGATTCGAGACGCTTCCCTTTCCGAGCGGCGAGATCCAGGGTGCGCGGCTGGTCACAACGGATCACGCCGACGGTTCGCGTACCCGCATCGTCGAGCGAGACGGTGAAGCCGCGCTGGCGCGCGAAGTTGCCGCCTGTAGTGATCGGAAGGACGACCGGCGTCCTGGTCAACGCGTTGAAGCGTGCGGGCGACACGATCAGGACCGGCCGCCTCCCCCGCTGTTCATGACCGGCGGCGGGATCGAGGCTGACGAGCCAGATCTCGCCGCGGCGCATCAGAGCAGTTCATTGCCGACAGGCGGGCCATCGAGCCATGCCCGATCTCCGTCGTCGGCCGGTGCCGTCTCGTCGCACATTGCCAGCAACTCGTCGAGCGAGTAGCTGGGACGGGTTCTGGGCGCAACGATCAGGCGGTCGCCCTCGACACCGATGTCCACCTTGGCGCCGGCGGCCAGGTTCAGGAGATCGAGAAGCACCGGCGGCACCGCTAGCATGACCGAGCCGCCGACCTTCCGGAGATTGGTGGTGTGCATGGGTACGGGTTATACCACGGTATAACTTCTGGGGGAACATGCCGCCGGTGCCCTGATGCGGCAGAATCGGCGCGAATCCGCAACAGGGAGGGAAGAGAATGAAGGCCACACATCTGGGGCTCGGCATGGCTTGCACGCTGCTGGTTGCCGCCTGCGCGGCCCAGGAGCAGGAGACCGAGCCGGCATCAGCCACGGAAGCGGCGGCGGCGGAACCCGCCCCGAGCTACTCACCCGAGTCGCGCGACCTCACCCAGGCGGACATCGAGCGCCTGATGGAGGAGCTCTCCAACTGGGGTCGCTGGGGCGACGACGACCAGCTCGGGACGGCCAACCTGATCACGCCCGAGAAGCGCCTCGAGGCCCTGGCGCTGGCGACGGAGGGAATCTCCGTCTCGCTCGCCCATCCCCTGATCATCGAGCAGGCCGTCGACGTGCCGTTCCCGTTCGAGCGGGCGATCCTGCGGCTGCCCGATCCCGACGAGGAGCCCGCCTTTCGCGGCGGCGTGAGCGACCGCTACGAGATCAGCTACCACGGCTACTCGCACAGCCACATCGACGCCCTGTGCCACATCCTCTACAAGGGGAAGATGTACAACGGCTACTCGCAGGACACGGTGACCGAGGAAGGCTGCACGCGGTCTTCGATCTTCAACCTCCAGGGCGGCATCGTCACGAGGGGCATCGTCTTCGACATTCCGCGCCTCAAGGGTGTGCCGTATCTGGAACCGGGGACGCCGATCTACACCGAGGACCTCGAGGCCTTCGAGGAGATGGCCGGACTCCGCGTCCGCGCGGGCGACGCCGTCTTCATCCGCACCGGGCGCTGGGCGCGGCGCGCCGAGCTCGGGCCCTGGGCCGTGTCACAGAACGCCGCCGGCCTCCACGCCTCGACGATGCCCTGGGTGCGCTCCCGCGACATCTCGTTCATCGGCTCCGATGCGGCGCTCGACGTGGTTCCGTCGCAGGTGGAAGGGGTCGATCTTCCGGTCCACACCCTGACGATCGTCGCCATGGGCCTCGACATCTTCGACAACCAGGACCTCGAAGCCGTCGCCGAAACGGCGGCCGAGCTGGGTCGCTGGGAGTTCCTGCTCGTGGCGGGGCCGCTGGCCGTCGAAACCGGCACCGGCTCGCCGATCAACGCACTGGCGATCTTCTGAGACCGCCCTCGATAGAACTACTGAAGGAGAGACAATGATCGATTTCGAGATTCCAGCAGAGACCAAGGCGGTGCGCGCCAGGGTGCGCGACTTCGTCCAGAACGAGTGCATCCCGGCCGAAGAGGGATGCACTCCGGAGAACTTCGACGAGGTACTGGCCGGGCTCCGCACGAAGGCGAGGTCGCAGGGGCTGTGGTGCCCCTTCATTCCCGAGGAGTACGGCGGCATGGGCCTGAAGCCGCTGGCCAACGCGCTGGTCCAGATGGAACTCGGCGAGAGCTTCCTCGGAGCGCTCTCGCTCAACACGCAGGGTCCCGACGACGCGACGATGCTGACGCTGCTCGAGAACGGCACCGAGGACCAGAAGGAGCGCTTCCTCAAGCCCCTGCTGGCGGGCGAGAAGCGGATCTGTTACTCGATGACCGAGAGAGCCGCGGGCGCGGACGCCACGGGCATGCAGACCTCGGCCGTTCTCGACGGCGACAACTACGTGCTGAATGGCGAGAAGTGGTTCAGCTCCTCCGCGAGCGTCGCCGACGTTGCCCTCGTCATGGCGAAGACCGATCCCGACGTCGCCCGCCACCGGCAGTTCTCGACCTTCCTCGTCGAGCTGCCGAACCCCGGCTACAGGATCGTCCGCGACATCGAGACGATGCAGCCGCACACCGATCTCGGCCTGAAGCTCGGAGGCTCCCACTCGGAGATCCGCATCGAGAACCTCATCGTCCCGAAGGAGAACCTCCTCGGCGGCCGCGGCCAGGGCTTCGCGATGGGCCAGCACCGCCTCGCCTACGGCCGGCTGCGTCACGGCATGCACAACGTGGCGATGGCGCAGCGCGCCCTCGACCTCGCCGTCGGGCACACGATCAAGCGGGTGACCTTCGGCAAGCGCCTCGCCGACCGCCAGGGGGTGCGCTGGATGCTCGCCGACTGCGCCGCCGAGCTCTACAAGGCCCGGCTCATGCTGCTCCACATCGCCTACAAGGCGGAGAACGGCATGGACCTGCGGGTCGAGAACGGCATCGCCAAGGTCTTCCTCGCCAACATGGTGCACCAGGTGGTCGACACCGCGATCCAGCTCCACGGCGCGTTGGGCTACAGCATGGACACGCCACTGGCCCGCTGGTATCGCGGCATTCGCGCCCAGCGCCTGGTTGACGGGCCGGATGAGGTCCATCGCTGGCGCAGCGGCAAGAACGTCGTGCAGGCCTTCGAGGCGCACGGCACCTGCGCTTCAGCCTGCGGCGGCGATCTGCTTTGAGACGGCTGAGAGCCAGCGCGGCAGAAACCGGGTGCGCCGGCGCCCCCGCCGGCATCCGGCGCGAAGCGCCGGCTTCCGGACCTTCTGCCGCGCTCGCGCTCTCGGCCCTGAGCGCCCTTGCTCTTTCGGCGTTCGCCTGGGCCGAGACCGCCGAGTGGTCGCGGTTCCGCGGACCGAACGGCGGCGGCGCCGTCGAGGCGGGCGCCCTGCCGGTCGAAGTGGGACCCGACCGCAACCTCCTCTGGCGGACGGCGATCCCGGCCGGGGACTCGTCCCCCATCCTGAGCGCCAAGCGGATCTTCCTGACGGCCTCGGAGGACGAAGCGCTCTACACGATTGCCCTCGATCGCGAGACCGGCTCGGAACTCTGGCGGCGCGAGGCCCCCAGGCCGCGAACCGAGACGCTCGACAACCGCAACGGGCCCGCGTCGCCGTCGGCGGTCACCGACGGCGAGCGCGTCTGGGTCTTCTTCGGCGACTTCGGCCTGCTCTGCTACACGGTCGACGGCGAGGAACTCTGGCGGCATCCCCTCGGTCCCTTCGACAACATCTACGGCATGGGCGCCTCTCCGATCCTCGCCGCGGGCAACGTGGTTCTCGTGGTCGACCAGCAGCGGGACTCCTACATCCTGGCCGTGGACGCCGGGTCCGGCGAGTTCGCCTGGCGCACCGAGCGCACGGCCGCGAGAAGCGGCCACTCGACGCCCACCCTCCACCATCCCGAGGGCGGCGAACTCCAGATCGTCGTGCCTGGCTCGTTCTTCCTCACCGGCTACTCGGCCGCGACGGGCGAGCGCCTCTGGTGGGTGAGCGGCCTCTCGTTCGAGATGAAGTCCACCGCGGCAGTCGAGGACGGCATCCTCTTCATCAACGGCTACGCCATGCCCCTGAACGAAGAAGGGCGCCACGTCCGGCTCGACCCCTTCAGCGAAGTCGTCGCCAAGCACGACGGCGACGGGGACGGCAAGATCTCGGAGGACGAGGCGCCGGAGGGCCTGGTCCGCAACCTCCTGTCCTACTTCGATCTGGCGGGCGACGGCCACCTCGACGAAGGGGACTGGACGTACTTCCAGGCGGCGCTCGACAGCCGCAACGGCATCCTCGCCATCGAGCTGCCGGAGGCCGGCCTGCGAGGAGACCTGACGGCCAGCCACACACGGTGGACATACCACCGCAAGATCCCGCAGCTTCCGTCGCCGATCGTCGACGACGGCGTTCTCCTGATGGTCGACGACAGCGGCATCACGACGACGCTCCGCTCCGCGACGGGAGAACTGATCGAGCAGGGCCGTCTCGAGGGAGCGGTCGACAGCTTCTACGCGTCGCCGATCGTGGCGGACGGCAAGTTCTACCTGCTGTCGAGATCAGGCAAGCTCGTCGTGCTGCCGAGCGATGGCTCTCTCGAGCCGCTCGCCGTGTCCGATCTCGACGACCTCGCCACGGCCACGCCGGCGATCGACGGGAAGACGATGTACCTCCGCACACGCAGCGCGCTCTGGGCCTTTCAGCGTTCGGCGGACGACTCGCCGGCAGGCCGGTAGAATCGCATCCACCCCCATGAACGACACGCAGAGCGCAGGCGCCCCGTTGACGTCGCCCAGCCGGGCGGAGCGCATTTCGCTCACCTTCGGCTTCCACCGCCGCAAGTCGGTGGAGGGGCAGAAGGGCGCCCTGGGCGTCGAAGCCGACGAGGTCGTCCACGACGCCCAGCGCATCTTCGATCGCTCGTCCGTGATCGCCGTGGCGATCGACGCCCGCCGGCAGCACCGGCCCGGGGAGTCGTCGTTCGTCTACCAGCCCTTCGCCGGCCTGGAGGACGACTTCCGCTTCAACGACGAGACGTTCGAGCGCGTGATCCGCGACTACAACCTGAACGATCTGGCGATCTAGCCGTCCGCCGCGACGTAGTCGACGAGGCCGTTCAGCATCTCGTCGGTGGATTCCAGGCCCCACCTGACGTCGACCGTCGGGTCGGGGTTGCTGGGGTTGCCGGCCGAGTTGTCGAAGACGGCCTTCACATGGATTCGCGTCCCGGCCGGCAGCCGGATCGGCTCGGCCAACTGGTAGGTCGTCTGCCAGTTGAAGTCGTAGCGGCTGACCCGGAGCAGGTCCCTCGTGCTGCCGTCCGGAAGCTCCGCGCTGAAGTGCATCGACTTTCCGCGGTAGTGCATGTGCGGCGTGAAGGCGCGAATCTCGACGTCTTCCTCGAAGACGCGGCTCGCTTCCGCTTGGTAGTTCGGGTCGCCCGCCGGGATGTGGATGCCCGCGTTCCAGACCGGCAGCGTGATCAGTTCCTTCTCGACTTCTTCGGGTTCGGCGAACCAGAGTCCGATGCGGGTGCGATCAGTCGCCGCCTCGCCGCTCGGGTGGTAGTGAAAGTCGCCGATCAGCTTGCGGCCCTTCTGCAGCAGGCGGGCGGACCCCGCGGGGAACTCGTAGGGCTTGCTGCCCGCGGTCCAGGCGGCCATCCAGCTTTCCTGGAAGGTCGCGCCCTCGGCTGCCCGCCAGAGAATGAAGTGATGGAGCACGTTGCGGTCTCCAGGCTTGATTTCGACCGCGCGGATCCAGCGGTCCTCGTCGAATCCAGTCGTGATGGGCACGTCGCGGAACTCGTCCGGTCCGTCCGCGGCCACTTCGTGGGGATCGAACTCGAACACCCAGTCCGGTTCTCCGAACGTCCACTCGTCCGCGGTCTCCGGCCGCTCATGGACGGGTTCGCTGCCATCGCCGCGAGGCGCGCCGTTCGCGGTCCAGCGGACGATCGCCGCGATCTCGTCCTCGCTCAGGCTGATGTCGTTCAACCACGGTCCGTAGCCCGGGTCGGCATCCCACGGGGGCATGTCGCGGTTCTCGACCGCGCGGGCGATGGACCGGGCCCACGGCCGCACCTCGCGGTAGGTGCTCAGCGACATCGGACCGATCTCGCCGGGCTGGTGGCAGGAGACGCAGTTGGCGTGGAGGATCGGCGCCACGTCGTCGACGAACGTGGGCTGATCGAGGTTGAGACCGGCGGCAATGGCCGGCGCCAGAAGGAGAATTGTCGCCGCGGCGCCCGCAACGCGGGCCACGCGCGTAGCCAGGTTCATCGGGGGCTCTCCGAAGATGCTTGGAGGAGGGCGGGTCCAAGGCCCCGCGCCACTCTACCCGAGACGCCCCCGAGGCGCCGTTTCCGGCGGTGCTACGGATCAGCGATACGACTTGACCGGCGGCAGCCGCGCCCCCGTCTCGCCCGGCGGCTTCTCGCCGGCGACGACCGGGAGCCGGAGCGTGCCGATGCCGTCGATCGACGCCTCGACCACCTCGCCCGGCTTGAGGAAGCGATCCTCCGGCCCGCGGGTCGCGGCCGCGCCGGCGGCCGTGCCACCCGAGGTGCCGTTGTTGATCACGTCACCCGGGTAGAGGGTGATGATCGACGATCCGTACTCGATCAGCTCCCACAGCGAGTGGATCATGTCGCCGGCGCGGGCCTCCTGAAGCAGGGTGCCGTCGACGCTCAGGGTCTGGCGGAGGTTCTCCATCGGATCGCCGTAGAACTCGCGCGGCACGATCCACGGGCCCTGCGGCGCGAAGGTGTCGTGCCCCTTGCCGACGAACCAGTCGCTGCGGATCGGGTTGCCTCCCGGAGGCCGTCCGCCGCGGTCGGAGACGTCGATGGAGACCATGTAGCCGAAGACATGGTCCTGGGCCTCGGCGGCCGAGACGTACCTCGCCGTTCGCCCGATGACCGCGCCCAGCTCGACTTCCCAGTCCGTGCGATCGCGGCCGTACGGGATCACGATCTCGTCGCCGCTTCCGACCACGGCGCCCCGGGAGGGCTTGAGAAAGAGATACGGGACGCCACGGTTCTCGCGGCGCTGGCGCCGGGCCGCGGCTCGCTCTTCCGCGGTTCCCGACTCGTTGACGTGGCTGTAGAAGTTGACGGCCGCGTTCAGGATCTTCCCCGGATACATGATCGGCGGCCGGATCCGGACCTCGCCGACCGCGTGGACGTACCCCGGCGGTTCGTTCCCGAGAAGATCGTTGCCCACGAGGTGGTTCACGATCTCGTACAGCCGGTACTTCAGGCCGTACTCGTAGCGACCGATCAGCTCGAGCATGTCCGCCGGCATCGGCATCTTCGCGTAGGCGGGATCGGACTCGAGGCCCCGGTTCGCCTCGGCGATGTCGACGACCAGGCTGTCCCGCAGGACGAGGCCGACGCGCGGCACGCCGTCGATGTCGAAGGTCCCGACCTTGAAGGGCTCGGCCGATTCCGTGGCCTGGCCGAAGGCGGCCGGCGCGCCCATCAGGGCGACCAGAAGACCGGCAAGCGGACACCAACGAAGTTCACGCATGGTTCTCTTCCTCATGGAACACGATCGATGACGGGCCTGTGCGATGAACCGACGAGTCTAGCCGCCCTCGCGGAGGCCGTCGGCCCTTCAGCTGCGCGGTGCTCGACCGGCGACCAGGATGGGAAACTGCCGATCCTGATCGTTCTGGAGAACGGGCCGGTAACCGCCGGCGCTCTCGTCGGGTTCCATGCGGCGAGCCCCGTCGGGGGCGAGCTGGACGATGTAGGCCTTGCGGACCTCGGAAGTGAGGTTCGGCCCGGTGGCATGCGGAGTGAGTGAGGAGAAGACGACGATGCTGCCCGCCCTTGCCGGTGCGGCGAGCCCTTCGGCGCCTTCGTCCGCGCAGCAGTAGCCGAGATCGGTGGTCCAGTGCTCGAGGGTGCCGTGGCGATGCAGCCCCGGAAGCACCCGTGGGCAGCCGTTGCTGGTGGTGGCGTCGGTCAGTGCGATCCAGCAGGTGAGGTAGGCCTGCGGGTCGAGGAAGCCGTAGCCGTTGTCCTGATGCCACGGAAAGGGGGCCGGAACGCTCGGCTTCTTGTAGACCGCCTGGTCCCAGTAGAGGCGGACATCGGGGCCCACCAGGTCCCAGGCGAGATCCCGAAAGAGAGGCCCGGCACAGAAGTCCCGCAGGAAAGCGGAACGCAGGACCAGGTGGACGGTGAACGTGATCTCGTCGGCGCGGGCGATGAAGCGACGGCCCTGCGGCAGCTCGCGCAGCGCCGCTTCGGCCCTGGCCTCCCAGGGGTCGATCTCGGCGATCAGGCGCTCCAGCGTGGCGGGCTCGACCGCGTCCTCGAGGACGAAGAAGCCCTGCTCGCTCCATTGGCGGGCCTGCGCGGCGGAGATGCGCCGATAGGGCCCGCGCCGGGCCTCCCAGCGAAAGTCCCGGTTGAGCGGATGGAGCTTCGGCGTCATGCGTAGGGGCGGCTCCAGCCCGTTTCCGGTGTCGCTCATCCTGTTCCTTGCTTGATCTTCGTGTTGCGGATCGCAAGCACGACCATGGCGAGGCTGAGCGCGAGCATCGGCAGGTTTCCGATCTTGCCGGGCGGCGTCCGCCGGTAGTAGTCGGGCGTGAGCGGATGCATCATGCCGACTCCGAGGCGAAACAGGACCTCCACGAGCATCAGTGAGCTTGCCCCGGTTTCGTGGACACGGCATCCTTTGAGGAGGAGGTATCCACGATGCCAAGATCAAGACCCCGGTACCCGGCAGAGTACCGGCAGCAGATGGTGGATCTGGTCCGGTCCGGGCGGAGCCCGGACCATCT
>JAJEBV010000021.1 GCA_022822365.1 Thermoanaerobaculia bacterium | reverse complement strand
ACCTCCGGGTCGACCAGGTCGCGGTTCAGGCGCCGGTTCTCGCGCGCCTCGAAGTCCGCCGCTTCCTCGGCGGTCAGCACGGCCTTGCCGGCCAGCTCGGCAGGCCGTTCCATGGGCGTGATGGTCCGGAAGTCCCAGATGCCCTGCAGATCGGGATCGCCCCAGGACGTGACAGGCGCCGTCCAGCCGTCGGACGCGGCCGAGCGGCCCTGGCCGGCAACAGCCACGGGCGCCGGTACGACGAGAGCGACAAGGGTGCATACCGTAGCGAGACACCGGTAGCTCATGACCCTCCTCCTGCTTCCCGATTACCGCCGGATACCGCAAGGCACGAACCGGACCCGGCGCCGCGGACAAGAGAGCGCCGGTCCTCCCCACGGCGGAACCGGCACCGACGCCGGCGAGTGGTGGAGAGACCGCGGCGGCCGGGGCTACTTCACCCGTTCCGAGAGTGCGACGACGGCCTCGGCAACCAGCCGGATGTCGTCCCGCAGGCTCTCGGTGACCACGTCGAAGTGCGTGCGCAGGCGCTGCTCCACCTCCCGCAACTCCGCCTTCGTCGCCAGCGGCGCGATCTCCGTCTTCAGATCCTCGCGGGTCGCGAGAGTCGGCAGAATCTGCTCGATCCGATCGACCCGGCATTCGACGTTTTCGAGACGCTGTTCCATCTGTCCGGTACGCATGGTCGCCTTCCACCCACGCGGGCGGGGACGGCGCGCGGGATGCGCGTCCGACCACCGCCATCGTAGCACTCTTGCACAGCAAGCGGCGTGCCGGGTAGTGCGTCAGTTTCAAAGTGACGCACTACCGCGTGCCGGGTTCAGCGAGCCGGCAGCGCAAAGACGAACAGGTTGTTCCCCGCGCTCGGGCGCAACTCCGGCGTCAGCCCCGTGAAGTGCGACGACGTCCCCCCCGAGCCCGTGCTCACCGCCACGAACTGGCGCCCGTCGACGGCGTAGGTGATCGGGAACCCCGTTACGGCCGACCCCAGATTGATCTCCCACAGGACGGCGCCCGTCTCCTGGTCGAAGGCCCGGAACCGGCCGTTGACGTCGCCGCCGAACAGCAACCCTCCTGCCGTGCCGACGAGCGACATGGTGGCCGAGCGCTGCTCGTGCTTCCAGAGCGTGGCGCCGGTCTCGACCGAAATGGCCTGCACCGTGCCCACCTGGTCGGTTCCCGGCGCAATCTCGTTGCGCGTCGCGAGCGCGTAAATGCTCGCCGCCTCGGTGGTGGCCAGCATGCGAGCGCAGGTATTGCGCAGCGGGAAGTACATCACGTTGTTCAGCGGGCTGTAGACGCCCGTCTCCCAGTCCTTGCCCCCGAAATAGCTCGGGCAGGTCAGCACCTCCTGGCCTTCGGCGTTGAATACGAGCTCCGAGCTCTCGGTGACCGCTCCGGTGGCGCCGTCGATGCTGGCGATCACGTTCTGGGTGGTCGTCGGGTTGGCCCAGAGGAACTCGCCGGTCTCCCGGTCGATCGAGTAGACGAGCGCCGTCTTGCCGGGGATGCCGGTGATCACCTTGCGGACCTCGCCCGGTTCGATGTTCGGGTTGATCCACGGCACCTCGTCGGGATCCGGCGCGACCGCCGTCTCGACGACGAGGCGCTCGAACGGATGGTCCAGGTCCCAGTGGTCGTTCATGTGCTGGTAGTGCCAGACGATCTCGCCGCTGTCCGCGTCGAGCGCGAGGGTCGAGTTGTGGTACAGGTGCTTGTTGTCGACCCCGCCGAGCATGAACTTGGGCGCCGGCGCGGTGACCGAGGTGCCGGCGAAGACCAGGTCGAGGTCCGCGTCGTAGCTCGGCGGCATCCAGGAACCGACGTGGGCCCGCTTCTCGAAGGGGACGTCACCCCAGGTTTCGTCGCCCGGTTCGCCGGGGGCGGGGATCGTGCGGCGCCGCCAGACTTCCTCGCCGGTCAGGGCGTCGTGCGCTGTGATGACGCAGGCGTCGGGCCCGCCGCGCGGCGAGCAACTCCGGCCGGAGAACGCCTTGCCGTTGCCGATGATCGGCCCGGCGCCCTGGAGCGCGGGGTGGGTGCGGTAGTCGAGGACCATCGTCTCCCAGACCATCTTCCCGGTCCCGGCGTCGAGCGCGAAGAGGTGGTCGTCGACGCTGGTGTCGATGATCAGGTTCGCGTAAATCGCGATGTTCCGGTTGTTCTGGGACAGGAAGCCCCCGACGTAGTCCTTCGCGTCATCGGGGATCTTGCGGCGGTGCTCCCAGATCAGGTCGCCGGTCGCCGCGTCGAGCGCCTGGATCACGTCGTTCGGGTTCGGCATGTACATGACGCCCCGGTAGGCGAGGGGCGTGCCGGTCTGGCTGCCGTCGTTGAGCGACCGCGTCCACACCATCCGCAGATCACCGACGTTCTCCGGCGTGATCTGGTCGAGCGGGCTGTAGCCCCAGCCGTTCGCGGTGCGCCGCCAGGACAGCCAGTCCCCGGGCGCCGGGTTCTCGAGCATCTCGTCTGTGACCGGGACGAACGCGTCGCCGCCCTGGGCGCTCGCGATCGCGACGCTCAGGATCTGGGTAGAGACCGCCGCGGCGACGATCAGGTGTCCGTACCGCTTCTGCATCGGGAACCTCTCTTCTGTGTGACCGGAGCCGTAGAGTATTCCCCACTGGGTGCGCCGGTGCCCCCGCCGGCTGCCGCCGAAGGCGGCGAGAGACACGCGCCGGCCGGAGGCCGGCTCCGCCCTGAATGCCGTTGGCAACTGCCGAGTCGGCCGCCACATAACATTTGATAGGCGGTCGATACGACCTCACAGTGACACTGTGATAGAGTGCCTCCCGCCGTGGCGACGTTCACTCTTCAAGGTACGCAGGTCGAGATCGATGCTGACGTGCGCCAGCTTCGCGGCCGGCTCGGGCTGACCCAGGAACAGTTCGCCGATCGGTTGGGCGTCTCGACGATCACCGTCCACCGCTGGGAGTCCGGACAGTCGCGTCCCCGCCAGCTCGCGCTCGAGAAGCTGGCGCAACTCCAGCAGGAGGCTGCGGCAGCGGCGTCGGAAGCGCAATCCATGCGCACGCTGCGCCCGGCGGCGCGCGCCGGTATCGGCCTGGACTTCGCGGGCGATCCCGAGGCGGTGCTCGCGACGGCCGACGCGCTACGACTGTCGTTCGGACGGCAGTTCAATCCGGCGTTCGCGATCGAGACGTCGCGCATCCATCCGTTGCTGCACCAGCGCTTCGCGGTCTACGAGCGGATGCTGAAGCAGGATCCGCTCCGCTTCCTGCTGGCCGACGACGCCGGCGCCGGCAAGACGATCATGACGGGCCTCTACGTCCGCGAGATGCTGGCGCGGGAGCGCTTGGAGCGGGTCTTGATCGTGCCGCCCGCCGGTCTCGTCGGAAACTGGCGCCGGGAACTCTGGAACCTGTTTCGACTGGACTTCCGAATCGTCGCCGGCGCCGACACGAAGACGGGCAATCCGTTCAGCGGCGCCGGCGGCGACCGCGTGATCGTGTCGCTGGACACCCTGGCCGGCGAGAAGATGTTCGACGTTCTTCGGCGGGCCGGCCGCGGCTACGACCTGGTCGTGTTCGACGAGGCGCACAAGCTCAGCGTCCACGAGCGCGGCAACCGCATCGACAGGACCCTTCGCTACAAACTCGCGGAAGCGCTGGCGGTCCGCGCCGACCCTGGGGATCGATTTGGCGGCCTTGACTGGACGGCCCGGCATCTCCTTCTTCTCACCGCCACGCCGCACATGGGAAAGAGCCTCCCCTACGCATGGCTTTGGCGATTGCTCGACGCGAACGCCTTCGGTGCGGTTGAGGCCGTTCGCCGGGCTTCCCGGTCAGCACGCGATCGGCACTTCCTGCGGCGCACGAAGGAGGAGATGACCGGTCTCGACGGTCTACCGCTCTACCCGCCGCGAAAGTGCGACACCTTCGGTTACCGGCTGAGGGGAGGTGAGAACGGCGAGCAGGACCTCTACGAACGGACTACGCGCTACCTCGACGAGTGCTATGGCCGCGCCCTGGACAACCAGCCCGCTGTCGAGCTCGCCAAGACCGTGTTTCAGCGTCGGCTTGCCAGCTCAACCTGGGCCCTGCTTCGTTCCTTCGAACGCCGAGTCGAGAAGCTCTCGCGGACGGCGGCTGCGATCGAGAACGGCGAACTCACCGCCGAGCTGCTGCTGCAGAGACAGCGCCGGTTGAGCGAGCGGCACCGCCACGACTACTTCGACGACGCGGCGGCCGACGACGATGTGGCCGCGGGTGGCTGGGCGGAGGGCAACGAGGCCTACGAGGACGCGGTTCTAGGCGCGGTCACCGTGGTAGGCGCGGAGGAGTTGCGGCGCGAGGCGGAGCAGGTCCAAAACCTGGCTGAGCAGGCGCGCCGGCTGATCGCCTCCGGTACGGAAACCAAGTTCGAGCAGCTCCGTGAGGTGCTGGAGGATCCCGACCGGAAGGATGAGAAGTGGCTCATCTTCAGCGAACACCGGGACACCGTGGATTACTTGGTGCAGCGCCTGGAGGGGCTTGGCTACAGGGGCCACACGGCGCAGATCCACGGCGGCATGGACTGGCGCGAGCGGGAGCGTCAGGTGGCGCGCTTCCGGCGGGCGAACGGTGCGCGCTACATGGTCGCCACCGATGCGGCCGGCGAGGGCATCAACCTGCAGTTCTGCCGGTTGATGGTCAACTACGACATCCCCTGGAACCCTGCGCGGCTGGAGCAGCGGATGGGCCGCATCCACCGTTACGGCCAGCGGTCCGAAGTCCGAATCTTCAATCTGGTCGCGGTCAGCACCCGCGAGGGCAGAGTGCTGCGGGTGCTGCTGGACAAACTGGAGGCGATTCGGGAGGAGCTGTCCTCGGACAAGGTCTTCGACGTGGTCGGCCGCCTCTTCGAGGGCGAGTCGCTGACCCGGTTCATGGCCCGCGCCACAGGCGACGAGGGCGAACGGCAGGCAGTCGAACGGGTCGAGCAGGCCGTTGACGCCTCCCGTGTGACGCGGATCGATGAGCGGGACGCGGGCATCTACGGCGTGCCGGAGGCCGCGGTGACCGGCGAAGATCTGCGTCCCGAGGTGGAAAGGGAGCGCTACCTGCACCTGCTGCCCGCGCACGTACGGAGATTGGTGGAACGGGCGGCGCGCCTGCTGGATCTCCGAATCCGTGGCGACTTGGACGACCGGTTCGCGCTGACGCCTCGTCGATCCGGCGCTCTCGATCCGTTGCTGCCGGCGCTCGACGCCTATCCAGCCGACGCGCGGGAGTCGTTGACGGTCCGCCGGCCACAGGACGACGACACCGGCATCTGGCTCCACCCTGGAGAACCGATCTTCGACGCCCTGTGTTCGGAGGTCCGTTCGCGCTACCGGGAGGACGCGCTCCGCGGAGCGATCTTCGTCGATTCGATGGCCCAGGAACCGTACCTTCTGCATCTTGCCGAGCTATGGGTCGAGCAGGAAGGCGGCGCCGGTCGAAGCGCCGGTCGCCGGGTCGTGGAGCGCCGTCTCATCGCCTTGCGCCAGCGGGCCGACGAGCCGCCCGAGCAGTGCCCGGTAGAGAGAGTCCTGTTGCTCGCTCCGACCGGTCTCGCGCCCGGCATGGCTCCGCTGGCGCCTCGGGCGCTCGACCTCCGGGCCCGGGCCGGCGCCCACCTCGGCGTCCTGCTCGAGGAACTGACGAAGGACCTGAGGGGAGAGCGGGAGGCGGACTTGCCCGAACTCCAGAGACGCGCCGCCGTGGGCTTCGATCTCCGCGCCTCCGAACTGGCGTCTCTGCGCGCGAAGCTCACACGAAGCAGCCGAGACTCGGCCGACGGCGGAGGCGAGGAGCTGGAGGCGGTCAAAGTCGACCAGAAACGGCTGTCGATCGAACGCCAGCTCGCTTTTGAGCGGATCGAAGGAGAGCCGGGGCGGGTCATTGCCGGCGGCCACCGTTTTCTGCTCCACGCGCTCGTCGTTCGCCCCGAGGATGCCGGGCCGGCCGCGGGCGCCGAGCGGCTCGACGAGGGGGTGGAAGAGCTCGCCGTCCGCATTGCTGCCGACCGGGAGCGTGCGCGAAACGCCACGGTTCAGGACGTCTCGAAGCCCGCTCTCGCCCGTGCCGCCGGCCTGGCGGATTGGCCTGGGTTCGACCTGCTCTCGACCCTCCCGGACGGCGAGCGGCGGTGCATTGAAGTCAAGGGCCGGGCCGGCCGGGCCGGGGTCCCGATCCAGTCGAACGAATGGGAGCAGGCGTGCAAGCTGGGCGACCGGTACTGGTTGTACGTCGTGCTTGACTGCGCCGCTTCGGAGCCCGAACTCTTGCGTATCCGCGACCCGTTCCGGAAGCTGCTCGCCAGCGAGCGAACGAGAGCCCAGTTTGATGTGCCGCTGGGGTCCTTGATCGAGGCGGCCGAAGCATGAGAAGAGTGACGGCAAGTCGTGCGTTGCCGCGGCGCATCGCGCGCGAACCAGTCCGTGCGGCCGTCAGTGGGTGCGCGGGAGAAACGTTGGAGGGGACCGAACCGATGGGAAAGGAGCAATTCACTATGGGACTCACGCGCGTTCAAATCACCGTTCGCAACCCCGCCGACTCCGCCCGGAGCTGGGAAGGCCCCTTCCTGGTCGACACCGGGGCGGTCGACTCCCTCATACCGCGAGAGCGCCTGGAACAGATCGGCCTGCGACCCGAGGGCAACCGGACCTACGAACTGGCCGACGGTCGTCAGGTCGAGATGGACATCACCGTCGCCAGACTGGAGTTCATGGGTGACGTGATCGGCGCCACGGTCGTCATCGGAGAAGAAGGCGCGGAGCCTCTGCTGGGCGTTACGGCCCTCGAGTCCATGGGGATCGAGATCGACCCTCTGAACCAGCGACTCAGGAAACTGCCGTCGATTCGGCTGAAGGCAGCCGGGAGAGTCCTCGACGCCGGCTCTTGGCGGCTACCGGGGACCTGAGGTCGACGGTGAGAGATAGCAGCCCTCCGGTCGAACCAACATCGCGCGACCGCACGTTTTCTGCTGTGCAGGGACTGATGGGCGCTCTGCCCATGGTTGGGTCGATCGTGGCCAATCTGCTCCATCAGATCATCCCGGAGCAGAGGTGGGAGCGGATTCGGGAGTATCTGAGCAAGCTGGAAGGGCGCTTGGCTGCAGTCGAAGCGCAGACCCTGGCGTCGGCGCTCCGAGAACCGCGGAAGGTGGATCTGTTCGAGGACGGCGCCGTTCAGGCAGTCCGAGCCTTGTCGTCGCAGCGTCTGGACTACATCGCGGCCTTGGTTGCTCGCGGTCTGACAGCGGACGAACGGGAAGAGATCGAGGCCAAGCGTCTGCTGAAGCTGCTGGACCAGATCGACGACGATCAGATCGTCATTCTGCAGTCGAAACTCAGCCGGCACATGAGGTCCAAGGAGTTCTACGATCGACACGGCGAAGTGCTGGAGCCGGTAGCGGCACACTTGGGGTCGTCGCGAGAAGACCTCGACCGGGAAGCGATGTATCGACTGGCCCGGCGGCAGTTGGTCGACTTGGGCTTGCTTGATCAGACCTTTAGGAAACCGCGAAGGGGTGACCTGCCGGAGTTCGACGAGAAGACGGGCATGATCAAGTCTCAAGGCACCAGACTGAACCCTCTCGGGCGTCTGCTCCTGAGGCGCATCGAGCTTGCCGAGGAGGACGATCTCTGACCCCGGCGCCAGGAGGGCGTCAGGCAGCGGCGATGGCAGCGACTCCATGAGAGAGACTGTGTTGTTCCGCGCCGTGGAACAGAGGTCTGGACTGCTACCCGAAGGCGAAACAGCGTTCGAGTTTCTGGAACGCGGTGCTCGCCCTGAAGCTGTTGTAATCAGGCGGTGGATGACGGGGTGGTTTCGGGACTTCCCGGAGGAGCATCGGGACCTGCTGATGCGGCGTCTCCGGTCGAAGGACTTCGGACAGTTCATGAGCGCCTACTTCGAGATGCAGGTGTTCGCCATGTTGCGCCGACTCGACTGCAACGTGACCGTCCATCCCTGCTTTCCCGGCGCCGGCGGGACGGTGGACTTCGGCGTCACCGGTGACCGGGAAGCGTTCTTCGTGGAAGCGACGGTGTGCGGCAGCGGCCAGGGAGTCCTGCGGCTGAACGCCAACGAGGAAGACGCGGTGCGCAAGATCACGGAGGCGTTTCCGGAGCCGCATTCCGACATCAGACTGAGGGTGGAAGGCAGACTCGGGAGGACGCTGGGCAGACACCGGATGGTCGCGCCGATCAGGAAGCTGCTGGACTCCTGTCCGCCGGATGAAGTGAAGAAGCTGCATCTCGGATGGGCGCCTCCGGAAACGACCATCGAAGAGGGCGACTGGCTTCTGGAAGCAGAACTCCTGCCGGCTACCGGTCGCGAGGGCAAGGGAGTGATACGGGGCCCCAGCGGTGGCGGGTCGGCAGATGGCGTGGCGCCGTTGGCGAAGGCGTTGTCGCGGAAGGCCGAGGACTGGAAGAGGAAGGGTCTTGACGAAGAGTCCTTTCTGATCGCCGTCAACGTCTGCCATGCCGACTTCTTTCCCTCCGACAGGGAGGAGGCCATCTATCGACGTAGCCATGCCGGCCTGGACCGGACCGCGTTCCGCGCCTCGCTGTCGGGCGTGGCCGGTGTGGTCGTGTTCAGTCACGCGACACTCGGGATGGAGAGGAGCGCGCCGGTGCGGATGTTCCCGAATCCGAATCGGCGCTCGCCGGATTGCCTTCGCTTTCTTCGGCAGGAACGGTGCTTGGCCGACCTCATCGGCATGGATTGAAGGCTGGAGCGGACGCGGTCTTTGGGCCGTCAGGGGTGGGCTGGCGTCGACTGGCGGATCGCACCGGACTCCGGGGCGGCTACGATGGGTGCCTATGCGGGCGTGTTCCCAGTTCCTGGGTTGCGAGTCGGTTCGGCGGGCCTTGGCGCCCGGTCGTTGGGGATGAGCGACCGCCGGGATTCGAGCCGGGAGGCGGGGATGGCAGGCCCGGGCGCTCGCTTGATCGAGGCGGCCTTCCCGCTCCGGCAGGCGTCTCTTGACTCGGTTCACGAGAAGAACGTCCGACACGGACACATCTCGACGCTGCATATCTGGCCGGCTCGGCGCCCGCTTGCTGCCTGCCGGGCGGTGTTGCTGGCGACGCTGTTGCCTGACCCGGATGACGCTGAAGGGCGGCGTCGGTTGATGACGCGAATCGGGGGCGAAGTGCTCCAGAGGCAGACCCGGGCCGGGAAGCTCCGGGAGGAAACGGCGGGTGGTGTCCTCCACTGGGGCCGCGAGAGCGACCCGGAGCTGGAGAAACTGCGCGAGGAGATCCGGGAGGCGTTCGGCGGTCGGGCGCCGCGGGTTCTCGACCCGTTCGCGGGCGGCGGAGCGATCCCGTTGGAGGCGATGCGGCTGGGATGCGAGGTCACCGCGTCGGACTTGAACCCGGTCGCCTGGTTTGTCTTGCGCTGCACGCTGCATTATCCGCGGCTGGTGGCGGGGCAGGAACTGCCGCTACCTGACTTCGCGGTGCGCGACCGCGACTTCGTCGAGGCGTGCCTCAAGGCGCAGGGCGTGACGAGGAAGCCCGCGCTGCGCGAGGAACTGCGCCGGTTGGGCCACGGCGACGGCGACCCCGTGCAAGTCCGGTCGGCGTTGCTAGACAGCAGGACAGGGCCGCGCGCCTCGGCGCGGGCCGAATCCGCGGGTCCGACGCTCCAGGCCGGCTTCCCCTGGCACCTTCGGGCATGGGGACGCCGGGTCCTGGCCGAGGCTCGGCGCGACCTGGCGAAGCGCTACCCGACCTACGCGGATTTCGAGCCGGTGCGGCGCAAGGGGCGGGGCAGGCGGGATGCCGAGGTCCGATTCCCCGAGCAGCGTTTCAGGTCACGGCCACAGCGGCTGCTCGAGCCGGACGCTGACGGGAACGTCTCGGTCGCCGGTCTGAACGCCGAGTTCGAGGCCGCCTACCTGGAGAACGAGGCGAATCCGCGCTGGGTCGCGAAGCCGACGGTGGCCTACCTGTGGGCGCGGACGATCCATTGCGCCAATTGCCGGGCTGAGATGCCGCTGCTGAAGACTCGCTGGCTGTGCAAGAAGCCGGGCAAGCGGGTTCTCCTTTCGATGACGCCGCGGGAAGACGGTTCGGGAGTGGACTTCGACCTCGAGCACGATGTGCGGCAGGGTGAGGGCAACGCGGCGCAGCGGCGCGAGCACGACCGCCGGTTGGGTGCCGGGACGATGAGCCGTAGTGGCGCGGCCTGCCCGTGCTGCGACGCCATTTCGACGACTGCAGATATTCGGACCGAAGGTGTCGCTGGCCGGCTTGGTGAGCGAATGACTGCGGTTGTTGTGGACGGGCAACAAGGCAAGGAGTATCGCTTGCCGACGGAGGCCGAAGTTGGTGCGGCACGGGTTGACGAAGAGGAACTCAGAAAGCTGTATGCGGAGGTTCCGTTTGGCCTGCCTGAGGAGCCCATCAGTGCGGTCCGCCCGTCCCCGAACGCCCGTGGCGCCTCGGGCCTGCCGGGATACGGCCTGGACACATGGCGGAAGGTGTTCACGAACAGACAGTTGCTCGCCTTGGGCACTTTCATTCGTCGCATTCGAGGCTGTGGGACGACCATGGGTGGCTATTCAGACACATGGGTGGAGGCGCTAACGGTGTGCCTCGCCCCATCGATCAGCAAGCTGACCGACCGCGGCAGCAGCTTGGCTACGTGGACAAATGACCACGACAAGATCAGGAGCACCTTCGCACGTTTCGCCCTGCCCATGGTCTGGGACTTCGTCGAGTCGTGTCCGTTAGCCGACACGACGGGCGGTTTCGTGCAAGCGGTCGAATGGGTGGCCCGTTACTTGGATCACGCAATGAAGGCCGTCGCTCAATCGCCCGCCCCGAATGTCCGGATCGAGAGTGCCACTCGACTTCGGAAAGTTGGGATGGATGTCGTCTGCACGGATCCGCCTTACTACGACGCGATTCCGTACTCGGACCTGATGGACTTCTACCACGTTTGGTTGCGCCGGGTTCTGCGTGGTGTATCTGCCGAGTCCGATCGCGCGTTCACGGCGTCTCTCGGCCCAAAGTGGGAACCCTCCGAAGTTGGTGCCCGGGGCGACGGTGAACTAGTTGACCAACCTGGACGCTTCGGTGGCGACGGCGCGGAATCGAGACGCGCCTACGAAGACGGCATGGAGTTGGCTTTCAAGTGCTGTTGCGAGGCGCTTAGTGAACATGGTCGCCTCGTCGTCGTGTTCGCGAACAAGCAGCCGGACGCATGGGAAACACTGGTGTCTGCCCTCATTCGCTCAGGCTTCGTCGTTCGCGCCTCTTGGCCGATCCAAACAGAGATGGTCAACAAGGTTGCTGGAGGCGCTCGTTTGTCATCCTCGATCTGGCTCGTTTGCCGCCGCCGGCCCGCCGACGCCCGGCCGGGCTGGGACGCCGCCGTGCTGGCCGAGATGCGGTCCAAAATCACGGAGAGCCTGCGACGGTTCTGGGATGCCGGCATCCGCGGTCCAGACTTCGTGTGGGCGGCCACCGGCCCCGCGCTCGAAGCCTTCAGCCGACACCCGGTCGTCAAGAAGGCGGATTCACCGCGGGAGACGCTGTCCGTGGCGGAGTTCCTACGGCAGGTGCGGCGCATCGTCGTGACGTTCGTCGTGAACCGGTTGCTCGAAGCCGAGCCCGGCGCCCCGACGGAACTCGACGACCTGACGACCTACTACCTGTTGCACCGCAACGACTTCGGGTTGGACGCGGCCCCGGCGGGGGTTTGCATCCTCTACGCGGTGTCTTGCAACCTCTCCGACGCCGACCTCGCCGGCAGCCTCGATCTGCTGGCGCGCGGCGCTCCGGCGGCGGCGCCCGAAGCCTCGGAAGAAGATGGCGATGGCGGGGGGGCGGCCCCGAGGACATCCGGGTCGGAAGCCCGGCTCAAGCCGTGGGACCGCCGTCGAAGCCGCGGCCTGGGCGAGCCCTCCGCCGACGGCGAGCCGCCGGCACTGATCGACTGCGTCCACCGGCTGATGCAGCTCTGGAAGACCGGCGAGCAGAGCCGCGTGGACCGCTACCTGGCCGACCGCGGCCTGTGGCGTCACGAGCTGTTCGCCCGGGTCGTCCAGGCGGTCATCGAGCTCGCCGCCGAAGGCTCCGAAGAACGATCGATCCTGGAGTCGATCCAGAACCACCTGCAGGGCCACGGCGCCGCCGCGTCGGCGCCCAGTCAGCAGACCATGCTGTAGGGTGCCGACGAGGCTCAGTCCCCCGCTCAGCAGGACGCTATCGGCTTGCCGCGCCGATAGCCTGCCGGTAATGTTCGCGGTTGTGGCGCGATGGTCGGTATCGTGGCCGCAGAGACGAATTTCGCGGTTCTGGCAACGCGTGCTAGGAACCAACACGAAGTAGCCCAATCGGCGGGTCAGGAATGACAGGCACGAACTCGAACGCCAAGGAGCTTACCGGCTGGTTTTGGCTAGATGAGGAATCTCGGAAACTCCCGGGCACCCTCCGCATGGAGACGGACGGCCGGATGACGCTTGAAGTCATCAACCAGGTCTCAGCGCGGGAGGATGCGAGAGGTCCATTCGATATGCCTCTTGAAGGCCTTCCGCGCCCTTGGTATCTCGATGGCGCAGAGCATCGGCTCATTGGCCTCGTTTCCGGCACCACCGTCTCAGGGCGGCGGGTCCGTGACGAAGAGGTAACCCTTGACGGCTGCCAGTGCCTGACATTTGGCACGATGCAGCAACCCCGGAAGATCAGGTTCGTAGTGAACGCGGCCTACGTCGGCGTGTCCCTGCGCCCGGACGAGGAACTCGTTGCTAGCGAGGTCTCCTGCCGTGCCGAGGGAATTGAAGGATGGTTGAATCCGCGGGGTCCCAAGCTCTCCGGCCCGAAGTTCCTTGGGCCGTCGAGGGAGATCAAGACAAGGGCGCATGTTCCTGCTTTGGGACCAACGTCGGTGAGGATGGCGGCCTTCGGAGGCTTCAGCAGGGCGAGGGGGAACGCGGTAGAGGTGAGCGAGTCTGGGCATCTCGTGCTGAAGACCGTCGATCCGGTGGGATGGGGGGCTTTGGGCGACTGCCTTTACAGTGCCTACCGATTTGTTCGCTTCGCGTTGAACGCACCTTGCGTCATAGAGCAGGTGACTCTCGCCGTGGATGGACGCCGAGTGGAAGTCGTCGAACAGGGAATGCGCGACTGCAGGCGGACGCCGTTCCGACCGGAGCAAGTCCCTTGGGAGGCGCTCTTCACGGCGGACGAAAAGGAACGCAGCGTCGTCGGCTCTCCGGAAGCTGTGTTGCGTAAGTGGCTGGAGACGCCATCGGGCGCGGAAGGCACTCTACTCCGGCTGCACGCACTCATGACGACAGCGGAGTTCATAGATACCCAAGCCGTGTCGGCATGCGGCGCAGCGGAGCTTTGGTACACGAAGGTGATCGGCTCTGCCAGCGAGGTCGATTCGGACCTGGTCGAGCCGCTCGACGGTTCGGCAAGGGATTGCATCAGGGCCATCTGTCTCAAGAACGGCTGGGAGAGAGTCTACGAGCGACGCATAGCTCGGGTGCTGGAGGCACCCAACGAGCTATCGACCGGCGAGAAGGTGAGACGGGTGTTCGACCCCTTTGAACGGGAGGTCATGGGCCTGGCGCCGGGGCAG
Organism: Thermoanaerobaculia bacterium; assembly: GCA_022822365.1. Taxonomy (GTDB): domain Bacteria; phylum Acidobacteriota; class Thermoanaerobaculia; order Multivoradales; family Multivoraceae; genus Multivorans. The sequence goes on along the minus strand of JAJEBV010000021.1, from coordinate 143,935 downwards.
GCTTGCCAGGTCTCCAGAGAGCTATTGAGGCTCCGGCATCCACTGAGCCATGGTGATGTCAGCGCCAGCATGACCGTGACGGAGATAGCGACCCTGGTACGAAAGGCCCGTGCGATTCTCAAACTGGCTGTTCTCGACTACTTGGGCGTCGACTGGAGAACCGTGGTCAAGTACAACAGGACACTCCGGTGGGAACTCGAGTTGGATGAGAGTTGGCATGCGCTGCCGTACCCGTTGGAGGAAGGCGATGAAGAAGAATCGACTGTCGAGGAGGTGCGGTGAGTTTCGCGGGGATCGAGTACGAAGTGACGGTTGCGATAGAAGTGTTGAAGGAGGACGGTCGATGGCTAGCGCGATGTCCGCGCTGGCTCGTGAGCAGCCACGGGCGGAGCCAGAGCGAGGCTCGGGAGATGCTGAGGGAAGCGTTGACGGGCTATCTCGAGGACTGCAGGGAACATGGTGTTCTGGAGGAGGCGCTCAGAAGCGGCGATGTGATCCGGATCACTCCCGTGGTAGCAGTTGGACGTGCCGCCGATGTGCCGGAGGACGACATCCCTGGGTGGGTGACCACGGTGCCCGTCTGGATGGTAGATCGGCGGTTCGAGAGTGCCGGGCAAGCTCCCGGCCGCTAGACCAAGGGCGGTACAGCGGGCGCTTGAGAAGGGGGGATGGAGGGAGTCGAGAAGGAGAGGCTCCCATTTGGTCATGCGGAAGGCCGGCATGAGGTTCGCTGTCGTGATCCCGATGCACGGTCGCGATCTGCCGAAAGGCACGCTAAAGGACATACTGCGGAAGGCCGAACTCTCCGTCGAGGACTTCGTGGAACTCATGGGGAGGTAGAGACTGGCCACGGCTCTTTCGTGCTCGCGCGGTCTGACGGTGCGGTCCCAGCGAGGGCAAAGGCCGCGCTCTGCTACTTTCCCGCCATGACGGAGCCGATCCTGCGCGGCCTCAGTCGGGCCGACGCCGCTTTGGCGCGGGCGCAGGAGCTCGTCTACGACGCCTGGGAGGCGGACACGGACCGGGAGCGGGTTCGCCTGGCCAAGCGAGCTTTGGCCATCTCGAAGCGCTGCGCCGACGCCCATGTCCTGTTGGCGGAGTCGAGCGCCAAGGGCATCGTCGACATGCGCCGCCACTACGACCGCAGCGTTGCGGCCGGCGAGGCCGCCATCGGCCGGCGGCAGTTCAAGGAGGCGGCTGGCCACTTCTGGGGCGTTTTCGAGACGCGGCCCTACATGCGCGCCCGCGCCGGCGTCGGCGAGTGTCTCTGGGAACTCGGAGAGCGCGAGGCCGCCATAGATCACTACCGCGACATGCTCCGCCTGAATCCGAACGACAACCAGGGCCTTCGCTGGATCCTCGCGGACTGGTTGCTGGCGGTCGAGGACCATGACGCCGTGGAGAAGCTGCTGGCGGACTACGAAGAGGACGCCTTTGCCGACTGGCCCTACACGAGGATTCTGGTCTCTCTTCGCCTGGGCGACGAGGCGGAGGCTCGCGACGCGGTTCGAAAGGCATGGAAGGCGAATCCCCATGTTCCCGACCTGCTCCTGGGCATTACCTTCCTGCCGGCGGACCCGGCCGACACCTACGTGCTCGGTTCGCCGGAAGAGGCCGAGCTTTACGTAGCGCGCGCGGCTGAAAACTGGCGCGCCACCCGTGGAGCGCTCGAGTGGTTGGACAAGGCCGTCTTGCCGCTGCGACGGAAGGCGGGCAAACGTTGTTGAACGGTCGGCTTCAAGAACAGCGATGAGCCGACGAACCGGGGGACGCCGCCCCAGACCCTGGCACGAGGTTGTCCCGCTGAAGGATGAACTACGGACCGGCGAACTCTCGCTGGCCGAGTTCGCGGCGGACCTGCACGAGGTGACCCTGCAACGGGGTCGCCGGCCCGTGTACGAGGAGCCGGAGAAGTTCTTCGCGCTGACCTTCCCGACCTACGCCCTGCGAGAGCTGGTCAAGGACGTGGCGGCACGGCTCGACGGGAAGAGCGAGAAGGCGGTGCGCCAGTTGGAACTGACCTATGGCGGCGGCAAGACGCACACGCTGATCACCCTGTACCACCTGTTCAGGGAACCGGAGGCGCTGCCGGACGCGGCGGCGGTTGGGGAGTTCCTGGAAACCGCCGGAGGCCGGCTGCCGGGCGCTCATGTCGCGGCGCTCTGTTTCGACAAGATCGACGTGGAGCGCGGCATCGAGGGCGTCCTGTCGCCGGAAGGCCAGACCCGTCCGCTTCGCCACCCGTGGAGCGTGCTGGCCTACCAGCTCGACGGCGACGAAGGGTTGCGCTCCATTCACGGCGAAGGCAGTGCGGAGGAACGAGAAACGCCGCCGGCGGAGCCCCTGCTGGCCAGGCTGCTGGAACGCCCCCGGGACCGGGAGCTGGGCACGCTGATCCTGGTCGACGAGGTCCTCATGTACGCGCGGGAGAAGGCGGGCCTGGACCGCGTGTGGCGAGACCGCATCGTCGACTTCTTCCAGTACCTCAGCCAGGCGGTGACCAAGGTAGACCGGGCGGCGATGGTGGCGTCGCTGCTTGCCACCGACCCCGCGAAGCAGCAGGGCGCCGAAGGCCGGAGACTGATCGGCGATCTCTTCGACGTTTTCCGCCGGCAGCGGGAGGAGGGCGTTCAGCCGGTCCAGCGCGAGGACGTGGCGGAGGTGCTGCGGCGCCGGTTCTTCGAGCCGGAGGCTCTGCGGGACAGGGCGCCCTGGCGTTCCCAGGCGTTCGGAGCGGTGCGAGAGCTGGCGAGACTCGACGAGACGACGGCCAAGGCGAAGAGCAAGGAGGAAGGCCGGTTCGAGGAGAGCTTCCCGTTCCACCCGGACCTGACCGACGTCTTCTATAGCCGCTGGACCCAACTAGCCGGTTTTCAGCGCACGCGCGGCATCCTCCGCACGCTGGCCACCGCCCTACGCGAGGCCGAGTCCTGGGACTCGAGCCCGCTGATCGGCGCGTCGACGTTGCTCCGGCCAGCGGGCGATCCGGGCATCTCGAAGGCCGTCCGCGAGTTGGCGGGCGTGGCCGCTTCGGGGTCGGGCGAGGGCTCGCCAACCGACTGGGCGGCTCTGCTCGAAGCGGAGTTGAAGAAGGCCGCCGACATCCAGGAAGAACTTCCCGCCTTGGCGGGCCGGCGCGAGGTCGAGCAGGCCGTGATTTCGGTGTTTCTCTACTCGCAGCCGGTCGGCCGCAAGGCGTCGACGCCGGAGTTGCTGCGCATGGTTGGCGCTGCCGGCCCGGACGGGATCGCGCTTCGCAAGGGGCTGGCCCGCTGGCGCGCACTTTCGTGGTTCCTGGACGACGAGGACGAAGGCGATGCCGGAGAAGCGGACGCGGGTCTGCCGAAGTCGTGGAGGCTCGGCAACCGCCCGAACCTGCGCCAGATGCACGACGAGGCCTGCGCCGAACGAGTGACCGAGCGCGCCGTCGAGATGCGGCTCGAAGAGGCTACGCGCAAGCTCAGGCTGCTCACGGACGGCGCCAGCGCTGCCGGCGCCGTCGTTCACATGCTGCCCACCTCGCCGAGGGATGTAGGCGACGACGGCAGCTTCCGTTACGCCGTGCTCGGACCTCCAGCCGTTTCCGAGTCGGGCAAGCCGAGCGCCCTGGCGCGCCGCTACCTCGCCGAGACGACCGGCGCGGACCGGCCGCGGGTCCATCGCAACGCGCTCGTCCTTGCCGTGCCGTCGCGCGACGGCCTGGAAGCCGCCCGCAGCAGTGTGCGCGCCCTGTTGGGTTGGGAGGATGTGCAGAGCCAACTGGAAGGGCGGTCCGTGGACGCCGTCCGGCGGGAACGCCTCGGGCAGAGGCTCCGGGGCGCGAGGCAGAGGTTGCCGGACGCGGTCAGGCAGGCGTACAGCATTGTCGTCACCGTGAACGCGGAGGGCGCCGAGCAGGCGTTCAAGCTGCCTGGGGCGGCAGGACCGCTGTTCCTGGAGATCAAGGCCGACGAGCGGACGCGGATTCGGGAGACGCCGGTCGATGCGGAGGCTCTCCTGCCCGAGGGGCCGTACGATCTCTGGCGCGAGGACGAGGCCTCGCGTCTCGTGAAGGACCTGGCGGGTGCGTTCGCCCGCTATCCCCACCTGCCGAAGATGCTGAAGCCGGCGGTTGTCCGCGAGACGATGATGCAGGGCGTGGAACGGGGCCTCCTCGCAGCTCGGCTGGCGCGGCCCGACGGCAGTCACCGGACTTGGTGGCGCGAGTCGGTGGACGCGGAGTCCAGCCAAGACCCGGCGCTGGAAGTGCTGTTGCCTGGCGGCGCCGAGCTGGCGCGACTCGCGCCGGCGTTGCTGACACCCGGGTCGTTACCTGGTCTCTGGGTGGAGGACGGCGCCGGAGTCGCGATCGCGGACCTGCGGAGGTATTTCGCCGGCGGCTTCACGGTGTCAATTCAGCGCGAAGGCTACGAAGACCTCTTCGAGGTGCCGCGGTGTTCCAAGGAGGAGCTTCACCAGGCGGTTGAGCGGGCGGTGAAGGATGGGATCGTCTGGCTGCGCAACGGTCCGACTTCCGCCTGGAAGGAGGACGTGCCCTACGGGGCGCTGGACGAGCGCGCCGTGCTGAAGCCGCCGCCTGAAAGCCTGACTCCTCAGGAGTTGGTCGAGGAAGCGTTGCCGGGCGGTTGGAGCGACGGTCAAACCAGCGGCTGGACACTGGGACAGGCGCTCTCGCAGAAACGCGGAGAACCGGTGCCATGGGGACTGTTGCGGGAGGGGGTCGACAACGCGGTGGTGAGCCGCTGGCTGGAGGTGACCGAAGGCAGCACGGCCGTCGGCGCGGAACATGCCGGTTCGCTCAAGCTGGGGAGGCCGAAGGACAGTCCGGCACCCGAGCCGCCGCCGGAACCTCGGGTCGCTCAGGCGTTGCTGGAACCGGACGGGCTCCAAGACCTTGCTGAGCGCCTTCCGGAACTGTTGAGCGCCGGCGCCGGTTGCGGGCTCAAATTCAGCGTGGGCGTCGTGCTGGACGAGGACGCGTCCGAGGAAGCGCGCGAGGCCCTGAACGAGGTGCTGAAGCAGGTGTCCGAGGATCTCAGGGCGGAGTAGCTGCCCTGGACGGCGATAGGCTCCCGCTGTCTTGCTCCTGGTCCACAGTCGCTCCGCAACCGCCGGTGGCGCCGAAGTCGAGTCCTCATGACAGGTTGCCAGTTCGCAGTGCGGCGTACGGGACCGCGGAGAAAGAGGCCGTCGTGATCACCCGGAGGCCGGTCCGTCCCGGCGCCTGTCCGACTGGCCGGTCAAGGCCTCGCGCCATCCGTTCTCTGCAATTCCTGCTGGTGGTCTTCGTGGCGACTCCCGCTCTGGCTTCACCGAAGATCAGTACGATCCAGCGCAAGGTCCCGAACCAGGAGCGCACCAGCGCCGACGAGCTCACCTGGCTGCTTACGTTCAGCGAGCCCGTGACTCATGTGCACGCGACGGACTTCGTCGTATCCGGCACGACAGCGACTCTCGGCATGGCCCCGGTTTTCCTGGACGAGGAAGCCTGTAGCGTGCAGTGGGATGCAGTCCTGTCGGGCGGCGACCTCGCGGATTTGAACGGGACGGTCACGCTGGCGCCCGCCGTCTTCAACCAGGACCTCCACGATCCTTGCACCGGATCGGACGAGCCATGCATCTGGGGTTGCCAGGGTGATGGCGAGAGAATGACCCACCCCGGCCCGCGAGGTACGAACGACAACACGTTCGTCGTGCGCAACGACGGTACGCCGCCACCGCCGCCAGTCGACCCGCCACCGCCGGCGCCCGACCCGCCACCGCCGTCAGTCGACCCGCCATCGCCGGCGCCCGACCCGCCACCGCCGCCAGCCGATCCACCACCGCCGGCGCCCGACCCGCCACCGCCGCCAGCCGATCCGCCACCGCCGGTGCCCGACCCGCCACCGCCGCCAGCCGATCCGCCACCGCCAGCCCCCGAGCCGCCGCCGCCGCAATTCCCCGAACCGCCGACGGCGAGCTTTTCCGTCCTCGGCGCGGAGTGCACGGACGGTTTCTGCGTCGCATTCACGGGCGTGCCCGTGACCCTGCGGGATCGGAGCACGGGCGATGTGGTCGAACGCCGGTGGGATACAGGAGACGACGGCTTCTCGCAAAGCGCCACGTTCGAATGGACCTGGACCGAACCCGGTTACTACGGGGTCTCACTTCGTGTGAGCGGCCGAGGCGTCGTGTCCGAAGCCCACAAGACGCTTCTCGTCCGGCCCCGGGACCCGGCAGGAACCTGCACTCCCTCGGGAAGCGTCTTGTGTCTCCGGGACGAGCGTTTCGCGGTCGAAGTCGAGTGGTGGACCGCCGACGGCAACGCCGGCGCCGGACGGGTCGTCTTCACGGCGCGGAACGACTCCGGGATCTTCCGCTTCTTCGACGCCGCCAACTGGGAAGTGCTCGTCAAGGTTCTAGATGGTTGCCCAGTCAACGGCCACGCATGGGTGTTCACGGGAGGAACGACTGATCTCGGCTATCGGGTCCGCGTGACCGACACGGTCACCGACGAGATCCGCGATTATCGGAACGAACCCGGCCGACCCGCGCGGGCGACAACCGACACGACCGCGTTTCTCTGCGAACCATGAGCGCCAGGGCGAGGGTAGTCCGATCCGAAGATCAGCCTCAAGGGCGATTGCTCGGGAGTTGAGCCAGGGGGGAGGTTGGTCGGGCTATCGGCCAACTCTCACTGGCGGAGCCGTGTATCCGAGGGCGGAGCAGGCGCAAGCTAAGCTAGCCGGCAATGCCACACAACAAGGTCGCCTTCGCCTCGGCTGCCGTAGCGGCAGCCGCCCTGTTCATCCTCGTCCCGCCGCCCGCCCCGGCCCAGGAGGCCGGCACGCTCGCCGGCGACGACGTCGTCTCGCTCCTCGTCCGCCTGGGCGTGAACGACACGGCCGCCCGCGACTGGGACGGCTCGCTCGAAGTGTCGGGCGGCGAACTGCTGGGCCTCCGCGACTGGCGGCCGCGGCCCGGCAACGAGGTCGAGGGCGCCGCCTGGAAGCTGGACAGCTACCAGGGGCCGAACTACAGGCCCGGCGCCATCCACGATACGCAGACGGTCGGTCCGGTCGAGTACGTCCGGTCGCCCGGACTGGTCGTCGACGTGCGGGGCAACGGCGGCTCGCGCCTCATGTTCGCCACCGCCAACGGCGAGTTCGAGGTCCGGCTCGCCGATGTCGCGGTCGGCCGGCGGCTGCGGTTCCTGGGCGGCGACGTGACGGTCGAGCGCGTGCCCGGGGTGGAACGGATGACCTCCGACGACTACCAGAACGACTTCGCGACGATGCTCGGCAGTGGCGACGACGAGGTCTGGGCCGCCTGGCTCGGCTACCGCGACAACGCGAACGAGGTGCTGGCGCGCCGCTTCGACGGACAGGGCTGGGGCGAGGTCCAGACCCTGACTGAGCAGCCCGGCGATCACTTTCTCGTGAAGATGGGCCGCGACGGGGAGGGTCGCACCTGGGTCGTCTACTCGGCTCAGGTGGACGGCAACTGGGATCTCTACGCCCGCGTCCTGGACGGCGATGCCTGGTCCGCGGCGGAACGGCTCACTGAAGCGCCGCAGCCGGACGCGTTCCACAACCTGGCGACCGACGCGGAAGGCAATCTCTGGGTGGTCTGGCAGGGCTTCCGCGACGGCGCCGCCGACATCTTCGCCCGCCGCCATGACGGCGAACGCTGGTCCGAGGCGGAGCAGGTCTCGTCGTCGCCTGCGAACGACTGGGAGCCGGTGATCGTCGCCGACTCGAAGGGCGGCGTCTACGTCGGCTGGGACAGCTACGGCGCCGGCAACTACGACGTGCTGGTCCGCCGCCACGCAGGCGGCGAGTGGGGCGAGGAGATGCCGGTCGCCTCGACGGCCAAGTACGAGGCGCACATCAGCCTCGCCGTCGATGGGCAGGACCGCGTCTGGGCGGCGTGGAACGAGAGCGGCGTGAACTGGGGGAAGGACACCGGCTGGGTGCTCAACCGGGAGGGCACGCGGCTCTACGAGTGGCGCACGATGAACGTCGCGGTCCACGACGGCTGGGAGTGGCGCTCGCCGGCCGCGGACATCAATGAGGCGCTACCCGAAGAACTCCAGGGCTACAACGACTTCCCCGTGCTGTTCCCTGATGCCGACGGACGCATCTGGCTCCACTTCCGGCACCGGACCACCCGCCAGGCCGACATCCTCAGCGAGTCCCCGGCCCACCGGGCCTCCTGGGAGGTCTGGAGCACGACGCTCCAGGGAGACCGCTGGCTCCGGCCGCAGCACATCCCGATGACGCGCTTCCGGCAGGATGCCCGCTGGGGCCTGGCGTCGGACGGGAACGGCGATGTCTGGGCCGCCTGGCCGACGGACAACCGGGACTACGACGGGTTCCTGTTCGAGCACGCCGACGTCTACGCCGCGAGACTGCCGCGGCTTGAGACGAAGGTCGTTCCGCCGAAGCTCGTGGGTCGCATCGTCGACGAGGTGCCGGCCTACGTGATCCACGAGAACGAGGCGGAGGACCTGGAGAGGATCAGAAGCTACGAGATCGAGTCCGAGGGGAAGACGTACCGCATCTACCGCGGCGACACCCACCGCCACACCGAGATCTCGATGGACGGCAACAACGACGGTTCGCTGATCCAGACCTACCGCTACGCGATGGACGTCGCCTCGCTCGACTTCCTGCTGGCCAGCGAGCACAACTTCCTGGGCGGCCCGGACATCGAGTACATCAACTGGCTGCTGCACCAGACGGTCGACGTCTTCTCGGTCTCCGGCCGCTTCCAGCCCTTCTACGGCTACGAGCGGAGCATCTCCTTCCCCGACGGCCACCGGAACATCCTGTTCGCGGAGCGCGGCAAGCCGACCCTGCCGGTCACCGAGGCTGAGCGGACCCACGAGGAGGGCGCGGCGAGGCTCTACGAGTACCTGAAGGAGCACGACGGCATCGCCATCTCCCACACGTCGGCCTCGAACATGGGGACGGACTGGCGCGACAACGACCCGGAGGTCGAGCCTCTGGTCGAGATTTACCAGGGGGACCGGGTCTCGAACGAGTACGAAGGCGCGCCGAAAGCGGCACGCACCGGCAACCTGCGCTCGGCGCCCGGGGGCTTCCGGCCGGAAGGCTACGTCTGGAACGCCTGGGCCAAGGGCTACAAGCTCGGCGTCCAGGCCGCGTCGGACCACCTGTCGACCCACATCTCCTATGCCGCCACGATCGCCGAGGAGTTCACGCGCGAGGGCATGCTCGACGCGATGAAGAAGCGCCACAGCTACGGCGCGACGGACAACATCATCCTCGACTACCGGCTGCGCACGGGCGGCAGGGAGTACCTCCAGGGCGACATCCTGACCGCCGACGGCGACTTCCGGCTCAGCGTCCGGGTCATCGGCACGACGTCGATCCGCCAGATCGACATCATCCGCGACCAGACGTTCCTCTACAACCGCCAGAACCTGGAGGCCGATGTCAGCCTCGAGTTCGCCGACGCCGACGTCGAGCCGGGCGAGCACCTCTACTACGTGCGCGTGATCCAGGTCGACGGCAACATGGCCTGGTCGTCCCCGATCTGGGTGACGGTAGAGTAGACCGTCGTCATGAAGGACTCTGTCGCAACCGTTCCGTCAAGCCCGTACCTGGTTTCCGGTTCGCGGCTGGCGGCGTGCGCCGCGGCCCTGTGCGGCCTGCACTGCGCGCTCACGCCGGTCCTGGTCGTGGCGGCGCCCGCGCTCGCGCTCTCCGAAGGCGTCGAACGGGCCGCCTGGGCCGGGACCGTTCTTCTCGGTGCGGCGATCCTTCTCATCGGTCCGGCCCGCAGGAGCACGCCCGTGACGCTCACGTTTGCCGGGGGAGCGGCGCTTTGGGGGGCCTCCCTGGCCGGTTTGCTCGAGCCGTTGCCCGAGACGTTGACGTCGTCCGCCGGCAGCCTGACGATCGCAGCCGCCATGGTGCTGAGCGCCCGCGTCTGCAACGCTGCCTGGTGCGCCATGTGCGCCGAGGAGGAGCAGGCGAACCAGGCAGGCTGACGCCGGGAAGCGGTAAACACTGGGTGCGCGGGTCTTCTGACCCGCCGCCGCCGCAGGCGGCCAGCGAATCGCGCCGCGAAGCGGCGACCCTAGTGCTCCCGCTCGTAGTGCTGCCGTAGCAGGTCCTTGCCGTAGTCGTTGCCGTTCGGCGTCCGCACCACGGCGTGGATGTGCTGGCGGATGGGCGCGCGGCCCTCGACGAGGTGCCGGATACCGACGGGCCGCTGGTGGTCGAACTCGATCAGGATGACCGGGCTGTGGATGCGATAGTAGAAGACCGCGTCGTCGCCGGTGCCTCCGATCCAGGCGAAGCGGGTCTCGTCGAGGTGGGCCTCGACCTCCGCCATCCGCACCCTGGCGTGGCCTTCCCGCATGTTGTGGACGTAGATCCCGATCAGGTCGAGCAGTCGCTTCCTGGCATCGGTTGACAGCTCGGCGGCGGGAACGCCTGCGTAGTCGAGGACGATGTTGTCGCTGAAGGCCTCGCCGAGGTTGTCGTTGCCTTCCTTCGAGGTCTCGATGATCGCCTTCGCCCGCTGCTCGGCGGAGAGAGAGCGGATCAGCGCGAGTCCCTGGTCCTGCTCCCGCTGCATGATCGCCGTGCCCTTGAACTTGCCGGACTCGGCGATCACCGGCTCGGAGCCGACGAACAGCGGCGTCATGACGACCTGGTCGCCGAGCACGAAGTAGTTGATGATCAGGTGATGGCCGTCGACCTGCCAGCCCCAGGGCTGGTCGGCGGAGGGCTCGCCCATCACGGTGATCCAGTAGAGCCACTCGTTGTACTCGGCGAAGTTGTCGCCGTTCAGTTCGCCCAGGGTGCGGTTGAGGTTCATGATGTCGCGGCTCAGCTTGAGTCCGTCCGCGCTGAGCGACGCGCGCATCAGGCCGAAGGCGGCCTCGCGCTGGGCCTCGTCCATCTCGTCGAAGCCGACGCCCTGGCGCACGTAGAAGTGCTGGTTCATCCACTTGCGCCACTCGTCGTCGTCGACGGGGAACATCGTCCTGGCGCGCTGGTCCTTGGTCAGCGATGCCAGGAACGCCTCGGCGGCCATGCGGACCGGCTCGGTCGACACTCCGGTCGACTCGATCCTGAACAGCCCGCGCTGGATGCCGGAGCTGCCGTGGATGCCGACGTAGGGATCATCGGCGAGGCGGGCGTCGATCTGCCGGCTGCGTTCGCGCATCCGGTCGGCGCGGTCGCCGCTGGGCTGGGCAAGCGCCGTGGTGGTTGTGAGGAGGGCGAGGGTCGTGGCCAGGGTGCAGCGGAGCATGTTGGTGGAATCGTAACGGCAGGCGGAATTGTCGCCGCTTCGCGGCGGGCGTTCCTGGCCGCCTTCGGCGGCAGCGGGTCAGAAGACCCGCGCACCCAGCCGGCGCACCCAGTGTCTTCAGTTGAAGTACGGCGCCAGGACCACGTAGCGGATGACCAGCAGCGCCATCGCGGCCTCGAACGCGAACACGACCCAGAGACCGATGTAGGTCAGCCGGCGGGGCCTGATCCGCGGATCCATCCGCGTCCGCTGCAGCCACAGCGTGGCGCCGGCCTGAATCGGCAGGAAGATCGCCGAGGTCAGGCCGCCGACCATGATCAGGATGACGAAGTCGGTAACGAAGTAGTAGATCCCGAAGGCGGCCAGCGGCAGGCAGACCAGGTAGCCGCGGATGATCTTCTTGCGCAGCGCCAGGTTGGAGCGCTCGATCAGGCCCATCTCCATCAGGTAGTCCGGGATCGAGCGGCCGCCGCCGCCGGCGCCGGAGAGCACCGTCGAGAAGAGGATGCAGAAGGCGCCGATGGCGAAGATCCACACCGCCCAGAGGCCAAGGGTCTGGGTGAAGATGTTCGAGAGGGCGCCGATCGTCTCGTCGTTCCCCTCCGGCGTCAGCCCCATCTTGTTCAGCACCCCGGCGCCGAGGATGTAGTAAGGGATCGTGGCGCAGGTGACGATGAGCAGGGCGAGCCAGACGTCCGTGTGGAGCACCCGCATCCAGCCGCGGGCGTGGGACTCCCAGTTCGGGTCGCTTCGGTCGGAGCCGAGCAGGCTCGGATAGCCCTTCTCGATGCACCAGTACGTGTAAGACGAGATGTCGCCGGAGGTCGTGCCGGTGTAGCCGTACGCGGAGAGGGCCAGGGCCGCGACGACGACGAAGAGCGTCATGTCCGGCTTCATGCCGCCGAGGATCTCGGCGGGCGACGTGCGGAACTCCGTGAACTGCATCGCGATCAGGCAGACCAGGGTGCAGAACGTGAAGGCGAGCACCAGGGGCAGCATGACCCGTTCCAGCCACTTGTAGGAGCCGGTGCCCAGGATGATCGAGCAGACGACGGCGATCAGGCCGGTGCAGAGAACGCCGTCGAGTTCGACGTTCGCCAGCGACGCCAGGAAGGACATCGACTGGCCGGCGCCGCCGATGATGCCGCCCAGCCCCATCGTGCCGGGGACGTAGGCGATGATGCCCAGCCAGATCGGCCAGGAGATCCTCCAGATCCGCCCCGGCAGCCGGTTCATCGCTCGCAGGTAGGTGTCGCCCGACTCGATCGTGTAGCGGGCCATCTCCGCCTGCACGAGTGACTTGCACCAGCAGGAGAGGAGCATCCACCAGAGCAGGGTGAAGCCGGCGACCGCGCCGAGGCTCGTCGTCAGCACCAGCTCGCCCGAGCCGATCACGGCGCCGGTGACGATCAGGCTCGGTCCGAGGTACTTCAGGCGCTCCCGGAAGCTCGCCGGCGGGGCCACGGCCTCGCCGTGGCGGACGGTGTACGGATCGAGTACCTGGTTAGCCAGAAGGAGCTTCCGGAGCGTCGAGGGGCGCTTCGGAAGCGCCGGTCTGTTGGCTGGGCCGGAGGGAGGGTATCAGCCGCCCTCGCGTCGCTCCTCGCGCGCTTCCTGCTCCAGCAGCCGGGCGCCGCGGAGCATGTTCCCCATCGAGTAGTTGCCCTCGTGGCAGGCGTACTCGTAGAGCCGCTGGTCGGTGCGGGGCCAGGGCAGGGAGCCGGTGTACGGCGCGGTGTAGTCGGAGTCCTCGACCGTGAACTCGTAGAAGAGCGTGTCTGCGTCGATGCGCCGGAAACGCTCGGTCACCTTCAGGCCGTCGTGCGCCACGTGCGGCGCCCGCAGGAAGTTCGTCGTCTCGACGACCAGGGTGTCGTCTTCCCACCAGCCGATCGAGTCGCCGCCGAACGACCGGTACTCGGGCGGGGCGTGCTCGGAGTCGAGGCGCACGATCCGCGTCCAGTGCATCCACTCGACGTGGATCGCCACGTGGGTGTCGGTCTGGGTGATCGTCTTCAGGTTGTTGTAGGCCGACGGCCGGACGGGCACCGTGGGGCCGCCGGCGTAGAGGCAGCGGGTGCCGAGGGTCTGGACTTCCGGTTCGTCGTAGAGGTTCTCGCCGCTTTCGAGCCACCAGGCGCCGCCCGGATTCCGGTTGTACGCGCCGAGGCCGCGCGGCGTGAGCGCCTGGCCGCGTTCCGTCTTGGGCGGCAGCCGGCCATCGGGCGGGTCCGTGATGATCGAGTTGCGGTACTTGCCGTCGACCCGGAAGGGAATCGTGCCGAAGTCGAACCAGAACTGGTTGTGGCCGCCGATGTTGCTGCGGTGGCCGTCGCCGCCGACGGGGGGCGCCTCGCGGTTCGGATCGCTGGGGATGTCGGCTTCGACCTTCGTCGCTTCGGTGGCGGCCGCGATCCGGTGGGCGTCCTCGGCGCTCATGTAGAGGTCTTCGCCGTACTTCGGATCGCGCATCATGGGCGTGCGGGTGGCGATGTCGTAGGTGCCGGAGAGGTCCGGCCTGCCGCTCGCCGTGCGGGGGATGTCGTCCTGGGCGACGGTCGGAGCGGACAGAGCGAGGATGACGGCGGCGGGAAGGAGATGGGTTCGCACTGGCTGTTCCTCCTGTCGGCTACGGCGTCTCGCTCTCGGGCAGGGCGAACGCGATCAGCTCCGCCGGCTGGGTCATGCCGCCGCCGGTGACGGCGATGTACTGCCGCCCGTCCTGCATGTAGCTGACCGGAGCGCCGTGCAGGGCGCGGTCGGTGAGCACTTCGGCCAGCAGCTCGCCGGTGAACTTGTCGTAGGCCTGAAGCGCACTGCCGAGCACCGTCGAGCGGTCGTTGTAGACCTCGAAGCGGGCGGCATGCGTGACGACCAGCGTCTTCGTGACCAGGATTCCGCCCTCCGTCACCGCGCTCGACGAGCCGCCGCCCAGCGGCCCCAGGTCGAGGTGCCGGATCGCCGGGTGGTTGCGCGGTCCGTCCCCGAGCGGCACCTGCCAGGCGATGTCGCCGCGGTTCAGGTCGATCGCGGTGATCCGCCGGTACGGCGGCTTGAGCAACGGCAGTCCCCGCGGTCCCGCGGTGGAGACGCGATCGAGGACGTAGGGCCAGAAACTCCGCGCGCCGTCCGGTTCGACGAGGGCCATCCCGGAGGGTCGCGTCGAGGACTGCACGTAGAGCATCCCGGTCTCGGGATCGGCCGCGGCCCCCGGGTGGTTGGCGCCGCCGCCCGCGCCGGGCACGGCCAGGATCGCCTCCTTGCCTCCCTCGCCGCGGCGGATCAGCGGCATGAACATCGGTCCGAGGATGAACTTCTCGGCGAGTTCGAGCGCCTCGGCCCGCAGTTCCGGCGTGAAGTCGATCAGGTCGTCCTCGCTGACTCCCTGGCGGTCGAAGGCCGGCGGCTTCGTCGGGAAGGGCTGGGTCCTCGACATCTTCTCGCCCGGCACCGTGCTCTCCCAGGGGACGGGCCGCTCCTCGATCGGCCACACCTGCTCGCCGGTCGCCCGGTCGAAGACGTAGGTGAAGGCGGTCTTCGAGACCTGGGCGACCGCCTTGATCAGCTTCCCCTGGACGACGATGTCGATCAGGTTCGGCGCCGAGGCGATGTCGTAGTCCCAGACGCCATGGTGGACTGTCTGGAAGTGCCAGACCCGTTCGCCGGTCGCGGCGTCGACGCAGATCAGGCTCTCGGAGTACACGTTGTCGCCGTGCCGCAGGCCGCCGTAGTAGTCGCTGGTCGGCGTGCTGGTCGCCAGGTAGACGTAGCCCAGCTCCTGGTCGGCCGTCATCGGCGCCCAGACGTTCGTGTTGCCGGTCGTCTTCCAGGAGTCGTTCTCCCAGGTCTCGACGAACTCTTCGCCCTCCTGGGGGATCGTGTGGAAGCGCCACTTGAACTCACCGCTGAGTACGTCGTAGCCGCGGACGTGGCCCGGCGGGTTGTTGTTCTGGAGCGGGAAGTCGTAGATGCGCGAGCCGACGACGATCGTGTCGCCCACCACGATCACCGGCTGGCCGTGGCTGATGTTGCGGAGCGTGATGTTCTCGCGGCCGAGGTTCCGGGAGAGCTCGACCACACCGTCCTCGCCGAAAGCGCGGTCGGGAAGGCCCGTGGCCGGATTGATCGAGATGAGCTGCTTGCCGATCGTGGCGAGGAACAGCCGTTCCCGCTCGCCGTCGGTCCAGTACTCGAGGCCGCGGGTGTAGTAGTTGTTCTGTGCCGGCTTGCCGCGTTCGTAGCTCTTCGGGTCGTAGACCCAGAGTTCCTCGCCGGTGGCCGCGTCGAGCGCCGCGACCTGGCTCAGCTCGGTGGGGATGTAGAGCCGGCCGTCGATGACCAGGGGCGACGACCGGAACACCTGCCGCCGGTAGGGCGAGTTCGCCTCGATCCGCGAATCGGCGGACGCCCACTTCCACGCAGGCTCGAGCCGGGCGAAGTTCGAGCCGTCGATCTGGTCGAGCGCCGTGTAGCGGGTGAAGCCGTCGTCCCCGCCGTGGTGGCGCCATTCGCCGTTGGCCGCGCCGTACTGGGCGCCCGCGGAGGCGCCCAAGAGGAACGCGCCGAACGTCGCCAGCGCGACTGTCCGAGCTGCGATCCCTTCGCCCGAAGCGAGGACCCCACGCGTGCAGTAGAGAAGTGGATGGCGCAACGGCGGTGCTCTGGGTGCGCGGACCTTCTGGTCCGCATCAGGCGCGATGCCGCGAAGCGGCGAGCCCGAAACTGCCACTAGCATAGAGCCTGATGATCTCTTCAAGCTCCCGGAAAGCCCAATGAGAACAGGACCGCTCGTCTTCGTGTTCTGCCTCACCGCCCTCGCCTGCACCGCCCCCGATCCCGAACCGGCCACCGAGGCCGAGCCCGGGTCCGACGACGCGCCCTCCATCCGCGTCGAACGCCTCCTCGACGCCCCGATCATCGGCCCGGAGCTCGATCCGAGCATCGGCGAGAACATCCAGGGACCGTCGCTGATCCGCGTGCCCGACTGGGTCGCCGACCCGCTCGGCCGCTACTACCTCTACTTCGCTGACCACAAGGGCCACTACATCCGGCTCGCCTACGCGGACGACCTGCTCGGGCCGTGGTCGGTCCACGTTCCCGGCAGTCTGCAGATCGAGGACTCCCACTTTCTGGTCAAGCCGCCGGAGGTGACCCCCGAGATGGTCGCCGAGTGGGAGGAGCGCCGCGGCCTGAAGCTCTCCCACGACATCCAGAAGGAGATCACGGCGACCCACATCGCGTCGCCCGACGTGCATGTCGATGATGAGAACCAGCGGATCGTCATGTACTTCCACGGCCTGGAGGATGTTGGCCGCCAGATCTCGCGGGTCGCCACGTCGGCCGACGGCATCCACTTCGAGGCCCAGCCGCAGGTCCTCGGCCGCACCTACATGCGCATCTTCCACTACGGCGGCTGGACCTACTCGCTCGCCATGCCGGGCCGGTTCTACCGCTCGGCGGACGGTTTCACGAACTTCGAAGAGGGTCCGCTGCTGTTCAACCCGGACATGCGCCACTCGGCCGTGCTGCTCCGCGGCGACACCCTGTGGGTGTTCTGGACCCAGGTCGGCGAGGCGCCGGAGCGGATCCTGCTCAACAGCATCGATCTTTCCGGCGACTGGATGGACTGGACGGAGACCGAACCGGTCGAGGTCCTGCGCCCCGAGCGTGACTGGGAAGGCGCCGACGCGCCGCTCGAGCCGTCGGTGCGCAGCACCGCCTACGGGCACGTGAACCAGTTGCGCGACCCGGCGATCTACGAGGAGGACGGCCGCGTCTTCCTGCTCTACGCGGTCGCCGGCGAGAGCGGCATTGCGATCGCCGAGGTCTTCTTCGAATGAAGTCGCGGCTGTCGGTGCGCCGGAGCTCTGGCCGGCACTGGATGCGCCGGCGCCCTCGCCGGCATCCGGTTCCGCTCCGCCTTCCCGCGACTGCCTTCGCACTGGCCACCGCCCTTGTCGCCTGCGCCCCCGAAGAACCAGCCATCGACGGCGCCGGCACGATCACGATCGCCGGCGCCACGCTGATCGACGGCACCGGCGCGCCGCCGGTCGAGGACGCGGTCGTCATCGTCCGCGGCGACCGGATCGAACGCGCCGGTTCACGCCAGGACGTCCCGGTGCCCGAAGGCGGAGAAGTCATCGACGCCGCCGGCAAGTTCCTGATTCCCGGCCTCGTCGACGTCCACAACCACTACCGCGACGGACTCGAGGAGTGGTCGTGGGGCCTGCAGCTCCACGCCGGCGTGCTGACCGTCCGCAGCCTCGGTTCCGACCACGGCCAGACGCCCGCGATGATCGCCGATGCCCGGGCCGGCAACGTCGCGGCGCCGCGCATCTTCACCGCCGGGGTCGGTTTCTCGCACCCCGAGGGCTTCCCGCCGGGCAAGCTGGGTCCGGCCACCGAAGAGGAGGCGCGCGAGATGGTGCGCGACCTCGCCGCCCAGGAAGTCGACCTGATCAAGATGTGGGTCGACACCTTCCTCGACACGCGGCCGAAGATCGAGCCCGGGATCCGTGCCGCCATTGCCAATGAGGCGGCGCGGCACGGCATCCCCGTCTCGGCGCACATCTTCTTCGAGGACGACGTCTGGCAACTCGTCGACGCCGGCGTTCGTTCCTTCATCCACGGCGTGCGCGATGGAGAGGTCGGCGACGACTTCGTTGCCATTGCCCAGGAGAACGGGCTCACCTTCGCGCCGGCGTTAGGCCAGGCCAAGACCTTCTGGTGGGTCGCCGAGCACCCGGAGCTGCTCGACGACGAGGAGTTCCGCGCGGGTATCCAGCCGCCCGCGCTCGAGCGGCTGCTCGACCCGGAGAACCGGGCCGCCATGCTGGCCAGTGAGAACACTGCGAAGCGCCGCGTCGCCTTCGACTACATGGCGAAGTTCATCCGCCGGATGCACGAGGCGGGTGTCGTGATCACTCTCGGCTCCGACAGCGGCGCCGGCAACATCGCCTACGGCTGGGGAACCCACCACGAGCTGGAAGCCCTGGTCGATGACGGCGGCCTGACCCCGCTTCAGGCCCTGGCCGCCGCCGGCGCGGCCGCGGCCGCGGAACTCACCGATGACCCCGACTTCGGCTCGGTCGCCGAGGGCATGGCGGCGGACCTGCTTCTGCTCTCCGCCGACCCCCTGGGCGACATCCGCAACACGAGGCGGATCGACCGCGTGATGCAGGCGGGCGTGTGGCTCGAGCGCGGGTTGCCGGAGTTCCCGCAGCCCGCCGAGTAGCCGGCGCTACCGCCGGTTTGCGTCGCAAAGCGGCAGTCGTCCTGCCGATTTGCGACCGCGGCTCAGTCGGTGGCCGGCTCGCCTGCCCCGGACACCGCCAGTCGCCACCCCAGGAGGGCCATGTAGACGATGCCGCTGGCGGACATCAACCCGAACACCGGAGCGAGTGTCTCTTCCAGGTCGTTCGAATGCCAGGCGGCGATGAACAGCACCAGCGAGCCCAGGGCCAGCAGCGCGACGATGCCGTTCAGCACCGGCGGCAGGCGCAGCGGCTCCGGTCGGGACATGAGACCGAAGGCCAGAATCGCCATCCCGGCGTAACCCGCGACGCTGCCCGTGAAGTGCAGGCCCCACACCGTGCGCTGCATGTCGAGCGCCGACGCCAGCCATTGCGCCGACTGCTCCGGGTCGGGCCCCAGCGCCGCCTCGCCCATGCCGACGAGCATGTAGTCGAACCCTCGCATCACCATCTGCAGGAAGGAACCGACCGCCATCCCGAGCAGGCCGAGCCGCGGCACGGGAGCGGCATACCTCCGCAAGGTGACGATGCCGTTCAGCATGGCCAGGGCGCCCAGAACAAGTACGACCGCTACCGCGTAAGACAGGGTGGCGTTGCGCGCCATCGCCATCGTCAGGTCGGCGAGGCTGGTGCTGGAGACGGTATCCACCATGCCGCGGCCGGGCGAGAATGCGTAGGCGAGAGCCACCGCCACGGTTCCGAACAGCAGCGAATAGCCGCCGAGTCTTTTGTCGGTCGACGTGTCGTGTGTTTCCATTAGCGGCACTCCGTTGACAACACCTCCGACTCGATGATCACGCCGCAGATGTGGCTCGTGTACTCGAACGGGTCGCCGTCGAAGAGGGCGAGGTCGGCGTCCTTGCCGACCTCGATCGAGCCGACGCGGTCGTCGATGCCGAGGATGCGGGCCGGGCTGAGGGTGATCGCTTCGAGGGCACGCTCCATGCCGAGGCCGTTGGCGGCGGCGATGGCTGCCTCCCAGAGCAGGACGCGGGTCTTCGGAACGTAGCCCTCGAAACCGGTCTGGATCGCGAACGGGATGCCTGCGTCGGCGAGCTGGCCGGCGGTCTCGTAGGAGCCGTTGCGGACCCGGCTCATCGTGGGGTGGAGCAGGACCGGCACGCCGGCCTCGCGGATCTCGTCGAGCAACAGGTAGGACTCGGCGGCGCTGTCGAGCACGAGGTTGAAGCCGAACTCCTGCTGCAGGCGGAGGGCCGAGGCCATCTCGGCGACCGTGTTCGCGGTCACCAGCAGGGAGAGTTCGCCACTGAGCACCTGGCCGAGCGCTTCCTTGGAGAGGTCTCGGGGCGGTGGCTGGGGCGCCGGCTTGGCGTCATCGTCCCCTTCGCCGTTGCCGTCGCCATCGCTTCCACCGTTCCCGTCGGCATCGGCCTCCTCGGCCTTCCGCACCTGGTCGAGGTAGGACTGGGCGCCGTGAAGGGCGCTTCGCAGCATCGCGATCCCCTTCGCCGACGTGCCCGGCGACTGGAAGTTCGAGGAGACCGCGTTGCCGAGCGTGGCGGCCAGCATCCGCACCGGCATCAACGTGGCCTGCTCGACGTTGCGGCCCCTGGTCTTGGCAATCATCGTCTGGCCGCTGACGAGGGCTCCGGGCCCGTGGCCCGTGTGCAGGGTCGTGACCCCGTACGAGCGGACCCACTCGACCAGGGTCTCGTTCGCGTCGTAGGCGTCGATGGCCCGCAGGTCGGGCTGGAGCGGCGAGGACCGTTCGAGCTGGTCCTGGTCGCGCACCGGGCCGACGTTGCTGTTCAGCGCGCCGGACAGGCCGACGACCGAGCGGGCGTCGACGAGTCCCGGCGTCACGACCGCGGCTTTGAGGACGTCCACGCCGTCCGGGATGTTCGCGTCGGCCGCGGGGCCGACCCATTCGATCCTGCCGTCGGCGCCGGCGATGACCACCGCGTTCTCAATCGGCGCGCCGGACACGGTGTGGAGGGTGCCGGCCCGGACCGCGACCTGGGCCGCGGCCGGGATGGCGGCCAGAGCAACCAGACCTGCGAAGAAGGAGGCGGTGCCGAGGCACCGTGCGCGGCTGCCGGGCCGGTCGCCCTTGGGGAAGACGTCGGGGTTTCTTGCCGTCATCGTGTCTCTCCCTCGAGCAACTGCTGGATCATGTGGTCTTCGTGGGCGGTCATGTTGTAGACCTTGTAGCCGCCGACCGCGTACTTGCGGTGGTCGGGGTTGGCCCGGTCGTAGATCATCGTCCCCTCGACCCAGGTCTGCTCGACCTTCGTGTAGGCGCTGAGCGGATCGCCGGAGAGGATGACGAAGTCGGCGTCCTTGCCGGCTTCGAGCGAGCCGATCCGGTCCTCGAGGCCGAGCGCCCGCGCCGGCGCCAGAGTCAGCCCCTCGATCGCCTTGTCGCGCGACATGCCGTAGCGGACCGCGATCGCCGCGGCCCGCATGAGGAGGCGCGAATCGGTCACCGAGTCGTCCGTGTTGAAGCTCACGTCCACGCCGGCGCGCTCCAGGATCGCGCCCATCTCCATGTTCCAGTCGATCGTCTCCTCCTTGCCTCCCGGCGCGTCGATCCAGGTGATGGACACGGGCACATCGGCGGCGGCGAGTTCCTCGGCGACCTTCCAGGACTCGGTGCCGTGCTGGACGACGACCCGGAACCCGAACTCCTCCTTTAGCCGCAGGACGGTGGCGATGTCGTTGTGGCGGTGCGTGTGATGCTGGACGATCCGGTCGCCAGCCAGCACCTGGGCCAGCGCTTCCATGCGCAGATCGCGCTTCGCCGGCTCGCCGCCGTCCTCGCCGTTCTCTTCCGCCTCGGCCTCGGCGGCAGCCATCTTCTCGCGGTACTCCACGGCCTCGTGGTAGAGGTTGCGGATCAGGGCCGCGGACTTGGCGCGGGTGCCGGGGAAGGGCGGCGAGCCGATCGAGTTCGTGCCGTTCGCCATCTTCATGCCGCCGCAGATGCCGTTCAGGGGATCGTCGCAGTAGAGCCAGTCCTCGATCGTGCGGGCGCCGTCCCGGAGCTTGACGTAGGCGGTCTGTCCGGACATGAGATGGCCGGAGCCCGACATGATGTTCACCGTCGTGATGCCGCCGGATCGGGCGCGCCAGATGCTGTCCGACCTGACGTCGATCGAATCCAGATTGCGTACGTCCGGGTGGAGCGGCGCGGATCGATCTCCGCCGGAGACCGAGCCGATGTGGGAGTGGGTGTCGACGAGGCCGGGCATCAGCACCTTGCCGCTGACGTCGTGTTCGACCGCGCCGCGGGGCGTGCTCGTGTCGGGTCCGCCGACCGCCGTGATCCTGCCGTTCTGGACCACCAGGATACCGCCGTCGATCGGCGGACCGCTGATCGGCAGCACCAGCGCGCCGCGGAAGACGTGGGGGTCGTCCTGTGCCGCGGCGGGCACGACGGCAAGGAGTACCGGCAGTGCAACCGCGAACAGGAACGTGGCCAGGTGTTTTCTCATACGGGTTCCTCGAGTTGGGTCAGACCTGGCGCCGGAACGACGGGTCGAGGTCGATACGGTACACCGCCTCCCGCGGCCGGTCGCCGTTTCGGGAGCCCCAGAGCACGTGGACGGCAATCTGGTCACCGCGCGGGCTCCAGGTCAGGTCGCCGACATAGGTGTGGCCCAGGCTGTGGTCCGAGGTCGGGTCGTTGAAGTAGGTCAGCCGCCGCTTGTTCGAGCCGTCGGCGTCCATCAGCCAGAGTTCGCGGCGGGCGGTCGGCGGCACCGTCTGGTCGGGTTCGGTGCCGCGGATCTCGGCGTTCGACGTGTAGGCGACGTGGCGGCCGGTCGGCGCCAGGCGGGCGTATTCCTCGGCGCCGCCGCGGGAGTGGGTGAGGCGCTCGGGCTCGCCGCCATCGAAGCGCAGCCGGTAGAGGTCGAGCGTGTCGGGTGACTGCTCCGGCTCGAAGTTCGCCGCGACCAGGGCGCCCTGGTCGTCAGGGGTGTAGCCCTGGGGGACGATCAGGGCGTCGACCGGCGGGGCGTAGGACCGGATCTTCCGCAGCCTCGGGATGCCGGCGCGGTTGATGCGCAGCTCGGCGCTTCGCAACTGCCAGGCGCCGTAATGGCCCTTGCGGGCCTTCGTCCGTTCACTCCACAGCAGCCGCGCACCGTCGTACGAGAAATGGGGGTCGAGCGCCGCGGTGCCGTTGTCGCCGAACCGGGTCAGGAGGGCGAAGTCCGTACCCTTCCTGTCGATGAGGTAGAGCTCGCTGTGCACCGCTCGGTCGGCGGTCAGGAGCTGCAGGGGGTCGGCGACGAACTTGAGCCGCTTCGGCCGGCTCTGGACCTGCACGACCAGCCGTTCCCCGGACGGATGCCACACCGGATTGAGGGCGTTGTCCTTGCGCAGGGCGTACATGTCGCAGGTCAGGCAGCGTTCCGCGAGCCGGTCGGTGGACGTCACGTAGACGTCGTACCGGCCGTCCTCGCCCGCCTTGTCGTACGCCAGCCACTCGCCCTGACGGGACCAGTCGACCCGGGCGCCGCCCTCGATCCAGCGCTCGATGCGGACGACGGGGTTCGACTCCGTGTCGGCTGCCGGCGCCGGCGCGGCCAGTGCGGCCAGCAGGACGCAGGCCCATGTGAGGGAACGTGGCACGTTCAGTTGGACGCCACTCCGACCAGCCTGCGTTCGGCCCGTTCGGGCGGCGCTTCCGGCGGCGACCCCGCCGCCGGCTGCGCGTCCGGGAGGAACTGCCGGTACCAGCGCCGCATCCGAACGACGGGCCCGTCGTCGCGGCAGAGCGTCGGGTGCTCGATGTAGGCCTTGTTCTCCCAGATCTCGATGTCGTGGCGCCACTGGGCGATCCAGTTCCCGACGACGTACCAGACCAGAAGGCGCGAGAGCGTTCGATCGGCGAACCAGTGAAAGTCGACCTGTTGCTCGAGCGGCCCGACCGGCAGGTGCGTCTGGCACAGGTCGATCTCTCCGGCGTCGGGAATGAAGAACCTGAAGTTCACGATGCTGGCCGCGCCCGTGAACGTGGCCCGCGCCTTTGTCCGTGTCCGCTCGAGAGGACGGCCACGGAACTTGAGCACGGCCTCGTCGAGGAAGTCCATCGTCCACGGCCGGTCCTCGGGGAACTCCACGCCGGGCGTGTGTTCGATCTTGATGCCGGGCACCGGAATCCCGGTCCACGGAAGGTTCATCTGCTCATGGATGTACATGAAGTGGGCAAAGTCGGCGGCGTTCTCGACGAACTCGATGATGTGCATCTGTACGCGGCCGGCATCGTAGTGCCCGCGGTAGGCGAAGCTGCCATCGTCGACTTCCGGGATGCGGGGAACCGGGTACGGCACTTCGTCGCCGGCCTGCTGCCTGGCGCCGTCGCTGCGGTGATACATGAAGATCTGCCCATGCACGTCCTGTACCGGGAAGCTCTCGGCCGCGACGCGGGTCGGCGCCGTGTCGCTGTAGGGCACGCAGGCCGGCCGTCCGTCCCCCGTGAACTGCCAGTTGTGGAAGGGACACTCGATGCGGTTCTCGCGGACGCGGCCATGCCGGAGGTTGGCGCCCAGGTGGGGGCAGAACGCCTGCATGGCGTGTACGTCTTCGCCATCTTCGCTTCGCCAGACGACCACCGCGCGGCCGAGACACTCGAGGTAGCGGACCTGTCCCGGCCTTAGTGACTTCGAAGTCATCAGCCGGTACCAGCCGTCCGGGTAGGGGTGGGGATAGCTGGCGAGACGCGCGTCGTCCGATGTCGGCGGTTCGCGGTGAGTCGAACGGCGAGTCCCTGAGCCCATTGGAGCCCCTCGAAGTCGCTACGAAGGACTTGACGCGTCGCCGCCCGGCTTGCGCGCGTGGACGAGGAAGCAGGGAGTGAAGATGCCGGCCTCGCCGGCCTCGACCAGCGCGTCGGCTGCCACATTCAGGAGACGGGCCGCTTCGCCGGTACCGGACGGGGCGATGCGAAGCCGCTCCAGCAGCCCGGTAACGGCGGCTGTGAGGGAGCGGCCGGCGGGAACCCGGGCAAGCGAGGCCAGGGAGAAGTCCCGTCCCTGCAGCGACCGGTACCACGGCCACCCCGGGTCGCTCTCGAGGGCCTGATCCCTCACCGAAAGGACCTCGAAACCGGCTTCCTGCATCGCGTCGACCTGCCTGGTAGTCGTCAGCAGGTTCGGCACGGCGTTCGTCAGTTCGATCCGGTCGCGGATGTCGCGATGGACCGGGTCCTGTCCATCGAAGCGCTCCGTGAGGCACCACTCGGTCAGGGCGACCTCGCCTCCTGGCCTGAGCAGCCGATGGAACTCCCGGAAGCAGCGGTCCTTGTGGGGCGCGTGGCAGATTGCTTCGTACGAGTAGGCGGCGTCGAAGTGACCATCTTCCAGAGGTACGTCCATGAAGTTCGCCAGCAGAAAGCCGCAGGTTTCCTGAAGCCCCGCTTTGCGTACCGCGCGCTCGGCTCTCGAAATCTGGTGCGCGTTCAGATTCAGGCCCGTGACGTTCGCGCCAGTCGTCTTCGCGATGTTGACGAGCGGCCCGCCGACGCCGCATCCGAGATCCGCGACCTTCACGCCTGGCCCGAGCTGGAGGAGTTTGGCCACGCCGGCCTCCTGGCGGCGCTGCGCGGCGTGGAGACCTTCGCCGGACCGGCGTGGCGCGAAGTGGAAGGACTGGCCCCAGCCGTACTCGTAGAACCGCGTGACGACGTCGTAGAAGCGACTCACCATCGCGGGTTGCTCGCGCAGGGCGCGGTCCCCGTCCTCCTGAGCCGCTACGAACTCCTTGATTTCCAGGAAGTCGTCGAGCGCTTCCCGCAGGCTGCCGCCGCTGTTCGCCTCGACCGGCGGCCGAGTCGAAACCTCGTCGACCGGTTGAGCGGAACGATATGCAGGTTCGGCCATGGGGACTCCCTTCAACTCTCTCGTTGGTTCATGATAGCCGTGTGCCGCCCAAGCCCATGCGACGGACCGGCTTCATCGCACCGAGTCTCCTTGCTCTCTGGATCGTCGGCTCGGCGCCCTTCCTGGGCCGCCTGACCCGCTGGATCCAGGAGGACGTGGACCGTTCGCTCCTGGTCATCGTGCCGACGATCCTGTTCTGGGGCGCCGCGGCGGCGTTCGTGGTCTGGATCGTCCGCTCCTCGCGGCGGCTCCGATGGAACAACTACGCCGCGCTCGCGGCCGGAGCGCTCTGGGCGGTGGTCCAGGCGACCGCCCTGGCCCGGGGCCGCCCGGAAGAGTCGGCCCTGGAACGGATGCACCTGGTCCTCTACGGGCTCGTCGCGCTCTTGCTCTACCGGGCGTTCCTGCGCGGCGGCCGGTCGGCGATCGCCGCCGCGTTCTCGGCCGCCGTCCTGACCTCGCTCGTCGGGATCGCCGACGAGTTCATCCAGTGGCTGGTCTGGGTCCGCGCCGGCGACTTCTACGACTGCCTGCTGAACTCGTCGGCAGCCGGCTGCGGCGTCGTCTTTGGCGTGGGCCTGTTCGGATTCGACACCCGGGCGCCCGACCCCGCGGAACGCCGGACGATCGCCGCGCTGTGGATCGTCCTCGTCGCTGCGTCGGCCGGCCTCGTCGACCTGACGAACCTCGGCCACCGAATCGTCGACCCGGAACTCGGCAGCTTCCGCAGCTACTACAGCGCCGAGCGTCTGGAGCGTCTCAACGAGAGCCGCCGCGGCCGCTGGGCCACAGAACAGCCGCCGATGGTCCTCCAGCCCTGGCACATCGAAGACCACTTCCTGTCCGAGGCCGCCTGGCACGTCCAGACCCGCAACGAGGCCTTCGACGCCGAAGACTGGGCCACCGCCTCAGCCGAAGAGGCGATCCTCAACCGCTACTACGCGGCCGTGGTCGAAGAAGTCCGGAATCCCGAGGGCGACCTGCGCCACGCCTTCCCGCCGGATCGGGTCCAACGCCTCCAGCAGGAAGGCGCCGTCCCCGTCCCGACCTACACAAGCCCGGCCGGCGGCAACAGGATCTGGATCTGGCCGAGCTACCTGCCGTGGCTGCTCGCTGCGGTTTCGATTCTCCTGCCCGTCGCGGCGATCAGTCGCAGCCTTCGCGGGTCTCTTCGATGAGGCCGTCGACGACGGCGTTCAGATCGCCTCCTTCGGCTCGCTTCAACTGGCGGTCCGCGCTGGTGCCGTCGGCGAGAATCGTGTGGACGTACTCGGCTTCCTTGCGGACGCCGAGTTCGTCGAGCACGTCGTCGACGAAGTCGAGGAGTTCCAGCGTGAGGAAGCGGAGCGGCACCTCCTCGCCTTTGCCGAAGTCGATCAGCTTGCCGTCGATGCCGTAGCGGATCGCGCGCCACTTGTTCTCGTAGAGGAGGTGGCGGGGGTAGCGGCGCCAGGCCTGGTTGTTGTGGCGGAGGCGGATCAGCTTGCCGACGATCGCCATCAGCAGGGCGGTCAGGCAGAGCGCTTCGTCGATCTTCGTGCAGACGTCGAACACCCGGAACTCGATCGTCGGAAACTTCGGGTGCGGCCGCACGTCCCACCAGATCTGCGTCGGCTCCTCGATGCACTTCGTCTGAACCAGGACTTTCACGAGACGCTCGTACTCGGCGTAGGACCGCAGCGACGGCGGCAGACCGGTGCGGGGAAGGCTCTCGAAGACCACCGAGCGGTAGGACTTGAGCCCGGTGTCCCGCCCCTGCCAGAGCGGCGAGCTGGTGGACAGGGCCAGCAGGTGGGGCAGGAAGTAGAGCGACTGGTCCATCACGTCGATGCGCAGCGCCTCGTCCGGCACGCCGATGTGGACGTGCATGCCGAAGATCAGCATGCGCCGGGCCACGTCGCCGAAGTTCTCCTGCAGCTTGATGTAACGCTGCGCCTCCGTGACGTCCTGCTCCTGCCACGAGGAGAACGGATGGGTGCTGGCGGCCGCGATGCGGAGGCCGTTTCTCGAGGCCAGGTGAGCGATCGACCGGCGGAGACGGATGAGCTCGTGACGGGCCTCGTCGATCGAGCGGCAGACCTCGCTGCCGACCTCGACCTGGCACTGCAACTGCTCCGCCTTGATCTGCTCCTGGAGCACGATCTGGCCCTGCTCCAGGAACTTCTGGATGAAGGGCTTCAACTCCCGGGTTTCGGGATCGATGATCTGGTACTCCTCTTCGATCCCGATCGTCAGCTCGGGGAGGCTCGTCTTCATGAGTGCGCTCCTGGGTGGGAAACGCGACAAGCGTATCCCTCCCCTCCGGCCGCGCGCGCACACCCGTCGACGCGGGGTGCTCTGATACCGTGAACGCCGCCATGAGCCGGCCCGCGACCACCGCCTGGCGCCCGCGGGTCCCCCGCGCGGTGAGTTGGCTGCTCGTGCCTCTCCTGCTGCTGGGATCGGCTTGCGGGGGGCCGGATGCCGCGCCGGATACGGAGGCTTCCTGGCCGCTCTACGGCACCGCGGATGTAGCCCGGGGCGAGGCCGGAATGGTCGTCAGCGGCCACGGACTCGCCTCCGACGCCGGCGCCGCGATCCTGGAACGGGGCGGCAACGCGATCGACGCGGCCGTTGCGGTCGGTTTCGCTCTCGCCGCGGTCCTGCCGGCGGCAGGCAACATCGGCGGCGGCGGCTTCCTGGTCTATCGATCGAACGACGGCGAGGTTCGCGCGCTCGACTACCGCGAGAAGGCGCCGGCCGCGGCCACCCGGGACATGTTCGTGGACGCCGACGGCAAGGTCGCCGAGAGCGCGGTGATCGGCCACCTCGCGGCTGGCGTTCCGGGCTCGGTGGCCGGGCTGTGGGAGATGCACCGGGAGCACGGCACCCTGCCCTGGGGCGACCTGGTGGCGCCGGCGATCGAGCTGGCGCGCGGCCACGAGGTCGACGAGGTGCGGTCGCGGAGCCTCGAATCGGCGGCGCCGAGGCTGAACCGGTTCCCCGCGAGCGCCATGCAGTTTCTGGTCGACGGCGAGGCGCCGGCGCCGGGCGCGATGCTGGCCCAACCCGACCTCGCCGCGACGCTGACGGCGATCGCGGAGCAGGGGCCGGACGGCTTCTACCGCGGCCCCGTCGCCGACCTGATCGTCGCCGAGATGGAGCGGGGCGGCGGTCTCATGTCGCACCAGGACCTCGAGGAGTACGCGCCGGTCTGGCGGGACCCGGTGGAGGTCGGATATCGCGGCCACACGATCTACTCGATGCCGCCGGTGTCGTCGGGCGGTCTCACCCTGGGCCTGATCCTGAACGTCCTCGAGGGGTGGGAACCGCTGCCGCCCTTCGGCAGCGCCGACCTGATTCATCTCGAGGCCGAGACGATGCGGCTGGCGTTTCGCGACCGCAACACGCTGCTCGGCGATCCGGACTTCGTCGACGTGCCGCGCGGCCAGTTCGAATCGCAGGAGTACGCCGACGCGCTGCGGGAGCGGATCGATCCCGAACGGGCTACGCCCCTGCCGCCGGTGGAAGTGGCGCCGCCGGCCGAGAGCACCGAAACGACGCACTACTCCGTCGTCGACCGCTGGGGCAACGCGGCATCCGTGACGACGACGATCAACAGCGGCTTCGGCAACGCGGTCACGGTCACCGGCGCCGGCTTCCTGCTGAACAACGAGATGGACGACTTCGCCGCCTCACCCGGTCAACCGAACCAGTTCGGCCTGGTCGAGGGCGAGAACAACGCCATCGTCCCCGGCAAACGGATGCTGTCGTCGATGACTCCGAGCATCGTGCTCGACCCGGAGGGCGCGCTGAAGATGGTCGTTGGCACGCCGGGGGGACCGACGATCATCACGACCGTCTACCACGTCGTCTCGAACGTGATCGACCACGGGATGGGCCTGCAGCGGGCGGTCGAGAGCCCCAGGGTTCATCACCAGGCGTGGCCGGACCAGGTCTTCTACGAGGAGGGCGGTCTTGCCGCGGAGACGCTCGACGGTCTGGCGGCCAGAGGCCACGAGCTGTTCGAACGCGGCCTGAGCGGCGACGTGTCGGCCATCCTGGTGGAGGGGTCGAGCCTGCTCGGCGTGGCGGACCCGCGGCGAGGCGGCGGCGCCAGCGCGTCGCGTGGAGACGCGCCCGGCGACGCCGACTGAGGGGCCGCAGGTGAACGGCCGGCGCATCTTCGCCGCGGTGACGTCATCTCGCGCCGCCATCACTGTCTCATGAACGGGCGACGCATTTTCGCGGCTGTTGCCGTCGGTCACCTCGGGATCGACATCTTCAACAGCATGGGGCCGGTGCTGCTCGCCTTCCTCAGCGGGCCGCTCAACCTGAGCGCCGCCCAGATCGGTCTGGCCGTGGGACTGTTCCAGGTCCTGGCCGGGACTACCCAGCCGGCGTTCGGCTGGCTGGTCGATCGGGTCGGCAGCCGCTTCCTGGGACCGTTCAGCGTCGCCTTCAACCTGGCCTGCATGGCGCTGGCGGTCTATGCGGCCGCCGCCACGGGGAGGTTCCTCCTGTTCCTCGTCCCGTTCGCGCTCGCGGCGGTTGCCTCGGGCGCCTTTCATCCCCTGGGAGTCATGCACTCCAGCACGGTGAACCTCGCCCGTTCGGCCACGTTCACGGCCATCTTCTTCTTCTGCGGTCAGCTCGGGCTAACCACCGGGCCGGCCCTGGCGGGGCTGGCTCTCGATCGCGCGGGGCTCAACGGGATCTACTGGCTCGTACTCCTGGCATTGCCCGTGCCGATCTTCATGGCGTTCGCGATGGGTCCGCGCCGGCTCCATGCCGTGCCGGGTCCGTCGCGGCCTGCCGAAGGGACGCCGGCCGTTTCCGCGGAAGCGCCGGCAAGCCGGCGGCGACCGGTGCGCGGCGGCGTCATCGCTCTCCTGGCGCTGGTGTTCGCCAGCCGCTCCTGGGCCATGTTCGGAACGATGGCCTTCCTGCCTCTCCTGTTGAGCCAGCGGGGATACAGCTCCTCGGCTCAGGGGCTGGCCAGCGGGCTGTTCCTGCTCGGGGGCGCCGTCACCGCGGTGCTGGCGGGGGCCTGGGCCGATCGCTGGGGGCGACGTCCGATCGTCTTCCTGACCACGCTGCTGGGTTCCCTGCTGCTGGCCCTGGTGCCGGGCTCCGGGAGTCTCATCTTCGCCGTCGTCCTGCCGTGCGGAGCGTTGCTCGGGGCGTCGCACTCCATCCTGATCGTCATGGCCCAGGAACTGCTGCCCTGGCGCCGGGGTCTGGCTTCGGGAACGGCGCTCGGCTTCCTGTTCGCGACGGGCGGGCTTGCCACCTGGGGCATCGGAGGACTTGCCGATCGTTTTGAACTGACCTCGGTGCTGCAGGCCGGCGCCGTCGTCGGTCTCGTGTCCGCCTGTTCTTCCCTGCTCCTGCCGAAACGGGAGCCGAGTCGACTGGCGGCGGCGCCGGCAGTGTCGACCGTGCTTGTCGTGGCGCTTGCCGGCGTGGCGCTTCTCTGGCCGCGCCCGGCTTACGCCGGTCTGAACGGCGAGATCAACGGCCAGGTGCGCGACGCCGCCACCGATGTCCCGTTGCCGGGCGCCGAGATCAGGATCACCGGCGACCAGTTGCACAGCACCCAGACGGTTCGCGCCGGTCGCGGCGGCAGCTTCCGGGCGCCGGGTCTGCCTCCGGGCGACTACTACGTCGAGGCGAGCGTGGACGGCTACGCGACCTCCGTGGTCGAGAACCTGATCCTGGTTGCGGGCGGCGTGTTGCGGGTGGACTTCCACATGCGGGCCGGCAGCGCGTCGGCGCTCGACCTCGTCTCCTCGCCCTTGCTCGACGTGGTCACCGGCAGCGACGGGAACGTCCTGGCGGGCGACGACCTGCGGCAGTTGCCCGGTCCCGTCGCGGCGTTCAATCTGGACCTGGCCTCCGGCCTCGACGCCCTGGACGCGGACGTCGCGGTCAACGGCTGGCCGCCCGGCTTCGCCAACTACCGGATCGACGGTCAGGAGAGCGCGCTGCGCGAACCGGGGTCGACCGCCATCGATCCGCGCTGGGTGGATCAGGTGCGCGTCTGGACGATGGAACTGGCGGCGACGATGGCCGGTCCGCACATCGACCTGATCACGCGCTCGGGAGGGACCGACTGGCGGGTGAACGGCGGCTGGTCGACGGTCGAACCGCTCGACAGCGGCGAGCGGCTCGCCCTGCGCCTGCTTGACGCCGGGGAGGCGCCGGCAGGCGGCCGGGACAGGAGGCGCGTCGAGGGCGACGAGGCGACGCTCTTCGCCGGCGGCCCGTTGCGGGACAAGCGCGCCCGCGCGTTCGGCGGTTACTCGCGAAGCCGCACCCGCGGCACGGAGAGCCTGTTCGGCGCGGGCGCGCCGATGACCTGGGACGAGACGATCGAGCAGTCGGTCGGCAAGCTCGACTGGTGGGCGGGTTCGGCCAGCAACCTGACGCTGAAGCACCACACCGGGTCCGGGGACCTCGATGGCCGGCGGCCCGCGCTGCAGGTCCTGCCGTCGCTGGACGGAACCGAGAGTGACCGGTCGCGACGGCAGACCACCAGCCTCAACGTCGAATGGGGCGTCACCGATCGCCTGTGGCTGCGGGTGTTCGGCGGCCGATCCGACGTCGTCGAGAACGGCGATCCCTGGCAGGGCGCGGGCCTGTACTTCGCGGCGCCGGCGCCCGGCCGGCCGTCGGGTTGGTACGAGGCCGCGCCGCCGAACCGGGTCCGCCGCGCCGCGGAACGCCGGAACTGGGCGGTCGAGCCGTCGTTCTTCCTCTTCGACCACACGCTGGAGATCGGTATTCAGGACTCCAGGAGCAGTCTGGAGCTCGTCCGTTCCGAGCGCTCCGGACGGATGCTGCGTTTTCCGGGCGGCAGGCTCGACGCCTGGAGCGGTGGACCGCTCGGCGCCGCCGGCCTGCGGCAGGAGAAGCGCGCCCTCTACGTGCAGGACGCCTGGCGCGTGGGCGGCGCCTTCCGGAGGCACCTGACCCTGCACGGCGGGCTTCGCGCTGAAGAGGAACAGGCGGGTCCCCTCGACCTCGAGTTCGCGGACCGCACTGAACCGCGGCTCGCGTTCGTCTGGGACGTCGCCGGCCGCGGAAGATGGAAGGTCTATGGCGGCGCCGCCTGGTGGCACATCGACGTCTCCCGGCCGCGGGCGGGTCGCTCCGACCTCGACGCGGTCGCGACGCTGGACGCGACCGGGGGCTACAGCGGCGCCGGCCTCGACTTCGCGAGGGCGGCGGTCGATCCGGATCTCCGTCCGGGCCGGGTGCGCGAGCTCCAGTTGGGGACGGGCTATCAGTTCCTGCCCGACGTCGTGATTTCGGCCCGCGTCTCCCGACGGCGCCTGCGGGACGGCATCCGTCTCATGCCGCTACCGGCCGGCGGCGAGGTCGTGCCGACGTTGCTGACCCCCGGCCGCGGCGCCGGCGGCGAGCTTCCCCAGCTCGAACAGGACTGGTGGGGCGCCGAGCTCAACGCCAACGTCGGCTTCAGGCCCTCCTGGAGGATCCACTTTTCGTACCTCCTGAGCCGCCTCACCGGCAACCACGAGGCCGGCGGACTCGGGCTGGAGGCCGGAACCCTGCCTGGCGCCCATCCGCTCCTGGCCGCCCTCGACCTCTGCTCCTCGCCCGTGCCTTGCGACGTGTTCGATGTCACGAGCGACAGCCGACGCCTGAGCATCGACCGCGAGCATCAGCTTTCCGGCTGGCTCGTTCTGTCGCCGGGCGAACGCTGGCTGATGGCTCTCGTCTACCGCTTCCGCACGGGGGCTGCCTACGTGCCGCGGGCCTTGACCGTGCGGGTCGACGAAGCGAGGCGCATCCTCAGCACGGGCCTGACCCCCCTGGCGCCTGGCGCGGACGCGCCGGTCAAGAGCGCCGATCTCAAGCGCGCGGACCTCTCCCTGACCTACCGCGTGCCGCTTCGCTCAGACGACAGGCGGCTTTCCCTGTTCGCCGAGGCCCTCAACGTCTTCGACCAGGACGCTGCCGATCAGCTCTGGCCTCTCGCCTACCTGGACCCGGTGCTCGTCGGCCCGGCCCAGCCCGACCTGCTCGTCGCCGCGGCAGCGCAGGGGGCAAGGCCGGATCCACGCGAGTCGCTGCCGGTCGCCTTCCAGACCAGCCGGCGGGTGCGGGCGGGGTTGCGGCTCCAGTTCTGACGTTCTATACGAGCTCGCTCAGCCGACGCAGCGCGGCCAGCAGGTCGGGCGTCTCCGTCAGTACGCCGCGGAGCGGGTCGCTCTTCAGCTTCCTGAGCCGTT
This sequence comes from Thermoanaerobaculia bacterium, assembly GCA_022822365.1. Classification (GTDB taxonomy): domain Bacteria; phylum Acidobacteriota; class Thermoanaerobaculia; order Multivoradales; family Multivoraceae; genus Multivorans. The sequence goes on along the minus strand of JAJEBV010000021.1, from coordinate 110,326 downwards.
TCGGCACGGTGCGGATGTTGTGGTCGCGGAGATCGAGGCCGGGCTTGACTTCGGACCAGCGCAGCGGCGTCGACACGGGCGCGGCCCGCAGGGGACGGACGCTGAACGGGGCGACGAGCAGGCGGCCGCGGCCGTTCTGGACGAAGTCGATGTAGACCTTGCCGTCGCGGCGTTCGGGATTGCGGGTGACGGTGGCGATCTCGGGCAGTTGCCGGCAGATGATCTGCGCGATCAGTTGTCCGAGGCTGCGGGACTGCTCGTACGTGCAGGCGCCGCCCAGCGGCAGGAGCACGTGCAGGCCGCTCGAGCCGCTGGTCTTGACGAAGCAGGGCAGCTCGATCTGCCGGCACAGGCGCCGGATGGCGAGGGCGATCTCGATCACGTCCTCGAAGGGCGCGTCCTTCGGATCGAGGTCGAGGATGCACCAGTCGGGCTGGCCGAGCTGGTGCAGCCGGCTGGACCAGACGTGGAGGACGATCGCGGCCAGGTTGGCCACGTAGACCAGGCTCTCCCGGTTCTGACAGACGAAGTACTCGACGTCCTTGCCGGTCCGCGGGCTCGTCAGCCTGACCGTCTGCAGCCAGTCGGGAGCGAAGTCGGGCGCGTTCTTCTGGAAGAAGGACTTGCCGTCGACTCCGTCGGGATAGCGGGTCATCACCAGCGGGCGGTCGGAGAGGTAGGGCTGCATCGCCGGTGAAATGGCGGCGTAGAAGTCGATCAGGTCGCCCTTCGTGTAGCCCTCGTCCGGCCAGAACACCTTGGACTCGTTCGTGACGTCGACCTGCCGTTTCGGCGGCGCCGGCTGGGCGGCTTCGGCGCCGCGGGGGGCGGCGCGGCGGACGCAGTCTTCGAGTGGTTTGTCGTCACGCATGCGGAGGAAGACGGGATGCCGGAGCATGCCGTGTGGAGTCCACTCCTTGTACCGGACCTCGCAGATGAACTCGTCGTCCGGCTCGACCCAGGTCTGGTCCTCGATGCGGCCGCCCATCATGTGGCCGTCGGTCAGCTCGTTCCCGGCCGCTGCGTCCTCCACGGCCGGCGCGTGGCAGGGAGGGTCGTCGCACTGGCGCGCCGACAGCCGCTCCGCCAGGTTCGTCAGGTCCGCGTCGCTGAATCCGGTGCCGACACGACCGGCGTAGACCAGGCCGCCGGCCTCGGCGTTCCAGACCGCGAGGTGGAGCGAGCCCAGGCCGACCCGGCTGCCCTTGGGCGGCGACATGCCGACGATGGCGAAGTCCCCCGTCCGCTCGGCGCGCAGCTTGACCCAGGACGACGAGCGGCGGCCGGTGTAGCGCGACGCGCCGTCCTTCGCCATCGTGCCCTCGAGTCCCATCGCGACCGCCTGCTCGAAGAACTCCTCGCCCCGTTCCTCGATGTGGTCCGAGTAACGAAGCGGTCCGGCGGGCGGCAGAACCTGAGCCAGCCAGCCCTTGCGCTCGAGCAGGGGCAGCGGCCGCAGGTCGCGGCCCTCGAACGCGACGAGGTCGAAAGCGAACAGCGTTGCCGGCCGGCGTACCGAGGCCTGTTCGATGTCGACCGGGCGACTGAGCAGGGCGCGCGTCTGCAGCCTGGCGAAGCTGGGCCTGCCGCCGCCGTCGAGGACGGTGACCTCGCCGTCGAGGACGAGCGAGTCCACCGGCAGGCGGCGCAGGGCGCGGGCCAGCTCCGGGTAGAGCGCCGTGACGTCGCCGCCGCGCCGGTAGCGGAGGAATACGCTGCCGCCTTCCTTGGCGGCGACCAGGCGGTAGCCGTCGTACTTCAGCTCGTAGATCCAGCCGGCGCGCGAGAAAGGCCGGTCAGCGGCGGTCGCGAGCATCAGCGGCAGCGAGCGCGGGTCCACCGGCCGGCGCGGCGCATCCGAGGCTTCGATCCCGGTCCGCACCTCTTCGATCCGGTCGCATCCGTCCCGAAGCTCCTCGACGGTCAGGCCCGACAGCACGGACTCGGGCGGCAGTTCGTCCTCGTCGTCGGCGCCTTCCTCCTGCGGGCGCGACGCCGCGTCCGGCTTCTTCATCAGCAGCCATTGGCTGCCGTCGTCGGTCTGCCGTCGACCGCCCGTGCGGAACAGGGTCCAGACGCCGCGGAGCTTGTAGCCCTGGAGTTCAAACAGCAGCTTGCCGCTCTCCATCCCGGCAACCGGGTCCTCGAGCGGGACCCAGCGCCCGCTGTCCCAGACGATCATCGCGCCGGCGCCGTAGTTGCCGGCGGGGATGGATCCTTCAAAGTCGGCGTACTCCAGCGGGTGGTCCTCGGTGGCCACCGCGAGCCGCTTGACCTCGGGGTCCAGGCTGGGTCCGCGCGGCACCGCCCAGGACTTGAGCGTGCCCTCGAGTTCCAGCCGCAAGTCGAAGTGGACCCTCCGGGCGGCGTGCTTCTGGACGACGAAGCGCCCGCCGCCTGCCGCGGTTCGGGAACCCATCGGCTCGGGCGTCGCCTCGCTCGAACGCTTGCGGCGGTAGGCCTCCAGATTGCCGTGCGGCATGAGGGGTGCATTCTTCTACAAAGCGGAGCCGGCCTGGCGGCCGGCGCGTTTCGAGGCCGCCTGCGGCGCGCCTTGTCCGGGGGTCAGAAGACCCCCGGCAACAGACCCGCGCACCCAGTGCCCCGCGAAAGCGCTTCCGGTGCTAGAATCCGCCGTCTATGCCTGCTCGTACGGTTGGCGGCGGCACCGTCTCGTTCGGACTCGTTTCGATTCCGGTCCGCCTGTACTCCACGTCGGAGACCTCCGGCGCGGTGCGCTTCAACATGCTCGACCCGAGCGACAACTCGCGGGTCAAGCAGCAGTTGATCAACCCTCGCACCGGCGACGTCGTCGAGCGCAAGGAGACGATCAAGGGCTACGAGTTCGGCAAGGGCCAGTACGTCACCTTCAGCGACGAGGAGATCAAGGAACTCCAGGAGAAGGCGTCGCCGGCGATCGAGATCACCGAGTTCGTGCCGCTCACGGAGGTCGAGCCGATCTACTTCGAGAAGTCGTACTACCTCGGCCCGGAGAAGGGCGGCGAACGCGCCTACCGCCTCCTCAGCGAGGCGATGCGGAAGACGGGCCGTTCCGCGCTGGCCAAGCACGCGGCGCGCGGCAAGCAGTACCTCGTCATGCTGCGTCCCTACGGTTCCGGTCTCCTGATGCAGCAGTTGAAGTACGAGGACGAGTTGAAGTCGTTCGACGAGGTGCCGCTCGGCGAGGAGACGGAACTCAAGCCGGGCGAACTGGAACTCGCCGTGCAGTTGATCGAGCAGATCGCTTCGGACGACTTCAAGCCGGATCAGTACACGGACGAGGTGCGCAAGCGGCTCTGGGACGCCATCCAGAGCAAGATCGACGGCCGCGAACTCGCGGACGACGAGACGGAGGCGCCGCAGGCGCAGATCATCGACCTGATGGAGGCGTTGAAGGCGAGCCTGTCGAAGAACGGCGAGACGGAGGCGGAGGCAACCGCCGAATCCAAGCCGGCCAGGAAGGCGGCGGCACAGCGCAAGGCGACGAAGAAGAAGCGGGTTCGACGGGCTGCAGGCGCCCCGCCGAAGCGGGCCGTGGCCGGTTGACGTGAGTACCCGTTCGTGAGGACGGGTCGCGAAGGCCGCCTTGCGGCCGCGGCCGTGTCCGTTCAACAGACTGGATCCGCACACACTCGCGGGCGGGAAGCGGCTAAGGTAGCCGTCCGTTCCGGCCCGCGCCGGTAGGCAGCAGCACAGGAGGCCTCGAGATCGCACGCCCATCAAACGAGCCGCGCATCAACCACCGGATCCGTAAGACCCCGGTACGGCTCATCGATCAGAACGGCGCCCAGGTAGGCGTCGTTCCCCTGGAGGACGCGAAGAGGAGGGCCCAGGACGCTCGGCTCGATCTCGTCGAGGTCGGTCCCAACGCGGATCCGCCCGTGGTCCGCGTCATGGACTGGGGCAAGGTCAAGTTCGAGCGCGACAAGAAGAAGCGCGAGTCACGGAAGAAGGCGGCGACGATCGATCTGAAGGAGGTCAAGTACCGGCCGACGATCGACCCGCACGACTACCAGATCAAGACGGACCGGGCGCTCCGCTTCCTCCGCGAGGGCAAGAAGGTCAAGGTGACGATCTTCTTCCGCTACCGGCAGCTCCGCAGGCCCGAACTCGGCATCGCCATCCTGGACAAGGTGAGCGACGCGATCGAGGGCGTGGGCGAGGTGGAGACCCGGTCGGGACTGGAGGGCCGTCAGATGACGATGGTCCTGAACCCGATCGCCCAGGGAGACTGAGGCCGAAGCAGGGTCCGCCGCGCGGAGCCGGCCTTCCGGCCGGCGCGTGTCTCTGGCCGCCTTCGGCGGCAGCGGGTCAGAAGACCCGCGCACCCAGCGGCGACCGCTTGGTTGCCGCTAGTACAGCACCACCGAGCGGATGCTCTCGCCTTCGTGCATCAGGTCGAAGGCGTGGTTGATGTCGTCGAGCCCCATCGTGTGCGTGATCATGCTGTCGATCTCGATCTCGCCGGCCATGTACTGGTCGACCATGCCGGGGATGTCGCTGCGGCCGCGGACGCCGCCAAAGGCGGTGCCGCGCCAGACGCGGCCGGTGACGAGCTGGAAGGGTCGGGTGGCGATCTCCTGACCGGAACCGGCGACGCCGATGATCACGGACTCGCCCCAGCCCTTGTGGCAGCACTCCAGGGCGGCGCGCATGACCTCGACGTTGCCGATGCACTCGAAGGAGTAGTCGACGCCGCCGTCGGTCAGGTCGACGATGACCTCCTGGATCGGGTCGTCGTAGTCGGCCGGGTTCACGAAGTCGGTGGCGCCGAGTGAGCGGGCAAAGTCGAACTTGGACGGATTGACGTCGATCGCGATGATCCGGCCCGCCTTCGCCATCACCGCGCCCTGGATCACCGACAGACCGATGCCGCCGAGGCCGAACACGGCGACCGTCGAGCCGGGCTCGACCTTCGCCGTGTTGAGCACCGCGCCGATACCGGTCGTGATGCCGCAGCCGAGCAGGCAGACCTTGTCCAGCGGCGCCGCCTTGTTCACCTTGGCGGTCGAGATCTCGGCGATGACCGAATACTCGGAGAAGGTCGACGTGCCCATGTAGTGGTAGAGGGAGCTGCCGCCGCTCGAGAACCGGGAGCTGCCGTCGGGCATCACGCCCTGGCCCTGCGTGGCGCGGATCGCCTGGCAGAGGTTCGTCTTGCCGGACTGGCAGAACTTGCACTCGCGGCACTCCGCCGTGTAGAGCGGGATCACGTGGTCGCCGGGCTTCACGGAGGTCACGCCGGGCCCGACCTCTTCCACGATCGCGCCCCCCTCGTGGCCGAGGATCGCGGGGAACAGTCCCTCCGGGTCGGCGCCCGACAGGGTGTAGGCGTCCGTGTGGCAGACGCCGGTGGCCACGACGCGCACCAGGACCTCGCCTTCCTTCGGGCCTTCGACGTCGACTTCTTCGATCTCGAGTGGCTTGCCGGCTTCGTGGGCAACCGCGGCTCTTGACTTCATTTGATGCCTGCCTCCCCTTAGGAAAAATCAGGAAAATTCTATGGTCCGGCGACGATAACCGGAGGCTAACATCGTTGGGGAAACGCCGCCGGTTGGTCTCCGGCTGAGCGTAAACAAGGAGGAAGAGGCAGAAGCAGAAACCAAGGGAGGAAAGGCACATGCGCAAGCTGCTCATGGAGTGCATCGGCACGCTGTTCTTGATGATGGCCGTCGCCTTCAGCGGGAACAACCCCATCGCCGTCGGTCTGATGTTGGCGGTGATGGTCTACAGCGGCGGACACCTGTCCGGCGGACACTTCAACCCGGCAGTGAGCCTGGCCGCATGGATGCGCGGCAAGCTTGGCGTGGCCGACATGGTCCAGTACATGGTGGCCCAGGTTGTCGGCGCCTGCCTTGGTTGGCTCGTCCACAGCTACCTGATGGGCGGCAGCACGGCGCCGATGCCGACCGAGCATCCGGTCATGCACGGCGTGGTGGCCGAGGCGCTGCTCGCCTTCGCGCTCGTCACTGTTGTCCTGAACATGATGTCCTCGCGGTCGGCCGGCAACCCGGTCGGCGGTCTGGCCATCGGGTTTACACTCTCGGCGGCCCTGTACACGGGCGCTGGTGTTTCCGGTGGAGCGTTCAATCCCGCAGTTGGTCTCGGCCCTCAGGTCATGGAAGCGATCACGGGCGGCGGCTTCGACGCCAACACCCTGGCGCTCTACGGCGTGGGTCCGCTGGTCGGCGGCGCGGTTGCGGCGCTCGTCTACAAGTTCCTCAACGACTGAGACTGACGCCGGCTGGGTGCGCGGGTCTTCTGACCCGCCGCCGCCGCAGGCGGCCTTGAGGCCGCGCCGCGCAGCGGCGACAGTTTTCCGCTCCGCAGTCGCCGCCGCCTTGTCCGCGGCGGCGACCGCGGCCTTGCCTGCGCCCGCCCAGGCGCAGTTGCCCGGCGCGGCGATCGACGTCCTCGACTACCGCTTCGAACTCGACCTCTCGGACCAGACGGACGAGATCGACGGACGAGCGGCCATCGCCTTTCGCGTCCTGCGGCCCGTCGGCGAGGTCGGGTTCGATCTCGACGACCCGGCCGCGGACAGCGGCCTGGAAGCCGGAGGAAAAGCCGGCGACGGCCGGCCGGTCGCCGGCATGGTCGTCTCCTCGGCGACGCTCGCCGGCACGGCCCTCCAGTTCCGGCAGCAGGACGACCGGCTCTTCGTGGCGCTGGACCGCGAGGCTGGTGCCGGCGAACGCCGCCGCATCGAGGTCCGCTATCGCGGCGTCCCGGCCGACGGCTTCACGATCGGCACGAACCGCCACGGCGAGCGGACCTTCTTCGCCGACAACTGGCCGGATCGGGCCCACCACTGGCTGCCGGTCGTCGATCACCCGTCCGACAAGGCGACCGTGGCCTTCGTCGTCACGGCGCCGGCGCACTACCAGGTCGTGGCCACCGGGGCGTTCGTGGAAGCCGTCGACCTGGAGGACGGCATGCGCCGCACCGAATGGCGCAGTCGCGCTCCCATCGCCACGAAGGTGATGGCGGTCGGCGTCGCGCGCTTCGTCCGCCACCGCCAGGCAATGGTCGACGGCGTGCCGGTCGAGACCTGGGTCTACCCGCAGGACCGGGAAGTCGGCCTGCGGGCGTTCGCTCCGGGGCCGCGCGTGATGGGTACCTTCGAGCGACGGCTTGGGGACTACCCGTACGCCAAGCTCGCCAACGTGCAGACGACGACCCGCTGGGGCGGCCTGGAGAACGCCGGGAACGTGTTCTACGACGAGGACGCGGTCGACCGCGAAGGCGGCATCGAGGGTCTGATCGCGCACGAGGTCGCCCACCAGTGGTTCGGCGACGCCGTCACCGAGAGCGACTGGCCGCACGTCTGGCTCAGCGAGGGCTTCGCGACCTACCTGACCGCCTGCTACCTGGAGTGGACCTACGGCCGCGAGCGCTTCCGCGAACAGATGGACCGGGCCAGGACGAGAGTCCTGAGCTACGTGGAGGAGGCCCCGGACTCGGTCATCGTGCCGGAAGCGGTGCCCGACCCGCGCCGCCTGCTCAGTCCGAACGTCTACCAGAAGGCGGCCTGGGTGCTGCACATGCTCCGGGGTGAAGTCGGCGACGGCACGTTCTGGAAGGGGATGCGGACGTACTACGAGCGTTTCCGCGACGGCAACGCTTCGACCGCGGACTTCGCCGCGGTGATGGAGGAGGCCTCCGGCAGGGGTCTCGAGTGGTTCTTCGAGCAGTGGCTGCGCCGGCCCGGCGTGCCGGAGCTGGAGATCGCGTGGCGCTTCGACGAGGCGACGTCGGCGGTCGAACTGACGGTGGCGCAGCTCGGCCCGACGATCTACCGCCTGCCGCTGGACGTGGAGGCCGTTCTCGACGACGGCCGCACCGTCCGCGGCCGCGTCGACGTCGAAGGCGAGCGGACGGCCGCCTCGCTGCTCGTCCCAGCCCGACCTGAGCGGCTCCGCATCGACCCGGACGGCTGGCTCCTCATGCTGCACACGGTGGAGGAGAGGTAGGCCGCGGCTCCGCCTCTGCTGGGTGCGCGGGTCTTCTGACCCGCTGCCGCCGAAGGCGGCTCTCGGGCGCTACGATCGATTCGCCATGGCACCCACCGCAGCCGGCGATTTCGAGCGCGCCCACGCCAACAGCGCCTTCGGCACCGTCCTCGCCGACCCGCCCTGGCAGTTCACGAACCGCACCGGCAAGGTCGCCCCCGAGCACCACCGCCTCAGCCGCTACGCGACCCTCTCGCAGGCTGAGATCGCCGCGATCCCGGTGGCCTCCGCCTGCGCCGAAGCCGCCCACCTCTACCTCTGGGTCCCCAACGCCCTCCTCCAGGAAGGCCTCGACGTCATGGAGAACTGGGGCTTCACCTACAAGACGAACCTGGTCTGGCACAAGGTGCGCAAGGACGGCGGTCCCGACGGCCGCGGCGTCGGCTTCTACTTCCGCAACACGACGGAACTCGTTCTCTTCGGCGTCCGCGGCAAGCTGCGCACCCTCGCCCCCGGCCGCAGGCAGGTCAACATCATCCGCACCCGCAAGCGGGAGCACTCCCGCAAGCCGGACGAGCTCTACGACATCATCGAAGCGTGCAGCCCGGGCCCGTACCTCGAACTGTTCGCCCGCGGCCGCCACTCGAATCTCTGGACCGCCTGGGGCGACCAGAGCACCGAGTACGAACCGGACTGGCCCACCTACGCGAACGCGAGCGACGCCGCCCGCTGAAGGAGACCACCATGTGCAGGAACATCCGCGTCCTCTACAACTTCGAGCCGCCGGCCAATGAGGAGGAAGTGCGCGCCGCGGCGCTCCAGTACGTGCGCAAGGTCAGCGGTTCGACGAAGCCGTCGCGCGCGAACGAAGCCGCCTTCGAACGGGCGGTGAACGCCGTCGCCGCGACGACTGCCCGGTTGCTCCAGGAACTCACGACGATCGCGCCGCCACGCGACCGGGAGGCCGAGGCCGAGAAGGCGCGCGAACGCTGGCGGAAGCGCCAGGCGCGGATGGCCGCGGCGGGTTAGTTCTCCGCCGCAACCACCTCGTCGTAGTAGTCGATCACCCGCCGCACGTAGGCCCGCTTCTCGATGTAGCTGCCCGGGTAGAAGCTGCGTTTGAAGCCGTAGATGATCACGTTGCGCAGGTCCTCGAGCGACAGGTCGAAGGCCTCGCAGGCGGAGGCGATCTCCCTGGTCACGGTGGTGCGGGACATCAGGCGGTTGTCGGTGCACAGGGTGACGGAGAGCCGATCCTGGATCATCCGGCCGAAGGGGTGGTCCGCGAAGCGCTCGAGGCGCTGGATGGACTGCAGGTTCGAGGTGATGCAGACCTCGAGGGTGATCCGCCGGTCGCTGATGTACTGGGCCAGGTTGCGGATGTAGCGCTCGGGGTCCCTGGCCGCCGCGGAGTCCGGGTTGTCGCGGCGGAGCCGGTCGGCGGCGTAGAGGTGGGTGCCGTGACCGATGCGGTCGGCCTGAAGGAGCGTGATCGCCTGGAAGATGCTCTCCGGTCCGTAGGCCTCGCCGGCGTGGATCGTCTTCTTCAGGAAGTGCTGCTGCGCGTACAGGAAGGCGTCGCGGTGCACCGCGGCGGGGTTGCCCGCCTCGGCGCCGGCGAGGTCGAATGCGACGACGGGCAGCCCTAACCGGTCGCGCGCCTCGACGACGGAACGGGCCAGCGACAGCGAGGCGGCGGCGTGGATCTCCGGCCTGGTCCAGCCGTGGAGCGCGGTGAACAGCCCCCGGTAGTAGGGGCTGTGGCCGGGGCCGAACATGCGGAGGGCGCAGGCGATGATCCCGTAGCGGAAGGGCGGCTCGGCGCCGTTTCGTACGTTGTCTGTCGCTTCGTGCTCGCGCTGGACGCGGGCGAGCCCGCGGTCGACCGCGGCCAGCACGCCGGCGATGTCGAGATCGGGCCCGGTGTGGAGCTGCGGCGCCAGCCGCACCTCCACGTAGCAGACGTTCTCGGCCAGGTTGTCGGCGCCGAGCTCGTAGGCGGCCCGCTCCAGAGCCTCGGCGGTGCAGAGAGCCGGCGCGGTGTAGGAGAAAGTGCGGAGGTAGTCCTCGAGGTCGTCGTAGGTCTCCTTGAAGACGAGTTCAAGGAGGCCCTCCGGCGTCCGGGAGGGGAGTTCCAGGCCGGCGTCGCGCGCCAGCTCGATCAGGGTGTCGAGCCGGAGCGAACCGTCCAGGTGAACGTGAAGGTCGGTCTTCGGCAGCCTGCCGATGAGATCGGCGCGGGAGAGCGGCCCGTTCGAGTCGGTATCATGCGCGGTCTGCATGGCGCAGTGTACAGGCATTCGGGTCACCGGGGATTTCCATCGGGGAGCGAGACGATGACGACGACCAGGCGTTCCTTTCTTCATGGCATGGGCGGTCTCGGAGCAGCCGCTACCGGGCTCGGCGTGGCGGGCGCGACGTTCGCGCGGCCGGCGCGCGGCAAGGCAGTGGCCCCGAGCGACCGCATCCGGGTCGGCGCGATCGGCGTCAACGGCATGGGCTCGAGCAACATGGGCTCGATGCTCGACATCGACGGGGTCGAGTGCGCGGCGCTCTGCGACGTGGACGGCAACGTTCTCGGGGAGCGGGTCAAGTCCTTCGAGGACCTGACCGACAGCAAGCCGGACGCCTACACCGACTACCGCAAGCTGCTCGAGGACGACGAGATCGACGCGGTGATCATCGCCACCCCGGACCACTGGCACTGCAAGATCATGGTGGACGCCTGCGAGGCGGGAAAGGACGTCTACGTCGAGAAGCCGATGGCGAACTCGATCGAGGAAGTCCGCATCATGCAGCAGGCCGCGAGGGCCTACGGCCGGGTGGTCCAGGTCGGCCAGTGGCAGCGCTCGGGCAAGCACTGGCAGGACGCGATGGAGTACCTCTGGTCCGGCGAACTCGGGCAGATCCGCACGGCCAGGGCCTGGGCTTACATGGACTGGGACGCGCCGATGCCCGTGCCGGACTCGAAGCCGCCCAGCGGCGTCGACTACGACATGTGGCTCGGCCCGGCGCCGAAGCGGCCCTTCAACGAGAACCGCTTCCACTGGAACTTCCGCTGGTACTGGGACTACGCCGGCGGCCTGATGACGGACTGGGGCGTTCACCTGATCGACATGGTGCTGATGGGCATGAAGGCGAGCGCGCCGAAATCCGTCATGTCGCTGGGCGGTCCGTTCGGCTATCCGGACTCCCCGATCGAAACTCCGGACACCCAGCAGGCGGTCTACGAGTTCGACGACTTCACGATGATCTGGGAGCACGCCCTGGGGATCGCGCTCGGTCCGCACCAGCGCGGGCACGGCGTGTCCTTCGTCGGCAACAAGGGCACCCTGGTGGTCGACCGCGGCGGCTGGGAAGTGCTGCCCGAAGTCGGCCGCGAGGACGGCAGGAGGTACTACAAGACGCCCGCCATGCCCGACCGGTCCGCATCACGGAGTCAGCGGGGCCTGGCCCAGCACACCGAGGACTTCATCGAGTGCATGAAGACCCGGGAACAGCCGCGCTGCAACGCGGACGTCGGCGCTCTCGTCGCCGTGAACGCGCACCTCGGCAACATCGCGTTCCGCACCGGCCGGCGGGTCTACTGGGATCAGGAGGCGGGACGCTTCGAAGGCGACGACGAGGCGAACGCGATGCTCCTGGCCGAGTACCACAACGGCTGGCAGGTTCCGCGGGTGACGGGCGCCGAGGCGTCGGCCGGCTGAGGTGACCGAACTCGAAGACCGCCGGATCGGCGCCGCGACGATCCTGTTCGGCGCCGGCGGCGGAAAGTACCCCGACAACAACGCCCTGCTGATCGAGGGCGCCGGGTCGACGATGCTGGTCGACCCGTCGCTCGGCGTCCGGGCACGCGGCCGGAGCGCCCTGCCCGCTGTCGACCTCGTCCTGCTCAGCCACTGCCACGAGGACCACACGGCCGCGCTGTCGCTGTTTCGGGACGCGCCGGTGTACGTCCACGAGGAGGATCTGCCCGGCCTGCTCGACTTCGACGGATTCCTGGACATCTTCGGCGCCGAGCCGGAGCGCCGCGCGGAGTACGGCGGGTACCTGAAGACGACGTTCTACTACGAGCCCCGCCCCGATGCCGTTCCGTTTCGGGACGGCGACCTGTTCGATCTCGGCGGCGGCGTGTCGGTGCGGGTGATCCACACGCCCGGTCATACCCGCGGCCACTGCGCCCTGCTGATCGAGCCGGACGGCGTCCTGTTCCTGGGCGATATCGACCTGACCGGATTCGGCCCGTACTACGGCGACGCCTGGTCCGACCTGGAAGCGTTCGAACGTTCGCTCGACCTGGTGCGCGATATCGAAGCCAGGCACTACGTCACGGGTCACCACATCGGCCTGCTCGCCGATCGGGAGGCGTTCCTCGCCCGCCTGGACCGCTACGTCGAGCGCATCGCCGACCGCGAGCGGCGCCTGCTCGAGTACCTGGCGGAACCGCGAACGATGGACGACATCGTCGCCCACCGTTTCGTCTACCGCCCGCGCGACCAGGGGGACGGCATTCCGAAGGCGGAACGGTGGAGCATGCAGTTGCATCTGGACCGGCTGGAACGGAACGGCAGGGTCGAACGCGAAGGCCCGGCCTACCGTGCCCTCACCTGAGCGCCGCCGCTCTGCTGGGTGCGCGGGTCTGACATCCGACCGCCCGAAGACGGGCGCTCGGACTGTGACGCAGGTGGCGCGGAGCGCGCCACCTGGGTTCTGACCCGCTGCCGCCGAAGGCGGCCGGGGAAATGCGCCGCGAAGCGGCGACCACTCCGACCCGCCTATACTTGGTTCCCCGCGCACCAGCGGGCCGCACTCCCCAGGAGACAAGACCCTTGAACATCAAGCGACCGGCATCGGCCATCCTGAGGGCACTGATTCCGATTGCGGCGGCGATCGCCGTCCTGCCGCCCGTCCTCGCCGACGACACGGCGGCCGTGGATCATCTGCTCGAGCCGGACACGATCCATCCGGCGACCGCGGACCAGTTCCGCGCCGTGCTGGAGCATCACCGCGGCAAGGTCGTCGTGGTCAACTACTGGGCCACCTGGTGCATCCCCTGCCTCCAGGAGCTGCCTGAGCTCGATCTTCTGCAGGAGCGCTACGCTGACCGCGGCCTCGTCGTGCTCGCCGTCTCGATGGACGATCCCGAGAAGCTCGAGGACCGGGTGCGGCCGTTCTTCGCCAAACGGGCGCCGGGCCTCGTCTCCTACCTGGCCACTGCCGGGGACAACTCGATCGACTTCGTCATGGCCTTCGATCCGGAGTGGCCCGGTGCGCTGCCGACGACCATGTTCTTCGACCGCGGCGGCGAACTGACGAACGTTCATCTCGGACGGATGCTCTACGCGGAGTTCGAGGAGGCTGTCCTCGAGCTGCTCGAAGCCGGCGGGGGATCCTGACCGGCGGGGGGACCGCCCCCGCTCCGGGCTCGACCGGGGCCTCATGAGATCCCACAATGCACTGGCCGAACCGGCGGTCAACCGGCGCTCGGAGCGGCGCGCCGACGCCGAGTGGCTGGCGCGGCGCCTCGCCGATCCGGCCAGCCAGTTGACGGCTGTGTGGCGTGAGCGAAGCCTCGTCTTCGACGCTCACGCCGGAGACCAGGGTCCGGTTCCGGGCACGGTGGCGGCCGTCGAGGCGGTCGGCCTGGTCGAGCAGGCGGAGGACGTCGTCTTCCTGGGCGAAGCGGAGGGGGTCGCTTACTTCTCGATCGACCTCTCCGACCGGGAAGATCCGCTCGCCGGCCCATTGCGGGGCGCCGGTCGCTTCGTCGAGCTGCGCCAGGTCGGCGCCGCGATGAGCGGCCGCGGCGGCAACCTGCTTGCCTACGCCCGCGCCATGGCGACATGGCATCGCCGGCACCGCTTCTGCGGCCAGTGCGGCGCCGCGACCGAGAGTCGCAACGCCGGCCACCTGCGCGTCTGCACGGCGTGCGGCATCGAGCACTTCCCGCGGACCGATCCCGCCGTCATCATGCTCGTTCACACCGGCGCCTCCGCGGAAGACGGGTCCTGTCTGCTCGGCCGCCAGGCCTCCTGGCCGCCGGGGATGTTCTCGGCCCTCGCCGGCTTCGTCGAGCCCGGCGAGAGCCTGGAGAGCGCGGTTGCCCGCGAGGTCCGCGAGGAGACCGGCATCGCGGTGGACGCCGTCCGCTATCACTCCTCGCAGCCCTGGCCGTTCCCGACCTCGATCATGCTCGGCTTCTATGCGACGTCTCCGGGTGGTGACGTCAAGGTGGACACCGACGAACTCGAGCAGGCGGTGTGGGCGACCCGCTCCGAACTGGAGTACGCGCTCCGGACCCGCGAGGTGCGGCTACCGCCGCCGTTCTCTATCGCCCGCCGGTTGATCGACGACTGGCTCCGCAGCGAGCGCTGAGCGCTCGCGTAGCATTGTCCCTTCATGTCTCTTGACTCCACGAACGGCGGCGCCTCGTCTCTCGCGGTCATCGACCGCCTCGGCCGGCCGGTGCGCGACCTGCGCATCTCGGTCATCGACCGCTGCAACTTCCGCTGCACGTTCTGCATGCCGGCGGACCGTGAGTACAAGTTCCTGCCCAGGCAGCAGTTGATGACCTTCGAGGAGATGGAGCGGCTGGTGCAGCTGTTCGTGCAACTCGGCGTCCGCAAGCTACGGCTCACCGGCGGCGAGCCGCTGCTGCGGCGGGACATCGAGGAACTCGTCCGGATTCTTGCCGCGGTGCCGGGAGTCGAGGATCTGGCGTTGACGACGAACGGCGCCCTGCTCGGCGCCAAGGCGAAGGCCCTGGCCGACGCCGGCCTCGACCGGGTGACCGTCAGCGTCGAGTCCCTCCACGACGACGTCTTCGGCCGGGTGACCGGCCTCGGCCACGGCGTGGGCCAGGTGCTGGAAGGGATCGACGCCGCTGCCGAAGTGGGCCTCGGCCCGATCAAGATCAACACCGTCGTCATGAAGGGCACCAACGAGGACGAAGTCGCCGACATCGCGGGCTACTTCAAGGAGCGGGGCCACATCGTGCGCTTCATCGAGTTCATGGACGTCGGCACCGTGAACGACTGGAGCCTCGACCAGGTCGTCACCGCCTCCGGGATCGCCGATCGCATCGCCGAACGCTGGGCCTTCGAGCCCGTAGACCGCGCCCAGGCCAGCGACGTCGCCGAGCGTTTCCGCTACCTGGACGACGGCGTCGAGTTCGGCGTCATCCCCTCGATCAGCCGCCCCTTCTGCGGCGACTGCGCCAGAGCCCGCCTCTCATCAGACGGCCGCCTCTACACCTGCCTCTTCGCCGACACCGGCCCGTCGCTCCGGGACCGCCTCCGCGCTGGCGCCACGGACGAGGAACTGCTCGCCTTCCTGGCGCAGCACTGGCGACAACGCGAAGACCGCTACTCGGAAGTCCGCGCCGAACGCCTCCGCGCCGGCCTCCAGCCGGTTCCGGAACGCGTCGAGATGTTCCGCATCGGCGGCTGAGCCGAGCTGCCCGACTGCCGGTGCGCCGGCCCTCTGGCCGGCTTCTGCCCCCTCCGGCGTCCCTCATTCGTGGTCGGCTCCTCGACGAGAAGAGCCACCATGGCGGGGAGAAGTTCCAGTACTTCAGCGGTCGCCGGCTCTCTCCGCGGCGACCAGACGGCTTGCGCTGATGCCCTCCGGAAGGCGCGGGAGTCTCGCCTGCAGCAGGCGCTCGACATCCAGCAGAACGCGGGGTGCTGTCGCGAGGCCTTGACGGATCAGCCCTGCCGCGGCAGCGTCGGGAGCGTGGCGTAGTCCGCTGAGGTTGTTCTTCGTTTCGCTGACGCTGGCCCGCTTCATCCAGTCACTCTGGTCAGAGTAGACAGGCCTGTCAAGCGCGGTAGCGATGTAACCGTTCGCTGACCGATCGGTGACTGCGCGGAAAGAAGGTCGTTCCGCCGTTGACCCTCGACGGGGCCGGCGTCGACCGTCGGCGCACGCTTGCACTAGCGCTGACGGCGACTTCCCTTCCAGTCGTCAGTCCTGAAGCAGTTCGATGAGTCGAGCCCGGCTGATGCCGGCCGTCTTGCAGTTCGCCAGCATGATGCCGACCTCGACCTCTTTCTTGTTGGTCGGGATGATGACGGGTCGGCAACCCCGCTTGGACAGCTTCAGGTGAGAGCCGACCTGACCGCTCTCGCGGAAGCCGAGCTTCTTGAACGCCCTGACGAGCTTTCGCGGGCTAACCGGCGAGAGCCTGGGCATGGGGGACCATGTTGACCGGCACGGAAACCGTGTCTTGTCGCGCAGCGCGGTCCTCGGCATTCGCCGTGACCTGCACCTCCAGACCGCTTTCCTCCAGAACGCGGTCCATGATCCCCTCCTCACAGCAGCCCTCGATGAACAGGGCCAGAGCCTCCTGGAGCATGGCCATGGCTTCGTCGGGCGTTGAGCCTTGGCTAGCTACGTGAAGCTGCGGACACGAAGCCACCCATGCGTCCCGCTCGCGGTGTACTTCCGCGGGGAACTTGATGCTGACGCCAACTCGTTTCATGGGGCCGGTCCGGTGGCGACCCTAACACCGTTGACCCACGCCTCGATGCCTGCCGATATCCAGCCGGAAGCGGGTCCGGGGGAGGGTCCCAGCGGGCTGGAGGCCAGCGACTGTCGAGACCCTTTCGGTAACCAGGGAACCAGCGGAGCGCAGCCGACCGAAGCGAGCACCATCCCTCGCCTTCACCAAGCGGGTGCGAGCGTCCGTCTGGGACCCTCCCCCGGACCCGTTTCCGGCGGCCGCAGTGGCAGTCGCATCCGACCGTGAACGCTTCACTTACGCGAGTTTCCGGTACAGTCCCGCGCATGCGTAGCCGCGAGATCGGGGCGGTCGCGTGAGTACTCGTCCGCTGCTGGCGGCGGCCGAGGGGGAGCGGGACCGCAAGGCGGAGCACATCCGGCTGGCGCTGGATCGGCGCATGCAGGTCGAGCGCAGCTACTTCGACGACTACCGGTTCGAGCACAGGGCGCTGCCGGAGATCGACTTCGATGATGTGCGGATCGGCGGCGGCTTCCTGGGACGGCAGCTCGAGGCGCCGCTGCTCATCTCGTGCATGACGGGGGGGACAGGCGCCGCGTCGGAGATCAACCGCCGTCTGGCCGAGGCGGCCGAGGCGGGGAGGGTCGCTCTCGGAGTCGGTTCGCAGCGCAAGGCTATCGACGATCCGGAGACCGCGGCGACGTTCCGGGTCCGGGAGTTCGCGCCGAACGTGCCGATCCTCGCCAACCTGGGCGCGGTGCAACTGAACTACGGGTACGGCGTCGACGAGTGCCGGGCCGCGGTCGACATGGTCGAAGCGGATGCCCTGGTGCTGCACCTGAACGCCCTTCAGGAGGCGCTGCAGCCGGAGGGGCAACTGAACTTCCGGGGACTGCTGCCGAAGATTGCGCGCGTGGTCGAGGCGCTGGACGTGCCGGTCGTGGTCAAGGAGATCGGCTGCGGCATCTCCGCCGCAGTCGGCCGCGAACTGGCCAACGTCGGTGTCCGCATCCTGGACACGGCCGGTGTGGGCGGCACGAGCTGGGCGCGGATCGAGGCGGCCCGGGCCGACGAGGTGGCGCTCGGCGAACGCTTCGCCGACTGGGGGCTGCCGACGCCGGAGTCGATCCGTCAGTTGGCGGCGGTTCCCGGCGTCCAGGTGATCGGCAGCGGCGGCATCCGCTCCGGCGTCGACGCGGCGAAGGCGCTGGCGCTCGGCGCCGACATCGCCGGCATGGCGTTCCCGTTCCTCGAGGCGGCCAACAGGTCGACCGCCGCCGTGGTGGACCGGATCTCCCGAACCGCCTTCGAGCTGCGCACCTGCATGTTCTGCACCGGCGCCGCCGACCTCGCCGCGCTGCGCCGCGTGCCGTTGTTGAAGGAGACGGGCGATGGCTGATCGGCCGGATTCCGGCTCGGCACTGGCCCCCGAGCTCGAGGCCGCGGCGGCCGAGATCGCCGGCTCGGAGCGCGGCTTCCACCGGCCGCCGCCGGGTCTCGACGCCGCGGGACAGGCAGCCGTGCGCCGCCGGGCCCTGGACCTGGCCACCGGCAGCGGCCCGCTCACGGCGATCGGCAGCTACGCCCTGGACGGCGAACGGGCGTCGACGCAGAACTGCGAGAACTTCATCGGCGCCGCCCAGGTGCCGATGGGCGTCGCCGGGCCCGTGCACGTACGGGGGAGCGAGATCGACGGCGCCGTCTGCGTGCCGATGGCGACCACGGAGGGCGCCCTGCTCGCCAGTGTCAACCGCGGCTGCCGCGCGATCACTGCGGCGGGCGGCGCCACCGTCTACGTCGAGGACGTGGGCATGACCCGGGCCCCCGTCTTCCGCACGACGGGGATCGACGAGACCAGGCGGCTGCTCGAGTGGCTGGAAGCGAACGAAGAGACGATCCGCGCCAAGGCTCACGAGACGAGCCGCTTCCTGGAGCTCCGGGAGATCCGGCCGTCGGTCGTCGGCAGCACCGTGTTCCTTCGGTTCCGCTTCGGGACCGGCGACGCGATGGGCATGAACATGGTGACGATCGCCTGCGACCGCCTCGTGTCCGAGTTGATCGAGCCCGAAACCGGCGTCCAGTGCGTCGCCCTGTCCGGCAACTACTGCGTCGACAAGAAACCCTCCGCGGTCAACTACCAGCTCGGGCGCGGCAAGCGGATTCACGCCGAGGTCGTGCTGGATGAGACGACCGTGCGCAAGGTTCTCAAGTCGGAGGCGAAGGCGCTCCAGGACGTGGCGTACCGGAAGAACCTGCTCGGTTCCGTGGCGGCCGGCGCCCTCGCCTTCAACGCGCAGTTCGCGAACGTGCTGGCGGCGGTCTTCGTCGCCTGCGGCCAGGATCTCGCCCACGTCGTGGAGGGTGCGATGGGCGTTGCCTCGTTCGAGGCCCGGGAAGACGGCTCGGTCTATGCCTCGATCTACATGCCTGATTGTCCGCTGGCTGCGATCGGCGGCGGCACGGGTCTGGACACCCAGCGCGAGGCACTCGCGGTGATGGGAGTGCGGCCCGACGCGGCGCGGCCGGGCGCGGCCGTGCGGCGGCTGGCCGAGATCGTCGGCGCGGTCGTTCTGGCCGGCGAACTGTCCTTGACCGCGGCGTTCACGTCGCGCGACCTGGCGCGGGCCCACGAGCGGCTGGGCCGCTCCAGCGCGGCAAGCGCCGGCTGATCGCCGTCCATGGCCGACGCCGAATCGGTCCGGCTGAGCGTGCCCGGCAAGGTGATCCTGATGGGGGAGCACGCGGCCGTGTACGGCCGGCCGGCGGTGGTGGCCGCGGTCGATCTGCGGCTGGCCGTTGAGGCCCGTCTCGGTCCGGCAGGTGTCGGTGGAGTCCGGCTGGATCTGCCCGACCTGGGTCTTCAGGAAGAGCACGCGTGGCCGGCGCTCGAGGACTTCACGCGCAAGGCCCGCCGCGGCTGGCGCGCGTTCGAGGGCGGCGATGCGCCGTTCAGGCCGGCGAACGACCGGAGCGCCCTGGTCCGGATTGCTGTCGGCGAGGCGATGGCCTCGTTGCCGCCGCCGGCTTCGGAACGGCTGCGGGGAAGGACTCTGGAGTTGCGGGTCCGGTCTCAGCTTCCGGTTGGCGCCGGTCTGGGGAGTTCGGCGGCGGCCGCGGTCGGAGTGGTGGCCGCTGTGCGGGCACTGGCAGGAGGGCGGGCCAACCTGGTCGACGACCTCGGGGCAATCGAGGCGGCGGCACTCGAGGTCGAGCGCCGGCAGCATGGCTTCCCGTCGGGGATCGACAGTGGGACGGTGCTGCGCGGTGGCGTGCTGCTCGTCCGCCGTGCGGGGGAGGAACTGCGCTTCGACGACCTGCCGCGGCCGGAGTGGCTTTCCGGTGCGATCGGGATCCTCGACAGCGGGACGCCCGGCCAGACGACGGGCGCGGTGGTCACGGCGGTGCGCCGGCGCTACGACGAGGAACCCGAGCGGACTACCGCTGTGTTCGACCGGATCGGCGCGGCGGTGGAGTCCTTCCGCGCGGCGCTCCAGGATGGCGGGCCGCGGGATGCGGCGTCGGCCATCGCCGACGGTCATCGCGCTCTGGTCGAACTCGGCGTTGTGCCGCCCGCCGTCGCGCGCCGGATCGCGTCGGTGGAAGCTGTCGGGGGCGCGGCGAAGATCTCCGGAGCCGGCGCCCTCGCAGGGGAGTCGGCGGGCGCCTTGATCTGCATGCTCGGCGGCCGGCCGGTGGGGACGATCGATGGCATCTCGGACCTCGAGCCCGTGAACGCGGCGATTGGCGCCGGCGGCCTGAGGTTCGAGGCTCGGACAGCCGATCGACTGTAGGCTCCGGGCCGATGAACTCCGCGCTGGAACCGGCTCATGAGCCTGGGCCCGTGACCGCCGAGGCGCCGTCGAACATCGCCTTCATCAAGTACTGGGGCGCCCGCGATCTCGAGGCCGACTCCGAGGGTCCCGTTCCCTTCAACCGTTCGCTGTCGATGACCCTGGACGCCTGCCGGTCGATCTGTTCCGCATCGCCGCTCCCGGAAGGCAGCGACGACGAGATCCACTGGGTGCAGGAACCGGCCGCCGGTCGTTCCGCGGCCGCCGCGGAAGCGCCGCCGGCCTTCGTCGAGCGCACGAAGCGCCACCTGGACCGGTTGCGGGAATGGTCGCGGCAGACGGCGGCGCCCTACGCGGGCGCATTCCGGATCGCGACGGGCAACACCTTCCCGTCGGCCGCCGGGATCGCCTCGTCGGCCTCCGGTTTCACCGCGCTGACGCTCGCCGCGACGGCCTGCATGGGTTTCGACCTGCCGCCGCGGACGCTCTCCGCCCTGTCGCGGAGCAGCGGTTCGGGCTCGGCCGCCCGCTCGGCCTGGGGCGGCTACGTGGAGTGGCCGGACGGGGACGGCAACGCGGCGGTTCAGATCCTGGACGAGCGGGCTTGGGAACTCTGCGACCTGGTCGCGGTCGTCGAGACGGGAGCGAAGAAGGTGTCGTCGCGGGACGGCCACCGGCGGGCCACGAGCAGCCCGTACTTCGCGCCGCGTCTGGCCGCTCTCGACGGACGGCTTGAGCGGGTGCGCGCCGCGCTCCATGGCCGCGACTTCGAGGCTCTCGGCGACGCGGTCGAGGAGGAGGGGATCGACCTGCACCTCATCGCGATGTCCTCGCGGCCGCCGGTCTACTACTGGTCGCCGGGGACGATCGAGGTACTGGCCGCGGTCCGCGAGCTGCGCGCGGACGGCGTGGCCGCCTACGCCACGATGGATGCCGGCGCGAACGTCCACGTGATCTGCCAGCCGGCGGACGCCGGGCAGGTGGCGGAACGGCTCGTGGCTCTCGGCAGCGTCGAACGGGTGCTGCGCGACCGGACCGGAGGCCCGCCCGTGTGGCGTGGCGGAGCCGAGCTTTGAGTGCGGCCGCCGCCGCGAACGCCTCGGGAGGGCGGCTGGACGTCACCCTGGTCAAGCTCGGCGGCAGCCTGATCACGGACAAGACGAAACCGCGCACGGTCGCGAAGGAACACCTGCGGCGGCTGGCGGCCGAGATCGCGGCCGGGTGGTCGGGGGGCGGCCTCGTGATCGGTCACGGCAGCGGTTCCTTCGGACACCCGGAGGCCCGCGCCGCCGGTCTGGCGGGGGGCGCCGGCGGCCGGCGGCTCGGCTCGGCAGAGGACCGGATGGGCATCGCGCGCACGCAGGCCGCGGCCCAGGAACTGCACCGCCAGGTCGTTTCCCGCCTGATCGCGGCCGGCGTGCCGGCGTACTCGCAACTGCCGTCCGCGTTCCTGGTGGCGGACGACGGAGAGCCCACCGGCCCTCCGCCCGAACCGCTGGCTGCAGCCCTGCGGCTCGGCCTGGTCCCGGTCACGATGGGCGACGTCGTCGTGGACCGTGCCCGCGGGGCCTCGATCGCGTCGACGGAGACCGTGTTCGAGTTCCTTGCCGGCGCCCTCGTTCCGCTCGGCATCGACGTGCGGCGGGCGGTGTGGCTCGGCGCCACGGCCGGCGTCCTGGACGACGCCGGGCGGCTCGTTCCCCGCATCGACGCGGCGAACATCGGGGCAGCGTCCGAGGCCGCCGGAAGTTCACCGGCGGTCGATGTCACCGGCGGCATGGAGCACCGCGTCTCGACCGCCTGGAGGCTGGCCCGGCGCGGCGTCGAATCGCTCATCATCGACGGGCGCCGGCCCGGCCTCCTCGAGTCGGTACTCCGGCGCGCGGGCGGCGAGGCGGAGAGCGTCGGTACACTCGTTAGCCTAGGCGAGGTGGAAGATGCGCGCGAGTAGCACCGTCGAGGACTACTTGAAGTGCATCTTCCTGGCGGAGCACGAGTTTCTGGCGGGACAGGGGGCCCGGCTGGAGGGCGCGCAGCTCGTGCCGATGGGTCGGATCGCGGCGCGGCTCAAGGTGGCGCCCGCCTCGGTCACGGCGATGATGAAGACCCTGGCCGACTCCGGACTCGTCGCCTACGAACCGTACAGCGGCGTCCGGCTCCTGCCGGCGGGCCGCAAGCTGGCGACTCACGTGCTCAGGCGGCATCGGCTGATCGAACTCTTCCTGGTCAACGTGATGGGTTTCGACTGGAGTGAGGTCCACTCGGAGGCCGAACTGCTCGAGCACTCCGTCTCCGGGCGGATGATCGAACGGATGGACGAGATGCTCGGCCATCCCTCGGTGGATCCCCACGGCGATCCGATTCCGAGCGCGGACGGTCACATCGAGCTCGTGGATCATCCGAGCCTCCTGAAGTGCGCCCTGAACCAGGTCGTCGAGGTGGTCCGGGTGACGGACCAGAACGCCGAGTTCCTGCGCTTCGCGGAGCGCGAAGGGCTGGCGCCGGGCAGCCAGGTCGAGGTGGCGGCGCGGGACGAGACTGCCGGCAGCGTTGCGGTGGTCTCGGGCGCGCGGGAGTTCAGCCTGGGCTTTCCGGCGGCGTCGAAGGTGCTGGTGCGGGAAGCGACCAGTTAGGCGTCAGCGCCGGCGGCGACGACGAAGAGCGGCTGGCCGCCGTCGACCGTCTGGCCGACCTCGACGAGGAGCTGCTCGAGGCACCCGTCGATCTCCGACTGGATCTCGTTCTCCATCTTCATCGCTTCGAGCACGACGACGCCCTGCCCCGAGGTCACCTCGTCGCCCTCGGCCGCGAGCACGGCCACCACACGGCCGGGCATGTAGGCGGTTGCCTCGAAGGTGTCCGTTGCTCCCTGCTGCGTCGCCTCGCCGAGAGCCCGGGAGCGGGGGTCGATCACTCTCAGCTCGACGCCGTCGACGTCGTAGAGGCCGTTGCCCAACGAGCGGACGCTCTGGGTCGCCTGACGCCCGTTGACGATCACGCTCAGGACGTCCGGCCGTCCCAGGGTCACGGCGTCCACCCGGTATTCGCGGTCGTCGACGGCGACGGTCCAGTGGCCGTTCGCCTCCGCGCGGACCTCGACGCGGACCTCGTCCGCGGCGCGGGCGACGATCAGTTCCACGTCGTGGCCCTCCGGGCATCGCGGCGGGCCGCGAGGCGCCAGTTCGACCGCGGGGCGCCGCCGCCGGCCGCGGCCGCGGTTCCGTTCGCCTCGGCCCGCTCGAGGTGGGCGAGGACGGCGGCGAGGACGGGAAGGTCGGCCTCCAGGGCGTCGCCGTCCGGCGCGGCCGGCCGCAACTCGCCGTTCTCGAGCTTGCGATCGAGCATCGAGATGTCCATGTTGCCCGTCGTGAAGTCCTCGTCCTCGAGCAGTTGCTCGAAGAGGGGCAGGTTGGTGCGGATGCCCTCGACCCGGGTTTCGGCGAGCGCCCGCCTGA
This sequence comes from Thermoanaerobaculia bacterium, assembly GCA_022822365.1. Classification (GTDB taxonomy): domain Bacteria; phylum Acidobacteriota; class Thermoanaerobaculia; order Multivoradales; family Multivoraceae; genus Multivorans. Next base: position 86,667 of record JAJEBV010000021.1, on the reverse strand, counting down.
GGCGGGCCAGAGCGTCGTTCCGGTCGCTCCCCCAGACGATCAGCTTGGCCAGCATCGGGTCGTAGTGGATCGTGACCTCGGCGCCCTCGTACACGCCGCAGTCATTCCGGACACCGGGACCCTCCGGCAGTCGGAGCAGTTCGATCCGGCCGGGCGAAGGAGCGAAGTTGCGGAACGGATCCTCCGCGTACAGGCGGACCTCGACCGCGTGCCCGCGGGGTTCCAGGCCGTTCTCCAGCGCCTCCGGCAACGGTTCCCCGGCGGCGATGTCGAGCTGGGCGGCGACGATGTCGATGCCGGTGACCAGTTCGGTCACCGGATGCTCGACCTGGATTCTCGTGTTCATCTCCAGGAAGTAGAACTCTCCCCGGGGATCGAGCAGGAACTCCACCGTGCCCGCGCCGACATAGTTCACGGCCGCCGCGGCGCGGACCGCCGCCTTGCCCATGCGGCGGCGAAGGTCCGTGTCGACGGCGGGCGACGGCGCCTCTTCGACGACCTTCTGGTGCCTTCGTTGCAGGGAGCACTCCCGTTCGCCGAGGGAGACGATCCGGCCGTGGCGGTCGCCGAGCACCTGGATCTCGACGTGGCGCGGCCGCTCGACGAAGCGCTCGATGTAGACCGAGGCGTCGTTGAAGCTGGCGCCGGCCTCCGAGGTCGCTCCCCGGAATGCCGCTTCGAGTTCGCTTTCCTCGCGCACCAGCCGCATTCCCTTGCCGCCGCCGCCGGCGGAAGCCTTGAGCATGACCGGATAGCCGATCTCGCTTGCCGCTTCGCGAGCCGCTGCGGCGGAGGCCAGGGGGTCGGTGCCCCCCGGCACGATGGGTACGCCGGCGGCGGTCATCAGGCGCCGGCTCTCGATCTTCGAACCCATCGCGGCGATCGCCGCGGAGGGCGGCCCGATGAAGGCGATGCCGCGTTCCTCGCAGAGGCGCGCGAACCCGGCGTTCTCGGACAGGAAGCCGTAGCCTGGGTGGATCGCGTCGGCGCCGACGGCCGCGGCGAGGTCGACGATCTTCCCGGCCTGAAGATAGCTCTCGATCGAGGGCGCGGGGCCGATGCAGTGGGCCTCGTCCGCCATCTGCGTGGCGAGACCGGCGCGGTCCGCCTCCGAGTAGACGGCGACCGAGACGATGCCGCGTTCGCGGAGTGCCCGGATCACCCGCACCGCGATCTCGCCGCGGTTGGCGACGAGTACCTTCTTCAGGCCGTTCTTCATGCCAGAAGGCGCATCCTAGCGGTCCGGCAGTCCGGCGGTCCGGCGAATGGCGATAATGTCCGAGCAGGCCAACGGAAGAGGAGGACCTTTATGCAATGCAGTCTCGAACCGGAAGCTTCGCCTGACGGCAAGTGGGGTCCGCTGGTCACCAGGAAGTCCCTGATGCGGTCCGGTCTGGCCGCGCTGCTCGTCGCTCCCTTCACCGCCTCGGCGCTGGTCGCGGGCCGCGGCCAGGAATCCGGAGGCTCCGAGGCCGAGTCGTCGGACCGGGCGGAAGGTCGGGGCGCCACGGACGAAGAGATCGTTCTCGGCGTGTCCGCCGCCTTCTCGGGTCCGTCCCGGGGGCTCGGCACGGAGCTCTACCGTGGCGCCATGGCGTACTTCAACCACGTGAACGAGAACGGCGGCATCGAGGGCCGCAAGGTCAGCCTGAGGTTGTACGACGACGGCTATCAGCCCGATCCCTGCGTCCAGAACACGATGAGGCTGATGCTGGAGGACAAGGTGTTCTCCCTCTTCGGCTACGTCGGGACGCCGACCGTCACCCGGGTCCTCCCGATCCTCAAGAAGTTCCAGGACGAGAAGATCTTCCTGTTCTTCCCGTTCACCGGCGCCCAGCCGCAACGGGAGCCGCCCTACGGCGAGTTCGCGTTCAACCTGCGAGCCTCCTACAACCAGGAGACGGCGGGGTTGGTCGACAATCTCGTGCAGATCGGCAGGCGGCGAATCGCCGTCTTCTACCAGATCGACGCCTACGGCCGGAGCGGCTGGGCCGGCGTCAGGGCGGCACTGGACAAGCACGGCGAGCGGCTCGCCGGCGAGGCGACCTACAGCCGCGGCGAGAAGTTCACCGGCAGCATGAGAAAGCAGGTCGAGATCCTGCAGGGCGTTTCGCCGGACGCCGTCATCTGCATCGGCGCGTACGCCGCCTGCGCCGCGTTCGCGCGCGACGCCGTCGACCTCGGGCTTGAGGTGCCGATCGCCAACCTCTCCTTCGTCGGCAGCGAGAACCTCCTGAAGCTCCTGACCGAGGGGCAGGATGACGCCGAGAGATACACCCGGCAGTTGATCAACTCCCAGGTCGTCCCCAGCTACGAGGACACCTCGATCCCGGCGGTCCAGGAGTATCGGGACCTGATGGCGCGCTACGACCCCCAGGTGCCGGCCGACCTGGTGCAGGAGGAGTACGCGCCGTTCCCGCACAGCTTCGGCAGCCTCGAGGGATTCCTGAACGCCAAGCTGATGGGAGAGATTCTGCGGCGGCTGGGGCCGAACCCGGACCGGGCCGGGCTGGAGGAGGCGATCTTCTCGATCGAGGACTTCGACCTCGGGATCAGCGAACGCGTGTCGTTCGGTCCCGACCGGCGTCAGGGGCTCCAGAGCGTCTACCACACCGTCGTCGAGGACGGCCGGTTCGTTCCGCTCGACGACTGGGGCGCCAGGTTCGGCTGAGATGAGAATCCGCAGGCTGTTCAAGTGGACGAGGTTCGGCATCTTCGCCGTCTTCGGCCTGATCGTCCTGTCGACCTCCATTCTCTGCATCTACACCGTCGACACCGAGTTGTCGGCGGAGTACGAGGTCAACACCCAGAACATCGCCAAGACGATCGCGGACTCGAGCGCCGGCATTCTCCTGAACCAGAATCTCGCGACGCTGCAGTCGCTCGTCGACCAGTTTCTCGAGGTTCAGGGCATTCGCTACATCTACATCACCAGCGAGACGGGCGAGTTCCTGGCGCACACCTTCGTGCCCGGCATCCCCGAGGAGATTCTGGAGAGCGAACACAGCAACACGGCGCCGGTTGAACGGAGCCTGCCCGGGATGGGCGACTTCATCGAGGTCGGCAGCCCGATCCTGGCCGGAGTCGCCGGGACCGTCCACGTCGGCATGGACCTCGACGTCGTCGCCCTCAAGATCCAGCGGGCGATCGGCCAGCAGGTCTACCTGATCAGCGTCATGCTCCTCATCGCCGTGCTGGCCTCGATCTGGTTCGTCAATCTGGCCGCGAAGCCGCTGGGCGAACTGCTCGCCTACGCGGTGGAACTGGCGAAGGACGGAGAGAACGACGAGCTCGGCGAGCGGGACATCCTGGCGCGCGACGACGAAGTGGGCCACCTGGCGCGGCTGTTCCTTCACGTGTCGCGCCAGGGCGGCGGCCGGGGCCTGCCGGCGGGCACGTCCGGCACGGAGTAGCGCCGGGTGCGGGTACCGAGAGTCGTCATCGCGCTGCTCTGCACGACGCTCCAGTTGTGCTTCGGCACCGTCTACGCCTGGAGCTTTTTCCAGACGATGCTGGTCCGGCAGGCGGGCTGGACCTTCTCGCAGACGGCCTGGGCATTCAGCATCACGATCTTCACGCTGGGCGTGTCGGCGGCCTGGGCCGGGCAGGTGCTGCCGCGGCTGGGACCCAGGAAGCTCGCCGTGATCGGCAGCATCCTGTTCTCGGGCGGCTACCTGGTCGCGGCAGCCGCCCTCCGGCTGGACATGCTGCCGCTGTTCTACATCGGCTATGGCGTGATCGGCGGCGCCGGCATCGGACTGGGCTACGTGACGCCGGTCGCGACGGTGGCCAAGTGGTTCCCGGACCACAAGGGACTGGTCACCGGGATCGTCGTCATGGGCTTTGGCGTCGGCGCCTTTCTGCTCAGCAAGGGACTCGCGCCCTTGCTGGTGCTGCGCACGGGCGAGGACCTGTCCGAGGTGTTCCTCTGGCTCGGCATCACGTTCGCCTGCCTCCTGATCCCCTGCAGCCTGCTGCTGAGCGATCCGCCCGTTCCCTCGGATCTGGTGAAGTCCGTCGCCGGGCCCGCCGCGGAGACGGCGCCCGCGGAAGACGACACGGCGGTCAGGACCTACCTCGGTTCCCAGCAGTTCGTGTTCATGTGGATCGTCTTCTTCTTCAACATCGCGGCCGGCATCACGGTGATCAGCTTCCAGTCGGAGCTGCTCCAGGAGGTCTGGGGCCTTTCCGACCCCTCGCTCGAGCCGGCGACCCTGGCGGAGTACGGGGCCACGCTGATCGCGATCAGTTCGCTGTGCAACGGCGTGGGGAGACTGTTCTGGGGCCTGCTGTCGGACCGCATCGGCCGGGTGAAGGTGTTCCGGATCCTGCTCGCGAGCCAGATGGTCGTGTTCGGCGTGCTGATGACCGAGACGAATCCGTGGATCTTCTCGATCCTCGTCTGCTACGTGCTGCTCTGCTTCGGCGGCGGGTTCGCCACGATGCCGCCCTTCGTTCTGGACGTGTTCGGTTCGCGAAAGATGTCCTCGATCTACGGCGCCGTGCTCACCGCCTGGGCGGCCGCCGGAATCGTCGGTCCTGTCTACCTGGGCTACCTCAAGGACGGCTACCCCGACCGCGCGGTCATGTACTGCTTCCTGGTCGGGATCCTCATGCTGGGGGGCGGCTTCCTCTTCTCCTACCTGCTGACCGACGACCGGATGCGCCTGGGACGGCCGACGCTCGAGGGCACCCTCCGCGAGTTCGGGATCCCCGTTTCCGGCCGCGGCTGACCGCTTCGTGCCGCTCTTCAGGTCGCTGCGGCCGGCGCAGTGGAGCAAGAACGTGTTCGTTCTTGCTCCGGCGACGTTCGCCGGCAGCCTCCTGGATCGCGGCACGATGGAGGCTTCCGCGATCGCCTTCGTCGCGTTCTGCGCCGCGGCCAGCGCCGTCTACCTGTTCAACGACCTGCGCGACCGCGAGCAGGACCGCCGCCATCCCCGGAAGCGGTTGCGGCCGGTGGCGTCCGGCGCTTTGGGCACGGCGCCGGCCGCAGCGGCGTGCGCGGCGCTGGCCGCCGCCGCGCTGATCGCGGCCTGGACGCTCAACCGGGAGACCGCGCTGCTGGTCGGCCTCTACCTGCTGGCGAACCTGCTCTACAGCCTCTGGCTGAAGGAGATCGTGATCGTCGACGTGATGGTGCTCGCGAGCGGCTACGTCATCCGGGTGGTGGTCGGAGCGGCCGCGGTCGGCGTCACCGTGTCCGCCTGGCTGCTGCTCTGCACGGTCTTCCTGTCGCTGTTTCTGGGCTTCTCCAAGCGCCGTCACGAACTCGTGCTGCTTCCGGCCGACGCCGGCGAGCAGCGGGCGGTTCTCGATCACTACAGCCCGACGTTCCTGGACCAGATGATGAACGTCGTGACGGCGTCGACCCTGCTGTCCTACGCCCTCTATACGACGGCCGACGAGACGGTCGTGCGCTTCGGCGACTACGGCCTGGTCTGGACCGTTCCGTTCGTGCTGTTCGGCATCTTCCGCTACCTGTACCTGATCCACAAGGCCGAGAATCCCAAGCAGCGAAACCCGACCGAGCTACTCCTTTACGACATTCCTTTCCTGGTGAACGTGGGGCTCTACGCCCTGGCCGTCTTCGTGATCGTCTATCTGGCGGGGCCGGCGCAGTAGCGACAACACCCAGGGCATGGCCAGCACGCCGACCGCGACCGCGAACCAGAAGGTGGCGGCGCGGACGATGATGGTCGAGGCCATCGCGGCGTCGAGAGCGACGCCCTGGCGTTCCAGCAGCAGGACGAGCGATCCCTCCGCGGCGAGCAGGCCGCCCGGGATCATCGAGGCGGCGCCCGCGACGCTGGAGGCCGCGTAGTCGAACACCGAGGCCAGGACGGGCACCGAGGGTGCGTAGTGGCGGACGACGAGCGCACAGCCGATGCCCTCGGCCGCCCAGGCCGCGGTGGAGAGGGCGAGGCCCGGGAGCAGCATCCTGGGCTCCACGAGTTTCGTGAATGCCTGATGAATGTCGATCAGCAGGGCGGCGCGGCCCCTGGCGAGCCGGCTCTTCGCCAGCAGGGGCAGCAGTCGTCTCGTGAGGGGGCCGTAGGCCACGGCGACCACGGCGCCGGCCGCGACGAGGACGATGGGCGCGACGAACGAGCGCTGCCCGGCGAAGACGAAGACCGACGACAGGAGCAGCAGCAGGACGGCGAGCACGTCGAGCAGCCGCTCGGTGACGACGACGGCGACGACCGGGCGCGCCCGTCCGCCGCCGAACTCGCGCGCCAGCCAGGCCTTGGCGAGTTCGCCCGCCTTGCCCGGCGTCACCGCGAGCAGGAAGCCGGTCAGGAAGATGGCGAGGCTGCGGCTCCATCTCAGGCGGACGTCGAGTTGCCGCAGGTACATCTGCCAGCGAACGAAGCGCAGCCAGTAGTTGACGGCGGACAGCAGCAGCACGACGGCCAGCGTCGGGAGACTGAAGTCCCGGATCAGATCGCGGATCTGCTCGAAGTCGCCGACGAAGCCGAGTGCGGCGAAGGTGACCGTGCCCAGCAGGAGCAGGATCAGCAGGCCCCTTCCGATGCCGCGGAACGGCTGGTGGTTGGAGAGCTGCACGAGCGGCGGCATGGACGGTAGCAGCTTGGTGACCGTACAGCTCAGGTGGGAGGCGCTAAGCTGATTCCGCACATGTCGAGCGCGAAGTCGAACGCGCGGCACCGCCTGGCTGCCCGGATCGTGCTCTATGGAGCGTTGCTCGCGGCCCTAGCGTTCGCCGTCGTGTTCTCCCGGCGGACGGCGCCGGCGCCGACCTTCGACACGAGCTGGCGGGAGGTCGACTACGAGGCGGACGAGAACGTCCGGCGCCTTCAGGACCTGGTGCGGATCGACACGACATCGGACGCGGGTCGCGAGATCGACGCCGCGCGCTACCTCGCCGGCGTTCTCGAGGATGCGGGCATTGCCGTGGAGATCGAGCCGCACGAGGGCGCCCGGGCAAACCTCTGGGCGATCCTCGAAGGCGAGAGCCGGGAGGCGCTGGTGCTTCACAACCACCTCGACGTCGAGCCGGTGCGGCGCCCGGAGGAGTGGGCGGTGCCGCCCTTCGAGGGGCGGATCGAGCCGCCATGGATCATCGGCCGCGGCGTGTTCGACATGAAGAGTGTGACGGTGGCCCAGCTCGCCGCGATGCTGGCGGCCGCGGAGCGGGCGGCGGCGACCGGCCTGCGGCCGAGCCGGTCGCTGATCTTCCTCGCGACGAGCAGCGAGGAGACCGGCAGCGACCCGGGGACGCGTCACATCCTCGCCCACCGCCCGGAACTCACGGAGCGGTTCTGGGCCGTGCTCGGCGAGGGCGGCGTGCTGGAGGCGACGTGGACGAACGAAGTGAAGTACTGGGGCACCTCGTTCGCCCAGAAGCAGTTCCTGGAGGTAGTGGCCACGGCGCCGGCGGCGGAGCGGCTGGAGCGGCTGCGCGCGGACCTGCTCTCGGCGCTCCGTAGCGCGAAGCCGGTGGCGGTGGTGCCGGAGGTGGCCGCGTTCGCGGCGGCCTACGGGCCGTCCCGCCAGCACCCGGAGTACCGGGCGGCGCTGGCGGAGCCCGACCGGGTGCTCGACGAACCGGAACTGTTCGACGGCCTGCCGAACCTGCTCAAGGCGTTGTTCCGCAACGAGGCGCACCCGTTCTTCGTCGAAGCCGCTTCCTCTGGCGGCTACCGGTTGCGAATCGTCCTCCACGTGCTGCCCGGCCTGGACGCAGACGCGGCCGCGGCCGAACTGCTGCCCGCCCGGCTACTGGACGGCGTGGAGATCCGCGTCCACGAGCGGCGGGGAGCGGCGCATGGCAGTCCCCTCGATCATCCGGCCTACCTGCGGCTGACCGAGTCGCTGCGCCGGCGCACCGGCGTCGAGCCGGACCGGATCGGTCCCTACCTGCTGGCGCGCTATGCCAACGACGCCCGCTTCTTCCGGCTCGACGGCATCGCCGCGTACGGATTCACGCCCTTCCGGTTCCTGGCGGTCGATTCGATGACCGTCGCGGGCCCGAACGAGAAGATCGCCCTGCCCGCCTTCGTGGACGGCGTCGAGCTGTACCGTCAGGTCGTACTGGACCTTCTCGACCTGCCGCCGACTGCCGGGACACGACTGACCACCGCCTCCTCGGGCGGAGTGGCGGAGGCGGCCCGGTGAGGGCGCCCGGCGCGCGGCGGACAGGCCTGCTCCTGGCCTCCACCGCGGTGCTGCTGGCGGCCGGGCCGGCCTTCGCCGGCGCCGGGCCGGTCGCCTGGCTTCAGACCTACCTGTCGTTCGACACCAGCAATCCCCCGGGCGACGAGCGGGCCGCCGTCGAGTACCTGGCCTCGCTGATCGAGCGCCACGACCCGGCGGGCGAGCTCGACGTTCAGGTACTGACCAGCCCCGGCGGCCGGGCCAACCTCTACGCGCGGTTGCCGGCGAACGTCCCCGATGCCGCCGGCGGCGCCCTGGTGCTGCTGCATCACGTCGACGTGGTCCCGGCGGGAGAGGGCTGGAGCCGGCCGCCGTTCGGCGGAACGATGCACGACGGGAAGATCTGGGGCCGCGGCGCCCTCGACGCGAAGAGTCTCGGCATTGCCCATCTGGGCGCGATGCTTCACGTCCTCGAGAGCGGTCAGACGCGGCGTCGCGACCTGGTCTTCGTCGCCAGCGCGGACGAGGAGGCGGGCGGCGCCGAAGGTGTCGGCTGGTTGCTGGAGGAACACTGGGAGCTGTTCGCCGATGCCGAGGCCGTGCTGAACGAAGCGGGCGTCAACCGGATGGCCGGGGACCGCCTGCTGTGGTGGGGCATCGAGACGGCGCAGAAGCAGGTCCTCTGGCTCCGCGTCACGACCACCGGACGCGGAGGGCACGCTTCGGGATTCAACCCGGCGAGCCCCACGCACCGGCTCCTGCGGGCGCTGAACCGGGTGCTCGAACTGGAACATCCGTGGCGGGTCACGACGGCGGCGCACGAGGCCTACCGGGGCCTCGCGACGTTCCACTCGGAGGAGTTCGCCGAGGTCTTCGATCAGCCGATCGAGGGCGTGCAGGCGGAGCTCGACCGGCGGCTGCGGCTCGGCGGCCTGGACCGCGTACTGCTGCCCGGCATGTCGGCGAGTTTCCGCGACACGGTGCAGATCACGCGGATCGACAATGGCTCCGGACCGGTCAACGTGGCGCCCGGTGAGGCTGTGGCGTTCATTGACGCCCGCCTGCTGCCGGACACGGATGCCGATGCCTTTCGCCGGCGGGTCGACACCGTCCTGGGTACCGGCATCCACGTCGAGGAGCTCCTGCGCTCGGACGCCAGCCCGGCGTCGAGCACCCAAAGCGACGTCTACCGGACGCTGGAGCGCGTCCTCGGTGTGCGCGCGCCGGTGGCGCCGGCGATGATCGCCGGCGCGACGGACTCGCGCTTCTTCCGCCGGCGCGGCGTGGACGCCTACGGTTTCTCGCCGTTCGTCGTCGCCTCCGGGGACGCGGCGGGGATCCACGGGCTCGATGAGCGGATACCGGTGGACGGTTTCCTGCGCGGCTGCGAGATGATGAAACGGGTCGTCGCCGCGCTCGTTCGGGACGACGGCGGGGAACCATGACCGGAGCGACCGTGACCATCGCCTTCGGAGCGGTGTACGCCGCGGTGGTCGGGCTGTGCGTTGGCAGTTTCCTCAACGTCGTCGCCTGGCGACTGCCCCGAGGCGAGTCGATCGTCCGCCCGCGCTCGCGCTGTCCCCACTGCAGCGCCCGGATCGCCGCGCGGGACAACGTGCCGTTGCTGAGTTTCGTGATTCTCCGCGGCCGTTGCAGGACCTGCGGTGAGCCGATCGCGTGGCGCTATCCGGCCGTGGAGGCGGGCAGCGGTGTCCTCTGGCTCGCCTCCTGGCTCGTGTTCGGGCCGACGTTCGACGGCCTTCTGGCCGCCGTCTTCTGCAGCCTCATGCTGGTGCTGGCGATCATCGACGCGAGCCACCTCCTGCTCCCCGACCCGCTGACCTGGGGCGGAATCGGGCTCGGTCTGGCCGGCTCTTTCGTGGTGTCCTGGACGACGCCCCGAAACGCGGTGTTCGGCGCCGCGGTCGGGGCCGGAGCGCTGCTGCTGCTGATCGGACTCTGGTACCTCCTTCGCCGGGTACGGGGCATGGGGCTGGGGGACGTGAAGATGCTCGCCGCGGTCGGCGCGTTTCTGGGCGTCGGCGGAACGCTGCTGACGTTGTTCCTCGCGTCCCTGATCGGCGCGCTCGCGGGCCTCCTGTTCATGGTCCGCGGCCGGCTGGGCTGGAGTTCCAGGCTCCCCTTCGGCGTCTTTCTCGCGATGGGCGCCGTCGTGTCGCTGTTCTTCGGACCGCGGTTGATCGCCGCCTACACGTCCCTGCTGTAAGACGGCGCGTCCGTTTCCGTCCTGTTCTGTATGAACAGGATCCACCGCGCCAGCCTCTTTCCGCCGCGGACAGCCGGCTTCAGCCTGGTCGAAACGCTCGTCTCCTTCGCGCTGCTCGGTCTCACTGCGGCAACCGTGCTCTCGCTTCTCGTTCGATCCGGCCTGAACAATCTGGAGGCGCGCCGCGCGGAAGCGTTGGTCGGGATGGCCTGGTCGTCCATCGAGGGGGTCGACGGCGCGGGGGAACCGGCACAGGTCTGGTGTCCCTCCGCCGCGGCCTGGCAGGAGGACTGCGGCGCCGAGCCGCCGCAGTTCCGTCGCGTCGTCCGGTCGGTCTCCGTGCTCGAGCCGGGCGTGCCGGGGGAGTCAGTCGAAATCCTCGAGGTGACAGTGGAAGTGACCGCCTTGCAGGCCGGTCGCGCCGCCGGGGAACGGACGATGTCCCTGGTCACCCTCCGCCTGCCATGAGAGCCGCCGCGGGTTTGCCGAAGACGACGGAAGGGGGCGCCAGCCTGATCGAGACCCTGGTCGCGTTCGGTCTCACCGTCGCCGTTTCGGCGTTCGCGCTCTCGCTGTTCGGCCTCCATCAGCATCTGGCGCGGGCTCAACTCGACGACTCGGCGCTGCAGCAGGCGCAGCAGGCGGCACACCGCGAGTTGCGGCGTGGGCTGCGCGCGGCCGGCCGCGGCGGCATTGCGCGCCAGTCACCCGGCCAGGAGGCGCGTCCGGAGCTGGCGGCGTTCGTCGAGAAGGACGTTGCGGCGGGCCATCCGGTCGGTGGCCTGACAGCGGCCGAGGGCACCGACGTGCTGGTCGTGCGGGGCGTGATGAACGGCCCGCTCTACTGGGTGGAGGACGTAAAGGTCGACCCGGCGGCCGCGCGCGGCTGGGTGGAAGTGTTGGCCGAGACCCCCGGCGGCGTACCCCAGCCCCTCGCCATGCTCCAGGACGCTGGCGCAGCCGGTGACGACGCCCTGCTCCTGGTTTCCGGCGTCGCTCCGGTCCATGCGGTCGTGCCCATCACCGAGGTCGCGGCCAGCGGCCGCGGACGAAGGCGCCGACTGAGGGTCCACTTCCATGCCGACGCCTCGCGCGGGCCGGTGGCCGGCGCCTACCTGGGGATGTCGAGCGGCGGCGCCTGGCCCGGAGGCCCCATGCGCGTCGTGGAGAGGGTGGGCGTGCTGGAGGAATGGCGTTTCTACATTCGGCCGCCCGACCTGCGGTCGGGGCATGGGCCGCAGCTTGCGATGGCCCGCCTGTACCCGGGGACCGGCATCGCCTGGCGACGGCGGAACTCCAACCTGCTGCAGCCGATCGCGGACGATGTCATCGACCTGGAGGTGACGGTCGAACAGGCCGTGGACCGGGGGGCCTGGTTCGCCAGCGTAGTCACGACGGCCCGGGCCGGCGAACCCTCCGCCGGAGCGCTGCGGGTCGATCGGACGGCGTCGTCGTTCGTCCGGCTGAGGAACCTCCCGTGACGCGATCGACGTCCGCTCAGGGCAGCTCGACCCTGCTGGTGACGTTGATCCTGCTCCTGCTGAGCGGATCCTGTCTGGCGCTGCTGATGGCGACGCAGACCGGGATGCTGGTCGCGGCCCAGCAGAAGGTGCAGGTGCGGCTGCTGGCGGCGGCCGACGGAGGCGTGCAGCTCGGCGTCGCGCGCGGGATGGCCGGCGCCGTCGAGCCGACCACGCGGAGGCTCGGCGGCGGCGCGACGGGCGCGGAAGTCGTCGTCGAGGTAACGGGTTTCGTTCCGGCGGCGAGCGGTCCCTGCCGCCTGTGCATGACGAACCTGGAGGGAACGCTGGGATCGATGGGCGGGTTGAGGCGTGTCAGCCACGTCGTATCCGCCACGGCCAGCGCTCCGAGCCGTTCGGACGGCCTGCCGCCTCCCCGGCGCTCGGTGTCCGCGGTGGTGGACCTGACGCCCTGGCCGGCGGGCAGCCGCGAGGCATGGGACCTGGCGGCCACGCCGCCGCGGCCCGATCCTCTCTCGTCCTTCATCGACCTGAGCGACGAAGACGGCAACGGCGCTCCCGATCTGGGAGTGCCGCTGTCGCCGCCGGCGATCGTCAGGCTACGCGTGGGCGCAGGCGACCGCCTGGCGGCGGTGTTCGGCGGCGGGTACGACCCGAATCGACCGGCCGAGGTCGGCAACTGGCTGTACATCGTTGGCGTCGAATCCGGCGCGCTGCTCTACAAGCGGAGGCTCGACGCGCCGGCCACGGCGACGCCCGCCGCCGCCGATCTGGACGGGGACGGAGTGGCCGACCGGCTCTACGCCGGCACGCTCGCAGGTGGCCTGTACCGCGTCGACGTGGCGGCCGGCGCTCGGCTCGAGGGCGGCCGCGTTGCGGCGAGCGCCTGGACGCCGCGGCGAGTGTTCGAGACCGGTGGACTGCCGATCCGCCATCCGCCCGCGGTGGTGCCGGAGCCGGAGACCGGAACGCCGCTGCTCGCGCTCGGCACGGGCACGCCGCTCGACCCGCCGCCGGGGGAACCGGCCGCCGGCAGGTTTTTCGTCATCGCCGACAAGGGACGGGCGCCGGCGGAGGCGGTCTGGTCGCTCGCCCTGGACCAGGCGGAGGAACTCGCCTCGCCGCCGCTAGCGGCGGCCGGACTGCTCACGTTCCTCACCTTCAAACCGAGCGGGCTCGACGCCGGCGAGGTGCGCCGCTATGCACTCCGGCTTCGTTCGGGCGAGGCCCTCGGCGGTGGGCCGCGCGCATTCGTCGTCGATACCGGCGTTCCGCGGCCTGCGACGGACTTCGGATCGCCGACCCGGATCGAGGTCGAGCATCCGGGGCGCTACACGGTGCCGCTGTCGTCCCGCGAGGAGCGGGAGATCGAGGTTCTCCGTGCGGCGATGCCGCGGCGGTGCCGGTTCGGGGGTGTTCGCGTGCGCCTGGAAACCGAGGGCCCGAGCGGCGGGCCGCTCCGGCTGGCGGTGCTGCCGGTGTGCCGCGTGGAGATGGACTGGTTCGGGGGCTGAGATGGTCGCTAGCCCAAGGCCCGTTCCACTGCTCTCGCCAGCGCTTCGTCGTCCCGCGGGTCCACGGTCCGCAGGTCGAGGAACAGGCGGCCCTCTCGCTGGTAGCCGACGACCGGTGGTTCCCCCTGGCGGAGCCGGGCGGCGACATCGCCGGGGGCGGTCAGGGCCATCACCCAGCCTTCGATCTCCTGCTCCGGCGCGGAACCGCCTCCGAGGTAGGCGCTGCCCCGGACGACCTTGCCGCCAAGCCGGGCCGCCAGCCCCTCGACCCGGCGCCGATGCTCTTCGTCGTCGCGCCACAGAGCCGCGATCGGCATGGACCGCGCCGCGAGGTGCCGGCGGAGCACCGCGTCCAGAGCGGTCAGGACCAGCCTTCCCGGCCGCAGCGCCCGGTAGAGGGGCGACTCCCGGAGCCGCGCGACGATCGATTCCCGACCCGCGATCAGCCCCGCCTGCGGGCCGCCGAGGAGCTTGTCGCCGCTGCCGCAGACCAGGTCGCAGCCGGCTTCGATCAGGTCCTTGAAGCTCTGGTGGCCCCGGAGTGGGGGTGCCGCCTCCGCTCGCAGCATGCCGCTGCCCTCGTCGACCAGGAGCGGGAGGCCGTGGCGATGGGCGAAGTCGGCGAGAGTCGCGGGGTCGACCTCTTCGACGAACCCCTGGATCCGGTAGTTGCTCGGGTACACCTTGAGCACCAGGGAGACGCCCGGCCGGACGGCGCGCTCGTAGTCGGCGAGGCGGGTGCGGTTCGTCGTGCCGACCTCGACCAGACGCGCGCCGCTCGCTTCGAGGATCTCCGGAATCCGGAACGAACCGCCGATCTCGACCATCTCGCCCCGGGACAGCAGGACCTCGCGGCCGGACGCCAGGCTGGAGAGTGCGAGAGCCAGCGCGGCGGCGTTGTTGTTGACGACCAGGGCCGCCTCGGCGCCGGTGAGGGCGCGCACCAGGTTCTCCACTCGTCTGCCGCGGTCGCTGCGCCGTCCCGTAGCGAGGCTCATCTCCAGATCGCAGTAGGCGTCGAGACGATCGGCCAGGTCGGCCACGACCTCGCGGGGCAGAGGCGCCCGGCCCAGGTTGGTGTGGAGGAAGATGCCCGTCGCGTTGAGCACGCGCCTGAGCGGCGGCGCCTCGGCCTCCAGCGCGGCGCGGACGCGATCCGGGATCTCGCGGATCGTCTCCGCCAGTTGGTCGTCCTCGATTCCGGTCCGGATCTCGGCCCTCACCGCGTCGAGAATGCGGGTCGTTTGGACCCTCAGCGCTTCCCTTCCGTATAATCCAGTGAGTTCGGCAAGCGGGCTCTCCTGCAGCAGATGTCCGACTGCAGGTAGTCGTCGCAGTTGACTCACGTCCCGCGGATCCTATTCCGCCAACTCCGATCCCGCGACACGCGCGAAAGAGTCACATGACCGCCATGAAGACGATGTCGAGAGCGATGGTGCTGGCGCTGGTCTGGCTGATGTTCGGGCCGGGCCTGCCGGTCGGCGGCGTCCCGGAGGGCGCGGCGCAGACCGTCGAGCCTGCGACGGCGGAGGTCCGGAACCTCGACCGGGCGATCGAGGCGCAACGCAAGGTGGTGGACGGACAGACCGGGTCCGCGGACCGTGCGAGCGCGCTGAACGACCTGGCGAACCTGCTGGAACTGCGCGGGGATGTCGAGGGGGCGTTCGAGCACTACCTCGCCGCGATCGCGGAGGACGGAGCCTGGGCGCCCGCGCACTACAACCTGGCGCTGCTCGCGTACACGACCGGTGACAGTGAGCTGGCCTCGGCGCACCTCAAGACGGCGGTCGAGCTCGATTCGGGGAACGCCTGGGCCCACTACCAGCTCGGCCGGATCGCGGACGACGCCGGAGACGTCGGCGCGGCCGTGGATCACTACGTCCACGCCCTGAGCCTGGACACGCGCCTCGCCTTCACCGATGTGAATCCGCACTTCGCGGTCAACCGGTACGCCACCGAGGTGCTCCTCAAGGCAGATCGAAGCCGGGTCGAAACCCTGCCGCCGCGGACCTACTCCCAACCGGGCCGCATCAGCAGCCTGCTGTTGCCGAGGGTGGAGCAGGAAGCAGTGGCGGGAGATGCGGGCGGCGCCGTCGAGGCGGCGGAGGCCACGGAGACGCCCGAGCCGGACGGGGATCTGCCCAGGCGGGCAAGCCGCGCGCCCGGAGACGAGGGCGCGAGCGTCGACGGAGTCAGGCGGGTGATCCAATCGCCGGGCAGTCTGCCGGCGCCGGCGGCCAGCGACCTGAACGGGCCGCTCGACCGCGCCGCTCCCCTCCAGGCCATCGAAACGGAACGGCACACGGGCGACGCGACGCTGCAAGCCGCCGACTCGGAGCGGGAGTCGGGCACCGGGCGCGCCGGGGAGCGGCCGCGGGTCTTCACCCGGGAGCACCTGCGGACGCGTACGCTCGGAGCGGGACCGATGGTGACCGGTGCGCCGGGCGGCGGCGCTCCGGCACAGGCGAACCCCCTCGGTGGTTCCCGTGGCGGCATTCAGCTCGGAACGCCGGTCGGGCCCGGCGGCAGGCAGTCGACTCCTCCCGCGGCCGGGACGTTCCGCGGCAGCGGTGGACGGTTCCAGCCAAGTGCTCGCAGCAGCGCGCAACTCGAGACGACGATCCGCCGCTACCCGGTCCCCGCCCCTTAGCTGGGTGCGCGGGTCTTCTGACCCGCCGGCCGCCGCAGGCGGCCAGGAGAACGCGCCGCGAAGCGGCGACCATGCTGTCCGATCTAACCGACCGCCTCGACCTGCAGCCCCGTCAGTAGCAGGGTCGGAGCGCCGACCGCGCCGGGCGCGGGCAGGAAGCGAAGGTCGTCGCCGATGGCGCGAATGCCCCGGAGCAGTTGGCGCAGGGAGCCGGTCAGCCGCACCTTGGGAGCTTCGCCCACGATGGCGCCGCGGCGAATGACCAGACCGATCGCGTCGACCTCGAAGCGCCCCTCTTCGGGACGTCTTTCGCCGCCGTTCGTCGAGGGTTCGAACGTGGCTTGGCACCGCCCGTCGTGCGCCCTGTCCAGCAGGTAGCAGCCATGCACGATGCCGCTCCGGATCGACTCGGCGGGTTCGGAGGCGCCGGCAATGTAGAGGTGGGAGTGGCAGAGTTCCGGTAGCGCTCGCCATCCCGACCTGCGCCGGCAGCCGGCGGCGGCGTAACCCGACCAGCCGTCGTCCTCCCAGCTCAAGAGCGGCTCGCCGGGTTCGCCGTCGCGTACCAGGGCCACGGCCCGGGTCGGCACGCCCTCGTCGTCGGACGCCGCGCTCATCCAGCCGGCATCGAGGGCGCCGTCGTCCACGATCTGCAGTTGGGGCGGCCCGAGCGGCTGACCGGCGCCGAGCTTCCGCAGCCGCCGCCAGCCGTCGCGTCCCCGCAGCAAGGGCGCGAGGAGCGCCAGCAGGTTGCAGGCGAGTGCCGGGGACACGGCGACCTCGCCGGTGGGAAGGAAGGGTGGAGGGGGGGCCGTCGCCAGTGTCAGACGTTCCGCGATCTCCCCCGCGATCGAGTCGGCGCCGAGCAGGTGGAGGTTCGAGGCCGCTCGGTAGAGGCTGCAGTGTGTCTGGCGGCCGTCTCGTGAAATGGCGAAGTCCAGTTCAACCGTCGCGAGCCGCCGCGCGCTCCGCCCGGTGACGCCGGTCGTGCTGGCGAGCACCGCGGCGCTGGCTCCGCTATCGAGCCGGCCCCGGACGAGACGGGCCTCGGGCATTCGCTCGCCGAGACACCGCAGGAGATCCCGCAGGAAGGCCAGGCCCGCCGTCTCTTCGTCGTCCGGCGGAGGTTCGCCTGCATCGGCGGCGGGAGACGGCGTGGTCCTGGGCGTCGTGTCGGAGGATGGCGACGGCAGTCTGAGGGCTCCCGGCCGCAAGGAGTGGCGATTGACTCGTCTCCAGCCGCTCGGCCCCGGGAGAGGTCCGGAGTCGGCGAGAAAGAGCGCGCGCCTGGCGCCTCCGGCGCGCAGCGCCCATCCCCGCTCGTCCAGAACGGACACCTGGGCCTGCAGGTCGTCAGGGTCGGTCGTCACGGGCGTCATCCAGGGATCGATCTCGATCCGGCAGGTGTTTCCGGCCTTGACGTAGAGCTCGGCGCCGGGCGCGCCGCTGTGTTCACGGACCGCGCCCAGCGCCAGTCTGATGCTGCGCAAGCCGGGTAGTCGAGCCGACTTCAATCGGCCACCTGCAGTCCTTCCAGGCGGATCGACGGGCAGCGGGCCCAGACCGGCATCAGTGCGCCGTCCTTGGCGCACCAGCCGGCGCCGGCCGCGAGCGGACGATCCGCGACCGCGGTGACCGCTGCGAGAAGATCGGCGGCCCGCGAGCGGATCTCGATGGGGCCCGTGTGGTCGACCGGGCCGCTCGCTCCGATCCTCCGGCCACACGGCGCCCGGAGCACGCAGCGGCCGTTTAGCGGATCCAGGCTGCCGCTGTCGAACTCTCCGATGTAGATCCCGCCCGCGGCCTCGGCGAAGAGATCCCCCTCGGGAATGGCCCCGGGGAGGAGTTCGAGGTGGCTAGTGCGCGGCCCGGGCAGCCGATGCCGGCTCGCGCGGCGGGCGGCGCCCGGGATCATGCCGGGGCAGCGCTCGGCCCAGGCAAGATCGGCGAGGGGTTGCCGGACCCGGCCGCGTCTGAGCAGCCAGCGGCTGATGACCGCCGTGCCCTCGTCGTCGCTCGAGCGCTTGCAGACCCGGGGCGCGGAACTCGGATCGTCGACGACGTCGAGTTCGGGGCCGCCCAGCTTCAGCCCGACAGCCTGGTCCGGAGCGCCGGACAGGGCGAGGGTGTCCGCCTCCAGCGCGTGGGCGACGACTTCGTGGAGCAGGACCGCGGCGGCGTTCGGCCCGAGGACGATGACGCCTGCACCGCCGCGGTGGGGCGGCAGACCGCGGGAACGCAGCCGGTCGACGAGGCAGAGGGCGATCGGATCCAGGTCCTCATCCGCGAGCGACGGCAGGAGGCCGCCCCAGACGCCCCAGGGCGTCTTCGCCTGCAGGCTGAAGTACTCCTCGAACTGCGGCGGCGCGGCGATCGGACTGCGGATGACCTGTATCTGCCGGCGATGACGGCGCGCGGTGATCTCCATCGGGAATCCGACGCGCCGCCGGTTCACGGCGCGGGTGAGCCTGGATTCGGCCTGTTCGATCTCGGCCAGGCGCAGCGCCGGCCATCTGCCGGTCCTGATGCGCGGCGGCGCCGTGCCGATCGACCGGGCCGTTCCCGCTACCCTGTCGCAGCAGGCGGCGAAGGCAGGTCCCGAGATCGTGTCGGCGGCCGCCAGACGGCTCCGGCCGTTCTCGATCTTCCTGATCGCGAGTCCCTGTTCCTTCCTCAGGCGGACGCGGTTGGGGGCGCCCTTCGGCAGCAGCTCGACGCTCTCGACGCGCTCGAAGAACGCCTCGAACTGCTGGTCTCCGTGCGCGACCAGGCGGGTCAGCGCGTCGGCCGGGGCGGCAACGTCGGAGATCAGCCTCCGCCGCTGCTCGGCACCGTTGGCGTTCGACCTCATCGGTTGGATTCTAGGGCTACTTTCGTGCGGAACCGGCCGCCGGCCGGGCATGAGGTTTCCCTTGCGCGCCTGTGGTATGAAAGCCGATCGGATGACCGCGGCAGCGAAACCAGACGAGACCGCCGGCGACCTCCGGGGCCAGCAGGTCCAGGAGCTGGAACGGAGGCTCCAGCAGTCCCAACTGGGCGGTGGCGCCGCGCGGATAGACCGGCAGCACGCGAGCGGCAAGATGACCGCGCGGGAGCGTGTCGACCTGCTGCTCGATCCCGGCTCCTGGGTCGAGATCGACGCCCTGGTGACGCATCGCTGCACCGACTTCGGAATGGACGAGCAACGCGTCGCGGGCGACGGCGTGGTCTGCGGCCACGGCCGCGTGGACGGGCGCCCGGTTTACGTCTTCGCCCAGGACTTCACGGTGTTCGGCGGCTCGCTGTCCGAGACGAACGCACGCAAGATCTGCAAGGTGATGGACTTGGCGGTGGAGAACGGAGCGCCCGTGGTGGGGCTGAACGACTCCGGCGGCGCGCGCATTCAGGAAGGTGTGGCGTCGCTCGGCGGCTATGCCGACATCTTCCTCCGCAACACGCTGTCGTCGGGGGTGGTTCCGCAGATCAGCGCCATCATGGGCCCCTGCGCCGGCGGCGCCGTTTACTCGCCGGCCATCACGGACTTCGTCATGATGGTCGAGGACACGAGCTACATGTTCGTCACCGGGCCGGACGTCATCAAGACGGTGACTCACGAGGACGTCTCGATGGAAGAGCTCGGCGGCGCGATGACGCACGCGCGCAAGAGCGGCGTGGCTCACTTCACCGCGTCGGACGATGCCGCCTGCCTGGCGCTGATCCGCGATCTGCTCGGCTATCTGCCCGGCAACAACCTGGACGATCCGCCGCTCCGTCCGACCGACGACCCGGACGATCGCGACGCGCCGGAACTCGACGAACTGGTCCCGGTCGACCCGAACAAGCCCTACGACATCCTCGACCTGATCCGGGCGGTCGTCGACGACGGCCGGTTCCTCGAAGTCCACCGGAACTTCGCGCAGAACATCGTCGTGGGCTTCGCTCACATGGGCGGCCGGAGCGTCGGCATCGTCGCCAACCAGCCGAACTACCTGGCGGGCGTCCTCGACATCGACGCCGCGGTCAAGGGCGGCCGCTTCGTCCGCTTCTGCGACGCCTTCAACATCCCCCTCGTGACCTTCGAGGACGTTCCCGGCTTCCTGCCCGGCGTGCGGCAGGAGCACGGCGGGATCATCCGGAACGGCGCCAAGCTGCTCTACGCGTTCGCCGAGGCGACCGTGCCGAAGATCACGGTGATCACGCGCAAGGCGTACGGCGGCGCGTACTGCGTCATGGCCAGCAAGCATCTGCGGACGGACGTCAACCTGGCGTTTCCGACCGCCGAGATCGCGGTCATGGGCCCCGGCGGTGCGGTCAACATCCTCTATCGCCAGCAGATCCGGAACGCGGAGGACCCGGAGGCGTTGCGCGAGCGGTTGACCGCCGAGTACCGGGAGAAGTTCTCGAATCCGTACGTAGCCGCCGAGCGCGGCTTCGTGGATGCGGTGATCGCGCCGCGCACGACTCGCGGCGAGATCGTGCGCGCGTTGCGCCAGCTCGCCGGCAAGCGCTCCGGCGTGCCAGCGAAGAAGCACGGCAGCGTTCCCCTGTAGGCGCGCCGCGACACGGACGACACATCAACCATCACCAGCAGCAAGGCGGAGATCAGGAGCGAATGAGCGACATCAGAGTGGGCATCGTCATGGGCAGCGACTCGGATTGGCCGACGATGAAGAAGGCGGCGAAGGTCTGCGCCGATTTCGGCGTCGGCTGCGAGGCGCGGGTTCTCTCGGCCCACCGGACCCCGCGGGAAACGACCGAGTGGGCCGAAGGCGCGGCCGGGCGCGGCATCGGCGTGCTGATCGCCGGCGCCGGCGTTGCCGCCGCGCTTCCGGGCGTCGTGGCGGCCGCGACGACGCTGCCGGTGGTCGGCGTCCCGGTGGCGAGTGGTCCGCTGAACGGTGTCGATGCTCTGCTGGCGATCGTCCAGATGCCCCCCGGGATCCCGGTCGCTACCGTGGGCGTGAACCGTGCCGACAACGCGGGCTTGCTGGCTCTTCAGATCCTGGCGCTCGGCGATCCGGATCTGGCAGCCGCCCTGAAGGACTACCGCGGCGGGATGGGCGAGCGCGTGGCAGCGGCCGACGAGCGCGTGCGCCAGGATGCGGTTACGCTCCAGGAATGAGAGAGAAGGACCGCAAGCTCCGTCGTCGCCGACAGCGCCGGCTCAAGCGCCTCAAGCAACGCCGCCGGGAGGAGGCCGCGTCCCGGGAGGCGGCGCCGCGGGCGGCGAAGGTGCGGCGGACCAAGGCCAAGGCGTCCAGGAAGAAAGCGTCGAGCAAGAAGACCAAGGCGTCGCCCGCGCCGGCCGAGCCGGAACCGGAAACGGAGTCCGGGGAGTAGCGCGGCGGATGAAGTTCGCGGTCGGCGCGGATCACGCCGGGGTCGAGCTGAAGAACCAGCTCGGCGAGGTGCTGCGGGCGCGCGGCATCGAGTTCGTGGACTTCGGCGCCGACGGTTCCGGCCCCGTCGACTACCCCGACAAGGCGGCCCAGGTCGCGCGCGCCCTCGCCGCCGGAGAGGTCGACCGCGGCCTGCTCGTCTGCGGCACCGGAGTCGGCATGGCGATGTCGGCGAACCGCTTCGCGGGCGTCCGGGCCGTCAACCCCACCGACAGCTTCACGGCGCGCATGTCCCGCGCCCACAACGACGCGAACGTCCTGGCCCTCGGCGCCCGCGTCCTTGGCGCCGGCCAGGCCACCGAACTCCTCGAGGTCTTCCTGGACACCCCCTTCGACGGCGACCGCCACACCGCCCGCGTCGCGAAGATCGACGACGCGGCGAAGCCGGCGTAGCCGGGTCAGCGGAGGGGGTCCCGGGGGACGCTCGCCCTCACGGAGTGAATGGGAAGCAGGGGCTCGCTGTTGTCGACTGCGCTTCGGCAGGGCGGTGGTTGACGTGACGGCGCCGGGAGTCGCTTGTCTCCGACCCCCCGGGACCCCCTCCGCTGACCCGGCTACGGCTGGACGTCGTTGCTCTGGGTGCGCGGGTCTTCTGACCCGCGGAAGACAACGCGCCGCGGAGCGGCGACCGCTTTGCAGCCGCCGCTACCGCCTGAAGCCGGTGGCGACGTCTCGCGCCGCGGTCGGGACGCCGTAGCGGTCACGGAGCGCCGATCGAACCTCTCCCACCAGGTACAACGAGCCGGTGACGACCAGCGCGTGGTCCGGACTCGACGGTTCCGCGAGGCAGCGTTCGAGCGCGTTCGAGGCGTCTTCATGGATGACGGCGCGACCTGCCGGCAGCAGCGGCGCCAGTGTTTCGGGCGAGGCCGCCCGGGGGTGGTCGAAGTTCGTCAGCACGACCCGATCCGCCTTTTCGGCCAGCACGGGAAGGCACAGTTCCGGCTCCTTCTCGGCGAGCGATCCGTAGAGGAGATCGAACCGGAGCCCGGTCTCTTCAAGGTAGGCGCGGAGCGCGGCCGCGCCGGCCGGATTGTGGGCCGCGTCGAAGAGGACCCGGCGGTGACCGCCGTTGGCCTCCACGTCGACCCATTCCAGACGGCCCGGCCAGCGCAGTACTTCGACGCCTTTCCTGACGGCTTCCGCGGGGAGTTCCTTTTCGGCGAGGGCACAGAACTCCTCCGCGGCCCGAATCGCGAGCGCGAGGTTCCCGAGCTGGTGACGGCCGGCCAATGGCACCTGAAGACGGTCGAGTTCGGCACCGACGCTGGCGTCGACGAGATGGGCTCCGCTGACCGCCGCGCAGCGGCGAAGCTCACGCTCCACCTCCGGCCGGCCGGGCCAGGTAAGGCAGGTGCGTCCGGGGCGCATGACGCCGGCCTTTTCGCCGGCGATGGAAGTCAGGGTCCAGCCCAGTTGCGGCGCGTGGTCACGCGCTACCTGGGTGATCACGGAGAGCAGGGGGTCCGAGACGTTCGTCGCGTCGAGTCGACCGCCCAGGCCGACCTCGAACACCGCGGCGTCGACCCCGTGATGGGCGAAGTGCAGCCAGGCCGCCGCGGTCAGGCTCTCGAAGTAGGTCGGCGGCGCCTCGCCGGCCGCGTCCAGCACCTGCCGGAGCCAGTGCCCGAGTTCCGTCTCCGATATCGCCATGCCGTCGATCCGCAGCCGCTCCTCGACGTGCTCGAGGTGGGGCGAGGTGTAGAGGCCGCAGCGAAGGCCGGCGGCGCTCAGGATCGAGGCGAGCGCGGCGCTGGTCGAACCCTTGCCGTTGGTACCCGCGACCAGCACCGTCGGCACCCGCTGCTGCGGCTTGCCGAGCACGTCGAGCAGGCTCCGCGTGGCGTCGAGGCCGAGCTTCCGCCCCCAGACTTCGAGGCGGTCGAGGATCTCGCTCGCCGAGGGTTTGGTCGCGCCGGTCACGTGGCGGCGCAGCATAAGATAAACCCGCCATGTCCGGTCACAGCAAGTGGAGCACGATCAAGCACAAGAAGGCGGCGCAGGACGCCCGCCGCAGCAAGGTCTTCACTCGCATCCTGAAGGAGGTGTCGGTCGCCGCCCGGCTTGGCGGGGGCGATCCCGCGGGCAACCCGAGACTCCGTCACGCCCTGTCGGAGGCGAAGGCGCAGAACGTGCCGGGAGACAACATCGACAGGGCGATCAGGAAGGGCACCGGAGAGCTCGAAGGCGTGTCCTACGAGGAAGTCGCCTACGAGGGGTACGGCCCCGGCGGCGTGGCGGTGCTGGTGGAGACCCTCACCGACAACCGGAACCGGACCGTTTCGGAGGTCCGGCACCTGTTCACCAAGCACGGCGGAAACCTGGGCGAGAACGGCTGCGTCGCCTGGATGTTCCATCGCCGCGGCTTCTTCGTCTTCGATCGCGCTGCCCTCGAGGACTCCGGCGTGGACGAGGAAGCGCTGGTCGAGCTCGCGCTCGAACTCGAGGCCGAGGACTTTTCGGTCGAGGACGAGAGCTACAGCGTCTACACCTCGGTCGAGGCGTTCCATGCGACGAAGGATGCGATCGAGGAGCGCGGCCTGACCGCGACCGTCGCGCAACTGACGATGGAACCCCAGAACCTGGTCCAGCTCGACGAAGGGGGCGCGGGTCCGCTCATGCGCCTGATCGACGCACTGGAAGATCAGGACGACGTGCAGAACGTCTGGGCCAACTTCGACCTGGACGACGAGCTGCTCGAGCGGCTGGCGTCCTGACCGTCTCCGTGGCGTTGCCGTGATCGTCCTCGGGATCGATCCCGGGAGTCGCTACACGGGGTTCGGCGTGGTGGAGCAGGAGGGGTCGAGGGTTCGCCAACTGGATGCGGGCCGGATCGCCCTCGCCGGCGAGCCGACGCCGGCGGCGCGCATGGCCCGGCTGGCGGAGGGTGTCGAGGAGACGCTCGACCGCTGGCAGCCGGCGGCGGCGGTGCTCGAGTCCCTGTTTCACGGGCGCAACAGCCGCTCCCTGATCGCGCTGGCCCAGGCCCGGGGCGTCATCCTCTCCGTGCTCGGTCGGCATGGCCTGGACGTCCGCGAGTTCTCGCCGGCCGAGGTCAAGCAGGCGGTCTGCGGCAGTGGCCGGGCCGACAAGACCCAGGTCTCCCGCATGGTCGACGTGCTTCTGGGCCCAGCGCCGGTGCGGCGCAGCGCCGACGCATCCGACGCTCTGGCCGCCGCCCTCTGCTACCTCCACCGCCGGCCTCTGGAGCGAGTCGTGAAGGCTGCCGCCGCGTCGCCGGAACGGGGTTGATCGGGCGGTTCCAAAGCCGAACCCGTGTGCTATATTGCTCCACCGTTCCAAGGTGAGCCAGGCACCCCTCCCGGTGTAGGGGTCACCGCATGTCCAGAATCGCGTCCGCCTTCGGCGGGCGGTTCAACCAGGCCCGTAGTGGCGGGCATAGTCCTGAGGAGGTAGCTAGGTGAACATTGGTGGCACGTTCTGGAAGTTGATGAACGAGGGCGGCCCCGTCATGTGGCCATTGCTCGCTTTTTCCGTCATCGCGGCTGCGGTGGTGGTCGAGCGACTGATTGCGCTGCGGCGGGCCCGGATCAACGTTCACGAGTTCCTCCCCAAGGTGCGGAAAGCGCTGGTCGTGAACCGTTCGATTCGTGAAGCGGTCAAGGTATGCGAGGAGTACCGCGGTCCGGTCGCTTCGATCCTCAAGGCCGGTCTGATGAAGTACGGCCAGCCCAAGGAAGACGTCGAGAAGACGATCGAGAACGCGGCGCTGTTCGAGATGGGCCGCCTGGAGCGCGGCCTCGCGGTGCTCGCGACCACGGCGAACGTCGCCCCGCTGCTCGGGTTCTTCGGCACGGTGACCGGCATGATGGCCGGTTTCGACGCCCTGGCGGCACAGGGTCTGTCGAACCCCGGCGCGGTCGCGACCGGTATCAAGGAGGCGCTGACCACGACCGCCGGCGGTCTGGCGGTCGCCATTCCGACGCAGCTTGCCTACAACTACTTCATGAGCCGGATCAACAAGTTCGTCCGCGACATCGAGACGTCGGCGAACATGCTGCTCGAAACCTTCGGCGAGATGGAGCGCAGCGGCGTCCCGCCGGAGTCCGGCGGCGACGCTGGCTAGGCCGACATGAAGCTCAAGGCAACCATCGAGCACAAGCCGAACATCCCGACGGCCTCGATGGCGGATATCGCCTTCCTGCTGATCATCTTCTTCATGCTGACGATCACCTTCGAGGTCGACAAGACCCAGGTGGTGCTGCCGAAGACGACGCTCAGGTACGAGATTCCGAAACAGTCCGCCTACGTCTCGATCGACCCGAACGGGCGCATCCGCGTGTCGGACGGCAACGAACAGAGCGCCCTGGTCAGCGCGGCCGACGAGGTGCTCTCGATGGCCGCGGGCGTCATCGCGATGGACCCGCAGAAGGTCTTCGTCGTCAAGTCCGACGGCGAAGTGTCTTGGGACAAGGTCGACGAGGTCATCGACGCGTTGAAGCGGGCCAAGGTGCGGGACGTCTACCTGCTGTCCGATCAGCGGACCGTCACCGACGGGTAGGCTTGACCAGACGATGGATGGAGACGCAAGATGAAACTTGATCGTGATCGCCCGGACGATGAGATCCCGACCTCCTCGATGGCGGACATCGCCTTCCTGCTGATTGTCTTCTTCATGATCACGACGACGTTCACCGCGACCCGCGGACTGGACTTCGCGCTTCCCGAGGATGACGACGATCCGCCGGTGGTCGAGAAGGAGGAGTCGGTGCTGATCGAGATCCTGCCCACCGGCGAGTTGATCGTCGACCAGGATCCGATGCAGTTGCACGAGATCATCCCCTACCTGAAGCCGAAGCTCGAGCGGAACCCGAAGAAGCCGGTCATCATCCGGCCGGATACCGCGACGCCGTACAAGTACATGGTTCAGGTGTACGACGAACTGCGCCAGGGCGAGGATCACGGGCTGGCGGAGCCGATCAACATCTCGGTTCCCACCCAGCGCGAGATCCAGAGCTTCTGGTACTAGAGGTCGGAATACGCCTGAACCGGCTGGACGTTGAACTCAGACACCACGCGACAGACAAGCTGACCGAGAACCTGACCGAAGAGGGGTAACCGGATGAGTGACGAGAACCTCGAACAGGCTGCATCCCCCGCGGAGGAGCCCGCGAAGGACGAAGCGACCGCGCTGACGTCCGCCGAGCAGGGCCTGCTTACCTACGTGCAGGAGACCCGCGAGGACAACAAGACCTTCCGCTACTCGCTGGGGCTGGCGGTCATCCTCCACGGCATCCTGCTGATCGTGAAGCTGCCGGACCTGTACGGCGACGTGGTGGCGCCGCCGCCGAAGCCCAAGGTCTTCGTCGTGCAGCAGGTGCGCTTCAAGCCGCCACCGCCGAAGGAAGAGCAGCAGATTCCGAAGCCGAAGTCGAAGAAGGTTCCGATCCCCGATCCCACGCCGGACGAGCCGGAGCCGATCCGGATCGACGAGCCCGAGGAGATCGACATCCCCGAGGTCGACGATCTCGATCTCTTCGACCTTCCCGAGGCGCCGCCTCCGCCGGAACCGACCGGGCCGATCTACGTCACCGGCGATGTGACCAAGCCGGAGAAGATCAACGAGATCCAGCCCCAGTACACCGAGATCGCGCGCAAGGCGCGGATCCAGGGTGTCGTCATTCTCCAGGCGACGATCGACAAGAACGGCGACATCACCGACATCAAGGTCCTGAAGCCCCTGCCGATGGGCCTTGCCGAAGCCGCGGTGTCGGCCGTGCAGCAGTGGAAGTTCAAGCCGGCGACGCTGAACGGCAAGCCGGTCGCCGTGTACTACAACCTGACCGTCAACTTCCAGCTCCAGTAGAGCGGAGGATCACGGCCCAATGACTACTCGCCGATCCGTACTCGCACTTGCTGTTGTCTGCGCACTGCTGACCGCGTCGGTGGCCTTCGCCGGCTGGGACGAAGGCGTCGCCGCATTCAGGTCCGGCAACTACGCTCAGGCCATCGCTGAGTTCCAGCAGTTCGTCGAGGAGCGCCCGGACCAGCAGGCCGGCTACCAGATGCTGGGCCGTTCCCTGCTCCGGGGCGGCAAGGCTGGCGAAGCGGTTGCCGCGTTCCAGAAGGCGATCGAGATGAAGGCCGACGACATTGGCAGCCAGGTGTTGCTGGGTCAGGCCTTCTACCAGAGCGGCAAGCCCAGGGAGTGCATTTCGACCCTGAGCAGGCTCAACATCGGTGGGCTGCCGGCGAACATCCAGGTTGGGGTGTACGAGACGCGCGGCGCCAGTTACGCGCGGTTGGGCAACACCGGCAGTGCGGCTGCCGACCTGGGGAGGGTCGCCGACCTGAAGCCCAGTGACGCCAAGGCCCGCTTCGATTACGGGCAGATGCTCCATAACGATGCGCAGCTCGACCCGGCGATCGCTGCCTACGAGCGGGCGATCTCGATGGACGGTAGCCAGGCGGAGTGGAAGAGGGTTCTGGTGAATGCCCTCAAGGTCAAGGGTCGGCGCACTCAGGGCTCAGCCAAGACCGGCGTCTACCGCCAGGCCGAAGACGTGGCGAGGAGCCTGGTTGGAAGCAACCCCTCGTACGACAACCTGTTGCTGCTCGGCGAGGTTCAGCTCGGGGGCAAGAACTACGATTCGGCGGCTTCGACGTTCCAGCAGGGGATCTCGAAGAAGAGCAACGACTGGCACGCGCACTTCTACCTCGGGCAGGCCTTCGGCTCCCTCGAGCGTTACAGCGACGCCGAAGGGCCGCTGAACACCGCACTCCCGCTGGCTTCGGACGAAGCCCACAAGAAGCAGATCCTGGACTACCTCGGCTTCGTGCTCTCGAAGCAGAACAAGTACGAGCCGGCGATTTCGGCCTACGAGCGTGCGGGCAACGCGGCCGGCGCTGCCCGGGTGCGTGAGAACCAGCAGATCGCCCAGGAGAACAGGGAAGCCGACGAGTTCAACGAGAACATCGCGGAACTGGAACGCCAGCGCGAGGAACTCCGCCGGCAGCTCGAAGAGGTTCCCGGAGCGACGAACGAGCCTCCGCGCCGCTGAGCGCCGCTAGGCGTTAGCCGCCGGCCAGCTTGCGGCGCAGGATCTCCTGGGCGGCTCGGGGTTCGGCGCTGCCGCGTGAAGCTCGCATGATCTGGCCGACCAGGTAGCCGAGGGCCTGTTGGCGTCCGCCGCGGTACTCGGTGACGGCCTTCTCGTTGGCGGCGATCGCTTCGTCGGCCCAGGCCTCAAGCTGGTTGTCGTCGCGGACCTGCCGGAGACCCAGGCGATCCGCGATCTGGTCCGGCGTCTCGGACGAGTCCCAGGCCTCGGCGAGTACGTCCTTGGCGGCCGTGGTCGACAGCTCGCCGGAGTCGACCAGCGCGACGACGGCGGCGAGGCGCTCCGGCGCGATCGCCTGCTCAACGTCGATGCTCCGCTCCTTCAGCTCGCGCAGCAGTTCCGTCATCACCCAGTTGGCGATGGTTCTCTTGCCCTCCGGGTGGGCAGCGACGGCTCGCTCGTAGTAGGTCGCCAGCGCGACGCTGCCGGAGAGCAGCGCCGCCTCTTCGGAGCGTAGCCCGTAGGCGTCGCGGAAACGGGCGCTCTTCGTCCACGGCAACTCCGGAAGCCGGGTCGCCTGCCGCTCGATGCGTTCGCCGGACAGCACGACGGTGGGCAGGTCGGGCTCCGGGAAGTAGCGGTAGTCGTGCGCCTCCTCCTTCGACCGGAGCGACCGGGTCACCCCGGTGGCGGGCTCGAAACTCCGCGTCTCCTGCTCGACCCGGCCGCCCGACGTCAGGACGTGCAACTGGCGTTCCCGCTCGTACTCGAGCGCCTTCGCCACGTGGCGGAACGAGTTCAGGTTCTTGACCTCCGTCTTCGTTCCGAGCGCGGTTTCGCCGGCCGGCCGGAGGGAGAGGTTCGCATCGCAGCGCAGACTGCCCTCCTCCATGTTGCCGTCGCTGGCGCCGGTGTAGAGCAGGACCTGGTGAAGCACCTGCAGATAGGCCTGCGCGTCGGCCGGCGAGCCGATCTCCGGCTCGGTGACGATCTCCACCAGGGGCACGCCGCAACGGTTGAAGTCGACCAGGCTCCGGCCCGGGAGCGGTCCGCCTCCGGGCACCTCGTGGAGCAGCTTGCCGGCGTCCTCCTCCAGGTGGAGCCGATGGATGCGCACGGTGTTCCCCGACGGCAAGGGGACGCCGCCCCCCTCGGCCAGGGGCTGGTCGTACTGGCTGATCTGGTAGCCCTTGGGCAGGTCGGGATAGAAGTAGTTCTTGCGTGCGAACACCGACCGCCGCCGAACTTCGCAGCCGAGGGCCAGCGCCAGCCGGATGGCCAGGTCGACCGCGTGCTGGTTCGTCACCGGCAGCGTGCCCGGATAGCCGAGACAGACCGGGCAGACGAGATCGTTCGGTTCTGCGCCGAAGCGGTTCTCGCAACGGCAGAACATCTTCGTCCGGGTGCGTAGCTGGACGTGGACCTCCAGTCCGATGACCGTTTCCCATCCCGTGTCGACGGGAACTCCGACGGCCCCCGCCCCGGTCGTGCTCTGCGCTACGCTCATGGCCGTCTCAATGGCCGCGGCATCCTACAGCAGGCCCTTCCGGTGAGTGGCCCGTCGACGAGTGTCGCACTCGAGGTCTACCGCCGCGGGCCGGTGTGGGCCGCGTTTCTCGGCGCGGTGCCGCAAGGGGGAGCCGCCGGACCGGAGGACGCCCTCGAGGTTCTGGCGGGCCGGGTTCCCGCGGCGGCGGCGGCGGCGCCGGCCTGGCTTCGCCAGCGGCACGGCGCCGACGCGCTGAGAGCGCCGGGTCCCGGACCGACCGGCGATGGAGATGCGCTGATCGTGTCGGCGTCCGGAGTCGCGGCCACGGTCTTCGTCGCCGACTGTGTGCCCGTGCTGATTGCCGCCGGCGACTCGGTAGCCGCGGTTCACGCCGGCTGGCGTGGGCTTGCGAAGGGTGTTCTGGCCTCGGCCGTCCGCGAGTTGAACGGTGATTCGTCCGGTGACGGGGCGCCGGCGGAAGCCTGGGTCGGTCCGGCGATCGGACCCTGTTGCTATGAGGTCGGCGAAGACGTTGCCGTTCAGGTGGAGTCCCGGAGCGGCGCGGAGGTGGTCGCTCGACGACCCGGCGGGAAGCCCCGCCTCGACCTGCCGCTGGCCGCTTCGCGGCAGCTAGCCGGTCTGGGCGTCGGCCAGGTCTCGACCGTGAAACGCTGCGTGCGTTGCAGTCCCGACTGGTGGAGCTACCGTCGGGACGGCGCCCGGGCGGGCCGCAACTACGGGTTCATCTGGCGCGAAGAGTGCTACTGACGGGAAGTCCGGCTGCGGGCTTTGCGTGTCGGATCGATCCCGACCGACCGGAGGAAGGCGAGGTCGCGGCCGTCGATCCGGAAGGGCGGTGCCGGTACAGGCCGACGATTCGCCTCATCCTCGGTGTCGGCCTCGTCGTCGCTCTCGAACGGCTTGCAGTCGAGGAAGAGGTTCAGCGTGTAGCCTTCCTGCCGGATCGACTCGAGCCGGTCGTGGACCTCGGACGAGTCCGCGATCGCTTCGCACAGGGAGCGGGTGAGGTCTTCGAGCAGTTGCTTGAGCCGGGGTTCCATGGCAACGAGATCATTATCCCAAAGAGACGCTCCGCGCGACAGTCGGGATCCGCTACGTGACGATCAGGATGTCTGGGGGCCGATCGTCGAAGGGCTTGGAGCCGCGGGCTTCCGGCCTGCTTCCTTCGAGCCGCTGGCCGGCGACGTTTCCGCGCGGCGCTATGCGCGGCTGCGTCTCGCGGGCGGCGAGCAGTTCGTCGTCTGCGCCTACCCGGGCGACATGGCCGACGTTGCGTCGCGCTTCCTGGCCGCGACGAAACTGCTGGGTTCGGTCGGCGTTCCGCTGCCAGGGGTTGAACGGCACTCGCTGGGCGAGCCGGTCTGGATCCTCCTGGAAGACCTGGGTTCACAGACGGTCTTCGACCGGTGGAAGGGCGGTCGTCTGAGCCCGGCCGCGCTGGACCGGTTCCTGACGGAGGCGGTGGCTTGCATCGGCCGAATCCAGCTTCTGTCTCCCGACAGGGTGCGCGCTCTGGGCTCGCCGCCGCTCGACCGGGAGCTGCTGATGGCGGAGCTCGACCTGACCTGGGAGCGCTTTCTCGAGCCGCGGGGATTGGTGGGAGACCGGATCCTGGCCGGGCAAGTGCGCGCTTTCTGCGAAGCCGTGTGCGATCGTCTGGGCTCGGCGGCGCCCGTGCCCTGTCATCGCGACTTCATGGTCCGCAACCTGATGTTGCGGACCTCGGACCGGGACGGCGCGGAACCGGAGGTCGTCGTGATCGATCACCAGGACCTGCGCCTGGGCCCGCCGCACTATGACCTGGCCTCGCTCCTGAACGACAGCCTGACGCTCACCGCCGGCCAGCGGCGGGACCATCTGGCGACCCTGGAGGAAGACACCGAAGAGCTTGCCCTGTACAGTGCCGCGGTGGCGCAGCGGATGCTCAAGATAGCCGGCACGTTCGCCCACTTCGCCGCGCTCGGCAACGAGCGTCACCTGCCGTTGATTCCCCCCGCCCTGCGGCGGTTCTTCGACGCCCTGGACGCGCTTCCCGAGGGCCGTGAGCTCGCACCCCGCCTGCGCCGGGAGTGGGCGGCGTTCTAGCTGCTAGAATCCTCCAACCTCAACAGGAGACCCCCATGCCTTCCATTGGCATCCAAGAGCTTCTCATCATCTTCGTCATCCTGATGGTCATCTTCGGCGGCAGCAAGCTGCCGCTGCTTGGCCGGGGGATGGGTGAGGGCATCCGCAACTTCAAGCGGGGGCTGCGGGGCGACGACTCCTCCGAGCTGGAGGAGGAAAACGCGTCTTCTTCAGGCGCCAAGACCAGCTAGCCGCCCGCCAGCACCGCGAAGTCGAGTCCGTCCGGATTGACGGCGGCCCAGGCCGCGCGGTGGTGCGCGATGTAGACACGGAGCACGCTGTTCGTGAAGCCGCGCGTCTCGCGGAAGGGGGGGAAACCGCCGAAACGGTCGACCCTGCCGGGTCCCGCGTTGTAGCCGGCGAGAGCCAGGACGAGGTCGTTGTCGAAGCGGCGCAGCAGGTAGGCCAGGTAACTCACGCCCGCGTCGAGGTTCTGGCCGGGGTCGTAGGCATCCGCGACTCCCAGCTGCTCGGCGGTCGTCGGCATCATCTGCATCAGACCGAGGGCACCCCGGGGCGAGACCGCCTCCGTGTCGAACGAGGATTCAGCCTGGACGATGGCCGCCACGAGGAGCGGGTCGACGCCGTGACGCTCGGCGGCGTCGAGGATCAGGTCGCCGTACGGAACACGCTGCATCCGCTCGCGGACCGCGTCCTCGTCGGCGGCGCCGATGAAGAGCTCGAAGCTCTCCCGGCGCGACGGAATGCGCTCGTACAGCGGACCCCCTCCCAGGTAGACGGAGGCGGCTCCGGCCGACGGTTCAAGCCACGCCTGAATCTGCTCCAGGAGAACGATGTCTTCCAGAGGGGGCGACATGGGCAGCGGTTCCATGTGCCGACCGGGCGCGGTTTCGCGGGGCGCGGCGGCCAGTATGGCTGCCGCCGCCACGGTCATGGCTATGGTGCGGTTCCGGAGACGGGGTTTCCGTGTAGTCATCGGGATGTCTGCTGGCAGGCGTCCTGGTATCTGCGGGCCGCACTTCGGCGCCCGACCTCTGTGCGGCGGCCTCTTCGGGCGGCGGAGCGTCAGGCGCTTGCGGCCAATGGGAGCAACCGACCGTGTCCCATGAGCAAGCTGTATGCCAATCTGATGCGCGTCGGATGAAAGTCCGGGACGGCGGGCCTGCGATGCGTTTCGGCGCGCTAGCTCGACTGAATCCTCTTGCTGGAGCCTCGGTAGTCGGCGGCTTGTATCTGAAGCGCGGCGACCTTGTTCCGCAGCGTGTTGCGATGGAGGCCCAGGTGGTTTGCCGAGTTGGTGAGGTTTCCTTGGTTGAGTCGTAGGGAAGCGAGGATGAACTGCCGTTCAAAGATCCCGCGGGCCTGTGCCAGAGTGACACCCTGGGAAGCCAACTGGTTCACGAGGCGGTCAAGCTGGCCGTTCAGATCCTCGTTCGCGTCGTCCGGAGAGCGGTCGTCTGGGCTGAGTGACTTCAACGCGATTCAGATGCAGAAACAGCGATTTTAGCACAAGGTTCCGGCGTTTCTGCCCTTCGGAAGGCCCCCCTTTTTTGGGGCGACGACGATCTGATTCAGTTGTCGACGTTCTCTTCCGTGCGCGGACCATCCGGTCGATTCGGGTCCGGTCGGATGGGCGAGGCCGGCAGTCTGGTTCGGAGCTTGCGGAGCTGCTCCTCCGAAGGCGCCTTCTTGATCCAGGGGCTGTCTGGAAACTCGTTCCGCAGCCGGTCGCAGGCTTCGCGCAGGTACTCGTAGCGGTCGAGTCCCAACCGGCTCGGAATCTGCTGGAGCACCAGGCGGTACGTGAGGCACATGTGGGCGAGGATCTTGTCGGGCTCCGGGTAGTCCGGGTACTGCTCGAGCATCTCCCTGAAGCGATTTCCCGCAGCCGTGGGAGTACGGAAACGGTAGTAGAAGGACCCGACGACGAACTCGTGCTCCGCCACGTGGTTGCGGACCTCGACGATGCGCTGGGCGGCCTGACCGGCGAACTGACTGGTCGGATACAACCGACGGACGTTCTCGAACTCCGTCAGCGCCTGCCGCGCCGTCTGCTGATCGCGGTCCGGCTTCTCCATTCGTTCGGCGAGGGAGGCGGCGAGACGGAACTGGGCGTACGCCGCCTGGTCGGAGGTCGGAAAGCGGTTCAGGAAGTCCCGGTAGCGCTGCTCGGCTTCGACGTACGACTGGTAGCCGCCGCGCAGGAACAGGGCGTCCGCGGCCAGCAGCAGTCCTTCACGGCCGGTCTCGGAGTTCGGTTCGACCTCGAAGGCGTGGACGAGATGTTCGCGCGCCTGCGTGAACTTCTCGTCTTCCAGCAGTTGCTTGCCGATCTCCAGCGCCTCGGCCGACGAGAGCCGCAGGATGGGGTCGTCCTTGACGCCACCGCACGCGGCGGTGAGGGCCAGCGCCGCCGCCAGCAGGATCTCCGCGCCGCGACGGCTCATTCGCCTGCCTGCCCTCGGAGGGCGGCTAGGGTTTCGACGGGCCTGTCCGCGGCGAAGACGCCGGAACCGACCACGGCGACGTCGACGCCGGCAGCGGCCACTTCGTCCAGGTTGCCGGGCTTGATTCCGCCGTCCATCTCGATGCTCACGGGCAGACCCCGCTCGTCGACGACGGCGCGGAGCCGCCGGGCCTTGTCGAGCACTTCGGGGTGGAAGGCCTGGCCGGCGAAACCGGGCACGACCGACATCAGCAGCACGAAATCCAGTTGGTCCAGGTAGGGCAGGAGTTCGTCCAGCGGCGTCGCCGGGTTGATCGCCACGCCGGCGCCGGAGCCGCGCTCGCGGATGCGCGCCGCGAGCCGTCCCGGCTCTTTCGTCACTTCGTGATGGATCGACACCCAGGCCGGCCCGCTGTCGAGATAGCGGTCGAGGAGCGCTTCGGGGTTCGAGACCATCAGGTGGATGTCGAAGCCGACGCTCGTTCGCCTGGCCAGGTCTGTGATCACCGGTGGCCCGAAGGTCAGGTTGGGCACGAAGTGGCCGTCCATCACGTCGACGTGGATCAACTGCGCGCCGCCGTCCTCGCAGAGTCTGACCGCGGAGGCGAGGTCGGCGAGGTCCGCCGCCAGGATCGAAGGCGCAATCTTCATCGTTGGGTTCTTGCGGGCGTGCTTTGCGGGTTCAGCGGCTGTCTTGCGCGGCTACGACGAGGGCGATCGAATCGCTCTGGCGCAGGGGGTGGCCCGGAAGCGGGTATTGACGCAGGATGATCCCGGCTGGGACGCCTTCGTAGGGTTCGTACTTTACCCTTCCGAGCCGGAATCCGCGCGCCTCGAAGAACTCGCGGACCGGGTCCTCGGGCAGGTCGATCAGGTCCGGCATGACGTACATCGCCCCCGGGTTGGCCAGGCTGACCATCAGGTCCACCTGGGACGATGGGTCGATCCGGCTGCCGGCTGGAGGATCCTGGCGGACCACGGTGCCCGGCACGCCGGACTCGGCGAACACGCTTCGGCTCCTGCCCATCTGCAGGCCCGAGGCCGTCAGGCTCACCTGGGCCGTCTGCAGTACCTGGCCGCTCAGGTCCGGCGTCTCGACGAGCTCCCGGCCGCGCGACAGGTACACGATCACGCCGCTGCCTTCCTTGACCGCGCTGCCGGCGGGAGGATCCTGCCGGAGCACGTGGCCCGCCGGGACCGCTTCGTCGAAGCGGTCGTCCTCCACGCGCTGCAATGCCAGGCCCGCGGTGGCGAGGCCCGCTTCGGCCTGGCTTCGATCGAGGCCGATCAGGTCGGGTACCGCGATGACGCCGCTGCGGACGAAGTTCGAGAGCGCCAGGTAGGACGACGCGCCCAGCAGGGCGACGAGCAGGCCCCCGTAGGCAGCGAGGAGCACGCCTCGCCTGAGCCAGGGATGGCGTATCGCCTTGCCGGTCCAGTCCCGGAGCTTGCCTGCCATCGACACAGGACCGCCTTCAGCGCCCGAGGCCGGGCAGGTTCTTCACCAGGTCGGAGTAGATCGCGAACAGCATGATGGCGACGACCAGCGCCAGGCCGAACTGGGTGACCAGGCCCTTGATCTGGAGGGAGAGGTCGCGTCGCAGAACGCTCTCGAGCAGCAGGATGGCGAGCTGGCCGCCGTCGAGGATCGGGATGGGCAGCAGGTTCAGGATGCAGAGATTCAGGCTGATCAGGGCCATCAGGAACACCAGGTCGCTGAAGCTCCTGCGAGCCGCCTGACCGCTGATCCGACTGATCTCGATCGGGCCGGCCAGCGCGCTCTGCGGCGAAACGCGCCGCTCCACCATGCCGCCCAGAAAGTCGAAGATCTCCGTCGTCGTCTCCCAGTTGATGCGGGCGCTTTCGGCGATGGCCGCGACCGGGCCGACGCGCTGATAGGAGAAGTGGCTGATCGCGATGCCGGCGCGGCCGACCCCGCCCTCCTCCTCCGGCACGAGCCGCACGACCAGACGATCCTCGCCACGGCCGATCTCGAGGCTCACTTCCTGGTCCGCGCGCGGCTCGACGAGCCGCCGGAAGTCGTCCGCGTTGGCGACGGGATGGCCGTCGACGGCGTAGAGCGTGTCTCCGTAGCGCAGCCCCGCCTGCTCGGCCGGAGTGTCTTCGAAGACCTGGCGGACCCGCGGCAGGAGGCTGGCGTAGAGCCCCGCGTCGCCCAGTTCGTAGCGCGGCATCCGGCGAGGGACGAGTACCGTGCTCAGGGCTTCGCCGTCGCGTTCGAAGTCGACCGCGAGCCGGCGTTCCGGCGACATCAGGACGGTGTTCGAGACCTCTCTCCACTCGGACACTTCCTCGCCGTCCAGGCGCAGGATCACGTCGCCCGCCAGTAGCCCGGCTTCGGCCGCGGCCGAGTCGGGCGCCACGCCGCCGATCTCGCTACTCAGGTCCCGCGGTCCCGCCAACTCCGTCCCGGCCATCAGCACCGCCGCGATCAGGACGATCGACAGCACGACGTTGGCCGCCGGACCTGCCAGGAGAACGATCATTCGCTGCCAGCGCGGCTTGGCGGTGAAGTCGCCCGCGTCGCCGGTCGGGTTCGTGGCGTCGACTCCCGAGAAGGCGACATAGCCGCCGAGCGGGATCATGGCCAGCCGGTACTCCGTGCCGCCTCGCTCGAAGCCCCAGATGCGGGAACCGATGCCGATGGAGAAGACCCGGACCCTGATCCGGAACAGCCTCGCGGCCAGGAAGTGCCCCAGTTCGTGAATGAAGATGATCACTCCGACCACGACCAGGAAGGCCAGGATGTTGCTCAGGAAGTTCATCGCTCGAACTGGGTGCGCCGGCGTCCCCGCCGGCATCCGGCGCGAAGCGCCGGCTTCCGGATCTGCCGCGCTTAGCGACTCTAACCGCCAACCGGCGCGAGGACTTCCCGGGCACGGCGGCGACCCCAGGAATCCCATTCCAGGGCCTCGTCGATCGTCGCCGGCTCCGCGCCGCCGGCCTCGCGGCCGTGACGGTCGAGTACTTCCGCCACCGCCGGCACGATGGCGGAAAACGGCGCCGTGCCGGCCAGGAACGCCGCGACTACCGTTTCGTTCGCCGCGTTGAGCGCGGCGGGCGCGCCCTTCCCCCGGATGAGCGCTTCGCGGGCCAGGGACGGCGCCGGGAACACCTCCGGGTCCACTCTTCTGAACCTGAGTTCGGAAGCTGCCTCGAGCAGCTCGCTCAGCCCGTTCGCGGCGCCGTCGTCGGGGAGCGGCCAGCGTTCGGGATGGGAAAGGGCGTAGCGGATGGGGTACTCCATGTCGTTGGCCGAGATCTGGGCGATCGAGTTGCCGTCCCGGAACTCGACGATCGAGTGAACGAGGGACTGGGGGTGGATCAGGATGTCGATCCGGGATCCCGGCACGTCGAACAGGTAGCTGGCCTCGATCAGTTCCAGTCCCTTGTTCATCAGCGTCGCGGAGTCGACGCTGATCTTGGCCCCCATGTTCCAGGTCGGATGGGCCGTCGCCTCGGCCGGAGTCACCGTGTCGAGGGTGGCCGGGTCGCGGTCCAGGAACGGGCCGCCCGAGGCGGTCAACACGAGGCGCCTGACCTCCCGGCGCCGTCCAGCGCGCAGCGCCTGGTGGATCGCGGCGTGTTCACTGTCGACCGGCAGGATCTTCGCGCCCGAGGCGGCCGCCAGCCGGCGCAGGAGTGGGCCTGCGGCGACCATCGCCTCCTTGTTCGCGAGCGCTAGGTCGGCGCCGGCGGCCAGAGCCGCCGCAGCGGGCCTCAAACCGGCCGAGCCGACGATCGCCGTCAGCACCAGGTCGAGGTGGCTGTCTCCGACCGCGTCGACCAGGGCCGCTTCGCCCCAGTCGACGCCCGTGCCGGGCGGCAGGTCGGCGCGCAGTCGTCCCGCGGCAGCTTCCGTCTCGACGACGATCCGCCGAGGCCGGAACTCGCGCGCCAGCTCCGCGAGCCGCGCGGGCTTCGTGCCGCTCGCCGCCAGCGCGCACACCTGGAGCCTGTCCGGATGCCGGCGGGCCACGGCAAGGGCCGCCTCACCGACCGAGCCGGTGGCGCCGAGTACGGCCAGCTTTCGCGCGCTCACGGCAGGAGCGACGGCGTCGCACCGGCCTGGATGGCGACGTAGAACGCCGGCGTCGCCAGCAGAACGCTGTCGAGACGGTCGAGGAGCCCGCCATGGCCGGGCAGAAGGCCCCCGGTGTCCTTGACCTGCACGGCCCGTTTGAGCATCGACTCGACCAGGTCTCCGGCCTGCCCCGCGCCGCCGCACAGCAGCGCCACGACGGGGACGTCCGGGCCGAGCGCCTCGGGACCGCGCCAGAGCAGGACGACCGCGACCCCGGCGGCGCAACTGGCCGCCAGGCCGCTCACCGCGCCCGCGATCGTCTTCTTCGGGCTGAGCACCGGCGCCAGCGGCCGGCGTCCGAGCAGGCGGCCGCCGTAGTAGGCGCCGATGTCGCCCAGGGAGACGACGACCAGGACCCAGAGCAGGAGCACCGGCTCGACGACGTGGAGGTTGATGGCGGCGACCAGGAACAGCCCGAGCCAGAGGGCGCCGAAGGCGAACAGAGCCGAGGTAAGAAGCCGATCGCGGATGTCGGCGTGGCTGGCGAGTCCGACCGCGCTGGCCAGGGCGAGGATGGCGGCGGCGGCGGCGAACCAGGTGCCGGCGCCGCTCAGGCCGGCCGGCAGAGTCACGTCGATCAACTCGTTCGCGGTCGCGTCGGCCAGGGCCAGCACGCCGACCGCAAGCCATAGCGCCCAGCTCACGGTGCGCGATACGACGATCCGCTGCACCAGGGTGCTGTACTCGGCCGCGGCCACGAGAATCACGAGCGTGGCCGCCACTCCGAACAGAACGGGGTCGAGGTAGAGGACCAGGGCGGCCGTCAGCGCCGCGGTCACGACGCCCGTGACAACGCGTTTCATTTGCGGGAATCGTATTCCACGCTGTCCAGGCACAGACCGCGGGCAGGGGCGTTCGGTCCGGCGGCGCTGCGGGCGCCACCCTCGAGCAGTGCCGCCAGATCGGCCGGCGTCCGGCGGCCGCGCCCCACCTCCAGCATCGTGCCCACCAGGGCGCGGACCATCCCGCGAAGGAACCCGTCGCCGGCCACCCGGAACCGGATCTCGTCCCCCTGTCCGGTCCATCGGGCTTCGCGAATCGTCCGCAGCGGACTCCTGTGGCTGCCGCCCGCCCTGGCGAAGGCCGAGAAGTCGTGCCGGCCCGTGATCAGGGCGGCGGCCGCCTTCATCGACTCGAGATCGAGTTCTCGCGGCGCCGGGACGACGAAGGGCGCCCGGAACGGGTCGATCACCGGCGCGGTGCAGAGTCGATAGATGTAGACCTTGAGCGAGGCGCTTTTGCGGGCGTGAAACGAGTCGTCGGCGTCGGCGGCGGCGAGCACCCGGATCGCCGCCGGGAGGTGGTGGTTCACGCCGTGGACGAGCGCCCGGCGGGTTTCGCCGGACGGCACGTTTCCGGCGGGAAGGTCGAGGTGCGCCACCTGCCCGGAGGCGTGGACGCCCGCGTCGGTGCGGCCGGCGCCATGGACTGTGACGTTCCGGCCGGCGACCGCCGCCACGGCCTCCTCCACCAAATGCTGGATCGCCAGGGCGTTGTCCTGGCGTTGCCAGCCGGCGTATTCAGTGCCGTCGTAGGCGATCAGCAGGCGGTACTTCATGGCGGCGGGATCCTGGAACGTCGGCGGTCGATCAGGAACAGGCACAGCGGCGGCAGCCAGACGGCGGCATGGACCCAGGGAAAGTACGGGACTCCGGCAAGAGCCGGAAGATACGCCAGGGGCAGGGTCGCGGAGAGCAGGAGGACGGCGCGGGCGCCGGTCAGCGCCGCCCAGGGGAGGATCCAGATCAGGTACCAGGGGTAGAACGTGGGGCTCATCAGGAGAACGGCGCCGAAGGCTCCGAACGCAGCCTGGACGGGTTCCGGGCGCCGCCGCCAGAGGCGAAGCCAGAGAACGGCGGCGGCGGCCAGGAGCACGAGACGGGCGAGGAACTGGGGATAGGCGTAGGAGTAGAGCGTGCTCCACGGAGTCGCCTCGACCTCGCCGCCGAAGATCACCCGCGCGACGTGCACGACCCCGGAAGCGGCCAGGTCGAGCCGCAGCACTCCGATCAGGCGCCACAGCGGCTCGTGGAAGGGACCGTTGTACTCCCAGCGCAGCGCGTACTCCACCAGCCCGGGCGGAACGCCACGGGTCCACAGCAGCACGGCGGCCGCCGCCGGCAGCAGCAGCGCGGCAGCGCCGACCGCGAAGCGCCGCCTCCGCCGTCCATCGCCGTGCCGCCACCAGAGAGGCAACGCGACCAGAGGCAACAGCTTCGCCAGCACCGCAAGCGCAGCCGCCACCCCAGCGACCGCCCACTGGGTGCGCCGGCGCCCTCGCCGGCTGCCGCCGGAGGCGGCCGGAGACTCGGGCCGGCCGTCAGGCCGGCCACCTTCCCTCCGCCCGCCACCCGCAAGCAGCCAGACACAACCAACGACCAGCGAAGCCCCCAGCACATCGACATGCCCCATGCCGGCGCCCTCGACGACCAGCAGCGGATTCCACACATAGGCAAGAGCCGCCAGGCCATTGCCGCGCCGCCGGGCCAGCGCCAGCAGCAGTACGCAGCCGGCAAGGTCCACCCCGGCAAGCCCCAGCTTGTAGGCGAGCAGCGGCTCGGGCAGGACCGCGGCGCCGGCGAACATCCCCAGGGCCAGCGGCGGATAGACCGTGGCGACGTCGCGATGTCCGGTCTTCGTCCAGAGGTCGTCGCGCAACCCGGCGAGGCTCTCGTCGTCCGGCGTCAGGAGATACGGGTTCGCTCCGGACGCGGCGACCCGTCCGTCCCACAGGTAGCGATAGACGTCGTCCGAGAGGCTCGGAGTCAGCGGTAGCGCGAGCAGGCGGAGCACGACGGCCACCGCCAGGATGCCCGCGACCGGAACATCGCTTGGCGAGTCCGTCGCCCCGCCCAGGCGGCGCAGCCCCCACCACAGAGCGGCGAACGCCAGCAGCAGGACCAGCAGGAAGGAGACGCCGGCGGCCGGAGCGCCCGGCGCCGGTCCGAGCCCGGCGAGGTCGAGCGCCAGGAGCGCGGCAAAGCAGGCGAGCAGGGGCCAGGCCGCCGCCAGCAGTCCGGACCCTCGTCGCCTTGCCATATCGTCAACGTCCGTGCTTCTGCCGGTCTACTACGCCGTTCTCGGTACGCTCGCTCTCTACGGACTGCATCGCCTGGTCCTGCTCCTGGTGCTTCGCGTGTCGCGATCGTCGGTCGCCGGCGAGGATGGCGGCGCGGACTCCGCTGGCGTCCAAGATAGCGCGCAGCGGGCTGTCGAGTGGCCCCTGGTCACCGTCCAACTGCCGATCTACAACGAGCGCTACGTCGCCGCCCGGCTGATCGCCGCCGTTCTCGACTTCGACTACCCCGCGGATCGGCTCGAAGTCCAGATCCTCGACGACTCGACCGACGACACCGGCGAGCGGGTCGAGGCCGAGCTCGCCCGGGCCTCCGGGCGGAACCGGCCGCTACCGACCGTTCGGCACCTGCGGCGGAACGACCGGCGGGGTTTCAAGGCGGGCGCGCTCGCCGCCGGTCTGGAGCAGGCGCGGGGGGAGCTGATCGCGATCTTCGATGCCGACTTCGTGCCGGAACCCGACTTCCTGCGGCGGACGGTGCCGGCCTTCCGCGATCCCGGCCTGGGCATGGTCCAGGCGTGCTGGGGCCACATGAACCGCAGGGATTCGCTCCTGACCCGCGCTCAGGCCGTACTGCTGGACGGCCACTTCCTGGTCGAGCAGGCGGCTCGCTACCGGGCGGGCTGCTTCTTCAACTTCAACGGCACCGCGGGGGTGTGGCGACGGCGGGCTATCGACGACGCGGGGGGCTGGCAGGTCGACACCCTGACCGAGGATCTCGACCTCTCCTACCGGGCCCAGCTCGCCGGATGGCGCTTCAAGCTGATGACGGACCTCGCGGTGCCGGCGGAGTTGCCGGCCCGGGTCAACGACTTCAAGAGCCAGCAGCACCGCTGGGCCCGGGGATCCGCCCAGACGATGCGCAAGCTCCTCGGGCGGATCCTGCGCAGCGGGGTGAGGCCGCGGGTCAAGCTGGCGGCTGCCGCGCACCTCACGTCGGGCATCTGCTATCCGCTGCTCGTGGCTCTCGGGCTTCTCCTGTTGCCGGCGATCCTGGAGCGGCAGGAGTCGCCCCACCTGCTGCTGTGGATCGACGCGCCCCTGTTCCTGCTCGGGACGGTCGCGGTCGCCGGTTGCTACGCCGCCGGTCAGCGCCGGGCCGGGAGGCGCGGATCCAGGTTCTGGTTCGAGGTGCCGCTCGCTATGTCGATCGGCATCGGCCTGTCGCTCAACAACTCGGCCGCGACGATCAGCGGTCTGCTGCGCCGCGGCGGGGTCTTCGCCCGCACCCCGAAGATTCCCGCGGCTGCCCGGAACCCGCCGGCGCTCTACCGGTCGGCCGCGGTATGGAGTCTTTGGGGCGAAGCGACACTCGCGCTCTACTTCTGGGCCTGCGTTGCCGCCGCGGGTCTCTACGGCCGCTGGTGGTCCCTGCCCTTTCTCTACCTGTTCGCCCAGGGGTATAGCCTGATCGCGCTCGGCGGCGCCCTGCCCCGGCTGGGGCGCCGCGCCGGGACTGCCTGACTCCCCGTAGCCATGACCAGCCCCCTGACGCGTCATCCACCGCCTCCGCCCGCGATCGACGTCGTCGTGCGGCCGGCGCGGGCTTCGGATGCGGCGTTCCTCCGTCGCTGGCGCGCCGAACCCGCCGTGCGCCGCTACCAGCCCCTCCACAACGTGTCCATTGCCAGGCTGCGTGCGGACCTTGCCGCGCAGCGCCCCAGGGACCTCTACCGCGGTCGCGGCGAGCGCTACACCTGGATGATCGAAACCGACCGCGAGCGCTCGGGCTGGATCACCCTCGCGGTCGTGAACTGGGAGCATGGCCTGGGCGAGCTCGGCTACGCCCTGGCGACGCAGCATCATGGCCGCGGCACGATGACGGCCGCGCTCGGCCAGTTGCTGCCCGAACTCCTCCTGCGAACGCCGCTGGAGCGCCTGGAGGCCCGCTGCGCGATCGACAACGACGCCTCCCGCAGGGTGCTGGAGAAGCTGGGATTCGTGCGCGAAGGCAGGCTTCGTTCCTACTTCGTGCTGCAGGGCCGGCGCACCGACCATTATCTGTACGCGTTGCTCCGCGAGGACTACATTCCGGCGTAGGCGGCGCCGCCCACTGGGTGCGCCGGCGCTCTCGCCGGCCTTCCGTAGAAGCGCGCCGCGAAGCGGCGACGATTCTGCGCTAGGGTTGCCCGTTCCAAATGGTTGGTAGGCCGAATGGTCGACAGGCGCCGAGTCGGAGGTGGTGGATGGCGAGCAGTGAGGCTGGTTCGGAGGCGGCGGACGCCGCGTTGAAGAAGCTCGAAGCCGGGATCGAGCTGTTCCACGGGGATCGGGTCGCTGAAGCCCGGACCGAGTTCGAGGCGGTGATCGCCGCGGGAGCTGAGAGCCGGCTCACGAGCCGCGCCAGGGACTACCTCACGGCATGCGGCCGGGCCGAGGCAGCGAAGGACGGGAAGGGCAACGACGCGTTCATCGAGGCGGTCATGGCCCGGAACGACGGCGACCTGGAGGGCTCCCTGAAGATCTGCACGGCGGGGTCGCGCACCAGGGACGGCCGCTTCGTCTACCTCGCGTCCTGTATCCGCGCGCTGCTGGGCGAATCGGCGCCGGCGCTCGATTCGCTGGCGAAGGCGGTGGAGCTGGATCCGACAAACCGGGTGCGGGCCTTTCACGACTCGGACTTCGATTCCCTCAACGAAGACGAGCGCTTCCTGAGCCTCGTCCATGACCACAGCGACGGAGGATGACCTCCAGCACCGTCGCGGCCGTCATTCTCGCCGCCGGTCACAGCAAGCGGCTTCGTTCGGAACAGCCGAAGGTCCTTCACCGGGCGGGCGGCAGGCCGCTCGTGTCCTGGGTCGTTCAGGCCGCGCGCGACGTCGGCTGCGCTCCGATCATTGGCGTCACAGGTAGCGGGGCGGACGAGGTC
This sequence comes from Thermoanaerobaculia bacterium, assembly GCA_022822365.1. GTDB lineage: Bacteria > Acidobacteriota > Thermoanaerobaculia > Multivoradales > Multivoraceae > Multivorans. Next base: position 42,186 of record JAJEBV010000021.1, on the reverse strand, counting down.
CGTTCGGTGCTCGAGAGCGAGAACCAGGGCGCGGACGACATCGTCTGGGTGGAGCAGCCGGAGCCGCGAGGCACGGGGCACGCGCTGTCGATGGTTCGCGAATCCCTGCGCTTCGAGGGGCTCGCCCTTGTCCTCCCGGGCGACGCGCCCCTGGTCCGTCCGGAAACCCTGCGAGCCCTGCTCGATGCCGCCGCCGCCGGCTGGGGCAGCCTGGCGGCCGCCGATGACGACGCGCTCGCGCTTCGCACGGTCGACGCCGGCCACAACGCCGGTCCTTGGGCGCTCCCCGTTCCGGAGATCTTCGACTGGCTCGACAAGGCCGACGCCGCCAACGCCGGGGGCGAGTTCCATCTGACCGATGCCGTTTCGGCCGCCGCTCGCGAGCAGCCGGTGGCGACGGTCCGGGTCGAAGACGCCTCGGAGGTGCTGGGAGTCGACTCGCGGGCCGACCTCGCCGCCGTTCAGCGCGTCTTCTACCGGCGCAGCGTCGATGCCCTGCTTGCCGCCGGCGTCACGGTTCTCGACCCGGAGAGCGCCTGGATCGATGCCGGCGTGACGGTCGGCGCCGACTCGATACTGCATCCCCACGTGACCCTCCTCGGCGCCTCCAGCGTGGGGAGCGGTTGCACCGTCCACACCGGCGCCTGGATCCGCGACTGCGTTCTCGCCGACGGCGTCGAGGTGCTGCCCTACTCGGTGCTCGACGGCGCGCGCGTCGCCGCCGACTGCACGATCGGTCCCTTCGCCCGTCTGCGCCCGGAGGCCGTGCTCGAGGACGGCGCCAAGGTGGGCAACTTCGTGGAGGTCAAGAAGGCGACGCTGGGTCCCGGAGTCAAGGCGTCGCATCTCGCCTATCTTGGCGACGCTTCGGTGGGCGCCGGCGCCAACATCGGCGCCGGGGTCATCACCTGCAACTACGACGGCAGGAAGAAGAGCCGCACGGTGATCGGCGAAGGCGCCTTCGTCGGCAGCGACTGCATCCTGGTGGCGCCGGTCGAGGTCGGCGCCGGCGCCTACACCGGCGCCGGATCGGTGATCACGAAGGACGTGCCCGAAGAGTCGCTCGCGGTGGGGCGCGCGCGCCAGAAGAACATCAAGCGCCGGCCCCGGTGACGGTGTGGACTTTCGTTCCCGCCTGAACCCCGAACAACTCGCGGCGGTCACCCACGACGGCGGCCCGCTGCTCGTCGTCGCCGGAGCCGGATCGGGCAAGACCCGGGTCATCACCTACCGGATCGCCTGGCTGATCGCCGAGCGGAACGTCGAGCCGTGGCGGATCGCGGCCGTCACCTTCACCAACAAGGCCGCGGACGAGATGCGCGGGCGGGCGCTCGATCTGGTCGGCGGCAACGCCAGTGTCTTCGTCGGCACCTTCCACCGCTTCTGCGTCCGCCTGCTGCGGCGCTACGGCGACCGGGTCGGTCTGCGGCCGGACTTCGCGATCGTCGACGCGCCGGACCAGTTGCGGCTGATCAAGGCGTCGCTCAAGGCCGAGAACCTCGACGAACAGGTCTTCCAGCCGCGCTCGGTCCAGGGGCGGATCAGCGGGGCGAAGAACCGCCTGCTCACGCCGCCGGCCTTCGAGAAGGAGGCCGAGGACTTCTTCGACCGTCACGTCGCCCTCGTGTTCCGTCGCTACCAGGCCGAGCTGCGGCGTACCGGCGGCGTCGACTTCGACGACCTGATCGCGCTTGCCGTGCGCCTGCTGCGCGACGACGAGGAAGTCGGCGCGCAGGTCAAGGGACGCTTCCGCCACCTGCTCGTCGACGAGTTCCAGGACACGAACACGGCCCAACTGGAACTGGTGAAGAACCTGGTGATCGACCCGGACGGTTCCGTCTCGGGACTGACCGCGGTCGGCGACGAGGACCAGAGCATCTACGGCTGGCGCGGGGCCGAACTCGACAACCTGCTGCGGTTCGAGAAGCACTTCCCGGGCGGCTGCGTCCGCAAGCTGGAGCGGAACTACCGCTCGACCCAGAACATCCTCGACGCCTCGGGCGCGGTCATCTCGCGCAACGAACAGCGCCGGGGCAAGACCCTGTGGACGGACAAGGGCGCCGGCGACCCCCTGGAGCTCTTCTACGCCGGCGACCACGAGGACGAGGCGCGCTGGGTCGTGGGACGGTTGGCGGAACTCCGCACGGAGGGGTTCGAGTTCGGGGACATGGCGGTGCTGGTGCGGACGAACGCGCAGACCCGGGCGATCGAGGACCAGTTGCTGCGCGGCGAGATCCCCTACTGCCTGGTCGCCGGGATCCGGTTCTACGAGCGCGCCGAGGTCAAGGACCTCATCGCCTACCTGCGGGTCATCGCCAACCCGCAGGACAACCTTTCCCTGCGCCGGATCCTGAACCAGCCGCGGCGGGGCATCGGCGGCAGGACCGAAGAGGTGCTGCTCGAGCGCGCGGCCGGGATGGGCAACTCGCTGTGGGACGCGATCCGCCTCGATCCCCTGCAGGAGCTGCCGGCCCGCAGCCTGCGCGCGGTCCGGAACTTCAAGAGCCTCGTCGAGGCGCTGCGCGGAGAGGCGGAGCGTCAGCCCCTGGCCGAGCTCGTGCGCGGCACGATCGTCGCCGCCGGCTTCGAGGCGCTCTACGGCAAGGGCGACGAGGAGGCCCAGGAACGGCTCGAGAACCTGAACGAGCTCGTGTCGTCGGCCCACGACTTCGAGACCCTTCACGGCCTGAGCGGCGTTCCGGCGAGGATCGCCGCCGTTCCCGCCGATGGAGAGAGCCCGGAAGCCGGCGAGGCGGCTCTCTTTGACGAGGGGCCGGAAGCGGTCGAGCCGGCCGTCAGTCCGCTGGTGAACTTCCTCGACTACGTTTCCCTGGTCAGCGACACGGACGGCCTGAACGCCGAGCTGGGCGTCGCCCTCATGACGCTGCACAGCGCCAAGGGCCTCGAGTATCCGGCCGTCTTCGTCACCGGTCTCGAGGACGGCCTGCTCCCGCACTTCCACGCCGGCCTCGCGGCACGGGACATCGAGGAGGAGAGGCGGCTGTTCTACGTCGGCATGACCCGGGCCGAGCAGCGGCTCTTCCTCAGCGGCTGCCGCCGCCGGATGGTCGCCGGACAGTTCCAGGACCAGCAGCCGTCGCCCTTCCTCGCCGACCTGCCGGAGGAACTCGTAGAAACCACGCGCAGCACGGAACTCTGGGGCGGCCCGCGGACCGCCGGCGTGCGCAGCTACTTCGGCGGCGACCGTGCTGGCGGAGGTGCGTCCTTCCGGGCAGCGCCTCCCTCCCGCCGCGTCCGGAAGCCGCCGACCGAACGCATCGCCGGCGTCCTGCGGCCCGGCGCCGTCGTGCGCCATGCGACCCTGGGCAAGGGCGTGGTTCTGCAGCTCGACGGAGACGGCGAGAACGCGAAGCTGACCGTGTTCTTCGACAAGGCCGGCAAGCGGAAGCTCGTCCGCCGCTACGCCCCGCTCGAAGTGCTCTAGCGGGGTGCCGTGGTGCGCCCGAAGGGATTCGAACCCCTGACCTACGGCTCCGGAGGCCGTCGCTCTATCCAGCTGAGCTACGGGCGCGCGAACGGAACGGTTTCGGAATCGGGATGGGGTGGATGAGGGGACTTGAACCCCCAACCACTTGAACCACAATCAAGCGCTCTACCGGTTGAGCTACATCCACCAGACATCTTCGAACCGAACTCTCAACGATCTGGCCTGCCTGGAGGGACTCGAACCCCCGACCCGCGGCTTAGAAGGCCGCCGCTCTATCCAGCTGAGCTACAGGCAGGCGAAAGCGACAGCGACAGGTTAGCCGAGGTCCGGGCTAGCGAGCGATATCGGGGCGCCCAGATTTGAACTGAGGACCCCCTGCGCCCAAGGCAGGTGCGCTACCAGACTGCGCCACGCCCCGACAGGCAAGGCGGCGAATGATAGCAGCCTGCGGCGCGGGATGGCGCCGCCCCTTATGCTCTGGCCGGATGACCGCCACGGAGCAGAAACCCCGCCGGCCGCTCCGCGTCCTGCTCGTTCGCCTTTCCGCGATCGGTGACTGCCTCCATGCGGCTCCGGTGGCGTCGGCGCTCCGCCGCGCTCATCCGGACGCGTTCATCGGCTGGGCCATCCAGGAACCGGCCGCGACCCTGCTGCGTGGCTACACCGGCGTCGACCGTTTCCACCTGTATCCGCGACGGACCCGCGGCATCGGCGCCCATCTCGACGCACTCGGGCGCTTTCGCCGCGAACTCAGGAGCTGCCGGTACGACGTCGCGGTCGACGTCCAGGGCCTCACGAAGAGCGGCCTGGTCGCCTGGTGGAGCGGCGCCGGGGAACGGGTCGGCTTCCGCGGCGGGCCGGCGATGGGCAGCCGCGAACTGAACGCCCTGTTCCTCAACCGGCGCTTCGCCGTCGGCCTCGGGGTGAGGCACGTCGTCGACCGCAATCTGGCGCTGCTGAGCGCTTCGGGGCTGGTGGTCGACGAGCACCCGGTCGCGGAGTGGCGGCTGCCCGACTACGCCGAGCACGGACCCCGCTCTTTCCTCGAGAGCCATGATCTGAGCGATGGCCGCTACGCGGTGGTGTCGCCCGGAACGATCTGGCGCACGAAGCACTGGCCTCCGCGGCACTTCGCGGCGGCCGTCCGGCGGCTCGGGAGCGAGCGCGGCCTGCCGGTCGTCGTCACCTGGGCGGGCGAGGAGGAGCGACGGGCGGCCGAGGAGATCGTCTCCGGCGCCGGGGACGGCTGCCGCGTCCTGCTGGCGCCGCCGACCGACCTCCGCGAACTGGCGACGCTGCTGCGGCGCGCCGCCCTGTTCCTGGGCTGCGACTCCGGTCCTGCCCACCTGGCTGCGGCCCTGGGCGTTCCCTGCGTTTCGGTTTTCGGCCCGACCGACCCTGCCCGCAACGGTCCCTACGGGCCGCGGTCGTCCGCGGTGCAGCTCGATCAGCCGCTGGACTGCCAGCCGTGCTGGCGCCGCACCTGCAGCCGCGGCGACTTCGCCTGCATGGAGCGGCTCGATGCCGACCGCGTCGTGGCAGCCAGCCTGGCCAGGCTCGACACGGCATAAGCTCCCCGGGAGATGCCGGAAACCCCAGACGACGCCCCGACGCTCGTCCGGCCGCCGACGTTCGACCGGACCGCCGTCCGCCTGCTGGCGGCGGCCATCGTCGTGGGTGGACTCACGATCGGGATCGTCATGCTCTGGCGCGACTTCAGTTGGCTGATGGCGCTGTCGAGCGGCGCCGGCATCGCCGTCCTCATCTTCTTCAGCGGCCGGGCCATCCGCGTCCTGCGCTTCGAGTACCTCCGTCCACCCTTCGAGCGGGAGGACTAGGACGTTGAGGTCCGGATGAAGGTCCGTCCCTGGCGGGTCGAGGCCGCGCGCACCGAGTTCGACCACCCGCTTCTCCAGCTCGAGGCGCAGGAGCTGCGCGTCGGCGCCGACCGGCGTCAGGCGGTCGTCCTGCGCTCGGCGGACTGGGTCAACGTGATTCCGCTGATCGAGGCCGACCAAGGGGCGCACGGCGCGGGCGCGACGGTCGTGTTCATCCGCCAGTGGCGCTTCGGCCGCGCCGCCGAGTCGCTGGAGATTCCCGGCGGCATCGTCGAGCCGGGCGAGGATGGGGGAGTCGCCGCCGCGCGGGAGCTCCACGAGGAGACCGGCTACCGGGCGGAAACGATCGAACGGCTCGGCGAGGTCGAACCGAACCCCGCGATCCTGGACAACGTCTGCTCGCTCTGGCTGGCCCGCGACCTGATCCACACCGGCGACCCGATCGGGGACGGCAGCGAAGAACTCGAAGTGGTCCTCGTGCCGCTGCGGGAAGTTCCGGAACGCATCGCCAGTGGCGAGATCAGCCATTCCCTCGTCGTCGCGGCCTTCTACTTCTTCGCCCGCCAGTACGGTTTCTCTTGAACGGGCGCCGGGGAGAGAGTCCGGTCGCCGCGCCTCGCGACGGCCGGCCGCGGCTTCGGGGCGTTTCGCTGGACGCGACCGGAACGTTGATCGCCTGCCCTCGGCGCGGCGAGATCTACGCCGAAGTCCTCGCCCGCCACGGTCTCGAACTCTCCGTCGCCGACATCGAGCGGGGCTTCCTGACCGCCTGGAAGGAGTTCGAGTGCCGCCTCGCCCGCGGCGAGGACCGGTACAACAGCCATCCGAACGGAGCTCGCGGTTTCTGGGGCGATCTGCTGGAGCGCATGTGTCTTCTGCTCGAGCGGGAAGCGCCGGGACCCTTCGCCGTCGCGGAACTGTTCGCCCGCTTCGAACGCGCCGACGCCTGGGAACTCCGGCCCGGATGCCGGAAGGTCCTCTCGGAGCTGCGTCGCCGGGGCCTGCGCGTCGCGGTCACCAGCAACTGGGACCGGCGCCTGCCGCGGGTCCTGGCCAACCTCGGACTTGGGCGTTATCTCGACGCCGTCGTCTGCTCGGAGGACGTGGGCTCGGCGAAACCGGCCGAGCCGATCTTCCTCGCCGCCTGCCGGGAGCTGGAGCTTCAGCCGGCCTCCGTGCTCCACGTCGGCGACGCGAAGATCGAGGACCGCGAAGGAGCGTTGGCGGCCGGCCTCGAGGCGCTGTGGCTGAACCCTGCGGGTGGCGACATCGGCTCGTTGGACGAGGTTCTGGACTATCTGCCGAAGTAGGAAGCACCAGGCGCTGCTACACTGCTTGATGGCGGGGCCCGCGCAATGAAGATCTCCACCAAGGGTGAGTACGGCATTCGGGCCATGCTGTACGTGGCGATGCACGGGGACACCGCTCCCGTGCCCAGCCACGAGATCGCCGTGAACCAGGGAATCCCCGAGCCCTACCTGCGCCAGATCCTGGCGGCCCTCGCCCGGGACCACCTGATCCGCTCGAACCGCGGTCCCCAGGGCGGCCACCTGCTGGGGCGGCCGGCCAGGAACATCTCGATGCACGACATCCTGGTCGCGCTGGAGGGGCACACGACCTCGATCGACCACATCCTCGCCCAGCCCTGCACGATCGGCGTGGGACCGAAGCACTGCGCGATCCGCGAGGTGTTCCTCAGCGTCAAGGAGGCGGTCGAGACGATCCTGTGCAACTACAGCCTCGCCGATCTGGCGGCGCGCCAGCAGGAAGTCTGCGAGTGCAAGATCGAGATCCCGCACGACCTGCCGCCGGAACGCGTTGCCGCTTCCCCCGGCCGGCCACTGCACGTCATCACCGACTGAGACCGGGAACTCGCCGTTGCAGGTCGGTCTCCGCGTCTCGCGGTTCGCGCCCGCTTGCGTTGCTCTTCTTGCGTTCGCAGCCGGCTGGGCCTGCGGGGTCCCGTCCGACCCGCCCGCCCTCGACGAGAACGACCTGGAAACCGTGGCGGTGGGACAGCCGGCGGACTCCGTTCTCAGGCCGGAGGAGGACGAACAGGAGCAGCGGGCGCCGGAGGTGGTGCTGCGCGGGCGCATCCCCGGCGCCTTCCCGGACGGCTTCCCCGTTCCGGACGCTTCCACGGTGGTCGACTTCGGCGACGTGGCGGCGGAGGAGGGCGAGCCCGTCACGGCGGAGTACGTCGGCCTGCTCCTCCCGTTGGGCGCTCCTGCCGCCCGGGAGTGGCTGCTGCGCGAGGCGCAGGCCGCCGGCTGGCGGGCGACGCTCGGAGAGTCGATGACCTTCAGCAGGGGCGACGAGTGGGTCGAGGTTGCGATCGAACCGGGCGCGACGCCGGGCAACTCGGCGGCGCGGTTCGAGTACGCGAAGCCGTAGGCCTCTCCGCTCACTGCTAGGATGCGGCCCTCTCCGACCGGATGGTCGGTCGGTTCGAATAGACAGGCGGAAGCAACGAATGACGGGTCCGCTGACCCTTAGGCGCGCCGAGAAGTACGGATTCTGCGCCGGTGTGCGGATCGCCGATCGCACAGTGCGGAAGCTGGCCGCCGGCGGACGGCGCGGTCGGATCCTGGGTCAACTGGTCCACAACGAGCGGGTCGTCTCCGACCTCGTCCAGCTCGGCTTCGCCACGGCGGAAGCGCTCGACGACGTCGAGAACGGGACGATCGTCTTCTCGGCCCACGGCGTGCCGCCTTCGTTCCACCGTCAGGCGCTGGAACGGGGCCTCCTGGTCGTCGACACAACGTGTCCGTTCGTCTACGACGTCCACGAAGAGGCCCGGCAGGCGCTCGAGGCGGGCTACCACCTCGTCTTCATCGGCGACCGGCGGCACCGCGAGGTGATCGGCTACACCCGGGATCTCGATCCCGAGGCGTATGACGTCGTGCTGACCGCGGCCGATGTCGCACGGGTCGACTTCAAGCGCCACCCGAAGGTCAAGATCTTCTACCAGACCACGCTGAACAGCGAGGAGTACGAGCAGGTCGCGCGGACGATCGAGGCGCGCGCGGCGGAAGCCGAGCGAGCGGACACCATCTGCTACGCGACGAAGGAGAACCAGGACGCGGCGCGCGCCATGGCGGAGGACCCGGAGATCGACTGCATCGTCGTCGTCGGCGGCCGGCACAGCGCGAACACGCGTCACCTGTGGGAGATCTGCCGGGAGATCGAGCCCCGGAGCCACCTCGTCCACGACTCGGGCGACCTGCGGCGAACCTGGTTCGAGGACTGCCGCACCGTCGGCGTCACCGCCGGCGCCTCCACTCCGGACGCGATGATCGAGGAAGTCGAGGCGGCGATCCTGGAGGCGGCGCCCTGAGAGTCCTGGTCATCGGCAACGGCGGCCGCGAACACGCCCTCTGCTGGCTCATCCGGGAGCGGTCGCCGGAGACCGAGCTCTACTGCGCGCCCGGCAGTCCCGGCACCGAGGAATGCGGCGAGAGCGTCGCGCTCGACGTCACGGACATCGACGGCCTGGCCCGGTTCGCCGCCGAACGCGGGATCGACCTCACCGTGGTCGGCCCCGAGGTGCCGCTCTCGCTCGGCGTTGTCGACGCCTTCAGGGAGCGCGGCCAAGCGATCTTCGGCCCGACCCGGGCGGCGGCGCGCCTCGAGAGTTCCAAGGTCTTCGCCAAGGAGTTCATGCGCCGCCACGGCGTGCCGACCTGCGACTTCGTGGTTACCAACCACCGGGACAGCGCAAGGCGCGCCGCCGAGAGCTTCGGGCTGCCGGCCGTGCTCAAGGCGGACGGTCTGGCCGCTGGCAAGGGCGTCCTGATCGTCTCCACGCCCGCGGAGCTCGAGGCCGCGCTGGACGGGTTCTTCGTCGAGCGACGGTTCGGCGACGCCGGCGCCCGCATCCTGATCGAGCCCTTCGTGCCCGGGGAGGAGGTTTCCTTCATCGGCTTCTGCGACGGGACCCGTGTGCTGCCGCTCGCGACGTCCAAGGACTACAAGCGGATCGGCGACGGCGACTCCGGGCCCAACACCGGCGGCATGGGCGCCCACAGCCCGGCCGGGATCGTCTCGGACGGCGAAGTCGACCGGATCATGCGCGACGTGATGGAGCGCACCGTGGCCGGCATGGCGGCGGACGGCACGCCGTTCTCGGGAGTCCTCTACGCCGGCCTGATGATAGGTCCGGACGGCCCGCAGGTGCTCGAGTTCAACACCCGGCTCGGTGACCCGGAGGCGCAGGCGCTGCTGCTGCGTCTGGACGAGGACCCCGTCGACCTGTTCCTCGCCGGCGCCGGCGGCGACTTCGGGCGCCCGGAACTCGCCTTCCGCGCCGGCGCTTCCGCCTGCCTCGTGCTGGCCAACCGGGGCTACCCCGGGAAGGCGTCGTCGGGAGACGCGATCGAGGGCATCGAGGACGCCCGCGCCCGCGAAGGCGTCGTCGTGTTCCACGCCGGCACCGGCCGAAACGGAGCCGCGGTGATCGCCACGGGCGGCCGTGTCCTCAACGTCTGCGCCGTGGGCGACGACCTCGAGCAGGCGCTCGCACGGGCCTACGAAGCGGCCGCGCTCATCCGCTGGCCGTCGAAGGCGATGCGCTCGGACATCGGGCGGAGGGTGCTCGACGGGGGCGCCGGAGTCGGACCGCCGCCATGAATTGCGCCGGCTGCAGCTTTGCGGGTCAGTCCACGGCCGTCGAGGACACGTACGTCGGCGTCCGCTTCGGCGAGGAGACGAACCTGACGCTCTGCAGCACCGGCGGCGAACTGCTCGCCCGCGGCGACGAGGTCATCGTGTCGATGAAGCCGGGTCCCGCCTACGGCCGGGTCGAGAAGTCCCCCATGCCGGTGTTCAAGCCGTGTCAGAAGTCGAGCGCGCGCTCCGTCATCCGGCGGGCCGACGACGCCGACCGCGCGGCGAGGGAGAAGCAACTGGCGAACGAGGTGCGCGGCAGGGCTTTCTGCCGGGAGCGGGCCCGAGCGCTCCGCCTCGAGATGAAGGTGTCCCGGGTCGACTTCAGTCTGGACGGCCGCAACGCGACGTTCTACTTCACGGCGGATCGGCGTGTCGACTTCCGGCAGTTGCTGCGCGACCTGAAGTCCCGCTTCAAGGCCCAGGTGCGTCTCGTGCACGTCGGGCCGCGCGACGAGGCACGCCTCCTCGGCGGCGTCGGCATCTGCGGCCGAACGCTGTGCTGTTCGACCTGGCTCGACGGTTTCCGGCCCATCTCGATCCAGATGGCGAAACGTCAGGGCCTGAGCCTGAACCCGTCGAAGATCTCCGGCCAGTGCGGCCGCCTGCTTTGTTGCCTCGCCTACGAGGACGACAGCTACCGGGGCCGCCGCACCGGCAAGGCCGCCCTGCCCGTCGTTACCTGACTACGACGCCCCGCGCCGGCTGAGCACCGCCGGAATCGTCTTCAGCAGGATCACGAAGTCGAGTCTCGGCGACCAGGTGTCGATGTACTCCAGGTCGAGTTCCATCCAGCGGTTGAAGTCGAGATCGTTTCGGCCGCTGATCTGCCACAGGCAGGTGATGCCGGGCTTCATGGAGAGGCGCCGCCGCTGCCGCCGCGTGTAGGGCTCCTTCTCCTCGAGCGGCCTCGGGCCGACCAGGCTCATGTCGCCCCGCACGACGTTCCAGAACTGCGGCAGCTCGTCCAGGCTGAACTTGCGCAGGTAGTGGCCGAGCGGGGTGATCCGCGGGTCGCTGCGCATCTTGAACGCGGGGCCGTCCATCGTGTTCAGGTGCGCCAGTTCGCGCTTCCGCTGGTCGGCGTCGGCAACCATCGTGCGGAGCTTGTACATCGTGAAGCGGCGGCCGTTCAGACCGCAGCGGGTCTGCCGGTAGAGCACGGAGCCGGACGAGGTCGCCTTGATCAGCAGCGCCAGGATCAGCATCACGGGCAGGCTGATGACCAGAAGGGCGGCGCCGATGCTGAAGTCGTAGGCGCGCTTGAACAGCAGGAGGAGGAAGTTCGAGGGCGCCGGCGACAGCGTGACGACCGGCCGCCCGTCCAGGTACTCGAGATCGACCTTGCTGTGGGCCGGCGGCAGCAGATCGAGCGCGATGCGGGTCCGGATGCCCTGTTCCTGCAGGCCGTCGATGATGTCCTTGAGCGCTGGCAGTTCGTGGGGCGTGACGGTGAAGAACACGTCGTCGACCACATGTTCCGAGACGATGTGCAGCACGTCGTCCATGCTGCCCAGCACGTTCCCGTTGGCCTCTTCGGAGGGGCTGCCGCCGGTATGGACGAGGCCGATGATCTGGAGACCCCAGTGGGGGTGGTCCTCGATCGATTCGGCGAGCTGCGCCGCGGCCTCCGGCGCGCCCGCGATGAGCACCGTCCGCTGGTTCAGCCCGTGCCGCCGCATGTCGCGCGAGACCAGGCGCAGCGCGATCTTCTCCGCCAGCAGCAGCAGGAAGGCGAGACCGGTGAACAGGAGCAGCCAGGTTCGGCTGAGGCTGTCCTGGATCAGGAGCTGGTCGAGCCGCAGGACGAAGACGGCGAACAGCGTGAGGAGCGTGGCGATCGCCGCCACCTTGAGGATCGCGGTCCCTTCCGTCTTCAGATCGGCCGTCCGGTGCGAGCGGTAGCGCCGCGTGAAGACGAGCGGCGCCCCCCAGGTCACCAGGGCCAGCGGCAGCAGCGGCAGGTGGTCGCTCAACGGATAGAGCGGCTGCGGGTAGAGCCCTGGCAGCACGAGCGGGAAGAGGCCGCTGCGAATCCAGTAGGCGAGGAAGAACGCGGCCGCGACCAGGGAGAGGTCGAGGGCCAGGATCAGGGCAGTCTGTAGGCGAACGCGCTGCTTGAGCATGACTCCGGCTCGCGGAAGCTGCCCGGGAGTCTAGCGCGGTCCGCGCAGGTTCCTAGCGGTTCGAGAGACGCCGGAAGAGCTCCTCGTACTCGTCCGCCACGCGGTCCCAGTTGTACTCCTCGGCCGCGCGGCGCGCCGCCCGCCTGCCGTGGTCGCGGGCCCGCGGCGGATCGGCGCGGGCGAACTCGAAGGCGGCGACCAGCGAGGCCTCGTCCTGGACCTCGAAGTAGACGCCCGCGTCGCCTGCCGTTTCGCGGTTGGCCGGTTCGTCGTTGACCAGCACGCAGTTGCCGTAGCCCATCGCCTCGACCAGCGCCGGGTGCGTGCCGCCGACCTCGGTGGCGTGGACCGTTGCCAGTGCGGACGACAGCAGGCCCCGGTAGCCCTCGCCGAAGACCGTTCCCGGGAACCGCACCCGCAGGTCGGCGCCGCGCTTCATCGCGGCGATGAAATCGCTCGCGTAGGGCGCGTCGCCGACCATCACGAGGGGCAGGTCGCCTCCGACCTTGCGGTAGGCCGCGACCACCCGATGCGGGTTGTTCTCCGGCTCGAACCGGCTGACATAGAGGAAGTAGCCGCGGGGTTCGAGGTCCAGTTCGTCGAGGACCGGATGGCCCGGCAGGGGTTCGGGTTCGACGCCGTAGCGGATCATCGTCGACTCGCGCCGGTAGCGGGCGCGGTAGTGAGCGGCGATCACGTCCGCGTCGGTCACCGTCACGCCGGGCAGCCAGCAGGCGAGCCGCTCGGAGGCGGCGTAGACCAGGCGTCCCGGCCAGCCCCACTTGGCTCGCCGCTTCTCGATGCCGTCGACGTGCAGGGCCGTGCGGATGCGCCGCGGCCACAGCAGCGGCAGGAAGATCGCGTTGGCGCCGTTCACGACCAGAGCGGCCCGCGCGCCTCGCGCGCACAGCGTCGCGTGGAGGCAGGAGAGCAGGGTGTGGACCGGCGTGTCGCCGTACTTCGTCCGGAGCGTGGGCAGGACGACGAGCTCCACGCCGCGGTGGGAGCGCAGCCGCCGGTCCACGTAGTGGGAACGGCAGTACACGGTCACCCGCCAGCCGCGCGCGGCCAGCCGCGGCGCCAGCGCCTCGATCATCGTCTCGTAGCCGCTGTAGTTGGCGGGGATGCCGCGGCTGCCGAGCATCAGGATCCGGGGCCGTTCGGGGTCCGCGGGCAGCGAAGCGCCCCCGAACCAGCGTGCGACTGCGCGGCCAGGGACGAGGCGGCGGGACCGGATGAGGCGGCGCCGTTCCCGCAGGCGGCTGCGATGGCGCCAGAGCCATCCCCAGACGGCCAGCGAAGACCGTTCCCGAAGCAGGACGTAGGCGACGATGCCGACTTCGCGGAGCGCGGTCGCCAGGAAGGTGCGCGGCAGATCGGCGAGCGAGCGGTGGTAGTACTGCAGCAGGTAGCGGTTCTTGAGGGAATGGAAGTTGACCTCCGGCGACATCCGCCGCCGCCGCCGGGCGAGGTTGACTCGGCGGTGGACCGCGCGGGCCCTCGGTTCGTAGAGCACCTGCCAGCCCCGTTCCTGCAGCCGGAAGCAGAGTTCGGCGTCCTCCCGGTACGAGTGGAAGTCGTCGTCCAGGACGCGGCCCTCGACCGCCGCGTCCTGGAGCGCCGCGCTCAGGAACAGCGTCGCGGCGCCGGTGCCGCCGAACACCCGCTCGGTGACCGCGTACTGGCCGCGATCGATCTGGTCGGAGCCGCGGTCGACGTGCCGCCAGCTTCGGGTCAGCGCCATGCCGCAGGCGTCGATGACGGGATCGTCGGCGCCCCTGTCGGCTCCTGTGTCGGTGCGCCGGCCTTCTGGCCGGCCTTCCGCTCGCAGCAGCCGCCCGGTGACCGCGCCGACGGGTTTCCGGGCAGTCGTGAACCGCCGCGCGCTCTCGATCAACCGCTCCGTGTAGTCCGGCGCCGGCCAGGCGTCCGCGTTCAGGCTCAGCACCCACTCGGGTTGCGGGTCGCCCGCGAACGCGCTCTCGAGCGCCCGGTTCAGGCCGCCGGCGAAGCCGGTGTTCTCGTCGAGGGCGATCACTTCGACCGGGAAGCCGGCTGTCCCGGCGTGCCCGCGCAGCGCCTCCACCGTACCGTCGCTGCTCGCGTTGTCCACGACGATCAGCCGGAACGCCGGCCCCTGAAGCTCCGCGAGCGCCTCGAAGAACCGCGGCAGATTCTCTGCGTCGTTCCAGGTGACGGTGCAGACAGCGATCACACTGGGTGCGCGGGTCCGGGGCCGGGGGTCTTCTGACCCCCGGTGGAACTGCGCCGAAGGCGGCTTTGAAACGCGCGAGGCGCCAGCCTCGCTCCTTCCATCGCTCACCTTGTCCTCCAACCCGTCACAGCCGCCGCCGCCAGCCGCCAAAGCCCGCCGAACGCCTCGCCGCGCCCCCGCGCGCGCCCTGGACACCGCAATGGCAACAGGACGATACGCATCACCGCCGCGCCAGCCAGCACGGCGCGCAGCAGCAGAGCGGCGCCGCGACCGTGATACTTGCGCGCATAACGGTCCAGGTTCCGGTAGTAGGCGGCCAGGAACGCGCCATAGCCCAGCCGGGGCACCGAGGCGCCGAGGCCGTGGCGGAAGACGGCGTCCGGCCAGTACAGCACCCGTTCGCCCTGGTCGGCGAGGCGGCGCGCCAGGTCGACGTCTTCGAACCAGGCAGGCCAGAAGCGTTGGTCCATCCCGCCCGCGTTCTCGAACGCGGAGCGCCGGAGCAGCAGCGCGCAGGCCGCGGGCTGTTCGACGGCGGTGCCGGCAGCCGGTTCCGGCGCCGGCGTGGGCTCCACGAAGCAGCAGTAGCCGATCAGGGTGCGAAGCGTCGGCAGGCGCCGAAGCTGCCAGGACGCCTGGGTGGCGTCGTCCGCGCCGAGCAGACGCGGTGCGAGTCCGGCGGCAGCGGGGTGCTTCGCCATGCCGTCGACCAGGGTGTCCAGCGCCCCCGGTTCCGGGACGGCGTCCGTGTTCAGGATCAGGATCAGGTCGCCGCCGGCCTCGGCGGCCCCACGGTTCACCGCCGCTCCGAACCCCAGGTTGCGGCCCGGATCCAGGACGCGGACGTTCGACCGGTTGGCTGCCAGTTCGCCCGGATCGTCGTCCGAGCCGTTGTCGACGACGATCAACTCGAAGCGTGCGTCCCTGGGCCAGTCCCGCACCAGCACGTCGAGGTGTTCTTCGTCGTGCCAATGCGGGGCCACGGCGGAGAGAACCGGCCGCACACCGGGTGCGCGAGTCCTCTGACCCGCTGCCGCCGAAGGCGGCGTCGAAACGCGCGAGGCGCCAGCCTCGCTCCTCTCCTCCGTGCCACGACCGAAGTGTGCGAATCGCGGCAGCAGCCAGGCCGCCCGGCTCCAGGCGCACACCAGGTCAACGATGCCCGGCGGCTCCAGGTCCCCCGGCATCGGCGCGGTAACCGGCTGCCTCAGCGCGTCGACGACGTCCCGCCCCAGGAGGACGGGCAGGTTGAGCCAGAAACCGCGGCCCAGACGCCGAGCCAGGACGAGCAGGCGGTTCGCGTAGACACGCCGCGTCCTGCGCCGCGCGGCCCGCGGGCTCCGGCTCGACAGCGCCCCGGCGTGTTCCGCGCGCGCCGCCGGCACCACCAGCGCGCCGTAGCCGGCCCCATGCAGCCGGTCCGCCAGCTCGACGTCCTCGTAGTAGCTGTCGAGCCGCTCCTCGAACGGCCTGAGTTCGCTGCCCGCGCCGCTCACGTCCACGAGCGCGCCACGATGGTAGATCGCCGCGGTCGCCGAGACTCCGTACACCCCGATCACGGCTTCCGCCGCTTCCACCGTTTCCCCGCGGCCAAGCTGAACGGCCTGCCAGCGCCGGTTCCACGCCAGACCGGCGCCGTCGATGCGTGCCGCCTCGCCGTCGTCCTCGCCGCCGGCCATCAGGTTGATCCCCTGCGCCGCGGCGACTCGTGAAGCAGCCCCCGTCGCCTCGAGCAGCCGTCGCGCCCATCCCGCTTCAAGCACGACGTCATCGTTCACCAGGGCGATCCAGTCGCCGCTGCCGACCGCGATGCCGTCGTTCACTGCGCGAGCGAAACCGGCGGGGCGGGGGAGTTCGACGATACGCGGCGGCCCGTCGATCGCCCCGGGCCAAGCCGACGCGATCCGCTCGCACAGCTCGCGCAGGGGCGCCGACCCCTCGGCGTCCCCGACGCCCGCGGCCACCGGGGCCTGCCACACGATGACCAACTCCGACGGTGAATCGAGGTCTTGACCGTCCCGGTAGATCGACGCCAGGCACTGCTCCAGGTGCTCCGAGACGCCGATCGTCGGTACGACGTAGGACAGCGACGGCGTTTCCCCTCTGCCGGGTGGGCGGGTCCTCTGACCCGCTGCCGCCGAAGGCGGCGTTGAAACGCGCGAGGCGTCAGCCTCGTTCAATACTCTCTTCAAGCGTCGGGTTTGCCGAGTTGAAGGGCGAAGAACAGCGTCAGTTCCACCTGCTCCGGCAGCCCGGGGTCCCGGACGACGACCAGGTCGCCCTTGCCGCAGAAGGGCGTCAGGTCGACTTCGCTCCGGTAGCGGCTGCCGAAGAACGGTTCGCCTTCGCCGCCGGCCACCCAGTGCAACCAGGGCTTCAGGCCGGCGATGTCGCCGGTCGCGCGGGCCGACCATTCGCCGGTGTGCTCGCCGTGCCGGAGGATGGCGGCCCCGGATCCGGTACCCGCGCCGGCTCCCGCGGCGGCGCCGACGCCGATATGCGCCACGGGCTGGCCGGCGGCGACCCCGGCGCTGTTGGCGACCGCCGTGTCGAGGATCAGCTTCCCGCAGCCGCCGGCGGGCGCCGTCCAGCGGGGGCTGTCCGCCGTCAGCACCTGCCGGGGCGAGCTGAGCAGCGTCCGCCGCGGCTTGAAGGCGTCCCATGCGCCGAGCGCGGCCGTCGTCAGCAGGACGGCGGCCAGGGCGAGGACCAGCACCCGCGGCGCCGGCGTCCTGCGGACCAGCGCGGCCGACGCGTGGGCGAGCAGGAGGATTCCGCCGAGGGCGAACCAGTGCTCGAGCCCGCCGCCGAGTCCGAAGGCGCGCAGCCGATCCTCGAGATGGGCCGGCTGGAGCCACGGATAGGTCGCCGACAGCGTCGCCAACGCGAGCAGGCCACCCTGCAGGCAGTAGCCGAACACGGCGGCGTCGCCGCGGAGCGCGAGGCTGTGCCAGGGTCCGACCGGCGGTTCCTCGGCGGACAGGCCGTCCGACCGTTTCGCGTAGAGCACGGTCCACAGGGCGATGCCCGCCAGCAGCGCCTGCTGGGGTGGCAGGAACCGCAGTCCGGCGATGGCCAGCAGCCCGGCCGCGGCCACTGTCTGGAGGTTTCCCCTGCCGATCAGGCTCGGCGCCGCGATCAGCACCAGAGGCAGTCCGGCGAACACGTCGGCCCAGGGCGCGGCCGCTTCCAGCGGCTGCCACACGGTCAGGGCGCCGGCCAGGACCAGGACGATGGCAAAGGCGAAGCGGGGCCAGACGATCGCCGCGGCCATGGCGGCGATGAGTACTCCGAACGCGGGCTCGCGAAGCAGCACGAAACCGACCACTGCGGCGAGCGCCAGGCCGGCCGCTCCCGCCACAGTTGGCCAGCGCTGCTCCAGGGCGCGCGCGAGGGCGTCGGCGCAGGCGGCGGCCGCCAGCACCAGGACGACGTTCGAGCGCACGCCGCCGGCGGCCAGTAGCAGAGCCGCCGTCCCCGCCAGGGCCGGAGCGCCGAAACGAGCGAACAGCACCAGGACGATCACCGTCGCCGCGGCCGGAATGGCGACCAGGACCACCAGCAGCCTGAGCGTCGAACCGTCGAGCAACTCTCCCTGCCGAAGGAGCAGGTTGAGCCCGATGAGCGCGGAGGCCAGCAGGACGCCCAGCCGCAACAGGCGGGCCGGTTCGAGCGAGCCGGGCGGCTCGAACAGCTCGGCGCGCCGGGCGATCAGGCTGTCCACCAGCAGCGCGGCCGGCCCGAGGCAGAGCAGGGCTCCCATCGCCGCGCCGCGGGAGGGGCCGGCGGGCGGGATGGCGACGAACGCGACCACCGCGAGGACCGGCAGGGCCAGCGCCGGTGCGCCGAACGGCCGCCGGGCCACGCCGGCCGCGGCCAGGAGAACCGTCGTCGCCGCGAGGGCCAGGTACTGGCTCTCGGCGGCTGCCTGGGGGTCGCGCTCGACGCCGGCCAGGGCGAACATCGCGAACCCCGCGAGCAGGGGCGGCAGGGTGGCGGCCCAGGTCGGCGCCGGAGGCGCGCCGGAGGTCGAGGCTGGCTCTGGGTCGGTCATCAGTTAGCGATCCTTGCCCTGAGGGACGAACGTTGGAAGACTGCCACCGCCATGTTGCCCCGAGAACTGCTCAGAAGCGAACCCGAGCGGGTTGCCGCGGCGGTTGAGGCGCGCGGCGTCGACCCCGCGCTGATCGACCAGTGGACGACCAGCGACCGCCGGCGCCGCGAGGCGCTCACCGAACTCGAGGAACTCCGGCATCGCCGGCGGCTGGCAGGCCAGGAGATCGGCAGGCTGAAGGCTCAGGGCGAGGCGAAGAAGGAAGACACCGAACATCTGATTCTAGAGATGACCGGGCTCAAGGTCCGCATCGACCACCTCGAGGAGGCGGTCGAGAAGGCCGAGGCGGAGTTGACCGAGGCCGAGCTCCGGGTGCCGAACATCGCCCACGAGTCCGTTCCGGTGGGCGCCGACGAGTCGGTCAACCGGGTCGAGCGGATCGTCGGCGAACCGCCCCGTTTCGACTTCCAGCCCAGGAACCACTGGGACCTCGGCCCCGAACTCGGCATTCTCGACTTCGAGCGCGGCGCCAAGCTGGCCGGCGCCCGGTTCGTGACGTACATGGGCTGGGGCGCGCGCCTGGAACGGGCGCTCGCCGCCTTCATGCTCGACCTTCATACGGAAGAGCACGGCTACACCGAGGTGCTGCCGCCGTTCCTGGTGAAGCGGGACTGCCTCTTCGGCAGCGGCCAGCTCCCGAAGTTCGAGGAAGATCTCTTCCAGGTCCAGCCGGACGAGCGCTACCTCATCCCGACCGGCGAGGTGCCCCTGGTCAACCTCCACGCCGACGAAGTGCTCGAGGAAGACCGGTTGCCGCTCAGGTACGCCGCGCTCACGCCCTGCTTCCGGGCCGAGGCGGGTTCCTATGGCCGTGACGTCCGCGGGCTCATCCGTCTGCACCAGTTCCAGAAGGTGGAACTCGTGCAGGTGACGACGCCCGAGGCCAGCCACGAGGCGCTTGAGCAACTGACGGCTCATGCCGAGAAGGTGCTCCAGCGACTCGAACTGCCCTACCGGGTCGTCTGCCTGAGCACCGGCGACATGGGCTTCGCCATGGCCAAGACCTACGACCTGGAAGTCTGGCTGCCGGGCCAGGCGACGTACCGGGAGATCTCGTCCTGCTCCAACGCGGAGGCGTTTCAGGCACGGCGGGTGCGAACCCGCTACCGCCCCCAGGGCGGCGGCGCCCTGCGCCACGTCCATACCCTGAACGGCTCCGGCCTGGCCGTCGGCCGCACGCTGGTCGCGCTGCTGGAGAACTACCAGACGGCGTCGGGCTCCGTGCGCATCCCCGAGGCGCTCCGGCCGTATGTCGGCGGGCTGGAGGAGATCGTGTCAGGCTAGGCCATTCCCCAGGGAGGGGTGGCTGAGTGGTCGAAAGCACCGGTCTTGAAAACCGGCGTGGGTTTGTCGCCCACCGTGGGTTCGAATCCCACCCCCTCCGCCATCTTCGGTACTGGTACGGGCTGTGAACCGGAATCCGGAGAGGAATCGCGTAGCAGTCGGGTATTCTCTGAGGTAGATCGTGAAACGATCGCTTTAGATCGCTACTCTGCGGCAGAGTGAGAGCAGAGTAGTGAGACCTTTACGGATGAAATCGTACGGTTCTCGCGAAGAGCGCCTGCTGCGGGGCGTCAGAGCGCGATCTGGAGGTTGGCTCGTCGCGGCGTTGATCTTCGGCAGCGGCGGTTCTGCTCAAACGCCGGCGGATCCGCCCATCGCCATCACGCCGGTCCAGTCGGGCGTCTCCGTCACTTCCGAGGGCCAGATCCTCGTGGAACTCCTGCCAGGGGACCTGGACCCCGCGAACCTGCTGGACCTGGCCGGCCGGACCCTGATGTTCACTCCGGCCGACGGCGGCTACACGCGCGAGGTGCGGCCGGTCGGTTGGGAGGAGGATGCGCCCGACGCTGAGCGACTGCGTGGGCCGATCGAGGTGGAACTGGAGCACTTCCGGTTCCCCTTCGCGGGTCAGGAGTGGGATTCCTTCTTCTATGCCCGGCCGGGCTTGATCTCTTTCGGCAGGCCAGTTCCGAGTGACTACGGATGGCCTGAGCGGTTCGGCACCATGCCTGAGGTGTTCAACCTCCTTGCGATCACGCCGATAATCAGTGCGCTCTACAAGCCGAACCTGGGCGGCGTCGTGCAGCTCTCCAAACTGCCTGATCGTGTGGTCGTCGGCTTCTTCGGCTGGGACACGGCCTTCACCGTGTACGGACGGCGGCCGCAAGAGACCTTCGACTTCCAGATCGTGCTGCACGCTGACGGCCGGATCGCTTTCAACTACGGGTTCGAGCCCGACGGTCCGGACGAGGCGTTCGGCGACGGTATCGTGGGTCTGTTCCCGGGGGCTGTCAGACTGGCGGGAGTGGGCGGGCCAATCGACCTGTCGCGGCCGGATTCCCGACCTTCCAGCGCGCAGTACGAAGTGTTCCGCTATCCGATGATCCGGGACGGAAGCAAGGGCGTCGCCGACGTCTCCTGCCGAATCATCGAGGTCCTCGGTGACGAGTTCGACTTCATGGCCTTCAACAGCCAGTTCCGCGTGGACCAACAGGAAACCGGGCCGGCGCACGGATTCGCGGGCTGTTACTGGGGGAACATCAGGGCCGAAGTAGACGGCATCGGGATCAGGGATGACGACACGACCACCCCATGCGAGAGCCGGCTGAAGAACACTTGGGGGTTTCCCGTCTGGATGAAGGCCCGCACCGTCGTGCACGACGGGCACACGGAGGGCCCCTACCGCGGCCAGACTCCCTACGATTGGGGCCTGACGTACTTCGTCCACGAGATCGCCCATACCTGGCTCGCCTACGCAGATTACCGGCAGAGCGGCGAACGGGCCCCGCTCCGGGACCGGGCCGGCCATTGGCTGCTGGGGCTGCATACACCCGGGCCGTTCTCTCCGGGAGGAACCGGGAACGGTTCGGTCATGGGCGGGGCCTACTGGCGCGAGAACGGAGACGGCACTTTCTCGCCCACTAGCGGCTGGTGGACCAAGAGGGGCGGCTTCTCATGGCTCGACCTCTATCTGATGGGGCTGGCGACCCCCGACGAAGTACCGGACATGTTCGTGCTGCACAACCTTGAGCAGGTGGGCGAAGACCGGGACGGGCCTTACACGGCGGAGAAAGAGATCGTGACCATGGACCAGGTCCTCGCCGCGACCGGGGCGCGGAACCCGCCTTCGGACCGGTCGCGCAAAGTGTTCAACACGGGGTTCGTGTACTTCCTGCTACCCGGGCAGGAGCCCGACCCCGAGCTGCTCCGCGAGCACGCGGACTACCGCGATCGGGCGCTGGAGCACTGGCGCCGCGTCACGGGAGGGCGGGGAAGGCTCACGGGCGAAGTGCCTTTGATGCGCGAACCTCCGCCCGCGTCCGGCGGCCCCTGTGTGGCCGGCGAGGAGACACTCTGCCTTCAGAAGGGGCGCTTTGACGTGCGGGCGGACTGGTGGACGGCGGGCGGTTAGCCCGCTCCGGCGATCGTCGTACCCACGGGCACTGACGACTCCGGCCTCTTCCGCTTCTTCGTGTTGGGGGCAACTGTAAATCTCCCATTCGTGGCAACCGAAAACTGCACAGTCAGCGGTTTGCGGTAGCCGCTCCGTCGTTCGATGCTGTTGGCTTCGCCAACGGCAATGGAGCGACGGATGGATGTACGGATGGGAGATCAGGATGCAGTTGAGGCACTACCTGGAGCGAGGCGTCTCGAAGGCCGAGTTGTCGAGGCGGTTCGGCATCAATCGGCGGACGATCCACGCGTGGACCGAGTCGGGCCAGTTGGACCGGGACCTGTCGTCGGGCGGGTCTCGGTACTCGCCGCGGCCTCGGGTCGCTCACAAGCTGGACCCGTACAAGGAGTTGATCGAGGTCCGGCTCGAGGAGTTTCCCAAGCTGTCGGCGATGCGCCTGTTCGACGAGGTGCGTGCGGCCGGCTACGACGGCGGCTACAGCCGGGTCAGGGACTACGTTCGGGAGGTTCGGCCGCGGGCGCCCCAGGAGGCTCCGGTGCGGTTCGAGACCCCGGCGGGCCATCAGGGCCAGGTGGACTTCGGGACATTCAGGCTGCCCTGGGGACGTCGGCATGCCCTGCTGGTGGTGCTCGGCTACTCCCGGCTGTTGTGGCTGCGTTTCTACTCCCGGCAGACGATGCCGGTCCTCATCGAGGGGCTCGAGAGCGCCTTCGGTCGGTTCGGCGGCGTGCCGGAGGAGCTCCTCTTCGACCAGATGCGCGCGGTGGTCGTGTCGGACGACCGCGCCTCGGGCGGCGAGTTGGCGCTGAATGCCGAGTTTCTGCGGTTCGCGGCCCACTGGGGCTTCGTGCCGCGGTCGTGCCGTCCTTACCGGGCGCAGACCAAGGGCAAGGTGGAGCGGCCGATCCGGTACGTGCGGGAGAGCTTCTTCTACGGCCGGCCGTTCACAAACGACGCCGACCTGAATGAGCAGGCCTCGCGCTGGCTGGAGGGCACCGCCAATGTGCGGAGGCATGGCACGACGGGTGAGCGTCCGGTGGACCGCTTCGAGCGCGACGAGCGCCAGGCGCTTCGCCCCCTGGCCAGCCATCCCTACCGGGCTCTGGGCGCTCGGCAGCAGGAAGCGGCGGCTCGGCGCCGCTTGGTGGCGCCGACGGTACAGGTGCAGCGGCGATCCTTGCGGGAGTACTCGGAGGCCGTGCGATGAAGGCTCCAGCAGGCGATCGCCGGGCTCGGTTGCGAGAGATGCTGGCGGACCTGAAGATGCCCGGAGCGCTGGAAGCCGTGGACGGCATCCTGGCCCAGGCCGACAGCGGGGCGGTGACCGCTTCCGAGGCGATCGAGGAGCTGCTTTCCGCCCAGATCGTGCTGCGCAACAACCGCCGGCTGCAGGCGGCGATGCGCTCGTCACGCCTGCCGGCGGTCAAGACGCTCGACCATTTCGACTTCAGCTTCCAGCCCAGCATCAAGCGGGAGCAGATCGAGAGCCTCCACGAACTGGGCTTCCTGGAGCGCGCCGAGAATGTGATTCTCCTGGGGCCGCCGGGAGTAGGCAAGACCCACTTGGCGATCAGCCTCGCGATCGCGGCCGCCGAGTCGGGCCGCAAGGTCTACTACGGCACGTTGGCGGCTCTGATCGAGTCGCTGACCGAAGCGAAGGCCGCGGGAAACCTGTTGCGCCGGCTCCGGGTGCTCACCCATCCCGCCTTGCTGGTCGTGGACGAGATCGGCTACCTGCCGATCAACCAGGACGGCGCCGTGCTCTTCTTCCAGTTGATCAACGCCCGCCACGAGCGGGCCTCCACGGTGCTCACCTCCAACAAGGGCTTCGAGGAATGGGGCGGCGTGCTCGGCGACGAGATCATGGCCGCGGCCCTCATCGATCGCCTGCTGCACCACTGCCACATCGTCAACATCCGGGGCAACAGCTACCGGATGAGAGCCCACCAGGACCTCTTCCGCCCCGCTCACGACGAGCGGCGCCAGGAGGACGGCTCGTGATCAGCCGCCAACCCCCTGGCCGCGGCGCGCCTCCGGTGTCGGCCTCCGGTCGCTCCGCTCCCTACGGCCGACACCGGAGCCCTGGGCCGCTACTCCGGACGCCTGCCCAGGACCCTGCCGCCCCAGAAGAAGTGTGCAGTTTTCGGTTGCCACAAGTGTGCAGTTTTCAGTTGCCATTGACATCCTGGAGGGCTGCGGATCGGATGAACTGTCCATGACGGTGCTGACGGCTGCCTGACGGCCGCGTGCAGGCGAGAAGAAAGCACGTCATAAGGGGTGTTGTCAAGCCCTTTCGGGCGAACCCGCCCAGTCCAGGCTCGAGCAGCGTAAGCCCAAGCAGAAGAATCGCTTAGGCCGCGCCGAGGCCAGCAGCCGGGCCGAATGGCCCGGCGCCCCTTCTCTTGGCGTAGGGCCCTGCGGTTCTGGTAGTGTAACCGCCAGATCGGCAGCAGAAATGGCGTTTCTAGGACGATTCTTCCGGCCCCCCGAGGCCAGTCACTTCCTGTTCGGCCCGAGAGGGACCGGCAAGTCGACGTTCCTGCGGCAAGCCTTCGCCGACGGGCTCTGGCTCGATCTCCTGCGGCCAGAGGTGGCGCAGCGGTTCGCTGCTCGGCCTGACCGGCTCCGGGAACTCGTCGACGGCGAGCCCGACGCCGAGGTCGTCGTCATCGACGAAGTGCAGAAGGTTCCCGCTCTGCTCGACGTGGTCCACCATCTGATCGAACGGGGCGGCCGGCGCGCCGCTCCGCGTTTCGTCCTGACGGGTTCTTCGGCCCGCAAACTCAGGAGGACCGGTGTCAATCTGCTGGCGGGCCGGCTGCTGCTTGCGCGGATGCATCCGTTCATGGCGGCGGAACTGCCGTCGTTCGACCTTGCTCTCGGACTGCGTCGGGGCCTTCTGCCCGTCGTGTGGGACTCGGATACACCGGATGCGACTCTCGCTTCCTACGTCGCGGTCTACGTGCGGGAGGAGGTTCAGGCCGAGGGTCTGGTCCGACGGCTCGACGACTTTGCGCGTTTCGTGGAGGCTGTTTCGTTCTCCCACGGGTCCGTGCTGAACGTCTCTGAAGTGGCTCGGGACGTCCACGCGAGTCGCAAGACGGTCGAGGCGTACGTTGGGATTCTCGAGGATCTCTACCTGGCTTTTCGGCTTCCGGTGTTCAGGAGACGCCAGAAGCGTCAGCTCACGGTTCATCCTAAGTTCTACTGGTTCGACGCCGGTGTGTTCCGATCGGTTCGTCCGGCTGGTCCGCTCGATCGCCCGGAGGAGATCGAGGGAGGAGCCCTGGAGGGGCTGGTGGCGCAGCACCTGCGCGCGTGGATCGACTATTCGGGCTCGAACGCGAACCTGTCTTTCTGGCGAACGAAGTCGGGCACCGAAGTGGACTTCGTCGTGTACGGGGAAGAGGGCCTGTGGGCCTTCGAGGTGCAGAACAGCGCCGCCGTGCGCGCACGCGATCTGCGTGGGCTTCGCGCTTTTCTGGAGGACTATCCGGAGGCTCAAGCGCGCCTTCTCTACCGTGGCGAGGAGCGGCTGGAGGTTCAGGGCATCCGCTGCGAACCGTGTGAAGCGTATCTGGCCGGGATCAGGCCGGGCCAGTTGCTCGGTTGACGAGTGCGGAGGCGTCTCGACCGGCGGCTAGAGGAACGCCGCTCCGGCATGATCCTCAAAGGCGTCCGCGTGCCGGATGTACCGCATGACCGTGGCGGGGCTGGCGTGGCGGGTGACCTCCATGATCTTGTCGAGGCGCGCCCCGTGGGCGGCCGCGCTGGTGACGAAGCCCGCCCTCAGCGAATGCCCGGCGTAGTGGGCCGGGTCGAGGCCGGTGGCGGCGGCGTAGCGCTTGACCAGCCGCGCCACGTCGGTGGGGTGCAACGGCCTTCCCTGGACGTGGCCGCCGCGGCGCATCGTCTGGAACAGCGGCCCCCGGTCGATGCCGGAGAGCGCCAGCCAGCGGCGGAGCCTGGATACGGGCCTGAGCAGGCGGCCCTCCGGCACGGCGACGCGCTGGCCCCGGCCGAACTGGTCCGTCTTCGACCTGCGGATGTGCAGGAACATCCCGGCAGCCCCGCCGGAGGCGCCGTCCGCTGCTGTCGCGGCTCTTCCATGGGGAGCGGGTCCCTGGCCGCCAGGCCCGCACGCCTGCAGACTGAGGGGATCATCGAGGAACTCCACGTCCTCGACGAGCAGGGCGCAGAGCTCTGAGCGCCTGAGCGCGCCGGCGAAGCCCGCGGCGAGAAGCGCGGCGTCGCGGACCGTGATCAGCCCGCGGCTTCCGCTCGTCGCCTGCTCGTCGCAGCAGGCTAGGATGCGGGCGAGTTCCTCCTCCCTCAGCGCCTTCACCCGGCGCTCCCGCCGCTCCCTCCGGCGCCCGAGTCCCCGCAGCACGGCGGCCACTCTCGAGTCGTCGACGGGGGAGGGACGGTTCCGCTCGCGGTACTCGCGGCCGATGGCAGCAAGGTAGACGCGGATCGTCGCCACGGACAGCGGCGCCCGTTCGGCGGTCGTCGCCGCGGGTGACGGGGGCCGGGAGGCCAGTTGGACGACAAAGCTGGCCAGGTCGTCCGGAGTCGCGGCCATCGGGTTCGTGCCGGCGGCGTCGCACCAGGCGGTGAACCTGCGCCAGCCCGTTCGGTAGGCGCTGCGGGTGTTGTCGGACAGCGAGGTCCGGAGCGCGTCCCGGACGGAGAACTCGCGCTCGGCGGCCGGTTCGTTTGCGCTGTCGAACGGCTCCGGTTTCACGTCCGTTTCTTCTTGCGTTGTAGCTCTCATTCAGCAGTGCATAACACCCCTTATGGCGCAGTAACGTGCCTCGCACGACGGGTTTCGGAGGGGGCGCGGAGCGGCGTCGCGGGGCCGAACCCGAGATCTCAAACAACGAGAGCACGGCACTTTTTTCCCTGGAGGTGATGCGAACCCGACAGCGGCCCCGGGCGAACGCCCAGGCAGCCGTGAGACACCGCGCCCCGGCGGCCGGAACCCTTCGGGCCCTGGAGCGCACGCAACACTTGAAGGACGGGCTTGCGCCCGGTTTCTTCGCCAACGTTGGCTGTCGAGATCCGACAGCCGGAAAGGTATTGAATCTGTGAATCTCAGAATCACTGTGATTGCCGCGCTGCTTTGCGGCGTGGTTTCGATGGCGGCCGCTCAGACGGTCACCTGCCCGGACTGCACTCACGTGGTGCCGGTCTACATGGGCGAAGGCGGCTTGATCGCCACCGCCGACGCGGACGCCAAGATGGTGTACGTCGTCGCGACTTGCGGGAACGCGATCACGACCGGCGAACTGACTCCCGACGCGGACGGCATGGTAGCCATGCTGTTCGACGGCCCCAGGGCGTGCGCCGAAGGCGGAACGCTCGAAATCGGCCCCGTCATGGATGGCGGCTGGTACTGGATCTCGGACGAGATGCATTCGGCGGTCGGCTCGCTCGTTTCCAAGGACACGCTCGGGAACGACCGCGCCAAGCTGGCAAGCGCCGGCGAGGGAGTGACGATGTCCTTCCCCGGCGACGACAAGAAGGACGCGGAAGACAAGGGCGCGGTCCTGCTCAAGGAAACCTCCAGCGGGCGCATCGGCATCCTGCCGACGATCCTGCCGGAACCGACGCCGGCGGCTCCGGCGCGGTGCGGCGCGGCCGCGGCCAATGCGGCCGGCACGGCCTTCTATCGCCGCGTTTCGAGTTGCATGCAGGGCGACGGCAAGACCGTCCTTCGCGCTCAGGGTCCGGTCAATGACTTCACCGGCAAGCGGACGACCACCAACCGGGTGCTCAGGCCGCTGGCGGCTGACGGCAGAAACGAGATGAAGTTCGACCTTTGGGGCAACGGCACGGGGCATTTCCTCACTTCCGCGGATCCCGAACCGTCCGTCCTGACGGCCGGCGTTCCGGCCGGGTACAACTTCCTGACGGGTCATCCCGGCGGTCCGCCGCTTAGTCTGACTTCCGACGGGAACAACGCTTCGCCGGCTACGGACGGCGGCATGACGGCTTCGCTTGGCGGCGTCGGCAACCGCCCCATCGGGGCGGCGGCGGACGGCACCGCGGCCGAAGACGGCGGCATGACTTTCGATGTCGCGGGGAACGTGGGAACGTTGGTCATCCATCCGCACGGGGACTACTGCAACCCGCAGGCGAAGCCCGCGAAGAACAACACGGCCACCGTCACGGTGTCGGCCTACGTGGCAACCGACCAGGGCGACAACGTCACGCCATCCATCGTTACCGCGAAGGGGACCAGCCGGTTGGCGGCTACGACTCAGATCATGGTGGTCTGTCCGTCCGGTTCGGCGGCCGCTGCCCACCAGGGAAGCGAACTCGTTCCCGAGAACCCGTTCCCGCCGACCTCGGAGTAGGGAGCGAGCGACAGTCCAACGGCAGCGCCCTCGGCGGGGTTCGCGGTGATCATCAGCACCGACTCCTTGCCCCTTCGGGAGCCTCTGCCAGGCAGCGATGGAGGTTCAAGCTTAGGCCGTCTGTCCAAACGAAAAACCTGAGTGATGAGTAGCGCACACGCCGCTCTTTCATCGCTGCCAACCTTTCGGGGCGCCGGGCCGCAAGGCCCGGCGCCCTTGTCTCTTCAGGGAATCGTGTGGCTGTGCCGCCGCGGGAGGGTCGCGGCTTCGCGGCGCGTCTTCCAGGCCGCCCGCGGCGGCAGCTGGCGAGGGCGCCGGCGCACCCGGTTCCGGATGCCAGCGTGGGACGCTGTGCTTCCGGTTCCTGCGGCGAGAATCCCGCTGCACAGCAGCGCCCGCAGCGACGTCGGCACGTTGCTCCCACTCCGCCTGCTACGCTCCGAACCCCTTGCCGGCTTTGCGCGGCGTTGCCCCTCCGGCCTGCTTGTTTCAGGTCCCACAGCTTCACGGCGTTCTGGCGCCACAACCGAAGAAAGGCGACGACCGAACATGACCATCCCCCACGAGGAGCGCGGCGAAGCTCCAACCCTCGAAGAGTTGCGGGAACTCACCCTGAGCATCCGGGGACTCGGGGAGTCCCAGAGAAAGACAGACGAACAGATGCAGGAGACGGACCGTCGGATGCAGGAGACGGACCGGCGTCTGAAGAAGGCGGAGGATCTGTTCACGACGCAGTGGGGCAAGCTGATGGAGAGCCTGGTCAGGGGCGATCTGGTCAGGTTGCTCGCTGGCCGGGACGTCGACGTTCATCGGCTCGCGCAGCGCACTCTGGAGAGGCGAGGCGGCGAGAGCTACGAGGTGGACATCCTGGCGGTCAACGGCGAGGAGATCGTCGTGGCCGAGGTCAAGACGACGCTTCGGCCGGAGGACGTCAGGCGGTTCCGGTCGAAGCTGGGCCGCTTCAAGGAGTGGTGGCCCGAGTACCGCGATCGCAAGGTCTACGGCGCGATGGCCTATCTTCAGGCGTCGGACGAGGTGGCCCGTCACGCCGAACGGAAGGGCTTCTTCGTCATCCGGGCGACCGGCGACAGCGCCTCGATCGTCAACGCCGAGGACTTCGAGCCGCGCGTCTTCGCCTGAGCCTCCTCACAGGCAGAAGGAAACCGCGCCGTGCCCCAGAGACCGACCGATGCCTGGCGGGCCGCGATTCGCGCCGAGCTGGCCAATCTCGAGGAGATCGGCCTGGCGACGAAGCCGGAGCCGGGCGACTTGCCGAACCTGCGCGGCGTGGAGGTGCACGAGGTCTCCGTTCCGCTGCTGCGGGCGATCGGCGGCGACCATGTGATCTACCTCGACTTCAAGCAGCGCTACGACCTGGAGCGCCGGCTTCGCGAGGCGGAAGCGGCGGGACGGGAGGAGGTCGTCGCCGGTCTGCGCAAGTGCCAGCAGCGGGCCGGCGTCCTGGTGGCCGACGTTTCCGGGCACAAGGTGACGGACGCGCTGGTGGCGGCCATGCTCCACCAGGCCTTCCTGCTGGGGGCGTACTACGAACTCGACCTCTTCGGCGAGATCACGACCCGGCTGTTCGAGCACATCAACCAGCGCTTCTACAAGTCGACCACCCTGAACAAGTACCTCACGATGGTCTATGGCGAGGTGTCCGAGCAGGGCAGGTTCCGCTTCTTCTCGGCCGGCCACCCGGCGCCCCTGGTGTTCGCCGGCCGGCCGGGCCGCATCGAGCACCTGCCCGAAGAACAGCTCGTCCGCTTCCCGCCGGTCGGCATGTTCGCGTCGAACGCCTACATGGACGAGCGCGTCGACCCGGGTCCCCTCGGCTACAAGCGGCCCTACGAGGTCAGCGAGGTGGAGCTGCTCGAGGCCGGGGACCTGCTCCTGCTGTACACGGACGGCTTCGCCGAGCACGGCGGCGGCCGGTATCTCGAGGAGCGAGCCGAGGCGTTGCTGGAGGCCGTCCGCGGTGAGTCGGCGCCGGAGATCTGTGAGCGGCTGCGGGAAGACGTGCTGGCCTTCGCGGCGCCGGAGGACGACATCACGTTCGTGGTGGTGAAGAAGACGGAGTGACCTCCGCTATCGTAGGGGGACCGCATCGACAACCTGGAGGGCCTCGCCGATGACCAAGCCCGGTCTCCTTGCTCTCGCCCTGACCGCTCTCGCCTGCGGCGCGCCCGCGGGCGAAGAGGCCAACCGCGCCGCCGGACGCGACGGCGCCGCGGCCGCCGCGCCGGCCGACCGGGTCGCCCTGTTCGGCGACATGCACATCCACACGATGTACTCGCACGACGCCTTCATGGGCACGGTCCGCACGACCCCCGACGACGCCTACCGGTTCGCCAGGGGAGAGGCGATTCCGCACCCGTCGGGTGAGTCGATCCGGCTCTCCGGCGCGCCGCTCGACTTTCTTGCCGTGACCGACCACGCGGAGTACCTGGGCGCCCTTCCGGCGCTGATCGAACCGGACAGTCCCACCTATGGACATCCACTGACCGAGGATCTGTTCAGCGGCCAGGGCGGCGCGGCCCGGGCGCGGCTGGGAGCGCTGAGCCGGTTGCGGGAACTGGCCGCCACGGGTGACCCGATCAACGGGCCGGAGGTGCGGGCGAGCGCCTGGCAGCGGATCATCGAGTCCGCTGAGCGGCACAACGATCCGGGTCGGTTCACCGCCCTGATTGGCTACGAGTACACGAAGGGAGTCGGTGGCCGCCACGTGCACCGGAACGTGATCTTCCGCGGCGGCGAGGCGCCGGAGCTGCCTTTCAGCTCTCTCGACGGCGACCCCGAGGATCTCTGGAACTGGCTCGACGGCCTGCGCGAGGAGGGGATCGAGGCGCTGGCGATGCCGCACAACATGAACCAGAGCGACGGCCTGGCCTTTCCCGACCGGGAGACCTGGAAGGGGGCGGAGATCGACGCCGAGTTCGCGGCCAAGCGGATCCGGAACGAGCCGGTGGCCGAGATCAGCCAGCAGAAGGGCACGTCGGAGGTCCATCCGTCGCTGTCGCCGAACGACGAGTGGGCCGACTTCCAGATCGTCCAGTACTACCTGGACCGGGTGAACAACACGGATCCGATTTCCATCTTCAAGGGCGGCTACTGGCGGGACGCACTGCTGACCGGGCTCGAGATGGAGGAGCGCCTGGGCGTGAACCCCTATGCCCTCGGCGCGGTCGGTTCGAGCGACAGTCACGTCAGCGCCGGCTCCTACGAGGAGAACAATCGCTTCAGCTCGAGGACGAACACGCCCCAGGCCCGTGGCTCCGCCTACCGCGAGGAGGACGGCGGCTGGGAGAACTTCTGGACGCCGCGCCAGGCCACTCACGGTACCGGCGGCCTGGCCGGGGTGTGGGCGGACGGGAACACCCGCGCCGCGATCTTCGACGCGTTGAAGCGACGCGAGTCGTTCGCCACCTCGGGCACGCGCATCCGGGTGCGCTTCTTCGGCGGCTTCGGACTCGATGAGGCGATCGCCGGCGCCGCCGATCAGGTCGCCGCGGCCTACGAGGCCGGCGTGCCGATGGGCGGCGACCTCGGTGCGGCGGGGAGCCGCACACTGGGTGCGCCGGCGCCCTCGCCGGCATCTGGGAACGAAGTTGCACCGAGCTTCCTGGTCTGGGCCCTGCGCGATCCGGAGAACGCCTGGCTGCAGCGGGCCCAGGTCATCAAAGGGCTGGCTCGAGGACGGCGAAGCAAAGGAGCGCGTCTACGACGTCGTCTGCTCCGACGGCCTGGAGCCGGATCCCGAAACGCACCGCTGCGGCGACAACGGCGCCCAGGTCAACCTGGACGACTGCTCGATCAGCCGGGACAAGGGCGCCGTCGAACTCCGGACCACCTGGACCGACCCGGACTTCAACGCCGCCGCCCGCTCCTTCTACTACGTCCGTGTACTCGAGAATCCGACCTGCCGCTGGTCGACCTGGGACGCGCTCAGCCTCGGCATCGAGCCGAACCCCGATCTCCACGCCACCCACCAGGAACGGGCGTGGAGTTCGCCGATCTGGTACACGCCGTAGCTACCCGGCGGCGGGTTCGGCCTCTTCCGCCTTCTCGACCGGCTCCAGCTTGATCACCGCGCCGTCCCGCTCGTCGGTGATGACGTAGATGAACTCGTCGGGGCCCTGGCGGACGTCGCGGATGCGCTTGCCGATCTCCTTGAGCAGCCACTCGCGGCCGAGTTCCTCGCCCTTCTCGCTGAAGATCAACCGTTCGAGGTGGCCGGTGTTCGGCATCCGGCCGGTCATCAGCGCGCCGGCGAAGAGGTTGCCCTTCCACTCGGGGAAGGCGTCGCCGGTGTAGAAGGCGAGCCCGGAGGGCGCGATGGAGGGCAGCCAGAAGATCGCGGGTTCCTCCATGCCTTCGGCCCAGAAGCGCTCGGAGATGCGCACGCCGTTGTAGTGGCGGCCGTAGGAGACGACCGGCCAGCCGTAGTTCTTGCCGGCTTCGATCGCGTTCAGCTCGTCGCCGCCCTGCGGGGCGTGCTCGGTGGTCCAGGGCTGGTGGGTCTCGGGGTGGAGCGCCAGGCCCATCTGGTTGCGGTGGCCCATCGAGTAGACCTCGGGCTTGTGACCCTCCATGCCGACGAAGGGGTTGTCGTCGGGCACGCTGCCGTCGAGGCGCAGGCGCAGCGTCTTGCCGGCGTGGCTGTTCGGGTCCTGGGCCAGCTTGGCGTGGCCGAAGAAGCTCTGGGTGCCGTCGACGAGGTCGGCGCCGAAGGCTCCGCCCATCGTCATGTACATGATGTCCTCGCCGGGCACGAAGGCGAGCCGCGCGGCGGCGATCGAGCCGCCCCAGGGCTCGGCGACGAACACGTCCTCGACGTCGACGAGCGACGTGCCGTCGAGCCGGCCGCGGACCAGGGCGACGGTGCCCTCGCGGCCGGAGACCTGCCGGGTGTAGGTGAGATAGACGTAGCCGTTGTCGGCGAAGTGCGGGTGGGCGGCGACTTCCATCATGCCGGCGAGGCTGCGGGCGAGCACATCGTCGGGGACTCCGGAGATCGGCTCATCGACCAGCACGCCGTCGCGGATCAGGCGCAGGTCGCCACCCCGCTCGGTGACCAGCATGTCGCCCTTGGGCAGGAAGGCGAGGGACCACGGCCGGTTGATGCCGCGGGCGACGACGGAGACCTTCACCTCGGGGATCAGGTGGGTGTTCATGATCCACGGCTCGTCGGGCAGTTCGACCCGGGGGAGGCCGCTGCCCCCGCCGCCGTAGCCCGTCTGGGCGAAGGTCTGGCCGGCCATGCCGACAGCCAGCAGGAGCGTCACGAAGGGAATGAGTCGCTTCTTGGTCAATCTGGTCATCGTGAATCTCCTACTGGGTGTCTGCCGCCGTGTCGTCGTCCTCCGGCCACTCGGCTCCCTGGAGGATCCACAGCCGGATCGTCTCGATCTGCTCTTCGGTCAACTGGGTGCCGGCCTCGTACGGCGGCATCCGCATCTCCAGGAACTCCGAGCTCACGCGGATGTAGAGCTCGCTGTCGTCCGGGTCGCCGGGGGCGATGTTGGGGAAGCCACCGAGGTCCTTGAAGGCCGACTCCTTGATGTCGAGGCGGAGATCCGCCTCGCGCAGGGACCTGTCCTCGCCGTGGCATTCGTAGCAGAACGCTTCGAGGATCGGCTGCACGTCCCTGGCGTAGTCGATCTGCTTCTCGTCCTGACCGCTTACCGGAGGCGCGCCGGCCGCGCCGGCGACCAGCAGGGCCACAGCCAGAGCCAGGGAGAAGCGGGGACGTGTGTGCATGCCTTCTCTTCCTTCAAGCCGAGAGACCCGCGCCGCCTCAGCAGTTGGACTAGGGCCGGCAACGGGTCTCGGCTACAGTCTAGCCCCTTCCAGACGGGCATTCCCGGAACTACAGCGATGAAGTGTGGAGCGAGGATCATACGGCCTCTTGCGGCGACGGTCGCGGCGTTGGCCGTTCTGGGCTGCGGCGACGGTTCGTCGGGCGGCCCGGAGCGCGCCGACTGGCCGATGTACCGCGGCGACGCCGCGGGCACGGGATACTCGCCGCTCGCCGAGATCACGACCGGCAACGTCGGCCACCTCGAGCCGGCCTGGAGCTACGCACTCGCCTCTTCGCCCGCCGGCGAGGGTGCGGCGGGCGATCCCGGGCGGCCGGCGCGCTCCCAGGCGACGCCCATCGCGGTGGACGGCCTGCTCTACCTGCCGGCGGCCCGCGCGGTGGTCGCGCTCGACGCGGCGACCGGGGCCGAAATCTGGCGCCACGCGGTGGCGGACGGCGCTCCTTCGCGCCGCGGCGTCTCGTACTGGCCGGGCGCCGGCGCGGACGGAGCGGCGCCCCGCATCCTGTTCTGCGCCGGCGCGCGTCTCGTCGCGCTCGACGCGGCTTCAGGAACGCCGGCGACGGAGTTCGGCGATGGCGGCATCGTCGACATCGGCGTTCCCTACAACTCCGTGCCCCTGGTCTGGCAGGACATCGTCGTCGTCGGCGCGAACACGCCGCCCGGCACGGCGGGCGGAATCGGCAACGCGCGGGCGTTCAGCGCCGTCACCGGCGAGAAGCTCTGGGAGTTCAACTCCGTGGCGCAGCCGGGCGAGGTTGGCAACGAGACCTGGGAGGGCGAGAGCTGGCGTGGCCGCCTGGGCGGGAACGCCTGGCCGTTCTACTTCACGGTCGACGAGGAACGGGAACTCGTGTTCCTGCCGCTCGCCGCGCCGATTCCCTTCGCTTACGGCGGCGACCGGCACGGCGCCAACCTGTTCGCGAACGCGGTGGTCGCGGTCGACATCCGGACGGGGGACTACCGCTGGCACTTCCAGACGATCCACCACGACATCTGGGACCACGACCCGCCGGCGCCGCCGGTGTTGTTCGAGGTCGAGCGGGGCGGCGAGACGATCGATGCTCTCGCCGTGACGACGAAGTCGGGTTACCTCTTCGTCCTGAACCGGGAGAACGGCGAGCCGGTCTTCGGCGTTGAGGAGCGGCCGATGCCGGCGAGCGAGGTGCCCGGGGAGCAGACCCACCCGACCCAGCCGATTCCGGGTGTGACGCCGGCATTGGGGCGAGTCGGCTACGAGGCGGAGGACCTGGTGACCGCCGACGACACGACCGCCGAGCACGCGGAAGCCTGCGCCGAACTGGTCGAGAGCGCCGGACCACTTCACAACGCGGGCCCGTACACGCCCTGGATGCACCGGGGCGCCGAGGAGCGCGGCGCCACCCTGCTGTTTCCGGGTCTGGCCGGCGGCCCGAACTGGGGCGGCGTCGCATTCGATCCGGCGACGCGCCGGCTGCTCGCCCTCAGCCAGGATGTCGGCACGATGGGCTGGGTCGAGGAGGACACGGAGGTCGATCCTCCGACGTACGTCCTGCGGGTGGCCCGGCCGTTCTCCTTCGCGGTCCGCATCGGCGACGCGTCCTGGCCGTGCCAGAAGCCGCCCTGGGGGGCTCTGACCGCGGTCGATGCCGATACTGGCGAAGTCGCGTGGCGGCGGCCGCTCGGCGTCACGGAGGGCCTGCCGGCGGAGAAGCGGGAAACCGGCCGCCCCGGCCGCGCCTCGGCGATCGTCACCGCCGGCGGCCTCGCCTTCATCGCCGCGACCGACGACCGCCGCTTCCGGGCGCTCGACGTGGAGACCGGCGAGGAACTGTGGTCGCTGGAGTTGCCGTTCCCGGGCAACGCGAACCCGATGACGTACGTGGCGGCGGACGGCCGGCAGTACGTGGCGGTGACGGCGACGGAAGAGCTGCTCGCGTTCCGGTTGCCGTAGGGACAAGGAGAGGCCGCCGGCACACCCAGTGTGCGGCCTCAGAGGCGGTTGACTGCTTCTTCAGCCAGGTCGAGAGTGCGCACGATGCGCTGGCGCATCTCCGGCATGTCGACGCCTTCGGTGCTCTTCTTGCCCTCCATGTACCGCGCATACACGCCGTGCACGATTGCCGCCGACTTCCAGCGGTTGAAACCGACGTAGTAGTCGAGATTCGACAGGTCGCGGCCGGTCCGCTCCGCGTAGCGGTCCAGCAGTTCCTCGCGCGCCGGGAAACCGGGCGCCGCGGTGGCGCCTCCAGAGCCCGTGGGCATCGTGTCCGTCGCCGGCAGCCACTGGTTCATCGCGTAGGCCAGGTCCGCCAGCGGATCGCCGAGGGTCGAGATCTCCCAGTCGACGACGGCGGCAATCGTCGAGTCCGGCCCGACCAGGCAGTTGTGCAGCCCGTAGTCGCCGTGGACGACTTTCGCCGGCCCCTGGTCCGGCAGGTGCTCGAGGAAGTAGCGCTGCAGCTCGTGCGCCCGCGGGTCGTCGAGCTGCGCGGGCTCGACGGACGCCGTCCACGACCGGTACCAGGTGCGAAGCTGCCGCCCGACGTAGCTGTCGCGCTTGCCGAGCTCGCCGAGGCCGACGTCGTCCGGGTCGACGGCATGGAGTTCGGCCAGGACGTCGATGAACGAATGCGCCAGCTTCGGGCGGCGTTCCCGCGGCACCCACTCCTCGGTGTGCGCCGAGCTGTAGAGCGGCCGGCCGTTGACCAGGCCCATCACGTAGAACCAGGCGCCGGTGACGTCCGGGCTCTCGCAGAAGGCGATCGCCGGCGGCACCGGCACCGGAGTCGGCCCGAGCGCCGAGATCAGCGACCACTCGCGGCTCATGTCGTGCGCCTTGGGCAGCAGCTTGCCCTGCGGCGGCCGCCGGATGACCGCGGCGCGGCCCTTCCCGTCCTCGATCCGGTAAGTCAGGTTCGAGTGGCCGCCCTCGAGCCGGGTCCACTGGAGGGGCGGTGTCAGGCTGTCGACGTGTTCGGCGATCCAGGCCTCGACGGCGGGTTGATCGTAGCCCTCGGGGCCCGTGCTTTCGTCGTGTGAAGACATCGTCGCGGCGACCGTGAACGGGGAACTGTAACAACGACGCAGCCAGTGTGGGTCGTCGGTGCAGCCGCTAGGCTTGGAACACCGAACACAGCTTGAAGGAGAGAGTGATGACTACTCGCAGGCGCGGCTCGGAACGGCCCAGCCGCCGCTCGTTCCTCGGACTCGCCGGCGCGGCCGCGGCGGGCTCTTTCGCCGCCCGCGCAAGCGCCCAGACGCCGGGTGCCATCCGCGACCTCGGCGAGACCCCCACCGAGTACGGCAAGCCGTCGCCCTTCGAGGACTCGAAGCGCTGGAGCCGCGCGCCCGACGCCACGGCGTCGTCCTCGAACACGCCGCTTGCCGATCTCGAGGGCATCGTCACACCGTCCGGCCTCCACTTCGAGCGCCACCACACGGGCGTGCCGGCGATCGACCCGGACACCCACCGGCTCACGATCCACGGGCTCGTCGATCGTCCGCTCGTGTTCACGATGGACGACCTGGTGCGGATGTCCTCGGTGTCGCGTTTCCACTTCATCGAGTGCTCCGGCAACAGCGCCCGCGAGTGGTCGCCGGCCGGCGCGCCGAACGTGCAGTTGAGCCACGGCCTGGCGAGCTGCAGCGAGTGGACCGGCGTGCTGCTGGCGGACCTGCTGGACGAAGTCGGGGTCAAGCCGGAGGCGAGCTGGGTCGTCGCGGAGGGCGCGGACGCCGGACTGATGAGCCGCAGCGTGCCGCTGGAGCGGGCGCTCGACGACGTGATGATCGCCTACGGCCAGAACGGCGAGGCCGTCCGCCCCGAGCAGGGCTACCCGCTGCGTCTCCTGGTGCCGGGCTGCGAAGGCAGCATCAGCGTCAAGTGGCTGCGGCGGATCGAGGTCGCCCACATGCCGTCGATGGCCCGCGACGAGACGTCGAAGTACACGGACCTGCTGCCGGACGGCAAGGCGCGCCAGTTCACGCTGGTCATGGACGCGAAGTCCGTCATCACGCGGCCTTCGGGCGAGCAGAGACTGGACGGGCCCGGGTTCTGCGAGATCCGCGGCCTGGCCTGGTCCGGCCGCGGCACGATCTCACGCGTCGAGGTGTCGACGGACGGCGGCCGGTCCTGGGCCGACGCCGAGATCGAAGGGCCGCGCCATGCGAAGGCGTTCACGCGCTTTCGCTCGCCTTGGCGCTGGGACGGCGGCCGGCATGTCTTGATGTCGAGGGCCACCGACGACACGGGCTACGTTCAGCCGACCCTGGCGGCGCTGCTCGAA
Organism: Thermoanaerobaculia bacterium; assembly: GCA_022822365.1. Classification (GTDB taxonomy): domain Bacteria; phylum Acidobacteriota; class Thermoanaerobaculia; order Multivoradales; family Multivoraceae; genus Multivorans. Next base: position 3,916 of record JAJEBV010000021.1, on the reverse strand, counting down.
GCGAGGGGGCGGTCGACGATCTACCACAACAACCGGATCAAGGCCTGGGAAGTCCAGGAGTCGGGCGAGGTGACGAATGCCGAGGCTTAGGGGCCCGCTTCCCACTGGGTGCGCGGGTCCTCTGACCCGCTGCCGCCCAAGGCGGCGTCGAAACGCGCGAGGCGTCAGCCTCGCTCCTTTCTGCGCCGTCCTCCTCCTGCTCGCCGTGCCAGTTACCCACGCTGCCGACGAGTCCGAACTCACGGGCCTCGGCAGCGAGCCGACCGCCGAAGAACTCGGCGCCGCCGGCTACACCGTGTTCCCCGACGGCAAGGGCCTGCCCGAAGGCCGCGGCACCGTCAGCGAGGGCAGGGCCATCTACCAGCAGTTCTGCGCCGCCTGCCACGGGCGGAACGCCGGCGGCGAAGACGCCGCGGCACTCGTCGGCGGCCGCGACAGCCTTACCTCCGAGCGGCCACGGAAGACCGTCGAGAGCTACTGGCCGTACGCCACGACCCTCTGGGACTACATCCGCCGCTCCATGCCCTACGAGTCACCGGGTTCACTCAGCGACGACGAGATCTACGCCGTCGTCGCCCACCTGCTGCACCTGGGAGGCATCGTCGGCGAGGACGCGGTGCTCGACCGGGAGACCCTGCCCAAGGTCGAGATGCCGAACCGCGACGGCTTCGTGTCCGACGATCGGCCGGATACGGGCGGCGAGTGAGCAGGGGCTGAGTCGCTACGGCAGCGGCATCTGCTCGCTTTCGACCTCCCGCGCCTGGTCGAAAGCGGCGACCGGTTCGTCGCTGCGAACCTGTTCGAGCCAGTAGACGCCGTCGAACTCGGCTGTGTTGCCCCGGGTCCCGGCGAAGTCGATGTCGCCGTCGCCGTCCAGGTCGCGGGCGACGAAGCTGTCGAACATGCCGCGCTTGCGGCGCGAGATGTCGTGCCGGGTCCACTCGCCGTCGATGTCGCCCGGGTTCTCGAACCAGGCGAGCCGCCCGAGCGGCGTGTCGGCCTCGACCTCGCCGTCCTCCGCCCGCCCGCTGCGGCTGTAGGCGCCCGACATGGCGTCGAGGTCGCCGTCGCCGTCGATGTCGGCGAAGGCGAAGCCCACGAGGTTGTCGGGCGTCAGCCGGCCGATGGGCCGCAACAGCCAGGAATCGGCGGGTTCGGCGGGTCGCTCCAGCCAGACCAGGACGCCGCCGAACTCGACCGTCGCCAGGTCCAGCAGGCCGTCGCCGGAGAGGTCGACGAAGGCCATGTTGAAGCCGTTGAGCAGGGCGCCGGTCGACGGCGCGTTCGGCGGCCGGGGGGTGCCGTCGGTGGTTGTCGTGCCGTCGACGTTGATCGGATGCTCGACGAGGTCGACGGCTCCGTCGCCGGCGCTGCGGTTCTCGAACCAGAAGATGCGACCCTCGCCGGTCGAGCCGCCGACGATGTCCGTGTCGCCATCGCCGTCGAGGTCGACGGTCTGGGAGTTGATCGGCCAGATCACTCGCACGATCTCGTGCTCGATCCAGTCGCCGGAGATCGGGTCGGCCGTCGTGTCGAACCAGGAGATGGCGTGTTTCTCCGTCGTCTGCCGGTCCGGGTTCTGCGCGCCCTTGTTCGGTGTGATGACCTCCGGCCGGCCGTCGCCGTCGAGGTCGCCGGCGAACACGCGGATGTAGGAGCCGCGGTCCTTCGTTGCGTGGGGGATGACCCGCGGCCAGACGCCGCTGCGGAGAGCGGCGATCGCCTCTTCGGTGGCCGTGCCGGGATTTTCGAAGTAGATGAGATGGGCCAGCTCGCAGGCGGCGACGACGTCGAGATCGCCGTCGCCGTCGAAGTCCGCGATCGCGACGTCCTCGGCCGCCGCGGCTTCGTCCCCTTCGGCGAGGGTCGCCAGATGCCAGGTAGCCGGATCGGGGCCGCCGAAAGCGAGCCGGACGTGGCCCTGGCCGACGTTGCCGTACTCGGTGTCCGACTCGTGGACGGAGACGATGTCCAGGTGGCCGTCGCCGTCGAGATCGGCCATCTCGAGTCCGTCGCCGCCGCGGATGGGCACGCCTGAGGTCGCGACGTCGTCGATGATGTGCTCGCGCCAGGAGATCCACTGGCCGTCGGCGGACTGGGCCCGGGTTGGCGTCTCGGCGACGAGGGTCGCGGTGGGGTCGGTGCGGGCCGGGTCAGCGGCTTGGCAGGCGGACAGTGCGATGGCGAGTGCGACCGTGATGCGGTTCCATCTCATGAAGCGATCTCTCGAACGTGGTTGGGAACAGGATGCCGAGTGTACTTGGGTGGAACCGGCCGAGGCGTCAGCCTCGCTCCACTCCCCGAGTGGATCAACGCCGGAACATCGACCCACCGCAGTTTGTTTGCCCATGTGCGGCGGTCGCCCCGCTTCGGCACTGTAACGGCGACGCTGTCCGTCACGACAGCCCCGGTAATTCTACCGGTGCGCAGAGGCGTCCTGCTGGTTCAGACTCCTCAGCAGTTGGCTCACCTCGCACTTGGGCAGGTGACGGCATGGGTGCCGTGCTCTCAAAGCAGGTGGCGGCTGTACGCCCATCGTGGCGGAGCCGCACGGAGTAGAGGCACTTTCCTCTATGTCCTCGTCTCCAGTGCGTACATGTCGGTGAGCAACTGCTTGGGTCCGTTGTGAGCGAACCAGGCAAGTTTGAACGCATCCTCGCTTCCCTGGACCGCGCCGTGTTCGACGGCGCTCATTGGCCCCGCGCCTCGACCCTGATCGAGGAGGCTTGCGGGGCAAAGGGCAGCGCTCTCTGGATCGTTGAGGGCCCGGAAGAAGATCTACGAATCCACGCGGTCGGGCTCTGCCACCGAGGAGAACGCCGCGAGGATCTGGAGAGAGAGTACCTCGGGACCTACCACCGTATAGATGAAATGGTGCCGCGTTCGCGCCAACAACCGTACGGCCGTTTGAGGCGACTGGTGGACCTCTACACCAAGGAAGAACTGAAGACCTCAGCAACGTACAACGAATTCTCCGTCCGAACACGTTCCCAGAGGGCATTGATCGTGCGCCTTGACGCGCCGGAGGGCTACTCGCACGTTGCGTGGGCGATCGGTGACCCCGTAGAACGGGATGGTGGCTGGTCGTCCGGCCAAATCGAGATGATCAAGCGGGTCATGCCCCACGTTCGGCACCTTGTCTGGGTGCGTCAGGCGCTGGCGGACGCCGGAGCGCTCGGCACGTCCTTGACTGAACTCCTTGACTCTCAACGTCTGGGTGTTGTTCACCTGGACCGCTGGCAGCGGATCATTGCGGCAAACGATCTCGCACGTGAAGTCCTGCGGCGCGGCGACGGCTTGTCAGACCGTGGCGGGATTCTCTCCGCGAGCGCGGCGGCGGATCGAGTCGGTTTCGAGCGGTTGCTGGCGAGCGCCGTGCCGCAGTCGGGCTCCGTCGCTGTTGGCGACTCGATCTCTCTCAGCCGCCGATTCGGACGGCGACGGTTCATGGTCCACGTCAGACCTACGGTTGCTCGAGAACTGGACTTCGATGTCCGGCGGGCCGCGGCACTGGTGCTGATTGCCGATCCATGGCGTCCTCGTCGCATTGATCGATCCCATGTAGCTGCTGCATTCGGCCTCACGCCTGCTGAGAGTGATGTCGCCTGTTGGTTGGCGCAAGGCAAGACCGTCGCCGAGATTGCAGCAAGCACGGGTCGACAGAAGCGCACGGTCTACTGGTTCCTGGAGCAGATCTACGCCAAGGTGGGCGTCCGCCGGCAGGTGGACCTGGTGCGGCGGGTGTTAGCGGCGACCGAGTTCGCCTAACGTCGCTCTGAGCTTGCCCCGGTTTCGTGGACACGGCATCCTTTGAGGAGGAGGTATCCACGATGCCAAGATCAAGACCCCGGTACCCGGCAGAGTACCGGCAGCAGATGGTGGATCTGGTCCGGTCCGGGCGGAGCCCGGACCATCT
>JAJEBV010000040.1:230000-290839 GCA_022822365.1 Thermoanaerobaculia bacterium | reverse complement strand
GGGCTGGTACAACCCCCATCGGCGCCACTCCGCCCTCCGATACCTCTCGCCCGTCAACTTCGAGAAAGCCTGCAACCAACACTACGAAGCCGCCGCCTGAACCCTAAACACAAACTGTCCACGAAAGCGGGGCAACTTCAGTTGTCCTCTGGAGAGGAAGTGTTGCTGGTTTGTCGGGACGGTGTCCCGTCGCTTCCTCGGCCCAACACTCCCAACCACCTGGAGGGTACGTATCGACGGCTTGTTCCGGAGACGGGAGAAGCAGATGCGGAACGGTTCCTCAAGCTCTTCGGCGCAGCGGTTGAGCAGGGGCACGGCAGCATGCTTATAGTGGCGGAAGATGCCGAGCACGAGGCGGGGCGGTTACGGGGCGAAGGAGCCGTAGTCGACCCCGTTGAACTGACTTCAGATCTCTATCGGCAGGTCAGTCGCATCGACGGTGCGATTCTCGTGGATCCGTCCTGCGTTTGCCATGCCGTGGGCGTGATCCTGGACGGCATGACCCAGCCGGAATGCAGGGCGTCTCGGGGCGCGCGCTACAACTCGGGAGTTCGGTATGTCTACGCCGGGAAGGCGAGCCGCCGTCTTGCGATCGTTGTTTCGGACGATGGAATGGTCGATGTAATCCCGGAGCCGAGACCACGCTTGAGTAGGACCGAGATCGAGCAACTCGTCGTCGCACTTGAGGCTGCTGGTCCTGAGACTGGCCGGCGCGTCGCCAACTCGGTGGACCGGATGCGGTTCTATCTGAGTGAGGAACAGTGCGACCGTGCGAACCGGGCGATCGAGAGAATCTACAAGGAGATCATCGAGGCAGGAGAGATCTGGTTCTGTCCTGACGAGTTCCGGCGACATCCTCGTCTCGACAGGACGTACTTCAAGGAGGAAGGGTAGCGGTCATCCTTGATGGCTCGATGCGGCGAATCTCATTACTCGCGGAGATTCGATTCGAGCAGTGCGGCGAGGGCTTCTTGGTCCAGGATGTCGGCGGGCCAGCCGTATGCAGCCGCTACGGCGTCGTCGAGGGCGGCGTGGGCGTCTGCGAGCCACTGGGGGCGTTCGTTGTAGAGATTGGTGAGCGTGCGGCTCTTGATGGCCTCCGCGGTGCTGTCGCTACGGGGAACGGCGCGTTTCGGGTAGCCGGGGACGGGTGCGCTGACCCAGTCGACCCATTCGGGTGGGTTGAGCCAGTGGTCACGGAGAGAGACGAGGTTTCGAGCGGCTTCCGCGATGGCAACGCCATGGGGATTCTCGGCATAGGCTGCCGCAGGTACGTCGGGCGAGAGGCCAGTGGGGAAGGGAAACGTGGCGAAGGTGGTCGTCGGCGTGTAGCGAGGATCGTTGCCCTTGCCTTGCCATGTGCAGAGGGCCAGCGACCAGGCTTCATGGAAGCGGCTGTGAAGGATCCCGAAGGTCGTGTCGTCGTCCCGAGCGACGACGGTGAGTTGATGGTCCGGGGAAACGCAGGCGTCAATCCAGATGAACAGGCGATGCTTGGCCACGATGGGCGTGGCGATGTAGCGGGTTAGGTCCCCGAGGGCCTTTCGCATCGCGGGCCGCGGGCGCCAGTGTTGCCACCAGCGGTCAGCGATGCCCTTCACCCTGCTCCGTCGGCGCATTGGCAGGACATGTTCCTGGACGTGGGCGAACGGCGCTTCGTAGAGTGCGGCTTCGCTCTCCGTCATGGAGTCGCCGAAGTCCACGATCCACTTGTCCCGTCGCCTGCGCGTGAGGTCGAGGCCGTTGACCCAGGGCTTGAGCACGTCCGAGTTGGGACGCCCGTTCGGGTTGGTCGGCAGCCGCAGCCATTCCCTTGCCAGACTGCCGGGAATCACGAACGGTCCGGACTTCTGACCGCCGATGAACGCTGTTCCGGCGCGAGCCAGCTTTCTGGCCTTGGTCAGGTCGACGGTTCCGGTCGTCAGGTCGGGTGCGATCGTCGAGGCAGTCTTTCCGTTCAGTCGGACGGACAGTTGGGCCGTCGTCTTCGCGAAGCAGACGAGCGAAACGCGAACGGCGGCCCCGTCGACGACCCAAGGTTCGTCGGACCATGCGTCGAAGATGGCGGCCTGCTCAGCGATCTGGTCGAGAACGGTTCGGTTGCTTCCACCGCGGATGGAGTTCGTCGCAACCAGGCCGGCCCGCGCGACGGTGCCGTTCACGACGAGTTCGCCGGCTTGGCGAAACCAGTAGCAGACGAGATCGGAGAACGCTGGCAGCGAGCCCTTGTACACGGCTCGCAGACGCTCGGTGTAGTCGGGGCCCAGCGTTTCGAGGAACAGCTTGGCGCCGAGGAACGGCGGATTCCCGATCACGACATCGGCCGCGGGCCACTCTGCCTTCCTGCCCTCGGGTGTGACGAGCGCATCGCGGCACTCGATGGTCTCAAGGGGGTCGAGGATCGGTTCGCGTGCGCCGGAGAAGCCGTTGCGCCGCATCCACTGGATCTCGCCGATCCAGATGGAGACCCGAGCCAGTTCGGCGGCGTACGGGTTGATCTCGATGCCCTTGACGTTCGCCGGGCCGACGCCGGGAAACTGCCGCTGGAAGCTCCCGAGAGCTTCCGCTTCCAACTGGACCCGTTGTTCGAGGTCTTTCAGGGCGTGAAGGGCCAAGTAGAGGAAGTTCCCGGAACCGCAGGCCGGGTCCAGGACAGTGAAGGTACGCAGTCGGTCCAGGAACTCCCTCAGGAGGCGCTCCGCTTCGCGCCGGCGCCTTCGGGCGGCCGGGATCCTCTTCTGCCGCTTCTCCTGATCGAGCTTCGCGGCGATCTTCTCCTTGACCTCTTTCCACTCGGCCTCCAGCGGTCGGACGACAACGGGCTGCACGATCAGCATGACCTTCTCGCGGTCGGTGTAGTGGGCGCCGAGCTGGGAGCGCTTGGCCGGGTCCAGGCCGCGCTCGAACAGCGTGCCGAGGATCGACGGGTCGACATCGGACCAGTTCAGTCGGGCGGCGATCAGGACCGTCTCGATCTCGGTCTTCGAGAGCGGCAGGGCGTCGTCGTCCGTGAACAGGCCGCCGTTGAAGTGCGCCACCGTCTCGACGCCGAAGCGGCCGCCGCTCGCCATGCTTCCGAAGAGCTCGCGGGCCATGGGAACGAACTCGGAGGGTGTCCGCCGCGCGGCCTCCAGCATGCGCGTGAACAGGTTCCGCGGCAGCAGGCCCACGTCTTCGGCGAACATGCAGAACACGAGCCGGTTCAGGAACTTGGCCACTTCTTGACTGTCGTGGCCGCGATCCCGTAGCGCCTGGGCCAGCGATGCGAACGTCTGCGCGACGCTTTCCGTCAGGTCCTGCCGGGTCTGGCCCGGCCGGAGCCGCTCGGGTTCGGACATCGCCCACTTGAGCCGCTGGCGCGCGTCCGCATTCGCAAGGTCGTCGAGGACCAGCGTTTCGGTGACGCTGACGGAGTTCGTCCAGTTCGTGGTGATCCGGATCGTCTCCATGTCGGAGACCACGAGCAGCGGCGGGTTGTCGAGCGCCAGCGAGTACTGGCGCAACTGCTCGAAGGCCCTGTCGAGGTCCCTGTGCTTGCCCTTGTACTCCCAGGCGAAGCAGTGTTTCTTCCAGACGTCTGCCCAGCCGTCGCCGCCTGTGTCCTTCTTGGCGCCACGTTCAAAGCAGTAGCGCTCACCGGTCGGGTCGTCTTCGGCTGGAGTTGGCTCGCCGAGGAGGTGGCAGAGGTCGATGAAGTGCTCCTGGGCCGCAGAGCTCTCCTTCAACCGGGAGGCTCGCCACTTCTCGATGAACTCGAACGGCTCCATGGACTTCGGCGTGATCGAATCGTTCCTCGTGTGGGGCTCGGTCTGGCCGGGAACGTGATCCTATGTCGGGCGATTCGTCGTCGGGCGGTGCCGCCATTGCGGTTCTCCGATGAGATCGCCTGACGCCCCGGGCGACCAAGCCTGGGGCGGTAGAGTCGATCCAGCGTGACCTGCCGATAGCAGGGAAACTGACCTATGGACAAGACCGAACGCATGATCGCCAAGTGGCGCGAAGAGGGGATAGAGGCTGTCTACCCGCTCGTGTTCGGATTCCAAACGTCGGTTCGCGGTGAAGGCTGGGTTGCGGGCGTTGATCTATACGGCGCGACGGTCGTGACGAAGGAAGCTGACGGCGAGTACATCGCTCACGGCTTGAAGCCGGGCGGTGTGGCGGGAGTCGGCTCGACCGTGACCGAGGCGTACCTGGCCTACAAGGAAGAGGTGCAGACGGTCCTCTACGACATGGCGGAAGACGCCTCGTTCGACGCCTTCCGGGAGGGCGTACTCGAGTTCTTCGAGAGTACCGACGCTTGGGGCGAGGAGAAGTTCGCCGAGGGCCAGTTGATGGTAGCGGCCGGCAAGGTCGATAGCTCGCTGCCTGTTGAGCCGAAGCCGGAACTCCGGGCCAGTGTCGTCGAGCTTGAGCTGCGCTCGAAGAACAACCCCGTCCTGCCAGCAGGGGAGAGCCGTTCCGTTCGGCTCGCCGCCTGAGCGCGGAGGACTCCCGAATGTCCCCGAACAAGATCAAGGGCAGGCGACTAACGCCAGAGACGAAGGCCCTCGTCCAGAGGTTGAAAGAGGCTCCACGGCAGGAGCTGACGCTGGAACAGCGGTTCGAGTACGCCGTGGACTGGGTTCATGGGAACATGCCTGCGCGCTTCGAGATGACTCGGGAACAGGTGGCGAAGCTCCTGCGGCGAACCGGTACGTGATTCTCCGGCAAGTCGTACCTCCGCCAAGGATCTGGTGGCCACGAAACCGGGTCAAGCTCGTCGACCCAGCGGCGCTCACGCATCCGTTCGCGCCGGGAAGTGGGGTTTTCGCCGGTTCCTCACCAAACTTACAGTGAGTATGGTTGGGGGCCGGGCTGGGTGAGCAGACCTGACTCCGAGTGGCAGACCGGAGTCGGCCTCGACTACTGCCCTTGCTTATTCACCAAAGGCCCGGACCGGTGGGGTGCACATCGGCACGATCAAGTCGATGTGCCGACGGTTTGCGATCATGGACTGCGCCCGGCAGGTGCTGCCGCAACTTCGGTGAGCGGCAGCGGCACCGTTCTGCTGCTAGACTGCGCCGCTGCCTCGGCTCCGGCGCTGCCGCGGAGCGGGCGCGTCTACAACCCGGAAGAATCCCGAACTCTGGAAGATCCTGAAATGGTGAAGATAAGACTCCGGCGCATGGGTTCGCGCCACAGACCCTTCTACCGCGTCGTGGTGTCGGACAGCCGCAAGGTGCCGACGTCGGCGGTGATCGAGGAGGTCGGTCACTACGACCCCTGCAAGGACCCGGCGGTGATCCGGCTGAAGTCGGACCGCATCGATCATTGGGTGGCGCGCGGAGCGCAGCTCACGGACACCGTCCGCGGGCTGGTGCGGCGGGCTGCCGCCGCGAACGCCGCGGATTCGTAGAGCGGGCCGCGTCATGTCCGAAGTCGCCGATCAACTCGCGGGCGTCGTCCGGTCGATGGTGGATCGCGGGGACGCGGTCCGCGTCGAGGAGGTCGAAGAGGAGGACGCGATCGTCCTGCAGGTCGAGGTCGCGCCGGACGAGCTCGGCCGCGTGATCGGCCGCCAGGGCCGTAGCGTCAGGTCGCTGCGCGCCCTGCTTGAAGTCCGCGGCGCCGAGGCCGGCGAGTACTACGAGGTCGAGATCGTCGAACCCGACTGACAGTCAGGTGGCGGGCGGTCCGTACCCCCGAAGGGCCAGAGATGAAACAGCCGCCGCAGTCGACCGGTAGCGAAGGAGCGGAGATGGTGACGGTCGGCGCCGTCCTGCGTGCCCACGGACTGCGGGGCGAGGTGCTGGTCGACGCGGACAGCGAGAATCCGGAGCGGTTCCGGAAGGGCTCCAGGCTCCTCGCCGAGATCGGCGGCCGGCTCCGGCGGCTGGAGGTGGCGTCCAGCCGGCCGCATCGCGGCAGGCAGCTCGTGCGCTTCGCCGACGTGACGGACCGCGACGCCGCGGAGGCGCTTCGCGGCGCCCTGCTCGAGGTGCCGGAGGACCAGGTTCCCGCGGCCGAGGACGGCACGTTCTACTACTTCCAGCTCGTGGGCTGCCGGGTCGTCGACAGGAGGCTCGGAGAGCTCGGCGAGGTCGCCGCGGTGGTGGAGGACGGTGGCGGCGTCCTGCTCGAAGTGGCGGCGCGTGACGGTGCGTCGGTGCTGGTTCCGTTCGCCGGCGCGTTGCTGCCGGAGATCGACGTCGTTGAAGGTCTGATCACGAGCGACCTGCCGGAGGGACTCCTCGAGGTATGCGGGTCGACGTCATAACGATCTTCCCCGACATCTTCCGGGAGTTCCTGGCGGCGAGCCTGATTGGCCGGGCGATCGCCGCCGGCCTGCTCGAGGTTCACGTCCACGACCTCCGCGACTACACCGACGATCCGCACCGGAGCGTCGACGACGAACCGTACGGCGGCGGCGGCGGCATGGTGATGAAGGCAGAGCCCTGGCTCAATGCCGTGCGCGCGGTTTCCGGCGACGGCCCGCGGCCTCACCGCATCCTGCTCTCGCCTCAGGGTGAGCGCCTCGACGATGCGCGGGTGCGCAGACTGGCCGGCGAGGAGCGGCTGCTGCTGCTGTGCGGGCGCTACGAGGCGATCGACGAGCGCGTGCGGATGCTGGTCGTCGACTCCGAGCTGTCGATCGGGGACTACGTTCTCTCCGGCGGCGAGGTGCCGGCCATGGCCGTCATCGAGGCTGTGTCGCGGCACATCCCGGGCGTGGTCGGCCGGCCGGAGTCGGTCGAGAACGAGAGCTTCCGCTCGGGCCTGCTCGACCATCCGCACTACACCCGCCCGCGGACCGTCGAGGGAATCGAGGTGCCGGACGTGCTGCGGTCGGGCGACCATGCGCGCATCGACGCCTGGCGGCGCGAGCAGGCTCTCGAAGCGACGCGCCGCAAGCGGCCGGACCTGCTGGCTGGCGACATGCGCGGTCAAGAGGTTGCGCCGAAGGCGCCGAACAGGCGATAATCCGCCTCCTGCCTCTTCGCGATCCGCGGTCGGCAGCGACCGGCCGCAGGATGAGGGAGTGAAGTTCGTCAGGAGACAACAGCGTCGCGGGGACACGACTCGCGGCCGAGGTACAGGTGACACGCAATGCACGATCTACAGCAGGTTGAGCAGGAGTACGTGCGGGATGGCCTGCCGGATTTCCGGGCCGGAGACACGGTCAAGGTCCACGTCCGGGTCCGGGAGGGCGCCAAAGAGCGCATCCAGATCTTCCAGGGCGTGGTCATCTCCCGGCGCGGCAGCGGCACCCGGGAGACCTTCACCGTGCGCAAGGTCTCGGGCGGAATCGGCGTCGAGCGAATCTTCCCGCTCCATTCGCCGGTGATCGGCCAGATCGAGGTCGTTCGCCGCGGCAAGGTGCGGCGCGCGAAGCTCTACTACCTGCGGAAGCTGCGCGGACGCGCCGCCCGGATCGAGGAGCGTCGCGACCGCTGAAGGCGGCGGCGCTACTTTCCGAGACGTACCGCCTGCGCCTGATGCGCGGGCTCGAGGATCAGTTCGCGGCGGCCGGCTACGAACTCGTTGCCGGGATCGACGAAGCGGGACGCGGCTGTCTCGCCGGTCCGGTCGTGGCGGCGGCTGTCGTCGTGGGTCCGGACTGCCTGATTCCCGGCGTCGACGACAGCAAGCGGCTCTCCGGGAAACAGCGGGAACGGCTGGCGCGGACGATCAAGCAGAGGGCCGTGGCCTGGGCCACGGGCGTCGGCGACGCGGCGCTGATCGATCGCGTCAACGTCCTCGAAGCGACGCGCCGGGCGATGCGGCTGGCCCTGGGGTCGCTGACCGTTCGGCCCGCGGTTGCCCTGGTCGATGCCGTGCCGCTCGACGAGGTGGAGGTCCGCGGCGCCGCCGTCCCGACGCTGCCGCTGGTGCGGGCGGATTCGCTCAGCTTCGCTGTTGCCTGCGCCTCGATCATCGCCAAGACGCACCGGGACCGGATGATGACGGCGTACGACCGGCAGTACCCGGGCTTCGGCTTCGCCAGCCACAAGGGCTATGCCTCGGAACGGCACCGCGCCGCCCTGCGCGAGCTGGGGCCGACGCCGCTTCATCGCCTCACTTTCCGTTCCGTGTTGCCCGAGCGGGGGGAAGAGACCTACTAGGATCCTGCTGTGCAAGGGAATCGCCTGCTGTTCCTGATCATCGGCGTGATCGTCGCGGTGGCGGCGGCGGTTCTCTGGTTCCTGCCGCGGGCGGAGCTTGCGCGCGTGCCGACACTGTCGGCCGCCTGGGTTGGCATCGAGGTGGACGACGATGGCGTGGCGAGGACGGGCGACATCGAGATGGCCGCCGGCCAGGGCTTTCGCCTGCATGCCGTGCTGGCGACGGAGCCGCGGCGCGGCGACGAAGCGGGCGAACCCGTTTACTACAGCGCCGTTCCCCAGGTCGAGATCGACGGTCGCCGGTTCGAGGCCCTTCCCCCGGAACGGATCGGAGGTCTGGGCTGGGTCCGGATGCTCTGGTTCAGCGTCGAACACGGCGTTCCGTTCAGAGAGCTGGAAGAGGCCGCCGATGTCGAGCGCTTCGCCTACGAGCCCTTCTTCCGGCCCGAGTGGGGCAGCGCCTGGTCGATCGACGGCACGCTCGACGCCCACTTCGACGGCTGGCTCGAGAACGACGGTCCCGAGATCGACCGTGACTTCGGCACCCTCCGCTACCAGGTCTGGGTCGAGGCCGCGATCGACGAGGACGCCCTGGTCCCGGATCAGCGCGTCAAGTCACCCGCTCCCCCCGACGGAACACGGCTCGAGGCGCGGCTGCCGGGGGCGCTGGGTACCCCTTCGGCGGTCTTCGGTCTGCCTGGAATCCACCGGGAGGGGGACGGTTGGGACTCTTCCGCCGTCACGCGGCTGCAGCAGCTCTACGACGACCGGCTCGCTTTCAGCCAGGTTTCCGTGCTGCGGGACATCCTCGCCGCGGGCGGCGTCACCTGGGAGGACCTGACATGGGAACTCGCGCCGCTCGATGGCAGCACCGCGTGGAGCGCCCCGGGCGACGGCTCGCCGGCGCCGGGCGATCTCGTTCATGTCGGCGATCGTTGGGCCGTTCTGTTCGCGGACAGCGCCGCCGAGGGCGCCGCCGGCATGCTGGACGGCGCGGACCTGTGCCTGGACTTCGACGCCGGCGCCACGGTACGGCGGCTCGACCGGATCTTCACCGTGAATGAAGAAGGCGAGGGAGATGTCTTCGTGGCGGCGCCCGGACGGCCGCTCTGAGCGTTTTCAGCCTGCCGCGCCGCCGGCTGAGTTCCTGATCGCTTCCTCCAGCCTGCCGCCGCGCAGCAGTTCGCTGAACACGTGGGGCTCCTGCCCGGGGCGGTAGAGGGCGTAGAACGGGATGCCGTAGCGGCCGAAGCTCGCCAGGTAGCGGGCGATGTCGTCGTTCCGGTTGGTCCAGTCGGCCTGCATCGCGACCACTTCGTAGCGGGCGAAGAGGTCGGCCGTTTCGTCGGTCTCGAGCACGAGGCGTTCGTTGACCTTGCAGGTCGCGCACCAGTCCGCGGTGACGTCGACGAAGACCAGCCGGCCCTCGGCGGCGAGCGTCTCGGCCTGGACCGGGTCGAACGGCACCCAGTCCAGGACCTTCATGCCGCTCGGAGCGCCGCCCCCGGTCGCGGACTGGACGGGCGCGCCGTTCGCCAGCAGCAGCACCAGGACGGCCGCGGCGGCGGCGCCGACCCGGCCGAAGACGCGCAGGCCCGTCTTCCGGCTGCGGCTCTGCAGCCAGATGAAGAGGGCCAGAGTCAGCAGGCCGACCTCCAGGAAGGCGAGCCGGGCGCTGTCCATCTGGCCCGCGAGGACGTAGAGGAGCCAGATGGTCGTGCCGGCGATCAGGAAGCCCATGGCGCCGCGCAGCGTCACCATCCACTCGCCGGGCCGGGGCAGCAGCCGCGTTGCTCGGGGCATGGCGGCCAGCAGCAGGTACGGAATGGCGAGTCCGATGCCGACCGCGGTGAACACGACGACGATCGTGGCCGCCGGCTGGCTCAGCGCGAAGCCGACCGCTGTGCCGAGGAAGGGCGCCGAGCAGGGCGTGGCCATCAGGGTGGCGAACACGCCGGAGAAGAAGTGCCCGGAGTAGCTCCCACCGCCGCCGGTCTGGTGGTCGGCGACGGCCGCGGAGTGCGAATGCGAGTGTCCGGCATCCGCCGAGTGCGCGTGGCCGCCGAGCCGGTTGGCGAGTGCGTGCGGCAGATGGATTTCGAACAGGCCCCAGACGTTCAGGCTGAACAGGGTGAGCACCAAGGCCAGGAAGGTCACGAACAGGGGGTTCTGGAACTGGATGCCCCATCCGATGGCCTGCCCGGCGGAGCGGGCGAGCAGCGTTGCGCCGGCCAGTGCCCAGAACGAGACCAGGATGCCCAGGGTCGTCATCAGCGCGCCGCCGACGATCTCCCGGCGGGGCTTGCCGGACGCCTGGGCGAAGCCGAAGAGCTTGAGCGAGACGATCGGCAGGACGCACGGCATGCCGTTCAGGATCAGGCCGCCCAGCAGCGCCGGGATCAGCACGGCGAAGAGGCTCAGGCCTCCGCCGGTCGGGGGGGACGCCGATGACGCTGCCTCGAAGGCGGGGTGCCCGGTCGGCTCGCCGGCATCGCCGATCTCGAGGCGCAGCGTCGTCTCGGCGGTGGTGGGCGGCAGGCAGACGAGTTCGTCGCAGGCCTGATAGAGCAGCTCGATCGGCACCTGGACGACGCCGGTCGCGAGGCCGGCCGGCAACTCCACCTCAGCGTGGATCACCGCTTCGACCTCGTAGGCGGCTAGCGGGTCCTCCGCGAACTGCGACTGCCACATGACGTGGTCGGGATAGCGGATGGCGGCCTCGGGCCAGCCTTCCGGCAGCTCCAGGGCGAGCTCGGTGGGAATCAGGTACTCGTAGCTCGGCGTGTGGCTCTGGATGTGCCAGCCGTCGTCGATCGTCACGACGGCGGCAAGGCGGACGGGCGTTCCGGCGGCGTAGGACGTGAAGTCTGTGAAGGCCTCGACCGAGGCCTTGGGAGGCGGCCTGAACTGGCCGCTCGCAGCCACCGCAAGCGCCAGTCCCGCCGCGAGAAGGACGGCCGTTCTGAGCGCCTTGCTGCTGTTACGATCCTGTTTCATGCCTTCCGGTGAGCGCGAGTCGGCCACGATGGCGGTTACCCGGCGGGTAGCCGAGCTTCGCCGTGAGGGAATCGAGGTCCTCGACCTCGGTGCCGGAGAGCCCGACTTTCCCTCGCCCGGGACAGCCGTGAAGGCTGCGCAACGGGCTCTCGACGAGGGCCGGACGAAGTATACGGTGCTGGAGGGCACGGCCGAACTGAGAGCCTTGCTGGCCGCTCGCTACAGTGCCCAGGGCGCGCCGTGGAGCGCCGCCAACACGCTGGTCACGGTGGGCGCCAAGGCGGCCCTCTACCAGCTTGCCCGCGCCTTCCTTTCGCCCGGCGACGAGGCTGTCGTGCACACCCCGGCCTGGGTCAGCATTCCGGCCCAGGTGCGACTCGCGGGGGCCGAAGCCGTCACCGTGCCGATGGCGGCGGAGGACGGCTTCGCGATCCGGGCGCAGCCGCTCATCGCTGCGATGACGGAGCGGACGCGGGCCGTGATCGTCAACACGCCGTGCAATCCGACCGGCGCCGTCGCCTCCATCCTCGATCTCGAGCGTCTGGCCTCGGCCTGCGCCGAGCGGGGCGCGCTCCTGGTCTCCGACGAGACCTACGAGCGTTTCCTGTACGACGGCCGGCTGCACGCCAGCGTCGCGGCGCTGGCCGCCCGCTACCCGGACACGGTGGTGCTGGTCGGTTCCTTCTCGAAGAGCTACGCCATGACCGGCTGGCGGGTGGGCTACCTGCTCGGTTCGGCCGAGGTGGTCGCGGCCGCGGCCGCCGTCCAGAGCCATGTGACCTCGAACGCGACCTCCTTCGCGATGGCCGGGGCGGAGGCGGTCCTGGCGGAGGAGCCGCCCGAGTCGGCGGCGCTCGTCGCGGCCTGCGCGCGCCGCCGGCAGGTCGTGCTCAGGGAACTGGAACGGGTGCCCGGAGTTGTCTGCCCGCCGCCGGCCGGCGCCTTCTACGCCTTTCCGGACGTGAGGGCCTGCCTCGACGAGGCGTGTCCCGACTCGGCTTCCCTCTGTGGCCGCCTGCTGGACGAGGCGCGCGTCGCCGTTACACCCGGTTCCGCCTTCGGCTGCGAAGGCCACATCCGTCTCTCCTTCGCCTGCAGCGACGAAGAGCTGGCTGCGGGGCTCGGCGGCCTGGTCGGGGTCCTCGGCCGATCGACCGGGCGGGTCGTTCCGTCGTTCGCCGCAGGAGGTCGAGCGGGATGAGACCCCTGGCGCGCGGCCTGGCGTTCCACATGCTGACTCTCTTCGGGATCAGGGTGCGGATCCACTTCACGTTCATCCTCCTGTTCGTCTGGCTCGCTGTGCTGGCGCCCGACATGGGCAGCAGTGCGCTGCTGCTGACGTTCGTCGTCGTGGGCCTGCTGATGAGCGTCATCGTCCACGAACTCGGCCATGCCCTCATGGCGCGGCGGTTCGGCATCGAAACGCGTGACATCGTCCTCACGCCGGTCTGCGGAGTGGCCCGCCTGGACGGCTATCCCAAGGGCATGGTCGAATTGGCGATCGCCGCCGCCGGTCCGCTGCTCAACCTGGTCCTGGCGATCGTGCTCTTCGTCGGGCTGACGGTCGCGGGGATTCCGCCGGTCGGCGCCGGAGCGGTGGTCGACGTAGCGTCGGCGCTGCAGTGGCTGCTGGTCGGCAACCTCTGCCTGTTCGCGCTGAACCTGCTCCCGGCGTTTCCACTCGACGGCGGGCGCATCCTCCGCTCGGCCCTCTCGTTCGCCATGGGCCAGGAGCGGGCGACCAAGGTCGCGACCCGACTGGGCATGGTACTCGCCGGCCTCATCGGCCTGGCGGCCATCGTCCCCTGGCAGTTCGGCGTGGCGTTCAACCTGTTCCTGTTCCTGACGGCGTTCTTCATCCTGCTGGGCGCGAGTCGCGAGTCCTCCCTGGTCAAGACCCTCCAGGTGCTGCAGGGCCGCCGGGCGGCCGAGGCGATGATGACCCGCTGCGAGCGCCTGGCGCCCCAGGACACGATCGAGTGGGCGGTGCGCCTGCTGCTCTCGACCACGCAGCGCCAGTTCCCCGTGGTCGACGGCTGGGGCAGGGTGGCCGGCGAAGTGGACCGGGAGCGCCTGCTCGAGTCGGTGACCCGTTTTCCGGCCGACACGCCGCTGCTGGAGCTGATGAACCGGGACCCGCTGACGGTGGCGGAGGACTGCGAGCTGCTGGACGTGCTGCGGGAGCTGCAGAGTCCGGCCCGGGCGCTCTGGGTCGTGCGCGACCATGAGCTGCAGGGGATGCTCACGGCGGACGGGCTTTCGCAGTTCGTCGAGGTGTGTCGCCGGCTTCGACATCGCGACGCGGGAGCAAGCACCTGAGCCGCCTCCAACTGGTAGAGTGGCGGCTTCCGATTCGCATGAACTGAGGGTGGGCGCGTGACGGACGACGCAAAGCGGTCAGGACTCTCTCGCCGGTCGTTCCTGTGCAGCGGCGCCGCGGGCGCCCTCTCGGGCGGTCTGGCCGCGGGCCTCCTGCCCGGCGATGCCGCCGGCGCCGCGGCCGTGACCGACGCGGAAGCGCCGGATACGGTCGGTCCGGGCCCGGTCGAGATCGAACTCGAGGTGAACGGCGCCACCCGGCGGCTGGCGGTGGAGCCGCGGGTCACCCTGCTCGACGGTCTGCGCGATCGGCTGGACGTGACGGGTCCCAAGCGGGTCTGCGACCGCGGCACCTGCGGCGCCTGCACCGTGCTCGAGGACGGCCGTCCGATCTACGCGTGCAGCCGCCTGATGATCGAGTCCGCGGGACGCAGCATCACGACGGTCGAGGGGCTGGGTTCGCCGGACGCCATGCACGACGTGCAGCAGGCCTTCGTCGAGAACGACGCGCAGCAGTGCGGGTACTGCACGCCCGGCTTCGTCGTGGCGACCGCGGCGTTGCTCGCGCGTCACCCGGCGCCATCGGAACAGGAGATCGAAGCGGGCCTGGGAGGCAATCTCTGCCGTTGCGGGACCTACAAGGGCATTCGCGCCGTGGTCGAGGGCGCCGGGGGCGGAGGAGTGAGCGGTGGCTGACTACTCGTGGCCCGAGGCGGACCGGAGGGCCCTGATCGGCTCGCGGCCGGCGCGGCTCGACGGTCCGGTCAAGTCGACCGGCTTCGCGAAGTATCCGTCCGACCAGAACCCGAGTGGCCTGCTGGCGGCGAAGATCCTGACCTGCCCGCATGCCCATGCCCGGATCGTCGGGATCGACACGTCGGCCGCCGAGGCCATGCCCGGCGTGCGCGTCGTCCACGTGATCCAGGGCGAAGGCGCCGAGATCCAGTGGGCCGGCGACGAGGTCGCGGCCGTGGCCGCCGTGACCGAGGAAGTGGCGCGGGACGCGGTGCGGGCGATCCGGGTCGACTACGAGGTGCTTCCGCACTTCGTCACGGAAGAGAACCGTGATGGCGCGCCCGATGCCAGGGCTGCCGGCGAGAGGGCCGAAGGCGACCCGGACGCCGCCTTCGCCGCTGCCCATCGCACGGTGGAGCGGACGCTGGGCATGCCCCAGATGGCGCACATGTGTCTCGAGCCGCACGGCCAGGTCTGTTCCTGGGACGGCGACGAGCTGGAGGTTCACGCCTCGACCCAGGCGGTCTCGACCCTGGCCGGACAGTTCGCGACGGAACTCGGCGTGCCGGCGAGTCAGGTGCGGATCCGGACCGAGTACATGGGCGGCGGCTTCGGTTCGAAGTTCTCGCCCGACCGCTGGGGCATCGTCGGGGCCGAGCTGGCGCGCAAGGCGGGAGCGCCGGTGAAGCTCTTCCTCGAGAGGGACCAGGAAGTGACGGTCGCGGGCAGCCGGCCCTCGGCCTTCGCCCGCATCCGGGCGGCGGCCGACGAGCAGGGCAGGCTCGTGGCCTGGGATTCGGACTCCTGGGGTTCGGGGGGCCTTCCGGGCACGGGCCAGACGCCCCTGCCGTACGTCTTCAGCAGGCTGCCGAACCGCCGCCTCCGCCATACTTCCGTGCCGACGAACCTGGCCGGTTCCAGGGCCTGGCGGGCGCCCAACCATCCGCAGGCCTGTTTCCTGACGATGGCCGTCCTGGACGACCTGGCCGACGAGCTGGGCCTCGATCCGATCGACTTTCTCGACCGCAACCTGGACCTGACCGGCCGGGCCGACACCTACCGGGAGCAGCTCGCGATCGCCGGCGAGATGGCGTCCTGGAAGGAGCGTTGGCAGCCACGCGGGCGAACGCGCGAGGGCGCTGTCCATCGTGGGCTCGGCGTCTCCGTTCACACCTGGGGCGGCCGCGGCCACTCGAGCAACTGCGACGTGACCGTTCATCCCGACGGCGCGGTCGAAGCGCGGATCGGCAGCCAGGACATCGGCACCGGAACCCGCACGATCGTGGCCCAGGTGCTCGCCGAGACCTTCGGCCTCGAGCTCCACGAGGTGCGGGTGTCTCTCGGCGACAACGTGTATCCGCAGTCGGGTCCCTCCGGCGGCAGTTCGACGGTCGGTGGCGTCACCGCCTCGACCCGGCGGGCCGCGCAGGACGCTCTGCGCGAGGTGCTCGTTCACGTGGCGCCGCGGCTCGGGGCCGAGCCGGAGCAACTGGTCGCCGGGGGCGGACGGGTGTTCGTGGACGGCGATGCGTCTCGCGGGATGTCCTGGCGCGAGGCGGCGGCCCAGATCGGCGGCGCGCCGATCAGCGTTCAGGGCCGCAATCCCGGCCCCGGCCGGCTGATCTCCAGCGGCGTGGGCGGCGTGCAGATCGCCGAGGTGGAGGTCGACGTCGAGACCGGCGTCGTCCGCGTCGAGCGAATGATCGCGGTCCAGGATTGCGGCCTGGTCATCAATCGCCGGCTGGCGGAGAGCCAGGTCTACGGCGGCCTGATCATGGGCGTCGGCTACGCGCTCTACGAGGAGTGGATTCCGGATCCGGTCAGCGGCAGGCTCCTGAACGCGGACATGGAGTTCTACAAGCTCGCCGGTCTCGTCGACGTGGGGTCGCTCGAGGTCCACATGATGACCGGCCCGGGCTACGACGAGCGCGGCGTGATCGGTCTGGGCGAACCGCCGGTCATCTCGCCCGGCGCCGCGATCAGCAACGCGGTGGCGAACGCGATCGGCGTCCGCGTGCCCTACCTGCCGCTGACCCCCGACCGCGTGCTGGACGCGCTGGCCGGACGGGGAGGACCGGCCTGATGCGCCCGTTCGGCTACGCCGCGCCGGCGACCGTCGACCAGGCGGTCGGCCTGCTGGAAGCGGAGGGCAGCGAGGCGCTGGCCGGCGGCACGGATCTTCTGAGTCTGCTCAAGGACGATGTCGAACGGGTCGATCGGCTGGTCGCGCTTCGCGGCGTGCCGGGTCTCTCCGGGATCGAGCTCGACGGCGGCACGCTCCGCGTCGGCGCCATGACGACCCTGCAGGAGCTACGCGACCACGACGGCGCGATCGCGGCCCTGCCCGCCCTGGCCGTCGCGATCGACGGCGTCGCCAGCCCGCAGTTGCGGGCGATGGGCACGGTCGGCGGCGATCTGCTCCAGCGGCCCCGGTGCTGGTACTACCGCCGGGGCTTCGGCCTGCTGGCGCTGGCCGCCGACGGCCGCTCGATGGTGGCGGACGGCGACAATCGCTACCACGCGATCTTCCCGGAAGGCGAAGCCCGTTTCGTCAACCCGTCCAGTCTGGCGCCGCTCCTGGTCGCGCTCGGGGCGGAAGCGGTCGTTCACGGGCCGGCCGGCGAGCGCAGGCTGCCGGTGGAGGCGCTGTACCGGGCGCCGCAGGCGGCGGGAGAGCGTGAGAACACGCTGGCGCCGGGCGAACTCCTGGTCGGCGTCGAAGCCGACGTTGAGGGATCCCGGTCGGCCGTGTACGAAGTCCGCCAGCGCCGCGCGCTGGACTGGCCGCTGATGGCGGCCGCCGTGTCGCTCACCGGCTCGGGACCGCGAACCGAGCGTGCGCGGATCGTGCTGGGCCACGCCGCGCCCGTGCCCCACGTGGCGACGGCGGCGGGCGACGTGCTGGCCGGGCAGGAGCTGACGCCGGAGACCGTCGCCGCGGCCGCGGATGCGGCCGTGGAAGGCGCCCGACCGATGAGCGGCAACCGGTACAAGGTCCAGCTTGCCCGGACCGCGGTGCGGCGCGCCCTTGGCCGCGCCGCCGGGATGGAGATCTGAACGCGATGGCCTACCGTCCGCTCATTCCCCAGGCGCCGCAACTCTGCCGGAGGCTGCGCTGGAAGACGATGTTCATGGCCCTGGCGCCGGTGGAGCCGGGCATGGACGTGGACCCGCAACACGAGATCGACGACGGCTTCGTCTGGTGTACGCACAGCATGAACTGCCTCGGGCCCGACGGCGCGGTGGCCTCCCGGGAGGACTGCCGGGAAGGTCGCCGGTGCTTCGAGAGTTACGGCAAAGACCACGGAGATTCATCGACATGAGGAACGCTTGGATGGAGCCGGCCTTGCGGCCGGCGCGTGTCGTTAGCCGCCTGCGGCGGCAGCGGGTCAGAAGACCCGCGCACCCAGTGGTGGTAGCTGCCCTGTTTCTGATGGTCCTGCCCGCCGCCGCGATCGCGGCCGGAGTTTCGGGTATGTACGTCGAAGCGCGCACCGCCGACGTCTATACGGGCCCCTGTTTCGCGAACTCCGAAGTCGGGCTGGTCGGCAACGAGGCGATCATGGCCTGGCGGATCGAAGCGGGCGGCTGGGACGGCGTCGATCTTTCGGGCCTCTCGGTGCTCGCGGTCGTACGCTCCGATGCGACCCTGGGCGATCCGTACGCCGAGTCGCGGGCCACGGAATCCGTGCTGATCGTGGACGCGGCCGCGGACGGGCCGCAGCGTTCGGCGCTCGAAGGGTTCGCGCGCGGCATGGGGGGCGTCCTCCTTGCGGATGTGGCCCTGGTGGAGGCGGCGGACGTCACGTTCGATCTGCGGCCAAACGGAGCTGCCTCGGTCTTGGCGGGCAAGCTGGCCACGGTGAAGACGCGGCCGCTCGACCACCGGGACCACCTCTGCGGCAACGAGACGGTCTTCTATCCACCGCTGGCGCCGACGGACGGAGTCGTCCCCGGCGTCGCCATCGAGCACACCTGGCAGGGTCCGGGCCTGGGCGCCACCTGGAAGAGCCCCGGCAAGCGGAGCACGTTCGTGGGTCGGTTCAGCCGCTAGAGCCCGCGCCTGCCGCCGCGCCTGCCGTCTCTCCGATGATCATCAACAAGCAGCAGATCGGCGACGCCAGCCTGCTGGCGGTGGAGGGCGTGATCAAGCTCGGGGAGAGCGCCCGCTTCCTGGCCGACGCGTTGAAGCGAAGCCTGGCGGAGGGCGACGGCCATGTCCTCCTCGACCTCTCCGACGTCAACTACATGGACTCGACCGGCATCGGCGAGCTCGTCGGGTACCTGGTCAGGCTCCGCGCGGAGGAACGGAAGCTCATCCTGGTCCGGCCCTCGGAACGGATCGTTCAGTTGCTGACCGTGGCCGGCGTCGCGTCGCTGTTCCCGACCTACGACACGGTGGAGGATGCCCTCGCGGCCGAGGCCGGCGGGACCTGAACGGTGACGGGGGCGCCCGTGCCGGCGCTCATGGCGGCCTGAAGACGGATCAGCCCTCGGGCGGGTCGAGGACGAAGGCTTCCGGCAGCAGTTCGTGGAGCGTGAACCGGCTCCAGTTCGCCTCGTCGTGGGCCCCTGCGGTCGCCGACACGACCGGCAGGTCGTGACAGAACTCGGCCAGGGCGTCGCGGCACTGCCCGCAGGGCGCGCAGGGTGGCGCGGAGCCCGTGGCGATGGCCAGCGCCACAAACGATGTCTGGCCGTCCGCTACCGCGGCCGACAACGCGCCGCGTTCGGCACAGAGGGTCAGGCCGAGCAGGCGGTTCTCGACGTTGCAGCCGACGTAGACGTTGCCGTTGGCGGCCAGCAGCGCGGCGCCGACCCGGAAGTGGCTGTAGGGCGCGTAGGCCCGTTCCCGGCAACTGACGGCGGCGTCGACCAGAGTCTCCCAGTCGATGCCCTCCCGCGTGGCGCCGCGATCCGGCGCCGGCAGGTGTACGACGGCTTCCGCGCTCATCGTTGAAAGCCTAACAGCCCGGCTGTGCGCCCAGGCGCGGACTGGAGGCGCGGAACGTGATACCCTGCGCCGCCGTGAGCGAACCCCCAGTCGAACCGCCAGCCGGCGGTCAGGAGGTCGGCTGGCAGGACGGCGTTCTGGTCGTCCCGGATCGACCGATCGTGCCCTTCATCGAGGGCGACGGCATCGGGCCCGACATCTGGCGGGCGGCCCAGGCGGTGATGGACGCCGCCGTGGAGAAGGCGTACTCGGGCGAGCGCGCCGTCGCCTGGCTGGAGATCCTGGCGGGCGAGAAGGCCCTGGAAGAGACCGGAGAGTGGCTGCCGGCCGCCACGGTCGACGCCATCCGCTACTACCGGGTCGCGATCAAGGGCCCGCTGACGACGCCCGTCGGCGGCGGCATCCGCAGCCTGAACGTGGCGCTCCGGCAGTTGCTCGATCTCTATGCCTGCGTCCGGCCGGTTCGCTACTTCGACGGCGTGCCCTCGCCGATGCGCGAGCCGGAGAAGGTCGACATGGTCCTCTTCCGGGAGAACACGGAGGATGTCTACGCCGGCCACGAGTGGCAGCAGGGAACGCCGGAGACGAAGGCGCTGATCGACTTCGTTCAGCAGAAGCTCGGCCGCGACATCCGCGCCGACTCCGGCATCGGCATCAAGCCGGTCTCGGTGACCGGGAGCAAGCGGCTGGTCCGCAAGGCGATCGAGTACGCCCGTGCGCAGGGCCGCGACAGCGTGACCCTGGTGCACAAGGGCAACATCATGAAGTTCACCGAGGGCGCGTTCAAGGAGTGGGGCTACGAACTGGCGGCCGAGGAGTTCGCCGACTGCACCATCTCCGAGGACGACCTGTGGTCGAAGCACGATGGCCGCATGCCGAACGGTCGGATTCTGGTCAAGGACCGGATCTCGGACGCCATGTTCCAGCAGGTGCTGCTGCGGGCCGACGAGTACGACGTGATCGCGACGACCAACCTGAACGGCGACTATCTTTCGGACGCCCTGGCGGCCCAGGTCGGCGGTCTGGGCATGGCGCCGGGCGCCAACGAGGGCGACGGTGTCGCGCTGTTCGAGGCCACGCACGGCACGGCGCCGAAGTACGCCGGCCAGGACAAGGTGAACCCCTGCTCCGTCATTCTCTCCGGCGTGATGATGCTGAACTGGCTGGGCTGGAACGAGGCTGGCCGGTCGATCGAGAACGCGATCAGCCGAGCCATCCGGCAGAAGCGGGTCACCTACGACCTGGAGCGCCAGATGGAAGGCGCGACGCTGCTGAAGACTTCCGAGTTCGGCCAGGCGATCATCGAAAATCTCGACTGAAGAGCCGCCGCCCGTGAAGATCCACGAGTTTCAGGCCAAGGGGATACTGCGCCGGTTCGGCGCCAGGGTGCCCCAAGGCAAGGTGATCGACGACCCCGCTCAGGCCGGGCCGATCTGCGAGGACTTCGGCGGCCGCTGCGTGGTCAAGGCGCAGATTCACGCCGGCGGCCGCGGCCAGGGCGGCGGCGTCAAGGTGGCTTCGAGTCCGAGCGAGGCGGAACGGCTGGCCGGTGAGATCCTGGGCATGCAACTGGTGACCCACCAGACCGGCCCCGAAGGCCAGCAGGTCCGCACGGTGCTGATCGAGGAAGCCCTGGAGATCGACCGGGAGCTCTACCTGGGCGTGACCCTCGACCGGGCCGCCGAACGCCCCCTCCTGATGGCATCGCGTGCGGGCGGCATGGACATCGAGGAAGTGGCCCAGTCGGATCCCGACGCGATCCTGCGTGAGCTGATCGATCCGCTTCTCGGCGTGCTGCCGTTCCAGTGCCGGCGGATCGCGTCCGGGCTCGGATTCGAGGGCGGCACGGCGCGCCAGATCCAGTCGATCGTGTCCAGCGTGGTCGCGGCCTACCTCGAAACCGACGCTTCCCTCGTCGAGATCAACCCGCTGATGGTGGACTCGAAGGGCGATGTCTACGCCCTGGACGCGAAGATGAACTTCGACGACAACGCGATGTTCCGGCAGCGGGACGTCGCCGAGCTGCGGGACGTGCACGAGGAGAATCCGCTGGAGGTCGAGGCCTCCGAGCACGGCATCAGCTACATCAAGCTGGACGGCAGCATCGGCTGCATGGTCAACGGCGCCGGTCTGGCGATGGCGACGATGGACATCATCAAGCTGTACGGCGCCGAGCCCGCCAACTTCCTGGATGTCGGCGGCTCGGCTTCCCAGGAGGCGGTGGCGAGCGCTTTTCGGATCATCCTCTCCGATCCGGCGGTGAAGGCCGTGCTGATCAACATCTTCGGCGGCATCGCCCGCACCGACCGCATCGCGCGCGGCGTGGTCGCGGCGATCGACGAACTGGCCGCCGAGGGCACGCCGGTCGAGGTGCCGGTGGTCGTCCGGCTCGAGGGCACGAACGTCGAGGAGGGCCGCGACGTGCTGGAGCGGGCGGACTTCGACTTCCTCGTCGCCGACGGCATGGCGACCGCCGCGGAGCGCGCCGTCGAGGCCCTGGGAGGCTGAGCCGATGTCGATTCTGGTTGGCGAGAGCACGCGCCTGATCGTCCAGGGCATCACCGGCAGGGAGGGCCTGTTCCACGCGATGGGGTGCCGGGACTACGGCACCGAAGTCGTTGGCGGCGTGACGCCCGGCAAGGGCGGCTCGACCGTCGAGGGCTTTCCGGTCTGGGACTCGGTCGAGCGCGCGCGGCGGGTGTCCGGCTGCAATGCGACGCTGATCTTCGTACCGCCGCCGTTTGCCGCCGACGCGATCATGGAGGCGGCCGACGCCGGCGTCGAACTGATCGTCTGCATCACCGAGGGCATTCCGGTTCAGGACATGGTCCGGGTCAAGGCCTTCCTCCGGGGCCGGGACAGCCGCCTGCTGGGGCCGAACTGCCCGGGCCTGATCACGCCGGGCCAGGCGAAGGTCGGCATCATGCCCGGCCACATCCACGAGCCGGGCAACGTCGGCGTGATCAGCCGGAGCGGCACCCTGACCTACGAGGCGGTGTGGCAGCTCACGAACGAAGGGCTGGGGCAGACCACCTGCGTCGGCATCGGCGGAGATCCGGTCAACGGCACGAGCTTCATCGATGTGTTGGAGCTGTTCGCCGGGGACGATTCGACGGAAGCCGTGGTCCTGATCGGCGAGATCGGCGGTACGGCGGAAGAGGAGGCGGCGGCCTGGATCGGCGAGCATCTGGACATCCCCGTCGTCGGCTTCATCGCTGGCGCGACAGCGCCGCCGGGCCGGCGCATGGGCCATGCCGGCGCGATCGTCGCGGGCGGCAAGGGCACCGCGGCCGAGAAGAAGGCGGCGCTCAGTGCTGCCGGGGTCCTGGTCGTCG
Source organism: Thermoanaerobaculia bacterium (assembly GCA_022822365.1). Lineage (GTDB taxonomy): Bacteria > Acidobacteriota > Thermoanaerobaculia > Multivoradales > Multivoraceae > Multivorans. The sequence goes on along the minus strand of JAJEBV010000040.1, from coordinate 268,397 downwards.
ATTCGCCGGCCGAGATGGGCGCGCGGCTGTCCGAGGCGCTGGGGAGATGAAGGCATGGAAGAGACGCTGACGATCATCAAGCCGGACGCGGTCCGGGCGGGCAACACCGGCCGGGTCATTGCCCACCTGGAGGACGCGGGATTCGCGATTCAGGCGATGCGCCGGATGCGCCTCTCGCAGGCGCAGGCGGAGGCCTTCTACGCGGTGCACCGGGAGCGGCCGTTCTACGCCGACCTGGTCGCCTTCATGACGAGCGGTCCCGTGGTGGCGATCGCGCTGGCGCGCGACAACGCGGTTGCTCATCTCCGCGACACGATGGGCGCTACCGACTCGACGCAGGCCGCCGAAGGGACGATCCGGAACCTCTACGGCACGAACATCCAGAACAACGCGATCCACGGCAGCGACTCGCCGGAGAACGCCGCGATCGAGCGCGCCTTCTTCTTCGCCGCCTGCGACCTGGTCGGTTAAGGCCCGCCCACTGGGTGCGCGGGTCTTCTGACCCGCTGCCGCCGTAGGCGTGTGACCGCGGGTCTTCTGACCCGCGGAAGCCAAGGCGCCGGCCGTCAGGCCGGCTCCGCTCTAAGGGCCGACCCCGCGCGGCCGCAACCACTTCCCGAGCGCGCCAAGCACGGCGTCGGCGGCCAGCGCCAGCAGCGCCGCCGGGATCGCCCCCGAGAGGATCTGCTGAATGTTCACGAGCTGAACGCCGGCGATGATCGGCTGGCCGAGTCCGCCGGCGCCGATGAAGGCGGCGATCGTCGCCGTGCCGACGGTGATCACGCCGGCGGTGCGCACGCCCGCCATGATCGTGGGCACCGCCAGCGGCAGGCGAACCCGTCTCAGGACCTGGCCCTCGGTCATGCCGAGTGCGGTGGCCGCCGAGGCGGCGTCCGGATCGGCCTCCCGGAGCCCGGTGCAACTGCTCCGCAGGATGGGGAAGATCGAGTAGATCCAGAGCGCCACGACGCTGGGCACGACGCCGACGCCGAGGACGGGAATCAGGAAGCCGAACAGCGCCAGGGAGGGCAGGGTCTGGGACATGCCGATGATCCGGATCATCGCCTCGCTGGTTCCGGTCCGGAGGCGGTCGAGCAGGAGCGCCAGCGGCACCGCGAACAGGATGCCGAGCGCGAGCGCGACGGCCGAGAGGCCGACGTGCTCGGCGGTATAGGTCGAGAGTTCCCGGCGCCGTGACCACATGTAGGCGGCAAGGCCGGAGTCCCTCGGCTGGCGCTCGGGGGCGACCGTCTCGACATCGCCCGGCAGGAGCTCCAGTTCCCGCAGGAGGTCGTGGGCGACGACCTCGATCGGCTCGTGCTCTTCCTGGAGCCGCAGGTTGAGCGCGCGCATCCGGCCCTCGTCGATCGCCTGTCCGAGCAGTCCGAGCACGGCGCCGACCTCCGGATGGCGTTCCAGCGTGTCGCCTCGCACCAGCGGCGCCGCCTCGTAGGGCGGGAAGAAGCCGAGGTCGTCCTCCAGGACGAGGAGGTCGTAGACGAGCAGCCGTCCGTCCGTCGTGTAGGCGTCGATCACGTCGACCGCTCCGGCGGCCGCCGCCTGGTACTTCGGCGCCTGCAGGATCGACTGGACGTTCGCGAAGCTGAGACCGTAGGTGTCGGCGAGGCCGGGCAGGCCGTCGCCGCGTTCCACGAACTCGTAGCCGAAGCCGGCGCGCAGGGTCGGCGCGACCGGCACGAGGTCGCTGATCGTGCGCAGTTCGCGTTCTCCCGAGCGGGCGAGGTCGGCCCGGATCGCCAGTTCGTAGGAGTTCTCGAACCCGATCGGCGCCAGCCAGTGGAGATCGAAGCGCCTGAGGAACTCGGCCCGGACGGTTGCCAGCGCCTCGAACTTGGAGGCGGTCGGCTCCGCGCCGAGCAGGGTGACGAGGCCGGTGCCGGTGTACTCGGGATAGAGGTCGATGCTGCCGGTGCGCAGCGCCTCGAAGCAGAACTCGGTGCCGGCCAGGCCGAGCCGCCTCTCGACCTCGAGGCCGGTATGGGCCTCGATCAACTGGGCGAAGACCTCGCCGAGCAGGCGGTTCTCGGCGAAGTTCTTCGATCCGACCACGATCGTCCCGCCAGGAGACTGCGCGCCCGGCTCGCCTTCCTGCGCCGGAGCGGGCAGAGGGACCGCCAGGGCCAGGCCCAGGAGCAGAAGCGCCGGCTTCGTCATGTCAGTTGGCCGCGCGATCAAGAAGTTCGCCGACGTACGGGTCGGCGGGGCGGTCGATCAGTTCCTGCGGCGGCGCGGTCTGGAGCAGCCTGCCGCGGCGCATGACCGCGATCCGGTCCGCCAGTAGAAAGGCCTCGTCGAGATCGTGGGTGACGATCACGGCCGTTTGCTCCCGCGATGCCCGCAGCCGCATGAACGTCTGCTGCACTTCCGCTCGGGTGATCGCGTCGAGCGCGCCGAAGGGCTCGTCCAGCAGGACGAGCGGCGGATCCGCGGCCAGGGCGCGGGCGACGGCGACCCGTTGCCGCTCGCCGCCGGAGAGTTCACGCGGGTAGCGGGCGGCGTAGGTGGCTGCCGGCAGGCCGACGAGCCGCAGGAGTTCCTCGGCCCGCTTCCGCCGCCGCTCCTTCGGCCAGCCCAGGAGTTCGGGCACCAGACCGACGTTGCGCTGGACCGTCCAGTGTGGCAGCAGGCCGCCGGTCTGCTGGACGTAGCCGATGCGGCGTCTCAGGGCGGTGGGTTCGAACGTCGAAAGCGCCGCGTCCCCGAAACACAGGTCGCCGGCGGTCGGCTCTTCCATCCGGTTGAGCAGCCGCAACAGACTGGACTTGCCGCAGCCGCTCTCTCCGACCAGCGCGAGGGTTTCGCCCTCCAGGATCTCGAGGTCGGCGCCGTCCACCGCGGTCACCTCGTCGGCGCTGCCGGCGCCCGGGTAGACCTTGGACACTCCCCGGAGCCGCATGACGGCCGGCGCGGAACTGGGATCGGAAGACGGCACGACGGAGAGCGGGTGGATCGTAGCGCAGGGCCGGCACGGGGACTGCCGGTGGGACCCCGCTGATAGGGTCCCGGATCGGCACGATGGGACCAGCGCGGGACAGGGCTTGACCACGGCGACCCAACTGTTCTCCAGCCGGTGGGGCCTGATGCTCGCCATGCTCGGCATGGCCGTCGGCACCGGAAACATCTGGCGATTCCCGCGGATCGCGGCGTCCAACGGCGGCGGTTCCTTCCTCGTCGCCTGGGTCGTCTTCCTGATGCTCTGGTCGGTGCCGCTGATCCTGACCGAGTTCGCGCTGGGCAAGAAGATGCGCAGCGGAACGGTGGGGACGTTCGCCGCGATGCTGGGGGAGCGATTCGCCTGGATGGGCGCCTGGATCGCCTGGGTGGCGGCGGCGATCGGCTTCTACTACGCGGTCGTCATGGGCTGGACGCTGCGCTACCTGCTGGCGGCCATCACACTGCAACTGAGGGGTGAAGCCTCGAGCGAACTCTGGGACCAGTTCTCCTACACGCCCCAGGTGCTCGTCTTCCACGCCCTGGCCCTGGCGATGGCCGTGGTCGTCGTGCTCAAGGGGATCCGGGGAATCGAGGCGGTCGTGCGGGTCCTGATGCCGGCGCTGCTGGTGCTGGTCGTGGTGCTCGCCATCCGGGCGGTGACGCTGCCGGGTGCGGTGAACGGTCTCGAGTTCCTGTTCAAGCCCAACTGGAGCGACCTGCTCGACGTCAACATCTGGCTGCAGGCGCTGACCCAGAACGCCTGGGACACCGGCGCCGGCTGGGGCCTGGTGCTGACCTACGCCGTGTTCTCGCGTCGCCGGGAGGACACGAACCTGAACTCCTTCCTGCTCGCGTTCGGCAACAACAGCGTCTCCCTGCTGGCCGGCATCATGGTGCTCTGCACCGTCTTCTCGATCATGCCCGGGGCTCGCGACCAGATCGTCGGCGCCGGCAACGAGGGTTTGACGTTCGTCTGGATACCCCAGCTCTTCAACGCGATGCCGGGCGGCTCGTTCTTCATGATCCTGTTCTTCATGGCCCTGGTGTTCGCCGCCTGGACGTCGCTCGTCGCGATGTTCCAGCTGGTCGGCCTGGCGCTCGAGGAGGCGGGCCTCGAACGGCGCAAGGCCATCATCTCGATCGCGGTCGCCGCCTTCGTGCTCGGCGTGCCCTCGGCGCTCTGGCAGCCGTTCTGGTCGAACCAGGACAACGTCTGGAGCGTCGCCCTGATGCTCTGCGGCCTCTCCTTCGCCCTGATCGTGACCCGCTACGGCGTCACCCGCTTCCGTGCCGAGATGATCAACACCGGCGACCAGGACATCCGCATCGGCGCGTGGTGGGACTGGGTGATCCGGCTGATCGTGGTCGAAGCCCTGGTGCTCGTCGTCTGGATGATCTGGAGCGTCCGCAACGAGCCGCTCTGGGGCCCGCTTGGCGTGGGCAACATGTTCGCGCAGTGGATCGTCGTTGCCGCGGTGCTGATCGCGCTGAACGGCGTCCTGGTGCGCGGTTTGAGGAAGCGCGCGCAGCGGCTGTAGGCGCCGTGGCGGCGGGCACCGGTCTGGCGAAGCAGATGAGGCTTACCATCGAAACAGAGCGCGAGGACGATGGCCGCTGGCTGGCGGAGGTGATGGGACTCGCAGGCGTCATGGCCTACGGCGAGAGCCGTGAAGACGCCATAAGGCGGGTGAGGGCCTTGGCTCTCCGCGTCGTTGCCGAGCGGATGGAGCAAGGTGAGCCCTCCGCGAGGACGACGACGATCCGGTTTACCGCTAGGTGAGTGTTTACCGGGAACGCGGCTCACTGCGGACGGTCCAGAATCATGCTGATCGCGTTCAACGGCGTGTTCCTGGGCGGCCCGAAGAAGCAGACGTTTAGAGCCCCAGCGGCATCGGCACGCGTGCCGGCGGTGGACACCTATCCACCCACGCGGGGGCTCCACGGTCGCAAACCTGCCCGAGTCGCCAACCCGAGTAGAGTGGAAGCTGTGCCGCCACGGCATGGCGGGATTCCGTAGTGAGCCAGCCCGGAACGGTCTGACCCGGCTAGACTCCAACACCATGAGGGGTTCTTCTGAGAGTGAGCTGGCACTCCGGTCCGTGCCGACCCTGGCTGCCTCTCGCCGAACGCAGGCTTCCGTCGCCACCTTCGATCCCGGGAGGGCCTACCGGTTCCGCTATCGCGCGAAACAGCACGGCGATCTGCCGCATGTCGTGAAGTTCTCTGGAGGACGCTCAAGCGGCATGATGCTGTTCATGCTCCTGGAGAACCGGATACTCGATCCGGCCCGGGGCGATGTCATTGTCTTCAACAACACTGCCAGCGAGCACCCGGACACGTACCGCTTCGCCCGTGACTGCGAGGCGGCGTCGTGCCGGTACGGAGTCCCCTTCTTCTGGATCGAGTTCCAGACCTTCGAGGACTCGGTGGGAGGCGAATGGTCCCGACGCCCGTCGTACCGGCTAGTCAACAGTCGGCCATGGTCCGCCGACAATCCAGACGGCTTCCACTGGCGCGGCGAGGTGTTCGAGGAGCTCCTGTCCTGGTCATGTTACGTGCCGAACCAGTTCAGGAGGATCTGCACGCAGAAGATGAAGCTCGAGACCACCAGGATGTTCCTGACAGACTGGCTTGCGGCCAAGGATGGCATCCGCCATCTGGGTCACCATGGCAAGACCTCCCGGATCAGTGCGGACTCGATGTACGCGCGTCACCGGCGCAACCAGGGCCGAGTGCCCAAGGACATTCTGCTCGGGAAGCGACACTTCGTCCTGAATCGCCCGCATCAACGGCCGAAGCAGCGGTACGAGGACTTCTCGCCTGTCTGGCAGCGGTTTGAGAATCCAGCGACGCAGAGCAGGGTCTTTGGCGGCAGAGCACGGTTCGGCAAGGGTGCAGTGGAGTATGTGGCCTTCGTCGGGCTTCGTGGTGACGAACAGCATCGCGTCAAGAGAGTCGAGGACCGGAACATCGGACCGGGCGCGTCAGGCTACGAGGGTGAGCATGTCTACATGCCGCTGGCAGACATGGCCGTCAGTCGAGACGACGTGAACGACTTTTGGGACAAGCAGGACTGGGATCTTGCGCTTCCGAGCGAGGGCTCATTGTCGAACTGCGTGTACTGCTTCCTCAAGGGCGCCGCCAACCTCAAGGCCGTCCACGCGAAGATGGAGGCGCAGAGGGGCCTCGACGTGCCCGGTTTCGGGCCGATGGCCGGGACGCCCTGCGACATCGATTGGTGGGATGAGATGGAGCGCAGGTATGGGCGCGACCTGAAGGCAGAGGGAAGAACGATCCACGGGAACCCCAAGAACGAGGTTCTCGGCTTCTTTGGGGCTTCGACCGGCTTCTCCTACTCGGTTCTGCGTGAGAGCTCGGAGACCGACATCGAGGAGTTCTCTGAAACGATGCTTCCCTGCGACTGCACGGAGTAGATAGCCTAGACGGTGGATGGTCCAGATCCCGGTCTACCTCGACAATCAGGCTACGACGCCCGTGGATCCCCGGGTCCGAGACGCGGTTCTCCCGTTCTTGAACCTCGAATTCGGGAACCCGCACTCTCGCGACCACGCCTTCGGGTGGAGAGCCGCAGATGCTGTCCGGCAGGCCCGGTCCAGCGTGGCGGAGCTCGTCAACGCCGATGACGACGAGATCGTGTTCACGTCTGGTGCCACGGAGTCGTGCAATCTGGCGCTCAGGGGGATCGCCAAAGCCGAGACTGGCTCCCGCAATCGGATCGTCACCCTGGCGACGGAACATCCGGCCGTACTAGAGACTGTCCGCGACCTGGCCAAGAGCGGTTTTGTGGCAGTCGTGTTGCCCGTCGGGCCAGATGGCATCGTGGATCTAGGCCGGCTCGAGACCGAGCTGAACGACCGTACGTTGGCTGTGTCCATCATGGCGGGCAACAACGAAATCGGCGTGGTCCAGCCTCTGGCCGAGATCGGTGCCATGTGCGGTCGTTCCGGTGTGGTCTTCCATACCGATGCGACCCAGGCAATGGGGAGAATGGACGTCGATGTCGACGTTTGGCAGGCTGACCTCCTCAGTCTCTCAGGGCACAAGATGTATGGCCCCAAGGGCGTGGGCGCCCTCTACGTGCGTCACGGCTGCTCTCTCGGTCCCGTGTTTACAGGCGGTGGTCAAGAGTTCGGGCTTCGCCCGGGAACCGTTCCGGTCCACCTTGTCGTAGGGTTGGGCGAAGCGTCCAATCTCGCGGTCGACTGCTGGAATGAGGATGCAGGCAGGCTCACCGCACTCACCAACCGCTTGAAAGACGGTCTGATGGAATCGTGTCCGGGCATCCGCTTCTTCGGGAGCATGGAGGAACGTCTCCCCGGCAGCCTGAGTATCGGGCTTCCAGGCTGGCCAGCACAGGCCGTCATCGCTCGGATCTCCAAGCGGATCGCCGTTTCGACTGGCTCCGCTTGCTCCTCGGACTCTTCGGAACCGTCCGTCGTGCTGCGCGCGCTCGGTCTCGATCCAGAAACCGCCGCGTCCGGCATCCGAGTCAGCCTCGGTCGCTTCTCCACGCAACGGGATGTGGAGACGGCGCTGGAGGTGTTTTCAGAACTACCACTAGGAGGACTTCCATCTTGCCCCACAAGGGACTCGATCTGAGGTTCGGACCAGGTGCCAGTGCGGGCTTCACGCCAGCAGGCATCGCCGCCTTCAAGGACGGCTCTTCCGGGTTGATGGTGGAGATGCCGTAGTCTGGGGTGATGCGCGACACAGACTTGTACGGTCGGATTCTGGGTATCGAGAGTCCTTGGGAGGTGACGGGTGTCGAGCTGCGGCTCGAGGCCGGTGAGGTAGAGGTGTTCGTGGCTCGGCGCCGAGGCGAGTCGTATCGTTGTCCGGTGTGCGGCAGTGCTGCGAGGCGCCACGATTCGCGTCGTCGTCGCTGGCGTCATCTGCCGACGTGCCAGTACCGGACGATCCTGACCGCGGACGTTCCTCGTGTGCGTTGCGCGGAGCACGGTGTGCGCACGGTCGGCGTGCCCTGGTCTGAGCCGGGCTCTCGTTTCACGGCGTTGTTGGAGGCTTTGGTGATCGACTGGCTGGGGGCGGCGAGCATCTCGGCGGTGGCTCGGCTTCTGGACCTGAGTTGGGACCAGGTGTCTGGAGTGATGGAGCGGGCGGTGCAGCGTGGACTCAAGCGGCGGGGTGCGGCTGAGGCATCGAGGGTTCTCGGCGTGGACGAGACGTCGTTTCAGAAGCGCCACGAGTACGTGACGGTGGTGGCGGACATCGAGGGCGAGCCGCGCGGGCATCACGTGGCTGACGGTCGTGGCAAGGACGCTCTGTCTTCGTACTACGAGTCGTTGTCGGAGGCCGAGCGTTCGCGGATCGAGACGGTGGCGATGGACATGTGGCCGGCGTACATCTCGGCAACGGTGTCCTGCCTGCCGGACGGCTGGGAGAAGATCGCGTACGACAAGTTCCATGTCGCGGCTCATCTCGGCGACGCGGTCGACACTGTGCGCCGGGAGGAGCACCGTCTGCTGCAAGGCCGGGGTGACGAGAGTCTGGCCGGCACGCGGCACCTGTGGCTGTACCACCCGGACAACGTGCCGGAGAGCCGGCTGCCCTGCCTGGAGGAGTTGATCCGGGGCACGTCGAAGACGGCCCGCTGCTGGCACCTGAAGGAGGTGGCGATGATGATGTGGGAAACGCGGGACCGAGCCGAGGCGCGGGAGATCTTCGAGGGCTGGTACTCGTGGGCGATTCGCAGCCGGCTGGAACCGATGAAGAAGGTCGCGAAGACGATCAAGTCCCATCTTGACGGCATCCTCAACGCCATCGAGCGCGGAGTCACCAACGCCAGCCTCGAAGGCATCAACTCGGTCATCCAGTGGCTCAAGAAATCCGCCCGCGGCTATCGCAATCGGGACCGCTTCCGTAACGCCATCTACTTCCATCTCGGCGGACTCGACCTCTACCCCGATTCACTCACATTCCACACGAAACCCTGAAGAGCCTCAAGGACTTGCGGCCAGCAGCCGTTGTGCGAGAACTCCTGCAGAACTCGCTCGATGCGAGAAGTCTGGACCAGCCCACAGTGCGCGTCCGTTTCCGCGTGACAAGTCAAAAGCTCAAGAAGATACCGGGTCTCGACAGCTATTGGGAGGCGTTCGCGGCAGCCGTCAAGACACAGCGGGAGATGGGCGGGGGAAAACTCTCTGTTCAAGCGAAGCTGGTCGTTCGAGCGATGACCAAAGTGCTCCGCAGCGGCCGCCACGACGTTCTCACAGTGATCGACAACGGCATCGGTCTCAACGAGAAGCGCATGAACGCCTTGCTCAGCGACGGTGTCAGTGCCAAGGAATCCGGCGCCTCCACTGGTACCTACGGAAATGGCCACTGCGTGGCGATTCCAGCATCGGACCTCCGCTACGTCCTCTACGCAGGCCTGACTCAAGATGGAGCCAAGATCGCGTCGGGGCACGCGGTCATCGCCTCGCACGCCGTACCGGGAGAGCCGTTCCGAGGAGGCGACGGCTTCTTGGTCAGAGGATTCCTGGATGGAGTCGACGGCAAGATCTACGACTATGGGGCGGAGGAGGACATACCCGAACTCCTGCTTTCGGCACTTGACGACGTAGCGAGTCGATTCGGCCACGGAACCGCCGTCGTGGTACCTGCCTTCAACAATTTCAAGGAGGGTTCGACGCCCCTGTGGACGATGGTGTCCAAGGCCGCGTCTTGCAACTTCTTCGGGGCGATCAACGACGGCAAGCTCATCGTTGAAGTCCAGGACGCCGATGGCACCAAGACTCTGGAGCGCCGGAACCTGAGAGCGACGCTCGCACGGTTCCGAGATGAGAAGCGTTCGCGCGCCTTCCTCAACGGCAGCAGGGCGTGGGATGCACTCGAAGCGCTGCAAACGGGGTTGTCTCACGTCATCGAGACCGACATAGGGAAGATCTATGTGCGCTTGCTTCAGCGATCGTCTGGAGGCCCGCGGATCGACCTGTGCCGCAACGGAATGTGGATTACGAACGACCAGAAGCTCCCCGGCTTCTACTACAAGTTCAGCGACAAAGAACCGTTCCAGGCCGTTCTCCAACTCCATGCTGACGAGGGAGGAGAACTGTACGAACTCATCAAGCAGTCGGAAGGGCCATTGCACAACCGCGTCAACTTCAAGTACCTCCCGAAGAAGGACAAGAAGAAAGTGATGAGTGCTCTGACTCAGATACGCGAGTGGCTCCGGGACTACGTTCCGGGTGTCAGCAACGATGAGTTCAGCCCTGATGACTTCTTGGTCCTAGACGGTGGAGACGGCGCAGACGGGAGTGCGGGTTGGACGCAGCAGTCGCTTTGGGGAACTCCTACCGCGATTGAACGCAGACTGCCGGCACGGGTTCCCCGGATTACTCGACGACCTCCCGTGATTCCGGATGACGACGAGCCGCCTTTGCCGCCGAAACCGCCTCCGAGAAAGCACCGTCGGCGGTCGCTTCCGGCCTTCTTCCAGGCAGTGTCCGTGCCGACCGGCGCTCACCGGAACCGGGTTGAGGTGTACTGCACGCGTGAGTACGAGAACGCCGAGCTACGGCTCTGTTTAGACGAGAACGTCGACGCGACCTGCGACCGTGTCCCGTACAACGAGATGTTGTTCGCAGTGCTGAGCAACACCATGCTGAATGGCGAGTCAGTTCCTCCCACGGCCGAGGTTCGCAACGGCGATGGCGACATAGTCGGGCTGCGACTCGGCGATCTGGCACCGGAGGATCGTCTCTGCGTTGAGACGGACTGGAGCTTTCCGCCCCGAACCGGAGGGCTTGATGGCGACGTGTCGCTTCAGGTTCAGATCTCCAAGGCTGATCCGGTGGAAGAGGGCAGTACAGTTGGCTGAACTCACCGCGCGAGCCCAATCCGCGTCCAACGCTATCCGCGCACACAGTCACCCGATTCTCGAGACCGGCAACCTCTCCTACCCGAACGGCTTCTATGCTGTCGACTTTCGGCCTGGGGCGAACCGGTCCTCGTTCAGGATCGCGCACCGAGTCGAAGGTGCCCCACTGATCTCCCGCCTTCTGCGCGACGGCGCGGCGAAGTGCATCTGCACCATTTCGTCACCGGTCTCGGCGTTTCGCGACACCTTGGTGTCCGAGACGCAGATCCAGACTGTGTCGTGGAACCCCGACGATCTGGGCGAGCCCCCTCTGTTTACGCCAATGGTAGTGGCAACGGAGCCTTTGGCGCTGGAACTCGATGCTGACCGAGAGGGCACCCATCCCGCTTGGAACGGTGTCTCCGTTCGACTGCGCAAGGGGTCCAGGTTGGCTATCGGTCCTGTGATCCAGCTTCAATCCTCCCCTCTACACATGCTCTCCATTCGAGAGGACTCCAATCTCAGTGAAGGCAGCTTCTTCGTGGAGGCCGAGACCGAGCCCTTTCGGTTCGTCGCCAAGGTCAGCCCGCAACTCCACACGTTCTTGCAGCGCGAGTCCGGAGCACATCGCTACAACATCATGTCCCACATCGTCACGAGTTGCTTGCGCCTGCTCCAAGAGTCATTCGCAGAAGAGACCGACGAAGAAGGCGATTGGCGCTCGCACCGCGGTCTGCGGGCGCTCAGTGACCTCCTACACAGCAAGGGACTAGCCCACTGGACAGACGAAGGCTTCCGGCCCGAGAAGGTGGCAACCTACCTCTACCCGTTGGCGCTGCCGGAACCAGAGGAAGAGGTCTAGGCCGTGTCCCAGAGCTACACACAGTTCGAAGACGCGGGCTACACCAGCCTACGTAGGAAGCTGCTCCGAGCGAAGGGAAGCGAAGATCAGCGTGACTTTCTCCGCCGGGTTCGTGACGAGAAGGGTCTCCCCAGGTTCCTGCGGGAGGCTCTGCGAGAGGTTGGAACCAGGAGCGTGCCCCTCGCGCCTGAGCCCTTGACCGAGGACGAGTACGGTACGCCACCGCCCGATACAGAGCAGCGCCTCTATCGCGCCTGGAGCGCCCTGACCCCGAGCGTTGCATGCCGGACGACCTTCTGGACTCACTTAACGTGCCGGCACATCGAGGCGGGATACATTGAGCCCGAGTATCTGGCAGCCAATGGGAGTCCTTCAGTGAGCGGCGCGGAGAGAATCGACTTGGCTCTCCACGACACTACCGAGCAAGCCGACAAACTGGTCGACGGTTGTGTCCGCACGGTCCTTAGAAGGCTGGGCGGCCTTCGGGAGGCTCGCGGGAACCGTACCGTCTACGTGGATTGCCCCTTCGCCCGCGCTTGGTGGAGGGAGCACCTCAACCGGCAGATTTCCGGAGAGGATGAGGCGCTCGCGCAAGACGTCCGCCGTGTCTTTCGCGTCTCTCAGACCTACTGGGAGAAGCTCGTGGACCGCATCGTCTCCCGCAACTCGACGTTCGGCTCCATGGAAGTGCGCAACGCGCTCGTAAGGCGGCTCGCCGTCGACTTTCGCGACCCCGATTCGAAGATGCACAAGACCAGCAACCTCGTCCACGCCTGTCGGCAAGTCTCGGCCCAACAAGGCGCCCGAGAGCTCAGTGTCCTCGACCCAGGCGAACTAGACGAACTGCTCGACGGCGTAGTGCTTCCGGCCTGACTGGTTCTCGCCCCTAGTTGTTAACTATAGGAGCTCGCCTTTGCCCGTCTACGACAGCGCGTGCTATAAACAACGTACAATAAAGCAGTGGATCGCTATGGCTCGATCTGGTGCCACCTGCTTGCCCACGTTCCAGCGTAGTTACGTTTGGAAGGCTGACAAGAGTGTCAACTATCTACATGCACTTCTTGAGAACCGACCAACGGGCGTGTTCATCATCCTGCCCACCCACTCCCAACTCCAGTTTGAATCGTACACCGTTCACGGTGGTGACGTTGACAGCGCCGCGGTCAACGAGCTTGTTCTGGACGGCCAGCAGCGACTCCGGTCTCTCTGGAAGGCGCTTGCTGGAGAGGACGACAACCGTTTCTACATTCAAGTCGAGAGCGTGCGCTCGCGGAATCTCAGTGTGGTCTCGGTGCAGTCTCACTCGGCCAGTCGCGGCATCGGCAAGAAGTACGTGGAACCGCACCTCGCGTACGAGGCGAACTTGATACCTGCCGCCATACTCGGATAAGAGGCCTGTGGACACGGACCGAGCGCCATCTGGAAGTGGTGTGAGCTAGCTCTGCCCAAGGATGGTTCTGGAGCCAGACACTTGGAGGGTGCAATCAAGACCTCGCTCAGGGACAGCCTACTGAGCCGCCAACTCACTTACTGTCGCCTTCCCGAAACGCTTCCACCTCCGGTTGCAATCGACGTTTTCGTAGAGACCAACACTTCTTCGGCGCCGATCAAGCGCTTTGACATTGTTGTTGCGCTTTCCCAACAAGTGCACAAGGAAGATCTTCGAGATCGAATCTCGAAGTACTATCAGGCTAGCAGCCATGCTCCGCATTACTTTACGAGCGATCCGGAAAAGCACATTCCAGAGATGGGCGAATGGTATCTCAAGGTGGCTTGTCTATTGGGCGACCTTCCGCCGAAGGAGTCGAAGTACGCAGAGGCCTTCGACAAGCTCTTCGCGAACGATATGCCGGCCGCGCAGGACCTTGAGAGCGTCGAGTCCCACCTAAGCGAAGCCATGGGTTTGGCCGCCCAACACGGTGCACCCACGGAACGGACGCTCCCGTCCCGGCCCCCGGTCTACGTGGTTGCGGCTCTACAGCCTCACCTTGAGGCCATACGCAAGCCGACTTGGCGGGCCACTGCTGAGGGGCTTCTTTCTCTGTACTGGTGGAGAGCCTTGTTGACTGAGCGGCATCAGGCGAGAGCTAACGACAACTTGGCCAAGGACTTCGAACAGCTTCGAGACTGTGTGAGGCAGATTGCCAAGGACGGGCGGTATGACGCCGCTACCGTAGATGTTCTAAGTGAGGAAGAGTACCCCCTCGCAGGAGCTAAGGAGCTGGCGGGCCTGGGCTGGATCGGCAAGAAGAACCGGCTTTCTCGCGCTGTGGCGTCCCTCGTGTCCTATTCCGGTGCTGTTGAGTGGTTTACCGGTGCGAAGCTCAATCAGACGAAGGTCAGGAGGTTGGAGAGTCGAAGCAGTTTGGATATGCATCACGTGTTCCCGCGGGGTGTGCTCAAGGAGGCGTTCGATAACGCCATGATCAATCACGGTCTCAACGGTGTCTGGCTCCCGAAGCCAGTCAATCAGGCTCTGGCAAACCAGGATCCTCGAGTGTACATTCGGCGCACTCTTGAGGAGAGCCAAGACCTGACGGCAGCTCAGTTGCAAAAGAACGTCGAGAGCCATCTTGTTCCCTACGAGATCATGATGGCCGATGAACCCGTTGCGACCCGGTACCCGAGGTTCTTGGAAGCGCGGGCGGGACTCGTCGAGGAGCGGATTAAGGAGCTTGCCGCAGTGGAGGACTCGGGCGTCTAATTGGTGCGGGGGAGTTGTCGGTTTTCCCAGGGTGCCGGGCGCTGGCGTTGTCATCGTCGGTCGCCGCCAGAGTAGCAGTGGCTCTCTAGCCCGATGAGATCAGGCGCTCGCCTCTGGGTTCCGGCACCGGATTGCCGAGCTCTCTTGCGGTGTCGATCCACAGTCCGATCGCGTCGTTGACGTTGCGCAGGGCTTCCTCCTGGGTTTCGCCGTGAGCCATGCATCCCGGAAGCTCAGGCACGTCGGCGATGAAGGCACTGTCCTCTTCGCTCCAGTAGAGGATGATCCTGTACTTGTACACAACCGCCTCCGGTCGCCAGCGCCGACTCCTAAATCGGCGGCACCTCTCGTTCCTGTGCAAGCAGCCGTCGCAGGGCAAGCACCAGTTCGGGCAGGTCTTCGGTCACGGTCTGCCACACGACCCCTTCTTCGACGACCGGGTAGCCGTGGATCAGCCGGTTCCTGGTGGCCACGATCGTCCGCCAGGGAATCTCCGGATGGCGGGCGCGGATCTCGTCGGGGATGTTCGCCGCCGCCTCTCCGAGGACCACGAGCTTTGCCCAGACGGCGTCGTAGGTCTTTCGGTCCTCCTGGAAGTCGTCGCGGTTCAGCCCGTCAATGTAGGCCAGAGCCTCCTCGGAGAACGCGATCATGTCCCGTGCATAGCAACGCCACTGACGGGACGGCTCCTCGCGTCGATCAGACATCGATGGCCTCTCGCTCCACGTAGGGACGGAACTCCCGCCGCAGGACGGACTCCATGACGAGGTCGATCTCCCGTTCCAGGAGGTCTTCCAGGTAGAACATCAGGCCGAAGTACATTTTCGGCGAGGCTTCGCCGTCGAACTGGACCAGGAGGTCGAGATCGCTGTCCGCTTCGGCCTGTTCGCGCGCGACGGATCCGTACAGTCGCAGCTTGCTGAGACCGAAGCGCTCGGTCAGCACCGGCCGATGGGCACGGAGCACCGCGAGCACGTCGTCGCGCCGCATGGGGCCCTCCCCGGCCCGAATCCGCTCGGTGGCTCGTGTCGTTGGCGCGTCGACGTGCGCTTCGACCGACATGGCCCGTAGTCTGCCAGACCGCCGAGTGTGGCGCCGGGGCCGCGAGGAACCGAACGGGACGGCGCGTTGGCGGCTCTTGAGCGAGGTCGTCGCTGTCAGCTTAGCCGGTGGTGCAACCAGGCTCGGAAGCGCTGGATCCGGTGCCAGGCGTTGGGCCAGCGGCGCATGATGAAGGCTCTGAGGCGCAGGTTCAGGCGGTTGCTGGCGAGTGACAGCAGGGCCACGCCCGCGGGTACGAGGACGACCGCGGGGATCAGGGGCAGGAAGCCGAAGAAGAGGCCGAAGAGGACAAGGAAGGTGCCCACGGCGAAGAGAAGGATGCGGATGCCGACCCGCAGCGGCGCCAGCTCGGGCTCGTCCGCGCGGAGATGCGCTGGCCCTATGTCGGGGCGGTGCTCAGGCTGCGGTGCGGCCATCGGGCCGATCATATTGGCGGATCGGTGAAGACAGGACGAACGTGACCGTAGTTCCGGGGTTGCCCTCGGAGTGCATCGCCCGATTCGGCCGCTACTCCGTGATGGCAGCGCTCGGCGTCTCAAGCGTTACTTCGACATCCAGGAAACGGCGCTTGCCTACCTTGAGCAGGCACTTTGTTCCTTGCTCGAGTGTCAGGTGCGGATCACGGACCTTTTCGCCGTCGATAGACACCGCCCCCTGCTGGATCAGGCGCCGGGCTTCCGCCCGACTGGCGGCGAGTCCGTAGTCGGCGAGCAAGGCGAAGAGGCGCAGGCCGGCCGGAACGAGCTGCGTCTCGATCTCGTCCGGCACGCCGCCGCCCCGGAACATGCGGTCGAACTCGGTGCGTGCCTCGTCGGCGGCTTCGGGGCCGCGGAAACGCTTCACGAGGTCGTGGGCGAGGTCGGCCTTCAGGTCGCGCGGGCTTGCCTGACCGTCGAGCACCGCGGCCTTCTGGCGGTCGATCTCGTCCTGGTCCATGTCGGTGAGCAGCAGGCGCCAGTCCCACATGAGTTCGTCCGGAATCGACATCGTGCGGCCGAACATCTCGCGGGGCGAGTCCTCGAAAGCGATCGCGTTTCCCAGGCTCTTCGACATCTTCTGGGCGCCGTCGGTGCCGACCAGGAGCGGCACGGTGAGGGCGATCTGGGGTTCCATGCCGCGGGCGCGCATCAGGTCGCGGCCGACCAGGAGGTTGAGCAACTGGTCGTGTCCGCCGAGTTCGACGTCGGCCTTCATGACGACGGAGTCGTAGCCCTGGGTCAGGGGGTAGAGCAGCTCGTGGATCGAGATCGGCTCGTGCTTCTCGAAGCGGTCCCGGAAGTCCTCCCGCTCCATCATCCGCGCCAGCGTGTAGGACCCGGCGAGGCGGACCAGGCCCTCGGCGCCCAGGGCTCCGAGCCACTCGCTGTTGTGCTGGATCTCGGTGCGTTCCCGGTCGAGGACCTGCCAGGCCTGTTCCTGGTAGGTCTCCGCGTTGGCCAGGACCTCGTCGCGCGAGAGCTGCGGGCGGGTGGCCTTCTTGCCGGTCGGGTCGCCGATCATCGCGGTGAAGTCGCCGACCAGGAAGACGACCCGGTGCCCGAGTTGCTGGAAATGGGCCATTTTCCGCAGCAGTACGGCGTGGCCGAGGTGCAGGTCCGGCGCGGTCGGGTCGAAGCCGGTCTTGATGAGCAGGGGACGGTTCTCCTTGCGGGACCGCTCGAGCCGCTGCCGCAGGGCGTCTTCTTCGACCACGTCGACCGCGCCGCGCAATAGCAGTTCCATCTGCTCGTCCGGGGGAGGAAAGCCGCTGCTCATGGGGCGGAGGGTAGCAAGCCGCTCTTACGCCGTAGCGGCTGCGGCGATGCGGCCCCTGGCGACGATCCTGGCGTCCCCGGACAGCCGCCAGCGGCCGAGGCCGTCGGGTCCGTCCGGAGCGGCCTCGAGCTGCAGTTCGAAGCCGCCGCGGGTGGCGGCCGCGACAGGAAGCGAGAGCCGGCGCTCGGCGATGGCGGAGGCGGCTGCCGCCACGACGCCGGTGCCGCAGGCGAGGGTCTCCGCTTCCACTCCGCGCTCGTAGGACCGGATGCCGAGGCGTCCGGGCGGGTCGATGCGGACGAAGTGGACGTTCGCGCCTTCCGGGCCGAGGTCCGGGTGTGCGCGCAGGGCCGGACCAAGCGACGCCACCGGCGCCTGGTCCAGATCTCCCGGCCACCAGAGGACGAAGTGGGGAACGCCGGCGTCGATGCGGCGCCCCGGGTGGTCCTCGCCGTTCGCGTGCAGCGTCATCGCCTGACCGGCTTCCGGAACGGCCACGCTGACCGCGGTGCGTGTGCCGTCGACAGGCTCGGCGACCAGCTCGCCGGCGCCGGTCTCGATCGTCAGTCTCCGGGCGTCCGGTTCCTGCTCGAAGGCGAGGCGAGCCGCGCAGCGGGCGGCGTTCAGGCACAGCGTGGCGCGGGCGCCGTCGGCGTTCGCGTAGTCGAGGGCGTAGCGCTCCCTGGCTAGTCGATGCAGCGTGAACAGGCCGTCGGCGCCGACCGATACGCCGCGCCGGCACCAGGCCCTGATCGTCTCAGGGGCCGGCGCCGGTCGCTCGACGAGGGCGATGAAGTCGTTGCCGGCGCCGGAGACGAGGAGGAACGGCGTTCCGTCCTGCCCGGTCATGCCACTGGCTGGGCGCCCTCGCCGTTCTCCTCGGCGTCGCCCTCCTCCTCGCTGTCCTCGTCATCCTCGCCACCGCCGTCGCCGGTCTCGGGTTCCTCGCCCGCGTGCTCCGCGCTCTCCGCTTCTTCCGGTCCGGCTGCGGCGGTGTCCGCTTCGGCTTCCGGATCGGGCGGCCGGATCGGCGGCAGGGGATCGCCCTTCAGGCCGCAGCCCAGGCTGGCGAGCAGGACGAGCAGAACCCCGCCAACCGTGACCACCCGAAGCGGGCGACGGCTCCGGGATGCAAAGGACCTCCCGGGCTCAGAGGACATAACGGCTGAGGTCACGGTCTTCCACGACGTCGGCGAGCGCCCGGCTGACGTAGCCGGCGTCGACTTCCAGGGTCACCCCGTTCATGTCCGGCGCCTCGAAGGAGACCTCTTCCAGCAGGCGCTCCATCAGGGTAGCGAGACGGCGGGCGCCGATGTTCTCGGTATGCGAGTTGACCTGCACCGCGAGCCGGGCGACTTCCCGCACCGCGTCCTCGCGGAAGGAGAGATCGAGGCCCTCGGCGCCGAGGAGCGCGCGGTACTGGGTGGTCAGGGCGCTGTCCGGCTCGGTCAGGATGCGGACGAACTCCTCCTCGCCCAGCGCTCCCAGCTCGACGCGGATGGGGAAGCGGCCCTGGAGCTCGGGGATCAGGTCCGATGGCTTGGCCACGTGGAAGGCGCCGGCGCCGATGAACAGCACGTGGTCGGTCTTGACCGGTCCGTACTTGGTCGTCACCGTCGTCCCTTCGACGATCGGCAGGAGATCGCGCTGAACCCCCTCGCGCGACACGTCGGGACCGTGGCCGCCGTCGCGGCCGGCGACCTTGTCGATCTCGTCGAGGAAGACGATGCCGGCCTGCTCGACCCGCAGCCGGGCTTCCTCGGCGACATCCTGGCGGTCGATCAGCGCCTCGGCTTCCTGCCGCCTCAGGATCTCCCGCGCCTCGCTCACCTCGACCATCTGGCGCTTACGCTTGCCGAACAGGCCGGGGAGCATCTCCTTCAGATTGATGCCGACGGCCTCCACGCCCTGGGGAGTGACCATCTCGAACTGCTGGGGCGAGGCGTCGTCCACCTCGATCTCGACCATCCGGTGGTCGAGACGGCCCTCTTCGAGCCACTGGCGGAAACGTTCGCGGGTCTCGGTGGGCGCCGCCTGGTCGGCGGGGTCGCCGGACTCACCTGCCGGCTGGGGCGCCTGGGGGACGAGGATCTGGAGCAGCCTCTCGTCGGCCCGGGACGCGGCGTCGGCCTCGACGGCCTCCCGTTTCTCCTCTCCGACCATCACCACGGCGAGCTCCATCAGATCGCGGACGATCGACTCCACGTCGCGGCCGACGTAGCCGACCTCGGTGAACTTGCTTGCCTCGATCTTGAGGAAGGGAGCGCGGGCGAGTTTGGCCAGCCGGCGCGCGATCTCCGTCTTGCCGACGCCGGTGGGACCCATCATCAGGATGTTCTTGGGCGCGATGTCTTCGGCGGTCTCCGGGTCGAGCTGCTGGCGCCGCCAGCGGTTGCGCATGGCGATGGCCACCGCGCGCTTGGCGTCCTTTTGGCCGACGACGTGGCGGTCGAGCGCGGCGACGATCTCGCGCGGCGTGAGATCCTCGACGAAGGGAGTGTCCGGCGCGGGTGGGAGCGTCATGCGCCGTCCCCGCCGGCTTCGAGACGCTCGACGGTGATCTCGTCGTTCGTGTAGATGCAGAGATCCGCGGTGAGCCGCATCGCCTCGAGCGCGATCTGTTCCGCGTCGAGTTCGGTGTGCTCGAGCAGCGCGCGAGCCGCCGCCAGCGCGTAGTTCCCGCCCGAGCCGATCGCCAGCGGCATGTCGCTGTCCGGTTCCAGCAGGTCGCCGTTGCCCATCGCCAGAAAGCTCTTGCGGCCGTCGGTCACGATCATCTGGGCCTCGAGCCGTCGCAGGGCGCGATCCGTCCTCCAGTCCATCGCGAGTTCGACCACGGCGCGCTCGAAGTTGCCCTGGTACTCGTCGAGCTTCGCCTCGAACCGCGAGAAGAGGGCAAGAGCGTCCGCGCCCCCGCCCGCGAAACCGACCAGAACCCGCCCCTTGGCGGCGCGCTGGACCTTGCGGGCCCTGGCCTTGACCACCGTGTTCGCGGCGCCGTTGGTGACCTGGCCGTCGCTGGCCATGCATGTCGTGTCGCCGCGGCGCACGAGCAGGATCGTCGTCATTGTTTACTGGGGCTCTTCGGGCTTCCCGTCGCGGGGCGGTCGCAGCCCGTCTACGGATTCTCTCGAAGAATGTTGAGCAGGGACTCTTCGGGGCTGGTCCAGCCGGGGCCGCCGACGAAACGGCCGATCTCCTCGCCGTCCCGGTAGACGATCGCCGTCGGGAGTTCCTTGACTTCGAGACGGTCCACCTCGGCGTCGCCCCAGGGGTTGTCGTCCCCGAGGCCGTAGTAGGTGAAGCGCACGGGCGAGTCCTCGAGTTCCTCGTGAACCTTCAGGCCGCGCGGCATGAACCGCTCGCAGACGTGGCACCAGGACCCGAACACGACGCGGACCTCGACGCCGGTGCCGAGCGCGGCGACCTCGGCCACCGCGGCGGGATCGCTCTCGTAGGACCTGGCGTCGCGGCGATAGCCCGGCTCGTGGGAGTAGAGGTCCGTGAGCGTCGCCTCGCCGGCCCACGAGGGTCGCTGCCGGAGCTGGGCCAGGACGCCGTCCACGGCGAACTCGAGCCCCTTCGGAATGGGCCGGAAGGGCATCGGAGGACCGAACAGGGCGCCGGGCAACAGGTCGAGCGTGTCCTCGCCGGCGGGGGAGATCTTGAGCAGTTGCACCTTGCGGGTCATCTGGTTGCGGGCGCTCAGCAGCACCGGGGACGGCAGGCCGTCGGCTACGACGAGGAAGGCGCCCGCGGTGCGGGAGAGGTAGAGCTGGGCGTCAGGCGCCTCCTGGCCCTGCAGGAAGAGCTGGTAGTCGCCGACGAGCTGGAAGCCGCGCAGGTCGTCCTGGGCGATGGCGGCGCCGGAGACGGTCAGGAGCGCGACCATCGCAAACAGGGATGAGATCGCCCGGCGGGCGGCAGGGAGTTTCATTCGAGGATCCTCTTCTTGAACTGTGAGGAAGGAGCTCAGGCGCCCTTCGCCCTGGGATGGCTTTCCCGGTAGACCTTGAGCAGGCGACCGGTATCCACGTGCGTGTAGCGCTGGGTGGTCGAGAGCGAAGCATGGCCGAGGAGCTCCTGGATCGAACGCAGGTCGGCGCCCGATTCGAGCAGGTGGGTCGCGAAGCTGTGGCGCAGGGCGTGCGGATGAGCCCCCGCCGCCTGTGCGGTCTCCTCGACGTAGCGGTCGATGATACGCCGCACCGACCGTGCCGAGAGTCGGCCACCGTCGCGGTTCAGGAAGACCGGTTCCAGGTGCTGTTCCTCGTCGCTGTCCCGACGCCGGAACACGTCCTCCCAGGCGTCGAGCCACTGGCGGAGCGCCTTCTCCGCTGGCTCGCCGAAGGGGGTCATCCGTTCGCGGTCTCCCTTGCCGACCACGCGGAGCACTCTGGCTCCGAGGTCGATGTCGCGCCAGTTCAATGCGACCAGTTCGCCGACCCGGAGCCCCGAGGCGTAGAGCAGTTCGAGCAGCGAGCGGTCCCGCAGGCCGAGCGGTCCCTCGCGGCCGGCGGGAGCCTCGAGCAGGGCCTCGATCTCGCCCGGACGCAGGTGGCGCGGCAGGGTCTTCTCGACCTTCGGCGTGGGCACCGACTCGGCCGGGTTCGACTGCATCCGGCCCATCAGGCAGGCGTAGCGGAACAGGCCGCGCAGGGCCGAGAGGTGGCGGCCCTGGGTGCGCCGGGCCAGTCGACGCTGGTTGAGAGAGGCCACGAAGGACCGGACCAGCAGTGAGTCGATGTCATGAAGGTTCTGGTCGTTGCTGCCGCTGGCGGTTCGGAACTCGGCGAAGGCCGCGAGATCCCGGCCGTACGCCCGCACTGTGTGTTCGGAGCAATTCCGCTCCAGTTCCAGGTATTCCAGGAAGTCCGGGATCAAGCGGGCGAGCGCACCGCGCCGCTCGGCTCGTCTTCCTGGCTCGGCATGGTCGATGGTGGTTCCCACGAAGGCGCTCCCGCGATCCCCATGTTACCGGCCCAGGCCGCGAGCGCCTGGTGCGCCCGGTCGGCGTAGGCGGCGCGCCGCTCGCGTTTCCGCACGCGTCCGGGGAGGGGCTCGAGCAGGCCGTAGTTGATGTTCGTGGGCTGGTAGCGCTTCGGGTTCGACTCGGTGAGGTGTCGGGCCAGGGCGCCGAGGGCGGTCGTGTCAGGAAGCGGAGACGGCTGCCGGTCTCCGTCCTGGAGCATGAGGTACAGGGCGATGGCGAGACCGGTGGCGGCCGATTCGAGGTAGCCCTCGACGCCGGTCATCTGGCCGGCCAGCCGCAGGTTGGATCGCCCGGCGAAGCGGTACCAGCGATCGAGGTGGAGGGGGGCGTTGATGAAGGTGTTGCGATGGACCTGGCCGTGGCGGACGAAGCGGGCGGATTCGAGTCCCGGCAGGGTGCGGAGCACGCGGCGCTGCTCGGGCCACGTCATCCGGGACTGGAAGCCGACCAGGTTGTACTGGCTGCGGGCGAGGTCTTCCTGGCGAAGCTGGACCACGGCGTGGGGGCGCGTGCCGTCCGGCGCCCGGAGGCCTACCGGCTTCATCGGTCCGAAGCGCATGGTGTCCTCGCCACGGCGGGCGAGCTCCTCGATCGGCAGGCAGCCTTCGAAGAACAGCGGCCGTTCGAACTCGCGCAGCTCGATCTGCTCCGCCTCGAGCAGGGCGCGGCGAAAGCGCCGGTACTCTTCCTCGCTGAGCGGGCAGTTCAGGTAGTCGTCGCCTCCCTTGCCGTAGCGCGAGGCCCGGAACAAACGGTCGTGGTCGAGGCTTTCTCCGGTAACGATGGGCGCGATCGCGTCATAGAAGTAGAGATGGTCCGCACTGATCAGGTTCTCGATTTCCCGGGTCAGGGCTTCCGACGTCAGGGGTCCGGTGGCGATGACGCAGTCGCCGCCCGCTTCCGCTTCGGGCAGGGCCGTCAATTCCTCGCGCCGCAGTTCGATCAACGGCTGCG
The DNA here is from genome assembly GCA_022822365.1 of Thermoanaerobaculia bacterium. Taxonomy (GTDB): domain Bacteria; phylum Acidobacteriota; class Thermoanaerobaculia; order Multivoradales; family Multivoraceae; genus Multivorans. The sequence continues at coordinate 245,272 of JAJEBV010000040.1, read as the reverse complement.
ATTCGACCGCGGCCGTGACGTCGGCAGCGAAGCGTGTCCGGTCCACCGCCAGCGCCCCGCCGGCGGGAACGGCATTCCTGCGGGCCGCGGCGATGATCAGGGAGCCGAAGTACTCCATCTCCCTCTTCAACAGGCCGGCGGCATGGTGCGGGTCGTCGCTGCGCAGCGAGTTCGAGCACACGAGTTCGGCGAGGTCGGCGCTCGCATGGGCCGGCGTCGATCGCCGCGGCCGCATCTCGTACAAGAGCACCGCCCGGCCCCGGGAGGCCAGCTGAAACGCGCACTCGCTACCGGCGAGACCGCCGCCAACGACTACGACGGGCGCGGTCATTGCGGCATCATGGCAAGGCCCGGCCCGCTTGACAAGGTTCACGGCTCTACTATGGTCCCGCGCGTATGAGCAACTCCCTCGTCATCGTCGAGTCGCCGGCCAAGGCCCGGACGATCGAGCGCTACCTCGGGCCCGGCTACCGGGTGGAGTCGTCGATCGGACACATCCGGGACCTGCCCCGGACCGCCGCCGAGGTGCCGCAGAAGTACCGCGGCCGCCCGTGGGCCCGCCTCGGCGTCGACATCGAAGGCGGATTCGATCCGCTCTACGTGATCCCTCGCGAAAAGAAGGAGCAGATCACCAAGCTCCGAAAGGCGCTCAGGAACGCCGACGAACTCGTCCTCGCGACGGATGAGGACCGCGAAGGGGAGGCGATCGCGTGGCATCTGAAGGAGGTGCTCCGGCCCAAGGTGCCGGTGCGCCGGATGGTCTTCCACGAGATCACCAAATCGGCGGTTGAGGCGGCGCTCGGCGAGACCCGTGACATCGACCGCCGCCTGGTCGACGCCCAGGAGGCGCGCCGGGTGCTGGACCGGCTCTACGGCTATGAGGTCTCCCCGGTGTTGTGGAAGAAGGTCCAGCCGCGCCTGTCCGCGGGCCGCGTCCAGTCGGTCGCCACGCGGATCGTGGTCGCGCGGGAACGCGAACGGATGGCCTTCGTGCCGGCCGGCTACTGGACCGTCGACGTGGAACTCGAGACGGAGGACGGGCAAGCCCGGCGCTTCCCCGCGCGGGTGTCGGCGGTCGGCGGCAGGGCGGTGGCCCGCGGCCGGGACTTCGACCGGACGACGGGCAAGCTGAAGAGCAAGGCCCACCTCCTGCTGCAGGCGGAGGCGGAGACCCTGGGCGCGGAGTTGCCCTCGACCCGCCCGGTGGTGGCCGAGGTGAAGGAGCAGCCGTTCACCCGCCGCCCCTACGCTCCCTTCATCACGTCGACCCTCCAGCAGGAGGCGGCGCGCAAGCTCCGGTACACGGCCCAGCGCACGATGAGGGTGGCCCAGGGGCTGTACGAGAACGGTTACATCACCTACATGCGCACGGACTCGACCGCGCTCTCCGGGCAGGCCATCTCCGCCGCGAGGCGGCAGGTCGCCGATCTCTACGGCGCGGAGTACCTGCCGGACAAGGCCCGGGTCTACGCCCGGCGAGCGAACGCCCAGGAGGCGCACGAGGCGATCCGGCCTGCCGGCACCAGCTTCCGCACGCCGAACCAGTTGCGCGGAGCCCTCGACCTGGACTCGCTGCGCCTCTACGAGTTGATCTGGAAACGGACGCTGGCGTCCCAAATGAAGGACGCCAGGGGCACCAGCACGTCGGTCAGGCTGGACACGTCGACCCCGGGGGCCGGCGAGGTCCGGCTGAACGCGTCCGGCCGGGTGCTGCGCTTCGCCGGTTTCCTGCGGGTCTACGTCGAGGGCAGCGACGATCCCCGGACCCGGGCGGAGGACGAGGAGCGGTTCCTGCCGAAGCTGAGCCAGGGCGAGAGGGTCGAAGTGGCGAGCGCCGAGCCGAACGGCCACACCACGCAGCCGCCCGCGCGCTACACCGAGGCCAGTCTCGTTCGCGAGCTGGAGAAACAGGGCGTGGGCCGGCCGTCGACGTACGCCGCCATCCTGCAGACGATCGTGGACCGGGGTTACGTCTGGAAGAAGGGGTCGGCCCTGGTGCCGACCTTCCTCGCCTTCGCCGTGACCCGGCTCCTGGAGGAGCATCTGGGGGATCTGGTCGACCTGGACTTCACGGCGCGAATGGAGAGCGATTTGGACGCGATCGCCGGCGGAGAGCGGGAGGCCAGGCCGTGGCTGCGGAACTTCTACTTCGGTCGCGAGCCGGGGCCGGGAGGCGCCGGCCGCAAGGGCCTGCAGTCGCTGGTCGGCGAGGGCGTAGACGAGATCGACGCCCGCGCGGTGTGCTCGCTGCTGCTGGGAGAGGACGGCGAGGGCCGGGAAGTGGCCGTTCGGGTCGGCCGCTACGGTCCGTACGTCCAGGCCGGCGACGACGGGGAGCGGGTCTCGCTGGAGGAGAACCTGCCGCCGGACGAGATGACGGTGGAGAAGGCGCTTTCCCTGCTCGAGAGCGCGGCCGAAGGGAAGGGTCCGCTCGGCCACCACCCAGAGACCGGCGAACCGGTCTACGTGAAGACGGGGCGCTACGGCGACTACGTCCAGTTGGGCGACGCTCAGCCGGCCACGCGGGGAAGGAAGAGCGGAGCGAAGCCGAAGATGGCCAGCCTGTGGCCGTCGATGGATCGGACGAGTCTCACCCTCGACGAAGCGCTCCTGCTGCTGTCCTTCCCGCGCGAGCTCGGCCGTCATCCCGAGAGCGATGAGGTCGTGACGGTCCAGGACGGAAGGTACGGCGCCTACGTCCGTTGCGGCAAGGAGAGCCGCAGCCTCGAGAGCCAGGAGCAGATGGCGACGGTCGGGCTCGACGAGGCCCTGGCGCTGCTGCGCCAGCCGAAACGCCGCCGCGGGTCGTCGTCGGTGCTCAAGGAGCTGGGTGAACACCCGCAGAACGGTCTGGCCCTTTCCATCAAGACCGGGCGCTTCGGTCCCTATGTGACGGATGGTCAGGTCAACGCGACGGTGCCCAAGGGCAAGGATCCGCAGGACGTCGGCCTCGATGAGGCGGTCGATCTCCTGGCGGCGCGCGAGGCGAAGATGGTGGCCCAGGGCAAGAACCCCAGGGCGCCCCGCCGCCGGCCGGCGCGGAAGCGGAGAGCGGCGAAGAAGAAGACGACGCGCCGCTAGCGGGAGGCCAGGGCGTAGTTCGCGCCCTCGTAGCGTCGCACGAGTCCGTCGACTTCCAGGCGGGCGAGGGTGGCGAGGACGCCGGGCACCGGTCGCTGGAGTCGGGATGCGAGTTCCTCCGGGGTTCGGGCGCCTTCCCTGAGGGCGCCCAGGAGGTCGTCGACCTCGGATACGCCGGTGGAGGCGGATCGAGCCGGCTCGGCCGTGTCTTTCGACGCCCGCTCGAGCCGGGCCAGGATCGAAGTGGGCAGGGTCTCGAGCATCGCGTCGGGGTCGAGGGCGGGAATCGCTCCATCCCGCAGCAGCAGGTGGGCGCCGGCGGACTCCCGGGAGAGGACGGAACCTGGAACCGCGTAGACGTCGCGACCGAGGTCGAGGGCCAGGCGGGCGGTGATCAGGGAGCCCGAGCGCCGGGCTGCGCGGACCACGACCGAAGCGAAACCGAGGGCGGCAATGAGGCGATTTCGGATGGGAAAGTGGTTGGGACGAGGCTGCCGGCCGAGCGGGAACTCGGTGATCAGGCAGCCGTGCCGCGCGATCTCGGCCGCGGTTCGGCGGCTGTTGCGGGGATAGTCGACGTCGATGCCGCAGCCGAGCACGGCAGCGGTGCTGCCTGTGCCGGCACGGGCCGCCAGCGCGCTGCGGTGGGCCGCCTGATCGATGCCTCGAGCGAATCCGGAGATGACGACCAGGCCGGCCGCGGCCAGGCGGCGTGCGAACCATGCCGTCACCTCGAGACCGTACGCGTCCGCCTTGCGTGAACCGACGATCGAGATGCCGGGCGCCTGACTCAAGCGGCCGCGGACGTAGAGAACGGGAGGCGCCTGCAGTCCGAGGTCGGCGAGGGCCGGTGGGTAGTCACGATCGACCAGGGTGACGATCTCGATGCCGTTCTCGCTTGCTCGCGCCATCTCGGCGCTGGCGTCGTCGAGGCGGCCGCGCGCCGCGAGCAGGATGGTCCGAACCCGGTCGAGCGGCGCTTCGAGGCTGCGGGCCGCCTTCTCGGCGAAGCGGTCGTTCCGGAGTTCCCCGGCCGTGTTGAGCCGTTGGGCGAGGGCGCAGATGACACCTCGGTCTGCGTGAACCAGATTCAGTGCGACGAGGGCCTGTCGGACATCGTCTCCGTCTCTGGGGATGTTCCCGTTCGGGACCGGTTCTCCTGCCATCGCGCTGCCTTCCTTCCGGATCGCGCGGCTCTCCTGGAACGGCGCTCAGAGACAGAGACGGATTCCAGGTCCGTGATCTATACTGGCTCGATGACGCGCACTGCTTACCGCCGGCCGCGCGTTCTGGCGTTGATCGCGGGAGTGCTGGTCCTGGCGACGATCCCGGGCGCCGCCGAAGCGCAGAAGCGCAAGGTGGCCCCCGAGGCCAAACAGCAGTGGCAGTTCGGTGTCGACATGGCCGACCGGGGCCTGTGGAGCGAGGCTCTCTTCCGGTTCGAGCAGGCTCGCCGGATCGAGCCGGAACATCCGGCGATCCTGAGCAACATCGCGGTCGCGCACGAGGCGCTGGGTCTGTTCGAGGAGGCTCTGGGCTACTACCGTCAGGCCCTGCGGCTGGCGCCCCGCGAGCGGGACGTTCGGCGGAACTACTCGCGCTTCGTCGAGTACTACCAGAACTTCAAGGGAGACCGGGAGGAGGACGAAGAGGTGTCGTCCGTGGCGGAAGAAGCCGCCCAGCCCACCTCCCCGGAGAGCGGTGGAGGCGGCGCGAGCGGACCGCTTGCCGATGCGCGGTGACTCCTCTCCCGGCTCGCGGTAGTGGTCGGTCTGGAGGTCATGGAATGGTTCTTGCTTGCCCCGATGGTTGGAGGTGACGCGCGTGACGCAAGCTGCCAGTAGAGGATGGGCCGTCAGTAGAGGATCGGCGATCGTGGCGTCGGCCGGCCTGCTGGCCGGCCTGCTGGCGCCGCTGACGGCGACGCCGGCGAGTGCCGAAGGGACGGTCGAGGTGAGGCTGACACTGCCGATGCGGGCGCGCATCGACCTGACCGGCCGCGACACGCTGCTGCCGGCGCCCTTCCTGGTCGTCAGCCAGGAAGGCGAAGGCCGGATCGAAGGGTCGGACATCGACGTCCAGGGCGAGTTCGAGCGTTACCTGAACAAGGTGCTCCGTCGCGAGACGGACCTGCGGATCGTCGAGGCGGGGCGGATCGACTACCCGACGTACGACCTGGAGATGCTGGCCAGGGACGAGGACTTCTGGCGCAATCTCGGCGAGACGACGCAGTCGGACCTCATTCTGGCCGGCACTCTCGACTTCGATATCCAGGATCGGTCCGGCTACCGGACCGAGGAGTACATCTCGCCCTTCAACGGCCGCACCATGTACCGGCAGGTACTCGTCGAGCAGACAGGCTTCGAGTACGACATCGTCGTCATGGTCTTCGACGGCTCGACCGGCGAACTGATCTACAACGACAATTTCAAGGACTTCAAGAGCTTCGAGGGCGAGCAGGCGGACCCGCTGCAGGGGATGTTCGAGAACCTGTACGCGCTGGAGGACCGCATCCTGGGCGTCTTCACGCAGAAGGACATTGAAGTCTCGCGCGTGATCTTCACGCCCTAAGGAGGAGCAGTGAGTTCAGCACCACTCCGGCCGGACGGCATGCCGGCCCTCCGCGTCACCGCCCTGGTCTGCGCGCTCCTGGTTTGCGCGGCCGCCGGCCTGCAGGCGCAGGGCTTCGGCAAGAACAAGATCCGCTACGAGGACTTCGACTGGCGGATCTACCACTCGACTCACTTCGACATCTACTACTACTCCGAGAGCGAGCCCCAGTTGCAGAAGGTGGCGTCGCTCGCGGAGAGCGCGTACGACCAGTTGTCGCTCGACCTGGACTACCAGATCCAGGAGCCGACTCCGCTGATCATCTACAACACGCACTCCGACTTCCTCCAGAACAACGTGATGATCAACTTCATCCCGGAGGGGGTCGCGGCTTTCGCCACCTCGGCGCGGTTCCGGATGGTCCTGCCCATCGACCTGCCGGACGTCGAACTCTACGAGCTCATCCTGCACGAGCTGACGCATATCTTCCAGTACCACATCCTGTTCGGCGGAAGCCTGGGGAGGGCCATGACGAACAGCCCGCCGCAGTGGTTGATGGAGGGCATGGCGAGCTACTTCGCGGAGGATGAGAGCGCGTCCGACCGGATGTACCTGCGGGACGCCGTGGTCAACGACCGACTGCCGCCGATCACTTCGGGCCAGGCGAGCGGCTTCTTCGCCTACCGCTACGGCCACGCCGCCTTCGACTTCATGGAGGAGCGCTGGGGGTCAGACGGCGTGATCGACTTCCTGTTCGAGTTCCGGAACACGATCGGCTCGCGGGTGGGCCGGGCGATCGAACGGGCCTTCCGCATGGAGCCCGAGGACTTCGACCTCGAGTTTCGCCGCTGGCTCCGCAACCGCTACCTGCCCGAACTGGTGGCGACAGGAGAGCCGAGCGACTTCGGGCGGCCCTTCCGCACCCGTCCCCAGGGCAGCCAGGAGACGTCGCCGGTGGCCTCTCCCTCGGGCGACCTGGTGGCGGCGTTCTCGACCTTCCAGGGGGATGTCGACATCGTTCTCTTCGACACTCAGGAGCGCGAGCCGGTCCGCAACCTGACGCGGGGATACACGGCGGACTTCCGCCACTACGTCGCCCAGATGCTGACGCTGGGGCGCAAGCACGGCAGCGACATGGCCTTCTCGCCCGACGGCAACTCGCTGGCGGCCTTCGTCCGCAAGGAGGCGGGCTACTCCCTCGCCATCGTCAATGTTCTGGGCGGGGGAGTGCGCCGCGTCATCGACATGGAGATCGAGCAGCAGACGGCGCCCGCCTGGAGCCCGGACGGCCGAAGCGTCGCGTTCGCCGGCAACCAGAACGGGCAGTACGACATCTTCCAGCTCGACCTGCAATCGCTGGAGATCCGGAACCTGACGAACGACGAAGTCTTCGACGGCTCTCCGTCCTATTCGCACGACGGCAAGTGGCTCGTGTTTTCTTCGTTGCCCGGGGAGAACGGGCAGCTCTTCCGGCTCAACCTGGAGACGATGGAGCGCGTTCGCCTGGGCAGCGACGAGCACCACAACACGGACCCGGTCTTCTCGAGCGACGACCGGACGGTGTACTTCACGTCGGACCGCACCGGCGCCGAGAACATCTTCGGGCTGAACATCGAGACGGGCGAGCTTCGCCAGTACACGAACGCGATCACCGGCTGCTTCCAGCCCACCGTGCTGGGCAGGGCCGGCAGCGACGACCGGCTGGTCTATACGGGCTTCTGGCAGGGCCGGTTCGACCTCTACGAGACGGACATCGACGAACCGATCGGCGAAGTCCAGATTGTGGACCTGGGCGAGACTTCCGAGCCGATCCCGGCGATCGACCTCTTCGAGCCCGACATCCAGGTTTCGATCGACGAGTCGAACAAGGAGGACAAGCGGGGTTGGCGACTGTTCCTGGAGGATGCCCAGACTGCGGTCGGCGTCGACGACAACCAGACCTTCCTGGGCCAGGTCTACTTGCAGTTCTCCGATTTCCTCGGCGACCGGCGGTTGTTCACGACGTTCGCCTCGGTCGAGAGCTTCTCCCAATTCAACGTCACCTACCTGAACCTCTCGAACCGGCTGCAGTGGCAGGTGTCGCTGTTCGACGACCGGGCCTTCTACATCGGCTATGACTACAACTACGGGTACTACGAGCGCGGCCGGTCGTTCTTCCAGCAGACCGGCGCCATCTTCTCGATCTCCTATCCGATGAGCTTCTACCGGAGGTTCGAGCTGGGCGCGGGCTACATCCGCCGCAAGCTGGACTATCAGGCATATGCGCGGGACCACGACTTCAACCTCGTGCTGGATGATTTCGGACGGCCGATTCCGACCATCTCCCCGCGCGAGGATGACTACCCGGTGATCCAGACCGCCCTGGTCGGCGACACGACGGTGTTCGGACCCGCCGGGCCGTCGAGCGGGCACCGCTACCGCTTGTCGGCCGAGTACGCGCCGGATCTGGAGACGTCCGGCGCACTGACGCAGACGTTCCAGCTCGACGCGCGCAAGTACTTCCCGCTCACGCGGCGCAGCGTCTTCGCGACCCGCTTCTTTGGCAGCATGAGAACCGGCAACTTCCCCAATCCGGTGTACTTCGGCGGCCTGGACACGGTGCGGGGAGTCGACTTCCGCGACATGGTCGGCGACCACGGCTTTTTCACGAATCTCGAGCTGCGCTTCCCCCTGATCGACTTCTTCGTGACGCCGATCTGGACCTTCCAGGGGATCCAGGGGCGCTTCTTCCTCGATATCGCCGGCGCCTGGTTCGACGATGTCCAGGACTTCAACGTCTGGGACTCCGAGAACAGCCGGCTGGACAACGCGATCGCGGCCTACGGCTTCGGCCTCACGGTGCGCATGCTCGGGCTCGATCTGCACTGGGACTTCGCGACCCAGTGGGACTTCAAGGAGTCGGCCGACAGCCGCACGACGTTCTGGATCGGCCAGCGGTTCTAAAGGAGCTTGAGCCGGCAACTTCCGCTCTTCGGCGACGGTGCGCTGGCCGCCGCCGGCCGCGAATCGAAGCTGCGGTCGCGTCGCCGCAAAGCGGGCGGAGGCGCGGGTCTGCGGGTTGCCGTGCTCGGCTCCGGCAGCGGCGGCAACTGTACGATTGTCGAGAGTGGCGAAGGCTGTCTGCTGCTCGATGCGGGATTCTCGTGCCGGGAGCTCGAACGCAGGCTGGAGGCGGTGGGCCGTTCCGCCGCCGACGTCGACGCGGTGCTTCTGACCCACGAGCACGACGATCACTGCCGGGGAATCGACCGGTTCGCCAGGCGCCACCAGGTTCCGGTCTACGGCACGCGCGGCACGTACAGGGGGCCGCTGTTGCGCGGTCTCGGCTCTTTCGCCCGTCCGATGGCGCCCGGCGTTCCGCTGACCGCCGCCGGCTTCCGGATCGACGTGTTCCCGGTGTCGCACGATGCGCGGGAACCGGTCGGAATCGTGGTCGAGAGCGGCGGTGGGTATCGCTTCGGGCTGGCGACGGATCTGGGCTGCCGGACGCCGGAGGCGTGGCGAAACCTCCAGGATCTCGACATTCTGGTGCTCGAGTCGAATCACGATCTCGACATGCTGCGCACGGGACCATACCCTTGGCGCCTGAAGGAGCGAGTCGCGTCGGAGCGGGGGCACCTCAGCAACGAGGATGCAGCCGCCGGAGTCGAAGCTCTGCTTTCGGATCGTCTGTCCTGGGTCGTCCTTTGTCATCTCTCGGAAACGAACAACTCGCCGGCGTTCGCGGTCGCGGCGGTGCAGCCGGTACTCGACCGGCGCGGCTCGGGGGCGAAGCTGCTCGTGGCCGAGCAGCATCGGCCCGGGCCCTGGCTGGAGGTTGGCGGCTGAGCGCCGCGGGGAGGGGTTGAGTTGACGTCGCAGGCGAGTCGCCACGCAGAAGGACCGGAAGGCCGTTTCGTGGCCCGGGTGCTTGTCTACCCGCGCGCCGAGGTGCTCGACCCCCAGGGGCGGGCGATCGAGGACGCCCTCGGCCGGATCGGATTCGACGGCGTACGCCGCATCCGCGCCGGCAAGAGCTTCGAGGTCGCGCTCGAGGCCGCGGACGAGGAACAGGCCAGCGAGGCGGTCGACCGGATGTGCCGGCAGCTCCTGGCCAACCCGATCGTCGAGGACTACACCGTGGAGTGGGTCTCGGAATGAAGTGCGGGATCGTGGTCTTCCCCGGGAGCAATTGCGACCACGACGTGTACCACGTGCTGAGTCACGTTCTCGAGCAGGAGACGAGGTTTCTGTGGCACCAGGAGACGTCGCTGGAGGGATGCGAACTGGTCGTGCTGCCGGGCGGCTTCTCCTACGGCGACTATCTCCGGGCCGGTTCCATGGCCGCGCACTCGCCGATCATGGCCGCGGTGCGGCGCCACGCCGAGGCCGGGGGACGGGTGCTTGGTATCTGCAACGGCTTCCAGATGCTGCTGGAAACGGGCCTGCTGCCGGGCGCGATGCGGCGGAATCGGGATCTGCGGTTTCTGAGCGTCGACGTCCACCTGCGGGTCGAGCGGGACGACCTGACCTGGTGCTCCAGCTACCGGCGTGGCGACGTGCTGCGGATGCCGATCGCCCACGCCGAGGGCAACTATGTGGACACCGGGGAGGCGCTTGACGAACTGGAACGGCGTGGCCAGGTCGTCTTCCGCTACGTGGACGCCGCCGGCCGGCGCGAGCCGGCAGCGAACCTGAACGGATCGGAGCGGGCGATCGCCGGTATCTGCAACGCCGGAGGCAACGTGCTGGGCCTGATGCCGCATCCCGAGCGATGCGCGGAAGAGATGCTGGGTAACCGGGACGGCCTGGGTCTCCTGGCGGGCGCGGTGGCTGGTGGCGGCCGTGTCGGCGTGCTGGCGGCGGCGGGCGGGTAAGGCCGGTGACGACGACGCCGAGTTCCGCGGCCGGCGAGCCGGTCGTCGATTCGGCCCTGGCGGCCGATCACGGCCTGACCGGGGAGGAGTTCGGCGGACTCTGCGATCTGCTGGGTCGCAGTCCAACGTGGACGGAGCTGGGGATCGCCTCGGCCCTCTACTCGGAGCATTGCTCCTACAAGTCGTCCAAGATTCACCTGCGCCGGTTTCCGACGCGGAGCCGGCGGGTCGTCCACGGGCCGGGCGAGAACGCCGGAGTCGTCGACATAGGCCACGGCTGGGTCGCGGCCTTCAAGATGGAGAGCCACAACCACCCGAGCTTCATCGAGCCCTACCAGGGCGCCGCCACCGGCGTGGGTGGAATCCTGCGCGACGTGTTCACGATGGGCGCGCGGCCGATTGCCTGCCTGGATTCGCTGAGGTTCGGCGAGATCGACGGGGAACGGGGCGCGCGGATGCGGCATCTCGTCGACGGCGTCGTGCGCGGCATCGGGGACTACGGCAACTGCGTCGGCATCCCTACCGTCGGGGGCGAGACCGGGTTTCACCCGTCCTACAACGGCAACATCCTGGTGAACGCGTTCGCGCTCGGCGTGTGCCGGGAGGACAGGATCTTCACCGCCACGGCTTCCGGCGCCGGCAACCCGATTCTCTACGCGGGCAGCCGTACCGGCCGCGATGGCATTCACGGCGCCACGATGGCGTCGGAGGCCTTCGACGCCGAGAGCGAGGCGAAGAGGCCCACGGTACAGGTGGGCGATCCCTTCACGGAGAAGGTCCTGCTCGAGGCGAGCCTGGAGGCGATGAGGAGCGGGGTCGTGCTCGGGGTCCAGGACATGGGCGCCGCCGGACTGACCAGCTCCTGCTTCGAGATGGCCGCCCGAGGCGGCGCGGGGGTGGACATCGACCTCGACCTGGTGCCGCTGCGCGAGGCCTCTCTGACGCCCTACGAGATCATGCTCTCCGAGTCGCAGGAACGGATGGTCTTCGTCACCCAGCGAGGCCAGGAGGAGGCGGTGGTCGAGATCCTCTCCCGATGGGGCCTCGAAGCGTCGAAGATCGGCCGGGTAACCGATAGCGGGCGTGCACGCCTCACGTTTCGCGGCCGTACCGTCGCGGACATGCCGGTAGAGCCGCTGGTCGACGGCGCGCCGGTCTACGATCGGCCGGCGGCCCCTCCCGCGGACCTTCGCGAGCGCCAGCGGGCCGTCGACTGCGAAGCGCCGGAGGATCCGCTCCGGGCGCTCAGGAGTCTCCTCGGGACGCCGGAACTCGGCGACAAGACGTGGATCCACCGGCAGTACGACTCGACCGTGCGCTCGAACACGATCATCGGTCCGGGCTCGGACGCCGCCGTCCTGCGGCTCAAGGGAACCCCTTCGGCCCTGGCGCTGACGTCGGACGTCAACCCGTCCTATTGCTGGCTCGAGCCGCGGATGGGCGGGCGGCAGGCCGTGGCCGAGGCGGTTCGCAACCTGGCGACGGTCGGCGCGGAACCGGTGGGCATGACGAACTGTCTCAACTTCGGTTCGCCGGAGAATCCCGGTATCGCCTGGCAACTCCGGGAGTGCATCGAGGGCATGGCCGAGGCTTGCCGGGCTTTCGACGTGCCCGTGATCTCAGGCAACGTGTCGCTGTACAACGAGACGGAGGGTGAGGCGGTTCACCCGACCCCCACGGTGGCGATCGTCGGCGTCATCGATCGTCTGCGGGACCTGGGGACGGAGGGCGACCTCCACCTGGTGCTGGGGTGCGGCTTCTGGCGGCCGGGCGATCGGATCGTGCTACTCGGTTCCGACAGCGGCGAGTACGGGGGCTCGGCCTACCAGCGTCTGCTTCAACGAGTCGAGGCGGGGCGTCCACCTGCGGTCGACCTGGAGGCCGAAGCGGCGCTCTGCGGGTTGCTTCGGCAGTCGCGGCGCGCCGGCTGGCTGAGCGGCTGTCACGATCTGGCTGACGGCGGCTTGCTGGTCGCGTTGGCAGAGTGTGCGATGGCCCGGGGTATCGGCCTTCGGGGCGCGGTCGGTTGCGGCCCCCTGGCCCTGTTCTCGGAGGGTCAGGCGCGAGCGATCGTCACTGTTCCGGGCAGCAGGACGGAGGACCTGCTGGCGGCGGCGGAGGCCGGTGGAGTACCGGCCAGTGAGATCGGCGACGTGGGAGGCGACCGCCTGGTGCTGGACTTCGACGGCGGCACGGTCGACAGTGCGGTCGACGACTTGCGGCGGATCTGGACGGAGGCCCTGCCGCGAGCGGTAGGCTAGGCCGGAATGTGCGGCATCTTCGGTATTGAGGGCGCGCCGGACGCGGCGAACCTCACGTATCTGGGTCTCTACGCCCAGCAGCACCGGGGACAGGAGAGCGCGGGGATCGTCTCATGGGATGGTGAGCAGCTCCATGCGGAACGCGGCATGGGAAAGGTCGCCGAGATCTTCGATGAGCGCAAGCTGAGCGAGCTCGTGGGAGATCGTGCGATCGGCCATACCCGCTATTCGACGGCCGGCTCGAGCGTCATCGCGAATGCGCAGCCGATCGTCGTCATGACCTCGATGGGTCCGCTCGGCATCGTGCACAACGGCAACCTCGTGAGCGCCCTGGCGACTCGCCACGAGCTGGAAGCGGCGGGATCCATCTTCCAGACGACCAGCGACTCGGAGGTCTTTCTCCACCTGATGGCGACCCGCCCGCATCATGAAGTCGTCGAGTCGCTGCTGCGCGTCCTCGGCGACGTCAGGGGCGCCTACTCCCTGTTGCTCATCACCCGGGAAGGTCTGATCGCGGCCCGGGACCCTCACGGCTTCAGGCCGCTGATTCTGGGGGAACTCGACGGACAGCCCTGCTTCGCGTCCGAAACCTGCGCTTTCGACCTGCTGGAGGCTCGAGCGCTCCGTGAGCTGGATCGCGGCGAAGTCGTTCTGGCCCGGGGCGATCAGATCGAGAGCTACCGCTTGCCGCCGGTCGCGAGGGCCTCCCGCTGCGTCTTCGAGCATGTGTACTTCTCGCGTCCGGACAGTGAGGTGTTCTCCGATACCGTGGCGCAGTCCCGGCTGGAGATGGGGGCTCGGCTGGCCCGGGAAGCCCCGGTGGAGGCGGACGTGGTCGTACCCGTCCCCGACAGCGGCCTGTACGGCGCGCTTGGGTTCAGCCGGGCCGCGAACACCCCGATCGAACTCGGCCTGATCCGGAATCACTACATCGGCCGAACGTTCATCGAGCCGCAGCAGTCGATCCGGCACTTCGGCGTCAAGGTGAAGCTGAACCCGGTTCGGGAGTTGATCGCCGGCAAGCGGATCGTGCTGGTGGATGATTCGATCGTCCGGGGCACGACGTCGCGGAAGATCGTGAACATGGTTCGCGAAGCAGGCGCCACCGAGGTTCATGTCCGGATCACGTCGCCGCCGACGGCGTTCTCCTGCGTCTACGGCATCGACACGCCGACACGCGCTGAACTCATCGCGTCCGACCATTCGCTGGAGGAGATTCGCCGCTTCATCCGGGCCGACAGCCTGGCCTACCTCTCGCTTGAGGGAGTGCTCGGAAGCGTCTCGGGCAGCCCCGACTCCTACTGCACGGCGTGCTGGAGCGGCGACTACCCCGTTCCGGCCGAGAGCCACGGCGAGCCGCAGGCGGAGCTCTTCCCGCTTCGACTCGAGGCCGCCGGCTCTGGCGCATGACGGGGGCCGACGCCTACCGGGAGGCCGGAGTCGACCTGGAGGCCCAGGACCGGGCTTTGGCTGGCATCGGCGACCTCGTGAAGTCGACGTTCACGGAGAACGTCCTGAGCGGCCTGGGAGCTTTCGGCGGTCTCTTCGCCCTGCCGGCATCGGTACGGGATCCCGTCCTGGTCGCTTCGGCCGACGGCGTCGGCACGAAACTCAGCGTGGCCCGGATGGCCGGCGACTTCAGCACCGTCGGCGGTGATCTCGTCAACCACTGCGTCAACGACATCCTGGTGCAGGGCGCGACGCCGCTCTTCTTTCTCGACTACGTCGGCGCCGGGAAGCTCGATGGCCCGGCCATGAGGGAACTCGTCGGGAGTGTCGCCCGCGCCTGCATCGCGAACCGCTGCGCGCTGCTGGGGGGAGAAACCGCGGAGATGCCCGGTTTCTACCAGCCCGGCGACTATGAGTTGGTGGGCTTCGTTGTCGGAGTCGTGGAGCGCGACCGGATCCTGGACGGCTCGGCCGTACGCTCCGGCGATGCGTTGATCGGCCTGGCGTCGGCGGGTCTCCACACGAACGGCTTCTCGCTTGCCCGTCGCGCCTTCTTCGACCTGGCCGGTTTCGACCTGGCTTCGCGGTTGCCGGGATCCGAACGGACGGTGCGCGACGCGCTGCTGGCTCCCCACCTTTCCTACCTGAGTGTGCTGGAACCGCTGCTGGGCGATCCGCGCCTTCATGCGCTCGCGCACATCACCGGCGGCGGGCTCACGGACAACCTTCCCCGCGTCCTGCCGCAAGGACTGGGCGCGGTCATCGAAACGGACCGCTGGGACGTGCCGGGGGATTTCCTGGCGATCCAGCGCCTGGCGGGCGTTGGCACCGCGGAGATGTACCGGGTGTTCAACATGGGTGTCGGGATGGTCCTCGTCGTGGATCCGGCCGGCGTGGGGAGCCTGGTTCGGGAACTGGAGGCCGCGGGAGGCCGGGCCTTCGTTCTGGGTTCGGTGCGACCGGGCGAGGGAGTGTCCTACGTGGGGGAGATGGAGTCGGCGTGACGGGCCGGACGACTCCCATCGCCGTCCTGATCTCCGGTCGCGGGAGCAACTTCGAGGCGCTCTATCGGGCT
>JAJEBV010000040.1:0-225000 GCA_022822365.1 Thermoanaerobaculia bacterium | reverse complement strand
TAAGTCGAACACGACGTATAGGGTCTGACGCCTGCCCGGTGCCGGAAGGTTAAGAGGAAGTGTTAGCTGGCCTTCGGGCCAGCGAAGCTCTGAATTGAAGCCCCGGTAAACGGCGGCCGTAACTATAACGGTCCTAAGGTAGCGAAATTCCTTGTCGGGTAAGTTCCGACCTGCACGAATGGCGTAACGATCTGGGCACTGTCTCCACAGGGGGCTCAGCGAATCTGTAGTACCGGTGAAGATGCCGGTTACCCGCATGAAGACGGAAAGACCCTGTGAACCTTTACTGCACCTTGGCAGTGATCCCTGATGCGTTATGTGTAGGATAGGTGGGAGGCTTTGAAGCCGGGACGCCAGTCTCGGTGGAGTCAATGGTGAAATACCACCCTTAGCGTATTGGAGATCTAACCTGGGCCCGTAATCCGGGTCGGGGACACTGTCAGGCGGGTAGTTTGACTGGGGCGGTCGCCTCCTAAAGAGTAACGGAGGCGCTCGAAGGTTCCCTCAGGCTGATTGGAAACCAGCCGCAGAGCGCAAAGGCAGAAGGGAGCTTGACTGCGAGACCTACAAGTCGAGCAGGTACGAAAGTAGGACTTAGTGATCCGGTGGTTCCGTATGGAAGGGCCATCGCTCAACGGATAAAAGGTACTCCGGGGATAACAGGCTTATCGCCGCCAAGAGTTCATATCGACGCGGCGGTTTGGCACCTCGATGTCGGCTCATCACATCCTGGGGCTGAAGCAGGTCCCAAGGGTTCGGCTGTTCGCCGATTAAAGTGGTACGTGAGCTGGGTTTAGAACGTCGCGAGACAGTTCGGTCCCTATCTCATGTGGGCGTAGGATACTTGAGAGGAGCTGTCCCTAGTACGAGAGGACCGGGACGGACGAACCTCTGGTGCACCAGTTGTCGCGCCAGCGGCACAGCTGGGTAGCTATGTTCGGTTAGGATAACCGCTGAAAGCATCTAAGCGGGAAGCCAGCCTCGAGATGAGGTATCCCTGAAGACCCCTGGCAGATTACCAGGTTGATAGGCGGGGCGTGTAAGCGCTGCGAGGCGTTTAGCTAACCCGTACTAATCGGTCGTTCGGCTTGACCATTTTTCAAGATTGTTGCACTCGGGACTTGGGCGCTTAGGTTTGGTCGCGGCAGTTGGCCGCGACGGAAGCCCTTCAAGGATTCGATTCGGTTGCCGGGCGCTACCGTGCAGGTGGCGCTCGGTCGATCCGGCGATTTCCGGTGACCGTAGCGCGGGGGAAACACCCGTTCCCATTCCGAACACGGCAGTTAAGCCCCGCAGCGCCGATGGTACTGCACCGGCGACGGTGTGGGAGAGTAGGTCGTTGCCGGGATCCTCTCAGGCCCTCGGCGGGTTCGTCCCGCCGAGGGCCTTTTTCCTTGGTCGGGCGGGCGGTCGCTTATGGGTAGTAGCCGCTCATCGTCTTGACCTGGGCGCCGGGTTGGCGAACGTCGACCTCGATCCTGCGGAAGCCGTCATCGGTTCGGCTGTTGCTGGACTGGTAGGCGAGCATGTACTGCGAGCGGAGCTCGCGCTGGACGCTGGCGTAGATCTCGTCGAGGAGTTCCGGGTCGCGGACGAAGTAGCTCTGGCCGCCGGTCTGCGCGCTGAGCCTGTCCAGCCGGCGCCTCGCGCCGGCCTCGTCGATGCCGAGGCCGATGGCGTAGACCGTGACGCCGGCACGGCGGGCGTACTCGAGAGTTTCCTCGAAAGAGAAGCGGGAGACCTCGTCCTTTCCATCGGTGAGGAGCAGGATCGCGCGCTGCCCGGTGATGCCCGCTAGGTGATAGAGGCTGAAGATCAAGCTGTCGTAGAGGGCGGTCTGTCCCTCGGCGGTCAGGCCGGCAAGCCCGCTACCGAGTTCCCGCAGGTCGTTGGTCAGGCGGACAGCCAGTTGCGGAAACCGGTTGAAGGTGATGACGGCGGCCCGGTCGCGCGGACCCACGGCCTGCTCGAAGAACCTCAGCGCCGCGCGCCGGGTGATGTCGAGCGAGGCGCGCATGGAGGCGGAGTTGTCGATCAGGACGCCCACGTGGATGGGGAGGTCGACGACCCGCTCGAAACGGCTCACCCCCTGCTTGCGGCCGTCCTCGAGGACGTGGAAGTCCGCGAGTTCCAGGTTCTCGAGCGGCCGCCCTTGACGATCCGTAACCGAGACGAACAGCTCGACGAACTGGACGTCGACACGTTCGATGTCGCCGGGCGAGTTGATGAAGACGAGATCCTCCGCTGTGTTGCCGTCGCGAAGGTGCGCCACGGCGCGCACGTAGGACACGCCGGTGGACGGCGGAAGCTGGATCGGCTGGATGAACGGCTCCTGGTAGAGGGTCGAGGACAGGTTCTCGTTCAGGTAGAACTCGAGCCGATCGAGCGTGTTCCCTTCCGGAACCTCGACCTCTGCCCGTGCGCGAAGGCTGGAGACGTAGCTCGCGCCGCGCCGGGGCTCGATCAGCCGGACCGTGAAGCTATGGTCGCCGGCGTTGATCGCCAGCTCGTCCCAGGCCAGCACCTCACCGTCCTCGCCGACGCCTTCGACCCGCAGGGTACGGGGCCGGGGAAAGTCGCCGAGGTCGAGCTCAACGCTGTAGGGCGCGTGCGCCTTCCTGAGCACCGCCGTTTCGTCGAGGAGGAAGGAGACGGCCGACACTCCTTCGCCCTCGACAACCGCGTCGAAGCGAACGAGGCCGGAGAGGATCTCGCCCGCGGGTTTCAGCAACCGGATGTCGACGGACTCGGTACCCACGCTTCGGGCCGCCTCGGCCAGCAGCCGTTCGCCTTCGGGTGCGGCCCCGGGCAGCGGCGCCAGGTCGGAGAGCCTGGGGACGCTGACGTCCTGCTCGCCGCGGAAGAACCGCCCGCCATTGACGTCCTCGATCCGCAGGATCAGCCGGTAGTCGCCGGGCCGCAGATAGCGCTGAAACGGCAGGAGCAGGGAGCCGCCTGCCGGGTCCCGTTCATCGCCGGGGGCCGGGAAGCCGAACTTGTAGCGGAACGACTCGAACAGTTCGCGTTCCCTGATGACCTCGCCAACCAGAACCAGGTCGCGCGACCTGTAGCCGGCGAACTCGCCGACGGCAATCGCGGCCGGATCGATGCGAACCCGTCCCTCGACGACCGTACGGCTCTGAAACCGGCCGAGGAAGTCGTAGTCGGTGTCCGCGGTGAAGATGGACGCGCCGGGTGGCAGGTCGGTGCTGGCCGCCGCGAACGCCGCCACCCACTCTTCGTTGCGAGGCCTCGGCTTCGCCAGTACGCGCGCGAGTTGGCTCCCGTATTCGCGTCCCAGGCTGCGCATCTGGTCGACGACGTCCTCGAGGAGGTGACCGTTGATGCATGCCTTCGCGCCTTCGATCACGCCCCGGATGTCGCCGCGGCCCGGCGCCCAGACGCGAGCCTCTCCGAGGCCTCTTGCCCGGACGAAGAGCAGCAGGAAGTTGAACCGGGCCCGGTCGCTTCCCTGGTACACCCAGACCTCAGCCGGTATGCGTGTCGTGGTGCACCGGACCTGGACGATGCGGTGCGGCTCGCCGTGAATCAGCAGCACCTGGGAGCGCGCGTCCGTCAGGCCCCCATAGGTGCTGCGGGCATAGGCTGCCCGCTCCTCCCAGCGCTCGCGCATCTCGTTGCGCCCGGTCTTGGGCACCGGGTCGCGCACCTGCCAGAACTTCCGAATGAAGGCCTCCCGCTGGTACTCCCGCGTGAGCTGGAAGAAGAGGTCGCGTTCCTCAGCCGTCATGAGGACCGAGACCTCGGCCAGCCAGTCGGCGTGACGCTTGCTCAGCCGGTCGGCAGAGGGGGAAGACGAGGCTGCAGGTTCGCTGTCCGCCTCCGTCCCGCCTTCCTGCGCGCCGGCAGCGGTGGCGCCCCACAGGCTGGAGAGCCCCACCAGCATCGCCACCGCGGCAGAGCCGGCCCGGCAGCTCGGAGGCCATGCTGCCGCGGATCGGCTCACGGTCAGGGAGCGTACCAGTCCTTACGGCCATGAAGGTGGGAGCTGAGCCCGGCGCGGTCCGCGGCCGGTTGCTATACTCGCGTGCCCTGTTTCACTGAACTGGCGCCGGTCGTCGGCGCCGTGTTTCCTTGTCGATTTCCAGCATCGCGGAGGGATTCCCGCCCATGTCGAAGAAGCTCGTTTCCGGTCGTTCAATGTCCCGTCTCATCCTGGTTCTGGCGATGGCCTTTCTGGTGGCGCCCGTTGCCGCACAGTTGCCGCCCGACGCGGTCGACCTGGCCAAGGTGAAGATCCCGGAGGCTCTCAAGTCGACGGACCTCTGTCCGGTCAAGTTCGTGCCGTCCATAGCCGATGGCGAGACCTGGAATCATGGCGGTGTCGAGTACCGGGGCAGCGAGCCCGGCGTCGCCGCGACGTTCGCGGGCGATCCCGATTCGTTCGCCGCCAAGGCCGCCGAGGAGCGCTACGTGGAGAACTTCATGCTCGCGATGAGCACGATCTGGTGTCCGATCACCGACGAGGTGACGCCTGGCGGCCGGAAGCAGGTCGACGGCCTTGGTTACACCTGGGAAAGCTGCTGCTCCTTCTGCGACGAAGAGATGGCGCCCGAGAACTTCGACGAGGCGCTGGAGCGTCTTCGTGAGCGCGCCGTCGAATCGTTCGAGCTGACGGGCGGCATCTACACCGAGGGTGCGAGCAGCCCGGTCGAAGGCGCGATCAGGGACGACGTCTAGGGTCCCTTGCCCCGCATAACGCGCGTCTACACGCGGACCGGCGACGATGGAACGACCGGTCTGGGCGTTCGCGTCCGGGTTCGCAAGGACGACGCTCGCGTCGAAGCCTACGGCACGGTCGACGAGCTGAACTCGGCTTTGGGTGTCGTGGTGGCTTCCGGTCCCTCGGCTCCCGTTGCCGACAGCCTCCGCCGGGTTCAGCAGGAGCTGTTCCATCTCGGTTCGGACCTGTGCGTTCCGCCGGACGATGAGGCTCCTTCCGTGCCGCGCATCGAGCAGCGCCACGTCGAGGCCCTGGAGAAGACGATCGACCGGTTGCAGGAAGAGCTCGAGCCGCTCGCGAACTTCGTGTTGCCCGGTGGCTGCGCCGCGGCGGCCGCGCTGCACCTGGCCAGGACCATCTGCCGCCGGGCGGAGCGGCGGCTGGTAACGCTCGCCGCCGCCGAGCCGGTCGGCGCGCCGGCCCTGACCTACGTTAACCGGCTATCCGACGCGCTCTTCGTCATGGCTCGCTACGAGAACCTGGTTAGCGGCGAGTCGGACGTGCTCTGGGACTCGAGGGCGTAGGGCCCGGCATGCGCTTGCCCATGCGTCTTCTCGACGTGGCGGTCATCGGCCTGGTCTTCCCGGTTGCCTCCGTTCTTGGCTTCCTGGCCGGCCAGACGGTCGGAGGCTGGTTCGACGCGCCGAAGACCGGGGCGATGATCGGCTTCCTGTTCGGCGTCGCGGCGGGCTTCTACAACGCCTATCAGACAATCCAGCGAGTCAGCGCGGACGAGGAGGAAGATGGCTTCGGCGGCTCGTGAAGTCGCCCGTCTGCTCGGTTTCCGGGGGCCTTCGGGAACGGCCGATCAGTTGGCGGCGATGTCGAAGCGGGTTCTTCGCTGGTCGCTGCTGCTGACGGCCCTGGGAGGTGCTGCAGCGCTGGCCTGGAGCCCGGGCGCCGCAGTTGCCTTGACAGCCGCAGGGCTCGTCAGTAGTTTCAGCTTCCGCGGCCTGGAGATGCAGGTTCGCGCGTTGGAGCCGAACGTCGACGGGCGTGCTGGCGCCAGGAACACTCTGGTCACCGTTCTCCGCTATTCGTTGTTGAGCGCTTTCATCGTTGCGGCCCTGCTTGTGGGGTCAAGGGAGTTCATCGCGCTAATCCTGGGATTCTCGGTCGTGCCTCTGGCACTGGTGGTTTCGGAGCTGGCGCGTCGTATCGGTACGGCTCGCTAGTCCGCGGATCGACCCGGCCCCGACCTGGACGCCGCCCCGCGTAGCCGTACACGCGCCCGACTCACCCGTTCGAGCAACGGTCACCATCCCTCCACGTCCGAAGTCCCCCAACTGTCATGGCTGCCGGCGAACACTCCATCCTCTACGAGCCCGTGAACGCGGTCTGGAGGACAGGTGTCGGTCTGGCGGGCGCCGAGGAGAGCCTGCCCCACGAGGTGCCGGATCACGTCGTCATGGCGCTGTTCGTCTTCGGCGTGGTGACGACGTTGGGGGTGGTCGTGTCGAGGGGGCTGAATCGGGACGATCCGGGCAAGGTGCAGCAGCTCGTCGAGATTGTCCTCCACTGGATGCGGAACCTCCTCGAGGAGACGATCGGCGAGGGCGGCTCGCGGCATCTGCCCCTGATCGCCTCGTTCGCGTTCTTCATCTTCATCAGCAACCTGTCGGGGTCCGTCTTCTTCCTGCTACCCCCGACCCAGAACGTGAACGTCACGTTCGCGCTCTCGATTACTGCGTGGGTGCTGTACCACCTGTTCGGCTTGCGCCGGCACGGCCTGCGCTACTTCGCGCACTTCGTCGGCCCGGTCCTATGGCTTGCTCCGCTGTTCATCCCGCTCGAGATCATCAGTCACGCAGCTCGCGTGCTCTCGCTCGGCATGCGGCTGTTCGGGAACGTCTTCGGCGAGCACCTCGCCGCGGCCGCTATCTTCAGCCTGGTTCCCCTTGCGCTGCCGTTGCCGATCATGGCGCTCGGCCTCCTGGCCGCGACCCTGCAGACCTTCATCTTCATCATGTTGACCACCGTTTACATCGCCGAGGCTGAGGCGTCGGCACACTGAAAGGGACTCTCAGGAAATGAAGAAGTCAAAGCTCGTCCTTCTCGTGGCCCTGCTGCTCACCCTGTTTGCCGCTCCGGCCCTGGCTCAGGACGGCGAAGAAGGCGGCGGCGGCGCCAATCTCGGCCTGCTGGGAGCCGCCGTGGGCATCGGTATCGCCGCGGCCGGCGGCGCGATCGGTCAGGGGCGTGCGACCGGCGAGGCCTGCGCGGGACTGGCGCGGAATCCGGGCGCGGGCGGCCGCATCCAGATCATGCTCCTGATCGGCCTGGCCTTCATGGAGTCGGTCGTCATCTACGCCCTGGTCATCGCGCTCCGCGGCGCCGGTTTCGTCTAGGAAACCCGCGACGGGTTTGGCGGCGCCGGGGAACCTGCGCCGCTGAAGCCTCCCGAGGGGAGGCCTTCTGGCCGGCTTGCACGTCCCTTGTGGCGTGCGCCGGCCATATTGGCGTTTCGCGGAGCTTCCGTGGGAGCGCCGGCGCTCGCCCTCGGTGGCGGCGTCGGGCCGGAAACGGTGCTCTGACAACAAGATGACGGCTTGACCGTCGTGCCGTTGGGACTTGGCACCGAATGTGCTGACCCCTTTCCCCACAAGGCGTCGCGGCCCCATTGCCGCGGCGGGGGAGGCAAACCACATGAGCGCCATAGCCGATCACAACGGCGGCTGGAACTTCGAGGCCGAGGTGCTGCCCTTCATGGACAGTCTCTACAGCACGGCCTACCGGATGTCCCGCAACCGCCAGGACGCCGAGGATCTCCTGCAGGAGACCTACCTGCGGGCGTACAAGTACTACGACAAGTTCCAGGAAGGGACGAACTTCAAGGCCTGGCTGTTCAAGATCCTCAAGAACACGTTCATCAACCGCTACCGGAAGCGCCAACGCCAGCCGCTCAAGAACTCCTTCGACGAGATCGAGGGTTCCTTCGAGTCGAAGCTCCTCGAGTCGCCGCTGACGGCGCGCGGCGCGACGCCGGAAGAAGAGCTGATGGTGGACGCGCTCGACCAGGATGTTCAGCAGGCCCTCGAGGCGCTGCCCGAGGACTACCGAACGGCGGTCGAGCTGGCCGATCTGCAGGGACTGTCCTACCGGGAGATCGCGGATCAGCTAGGTATTCCCCTGGGCACCGTGATGAGCCGGCTCTACAGGGGCAGGCGCAAGCTGGAGGCCGTCCTCCTGCAGTACGCCCGGGAACACGGCTACATCCGCTCTCGAGAGCCCAGAAAGATGCGATCGAGGCAGCAGGACGCGGCCTGAGCATGGCAGAATAGGGCCTCCGGGCATCGCCCGGCAGGTTCTAACTCGTGCGTACTGAACAACTTGGGCGTTGGACCGCAGGTGTCCTGAGCGTCGCTCTCGCGATTTCCCTGGGCTGGCTCGCCCTCCGCCCCGCGGCTACGCCGATTGAGGTGAGCGCCGCGTCAGGCAGCGTGGCCGAGGACGAAATCGCCTTCGCGCTCGACCCGGAGGCACTTGACCAGGTGCCCTTCCCGCTGGAGCGTGTGATCCGGAGAGGCGACACCCTCGACGGGGTCCTGCGCCGGGCCGGCGTTCCCGCGACGGAACTTCGTCAGGCCAGCGCGGCGGTCAGCGAGGTACTGGACCCCCGCAAGCTGCGCGCCCGCGACTCCTTCTATTCGATGGTCCACCGCGACGAGGGGCTCGTTGGCATCAGGTTGCCGCGCCGCGGCCAGGGCGTCGTCGTGGCGGAGCGGAACGGCGGCGACTGGACGAGCCGTTACCGGCCCTATCGACGCAGTCTTATCCGGCGTCTGGTGCGCGGCGAACTGCGCGGAGCCCTGGAAACTTCGATTCGCCGGGCCGGCGGGCCAGCCAACCTCGCCGGCAGCATGGCGAGGGTGCTGCAGTGGGACCTCGACTTCAATCGGGATCTGCGGGTCGGCGACCGCTTCGAGATCGTCTTCGACGAACTCCTCCTGGACGGGCAGATCCAGGGCGTGGCCGAGGTCCACGCCCTGCGCTACCGGAACCGGGACCGTTGGCTCGAGGCCTACAGTTTCTCCGAGGAGGGGGCCGGTGACGGTGGTTCGAACCGGTACTACGACGCCGATGGCCAGCCGCTACGGCGGCAGTTCCTCCGTTCGCCCCTGCCGTACTCGAGAGTCACGTCCCGGTTTTCGCTGAGTCGCTTCCACCCGATCCTGAAGCGGCGCATGCCGCACTACGGCGTGGACTACGGCGCGCCGGTCGGAACCCCGGTGCAGGCGACGGCGGACGGCACGGTCCTGTCGGCCGGTGTACGCGGCGGCGGCGGTCGGACGGTGCGGCTGCGCCACCCGAACGGTTATCTGACTGCCTATCTGCACCTCTCCGGCTACGCCCAGGGCATCCGGTCCGGAGCGCGGGTGGATCAGGGGCAGGTCATCGGGTACGTCGGCTCCAGTGGTCTCTCCACCGGCCCCCATCTCGACTATCGCGTGCAGCGCAATGGCCGCTGGATCAACCCGGCGAACCTCGTGAGCGAGCCCGTCCCGCCGCTGGGCGACGCCGTGCTTCCCGACTTCTTCGAGCGCCGCGACACTCTGCGCCACGAACTCCGCGGCGGCTCGGACGCCGCCGTTCGGCTAGGTCCCTAGGACTCGCCGGCTCAGCCTCTGCTGGGTGCGCGGGTCTTCTGACCCGCTGCCGCCGAAGGCGGCTTCGAGATCGTCGCCGGGGCTTCGCCGGCGGCCTTACTTGTCAGCCCCCCAGGCTCGCCCTATTCGAGCGAGCGCGCCCGATCCCGCAGGATCGAGTAGGCCTCGGAGCGCGAGAGACTGCTGCCGACCTGAAGTGTGTGAGAGCTGCTCCAGGTCTCGTTCGCGGCCGCGTCGGCCGTTTCGACGTAGGTCAGCGTGTTCCCGTTCTCCCAGACGACGATCGCTCCGGTGCCGTTGGGCGAAACCAGGATCGTCGGTTCGCCTTCGCCGATTGTCGGTGCGACCCGCTCCGACTTGACCTGCAGCCGGGCCAGGTGCTGGACGTAGTCGTCGCCGACTTCCTGGGCGGCGGCGAGGAGGACGTGGCCGTCACCGCCAGCGGCGCCTTCAAGGAGGTCGCCTTCCTGGGCTTTCGCGCCCACGAGGACGATATGGTGACGAGCGCTGCTTGTCACGCTCGCCAAGCCATCCTCGGCGCAGAGGTCTCTAGCGTTGACGACTAGATGGTTCCTTACGTCGTCCGCGATAGGAGCAAGCACCCTGCCGCGGATTCGCCGGCCTACAAGCACCACGTGGTGCCTGGCTGCGGAAGCGACGGACGTGATCGCATCCGAGCCTTCTGTCTCGATGCGCGTGCACAGGTCTGACGAGTCGAGATGGTCCGCCAAGCTGTCGGCGAGTTCGGCGAGTTCAGTTGCGGGCGTGGAGAGTTCTAGCTGGACCAAGGCGCCAGTGCCGCTGTCTGCGAAACCGACAACCACCGCGTTCGGTTCGGAAGCCGCGTCGACGGTCGGTGCGATGAGCAGCTTCGTTGCCACTTCGCCGGTGAACGGGTTGTCGGCGAGCGCTTGGGACACGTAGTCGTTGAGCCTGTGAACCCGGCGCCACGTGGACGCCAACTCGCCGTCGACGAGCACGACCGGCGCGTACATGACCTTCTCGCCGTCCGTCGTGTCCTCCGACCAGACGACGTGCAAGACGGTCCGAGTGTTCGACTCGCCGGCAGTTCCTCCAGCCAGCTCAAAGCGGTCGTGAGTGACGGCGAGGCGAGGGGCCGACTTCTCACTGTAGATGTTGCCGGAGACTTCGATTGTCTCGGACCAGAGGCCTCCGTCGAAGGAGGCGAGGTTGATGCGAGTCAGCGTCGAGGCGTTGCTGCTCGACCAGACGACGTACAACCTGCCAGTGGTCGCGTCGAAGAACAGGGACGGCGTTCGGTCACTGTCGTCGGACTCGCTGCCGGGAACCACATGGTGCTCGACCGTGCCCGACCCGCGACGAGCCTCAAGCCTCAGCACCTCGGCGTCGGCCGAAGCCTGGCTGCCGTCCGGGAAGAGATCCCCGTACGTTCCTGTGGCGACCTGGTAGACATCGCCGCTCTTGCCCAGTACCGGGGGGCTGTCCGCGGCCTGCAGGACTCCGCTGCCGAATGTCAGCGCGAGCATCGCAGCGGCCCCGATGCACTGCGACCGGGCGCCGTTGGAGAACCTGGAGAGCACGCCCTTCATCACGCCCTCAGGTTCACCACTTGGCGGAGATCGACAGAAATCAGTACGTCGGCCAGGCCGGCTCGTTCGGGATAGAAGCGCCGCTCAAGGTCGCCAAAGAACTCGCGCGCCGCTTCAGTATCGCTCTCCAACACGGCTGCTTGCCCGAGCAGGTACAAGCAGTTCTTGACCATGTCGGAATCGCCAACGCGCTTGGCGAGTTCAAGGGCGGTTGCCGCGTGCCGTTTGGCGCAGGCGGTACGCCTGAGTTCCAAGTGGGCATAGCAAAGATCAAGGTGCGAGAGCGCAATGTCCCACTCAGCTCGCTCTCGCCTGAACGTGCGCAGGCTTCGGTACATGAGCTTCAGCCCTTCCCGGAAGCGGGCTCGACGGGGAACACGGGTTCCTGCCGCCTGGACTACGAGGCAGTAGCCGAGGTTGCCTTCGGCCGAAGCCTTCCAAGTTGGTGAGGCATCCTCCGACAACCGAAGCGCCGCTCGGTAGCACATCGCGGCGTCGGTCTCCCTGCCTTCGGCGACCAGGAGGTTGCCCAGGAGATTCTGGGCCAAGCCTCTCAGGCCAGACCGTTCGACGTACTCCGCACGATCACGGAACAGTCGGGCATAGAAGAGCGCCTTCTTGATCTGGCCTTCCAGCTCGTGCGCACGCGCCAGCGTGTAGGCGGCCAGACAGCAGTTGTGGTCGACCGGACTGCCAAGCAGGATCTGCCGGAGTTCCGGCATCACCTCGGCGCCGTTGCCGAGTTCGGTTTCCGCAGCGCCCCAACCACAGAGCGCTTCGTCGGCGAGGTCGGCTTCTCCCGCCGTGGTCGCCACGTCGGCGGCTTGGAGGTAGGCGGCGCCGGCTTCCTGGTAGGACCCTTTGGCGACGAGAGCCCGGGCGCGATCTCTCAGCGTCTCGAAGTCCTCGGTCGTATCCACCGCACACGCCTCCGGCTCGGGCACGGGAACGTGCTCCGGGACAAACGCCGGCTCAGGCGACGGGCGGAAGGGAACAACCGTGGCAGTCATGGGGGAACAGAACGACCCGTAGAAAGGCCGAGTTTACACCAAGCGACTCAGGGACGGAACGGCTTGTAGTGCGTACCGCCCCGCCCCCGAGTTGCCGGGCTCGGACGGCTAGCCGACGATCACGATGTGGATCCGGGCCGCGAGGACCAGACCGGCCGCGATCAACTCGATCAGGGTCATGTCTCATCTCCTTCCTGGGAACAAGTCCCTTGGGTGGAGGCGACCGCCCTGTGGAGGCGACCGCCCTGTGGAGGCGTCAGCCTAGCGGCTGTTTCGGTTCTGTCAAGTCAGACTCCAGGTCGCGGTTGGTTCTCGAGATCTCTTACCCGAAGTCAGGTGCCGCCGATATCCAGGCCGACCTGGCGCATCAGGTCCAGCGCGTTGCTGCGGGTGACGGTGCCCTCACGAAGCCGGTAGTCGAAGTGGATCCTGCCGTTCTCCAGCCGGTCCTGGAAGTGGACGTTGCGGAGCCGGGACGAGGTCGAGTCGCCGGCGATCCGGGCCAGAGCCAGATCGTGCGTGGTCACGAGACCGATCGCGCCGCGGTCGAGCAGGCCGCGGACCAGGGCCTCGGCGCCGACCCTGCGGTCGTGGGAGTTCGTGCCGTGGAGGATCTCGTCGAGCAGGAACAGCACCGGCGTCGGCTGTTCGGTCAGGTCGAGCACGGACTTGAGCTTCGTGATCTCGGCGTAGAACCTGGACTGGCCTTCGGCGAGCGAGTCGTGGAGCTGGATCGAGGATCCGACCGCCAGCGGCGTCAGCCGCAGGGAACGCGCTCGCACCGGCGCGCCGGTCTGTGCCAGCGCTACGTTCGTGCCGACGGTCCTGAGCAAGGTGCTCTTGCCGGACATGTTCGAGCCGCTGACGATCAGGCACTGGGCCGCCGTTGTGCCAGCCGCCTCGGCTTGCCGGTCGTCCCGGTGGGCCTCCCGGAGCGGGCCGGCAAGGAACACGTCGTTCGCCACGCACTCCTGGGCCGGCAGCAGCGGATGCCCGAGTTCCCGGCCGTCGAGCAGTGGACGCCGGTTCCCCGACGGCTCGACCAGGGTGGGCCAGGTCCGGTCCGGGTTCTCGAACGCGTGGGAGGCGAGGCCGGCCAGGACTTCGATCTCGGCCAGTGTCCGGAGCCAGGCCGCGACCCGGTCTCCGTGCCGGCGACGCCAGGAGTCGATGGAGTAGGCGACCTGGGGCGTCCAGAGCAGCAGCAGTCCGAAGGGAACGAAGAAGGCGTTGCGCATCGAGTCGAGCAGGTCGACGAGGCGCTGCAGGTGCCTGGCGCTCCGGGAGGCGGTGGCGCCGTCGTCGCCCCGCAGCCGCCTGGCCAGTTCGACCAGGCGCGTGCTCTCGAACGGCTCGCGCTCGATGACTTCCAGCAGCGATGCAACCAGGTTCAGGTCGCGGCTTGCCCGCCTGACGCCGGCCGTGGCCGCCCGGAAACGCCGACGCCAGGCGAGGCTCCACAGGATCTGCAGCACGGCCAGGCCAAGGAAGGGCGATGGCCCCCAACTCCAGGCCAGCCAGCCCGTGACCGCGAGGACATTGGCGGCGGCGACGGCCACCAGCAGCGTGCGCACCAGGAACTCCCGGCCGCCGGCGCCGGGGAGTGCCGGCTGCCCGTCGCCCTCCGTCCAGGCGCCCTCCGCCCAGGACACGAGCGCCTCGGGATCGAGGTCAGTACGCGCGATGCGACCCGAGACGGCGAGACGCTCGCGGAAGTCCAGGCCGGGCGCCAGCTCGCGGACGGCCTCCTGCCGCCGCCGCACGACATCCGGCGGCGCGGGCCGGAGCAACCACGACGCCAGAAGTTCCTCTCCGCCGCGGGTGCGGGCCCGGCTCAACAGCCGGAACAGCGAGTCGGGGCCGAACAGGTCGAGGTCCGCGGCGTACACGTGCCCGGCGTGGCCCTCGGCAAAGCGCGAGCCGGGCTGTCCGCCGGCGCGCCAGTCGCCGTCGAGGCGGTCGAGCATGAATCGGTAGAAGGCTCGTGCCCGCTTCAGCCGTTCGGCCCGCTGCAGCACACGCTCGTGGAGAACGACGAGGACCAGAAAGAGCAGGGCCGGAACCGCCGCCCAGAGCAGGGGGAAGAGTCTTGCCTGGACCGACAGCCAGACCAGCACGGCTGCCGCCAGAACGGCGGCCAGCCGCGACCACGACACCGTCTTCTCGAACCGCCGCGTTCGCCGCAGTTCTCCGTCGCGCTGCGCCGCGCGCGGCTCGCAGATCGAACGCGGATCGCTCACCGTGCTGCCGGCGTCAGGTCAGCGCCGGATAGACGATCGACTTGAGCTGACCCCGGAAGTTGAACGTGCCCGACATCCAGAACTGGACCATGAAGATGACGATCAGGTCCTCCTTCGGGTCGATCCAGAAGGCCGTGCTCGCGGCGCCGCCCCAGCCGTACTCGCCGACCGAGCCGATCGCCTGGGCGACCGCGAGGTCCAGGGTGACGGAGACGCCGAGACCGAAGCCGACCCCCTCGTAGGTCGTCTCGCTGAAGGAGCCGACCGCCAGGTCGGTCAGGTCGCTGCCGTCCGGGAGGTGGTTCATCGTCATGAGTTCCACCGACTTGCGGCCGAGGATGCGGGCGCCGTCGAGGGTCCCGCCGTTCAGCATCATCTGGCAGAAGCGGTAGTAGTCGTGCATCGTCGACACGAGTCCGCCGCCACCCGAGAAGAAGCTGACGTCGCCGGTGTAGTGGCTGGTCCGGGGATCGTCGAGCAGGACCAGCTTCTTGTTCCGGTCCCGTCCGTAGTTGGCGGCGAAGCGGTCGACCTTGGCCGCGGGCACCGTGAAGCCGGTGTCGACCATACCGAGGGGACCGGTGATGTGCTCCTGCAGGTACTCGTCGAACGGTTGGCCGGAGAAGACCTCGACCAGGTAGGCGAGCACGTCGGTGGCGACCGAGTAGTTCCAGGCGTCGCCCGGCGAGAACTCGAGGGGCAGCTCCGCGAGTTGCTCGATCATCTGGCGCAGGCTGCCGCCGGACGGCGGTCCGCCGATGCCGAGCTCGCGGTACGCGGCGTCGACGTTCGTGCGTTCCATGAAGCCGTAGGTCAGCCCCGACTGGTGCGTAAACAGGTCGCGGACCGTCATCGGCCGATCAACCGGCCGGGTGAGGAAGTTCGGGTGGTTCCCGCTCTCGAAGACCCTCAGATCGCGCCACTCGGGGATGAACTTCTCGACCGGGTCGTCGAGCTGGAAGTGCCCCTGCTCGTAGAGCTGCATCAGGGCGACCGAGGTGATCGGTTTGGTCATCGAGTAGATGCGGAAGATCGTGTCGGTCCGCATGACGCGGTTCCGCTCACGGTCCATCAGCCCCTGCGCCGAGAGGTATGCCGGCTTGCCGCCGCGGGCGACGAGCGTGAGGCAGCCCGCGATCTTCTCCGGCTCCAGGTAGCGGCGCCGCAGATGATCGTCGACGCGCGCCAGTTGCGCGGCGTTCAGGCCGACCTCTTCGGGGATGGCAAGGTCGAGTTCGGGGGGCGCTGAAACCAGGACGGGTCGTGCCGGCATGGAGAATCCTCCGCTCTGCAGGTCGGTGCACTATCTGCGGCGCGGCGATCTTTGCAGATCGCGAAACGGGCGGGGCGCATACAATCGCGCAGCCGTGGCCCAAGCCCAAACCCAGGAGCCCCTGGCCTCGACCTGTCTCGAGGTCAACGGCGTCACCCTCTCGTTCGGCGGGGTCCACGCCCTGGACGACGTCGCCCTGGACGTGCGCCACGGCGAGGTGTTCGCCATCATCGGGCCGAACGGCGCGGGCAAGACCTCGCTGCTGAACTCCATCAGCGGCCTCTACCGGCCCCAGCAGGGCTCGATCACCTACACGCCGGAGCCGAAGGCGGCGCCGGTCTCGCTCGTCGGCCGCGCGCCCCACAAGGTGGCCCAGGTCGGCATCGCCCGTTCGTTCCAGAACATCGAGCTCTTCCGCGGCATGACGGTGCTCGAGAACCTGATGCTGGGGCGGCACATCCACATGCGCGGGAACGTTCTCAGTTGCGGCGTCTACTGGGGCCCGCAGCGCCGTGAGGAGATCCGGCACCGGGCCGCGGTGGAGGACGTGATCGACTTCCTGGAGATCGAGAACCTGCGTCACCAGGCGGTAGGCACTCTCGCCTACGGTCTGCAGAAGCGGGTGGAACTGGCCCGCGCGCTGGCGCTCGATCCCAAGCTCCTCCTGCTCGACGAACCGATGGCGGGGATGAACGTGGAGGAGAAGGAGGACATGGCGCGGTTCGTCCTCGACGTGAACGAGGAATGGGGCGTGACGACGGTCCTGATCGAGCACGACATGGGAGTCGTCATGGACCTCTCGGACCGCGTGGCGGTGCTCGACTTCGGCCGTTCGATCGCCTGCGGCACGCCGGACGAGGTGCGCGCCGATCCGGCTGTCATTCACGCCTATCTGGGAGACGCCGAATGACCGCGCTGGCGGACCTGCCGCGGGACGCGGACACCCTGCCCAAGCTGCTGCTCCGGAATGCCCGCGAGCGCGGCAGCGAGGCCGCGCTTCGGGAGAAGGAGTTCGGCATCTGGCAGAGCTTTACCTGGGCGCAGTACGCCGAGCGCGTCGGCAACTTCGCCCGCGGACTGGTCGAACTCGGACTCGAGCGGGATGACATCGTCGCCGTGTTGGGGGACAACCGGCCCGAGTGGCTGATCGCCCAGCTCGCGTCCCAGGCGGTCGGCGCCCGTTCCCTGGGCGTCTACCAGGACTCGGTGGCGAGCGAAGTGCAGTACCTCGTCGAGTTCGCGGGCGCCCGCTTCGTCATCGCCGAGGACCAGGAGCAGGTCGACAAGCTGCTCGAGGTCTGGGACGAGTTGAGCGGCGCCGCGAATGAGAACGGGCAGGGGATCGCGAACGTCATCTACTACGACCCCCGCGGACTCGGCGCCTACCCGCACGACTTCCTGCTCAGCTTCTCCGAAGTGGAGAGGATCGGGCGGTCCGCCGCGAACAGCACGGCGGACGACTTCGAACGCTGGGTCGAAGCCACGACCGCCGATGACGTCGCCCTGCTGTCGACGACCTCCGGGACCACGGGCAAGCCGAAGCTGGCGATGCTCTCGCATCGCAACCTGCTGAGCATGGCCCACAGCTTTCAGAGCATCGATCCGATGCGAAGCGACGACGAGTTCGTCTCCTTCCTGCCCCTTGCGTGGATCGGCGAGCAGATGATCGGCGCCGCCTGCGGCATGCTGGTCGGCTTCACCATGAACTTCCCGGAAGAGCCGGAGACGGTGCAGCACGACCTTCGCGAGATCGGACCGCACATGATGTTCTCGCCGCCGCGCATCTGGGAGAACATGGTGTCCGACGTCCAGGTACGGATCGAGGACTCCTCCTGGCTCAAGCGCAAGGTCTACAACTGGGCGCTGGGGGTCGGCTACCGGTCCGCCGACACTCTGCTCGAACACGGCCGTCTGCCCCGGTTCCTGGCGTTGCAGCGCTGGATCGCGAATGCCGTCTGCTTCTTCTGGCTGCGCGACAAGCTCGGGGTGCGGCGCATCCGGCGCGCCTACACGGGCGGCGCGGCGCTCGGCCCCGACATCTTCCGCTTCTTCCACGCCATCGGCGTGAACCTGAAGCAGATCTACGGCCAGACCGAGGTGTCCGGTATCTCGGTGGCGCACCGCGACGACGACATCAAGTTCCAGACCGTCGGCACGCCGGTGCCCGGCGCGGAGGTCAGGATCGGCGAAGGCGGCGAGATCCTGACCAGGAGCCCGTCCGTCTTCCTCGGCTACTACAACAACGAGGAGGCCACCGAGGAGGCGCTCCGGGAAGGCTGGCTCTACTCGGGTGACGCCGGCTACATGGACGACGACGGCCACCTGATCGTCATCGACCGCAAGAAGGACGTGATGGAACTGCACGACGGCACGCAGTTCTCGCCGCAGTTCATCGAGAACAAGCTGAAGTTCAGCCCCTACGTCAAGGAGGCGGTCGTGTTCGGCGGCGGCGAGTACCCGTTCGTCACGTCGCTGATCACGATCGACTTCGCGAACGCGGGGAAGTGGGCCGAGCGCCGTCAGATCCCCTACACGACGTTCACCGACCTCGCCCAGAAGCCGGAGATCTACGAACTCGTCCTGGAACACACCGCCGGCATCAACGGCGACCTGCCGGAGTCGGCCCGCATCCAGAGGCTTCTGCTTCTGCACAAGGAGCTCGACGCGGATGACGAGGAGCTGACCCGTACCCGGAAGGTGCGGCGCCGGTTCATCGCCGATCGCTACCGCCTGCTCGTCAACGCGCTCTACGGCGGCGACGAGGCGGTCGAAATCGAGAACGAGATCACCTACCAGGACGGTTCGACCGCGGTCCTGCAGACCCGGCTGCGCATCGCCGCGCCCGTCACCGCCTGAGGAGCGGACGATGAACTCCGACGTCTTCCTTCAGCTCACCGTCTCCGGCCTCTCGAACGGCATGGTCTACGCCCTGGTGGCGGTCGGCTTCGTCGTCATCTTCAAGGCGAGCGACGTGATCAACTTCGCCCAGGGCGAGTTCCTGCTCTTCGGCGCCTACCTCGCCTTCGCCTTCATCGGCCAGTTCGGCTTCCCCTGGAGTGTGGGCGTGCTGGCGACGCTGCTCGGTGCGGCGATGATCGGCCTGATCGTGGAACGCCTGGTCCTGCGGCCTCTGATCGGGGAGCCGGTCATCTCGATGATCATGGTCACGATCGGTCTGTCGAGCCTGCTCCGCGCGGTGGTCAACGGCATCTGGGGAGCGCGGCCCAAGGCGTTCCCCAACTTCATCCCGTCGGGAGAGGTCGAGTTCCTGGGCGCGGTCGTCGGCATCGACCGGCTGCTCGTCATCGCGATCGCGGCGATCCTGCTGACGATCCTGACGCTCTTCTTCCGCCACACCCGGGACGGCATCGCGATGCGCGCCATCGCCGACGACCAGCAGGCGGCGCTGTCGATGGGCATCAGCATCAAGCGCGTGCTGGCCGTCGCCTGGGCGATGGCGGCGATCACGGCCGCGGTCGCCGGCATCATCCTGGCGAACACGGTCGGCGTCAGCCACGACATCATCTTCATCGGTCTGCGGGTGTTCCCGGTCGTCATCCTCGGCGGCCTCGACTCGGTGCCCGGCGCGATCGTCGGCGGCGGAGTGATCGGGTTGCTGGAGTCGTACACGGCGGGCTACACGACGTCCGGGCTCGAACTCATCGTGCCCTACATCGTGCTGATCCTGGTGCTGATGATCCGGCCCTACGGCCTGTTCGGCAAGGAGATCATCGAACGGGTCTAGCGCCGCGCGCGAGGCCGTCCGAGTCTGTCCACCATGGAATCCGGGATCTTCTTCAGCGACTACCGCTCCGACATGGCGCTGCGGCGCATGCCGTTGCAGAAGGTGCGTACGGGGCTGCTCCTGGTCGGCCTCGTCGTGTTCCCGCTCCTGGCGAACCCGTACTGGCTCAACCTGGCCAATCAGATCGCGATCGCCACGATCGGAGCGATCGGCCTCAACATCCTGGTCGGCTACACCGGCCAGATCTCCCTCGGCCAGGGCGCCTTCATGGCGGTCGGCGCGTACGGCTCGGGCCTGCTGACCGTCCGGCTGGACGTTCCCTTCTACTTCAGCATTCCAGCCGCGGCCCTGATTACCGCGTTTGCCGGCCTGGTCGTCGGCCTTCCTTCCCTGCGGCTCAAGGGCCTCTACCTGGCCGTCGCGACACTGGCGGCGCAGCAGATCGTCGAGTTCGTCGTCACGCACTGGGACGGCCTCACCGGCGGCACGGAGGCGCTCGTCGTGCCGGCGCCCGAACTGTTCGGCGCCCGGATGAACACCGACGGGCGGTTCTACTGGATCCTTGTCGTCGTGGCGCTCGCGGTCGCGGTGTTCGCCGCGAACCTGTTCCGCTCGCGGGTCGGGCGGGCCTGGGTGGCGATCCGGGACCAGGACATCGCGGCTTCGGCGATCGGCGTCAACGTGTTCGGCTACAAGCTGCTCGCCTTCGCCACCTCGTCCTTCCTGGTCGGCCTCTCCGGCGCCCTGCTCGCCCACTACCGGTCGATCGTGACCTGGGAGCGGTTCACGATCGAAGTCTCGATCTCCTACCTGGCGATGATCATCATCGGCGGTCTGGGGACGATCTCCGGCTCGTTCTTCGGGGCGACGCTCATCGTTCTGCTGCCGGCGATGATCAACACCCTGGGGCGCTCGCTGCAGGACACGGCGCCGTGGGCGGCGACGGTCCTGCCGTACGTGCAGCAGGGCGTCTTCGGACTCGTGATCATCCTTTTCCTGGTCCTCGAGCCGGAAGGGCTCGCCAAACTCTGGCGCAACGTGAAGGACTACTTCCGCGTCTGGCCGTTCTCCTACTGAGGGCCGGCTCGGGGGATATGATCCGCCGGTTACCGACCGGCGATTCCCGGGCGCCCGGCGCCCGTTCCGAGGAGACCTCACCATGAACCGTCTCGTTCTTCTTGCCGTCCTGGCTCTGTTCCTTCTCGCGGGCTGCGGAGGCGGCGATCCGGTCTCCGAAGCGGACGCGCCGATCACGATCGGGGCGATCTTCGACCTGACGGGCGCGACCTCGGACGTCGGCACCATGTACTCGGAAGCGATCCGCGACTACTACGCCCGGCTGAACGACCTCGGCGGCATCGCCGGCCGCCCGGTCGAGCTGCTGTGGAACGACTACGGCTACGACGTCGCTAAGGCCGAGCAGCTCTACTCCGAGTACGTCCAGGCCGGAGCGGTCATGTTCATGGGCTGGGGCACGGGCGACACCGAGGCCCTGCGGGGCCGGATCGCGGCCGACCGCATCCCCTTCGTCTCCGCGTCGTTCTCCCACGTGCTGGGAGACCCCTCCGAGGCGCCCTTCAACTTCCTGGTCGGCACGACCTACAGCGACCAGCTCTTCATCCTGCTCGACTACCTGATCGAAGAGGCGGAAGCCGCGGGGGCCGAGAAGCCGAACGTCGCGCTGATGCATCATCCGAGTCCCTTCGGTCTCTCGCCGTGGCGCCAGGGAGGCGAGGAGTACGCGAAGCAGCGCGGCATCGAGATGGCGCCGCACGAGATGGCGCGGGGCAACACGGACTTCAGCGCCACGCTGACCCGGATCGCCGAGTCCGGCGCCAACACGGTCGTGTTCCAGAACACGTCGGGTCCGGCTTCCCTGGCCCTCAAGAACGCGCGGGACCTGGGCCTGGACCTGCGCTTCGCCTGCCTGAACTACTGCAGCAACGAGGTGCTGGTGGACCTCGCGGGCGAGGCCGCGGAGGGCGTGCTGGCTTCGATCATCTACTCGCCGCCGGGCGAGGGAGTCGACGGCCTGAACGACGCGGCCGAGTATCTCGCGTCGAAGGGCGGGTCGATCGACGAGGAGGGCCTGCTCTACGGCCAGGGCTGGGCGGTCGCCAGCCTGGTGACCGAGGCGATCGAACGCGCGGCCGCGGCCGGCGAAGTGACCGGCGATTCCATCTTCGCCGCCTTCGAGACCTTCGACGACTGGGACACGGGAGGCGTGACGGCGCCGGTCACCTTCACGGCCACCGACCATCGCGGCATCAAGGGCATGAGGATCTTCGAGATCAGGGAAGGCAGCTTCCAGCCCGTGACCGAGATGCGGATGGCCTCCACGCTGGAGGCGGCCGAGTAGGGCAGGCAACGACTCCATGCTGTCCCTGAACAACGTCGAGGTCATCTACAACGACGTCATCCTCGTCCTCAAGGGCCTCTCGCTCAAGGTGGAGCAGGGCCAGATCGCGGCGCTGCTCGGCACGAACGGCGCCGGCAAGTCGACGACCCTCAAGGCGATCTCGGGACTCCTCCATCCCGAGGACGGCGAGGTCACGGACGGCAACGTCGAGTTCGAGGGCGCGCAGATCGACAAGCTGCCCGCCGAGGACATCGTGCGCCGGGGGATCTTCCAGGTCATGGAGGGGCGCCGGGTCTTCGAACACCTGACGCCGCAGGAGAACCTGCTGGCGGGGGCCTACACGGCCCGGGACAAGGGCGGCACGGACGAAGCGCTGGACCGCGTCTACGGCTACTTCCCGCGTCTCAAGGAACGGGGCGGCTCGATGGCCGGCTTCCTCTCCGGCGGAGAGCAGCAGATGCTGGCCATCGGCCGGGCCATGATGGCGCAACCGAAGCTGATGCTGCTCGACGAACCGTCCCTGGGCCTGGCGCCGCTCCTCGTCCAGGAGATCTTCGAGATCATCCAGCGCATCAACCGCGACGAGGGCACGACGATCCTGCTGGTCGAGCAGAACGCCAGCCGCGCCCTCGAGATCGCCCACTACGGCTACATCATGGAGGGAGGCCGCGTCGTCCTCGAGGGGACGCCGGCGGAGCTCCAGGACAATGCCGACGTCAAGGAGTTCTACCTCGGCCTGACCCAGGTCGGCCAGCGAAAGAGCTACCGCGACGTCAAGCACTACCGCCGCCGCAAGCGCTGGCTGTCCTGACCCACTGGGTGCGCGGGTCTTCTGACCCGCTGCCGCCGTAGGCGGCCTGGAGTGCGCGCCGGCCGCGAGGCCGGCTCCGTTTTGGCGGCTCAGTCCCCCTCGATCGCCTCCTCGATCTCCCGCAGCCTCTCGCGGAGTTCCTTGCGGGCCTCGGCCGCGAAGGGGTTCTCGCGGGCGATCGTCAGGAACAGGTCGTCCGAGTCGTCGCGCAGGTTCTCCTCGATCTTCATCATGTGCCGGTAGGCGACCGTGCCGAGGGCCGGGTCCGGAACGTGAATCTCCCGGAGAGCCTTGGCCATCCAGTGGGTCAGGCCCTGGATGTAGGCCATCTCGGAGTCGTGTTCCTCGGCTGACATCTCGATCACCTGGAGCTCCAGTTCCGACGCCAGGAAGGCTCTCACCGCCTCGACCCGCTCGCTGTCGACCGGGCGCTCGGGAAGGCAGAGCACCACCTTCAGGCCGCGGATCCCGCCGCGGCCGCTCTGCGGGCCGAACATGGGATGGGTGCCGATGTAATGAACCTGCCGGGGCAGGCGCCGCTCGAGGATCCGGAGCGGTTTCACCTTGACCGAGGCGACGTCGACGACCAGCGCGTCCGCTGCGAGACGCGGGGCCAGGTCGACGACCAACCCGTCCAGGTCCTGGACCGGCACCGCCGGGATCACGACATCGCAGCCGGCGCAGCCTTCGAGGTCGGTCCAGCGGGCACCCAGGTCGGCGGCTTCCGCGCTCAGGTCGCGGCGGTCCCAGACCTGAACGTCGAAGCGGGCGCCCAGGTGCCGGACCAGGAAGCGGCCGAAACTGCCCAGACCGACGATGCCGATCGACCTTGCCCAGCAGCCCTGCACCGGGCGCAGACTAGCACCGGGATCCGGCCAGCCGGCGGGGTTCCGGCCGGGTTCCCCTACAATCGCCGCTCGTGCGTTTGCCAGGGAAGGGAACAAGGATGAGAAGAAGAACAGGCGCCGTGCTGGGCGCCGTCGTGGCCGTGGCGGTGAGCTATGGTTCACCGCCCGTGACCGACGCCCAGGAGGACCGCGCCAGCCGGGAGCACGTGCTTCGCCTGCTCCGGGAGGTGCCGCTGATCGACGGGCACAACGACGTTCCGTGGCAGTACCGGACGCGGGTCTCGAACCACCTCGACCGGATCGACTTCCGGGACACCACGGCGCTCGAGCCGCCGATGCACACCGACCTGCGGCGCCTGCGGCAGGGGGGAGTGGGCGCCCAGTTCTGGTCGGTCTACATACCGACCTCCTACAGCGGGGCCGGCGCGGCCCGGGTCGTGTTCGAGCAGGTCGACCTGACCAGGCGCCTGATCGATCGCTATCCGGACGACCTGGAACTGGCCCTCAGCGCGGACGACATCGAGCGCGTCCACGCCGCGGGCAAGGTCGCGTCCCTGCTCGGCGCCGAGGGCGGGCACTCGATCGAGTCGTCCCTCGGTGTCCTTCGGCAGCTCTACGAGGTCGGCGTTCGCTACATGACCCTCACCCACAACAGCAACACGGCGTGGGCGGACGCGGCGACCGACCAGCCGGCGCACGGCGGGCTGACGGCGTTCGGCCGGCGGGTGATCCGGGAGATGAACCGGCTCGGCATGCTGGCGGACCTTTCCCACGTTTCGCCGCGGACGATGCACCAGGTGCTGGACGAGTCCGAAGCGCCGGTCATCTTCTCCCACTCCTCGGCGTTCGCGGTCACGGCCAGCCCGCGCAACGTGCCCGACGACGTCCTGCGCCGGCTGGCGGAGAACGGCGGCGTGGTCATGGTCACGTTCGTGCCGTCCTTCGTCAACGAGAACGTGCGGGCGTCCTTTCAGCGCCTGGACGTCGAACGCCGGCGACTGATGGCCGCGGGAACCGGCCCGGAGGAGATCCGCCGCCGGCTGACGTCCTGGCGAAGCGGGAACCCGGTAGATCAGGCATTCCTCAGCGACGTGGCCGACCACATCGACCACATCCGTGGTCTGATCGGCACTGCGCATCTCGGCATCGGCTCGGACTACGACGGCATCCCGACCGTACCGGTCGGCCTGGAGGATGCCTCGACCTTCCCGGATCTGTTCGTGGAACTGGTCCGGCGCGGCTACAGCGACGACGAACTGAAGGACATCGCGGGCCGCAGCTTCCTGCGCGCCATGCGCGCCGCGGAGGCCACGGCCAGACGGCTGCAGGCCACGGAGCCTCCGGCCGACGACCTGATCGAAGAACTGGACGGCGGTGAGAATGGCTGATCAGCCGACATCCCCGGTGGCCCGGCACGCCTCGACCGTCCTGCTGTTGCGGGACAGCGACCGCGGGGTCGAGGTGTTCATGGAGCGACGTCACATCCAGTCCGACTTCGTCGGGGGCGCCTACGTCTTTCCGGGTGGCCGAGTCGA
This sequence comes from Thermoanaerobaculia bacterium, assembly GCA_022822365.1. Classification (GTDB taxonomy): domain Bacteria; phylum Acidobacteriota; class Thermoanaerobaculia; order Multivoradales; family Multivoraceae; genus Multivorans. The sequence continues at coordinate 200,257 of JAJEBV010000040.1, read as the reverse complement.
CCCCGAAGACCGGGTCGACGAAGCGCTCTGCCACGGTCTCACCGACCGCGAGGCGAGCGCCCGGCTCGCCCTCGAGGAGGGCGGCCTGACCTTCTACGTCGCCGCGATCCGCGAGTGCTTCGAGGAGGCCGGCGTGCTGCTCGCCTACGACCGGGACGGCCGGATCCTCGACTTCTCGGACCGGGCGGTCGAGGAGCACTTCGAACGCCTGCGAGCCGAGTTGAACGCCGGCAAGCAGTCCCTGCTCGACATCGCGGCCGCCGAGAGCCTGACGCTCGCCACCGACCGGATCAGCTACTGGGCGCACTGGATCACTCCCGAGGGACAGCCCAGGCGCTACGACACCCGCTTCTTCGTTGCCCGGGCGCCGGGGAACCAGACCGCCGGCCACGACGACCACGAACTGACGAGTTCCGCCTGGGTTACGGCCGAGGAAGCTCTCGAACATGGGCGTCGCAAGGAGTGGATGATCATCTTTCCCACTATCCGCAATCTGCAGAAGCTGGCCGCGTTCAGGACGGCGGACGAAGCGATCGCCGCCGTCGACGCGCAGGAGCGCTTCCCGGTCATGCAGCCGCGCGTGCTGCTGGGCCGGACCCCGGACGAACCCGCGCGTGCCGTGCTGCCCGGCGACGAGGGCTACGAAGAAGCCGCGAGTCGCCCCTCCGCGGCGAACGCGAAGGACTGGCAGCGGGCCTTCAGCCGCTAGGGCGCGCGACGTTGGACACCCTCCTGAAGGGCACGCCCGTGCGGCTCTCCGACCGCGTGCTGCGCGTCACGCAGGACAACCCGGGCATGTTCACCGGTCCGGGCACGAACACCTGGGTCATCGGCGGCGACGACGGCCCGGCGTTCGTGCTCGACCCCGGGGAAGAGGACGACGCCCACTTCGAGGCCGTGCTCGCCGCCGTCGGCGATCGCGAAGTTGCGGCCGTGCTGATCAGCCACACGCACCGGGACCACTGGCCCCTGGCGCCTCGCCTCGCCGAGCACGCGGGCTGCCAGATCTTCGCCTTCAGCGAACAGCCGCCCTTCACTGCCGGACGCCGCCTGGAGGACAACGAGCGCCTGTTCGCCGACGGCGCCACCCTGGTGGCCCTCCACACCCCGGGCCACGCGAGCGACCACCTCTGCTTCCTGCTCGAGGAGGAGCGGGCCGTGTTCACCGCCGACCTGGTAATGGGCTGGTCGACATCGATCATCGCCCCGCCGGACGGCAACCTGAACCAGTACATGGCCTCCCTCGAACGCCTCCTCGAACTCGGCCAGGACGGCGGCATCGACATCCTTCACCCCGGCCATGGCGAGTCGATCAAACCTCCGCTCGACCGGATCCGCGAGATCCGCAGCCACCGCCAGCAACGCACCGACCAGGCGCTCGAAGCCATCGCCGCCGGCGTCGCCACCATCCCCGAGATGGTCGAACGCATCTACGCCGACATCGATCCCAAGCTCCACGGCCCGGCCGCCTTCTCCCTGCGGGCGCACCTCGACGCCCTGGTCGAAGAGGGCAAGGTCGTCGAGGACCAGCCGGGCCGGTACGAGCGGGCGGTCTGACAAAGGTCGCCGGCCTACGGCCAGCGGCGTTTCCCTCTGGCTTCGCCGCTTCGCGTCTGCGCCAGAGGCGGGTCAGAAGACCCGCGCACCCAGAGCACTGCTGGCGGCATGGCCTGTCCTCCTGCTGTAATCGTCCGGAGAATCGGTGCTCCGGGTAAGCGCACGGTGAGCGGATGCCGGCCAGAAGGCCGGCGCACCGACACACTCGGTGCGGCATAGAGCCAGGCTGAACGCACCCAGCCTCGGCCAGGACCGGAGGGAAGGGGTCCCAGCGGGCTGGAGCCAAGCGCCTGCCGTAGAGCTTTCCCCTGCCGACGCCCGACCGGAGCGCAGGCGACCGAAGCGAGCGCCAGACCTCCCATTCACCAAGCGGGCGCGAGCGTCCGCTGGGACCCCTTCCCTCCGGTCCTGACCGAGGCGGCAGCCATCACCGCCACCGCCACCCTGTGGCGCGTCAGCGTCGCCAGGGCGCGCGAATCGGCCGCCCGGCCTGGTACGCGGCTAGCCGTTCCCGGGCGTCCGGCAGCGCCGCGCCGGCGCCGGCACGTTCCAGGTTGTCGATCAGGCGTTGCTGCCAGGCGACGGCCTGTTCGAAATCGCCGGTCTCGGCGTAGGCGAGGGCGACGACAGCGCCGTGGGCCGGGGTCTGGGCGCGCTGGAACAGGTCCCTGGCCAGGTTCAGGGCCATCGCTCCGTCCCGCACGGAGTCGTCTTCGGAGGCGGCCAGGACTTCGGCGAGGAGGACGGCGAAGAAACCGCTGCCGCCCTGGTCGGGAAGCTCGAGCGTCTGTTCCAGCATCAGGCGGACCCGGGCGTCTTCGCCGGCGAGCAGCAGGGCGGTGACCTCGGCCGCGCGGGCCCTGCTGTCGCCGGGGTCGAGTTCGAGCGCGCGGCGTGCGGCGAGGGCGGCCTCGGTGAACATTCCCAGCCGGCCGAGGGCCGTCCCCAGGTTGAAGTACGCCTCCTTCAGCGTCGGATTGGCCGCGATCGCCCGCTGGTAGTGCGGGAGCGCTTCCTCGTAGCGTTCCTGCCGGGTGCGGATGTTGCCGAGCTCGAAGTGGGCCTGGCTCAACAGGGGCGGTTCGGCGCCGGCTTCGACCAGTTGCTCGAAGCGCCGCGCGGCCGAGGCGGGCCGGCCCAGTTCCTGCTCGATTCGGCCCAGCAGCAGGACGATCTCGCGATCGAATCCGAAGTCCGCCAGCAGGGACTCGAACTCGCGAAGCGCGAGTTCCCGGCGGTCGCCAAGGCGGTAGTTGCTTGCCCGGTGGAAGCGGAGATTGCGATCGTCCGGGGCCAGTTCGAGTGCGCGGGTCAGAGCTTCCGCGGCTTCCAGGTGGTCGCCCGTCTCGCCGAGACTCCTTGCCAGCTCCACCCATCCCGGCCCGAACGAGGGCTCGATCTCGACCGCGCGCCGGAGCCGCTCGGCCGCGGCCTGGTAGCGGCCCTCGCTGTTGTAGAGCAGCCCGGTCCGGAACAGGAGCCCGACGTCGTTCGGGTTCAGGTTCAGGGCCTCCTGGTACCACATGGCGGCTTCCGCCCGCCGGCCCATGCCCTCCAGGGCCGCCGCCAGCGATCTCTTCGCCGCCGCGCTCTCGGGGTAGTCACGGACAGCTTCGCGGAACCGCTCCTCGGCGGTCTCGAACGCGTTCGCTGCCAGCGCGACGCGTCCGAGCAGCAACTGGGCCCCGATGCCGGTCGCCGATTCCTTGATCTCCGCGGCGATCGGATCGGCGAAAGCCACCGGGGCGTCGCCCCGGAGCTCCATCGCGGCGCGCATCGCCGCGTCGTCGCCTAGCGCGCGGTGGGCAAGGGCGATGTGGTAGTGGAGCGAGTCCGCCCGGGGCTGCTCCCTCAATGCCGTCTGGAAGTGCCGGAGCGCCGTTGTCGGGTCCTCCGTCTCGAAGGCGACGCGGCCGAGGCCGAAGTGAGCCGCGGCCGCGGATCCGGGCAGTGCGAGGGCGTGCTGATAGTGGCCGCGGGCCTCTTCGTACCGTCCCAGTTCCAGATGCACGCGGCCGAGGCGGATCGCGGTCGCCGGGTCGTCGGGACGCAGCGTCCTGGCCAGGTCGTAGGCCTCGACCGCTTCCTCGAACTCTCCCAGGTGCTCGGCGGCGCTGCCGAGGAGATAGCGCCAGCGGAAGTTCCGGGGCTGCAGCGCCGCGGCATTGGTCAGGCAGGCTCTCGCGGCCGGCAGCAGGTCGTAGACCAGGTAGAGCTGGCCCGCGTCGCCGAACAGGAGGCCCAGTTGCTCGGCGTCGGCGTCCGTCTCCGTCCCGCGGGCGAGCGCCTCCTCGAGCAGTCCGCGCTGCTGGTCGATCTGGTCGCGCACCGCTTCGTCGACCCCGCGCAGGTCGACTTCGGGCACCGGGACCAGCGTGGGCGTTGCCGCGTCCTGCGCGTGGAGACCGGCGACTGCGAACTGCGCCAGGAGCGCGAGGATGAGGGCGCCGTCCTGGAGACGGAGGGGCTTGGTCATGGTGGTGCGTCGTCTTCCTGTTCGCCGCTTCGTTCGCCGCTGCCGCGAACCAGGGAAGTGTAGGCCCTGGGCTGGGGCGCCGGCCACTCCTCGGTCGTTCCGTCCGTCCACTGGACTTCGATGCGGTCGACCTTGGGGCCACCCGCGGGGACCGTGACGCGGGGATCGCCCCAGGAGGCGTAGCTGCCGCCGCCCCCGGCAAGCCGGACGAGCGGCGGCGCTCCCGCGCGGTGCACGCGCACGGTGACGCCCGAAGCCGGCCGGCGGCCGCGTGCGGCGCCGAGCACGGGCGCCACCCCGATCCAGTCGCCCTCCGTCCCGGTCTGGTTGAGCAGCAGCCGGGCGGGGCCGTTGTTGTTCGTGATGACCAGGTCCGTGTCGCCATCGTTGTCCACGTCGCCGGCGGCCAGACCGCGACTGACGAACGGGGTTTCGCCGTCGAGCAACCCGGCGGCCGCCGGCTCGAAGCGGCGTCCGCCCGCGTCGCCGGCCACGTTCAGAAAGGCCTGGTTCGGTTGATCCAGGGGGAAGGGATCGTCTTTCGTGCGCGGCCTTCCGGCGGCGAACGTGACGGCGCCGTTGACCGCCGCGAGGTCGAGCCAGCCGTCGTTGTCGAGGTCGACGAAGGCGGTGCCGAAGGCGGTGGCGTCCCAGCTCGGCCGGCCAAGGTCGGTCGCGTTCGTGCGATCCCGGAACTGCGCCGAGCCCGGTTGCGAGTCGTTCCGGTAGAGCGTGTTCGTCTCGCGGTGGAAGTGGGTCAGGAACAGATCGGGATCGCCGTCTCCGTCGTAATCACCCGCCGCGACGCCCATGCTCGCCTCGGCCTCGCCGTCCGCGTTGAGAGCCGCGCCGCTGATCAGCCCGTCCTCGACCAGTTCGCCGTTGCCGCGGTTGAGCCAGAGGTGATTCGGCATCAGGTCGTTCGCGACGTAGAAGTCGAGCCTGCGGTCGCCGTCGAGGTCGGCGGCGAGGATGCCAAGGCCGTTGCCGGGTCGCGCCGCGGCCAGGCCGGCCGCGACCGTCGCGTCCTCGAAACGTCCGGAGCCATCGTTCACGAGCAGGGCGTCGGGCGCCGGCTGATAGGCGCTCGGCAGACAGTAGTCCACCTCTCCCCGCTCCGTAAGGCAGGTCTTGTGCGTGGCCAGGGAGAAGTTGAGGTAGTTCACGACGAACAGGTCGAGATCGAGGTCGCCGTCGTAGTCGGCGGCCGCCGCGGCGACGCTCCAGCGCGGATCGCCCGTTCCGCTTGCTTCGGTCCGGTCGCTGAACGTCCCGTCGCCCTCGTTGCGCCAGAACTGGTTGGCGCCCAGGTTCAGCACGTAGAGGTCGACCCAACCGTCGTTGTCGAGATCCGCCGCGACGACTCCCATGCCGTAGCCGGTGGCCGCGATGCCACTCTCCTCGGTGACGTCGACGAAGCGAACCGCGGCGTCGCCGTCGCTGGGCTCCAGGTCGTTGCGGTAAAGGCGGTCCCGCGGCGGCCAGTCGCCCGTCCACGGCGTCGTCGCGGAGGTCCGGTCTCCTTCGTTGCCGAGGAGGTTGCCCTGGACCAGGTAGAGGTCGAGGTCGCCGTCGTTGTCGTAGTCGAAGAGCGCCGCGCCGGCGCCGACGACTTCCGGGTAGTAGAGGTGCCCGCTCATGCCGTTCCAGTGCCGGAAGTCGAGACCGGCGCTCCTGGTGGCGTCGGTGAAGAGGACCTCGTTCTCTCCTGCCCGCGCCGGGCCGGACAGGACCGCTGACGCCAGCGAAACGGCGATGCCGGCGGCGCGGGCTCTCATCCGTCACCGCCGAGGCGGAAGGCGGGCGCCTCCACGCGTTCGAGGCTCTCCGCATGCTCGGAGACCCGGTACGTCGCCCGCGGCTCGACGTCCTCGAAGACCTGGGCCGTGCCGCTGCCGGCCCAGCTCACGCGGATCTCGTCGACTCGCGCGGCGTTGCCGAGACCCACTTCGAGCTGCATGCTGTTGCCGCCGAAGGAGCCGCCCGAACCGACCAGACGGTGGATCGTCCGCTTGCCGCCGGGACCGTCGACGGCGAGGGCGACGCGGGAACCGACGCCGTAGCGGTTGGCCCCCGAGCCGGCGGGGCCGGCGCCGGTGAAGCGCAGGGTGATCCAGGCGTTCTCGCTGCCCGGGTTCTCGAACAGGGCGTTGCCGAACGTGTCGGTCGGGTAGAAGCCGCCAAGCTGGTGGAGGAGGTCCATGTCCCCGTCATGGTCCAGGTCGCCGAAGGCGACGCCGTGACCTTTCTGGAGGTGGCCGAAGCCGCCGGCGAAGGTGACTTCCTCGAAGCGCCGGCCGTTGTAGCGGTACATGACGTTCGGCATCAGGCTGGCGAGATCCGGTTCGCCGGTGCCGAGGTAGAAGTCGAGCCATCCGTCGTTGTCCAGGTCGCCGTAGTTGGCGCCCATCGGCAGGGCCGGCCGGCGGATTCCCAGCGCGCGGGACACCTCGGTCATTCGCAGCCTGCCTCCGCAGCCGGGCTCCGGCCCGCAGTCGTTGCGGTAAAGCAGAGGCTGGCCCACGCCGGGGTCCGAACCCATGTAGGAGGCCACGACCTCGGTGGCCTGGTTGCGATAGTCGCCGACGTAGAGATCCAAGTCGCCGTCGTTGTCGTAGTCGAAGAACCAGGTAGCGAAGCTCTCCCGCTCCGGCTCGGTAACCCCTGCCCGGATGGCTTCGTCCTGGAAGACGCCGGCCGTGTTCACGTAGAGCCGGTTGGCGCCGAAGTTGGACACGTACAGGTCGAGATCGCCGTCGTTGTCCACGTCGCCCCAGGCGACGCCCTTGGCGTAGCGCAGGTTGCTGACGCCGGCTTCGGCCGCGACGTCCTCGAACGTGCCGTCGCCCAGGTTGCGGAACAGTTGCGAGGCGTACTCGTGGGCTTCGCTCGCCTCGTTGCCGACGTAGAGGTCGAGGTCACCGTCGCCGTCGTAGTCGCCCCAGGCGGCGGCCTGGGTCGGATAGGCGGGCTCGGCCAGACCGGCCGCCTCGGTGATGTCGACGAAGCGCCCGGCGTCGCCGCCCAGTTCGTTGCGCAGCAACGAGTTGCGGATGCGCCCCTCCTCGAGCAGCCAGGCGCCGCGCAGCACGAACAGGTCGAGGCGGCCGTCGCCGTCGTAGTCGGCGTGGATCAGGTTCAGCCCACCGAGTTGACCACTGAGCCCCCAGGCTTGGCCCGTGTCCTCGAAACCGCCGCGGCCGTCGCCTCGAAACGCTTGCAGAGGCCCGCAGGGATCCCAGGTCGAAGTGATCAGGTCGAGAACGCCGTCGCCGTCGAAGTCGTCGACGACCGCGCCGCCGGCAAGATCGAGAGCATCGACGCCGAGTTCCGGCCCAAGATTGCGCCAGCGACCGCCGGTGAACGTTGCCGACGTGAACACGTCCTCGCTGATCCGGAACCGAGAGGGCACCCCGTCCGGAAAGTCCCCGGTCAGCCGTCGCGCCACGTTGAGCAGCCACTGGGCCCGGTGCCTCCAGGGGCCGGTCGGGCGGCCTTCCTCCAGCATGTCGAGGAACAGGTCGCCCGCCGCGCGGGCGTGTTCGGGACGGCTGTGGACCGCGGCGGAAACAAGCGGGAGGATGCAACTGTCGGCCGAGCGGCCCGGGGCCGCGTCGCCATGGTGGACGCAATTCAGATCTTCGGCGCGCTGGAGGTGGGCCAGGGCGAGGTTCCACTCGGGAATGGTCGGCCGGACGTCAGGCGTGGCAGCCAGAGTCTCGGTAGCCGCCGCAAGGTGTGTGATCGCCCCGGCCGTGTCGCCGAGCCGGAGCAGTTCGCCGCCGAGCTGCGCCTGGATCTCGGGGCTGTTGGGGCTGGCGGACAGGCTGGCTCGAAGCTCGTCCGCGAGGCTCGTTCCGAAGTAGGCGTTCGAGCCGTCCCGTAGCCGGCTGCAGGACTCCGCAAGGTCGTCGGAGGCCGCAGCGGCCAGGGGAGCTGCGAGCAGGACCAGACTGGCGAGCCCGCGGGCTGGCATGGCGGGAGACTACTACGCGCGACGCCGCGAGCAGCTCCTGAGGGCTACTCCTTCTGCTCGCCCGGCGGTTCGGGGACAGGCGGCGTGTCGCCGTCTCCCGAGCCAGCGCCCGCGTCACCCGCGTCGGGCTCGCCACCCGCGTCACTCGCCGGCGGAGGCGTCGGCGGCACGGTCTGGGCGGCCGTCTTCGAGCCGAAGCGGGACGTGCCGAAGGTGGTCATGCAGGCGGCGCCGAGACCGATCGTCCACGCCAGATAACAGATCACGAGGCCGGGGAAACCGAACATGAAGCGGAAGAACCACGGCAGGCCGAGGAAGCCGAGCAGGTCGGCCACGAGCGCCAGGGCCTGGATCGTCAGCACGCCGAGGGCGAGAGCGCCGAAGCTCCCGGCCGCGATCCCGCTGGCGCCCTGGAAGCGGTTCCGGAACCAGTCGCCGGCCGCGGCCGCCGCTCCGGTGTACCCGAGCACGAGGGCGAGCGCCAGGGCAACGAGCGCCGCCGGCCAGAGGAGGATGGCGAACGGAATGCCGATCACCGTCACCGCGAGCAGAATGCTGGCGACGATCAGGGCCGGGAGGATGAGCAGTTCGATGCCGAAGCCGACCACGAGCATGATCAACGGATCCGAAACCGCGGCGGCCCGGACCCGGTCCACGCCCTTGGGCGACACGAGCAGAACCAGGCCCGCGAGCACGATGAGCAGTCCGGTGAAGATGATCGCCCGGACGAACTCGAACATCTTGCCCACCCGGAAGAAGGGCGGTCTCTCGCCGCCCCGGGGGAACCAGTCGCCGCTCCATCCGTTGAACCAGTCGCCGTCCCAGTCCCACTCGAAGTCGCCCCAGTCGACCTCGGAGATCTCTCCGAGCACGGTTGCTCCTTCTTCCTGGCTGACCCTGCCTCCGACGGTGACGATGTCGCCCAGCACCTCCGCGTCCGGACCGAGTTCCACGTCCCCGCCGATGGCGACCACCTCGCCGGTCACGCGGCCGTCGATCTTCGCTTCGCCGCCGATGGCCACGGCGTCTCCACGGACTTCCCCGTCGACCTTGATGCCGCCGCCGATCGACGTGATGGCGTCGGCCACTTCGTCCCGGCCGACCCGCACCGTGCTGCCGAAGGCCACCTTGTTGTCGAGGTCGACCCGCACCACCGGCCCGCTCTCGCCGCCGGCATCTTCGGCTTCGGCCAGGTCACGCTCGAGATCCTCGATGCGCTCGATCGCATCCTCGACCGCACCCTGGGCGCGTTCGCCGGCCTCCTCGAGGGCTTCGTCCAACTGCTCCCGGACCTCTTCGATCGCGGTGGCGGCCTCTTCCCGCGCTTCCTCCTGAGTTGGCTGGGCATCCGGCTCCTGCTGAGGCTGGCCGAAGGCCAGACCCGTGCAGCACAGCCCGAAGGCGACAAGCAGCGCGCCTGCTCTGAAGCCTCGACCCCGCGGCCGCTGGACGGGCCCGCGCGACAGCCGGTGAAGGAGAGCGACTCCCCCCAGGCAGAGCAACGTGACCGCGGTGACCGCGATCGTCGCCGCCGGCGTGTTGAGGATCAGGTCGAGAACCTCGCCGACGCGGACCGCTCCGTTCAGCAAGGCAACGCTCTCCGCCAGCACGGCGGCCGCCAGGGTCAGGAGCCAGACGGCGGCGAACAGCGAGGCCTGCAGACCATCGACCAGGCCCAGCCACGACGAGGGAGCCAGCCAGGCGGCGCCGGTGACCAGCAGGACCGCCGCCGCGGCCGAGACGGCCAGCGGCAGCCGGGCCCAGTGGGGAATCTGGAAGGGCAGGATCCGCGAGGGGGCCGGCGCCATGGCCGGCCGGCTGGTCGCGGCAACCTGCCGCATGATGCGTTCCGTGAGTCCCGCCGGCACGGCGGGATCTTCCAGCGCCTGGAACAGGGTCCGGAGGTCGATTCGGTTCCGCATGTTCATTCCTCGCAGCCTGTGCGATTGTACGACGGCGACTCGGGCACGACGTTCCGCATGCCCTTCGCCCTACGTTTCCCAAGTCGCCGTGGTTTCACGCTGGTCCCGATCCGCCGTGTTTCACACCACGCCATCCTTGCGCAGGCGTTCCTCGATCTCGCGGCGCGCCCTGCGCAGATTCGTCTTCACGGTCCCGAGCGGCATGCCGGTCGCCTCGGCGATGTCCCGGTAGGGGAGTTCCTCCCGGAAGCGGAGCAGAACGACGAGCCGGTACTCCGGCCGCAGAGCCGCCACCGCCGCTTCGAGAGCGGCCGACAGCTCGCGCCGCTTGACCAGGGTGTCGGGGGACTCCGAGCGCTCGTCCTCGATGCGGTCCAGGATGGACGACTGGTCCGCGTCGCTGGTTTCGATCGGCGTCGTGGGGAGCTTCTTCCGGCGAAGCTGGTCGATCGCGGCGTTGCTCGCGATCTTGAACAGCCAGCTTGCGAAACGTCGCCTGGGGTCGTAGCGGGAGAGCGCCACCCAGGCCTTGACGAAGACCTCCTGGGTGACGTCCTCGGCGATGCCGTGGTCCCGAACCATCCGCAGGACCAGACTGAAGACGGGCCGCTGGTAGCGCTCGACCAGCGTCCGGAAGGCGAGTTCCGAACCCTCGATCGCCTCCGCCACCAGGGCGGCTTCGTCCTGGGATCCGCTGGACATCGGTTCAGTGTGGCACGAGGGGTGGTTGCCCCGTATCATTGCCGCCGTGCGCTTTGACCCGGACTCCAGGAACTACGGGGAACTGACGGACGCGGTTTGCGCGGTCCGCGTCGCCAGCCGGGTCACCCGGCGCCTGCAGGCAGAGATTGGGGGCGCCTTCCTGACCAAGGACGATCGCTCGCCGGTGACGGTCGCGGACTACGCGGCCCAGGCACTGGTCAGTCTCGCGCTGCCGGCGGAAGACGCCATCGTCGGTGAGGAGACGTCGCCGGACCTCGTGACCCCCGAGGGCCGGGAAGTGATGACCAGGGTCGTGGACGCAGTCGGATCCGAACTTCCCGGCGTCACCGCGAAGCAGGTTGGCGAAGCGATCGATCGCTGTTCGAGCGGCGGCGGCGCGAGCGGCAGGTTCTGGGTGCTCGATCCGATCGATGGCACGAAGGGCTTCCTGCGCGGTGACCAGTACGCGATCGCGCTCGGCCTGATGGAGGACGGCGAGGTCGTGGGGGGAGTGCTCGGCTGTCCGAACCTGCTCTCCGCGGACGGTCGCGGCTGCCTGTTCGCCGCCACGCGTGGACGGGGCGCCTGGGAGTTGCCGCTGGATGAGGAGGGGTACGCGCCCCGTCGGATCGGCGTTTCCCCGGTTACCGACTCGACGGACGCCGTGTTCTGTGAATCGGCGGTGTCCATGCACTCGGACCGGGGCGGGCATGCCGGGATAGCCGAGCGGCTCGGCGTCACGGCGGCTCCCGTGCGCATGGACAGCCAGTGCAAGTACGGGGCGATTGCGCGAGGCGACGCTTCGATCTACCTCCGCCTGCCTTCTTCCGCCACCTACCGCGAGAAGATCTGGGATCACGCCGCGGGATTCATCGTCGTGACGGAAGCCGGCGGCGTCGTGACGGACGCCTTCGGACGGGAGCTCGACTTCAGCCTGGGGCGGACTCTCGAAACGAATCGAGGGGTGGTGGCGACCAACGGTCCGCTGCACCGCGAGGTCCTGGCGGCGGCGGCGGCCGTCCTGCCGGAAGCTCCGGCGGCCTAGCAACCCATGGAGACGCTCCTCGTTACCGGCGCCGCCGGTTTCATCGGCAGCAACCTCGCGGCTGCCGCGCTCGCCGACGTTCGCGGTGCGAACCGACAGGTGGTCGTGTTCGACAAGCTGACCTACGCGGGCAGCCTGCGCAACCTGGAGCGGGTGGCCGACGACCCCCGCTGCACCTTCGTGCGTGGGGACATCGCGGACCGTGAAGCGGTGCGAAGGGTGTTCGCCGAGCACCGGCCGTCGGCGGTCCTGAACCTGGCGGCCGAAAGCCACGTGGACCGGTCGATCGACGGCCCCGGCGCCTTCGTGCGGACGAACGTTCTCGGCACGTTCGAGCTCCTCGAGGCGGCCCGGCTCGATCTCGGCGGGCGGCCGGAACGGGAGCGGACGGGGTTCCGGTTCATCCACGTCTCGACCGACGAGGTGTTCGGAAGCCTCGGCGAGGCAGGGCGGTTCCGCGAGGACACGCCCTACGATCCGAGCTCGCCGTACTCGGCGTCCAAGGCGGGGGCGGATCATCTCGTGCGCTCCTGGTGCCGTACCTACGGCCTGCCGGCGATCGTGACGAACTGCTCGAACAACTACGGCCCCTACCAGTTTCCCGAGAAACTGATCCCGGTGATGATCCTGAACGCAGCATCCGGACTGCCGCTTCCGGTGTACGGCGAGGGTGCGAACGTCCGTGACTGGCTTCACGTGGACGACCACTGCGAGGGGCTGCTCCGTGTGCTTCGGCTGGGCGAGCCGGGCCAGAGCTACAACTTCGGCGGCGATGCCGAGCGAACGAACCTCGAGGTCGTGGAGGCTGTCTGCTCGGCGCTCGAGGCGGAGTTCCCGGCCTCGGAGAATCCCTCACTGGCGGCGAAGGGGGCGGGGAGCTACCGGGACCTCGTGACCTTCGTCGAAGACCGGCCGGGCCATGATCTGCGCTATGCGGTCGACGCCGCCAAGGCGCGGGGAGACCTGGATTGGGCGCCGCGGCGCGACTTCGAAACGGGTCTCCGCGAGACGGTCCGCTGGTACCTCGATCACCCGGACTGGTGCGAGGCGGTCGCCTCCGGCGGCGAACGGCGCCGGCTGGGACTGCAGCGGCGGTTGACGGCGGCAACGTGAGTCCGCTTCGGGGCATCCTGCTGGCGGGCGGTGCCGGCACCCGGCTTCACCCGGTGACGCGGGCGGTCAGCAAGCAGTTGCTGCCGGTCTACGACCAGCCGATGATCCACTACCCGCTCTCCAGCCTGATGGTCGCGGGCGTGCGGGAGATCCTGATCATCACCACGCCGCACGACCAGCCCGCGTTCCGGCGCCTGCTCGGCGACGGCCGGGATCTGGGAATCGAGCTCTCCTACGCCGTCCAGGAGGCCCCCGAGGGGATCGCCCAGGCGTTCCTGATCGGGGCCGAGCATCTGAGGGGCGCCCGGGCGGCGCTGGCCCTGGGCGACAACATCTTCCACGGCCACGGACTGGCGGACGTCCTGCAGCGGGCGGCGGCGCGGCACATGTCCTCGCCCGGCGCCACGATCTTCGGCTACCGGGTCCGGGATCCGGAGCGCTACGGCGTCGTCGAGTTCGATGCGGGGCGGCGCGTGATCGGCCTGGAGGAGAAGCCGGCGGCGCCGAAGTCGCTGTACGCGGTGCCGGGCCTCTACTTCTACGACGACCGCGTCGTCGAGTTGGCACGGACGCTCCGTCCCTCGGCGCGCGGCGAACTGGAGATCACCGACCTGAACCGGCTCTACCTGGACGAAGGGACGCTGCGGGTCGAACTGCTCGGCCGCGGCATCGCCTGGCTCGACACGGGAACCCACGAGGCCCTGCTGCAGGCGGGCAACTTCATTCAGGCGCTTGAGGAGCGGCAGGGACTGAAAGTGGCGTGCCTGGAGGAGGTCGCCTACCGTATGGGCTACATCGACGCCGACCAGTTGCGGCGGCTGGCGGCGAAGACCAGCGACGGGTACGGCCGCTACCTCAGCCTGGTCCTCGAGGAAGGGCGGTGAGCGCCCTGCCAGCGGTCCGCGCCACGGGGCTGCCCAGCGTGCTGATCGTCGAGCCGGTCGTTCATCGCGACGGCCGCGGTTTCTTCCTGGAGAGCTACAACGCGGCGACGTTCGCGGAAGGCGGCGTCGGCCGGCCATGGGTCCAGGACAACCACTCCCGGTCGAACCGGGACACGGTGCGGGGGCTGCACCTCCAGTGCCGCCGGCAGCAGGCCAAGCTCGTCCGCGTCACCCGGGGTGAAGTGTTCGACGTCGCCGTGGACGTGCGGCGCGGCTCGCCGTCGTTCCTGGAGTGGACCGGCTGCCTGCTCTCCGAGGACAACTTCCGCCAGCTCTTCATTCCGCGCGGATTCGCCCACGGCTTCTGCGTGGTCAGCGAAACGGCCGACGTGCAGTACAAGTGCGACGAGTACTACGACGGCGACGACGAGCTCGCGATCGCCTGGAACGACCCGCAGATCGGCATCGACTGGCCGATCGGGGAGCCGCTGCTTTCCGGCCGGGACCGCGCCGCGGCGACGATCGCGGGCTGTTTCGAGCAGTTGCCGACGTTCTCGTACTGAGATGATGTCGCGGACGGCAGTTGAGGACGGTCTGCGCGCCGCCGACCGCGAGCAGCTCGAGGCGCACGGCATCGGCGTGGACGAGGCGCGGCGCCAGCTCGCCATCCTGCGCGACCCGCCGCCGAAGGCCCGGCTGGTCCGGCCGGCCCTGCTCGGTGACGGCATCGATCCGCTGCCCGCCGGGTCCGAAGCGGACCGGCTTGCCGAAGCGGGCCGGGCGGCGGCCTCGTCCGGACGGCTGGTCCGGTTCGTGCCGGCCTCGGGCGCGGCCTCGCGGCTCTTCGCCGAACTCAAGGCCGCCGCCGGCGCCCCGGATGATCCCGTGCTCGGCCGCTTCGAGAAGGCCCGGCGCCATCTGCCTTTCGACGCCGCCGCTGGCGCGGCGGACGTCCTCGAACGGTACGGCGACACGCCGAAGGCCCTGATCCCCTTCCACCGCTATCCCGGCGGCGAGGTGCGCACGGCGCTCGAGGAGCACATCGTCGAGGCGGCCGCCGTCCTCGGCGACGGCGGTGGATCGGCGTCGCTCCACTTCTCCGTCGCTTCGCGGCACCGGCCGGCGTTCGAGGCGTTGCTCGCCGAACGGTTGCCGGCGCTCGAGCGGCGTTGCGGCTGCCGCTTCGAGATCGCCCTCTCCCACCAGTCGCCGGCCACCGACAGCATCGCCGTGGGCGGGCGGGGCGGGCCGTTCCGGCTCGTGGACGACCCGGCGTCCCCCCTGCTCGTACGGCCTGGCGGTCATGGCGCGCTGCTTCGCAATCTCCAGGGACTGGCCGACCAGGGCTACGAGCTCATCGCGATGAAGAACATCGACAACATGCAGCCGGAACCGTTCCAGGGGCCGGCGGTCAGGGCGCTGCGGATTCTGGCCGGCATGGCTCTGGAGCTGGCGCGGAGTGCAGGTCGACCGTCCCGGGTTTGCGGCGTCGTGCCGACCCTCGGCACGGCCGGCGGCGGCCCCTTCTGGGTGCGCGACGCGTCCGGCGAAGTCGGGCTGCAGATCGTGGAGACGGCCCAGATGGACATGGCGGACGCGGAGCAGTCGGCGATCCTGGACAGGTCCACCCACTTCAACCCAGTGTTCATGGTGTGCGCGGTCCTCGGTCCCGGCGGTGAACCGTACCGCCTCGAGGACTACGTCGATCACTCCGCCAGCTTTCTCGTGGACAAGAGTCACGGCGGCAGGCCGCTGACCGCGCTGGAGCGCCCCGGCCTGTGGAACGGCTCGATGGCCGGGTGGAAGACGCGGTTCGTCGACCTGCCCGCCGAGGTGTACACGCCGGTCAAGACCGTGTTCGACCTCGCCGGCGAAGAGCACCGGTGTCCGGCGCGCGCGGCCCTCGATGGAGACGAGCGATGAAGGAAGACTCCGAGACGGTCAGGGCTGGAACGACGAAAGCCGGATGGCTGCTCCGCGCGGCTGTGGCCGTGGCCCTGGTCGCGGTGCTGCTGCTGTTCGGCCGGCGCGTGGCGGGTTACCTGCCCGAGTTCAGCGCCTGGGTGGACGGCCTCGGCGTGTGGGGGCCGGTCGTGTTCGTCCTGGGCTACACGGTGGCGACCGTCGCCTTCATCCCCGGTTCGCTGCTCACCCTCGCCGGGGGCGCGATCTTCGGTCTCGCCGAAGGCACCGCGCTGGTGTTCGCCGGCGCCTCCCTGGGCGCGACGGCCGCCTTCCTGGCGTCGAGATACATGGTCCGGGGAGCAATCGAACGGAGGGTCGCCGCGGAGCCCCGCTTCGCCGCGATCGACCGGGCGGTCGGCCGCGAGGGGTTCAAGATCGTGCTCCTCCTGCGTCTCACGCCGGTCGTCCCCTTCGTGCTGCTGAACTACGCTCTGGGGCTGACGAGAGTAAAGCTGCGCGACTACGTCCTGGCCTTCAGCGGCATGCTGCCGGCGACCCTGCTCTACGTCTACTACGGCAAGGTGGTCGGCGACCTGGCCGAGATCGCGGCCGGCAGCGGCGGGGAGCGGGGCTGGGAGACCTGGGTCTTCACGGGCGTCGGGCTGGCCGCCACGATCGCGGTGATCACGGTCGTCACCCGCATCGCCCGCCGGGCGCTCAGGGAAGAGGTGGGCGAATGACCAGGCGGGAACTGCTGGCGGAGGACAGGCACGACCGGGCCTTGATCGACCAGGTCGCGCCCTCCGACTGGACGAACCCGGAGCCGCCCGGGCGATACCACCTGGTGGTCATCGGCGCCGGCACGGCCGGCCTGGTAACCGCGATCGCCGCCGCGGGCCTGGGCGCCAGAGTGGCGCTGATCGAGCGCCGGCTGATGGGCGGCGATTGCCTGAACTTCGGCTGCGTGCCGTCCAAGGGCGTGATCGCCGCCGCCCGACGGTGGAGTGCCGGCCGCGCCGACGCCGGCTTCGGAGCGCCGGGCGCCGAGCGGCCCGGCGACTTCGCCGCGGCGATGGAGCGCATGCGCCGTATCCGTGCGGTGATCAGCCGGGACGACAGCGCGGAGCGCTTCCGGGATGCCGGCGTCGACGTCTACCTGGGCGAAGGACGCTTCCTCTCCGACCGCGCGATCGCCGTGACCGGTTCCGCCGGCGACCGCGAACTGCGCTACCGGCGGGCCGTGATCGCCACCGGCGCCCGCCCCCAGGCGCCGCCGATAGCGGGTCTCGAGCGCTGCAGCTACCTGACCAACGAGACCGTCTTCGCCCTGACCGAGCGGCCCGAGCGGCTGGCCGTCATCGGCGCCGGCCCGATCGGCTGCGAGCTCTCGCAGGCCTTCGCCCGGCTCGGCAGCCGGGTGACGACCTTCGACGTGCTGCCCGGCATCCTGCCGCGCGAGGATCCGGACGCGGCGGCCGTGGTCGAACGGGCGCTTCGCCGCGACGGCGTCGAGCTGGCCCTCGGCGCGAGGATCGAGGAGGCGGCGCCCGAGGCCGGCGGCGTCCGGCTCGCCTGGGTCGACAGCGAGGGCGAGGAGCGGGAAACCGCCTGCGACGAACTCCTGGTCGCCGTGGGCCGGGCGCCCAACGTCGAAGGGCTGGGACTCGAGCAGGTCGGCGTCCGCAGCGATGCCGGCGGCATCCAGGTCGACGCGAAGCTGCGCACGACGAACCCCCGCATCTTCGCCGCCGGCGACGTGACGCCCGCGCCCAACTTCACCCACCTGGCCGACGCCCATGCCGCGGTCGTGGTCCAGAACGCGCTCTTCTTTCCCAGCGCCCGGGCCGACCGGCTGGTCGTCCCCCGTTGCACCTACACCGCGCCGGAGGTGGCGCACGCCGGCCTGGACCGGCGGGAAGCGGAGGAGCAGGGAATCGCTCTGGACGTGATCGACGTCTCCCTCGAGGAGAATCACCGCGCCCTGCTCGACGGCGAGGAGGAGGGATTCCTGCGGGTCCTGCTGAAGCAGGGCAGCGATCGCGTGCTCGGGGCCACCGTGGTCGGCGCCGGCGCCGGCGACCTGATCGCGCCGCTCTCGCTGGCCGTGACCCACGGCGTCGGCCTCTCCCGATTCACCTCGACCATCCTCCCGTACCCGACGCGAGCCGAGGTGTTGAAGAGAGCCGCGAACCAGTGGCGGCGGACGCGCTTCACGCCCCGCGCCCAGCGCCTGTTCGCCCGCTGGTTCCGCCTGACCGGCTGAACCCCGCCTACAGGTGGCGCCGGCGCGGCCGTCTTCGCCGTCTCCGCCGCCGCCGCGGCCTGGCGGCGTCCGCCGGCTTGGCGGGCGCCGCCGCCTCGGCGTGCCGCCGCCAGCTCTCCAGCGCATCGGCGCCGCTGCCGGTGGCGGCGGAGAGGAGGGCGAAGAGTTCGAGAGCGGGCCCGAAGGCTTCGCGCCGGACGAGGCTTGGCACGGTTCTCGAGTTCCGGGGTTCTTCACAGAGCCGCTGGAAGGTCTCGAGCGCCTTCTTCATCCTGCTGCGGCGCGCCGCGGAGAGGGCGAAGCGCTGGCCGAAGTCGGCCACCACGTCGTCCACGAGTTGCTGCAGACGGCGGCGGTGGACCCTGGCGCCGCCCGCTTCCAGGCGGTCCCTGCCGACCACCACGCGCGGCAGCAGCAGGGAGGAGAGGAGCACCGCGGCCGGAACCTCCGGACCGGCCCGCACCCGCTGGTCGAGCAGGCGGGCGAGGTTCGAGAAGCTGTTCGCTCCGCTCGACTCTTCCGACACTTCGTCGACCTCGGGGAGGACGATCGGCAGCAGTCCGGAGCGTCCCATCCAGTCGAAAGCCGCGGCGCTGCGGCCGCTCGCGAGGAGTTGGAGCAACTCCTCGATCAGGCGGTGCGGAGACGCCTTGGCCATGTCACGGCGATGCGCGAAGGCGGCGCCGAGGGTCTCTTCCTCGATCTCGAAGTCCAGGCGGGCGGCGAACTCGCAGGCGCGCAGCATGCGGACCGGATCCTCCCGGTAGCGCACGTTCGGATCGCCGATCACCCTCAGGGAGCGCTGCTCCAGGTCCTCTATGCCGCCGACGTAGTCGACGACGGCGCGGTCCGAGGCACGGTAGAGCAGGGCGTTGACGGTGAAGTCGCGGCGGAACGCGTCCTGCCGCGGGGTGCCGTAGGTGTTGTCGCTGGTGACGAGGAGTTCGCCCGGTGAACGGCGCTGATCGTCGGGATCGGGTGCGCCACGGAACGTGGACACCTCGACCACCTCGTCGCTGAACAGGACGTGGACCAGACGAAAGCGCCGGCCGATGATCCGCGAATTCCTGAACAACCGCCGCACTTCCTCCGGCCGCGCGTCGGTGACGACGTCGTAGTCCTTCGGCCGCCGGTCGAGCATCAGGTCGCGCACACTGCCGCCCACCAGGCAGGCGTTCCTGCCGCTCTGGCGGAGCCGGCGCAGAACCTTCTGCGCGCCGGCGGAGAGCCGACGCGAGGCGATGGGATGCTTGGAGCGCGGCAGAACGGTGGCCGGCGCCGGCGCTTCCATCGGGTCAGGGTATCAACGGCGGCACGGAGGCGCTGCTAGGCTCCGCCCCCGTGGGCGCGCTCGACGGATTGCGGGTTCTCGACCTGTCGCGGCTGGCGCCCGGCCCCTACTGCTCCATGCTGCTCGCCGACATGGGAGCGGACGTGCTGCGCGTCGACAATGCGGTGGGCGGACCGGTCCGCTCCGGCGACATGGTCTCTCGCAACAAGCGGAGCATCGCGCTCAACCTGAAGACGGCGGGCGGCCAGCGGATCCTCCACCGGCTGGCGGCGGAAGCCGACGTCTTCCTGGAGGGCAACCGGCCGGGCGTCTGTGCGCGGCTCGGCTGCGACTACGCGACGCTGTCGGCGCTCAATCAGCGCCTGGTGTACTGCTCTCTCACTGGCTACGGGCAGTCGGGCCCGATGGCGCAGGCCGCCGGCCACGACGTGAACTACATCGCCCTGGCGGGCGTCCTGTCGCAGATCGGCAACGGCACGGATCCGCCCCTGCCGCCGCTGAACCTGGTCGCCGACTTCGGCGGGGGTGGCTTGATGGCCGCCTTCGGCATCCTCTGCGCCCTGTTCGAGCGCGAGCGCTCGGGCCGGGGCCAGTACATCGACGCGGCGATGGTCGACGGCGCCGCTTCGCTGATGGCGGTTCACTTCGGGCAGAAGGGGGCGCGCTCGACGCCCGGCGTCGGTCTGCTCGGAGGCGGCGCCGCGTTCTACCGCTGCTACGAATGCAGGTGCGGCGGCTACGTATCGGTGGGCGCCATCGAGCCGCAGTTCTTCGCCGCCCTTTGCGAAGGCACCGGTGTCGACGTCGTCGACCAGCAGATGGACACCGATCGCTGGCCGGAGCACATCGAGGCGTTTCGACGCGCCTTCCTGACGCGGACGCGGGACGAATGGGCCGAGGTCTTCACCGGCCTGGACGCCTGCGTGTCGCCGGTGCTCGACCTCGACGAGGCGCCCCGGCACGCCCACAACGCCGAGCGCGGCACGTTTCCGGTCGGACCCGACGGCGAGATCCACATCGCGCCCGCGCCGCGGCTGGAGCGTACGCCGGGCGCTCTCCGGCGCCGTGAACCGCGGATGGGTGAGCACACCGAGGACGTCCTGGCCGAGTTGGGCCTGAGCGCCGAAGAGTTGGTCGAACTGGAAGAGGAAGGAGCGATCCTGAGGACATGACGGACACGAACACGCACGAGGCCCCGCTTGCCGGCGCCGCCGGCAGGGTCTTCGAGGACTTCGAGGTCGGCCAGGTGTTCCGGCACGCGCTGGGCCGCACGGTCACCGAGGGCGACAACGTCTGGCTGACGATGATCACCCTGAACCCGAACCCGATCCACTTCGACCGGGAGTACGCGGGTCAGACTGAGTGGGGCCGGCCCCTAGTCAACTCCTGCTTCACGCTGTCGCTGGTCACGGCCCTGACGGTGGCCGATCTCTCGCAGAACGCGGTGAACCTTGGCTGGGACAGCGTCCGCTTGCCCAACCCGGTGTTCGAGGGCGACACCCTCTACGCGCAGAGCGAGGTGCTCTCCGTGCGGGAGTCGAAGTCGCGGCCGCACCAGGGCATCGTCGGCTTCCGGACCGTCGGCTACAACCAGGACGGCAAGCCGGTCATCACCTTCGATCGGACGATCCTGGTGTACCGCCGGGGCCACGTGCCGGCGAAGCCGACCCGCCCGGAGTTGCGCGCCTAGCGGTCGGCCAGCGGCAGGTAGTCGCGGGCCCCGGCGCCGGTGTAGATCTGCCGCGGCCGGTTGATCCGGTTGTCCGGATCGACGCTCATCTCCTTCCAGTGGGCCAGCCAGCCGGGCAGCCGGCCGAGTGCGAACATGACGGTGAACATGTTCGTCGGCAGGCCCATCGCCCGGTAGATGATGCCGCTGTAGAAGTCGACGTTCGGGTAGAGCTTTCGGTCGACGAAGAAGTCGTCCTGGAGGGCGACTTCCTCCAGATTCCTCGCGATCGCCAGCAGCGGATCGTTCACGCCGAGTTCCGCGAGCACCTCGTCCGCGGCGCCCTTCAGGATGCTGGCTCGCGGGTCGAAGTTCTTGTAGACCCGGTGCCCGAAGCCCATCAGGCGGAAGGGGTCGTCCCGGTCCTTGGCGCGGCCGACGAACTCGCTGAAGTCGTCTCCGCTGTCGCGGATCGCCTCCAGCATCTCGATCACCTGCTGGTTCGCGCCGCCGTGAAGCGGCCCTGACAGCGCGTCGATGCCGGCCGAGATGGCGGCGAACAGGCTGGCGCCGGAACTCCCGACCATGCGGACCGTCGAGGTGGAGCAGTTCTGCTCGTGGTCGGCGTGCAGGATGAGCAGCATGTTCAGGGCCCGGGCCAGGACCGGCGGCGGCTCGTATTCCTCGCACGGGACGGAGAACATCATGTTCAGGAAGTTCTCCGCGTAGCCGAGGTCGTTCTGCGGGTAGACGAAGGGCTGGCCGATCGACTTCTTGTAGGAGAACGAGGCGATGGTCGGCAGCTTGGCGATGAGACGGACGACGTGCAGGTCGACGTCCTCATCCGCGGAGTAGAAGGTGGCGAGCGACGAGATCATCGAGGACAGGATGGCCATCGGATGGGCCGTCGGCGGGTACGCCTCGAAGAACTTCTTCATGTCCTCGTGGATCAGCGTGTGCCGCCGCAGCCTGGCGCGGAAGTCCTCGAGTTCCTCTTCGTTGGGCAGCTCGCCATAGATCAGCAGGTAGCAGACCTCGACGAAGGACGCCTCCTCCGCGAGCTGCTCGATGGGGTAGCCGCGGTAGCGCAGGATCCCCTGCTCGCCGTCGATGAAGGTGATCGCGCTGCGGCAGGAACCGGTGTTTCCGTAGCCGGGGTCGAGCGTTATGGCACCGGTCAGGCTCCGGAGCGCGTGGCTCTGGATCGCCACTTCGCCCTCGGAGCCGACGATTACGGGGAATTCGTATTCCTGGTCCTCGTAGGTCAGTTTGGCCGCTTTCATCTTGACAGTCTCACCCCTTCTTCTTCCCCCCAGAGTTCTGCCCTTCCCGGCATCCGAATTCCATCTGGGCAGCATTCGGCGCGGAGTGTAGCAGTCCCTCAGGCGCCCGTGGGACCCGCCGCGGTCCGGTTCAGACGCCGCGCTCTTCGGCGCCCCACATGGCCTTGTGGAGCTGCAGCGAGACCCTCGCCGGCAGCCGGTCCTCGAGCACCCAGGCGGCGAGTTCGGCGGGCGCCAGGGCTTCCCAGACGGGCGACAGGTGGACGGTGCAGAGGCGGTCGATCCCGTGCTCCCGGATGGCGTTTCGCGCCCACTCGTAGTCGCCGCGGTCCTGGATCACCAGCTTCACCTCGTCCGTCGCTCGCAGGTCCGCGAGGTTCGGCCAGTGGTTGTTCTCCGCTTCGCCGCTGGCCGGGCACTTCAGGTCGACGATTCGCCTGACGCGCGGGTCGACGCCGGAGATGTCGAGGCCGCCTCCGGTCTCGAGCAGGACTTCGAGACCGCGGTCGCACAACCCGCCCATCAGGGTGTGGACCCCGGGCTGGAGCAGCGGTTCGCCGCCGGTGACCTCGGCCAGCGGGCAGCCGTAGGCGAGCACCTCCTCGATCACCTCGTCGACGCGCATCCACCGGCCTTCGTAGAAGCTGTACTCCGTGTCGCACCAGGTGCAGCGCATCTGGCAGCCGGTCAGCCGCACCAGCACGCAGGGGCGGCCCGCGAAGGTCGACTCCCCCTGGATCGAATAGAAGATCTCGTTGACCCGGAGCCGCTCGGCTGCCGGCAGGGCCGCGACCGGGTCGACCGGAAGACCTCGATCAGGCGTCGTCGTCAAGGAGCTGTCGCAGCACGTACCGGAGGATCCCCGCGTGCCGGTAGTACTCCGCCTCCTGGGGCGTGTCGAGGCGGACCCGCGCGCGGAAGGCGATCTCGCCGTCGTCGCCCGTGGCCCGTACGCTCACGGTCAAGCCGGCTTCGAAGTCGGCGGCGAGCCCGGCGGCAAGCCCTTCGATGGCGTACTCCTCGCGGCCGGTGAGCCCGAGTTCCGCAGGGCCTTCGCCGTCCAGGAACTCGAGCGGCGCGATCCCCATCCCGACCAGGTTGCTGCGGTGGATCCGCTCGTAGCTCCTGGCGATGACCGCTCGCACGCCGAGCAGCCGGGGGCCTTTGGCGGCCCAGTCGCGCGACGAACCCGTGCCGTACTCGAGGCCGGCCAGGATGATCTGGGGCACGCCGCGTTCGCGGTAGGCCATCGCCGCGTCGAAGATCGACATCTGCTCGCCTTCCGGCAGGAGCACGGTGTAGCCGCCCTCGACCCCCGGCACCAGGAGATTCCGCAGGCGGACGTTGGCGAACGTGCCCCGCATCATGACCTCGTGATTGCCGCGGCGCGCGCCGTAGGCGTTGAAGTCCACGGGCGCCACCCCGAGCTCGCGGAGGTAGTGCCCGGCCGGGCTGTCCGGGCTGATCGGGCCGGCGGGCGAGATGTGGTCCGTCGTCACCGTGTCGCCGAGCAGCGCCAGCACGCGGGCGCCGGCGATGTCCCGCACCGGCTCCGGCTGCCGCGGCATGTTGGCGAAGAACGGCGGCTGCTTGACGTAGGTCGAGTCGTCCTGCCAGTCGAACGTCTGTCCGGCTGGAACGTCGAGCGCCTGCCAGGCTTCGCTGCCCGCGAACACGTCCGAGTACTGGCGCGTGAACATCTCCGGCCTCAGAGAGTTCTCGAGGGCGGTCTGGATGTCGCCCTGGGCCGGCCAGATGTCGCGCAGGTAGACGGGACCGTCGGGGCCGTCGGCGAGGGGCTCGCGGTACAGGTCGATGTCGATGCGGCCCGCTAGCGCGTAGGCCACGACCAGGGGCGGGGAGGCCAGGTAGTTGGCGCGTACCTCGCTCGAGATCCGGCCCTCGAAGTTGCGGTTCCCGGAGAGGACGGAAACGGTGACCAGCTCGCCTTCGGCGATCGCGGCCGATGTCGCGGGAGGCAGCGGGCCGCTGTTGCCGATGCAGGTCGTGCAGCCGTAACCGACGGTGTGGAAACCGAGCTGCTCCAGGTAGGCGGTCAGGCCGGCCTCCGCCAGGTAGTCGGTGACGACCTTGGACCCGGGCGCCAGACTCGTCTTCACCCACGGCCGGGTCCGGAGCCCCGCCTCGACGGCCTTCTTCGCCAGCAATCCGGCGGCCAGCATGACGGACGGGTTCGAGGTGTTCGTGCAGCTCGTGATCGCGGCGATGACGACGGAACCGTCCGTGATTCCGGCCGGTTCATCGGCGTCCCCGGGGTTCTCGGCAGTCGGGGCAGGATCGCTGGCCCCGTCGCCGTCGAGCACCGGCAGGCCGCCGCCGCGGGTAGACAGTTGCGGCAACTGGCCGAGGAAGGAGTCCTTGACCCCGGACAGGGGAACCCGGTCCTGGGGCCGCCTTGGGCCGGCCAGCGACGGCTCGACCGTGGTCAGGTCCAGCTCCAGCGTGTCGCTGTACTCGGCCTCCGGCGTGTCCTGATCGTGGAAGAGCCCCTGTTCTCGGCAGTACGCCTCGACCAGTTCCACCTGCGCTTCGCTGCGGCCGGTGAACCGAAGGTAGTCGATGGCGGCGCGGTCGATCGGGAAGATGCCGCAGGTGGCGCCGTACTCGGGCGCCATGTTCGCGATCGTCGCTCGGTCGGCGAGTCTGAGCTCGGCGAGCCCGGGGCCGAAGAACTCGACGAACTTGCCGACGACTCCGTGGCTGCGCAGCATCTCCGTGACCCGCAGCACGAGGTCGGTGGCGGTGGTGCCCTCCGGCAGGGCGCCGACGAGGCGGAAGCCGACGACCTGCGGCACCAGCATCGCGATCGGCTGACCGAGCATCGCGGCCTCCGCCTCGATGCCGCCCACGCCCCAGCCGAGGACGCCCAGGCCGTTGATCATCGTGGTGTGGGAGTCGGTGCCGACGAGAGTGTCGGGGTAGGCGAAGGGCGGCTCGGCGTGGCCGTTCCGGGAGTGCATGACGCCGCGCGCCAGGTACTCGAGGTTCACCTGGTGGACGATGCCGGTCGCCGGCGGCACGACGCGGAAGTTCTCGAAGGCGGTCTGCCCCCAGCGCAGGAACAGGTAGCGTTCCTCGTTGCGCTCGAACTCCCGTTCGGCGTTGATCAGGAGCGCGGCGGCGGAGCCGTACTCGTCGACCTGCACCGAGTGGTCGATCACCAGTTCCGCCGGCTGCAGCGGGTTGATCCGGGCGGCATCGCTGCCCATGGCCGCCATCGCGTCGCGCATCGCGGCCAGATCGGCCACCGCGGGGACGCCGGTGAAGTCCTGGAGCAGCACCCGTCCGGGCATGAAGGCGATCTCGACGTTCGGCTCGGCCCGGGGTTCCCAGCGGGCCACGGCCTCGATGTCGGCGGCCGGCACGGCGTGACCGTCCTCCCGGCGAAGCAGGTTCTCGAGCAGGATCTTCATGGCGTACGGCAGGCGCTCCACCGGCAGGCCGGCGGCGCTCAGAGTCGGCAGGTGCGCGATCCGGAAGGATCGGCCAGCGGCGTTCATCGTCCTTATCGCGCCGAAACTGTTCGTCATGTCAGGTCTCTCGGTGATCGCCGGCTTTGGGCAGCCGGGCGTTTGAAGTTCAGGTGCGGCCTCGGCCGGAGATTACCCAAAGCGCTGGGTGCGCGGGTGCCGCGTGTAGAGTCGCGCCCATGTCCGGGGTGGACGACTTCGAGACGCCGACGCTGCTGGTCGCCATGCCCCAGGTTCTCGATCCCTTCTTCTTTCGGGCGGTCGTGCTGCTCGCGGCTCACGAGGACGGCGGCGAGGGGGGCAGCCTGGGCTTCGTCGTCAACCGGCCGAGCCAACTCAAGGTCGACGAGGTCCTGCGTGAACTCGACATCGAATGGTCCGGCAGCTCGGAAGTCGTGGCCTTCGTCGGCGGTCCGGTGCAGCCCGAGGTCGGCACGGTGCTGCTCTCTCTCGACGGCCTGACCGGCCTCGACCGGGACGGCATCACGGAGATCGCTCCGGGCGTCGGAGCGACGCAGAACATCCTCGCGCTGCGCACGCTCGCCCGCAGCGCACCGGATCGGATGAGACTGCTCCTGGGCCACGCGGGCTGGGCGCCGGGTCAGTTGATGCAGGAAGTCAGCCGCAGCGACTGGCTGACGGCGCCGATCGAGGAATCGATCGTGTTTTCCGGCGACCCGGTGGATGCCTGGTCGGGCGCGCTCGCCTCGCTGGGGATCGATCCGGCGTCCCTGCCGAGTTGGACCGCCGGCGACGGCGACTCCAACTAGCCAATGCCGTCAGGTGCCGGTGGACCCGAAGCCGCCGTCGTTGCGGTCGCCCTCCGTCGGCTGCCGGCCGAGGGCGTCGTCCTCCCGGAACGTGACTTCGGGAACGGCGGCCACCACCATCTGCGCCAGCCGCTCGCCGCGTTCGACATCGACGGGCTCGTCGCCCAGGTTGACCAGCAGCAGCTTGACTTCGCCCCGGTAGTCGCTGTCGATCGTGCCGGGGGCGTTCAGGACCGTCAGGCCCTGGCGGAACGCGAGTCCGCTGCGGGGCCTGATCTGGGCCTCGTAGCCAGGCGGCAGGCCGAGGATGAGACCGGTCGGGATCAGGGTGCGCTCGCCGGGGGCGATCCGGACCGGCCCGGAGATGGCGGCGCGCAGGTCGTGGCCGGCGCTGCCGGCTGAAGCCCGCTCCGGCAGGCCGGCGGCGTGCGGCAGCCGCCGGATCCTGACGGCGACGTGCGGTTCCCCGCTCAACGGGCCTCTCTGCCGGGCGCCGTGCCGTCCTGGACCGCCGGGCCTTCGAGCACTCCTGGCGGGAACGGCTTGCCGATCCACTCGCTGGTCAGCCGCGGCGGCGGCCGTCCGTCGGCGGCGTTGCCGGGCCTGAGCTGGATCAGTTCGCTGGTGAAGTACCAGTTTCCGACATCCTGCTGGCCGTTGAAGGTGCGCTTCGAGGGACCGGGCGTGGCGCTGTAGACCCCCAGGATCGGCCCGACGACGGGTCCTTCACCCTCTTCCTCGTTCGGCGGAGGCACGGCCGTCATCGAGCCGCCGCCGGCGGCCGCGACGGCCGCGGCGTTGGTCGCCGGCTCGGCGCCGCCCCTCTGGTCCCCGCGCTGGCCGGCGTTGCTCGGTCCCCCCTGCATGAGTAGGCCCCAGCGACCGTCCTCGGCCATCGGGTTGGGCCACAGTTGGCGAATCGTACGGGGCTCTACCTCGACGAGCTCCTCGAGCGCGGTCGGCAGGCGTCCCTGGCGCACCCGGAAGATGCGGATCGCCTCGGCGTACTGCAGGCCGCGGAAGATGAGTTCCGCTTCCTTCTGGCGCTGCGCCCAACTGCTCCAGTAGGGCAGCGCGGCCGCGACCGCGATGTTCATCACCGTGATCAGGACGGCCAGGACCACCAGGTTGTAGCCGGCTTCGGAATGGCGGGCCCGCCGCTGCCCGCGGCGGACCCCGCGGTCACCAGTTGGCATAGGCCTCCCCGTTCAGCGAGTTCTCCTCCGCACCGGAGTGGACGTCCTCGATTCCCGGATCTCCGAACGGGGACAGGTCGGTCTCGGCCCAGGGGTCTTCGTCGGCCGAGGAAGGGAACTCGGCCAACACCTCGACCCAGGTTTCGGTGCTGCGGGTGATCGGGTCGGGCGGTATCGCGCGCAGGTACTCCTGCTCGACGAGCGCCTGGAGGCTCGGCGGGTAGTGGCCCTTGTCGGCGTAGTGCTGCTCGATCGCGTCGCGCATGACGCGGAGGTTCTGCTTGAGGGCCGCCTCCTGGGCCCGCCGGGGCGCGTTCTTGAGCAGCGGCACGGCGACCGCGGCCAGGATGCCGATGATCGCCATGACGATGATGAGTTCCAGCAGGGACATGCCACCCTGGGACTTGGGGCGCCGGGCCCGGATGCTCTCGTTCATTTCACCACTCCCGGTAAGGGACCCGGTTCAGACCGAGGCCGTCGCTCAGGGAGTAGACGTCGTAGACGTTCTCGCCTCCCCAGGCACGGTCGTCCGGGTCGTCCTGGTAACTCAGGAGCCCCCACTCCGCCTCGCCGGTCATCGGGTCGACGGGGACGCGGCGGAGGAACCGGATCTCTCCCTCCGCCTGCCCGATGAGCTGGATCGGCTCCACCAGATTCTCGAGTTCACTCGGATAGCCGTCTGTGCCGATCTCGATCGGGATGAGCCCCACGTCGCTGTAGCGCTTGTGCTCGTCGATCGCGTTGCGCATCTGGCGGAGGTGGGAGCGCAGTTCCGCCTCCTTGATCCGCTTGTTCGTGAAGGTCGCGGTGGGCAGGGCGACGGCAGCGAGGACCAGCATCACGGCGCAGACCGTGACCAGTTCGACCAGCGTGTAGCCGGCCCGCCGCCACGCGCCCGCCCGCTTCATGCGACCGTCTCCGGCGGTTCACGATCCGCACTTTCGCCGTCCCGGATTTCGATCTCGAGCGGCTGCACGGTGGGCGGGGCCAGCTCTTCGAGGGCCGGGCCCTTGGGCCGGGCATGCTCCACGGCGATGGTTGCCGTGCCGGGGTCCATGGCCCGCACCTCGAGCGCCAGCAAACGTCCCCTGCCGGCCACGCCCGGCCGCTCGCCCAGCCGGCTCAGGCCCACCACGACCGTGCCCGGGGTCGAGTCGTCGGTCATCAGCGAGATCTCGTCTTCGCCGCCAAGGAACGAACCTGCCCGTACGGCCGTGACCTCGATCAGGGACGGGTCGAAGCGCAGCCGCAACGGCAGGTGGGAAAGCGGCGTCGTGGACCGGACGTCCAGCCGCACCTCGACACTGTCGCCGACGCTTGCACGCAGGGCTTCGGGGGCGAACGTGAGCTCGATTCCTCCGGTGGAGCGTTCCGCACGTTCCTGGAGTACCGCCGGGAGGATGACCTGCGGAGAACTGGAGACCCGCGGGGAACCGGGGGCCGGCCTGGAATCCAGCAGACCGGCGTTGCGCGGCGGATTGCCGGGCGGCGGCGGCACGAGCTCGACGCCCAGCGGCGGGCCTTGATCTTCCTCCCCCTGTGGCTGTTCGCCCTCCGGCGCCGCGTCCCGCAGGCCCGGCGGCAGCCGGTCCTGGAGTTCGTCGAGGGCGCCGCCCTCCGCGGCCGGTTCGTCGAAGGGGCCGTCGACGCCGGAGTCGACCCGCGGGCTCGAGCCGCGGTAGACCACGTTGCTCTCCGTGCCGACCCAGATCGGAGCGAGGTCCTCCTCCCGGATGTCCGCTCGCCGGATGATGTGGGGGGTCAGGGTCAGCACGACGTCCGTGCGCGCGTTGTCGGTCGAGCGCCGGGAGAAGAGGCGCCCCAGCACGGGGATCTCGGACAGCCCGGGAATGCCGCTCTGACTGTTCGTCTCGGACGTGCGGATCAGTCCGGCCAGGAAGTTCGTCTCCCCGTCGCGCAGCCGGATGTTGGTGGTGATGTTGCGGCTGCCGATGATCGGCTGGCTCTCGATCTGGCCGCTGATGTTGCTGACCTCGATGCTGAGCTCGAGCGAAACCTCCTCGTTGTGGTGCACCCGTGGCGTGATGTCGACCTCGATGCCGACGTTCTGGTACTGGTAGGACGTGATCGGCACGATGTTGCTCCCCGCCGTGTTCGCGGTGTTGAAGCTGGTGACCGGGATCGGCACCCGGTCGCCGATCGAGAAGGACGCCTCTTCGCCTTCCGTGATCCGGACCTGCGGTTTGGCCAGGGTCTGGGCGTCGGTCGCCCTCTTGACGAAGTCGAAGAGAAAGCCGGGCACGCTCAGCACCCAGTTGTTCTGATTCAGGGACTCCACGTCCGACATCCTGAGCGGCACCTCCTCGCCGCCGATGTCGAGGCTGATGCCGAGGCGGTTCGCGTCCAGGGACATTCCGAGTTCCTGGAGCTTCGATGTGTCGATCTGGAGCAGCTCCACGTCGATGACGACCTCGGCCTTCGCCTTGTCGTTCTGCTCGATCAGCCGTTCCGCGATCTTGACCTTCTCCACGCTGTCGAGCATGGCGATCGCGTTCAGCCGTTCGTTGGTCGCGATGAACCGCGTGTTCAGCAGGCTGCGCAGGATGGTCATCACGTCACTCACGTCCGAGTTCGAGAGGAAGAACGTCTGGATGATGCGGTCCTCGAACCGCTGCCGGTTCTGCTGCGTGTCCTGGAGGATCATGATCGTCTGTTCGTCGAGCACCCGGTAGAAGTGGCCGAGGCTGTGCATCAGGATCTCGAGACCCTCGATTGCCGTCACGTCGCGCAACTCGATGCCCTCGGGGCCGACCGCCGCGTCGCGCAACCTGGTGTCGAAGACGATGTTGATCCCGAAGGCCTGCCCGATCGCCCGGTAGACCTCCATGAACGTCGCGTTCGGAAAGTCGAAGCTGACCGGCTCGTTGGACAGCGGACTGAGCGTCGGCGGCATCGGCTCGGCGGCGCGGGCGTCGTCCTTCATCTGCGAGATGGTCCTGGGCTGGAGGCCGCTGGTTTCGATCGTCGTACGGAGCTTCTCGAGTTCGGTCAGGGCGTACTGGTTGGTCGGATCGAGCTGCACGGCCCGCTGCATCTCGAGCATCGCGTCCCGGTCGCGGCCGGCCTCCTGCAGCTTCCTGCCCGCTTCGAAGTGGGCATGGGCGGCCTGGGTCTTGGCCCGCAGCAGGCCGGCCCGGTAGCGGAGATCCGCCGGGTCCTCGGTGACCAGTTCCATGTAACGGAGCACGGCGGTGTCCCAGTCGCCCGTGAGCTCCGCGTGCTGCGCCTCCCGGAAGCTCCGGTAGCCGCTGCAGGAAGCGAGGATCAGGAGCAGCGCCAGCCCCAGCGAGAGCGCGCGCCGCCGTTGCCGCCGGTCTGGTTGTCGATCGTGTTCGTTCATGTGGTTCAGATCCTTAGCTTCCGGTCGGCCGGCCGCCGATGGCGAGCCGCACCGGCTGTTCGTCCGGGAAACCCACGAAGAGCAGGTCGACCGACTCGTAGCCGATGTTCTGCACTTCGAACTTGTCCTTGACGAGGTCGCCCTCGAGTGCGTTGAAGATGGACTTGTCGGCGTCGATGAACACCGCGATCGGATTGTCGCTGCGTCCGAAAGAGCCGATGTAGAAGATGTCGATCGGCGGCGGCGCGGGGCCGATCGGTTGCGGCGCCGGCGTCTCGGGGATGGTGATTGGCGCCGGTGTCTCCGGAATCGCGGGCCGCTCGGGTTCGGGGGGCGGGGCCGTCTCCAGCTCGGGGAGGGCCGCCTCGGGCGCCGGCCGGCTGCCGAAAGACCAGGGATCCCGCGTCGGGCTGCTGGCCGGCGGCGGCTGGTCGAGGGTGTAGGCGGCGAGCTCGACGACGTCGATCGCGGTCGAACGCAGATCGCCCGCGGTCGTGCGGGTGAAGCCGGGACCGCCGCCGAACGACGGCAGATAGCGCCACGCGGCGACCACCACGACGATGCCCAGCAGGCCCAGCAGCAGCGGGTTCGGCCGGCCGGAGCCGCCGGCCTGGGCGGCGCTCATGCTCCCGCCTCCTGCTGGCCGGTCCGGGAGTCGTTGCCGGAGAACAGGGTCGAGAGCCGGAGGTCGATGCGCAGGTTCGGCGTCGCCTCGCTCAGGCTGATCGACTCGAGGGCCACGAAGGTGTCCGTGACCTCGAGCAGGTTGACCAGGCCCCGCAACTGGCGGTAGTTCCCCTCGACCGTGAACACGATCGACTTCTCGACCAGGCCGTACTGCTCCAGGGTCGCCTCCGGGTAGGAGATCGAGCCGGGACGGAGTCCCGAGCGGTCGGCCAGTTCCTTGACCTCGCCGATCAGGTCGGTCAACCGTTCGCGCTCGGTCGCGAATCCCTCGCGGTACAGGGTTCGCACATGGCCGCGGGTCGCCTCGACCGTGGTGACCTGGCCCTCGCGGCGGGCCACCTCCTGGGTGGCGCGCGTGCGCAGGTTCTGGACCTGGGCGATCTCGTCCTCGAGCGCCTGAAAGCGGCCGGCGTAGACGCCGCGGTAGGTGGACAGCAGAGCCGCGTTGAGGACGCACAGGCCCGCGCCGACCCAGAACCAGACGCGCAGGCGCCAGCCGCGCCGTCGCCGTCTCACGGCTGGTCCTCCGCGGCGTCGCCGGCGCCGCCGGGCAGGTAGACGACCGCAATGGTGAAGTCCAGCGGGCCGGCGTCCTGCCGGCTCTCGTGGAGCAGCTTGGGATCGTCGAAGGCGGGGTGCTCGAACAGGGCGTCGATCAGATCGAGCAGGCCCTGGTCTTCCTGGGCTTCGCCGGTCAGGTCGAGGACCACCCGGGACCGGTCGCCGGTTCCTGGCTCCGCGCGCCGCCGCCGGTTCCGGTCGCCGCGCTCCGGCGCCAGACTGCGCAGGCGCGTGTTCCACGGCAGGACCTGCTCGATGTCGTTGAAGAGCTGCCCCCAGGGGAAGCGCCGGTCCGCGATTCGCTCGTTCAGGAAGGCGACTTCGCGGTTCTGCGCCTCCAGGTCGAGGCGCGCCAGTTCCGTGCTCAGGCGGTCGAGTTGCGTCTGGTCGCCGGCGAGTTGCTCCCGCAGCCCGGAGAGTTCGGCGCGGGCGTCGGCGGAGCCGGTGAGGTAGCCCCAGTACAGCACCGCGTTCAGGGTCAGCAGGGCGATGCCGAGCGCCCACAGCAGAGCGGTCAGCCGGCGCCAGGGGCGGCGGTTGACGAACGGTCGGGCCGCCAGGTTCAGGGACCTGCTCACGTCCTCACCGAGAGCGAGGCGCCCAGCATCGGCAGGGCGCGGTCGAGGTCGAGTTCCCCGGCCTCGGATCCGTTGCCGGAGATGATGTTGTCGTCGAAGACGCGGGCCGGTAGTCCGAGGCCGTCTTCCAGCCGCTCGCGCCAGGTTTCCCGCGAAGCCTCCGCCGCCAGCATCAGGACGTGCTCTGGCAGGCCGGCCCCGGCGCCGAACACACCGCGCTCCTCGATGAAGCTCCGGGTCAGCCGCAGTTCGCGCACCGCCAGTCGGGAAGCGACCGAGGGAGGGAGGGCCGGGTCGAAGCTCTTGTAGCGATAGAGAGCGGGGGCGTCCGCCGTGTGCGCCAGGAGGGAGTAGCCGTCGCGGTGGGCGAGCAGAAGGAGGAAGGCGCCGGCGTCGCCCTGCATCTGCCGGATGCCGTGCGCCGCGCCGAGGCTCGCGTTCGTCACCATGCCGATGTGGATGCCGGCACGGCGGAACGAGTCCTCGATCTGGGCCAGCACACGCTCGACGCCGAAGGCGATCAGGAAGCGCGTGGACTCGCCGGCGCCATTGCCGGTCCGTGCGCCGCGAACGCGCAACTCCTCCACCCGGAAGGGAACCTGCTTGCGCAGCTTGAAGCGAAGGGCTTCCTCGCGATGCTGCGGGCTCCGGGGCACGTCCTCGACTTCCGCGAAGGTCAGCCGCAGCCAGCGGTCCGGGAGGACGAGTGCGGCGGCCCTGACCTGAGCTCCGGTGGCGGTATCGGCGGCCTGCTGGAGTTCGGTGACCACGTCGTGGAATTGGGCGGGCTCGCGCAACGGGCCGCCCAGCGCCCCATCCTGGAACGTGTCGGCGGGCAGTTCCCGGCGCCTGACCGCCTGCAGCTCGGGCGTGGGGCCGCTCTGGCGCACAAAGTGCGCCAGGACGAGTTCGCGCTCGTCGAGCAGGAACACCGATGCCGGTCCCCGAGGGTCGTCGAGGCCGGCAAGGCGCTCAATCCACGAAGGTAACCTTGTTGATCTCACGGAGAGTGGTCACTCCTTCGCGGACTTTCTCCAGCGCGCTCTGGCGCAGGAAACGCATTCCTTCCTCGCCGGCGGCGCGGCGGATCTCCGATGCCGGGCGCCGGTCGAGGATCATTTCGCGGATCGGGTCGGACAGATCGAGCAGCTCCGACACCGCCATCCTTCCGAAGAAGCCGGTGCCGTTGCACTCCATGCAGCCGCGGCCCTCGAAGAGCTCCCAGCCGGCGATGTCGTCCCGCGTCAGCCCGCTCTCCTCGAGCAGGGTGTCGCTGGCCTGCACCGGCTCCCGGCAGTGGCTGCAGATGCGGCGGACCAGCCGCTGGGCCAGCACGCAGTTCAACGCCGCCACGAAGTTGTAGAGGTCGACGTTCATGTTCAGGAACCGGCCGAGGACGTCGACCACGTTGTTCGCGTGGACCGTCGTGAACACGAGGTGGCCGGTCAGCGCGGACTGGATAGCGATCTGCGCCGTCTCCTCGTCCCGGATCTCGCCGACCATGATCTTGTCCGGGTCGTGGCGGAGGATGGAGCGGAGGCCGCGGGCGAACGTCAGTCCCTTCTTCTCGTTGACCGGAATCTGGGTGATGCCGTCGAGCTGGTACTCGACCGGATCCTCGATCGTGACGATCTTGTCCTCGCTGGACTGGATCTCGGACAGGCAGGCGTAGAGCGTGGTCGTCTTGCCGGATCCGGTCGGACCGGTGACCAGGACCATGCCGTACGGCTCGCGGATGAACTTGCGCAGCTTCGCGATCGTCCCGTCGTCGAGGCCGAGGACGTCGAGCCTCAGGTTCCTGAACTCCTGGTTCATCGACTCCTTGTCCAGGATGCGGATGACGCAGTCTTCGCCGTGGACGGAGGGCATGACGGATACGCGGAAGTCGATCGTGCGGCCGCTGACCCGAACCTTGAAGCGGCCGTCCTGGGGAATCCGCTTCTCGGCGATGTCGAGCTCGGACATGACCTTGATCCGGCTGACGATGGTCTGGTGGTGGCGCTTGTCGATCGGCTCCATCGCCTGGTAGAGCACGCCGTCGATCCGGTACTTGATGACGACTTCCTGCTCGCGCGTCTCGATGTGGACATCCGAAGCCCGGCGCTGGATCGCGTTGAACAGCGTCGAGTCGACGAGTTTGATGATGGGGCTCTGGTCGGCCGAGATCCGGTCGATCGAGAGCACCTCGCCGCTGTCCTCGTCTTCCTGGACGAGCTGGATCTTGAAGTCCTCGGTCGCCTCGTCGAGGACCCGCTGCGCGCTCTCGGACTTCTGCAGGAGATCCTCGATCTCGGACCGGACGCCGATGCGCGCTTCGAGCGGTTGCCCGAGTTGCAGCTCCAGTTCATCGACGCGGACCACGTCCGTCGGATCGGCCATGACGACCGCCAGGCGACCCTCCAGCTGGCGTTCCGGGATGAAGCTGTAGCGGAGCATCAGGTCGAACGGGATGTGCCGGAAGAGGTCGTTGTCGATGCGGAAGTTCTCGAGATCCGCGACCTCGAGCCCGAACTGCGCCGCCAGCCGGGCGGCCTCGGCTCGTTCCCTGCCGAGCCGATCCTCCTCGTCGCCTGCCACCCGCAGGCTCTCCAGATCCGACACGCCTTCCGCGATCAGGCGACGGTTGCGGGCCGCGGCGCTCTCTTCGTGGACGACCATCAGCCCTGCACCTGTCCAAGTACGCTGAAGAGCGGCAGATACATCGAGAGCACGAGCAATGCGATGGTGCAGCCCATGACGACCAGCATCACGGGCTCCACCAGCGAGAGGAGCCGCTCGGTTCGGGTCTCGACATCCTCGTCGAGGAAGTCGGAGACGCTGTTCACCATCTCGTCCAGGGCGCCGGTCGCCTCGCCGACCTTGACCATGTCGATCGCGAGGTCGGTGAACACCTCCGATTCCTCGAGGGCCACGTGGAACGCTTCGCCCTCGCGGATACGCGGTCCGAGCGCCACCGCCCGTTCGTGCAGGAAGCGGTTCGTGACAGCCGACGCCGCGGTTTCGAGGGCCGAAGCGAGCGGCAGGCCGCCGTGCAGCAGGGTGGCCAGGGAACGGCAGAACTCGGACAGGGCGAAGCGGTGGAAGATCGGCCCGATGAACGGAAGCCGCAGTTTCAGGCGATCGACCAGGGCGCCGATCCGGCCGCTCCTGCCGATCCTCCAGCTCGCCCAGGCGGCCACGGCGACCGCGGCCATGAGCACGAGGGTGGTCGGGTTGCGCAGCACCTGGGACACGGCGAGGAGGAGTTGCGTGAGCCAGGGCAGATCGAGGTCGAGCGCCACGTAGAACTCCTCGAAGCGGGGCATGACGAAGAACATCATCACCGCCACGATGCCGACGGACAGGCAGATCAGGAGCGCCGGGTAGAAGAACGCGCTGACGACCCGCTTGCGGGAAGTCGTCACGAGCTTGAGTTGGCGGACGTACCGGCGAATGACGCGTTCCAGGCCGCCGCTCTGCTCGCCGGCCTTGAGCATCGAGCTGTAGATCGGCGGGAACGAGTTGCCCGCCGCGGCAAACGCCTCGGAGAGTTCCTCGCCGCTCTCGACGCGGTCCCGGATCTCGCCCAGCGACTCCTTGAAGGCGGCGTGGCGCTGGCGCTCGTGGAGCAGGTCCAGGCACTGGAGCAGGGGCAGTCCCGCGCTGAGCAGGCCCGCCAACTGCTGGTTGAAGATCAGGAAGTCCTGTCCCGGGACCGCCTTGCGGCTGCTCTCGGCGGCGGCCGAACCCGTGCCCAGGAGCGCCCCGAAGAGGTGCTGCAGGCCGCGGCGCCTGATCTCGAAGACGTACAGCCCGCGGCGCTCGATCTCGCGCCGCGCGGTGCGCAGATCCGGCGCCTCGTGGATCTGCTCCACGATGCGACCGTCGGCGGTGCCAAGCCGGCAGACGAACTGCATGACTCGACCCGCTCCTAGTCGCCGGCGCCCAGGCCGTCTTCGCGGGGAGACCGCACGGTCACGGCGACCACCAGGCCGCTGGCGTCGGAACCGCGGTAGGGGAGGGCCAGGACCAGCGGCTTGCCGACCCAGACGTTCAGGTGGCCGTTGAAGACGCGCTCGTCGAGGACGGCGCTGCGACTACGCTCGATTTCGACCCCGTACAGCTTGAGGCGGCGGTCGAGCAGCACGGTGCCGACCCGGAAACCGAGCCGGAACTCGGTGCCGATCTCGTAGCGGACGTTCTCGCCCTCCGTCGCTTCGAACTGGCCCTCGCCGAGCAGCCGGTAACTCGTGAAGGCCAGCCAGTTGCCCAGCTCGTCGGTGAGCTGCGCGGGCAACTCGGACCGCGGGTCGCCGCTGCCGCGGCGCGACGCCTCGAGGATGAAGATCTCGAACTCGATCTGCTGGCGGGGGTGGTCGAAGTCGCGCAGCAGGGCGAGCAGGTGCTCGAGCACGCTGCTCCGGTCCCTTAGCACCAGAGTGTTCGTCGCCCGCTGCAGTTCGATCGTTCCCTGGGGCGACATCTCGTTCTGCATCCACTCCAGGGCGTCGTCCGCCCGTTGATGCTGGAGCGTGAAGGCGTGGCGGATCTGGGTTTCGGCCTCCTGCTGCGCGTCTCCCGGTTGCGCGCGACCAGGCTGGGCGAGGGCCGGCTGCAGCGCGCCGGCGGCAGCCAGGAAGGGCAGGGCGGCCATGGCCCAACGAAGGACGGGAGCGGTCCTCACGGCGCCACCACCAGGACCACGTCGAGGCCGGAACCGTGGCCGTTGCCGGGAAGCTGGTAGACCTGCAGCGGCTCGTCGCCGAGCGGCTCCACGAGCGGCGCCATCGCGATGTGGTCGGGCAGCACGGGCGGGTCGCCCGCGATCTCGTCCGCCGGCGGCGCGCTCTCGGGCCACAGCAGGAAACTCAGACCGAGCGCCGCGGCCGCGATCCCGGCGGCCAGCACCGAAGCCATGGGCAGGCGCCGGCGGGCGCTCCGCGCCTCGTTCAGGCGCCTCTCGGTCGCCCGTCCGTCGAGCTCGAGCCGCACGCGCTGGCGGATCGCCTCGACGTCGGCCGCGCTGACCTCTTCGTCGTCGCGGGCGAGGTTGCCGCTGAACAGCAGCAGCGGATCGGCGTCGAGCGAGGCCGCGCGACAGCGTTCGCAGTCCTCGCGGTGGCGGAGAGCGTCTTCCCAGGCGGCGTCCACCGTCGCGTCGCCGACTTCCGAACTCCGTTCGGCCCGCTCGCGTTCGCGCACGAGGGCAGCCCAGTCGGGACAGGGAGAAGTCATGGGCGCTCCTTTCTGCCGGCACGGGTCCCGGCTGTCTGCGCGTACTCGGGGTAGCGCCTGAGCAGCTCCTCGCGGAGCAGCTTGCGGCTGTTGAACAGGTGGTTGCGGACGGTCGAGGGACGGATGCCGAGGATGCCGGCGATCTCCTTGCCGGCCAACCCCTCCATCTCGCGCAGCACGAACACCGCGCGCTGCTTGTCGCTCAGAGTGGATGCGAGCTCATGAAACACGGACCGGACCTCACTGGCGGACAGCGAATCGAGTTGCCGCGCGGAGACTTCGCCCCGCTGGTGATCGTCGTGCAACTGGAAGCTCTGCAACGAGCGGAGGCGGGAGGCGCGGGAGCGCAGGTGGTCGATCGCGAGGTTCGAGACGATCCGGTAGATCCACGTGTTCGGGCTGTACCGGCGGTCGAAACGATGCCGCGAGTTCCAGATGCGCAGGAAGGCGATCTGGACGATGTCGCGCGCGTCTTCCCGGTCTCCCACGAGCCGGGTGGCCAGACGAACCAACGGGGTCGTCTTGCGGCGCATCAGCTCGTCGAGAGCGAGGTCGTCGTCGCCGCGAAGGCCTTCGAGGAGTTCGGCGTCGGACGCGTCGGCCCACGCCACCTGACGCTGGTGGCGGGAGTACGCGATCGTGAGACCGCTCCGGGGAGGATCTTCGCGTGGCGGTTCCATGCGGATGGCTTGCGCGGATCTCATGCCTCGCTGTTGATACGGAGGCCCGGGGCAAAGCGTCCAAGAGGCCGCGCGTCGGGAGACTGGAAAGCCCTCCGCCAGCAGGCGGCGGAATTATACTCGTCCGTCAATACGGGGCTTCGGCAGCCCCATGAGTTCACTGCGCGTCGCACCGGAAGCGGTTGGGCGCCCGGCCGTCACCTTATGTGGTTCCTCTACCAGCTCGCGATGGCGGCAGGGTTGGGCGTGGCGGCGCCCGTCCTGCTGGCGCGGCGCGGCCGGCACTACCTGTCGACCCTTCCTGCCCGGCTGGGGCGCTTGCCGGAGGCTGGGGGGACCAGACCGCTGTGGCTGCACGCCGCGTCGGTGGGTGAGGCCGGAGTGGCGGCGACCCTGGCGCGGGCCCTGCCGCCGGACCTCGACCTCGTCGTGACGACGGTGACGCCCACCGGCCAGGCGGCGGCGAAGAGGCTGTTCGAGCCGCTGGCCGCGAACGGCCGCAGCGTCGTCGTCACCTACCTGCCGTTCGACCTGGGGTTGCTGGTCGGCCGTTTCCTGGACCGTTACGCGCCGCGGGCGCTGGTCCTCTTCGAGAGCGAGCTCTGGCCCCTGCTGCTGCGGGACTGCCGCCGCCGGTCGATGCCCGTGGCGGTGCTCAACGCCCGCGTCAGCGACCGCAGCTACGGGCGGATGAAGCGGGCCGGCCGTCTCTACCGGCGCTTTCTGCTCGACCCGCTGGGGCGGCTGGGCGCCCAGAGTCCGCAGGACGAGGAGCGTTTGCTGAGTCTGGGCGCGGGACGCGAACGCACGTCGATGACGGGGAACCTGAAGTTCGACACGCCGGAACCGGCTCCGGTGGCCGGCCTGGAGCAGGCCCTGCGGGACCTCGCAGGGAATCGGCCGATTCTGATCGCGGGCTCGACGATGCCCGGCGAAGAGCTGATCGTCCTCGACGCCTTCGAACGAGTGGATCGCGAGGCGTTGCTGGTCCTGGCGCCCCGCCATCCGGAACGCTTCGACGAGGTATGGCGAGAGATGGAGGATCGGCCCCTGTCGGCAATCCGGCGGAGCCGGATGGACGCTGCCGGGGGCACTGCGCCGCGGCCGGCCTCGCCGCCCGGGATCGTCCTGCTCGATTCCCTGGGCGAGCTGGCCTCGATCTACCGGCTCGCGTCCGCCGCCTTCATCGGCGGCACGCTCGTGCCGACCGGCGGCCACAACCCGATCGAGGCGGCGCGTTTCGGCGTGCCCGTGATCGTCGGTCCGTCGATGGAGAACTTCCGGCGCATCGCGCGCGACTTCGAGGCCGCCGGCGCCCTCACCGTGGTGCGGGACGGACAGGCGTTGACCCGTGCCTGGCGGCAGGTTCTGGACCGACCGGACGATGCGGCAGAGCGGGGCGCCCGGGGCCTGGTGCTCGTCGATCGCAACCGCGGCGCCGTCGAGCGCTCCGTGGAGTTGCTCCGCCAGGTCGTTGACCTGTCCGTTCCGCCAGCCGCCGCCGATCCCACTGGGCGCGCCGGCGTCTCCACCTGCACTCCGGACCGCAACTGACATGGCCGGGAGCCCCTGGCAACGGTTCTACGAGTGGGGACACCGTCGCCGTCGCCGCCACTGGTCGACTCGGGCCGCGAGCCTGGGCCGGCCCACCGTCAGCATCGGCAACCTGCACTGGGGCGGCAGCGGCAAGACGCCGGCTGTGATCGCCGTGGCGCTCGGCCTGGTGGGTGGCGGCCAGCGAGTGGCCGTGCTGTCGCGCGGCTACCGTCGCAAGGGCCGGGAACCACTGATCGTGAGCCTCGGCGAGGGGCCGCTCGTGTCGGGGGAACAGGCCGGCGACGAGCCGGTGATGATCGCGGAGCAGGCGCCGGGCGTGGTGGTGGCGGTCGGCGCCGACCGCCGCGCGGCCGCTGCCCTGGCCCTCGAGCGGGCGCCCGACGTCGACGTCTTCTTGCTCGACGACGGCTTCTCCCACCTCCGGGTGCGCCGCGATGTCGAGATCCTGACGTTCCCGGCCACCGACCCGTTCGCCGGCGGCCTGCTGCTACCCGGAGGCCGCCTGCGCGAGCCTCTGGGCATGGTGCGCCTCGCCGACGCCGCGGTGATCACCGGCCTCGAAAGAGGCGTCGAACCGCCGGCCGATTTCGAACCGACCCTGCGCCGCCACGGCTTCAAGGGCCCGGTGTTCACCTCGACGCTTCGGTCCGAACTCCTGGGCGGCCCGCCACCGGAGCGACCGCTGCTCGTCACCGGCGTCGCTCGCCCGGATCGCGTTGCCCGCACTGCGGCGGCCGCGGGCCTGGAGTGCGTGGACCACCTCCGCTTCCCCGACCACCACGCCTACCCGCCGCGTTCCCTCAGCGCGATCGAATCCGCCTGCACCCGCCATCGCTGCGACGCCCTCGTCACGACCTCCAAGGACGCCGTCAAGCTCCGCGACCGTCTGCCGACGGCCGCGCCGCCGCTGCTGGAACTCAGGGTCGAAGCGGAGATCGAACCGGAGTTCCTGCCTTGGCTCACCGGTCGACTGGAGCGTTGAGCGCCATGCGCGCGGGTAAGGCGATTGACGCGGACAGAAACCCGTGCCGGCCGCAAGGCCGGCTCCGCATGGCGGCCGGAGTCGACATAGCATGTTCCCTGTCAGGCAGCTATAGCCGGTGATTTCAGGTCCAGTACAAGCCGACTCCGACGCCGCGATTCGAGCGGCCGCCTTCGCTGAACTGGAACGACTCGTTCTGGCGCATGGGCCCAGACTGCCCTGGAAGTTGATCGACGAGGGCTTCCGCTTTCGCGGCGAGAAGGTCCACTTCGCCGGGCGCGCAACGGGCATCTTCAAGCCGAGACAGATGAGCGCGGCGCTCAGCATCCGGACGGTGGCGCCGCGCGCGGGCCGCCGGATCTGGTAGCGCGATCAGGTGGGCGAACCGGACTACAGCACCGGACTGCTTGCCTACGACCTCGCCCGCGGCGGCAGGGACGATTCCACCAACCGGGCGCTTGACGAAGCCAGCCGCCTGGGTGCGCGCCTGATCTACTTCGTTGGCGTCGCGCCGGCCGTCTACGAGCCGCTTTGGCCCGTGTGGGCGGAGCCTCC
This sequence comes from Thermoanaerobaculia bacterium, assembly GCA_022822365.1. Classification (GTDB taxonomy): domain Bacteria; phylum Acidobacteriota; class Thermoanaerobaculia; order Multivoradales; family Multivoraceae; genus Multivorans. The sequence continues at coordinate 158,539 of JAJEBV010000040.1, read as the reverse complement.
GGACTTTGGCGCGGGTCGCGTGCTCATCGCCGCCGCCGATGCTCTCGAGCCGGCGATGAGCTCGACCCAGGCCGCGCAGGCTGGCGTCGCGGCGAACGAACTGCGGGAGAGGTCTTACTCGCTAGTTGCCGGGAAGAAGCGCAACCACCAGGCTTGGTTCAGCAGCCGGACGAAGTCCGCGTACGGCCACCGTTGCGCCTTCAGCGGCCTGACGCTGTCCCGCCTTTTGGTGGGTGCCCACATCCTGCCGGATGCCGAAGACGGACCGGCAATCGTGACGAACGGCATCTGCATGTCGACGCTGCATCACACCGCGTTCGACGCCCACCTGATCGGTGTCGATACGGACTGCCGCGTACACGTGGCGAGGTCCGTCAGGGACGGCCGGGACGGTCCACTGCTTCAGAGCCTCAAGGGACTGGATGGTGCCCGGCTGCGCCTCCCGCTCCGACCCGAGGATCGCCCCGAACGAGAGTTCCTCGATTGGCGGTTCCGGCGCTTTGTCGAGGTTTCGGATTGACCGGCCTTCCAAAGCGCCTGCCGGCTGTGGCACCTCCTGCGTAGGGTTCTTGAGGAACGTTGGCTCCTCTTCGCGGAGTGGGCCGATGGGCCGGACGCACCTATGAGCGGAAGAACCCATGGAGGAGAGAGAATGCACGACCGAGCCGGCAACCCTGCGCACTTTGCTTTCCTCGCGTTGCAGACCGAGTCGCGGAAGCTCTTCCGGCGCTGCGGAAGAGAGGTCGCGGCCGCGATTCCCGCGGGCCTGGACCGCGTCGAGATGGAGGAGGCGGTGATCGAAGCTGTGGAAGTCCATCCGATCCTGGAGATCGTCGACGAGGACGACGCGATCGTCTACGCTGCCGCCGAGCCCGAGCACGAAGATCGAGCCTTACGCAACACGCCGTTCGACGACGACAGGGTGGGCATGGAGCTGGCGAATCTCAACGTCGCGCCGCGCATCCTGGGTTCGTGCATTCTTGAGGGCTACACCTGGGATGCACTGAAGGGCGCGTCGTCGGAGTGACGGGCGGCACGGGCGCCGCGGCGATCCCCGGCCGCAAGGTTGAGCGGTGGTGGCGGCCGCCGCTTGAAGGACGGCCCGAACTGGAACACCGCCTATACTCTTGCGGAACGCGCGTACGGGTCGCGGAGACTGAAGGAGTTCTGGCTATGGCCTCTTGGCAGCTGGTCTTGTCGGCGAAGTTCGAGCAGGAGGGGGATGTGTGCGTGGCATGGTGCCCCGAGCTTGACGTCGCGAGCCAGGGGGCGGACAAGGCCGATGCGCTGGAGATGCTGAACGACGCGGTCTCTCTGTTCCTGGCCACATGCCACGAGATGGGCACGCTGAACGAAGTGCTGGTGGACTGCGGCCTTGTGCCGCTCAAGCTGCACGCGGAGCCGGCAGAGAGCGCAATCTCGGTCCCGATCGACCTGGTGGTCCACCGTGTCGCGGAAGCTGCCCCAGGTTAGCCCGAGGGAGTTTCGGCGAATCTGCGGACTCGACGGATGGACGAAGCGGGGCGACTCGGGACCTCATGAGACATGGACCAAGCCCGGCTTCGCACGGCCGATCGTGATCCCCCGAGGCCGGCGCGCTCTCAGTCGCAGGGCGTTGACCTCCAACATGCGCACCGCCGGATGGAACCGCGAGAGACTGTTCGAGTTGCTCGGCAAGTAACTGCACGCCGACCCCGACGCACGGCGCGTGCTTCCCGGAAACGGCCGGCTTCTACGCGAACGACCGCCCCCCGATCACGGCCCAGATGATCCACAGGATCGCGACCGGGCAGACGAAGCGCAGCAGCACGTCGCGCCAGAGGAAGTACCAGCGGCTCACGTCGCCATGGCCATCGGCCAGTGCCTCGCGGGACTTGCGGCGGCTCAGGAACCAGCCGACGAAGATCGCCAGGGTCAGGCCGCCGAGGGGCAGGATCCAGTTCGAGACGGTGTAGTCCATCGTGTCGAAGAAACCGGCGGTGCGCTCGCCCAGGGGCGCCCAGGAGGAGAAGCCGGTGACGGCGCCCAGGGATAGCGCCGAGGGGATGCCGAAGAGGAAGACGGCGCCGCCGGAGAGCAGGCTGGCCTTGCGCCGGCTCAGGCCTCGGCGGTCGATCAGGTAGGCGGCGACGACTTCGAGCAGCGAGATGGTGGAGGTCAGCGCCGCGAAGCCGACCAGCAGGTAGAACAGCGGCGCCAGCACGACGCCGAGCGGCATCTCGTAGAACATCTGCGGCAGCGTCGTGAACAGGATCGTGGCGCTCTTGCCGAAGGTCCCGGCCCGTTCCGCCGTATCGACGCTGAAGATGATGGAGAACATGACGATGCAGGCCATCAGGGCCACCAGGGTGTCGAGCAGGGTGATGGCGGCGGCGCTCCTCGGGATCGACTGTCTCGATCTCATGTAGGAGCCGTAGGTGATCATCGCGCCCATGCCGACGGAGAGCGTGAAGAAGGCATGGCCGACCGCCTCCAGCAGGCCGTCGGCGGTGACCGGGCCGACGTGGAACAGGAAGCGGACCGCCTCGCCGAAGCCCGGGCTCCAGAACGAGTTGATGACGAGCAGAATGAGGATGGCCCCGAGCACCGGCATCAGCGTCTTGGCCACCCGTTCGATGCCGTCGTGCACGCCCAGGGCGACGACGCCGACCGTCACGGCCATGAACAGGGCGTGGAAGCCGATCTGGAGCGGCCCGTTGCCGAGGAAGGCGCCGAAGGAGTCGCCGAGGGTCTGTCCGCCGGTGTCGAAGCCGCCAAACGACCAGCTCAGGCACTGGCCGAAGTAGTAGACCGTCCAGCCGGCAATCAGCGCGTAGTACGACAGGAGGATGAAGCTGCCGACCGTTCCCAATGCGCCGACGGCGCCCCAGGCCCGCCCTCCGACCGCCCCTTTGGCGGCCTCGACGAACGCGCCGACGGGGCTCTGCCGGGTACTCCGTCCGATGACGAGTTCGGCCATCATGATCGGCAGGCCGATCAGCACGATCGCGGCCAGGTAGACGAGGACGAAGGAACCGCCGTCGTTGGCGTAGGTGATGTACGGGAACTTCCAGATGTTGCCGAGGCCGATGGCGGAGCCGACGGCGGCGAAGATGAATCCGAGTTGACCGAACCTGCCGCGTCCGCCGGAGCCGTTTGCCACGTTATGTTCCCTCCCGGTGTGTTCCTGGATGGCGGCCGCGCTGTTGGCGGCGGCCGGCGGTAGCGTAGCGGAGTCGGCGTCCCCGCCGACAGAGTGGTCGCCGCTTCGCGGCGCGTTCTCCAAGCCGCCTTCGGCGGCAGCGGGTCAGAAGACCCGCGCACCCAGCAGAACGGCGTGGTCTCCTAGCGGCTCGAGGAAGGCGGGCTGAAGGGCGTCTCCGGGCCGACGATCCTCGTCAGCCACTGCTCTCGGTAGGCGTCGAGTTCCCGCGTCCGCGGGTAGCTCTCGCCCGGCGCGAACGGGTAGCCGGACATCGCCTGGAAGGGCAGGGGCAGGTTGCTGTCGGCCTTCCAGGTGTTGCGGTCGGCGTCCTTGTCCCAGCCGAAGCTCTCCAGGAAGACGGTGCGGGAGTAGCCGGGCGCGGGCGGCGGCAGCTCCCGGGCGTCGAAGAGCACGCGAATCTCGTCGCCGGGGCCGATCACGACCTGGCGGTCGTCGACGTCGTCGAGCAACACGCGGACGTCGCCGAAGCGGGTGTAGCGGCCGGGGAACGGCAGCCAGGGAGACTCGGCGCTCGTGCGCTGGTAGTCGAACAGGTGCGGGCCGTTGGGCGCGAGCCGGGTCGCCGCCGAGAAGCCGCGGTACGAGAGGTCGGCGCTCGCCGCGTTCAGACGGGCCTGGACGACGACATCGTCTCCGTCGACGCCGTCCGGTTCGGTACTCCAGGCGACCCGGTCCCAGTGCAGCCAGCGGGTGGTCACGATCCGGAGCTTCCGTGCACCCGCCGGCAGCGGCGGCGTGTCGACGACCATCGTCTTCGTCTTGCCGGGGGGAAAGCCCATCGGATCGAGCAGGGTCCGCCAGCCGTCCCGGGTCTCGACCTCGAGCCGGGTCATCACCATCTCCAGGTCGCCGTGCTCCACCGCCTGGGCGATGGCGAGGTTCAGGCTCGCATCGGCGGGGAACACCCAGCCGTCGAGCCACAGCCGCACCGGTTTGCCGGGTGCTTCGCCGAGGTCGAAGGTGAACGCCCAGGGCCCGGCGGCGTGGCCCTGGAAGCGCGAGCGCGCGTAGCCGTCGGCGTAGACCTCGTCGCGGGCGCGGACCCGTTCCGTCACGTCGCGGCCGCGGCCGTCCGTCGCCTGGACCACGGGCCGGATGTTCGCGCCGGCGACGACCTCGTCGGGCGGGCGGCCGACGTGTCCCCGGCCCGGAACGATCCGGAGGTTGCTCGCCACTTCCACGCCTTCGCGATGGTCGACCACCCAGAGCCGCACCCGATCGATGTAGGCGGCCTCCCACAGCTCCTCGGTGATCCGCAGGTCGTAGAAGCCGTCGCGGGTCCGGGCGCCATCGACCCGCACGAGCTCGTCCGGGTCGTAGCCGTTCCAGACGCCGTCGGCGAGCGGCATGCCGAGCGGCGCGCCCCACAGCAGGTCGGTGACGAAGGTGACCTTCTCGCCGTCCCAGGTGTAGAGGAAGGGACAGCTGCCCTTGAGCACCTGCTCCTCGACGATCGTCATGTTCTCGCCCGGATCGAGGCGGTTCTGCGGCACGCCGTTGGCCCAGACGACGCGGACCAGGTCGGGCCGGCGGCGGTTGCCGAGACCGATGTGGGTGACCGGCCGGTCGACCTCGATGTACTGGTAGGCGCGCTCCGACTTGACTTCGATCGTCGTGCCGCGGCCGAAGACGTTGTTCTTCTGGTTGCCGATGTCGAGACCGACCAGGCGAACCCGGAGCCAGTTGTTCTCGGAGCCGTTCAGGTTCTCGATCCGGTAGAGGCCGGAGGCGCCCGCGGCGACCAGGTCCTGGTCGCCGTCATCGTCCAGATCCTCGGCACGCACGGCGCTGAAGCCGGCGTCCCGGGGCAGACCGGTGACCTGGGCGAGCTGGAACTCGAGCGCCTCGGGTCCCGAGTCCGAGGTCTGCGTCAGCACCCGAAGCTCTCCGTCGGCGACCAGGGCGAGGTCGCGCCGGCCGTCGTTGTCGGCGTCGAGCAGGGCCAGGTCGGTGGCGCTTTCGGGCAGGTCGACCGATTCCGCTGTCAGTGGGAACGGGGCGAGTGCGCCGTTCTCGCCGGCCTTCAGCACGACCGTGGAGGCGCCGGCGAGCACGAACTCGGGAATCCCGTCGCGGTCGAGGTCTGCGGTGCGAACGACGCGTACCGGGGTCCCGGTCGCGAGCGCGGGCTCGGAGTCGTCGCCCAGCAGCCGGCCGACGAGCCTTCCCAGCAGGTTTCGCTCGGGTGCGGGCGGCGTCCTCTCGGCAAACCGCCCCTGGCGGAGGTTGTCCAGCCAGAGGACGCCGGCGTCGTGGGCCAGCAGCAGATCCGTGTCACCGTCGCGGTCGGCGTCGGTGGCCTGAAGGTGGTGAAACCGTCGCGGTTCGACCTGCGGCAGCGCCTTGTGTCCCAGGGCCTCGAGCGGACCCTCGAAAGCCCCCTCGCCGGACACGTTCCGCAGCAGATCGGGCCCGTCGCCGGTCCGTACCACCGCGAGATCGAGATCGCCGTCGCTGTCGAAGTCGATCAGGTCGGCGGCGTCCACGGCGAAGGGTTGCGCCAGGAAGCGGTCGCTCGTGTCGGCGAAGCGGGGCGTGTCGTCCGAGGCGTCCACCTGCCAGACGGCGAGAGGATCGCCGGCGGCGACCAGGTCGAGTCGCCTGTCGTTGTCGGCGTCGCCGGCGACCAGGAACCGGGCGTCCGTTTCCGGGGCCGTGCCAGGGGCCGCGAGACCGGCGGAGGCGCGCCGCAACTGAAGCTGCACGAGTGGAGTCTCCGAGCCCTCCCCGGCGGCCACCCAGGCGATGTCGGGCCGGTCGTCGCCGTCGAAGTCCGCGACCTCGAACGCCCGGCCGGCGGCGGCCGCGTTGTCGATCCGGATCGCGCGGAAACGGACCGGCAGCGCCGGCCCGAAGTCCTCGATCGGCGACTCGTCCACGAAACGCTCGACCGGAATGCCCGGGATGTTCGTGTAGACCTCGGCCAGGCTGCTGCGCCATCCGGCCGTGGCCAGGAGGACGTTCCGGAGCCGGGGAGCGGAGCTCCGGCGGGCGCTTTCGAGGTCGTCGGCTTCCAGGGCGTCGAGGACCTCGTCGACCAACCGTTCCGCGGTCGGGTGGGCTTGCCAGATGAGTTCCCGTACACGGAGGTAGTCGTCGCTGGCTCGACCGCGGTCGCCGTCTTCGAGGGCGGCGGCTCCGCTCAACAGCAGGACGACCAGATTGTCGGGCCGGAGGCCCCGGAGCCGTTCGACCGCGGTTCGGCGATCGGCTTCGGCCTCGGCGCCGTCCATGATCTCGGCGTGCTGGAAGAGGGCGTACTGCATCTCGGGATCGTCGGGCTCGGCCCGGGCGGCGCGGCGGTAGTCGGCCAACGCCTCTTCGTTGCTGCCGGCGCCCGCGCTGAGAATGGCGGCGCGGATCATCAGCAGGTCGCCCCTGTCGCCGCCCAGTTCCAGCGCGCGGTCGATGGCGGCGAGCGCCTCGTCCTTCCGGTCCTGCCGCAGCAGCGCGACGGCCAGGTTGGCGTGACCGAGGGGTTCGTCGGGCACGAGGTCGATCAGCTCCCGGTAGGTGCTCTCGGCCTCGACCTCGCGCTCGTTCTCGAGCTGCGCGTAGCCGATGCCGTGGAGCCGCACCTGCTGTTCGGTCGGCTGCGCGCACGCCGGGGCCGGAGTGAGCGCGGTGAGGAGAAGAAGGGCGGGGAGGGTTCGAGGCATGGCTTGCGCCGGCAGATCGCTGTAGGGCACCGTAATCCTACGACTCGGCACTAGAGTAGTCGCCGCCGTGACCGCGAAGCGCCTCTACTTGATCGACGGCTACTCGACGATCTTCCGCGCCTTCTACGCGATCCGGGGTCTGTCGACGTCGGCGGGGGAGCCGACGAACGCGATCTACGGCTTCATCAACATGCTGCGGAAGCTCCTGCGGGAGGAAGAGCCGCCGTTGCTCGGCATCGCCCTCGATGTCGGACGGGCGACGGTCCGCACCGAGGCCTACGCCGAGTACAAGGCGAACCGGGCGCCGATGCCGGAGGATCTGAAGGCGCAGATGCCCGCGATCCGGCGGGCGATCGAAGCCTTCCGCATCCCGATCCTCGAGCTCGAGCGCTACGAGGCGGACGACGTCATCGGCACGCTGGGACGCAAGGCGCAGGACGCGGGCTACGAGGTCACGATCGTCAGCGCGGACAAGGACCTGTTCCAGCTCGTGAGCGACCGCGTGTCGCTGCTCCATACCGGTCGCGAGAAGACCTACGACCCGGCTCTGGTCGAGAAGGACTTCGGCGTGCCGCCGGAGCAGGTCGTCGACGTGCTCGCCCTGGTCGGGGACAAGGTGGACAACGTGCCCGGCGTGCCCGGCATCGGCCAGAAGGGCGCACAGACCCTGATCAGGGAGCACGGCGACCTCCAGGCCCTGCTGGAAGCGGCCTCCGGACTCAAGCGCAAGGCCTACCGCGAGGGGCTGCGGGAACACGCCGACCAGGCACTGCTGTCCAGGGACCTGGTCACGATCCACACGGACCTCGATGTCCCGTTCGAGCCGGAGGCCCTGGAGATGGAAGCCCCGGACTACGAGGCGCTGGCCGACCTGTGCCGCGAGTTCGAGTTCTGGAGCCTGCTGAAGGAGCTCGAGAGCGAGAGCGGCGGTCCGGAGATCGAGCCGGCGGTCCTCCTGGACTCCGCCGAGGCGTTCGAGGAGGCGGTACAGGATCTCGGTTCCCGGATCGCGGTCGGCGTCGTGTTCCGGCGCGGCGGCGAACCGGTGGGACTGTCCTTTGCGCCGGTCGGGGGCGCGGAGGACGGAGACGAAGACGGGGCGGTCGGTCGTGCCGTCTTCGCGGACTTCGGGCGTCCCGGCATGCGCGAAGCCGTGGCGGCGACGCTGCGGGCGTGGCTTGCCGACCCGGATCGGGAGCTGATCGGCCACGACCTGAAGGAGGTGGTCCGGCTCTGCCCGCATCACGAGGCCCGACCGGCGGTCGCCGCTCGCCTCTTGGACACGATGTTGATGGCCTACCTGGTCCACTCCGCCGTACGCAGCTTCGGCCTGGCGACCGTGGCCCTCGACCGCCTCTTCTACCAGGCGACGACGCCGGCGGACGCGGGCCTCGGCGCCCCGGCGGTCCGGCTGCGGCGCTGGGCGACACCGGGCTACGGGTCTACGCCGCCGAGCAGGCGGTGCTGCCTGCGCTGATCCTCGAGGCGCTCGACGAGCAGTGGCGGGAGTCACTGGGCGCCCGCGAGGTCTACGAGCGGATCGAAGCGCCCCTGCTGCCGGTCCTCGCGGCGATGGAGGAGGAGGGCATCGAGCTCGACTCCGGCGTGCTGGCCGACATGTCGAGGCGCCTCGAGCTCGACGCCGGTGATCTGGCGGAGGAGATCTTCGACGAGGCCGGAGAACGCTTCAACATTCTGTCGCCGCAACAGCTCGGCGTCGTCCTGTTCGACAACCTTGGCCTGCCTTCGCCCGGCCGCACCCGCAAGACGAAGAAGTACAAGACCGGCGCCGATGTCCTGGAGCACCTGGCGCAGCAGGGCCACCGGGTGCCGGCGAAGGTCCTGCACTACCGGGAACTGACCAAACTCAAGTCGACCTACGTCGACGCGCTGCCGAACCTCGTCGCCGCCGATGGCCGCCTGCACACCCGCTACCACCAGGCGGTGGCGGCCACCGGCCGGCTGTCCTCGCACGATCCGAACCTCCAGAACATCCCGATCCGCACCGACATCGGCCGCCAGGTGCGCCGCGCCTTCCGCGCCCGCGACGGTTACCTGCTCCTGGTCGCGGACTACAGCCAGATCGAGCTGCGCGTGCTCGCGCACATCTCGGGCGACGAGGCCCTGGTCGACATCTTCCGGCACGGCGGCGACATCCATCGCTCGACCGCGGCCACCGTGTTCGGCGTGGCCCCGGCCCTGGTCACGGACGAGCAGCGGCGCGCCTCAAAGACGATCAACTTCGGCATCATCTACGGCATGAGCGCCTTCGGTCTGGCACGCGCGCTGGGCATCGCCCGCGGCGAGGCGCAGGCCTTCATCGACGCCTACTTCGAGCGCTTCCCCGGGGTGCGCGCCTACACCGAGCAGACCCTGGCCAGTGCGGAAGAGACACTCCAGGTCGAGACCCTCTACGGCCGGGTCCGCTACATCCCGGACATCAGGAGCCGCAACCGGGCGGTGCGCGAGAACGCCCGCCGGATGGCCGTCAACGCCCGCATCCAGGGCACCGCCGCGGACCTGCTGAAGCTGGCGATGATCGCGGTCGACCGCCGCCTGCGGGCCGAACTCGAGGCGGCCCGGCTGCTCCTGACCGTCCACGACGAACTCGTGCTCGAAGCGCCCTCCGCGGACATGGACGCGCTCACGTCCGTGGTGCGCGAAGAGATGGAAGGCGTCGCCGACCTCAGCGTGCCCCTCGTCGTCGACATGGACTCCGGCCCCGACTGGTACGAAGCCAAGGCCTGAATACTGGGTGCGCGGGTCCTCTGACCCGCTGCCGCCGAAGGCGGCCAGGGAACGCGTTTACTCCTTACTGGCCGCGCAGCGCCGGAATCACCCGGTCCCCATACGCCGCGAGCGTGCCCTCCTTGTCGTCGTGCATCAGGTACACGGCGAAGTGGTCCACGCCCAGGGCCTTCAGTTCCCGCAGCTTCGCGATGTGGTCCTCCGCCGTGCCCAGCACGCACAACCGGTCGACGATGCCGTCGGGCACGAACTCGGTGTCCGGATTGCCGCTGCGGCCATGATGGGAGTAGTCGTAGCCCTGCCGCTGACGGATGTACTCGGCGAGCACGTGCGGTACCTTCGAGTCGTCCTCGCCGTAGCGCATGACGAGGTCGTGGATGTGGTTGCCGACCATGCCGCCGAACCAGCGCAACTGATCCCGCTGGTGCTCGATGTCGTCGCCGACATAGGCCGGCGCCACCACGCAGACGGTGATCGCGTCCGGGTCGCGGCCCTCGTCTTCGGCCGCGTCGCGCACCGCCTGGAGCGTCCATTCCAGGATCTTCGGGTCGGCCAGTTGGAGCACGAAGCCGTCCGCGTGGCGGCCCACCACATCAAGCGCCTTCGGGCCGTAAGCCGCGAACCACACCGGTAGCTCGGCGTCCGCCCCCTCGCGCCAGGGAATCGACACGGAAGTGCCGCCCAGGTCCGCCTCACGACCGGCGAACAGCGCCCGGATGACGTTCATCGCGTTCACCGAGGCCGCCAGCGACTCCGGCCGTCGCCCGATGTAGCGCAGCGCCGAGTCGCCGCGGCCCATCGCGCAGAGCGTGCGTCCCGGGTACATGGAGTCCAGGGTCGCGAACAGGGACGCCAGCACCGTCACATCCCGCGTGCCGGGATTCGTGACCATCGGCCCCACGCCCATCCGCTCCGTGCTCGCCAGGATCCGGGAGAAGATGACGAACGGCTCCGGCCACAGCACGTGGGAGTCGAAGAGCCAGCTCTGGTCGAAGCCGTGGCGCTCGGCCATCACGGCGAGTTCGACGACGCGTGAGATCGGCGGGTCCGGCTGAAGGACCACGCCGAAGGACATCGGACCGCCGTGTGCGCCCACCGAGGGAGCGTACCAGCGGTCCCGGCTCGTCCGTCAGCCGGCCGCTTCGGCCAACGGCACGTACTCGAACCCGTGCGCGCCGGCCACCGCCTCGTGGGTCACGCGCCCGTCGACGACGTTGACGCCTGAGGCGAGGGCCGGGTCGCGCCCCGCGGCCTCGCGCCAGCCGCGGTCGGCGATCTCCAGGGCGTAGGTCATCGTCGCGTTGGTCAGGGCGTAGGTCGAGGTGTGCGGCACGGCGCCCGGCATGTTCGAGACGCAGTAGTGGACCACGCCCTCCTCGACGTAGCGGGGGTCGCGGTGGGTGGTGGGACGGCTGGTCTCGGCGCAGCCGCCCTGGTCGACGGCGACGTCGACGAGCGCGGACCCCGGTTCCATCTCTGCCAGGTGGGCGCGGGTGACGAGGCGCGGCGCGCGGGCGCCGGGGATCAGCACGGAGCAGACGACGAGGTCGGCCGAAGCCACGGCGCCCTCGATGTTGGCCGCGTTCGACATCAGCGTCGTGACGTGGCCCTGGACCACGTCCCGCACGTAGCCGAGGCGCAGCGGGTTGATGTCGAGAATCGTGACCTCCGCGCCGAGGCCGACGCCGACGACGCAGGCGTTCATCCCGACGACGCCGGCGCCGATGATCGTGATCAGGCCGCGCCGTACGCCGGACACGCCGGGCAGCAGGATGCCCTTGCCGCCCGCCCGCCGCTCCAGGCACGCGGCGCCGGCCTGAATCGAGAGCCGCCCGGCGACTTCCGACATCGGCACCAGCAGCGGCAGCGTGCCGTCGGCGAGTTGCACGGTCTCGTAACCGATGCCGACGACCCGCCGCTCCAGCAGGCCCGCCGTGAGCTGCTCCGACGCCGCCAGGTGGAGGTAGGTGAAGAGGACCTGTCCCGGCCGCATCCGCTCGAACTCCGGTTCGAGGGGCTCCTTGACCTTGAGGACGAGGTCGGCCCGGTCCCACACGGCGTCCGCGCCGTCGACGATCGCGGCCCCGGCCGCGCGGTACGCATCGTCCGGAATCGCGCTGCCGACGCCGGCGCCGGATTCGATCGCCACTTCGTGGCCGCGGGCTGTGAACGCGGCGACGCCGGCGGGAGTGATCGCGACCCGGTGCTCGTCCGGCTTGATCTCGGTGGGAACGCCGACCCGCATCTCAGGCCTCCATCCTATGCCGGGGCCGCAGCACCCGCCGCCGGTCCCCCTCCCGGCGCGTCAACCTCTGGCGGTCCAGGTGCTCCAGCAGGGGAATCGCCCACTTCCGGGTGAGGCCGAAGCGGTCCTTGAACTCGGCGACGGTGAACGTGTCCCAGTCCGTGGCGAGCAGATCGGCCTGGAACCGTTCCAGAGCGGACGCGGCGAGGAGGAGGCCGTTGGGCAGCCGGACCAGCTTGTCGCGCTCGACCAGGTAGCGGAGGACGCCGTCGAAGACCTGGGTCTTGGCCCCCAGGGTGCGGCAGAGTTCCTCGGGAGAGCCGGGGGTGAGCCCCTGCGCCTCGAACCCCTGGACGATGTCCTGGGCGAGCCTGGACTCGGCGCCGGTCAGTTCGCTGGTGCGGTCCGGGAGAGTCACGAGTTCGCCGTCCGTGACGACGCTCAAGTCCTTGCCGCCGCGGCTCGACCAGTCCAGGTAGGCCGGGGCGAGGTCGGCGGCGCGGCCGCCCAGCAACCGGCGGACCAGTTCGGCCTTCGGCATGCCGCGGGAAAGACGGTCGGCGGCGAAGTGCGCCTCGACCAGACGCCGGGCACGCCGGGTCACGCGACGGACTGTCGCCGCAGTGACGAAGCGGCCGCCGGCGCCCGCGTCGAGCAGCAGGCCCGCCCGCGCGGCGCCGTTCAGCACCTCCCGGGCGTCGGCGGGGACGACGCCCAGACGCAGGGCAAGTTCGGTCACAGCGAGACCGGCCTCGCGGCTGCCGGCGGCCCACTGGACGGCGGCGGCCTGCCGGTCGCCGGAGCCGAGCGCGTCGATCGTCGCTCCGAGAGCCTTTCCTCGAGGACGCCTCCAGGCCGGGTCGAGCACGTCGCCGCCGCCGAGCGTCGTCTGGGGCGAGGGCCTGCGGATGACGAAGCGGTCGCCGCGAACCGCCACCAGGGGCTCGTCGAGCCGGATTTCGGCCACGGCTTCCTGGCCGGGCATGAGCCGGGCGGCGTCGAGGGGCCGCAGCTTGCCGATCCGCTGCGCGGCGTTCACGTGAAGCCGCACCGGGCTGCTGCCGTCGAGCGGTTCGGGCGCCGTGGCGAGCAGCCGGCACCGCACGAGCAGGGAAGTCGTGGCGCGGTAGACGCCGGGGGCGGTCAGCTCGTGGCCGCGGGTGACCTGCTCGAGGTCGACGCCGACGAGCTGGAGCGACGTGCGCTCGCCGGCTTCGGCCTGCTGGCGGCGGTCGCCGTGGACCTCGATGCTGCGCACCCGGGCGCTGCCGGCGGCGGGCAGGATGTCCAGTTCGTCGCCGACGGTCACGATGCCCCGGGCGAGCGTGCCGGTGACCAGCACGCCGAGTCCCCGCAGGTGAAAGGCCCGGTCGATCGGCAGCCGGGCGGGAAGGCGGCGATAGCGGTCGATCGGGGCCGCCGACCTGGCGAGCTCAACCAGGGCCGCGCGGAGCCGGTCCAGGCCCTCGCCGGTCTGGGCCGACACCGGCAGGATCGGCGCGCCGGCGAACGGGGTTCCGGCAAGCGCCTCCTCAAGCTCCAGTTCGGCGAGCTCCACGAGGTCGGCCGACACAAGGTCCGTCTTCGACAGCACCGCCAGGCCGGCGGGGATCCGGAGCAGCGAACAGATCGCGAGGTGCTCGAGGGTCTGCGGCATGACCCCCTCGTCGGCGGCCACGACCAGCACCATCATCTGAATGCCGCCGAGCCCTGCGAGGGCGTTGTGGACGAAGCGCTCGTGGCCGGGCACGTCGACGAAGCCGATCTGCCAGCCGTCCTCGACCATCGAGGCGAAGCCGAGGTCGATCGTGATGCCGCGCTGCTTCTCCTCTTCCCAGCGGTCGCAGTCGACCCCGGTCAGGGCCTGGACAAGCCGCGTCTTGCCGTGATCGACGTGACCCGCGGTGCCGACGACGAACCGGTTGGCAGCCAACTCGCTCACGAGCCGCGTTCGGGATCGATGCCGTAGGCCTGGAGCTTGCGGTACAGGTGGCGGCGGTCGATTCCGAGGTCCCTGGCGGCCTGGGAGACGTTGCCGCCGGCGGCGCCGAGCCGGCGCTCGATGTACAGCCGCTCGAAGGTCTCGCGGGCTTCCTTGAGCGAGGCGTAGTCGTTGCCCACCTGGGCGATCGCGTCCGCGCCGCGTACCCGTGGCGGCAGGTCGGCTTCCATGACGACGTCGCCGGGCGCCATGATCATCAGGCGTTCGCTCAGGTTGCGGAGTTCCCGCACGTTTCCCGGCCACGAGTAGGCGACCAGCCGTTCGAGCGCCTGGGGGTCGACCGTCTTCGGGCGGCGGCCGGCCTCGGCGGCGAAGCGTTCGAGGAAGTGGTCGATCAGGGCGGGGATGTCCTCGCGCCGGTCGCGAAGGGCCGGCACGTGGAGCGGAATGACGGCGAGGCGGAAGTAGAGGTCCTCGCGGAACCGGCCGGCGGGGAGTTCACCCTCCTCGAGGTTCTTGTTCGTCGCCGCCAGAACCCGCACGTCGACCTCGATCGGCTCGGAGCCTCCCACCCGCTCGAAGCGCTGCTCCTCCAGCACGCGCAGCACCTTGGCCTGGGTGTTCAGCGACATGTCGGCGATCTCGTCCAGGAACAGGGTGCCTCCGTCGGCCTGTTCGAACCGTCCGCGGCGGTTCTCCGAGGCGCCGGTGAAGGCGCCCTTGATGTGCCCGAAGAGCTCGCTCTCGATCAGTTCCTCCGGGATCGCGGCACAGTTCACTTCGACGAAGGCGCGGCTCCTCCGCTGGGAGAGGCCGTGGACGCGCCGCGCGACGAGCTCCTTGCCCGTGCCGTTCTCGCCGGTGATCAGGATCCGGCTCTCGGCGCGAGCCGCGAGCTTCAGCTCGTCCTTCAGTTGCCGCATCGACGGTGAGTCGCCGATGAGCTGCCGCTCGGGGTCGAGCCGGTTCGACAGTTCCCGCACCTGGCGTTCGAGACGGTTCCGCTCCAGGGCGTTCTCGACCGACACGACGACCCGATTGAGCGCCAGCGGCTTCTCCAGGAAGTCGTGCGCGCCGACGCGCATCGCCTTGACCGCCGTATCGATGTTCCCGTGGCCGGAGATGACGATGACCGGCGTCTGGAAGTCGCCCTCCCGGAGCTCCTCCAGGATCTCCAGACCGTCACGGTCGGGCAGCCAGACGTCAAGCAGGACGAGATCGAACTCGTCGCTCGCCATCAGCGCCTGGCCGCTTACCGCGTCCGCCGCCGCCGTCACCGAGTGGCCCTCGTCCTCGAGGATGTCCCGCAGGGTCTGGCGGATCCCGGCCTCGTCGTCGACGATCAGAATGCGCGCCTTGCTCATCGTTGGATGCCGGTGAGCGCGGTTCTACCGCGGCAACTCGGACTGGGGCAACCCGGACTGGGGCAATTCAATGGTAAAGGTCGTGCCGTGAGGCTCGTTGTCCTCGACCCGGATCGAACCGTTGTGGTCGCTGACGATGCGCTGGACGATGGCGAGGCCCAGCCCCGAACCCCGTCCCTTGGTCGAAAAGTACGGCAGGAAGAGCTTCTCGCGGGCCCCCTTCGGCACGCCGCTGCCGGTGTCCCTGACGGAGAGGTCGAAGGTCCCGTTGCTGCGGCCGGCCCGGACCGTCACCTGACCGGGCGGGTTGGTGGCGGCGATGGCGTTGTCCAGCAGGTTGACCAGGGCGGAGCGCATCTGGTCGGCGTCGAGCTTGGCGTGGAGACCGTCTTCGCCGGCCTCGATGCGCGCCTCGACCTCGACTCCGGGTTTCAGCTCGCGGTACAGGTCGACCGTTTCGCTGATCAGCTTCGCTATGTCGACATCGCGGGGCTGGGGGCGCCGCATGCGGGCGTAGCGCGCGAACTGGTCCACGAGGTTCTGCATGTTGCCGACCTCGCGGACGACGATCTGCGCTCCCTCCTCGACCGCGGCGCCGAGGCTCGCGTCGTTGCCCTGCGCCTTGCGCTGCAGCCGCTCGGCGGCGAGCTTGATCGGAGTCAGCGGGTTCTTGATCTCGTGCGCGATCCGGCGCGCGGCCTCCGTCCAGGTGGCGGCCTTCTGGGCGTCGAGGAGCGCGGTCAGATCCTCGATCACGAGGACGTGGCCGAGCAGTTCGAAGCCGCCGCTGCCGTCCGGGGCGCGCAGCGGGCTGGTCTTGACCTCCAGCGTCTTCCAGTCGTCCCTGCCGCCGAGGCTGACTTCGCGACGGGCTGGGGCCGCCCCGGAGCGGCGCGGCCTGGTCGTCCTCCGGTCCGTCGAATCCGGCAGGTCGGCGAACACGGCCTCGACGCCCTTGTCGGGGAGCAGCTCGCTCAGAGCCTCGGGCGGCGCGCCGGTGAGCGAGACGTGTTCCGGCAGTCCGAGCATCTCCATCGCGGCGCGGTTGCAGGTCAGGATGCGGCCGTCGCGGTCGAGCGAGAGGACGCCGGCCGGGCCGCTCTCGAGCACCGCTTCGATGCGGGCGCGCTCGGCGTCCAGGCGGCGGTTCGTGGCCACCAGGTCGCGGTTCGATTCCTCCAGCGCGTCGGTCATCCGGTTGAAGGAGTCGACCAGGACCTGAACCTCGTCGTCGGCGGCCGCTTCGACCCGGTGTTCCAGGTCGCCGCCGGCGATGCGCCGGGTGCCGTCCGCCAGCGCTTCGATCGGACCGGTGACCCGGCCGGCCAGGTAGAGACCGACCCAGCACGAGACGAGCAGGATGCACAGGGTCACGGTGAGAAACAGGAGCCAGTACGCGGCCCGGATCTCATCGCGCTGCGCGTGCAGTTGCCGCCGGGACTGGTAGGCGGCGATCAGGATCTCCGTGTTGCCGGCGAGTTCGGCATCGAGCAGCCTGCCGGCGACGGCCACCGTGGTCTCGGCGCCGCCTTCCCGCGCCGCCGCTGCCAGGATCAGTCGCTCCTCGCTGCCCGCCACTTCGCCGATGGCGCGGGCGGCGCCGGTGCGGACGGCTTCGAGCAGCATGCCGCGGGTCGGCTCGGGTACCTCGGAAAGAGCCTGCGGGTTGACCGTGGCCTGGAGAAAGGTGGTGTCCCGGTAGACCGCCAGGTAGTCGAGGTCGGCCTCGGAACGGGCGTCGCCGAGCGCTCCCAGCAACCTGCCGCGGCCGCGCGGGCTGTCGAGGTCCAGGCTCTCGGTGTCGGCGAGAAAGCGCTCGGCGTCGCGAAGCAACTCGTCCTGCCGGGTCGAGGTCAGGGCCTGGGAGATCTGGTTCGCCGGCTCCAGCAGATCGTCGATGTCGGTCCGGAACATGCGGTCGATCGAGCCCTGGAGCAGTTCCGTGGCGTAGGCGAAGAGGACGAGTCCGGGGATCAGCGACAGGCCGATGTAGGTGAGGATCAGCTTCGTGCGGAACTTGGCGCCCAGGCGCTGGCGCCGGCGCTCGATCCAGAGCTTGGTCAGGTTGCGGACGAGCACGAAGACGACGACCAGGATCAGCACCACGTTCAGATTGCGCAGCGCGAACAGCAGGATGCTGTTGTTCAGCACCGTGGGGTCGATCTCGCGACCGCGCTGGAGCGCGTAGTAGCCCGCCGTCGGCACGGCGAGGGAGAGCGCCAGGAGCCAGACCAGGAAGCGGTTGGTCTTGATGAGTTCCCGCAGGGGCGGGCGGGTCGCGGTCAGGCGCTGGATCACTCGGCCTCCCCGCTGCCGATCCGGCGCTGGGCGGACCGGAAGGGCGTCGTCTGGGCCCAGGCGGTATGGACCCGGTCCGGAATCAGGCCGAGCCGGGTTCGGGTCCGGACTTCGGCTCGTACCCGCAGCACCAGCCGCCCCGGCGGTTCGTCGGCCAGCTCGACCGACGGCAGCCCCTCAAAGGTCGTCAGCGCCCGTTCGAGGTCCTCCTGCGAGGTGACGACACGGCTGGCGTAGAGCTCGCCGTCGCGCTTGAAGTTGACGAGGTACTCGCGGGTAAGGGCGTTGTACATCGCCACGACCTGCAGCCGGGTGGCGACCACGGCCTTGTCGAACCAGCGCCGGCGGATCCGCCGGAGCTGAATGTCGTAGGTGAAGCCGGTCGGCAGTCCGCTCTCGATCTTCTCCCAGGTGCGCTCGTCGAGCGCCCGGTCCAGGCGGAAGCTGACCAGGAGCACCGGACCCTCGCGCACGGCGGAGAGTCCGGCGATGGCCGCTCCGGCAGACCGGACGGAAGCCTCTCGCGGCGGCTGGGCCGCGAGTGCGTCGCCGCCCAGAACGCTCGACAGGCTGAGCGCGCAGATCAGCCGTCCCGCCCGCGGGACTCTCATGGCGTGAGACTACCAGTCCGCGGCGCTGTCGGTGGGTTGACAGTCAGCCGCCCATTGGTGTCGGATCCCTTACGTTGCGGGTGGCCTCGTGCTTCGCTGCGGTTTGGCACAGAGGACCTCGGGAGGCGGAAGAGATGCGAATGAACCGGGCCGGGAAGATCCCTTTGGTCGCGATGGCATTGGCGTTGCTGGCTTGCCCTCTTGCAGGGCAGCCTCGTCCTCGGGAGTTCGGGGAAGGTCCTTATCGGTGGAAGCCGGTCGATCTGGTGCTGGACGAACGCGGGAGTCCGCTTCAGGATCTTCGGTGGGACACTCGGGAAGCACTGGACTGGCAGATCGCGGGCTTCCGCGCAAAGTACGGGTCTGCGAGCGACCTTGGGCTTGAAGAAGGAGCAGTGCCGTCTGAAGAAATGTGCGGAGCTTCGTATCCGCGCCCCAGACTGCTACGGATGCCAGGGTACGGGAACCTGGATCTCACTCTCATGCTGTCTGAAGTCGCCGTGGTTGCGACTCTTGGAGAGATGATCACGGGATTCTACGGAGCCGTCCCCACTGCACTCGTGTCTCTTGAAGAGGTCGTACCTCTACACGGCTACTCGCCGACGCCTGACCATGTGCTCGTTCCCTTGGGCCGTCTGGTAGCACGAGATGCCGTGTTTTGCAGTTGGATGGACGGTAAGAGGGGCTTCAACGGCAAGGTTGGAGACCGGATTCTCCTCTTGGGACCTTGGGACAGGGGAGTTGTCGATGTCGGCTCGGAGGGCGCTTCGCTCGCGGTGGTCTCGGGGGGCACGTCAGTGGACTGGTGGTTCGGCCTTCAAGACCACACGTTTCAACAGGTTGAGGAGGCTGCCGAGAGAGTCACTTTGACCGGACTACATGAATACGCGACGGAGGCGCGGCGCGCCGACGCTACGACCGTCGAGGGGGCGGCGGCTAGAGATGCTCTAGGCCGCGAGGTCGAGGAAGCCACCGACGGTGGTTGCGTCCTCGCTGGACTTGAAGAGACGGCTGACGGCTGGGCCTTGGCGAGAGTCTGCGAACAGTGAAGGCGGAACATCGCGTGTGGGCGGCGGCCAGCTCCTTCTCCAGCCGCTTGACCTTCGCTTCCAACCGCTTCACCTTCGGCGTCAGCGGATTGGCCTTCGCCGGCTTGCGGCCGCGCTTCTTCGGCTTCAGGCCGGAAAGCGCGCCTTCTCGCCGCGCCTTGCGCCAGTTGGCCAGATGCGAGCTGTACAGACCCTCTCGCCGAAGCAGACGGCCCACTTCGCCGCGGTCCGTGCACCGATCCGCCTCCTCCAGAATCCGAAGCCGATACTCCGCGGTGAACTGGCGTCTGGTCGGCTTCGCCACCACCTCCGGGTCGGGCACCGCCCCCGCGGGAGACGCGCCGGCCCCGGGGGCCTCGTCGCTACGCTCCTCAACCCCCGGGGCCGGGAGCTCCGAGCCGCCGCCAAGTCCCTGATCTCGTCTTGCCATCGATCCTCCCTGCCAACGTGTGCCCTCCACTACTCAACGGAAAGCCCGCTGTGTCACGTACGTTGGCAGAGAGGGGAACAAGGAGGGGAACAAGGGCTTCGGCTTGACACGGGGCCACGCACTGATATGGGATCTCATCGTGCGCTCCGAACGGCCCGTTGCTGTGGCGCGCCTTCCTACCTCAGGGACCGAGAGAGGGGACAGCGAGCAAGAAATGGAGAGGAACCAGAAGATCCTGATCGGGGTCGTATTCACGCTGCTGGCTGGTCCCGCGGCAGCACAGATGCCGGAGTACTTCGAGTTTGGCACGAGTTCGTACCCGTGGAGGTCTGTCGACGTGCTACTAGACGAGCGAGGGAACCTGATTGCCCCGGGGCTTCGGCCGGACACGATCGAGACGTTGGAGGAGCAAATCGAGGGCTTCAGAAAGAAACACGGATCGGCTGCAGAGAACGGACTCCATGAGGGCACAGTTCCCGAGGAGGATATCTGCGGGGCGTCATACCCTCGCCCAACTATAGTCAGGCCGCCTGGAGCGGACCACGTCGACTTCGTGATGATGACATCTGACGTGGCCGTAACCGCGACCATCGGGGAGATGGTCATGGGATTCAAGGGACCGTCCCCTGTTGCGTTCGTCTCGCTTGAGCGAGTTGAACCTCTCCATCGCTACTCTCCCTCTCCTAGCCATGCTCTGGTTTCCCTTGGCCGGCTAGTGGCGAGAGACATGGTCTTCTGTTCCTGGGTAGGCGGCAGAAGAGGGTTCAATGGGCGTCCCGGAGACAAAGTACTGCTCATCGGTTCATGGGACAAGGGCGTCGTCCAACCCAATGCGGTCGCAGTGTTCTCCGAGGACTCGCCTTCTCTGGAGTGGTGGCTCGGCCTCTCCCGCTACACGATCAACCAAGTTGAGGAATCGGCGTACAGGGTGGCTGCGTCTGGCCTCTACGCCTATGCCACCGAGGCGCGGCGTGCCGATGACCTGAACGAGAACGTCTGGGAACTCCACGGCGAAGTGGGGAGCCAGGTTGAACAAGCGGCCGACGACGACTGCGTTCTCTCCGGTGCCGTGCAGACGCACGAAGGCTGGAATCTCACTAGAGACTGCGAACATTGAGGGCGCCACAGCGCCTCCTGGCGGTTGCGATCCTCGCAACCGCAGCGACTACTAATGCCCCTGCACAGGAGACGGAGGAGTGCACTATTCCTACCGACGACAGCCATAACTTCAAGAAAAGTACCGACATAGCCATCAAGGTCCCGGGCGTACTGACACCTGGGGAGGACAAGACCGACGACCAGACCAAGGTAGACCTTGCCGTCACCTCCTGGGAGCATAGGTGCGGCCGGCACAAGCTGCCGAAGTTGTACATGGCTAACGAGAATGGAAGGCTGTTCGACGACAACAGCAGGCTGCCTGCCGGAACCGATGTCTTTACTCTGAGACGAGGAACGCAAAAGGAGATCGGCCTTTATGGTTTGACGCAAGCGGGAGGGCAAGCGATCTGCGCTCAGGTGCGGCTGGAAGCGAAGGAAGTCATCTGGTACACGGCCAAGGACGAGAGCAGGAGTCTCCCAGAGGCCTGCCAAGACTCCTTTGTGGTAACCCATGAGCTTGGGCACGTTCTTCTACTGGAGGACATGGTGGGCGACTCCTACACCGGTGCGTGCAAGGCACAGTCGATCATGGGTTCGTCGCCCAACGTCACGGTAAAGGACTGCGAGACAGTAGACGAGAAGTTCCGGAAGGACCATCCTCTGGATTGCGAGAGCGAGGCGGATGAGGACCATCCGGAGTGTTGCGAAGACGACGAGGAGGACGAAGAAGGGTCCGGCAGTGGGTCCATGTTCGAGGTGGGCGACGACGGCATGCTGGTCTTCGTTGGGGCGACATCGTCGACCTGTCCTCGCCCTGGGGGAGGTGAATGTCCTCCAGGCGATCCGAACTGTGACGGCAAGCCGGACCGCGACGACGACGGGTGCGAGGGGAATCCGGGTCCCAACTGTCCGTTGGACTGCGACGCCAACCCGGCGCATCCCGACTGTGAGGTCAGTTGTCTCGAGGATCCGACCCAGCCGAGGTGCGGGAGCGTTCAGACTTGCGACGGACTCTGGTACGACCTAAACGCGAATGGTCGGATCGACGAGGGGGAGTGCATCCCGAATCAGTACAAGACGGTCCTGAACGGAGGGGGCAGGAGAACCGGAGCGGTGTCGTCCTCGATGACCGGTTCGAGCGGCGCGACCTACGCCCTTGGAGTGACGAAGCGGTCGGAGGTGACCGTGTCGTTGACCGGAATGACTCGGGACTTCGACTGCCAGGTCGTTCGAGGGCCTGGGCCGGCGCGAGACGGCACGCCTCCGCCCGACGCCGCGGTGGCGGGAGGAGGAGTCGCGGGCTCGACTACGCTGTCGTGTTCCACCAACGCCGGCGCCACGAGCGACTCCTGGAAGGGCGTACTGGACGTCGGCTATCACTCGATTCAGGTCTGGCCGTTCGGCGCCGGGACCGGCAACTTCACGTTGGCTGTTTCGCTGACGGAACTCGAAGATGGGAGCACGCCCGAACCCGTGCCGGCTGCCCGGAACCCTGTTCGCACGTTGGCGTTCGCCGACGCCCGGCAGGTGGCTTCAGGCGGTGGCGTCCAGGAATACACCTTCAAGATCCCGTTGTTGGGCAGGGTGCGGGTCGATGTCACGGACATGACGACGGACTTCGACTGCTACGTAAAGGAGAACGGCACGATCAGGAGGCGCTGCACGAACAGGTCCAGGACCGCCGATGACGAGTGGAGCGGGAACCTGAGTGCGGGCGTTCACGTGGTCCAGGTGTTTGCGTGGCGGAAGGATGCCGGCTCGTACGAGTTGAGGGTCGATGGACCGTCGCAGGCGGCGCCGCCGGCGGCTGAACCTCCAGCCGTGCCCGACCCCGATCCCGACCCTGGTCCCGATCCTGACCCCGGTCCCGACCCGGGCTCCGACCCTGAGCCCGACCCCGAGCCCGACCCCGACCCGGATCTGCCTGGGGCCCCGACGCTTTCGGGCAGCGTCAACCTCACGAATCAGACTCTGACCTGGACGGCGCCGACGAGCGCCAGCGACATCAGTCGCTACCAGTTGGAGACGAAGGATCCGGCTGTCGGGAACTGGCACTTTCCGGCCGGGGGTTCGGGGACGGCCTCGAGTCTGACCGCCACGACGTTGACCTGGAACATCGTGACTTTGGCCTCTCTGGTCCGGCACTACCGCGTCCGGGCTACCAACGAGGGCGGAGACGGTCCCTGGTCGAATGAGGTCAAACTGACCTCCATGAGTCCGCCGGCGCGAGTGTCCATCAACGGCAGTGTGTCCGGTCGGACCCACAACGTGACCTGGGCGGCCCCTCGGTCGGACGGGGCGATCACCAGGTACCAGTTGCAGACCAGGAACAGCGCGACCAGTTCGTGGAGATGGCCTGACGCGGGTACGCCGACGGCGTCGAACATGCCGGCAACCGCCAGATCGTGGAGCGTCGCGACCGCGGCTGGCGTGAGCCGGCACTACCGGGTGCGAGCAGTCAGCGTCGTCGGCGACGGAGCGTGGTCGTCCCATGTGGAGCTCACCTCCGCGTCGGCGCCGCCACTGACGGCGCCGAGGATCCCGGACTTCACGAACCTCCCGTCCGGCGGCGCCGTGAACACGAGGCTCCCCGCCGCCTCGGGAGGCGTGTCGCCGTATCGCTACGGCTTGACGGGACTTCCCCCCGGAATCGCGTTCAACTCGACAACGAGGGTCGCCAGCGGCAAGTTGCCGGTGGTCAGCAGAAGCACGACCTACAACATGACCTACACGGTGACGGACAGCACCGGCGCAACCGACTCGGCGTCCTTCTCTTCGACAGTCGTTCCGCCGCCGGCCCCGGCCGCGCCGACGCTGAGCGGCTCCGCCGCCGTGACCAGGCAGACCCTGTCCTGGGCCGAGCCCACCTCGGCGGCCCCGGTCACGGGCTACCAACTGCAGGTGCGGAACTCCTCGACGAGCGGCTGGCGGTGTACGTCGGCCGGTGACGGAGCGTCATGCAGCCTGGCGGCATCCACCTTGACCTGGGGCGTCACGACATCGCCGGGACTGACGAGGCACTATCGCGTCAGAGCTTCCAATACTGGTGGTGTCGGAGCGTGGTCCAACGAGGTCATCCTGACCTCCGGCACGCCCGGCCGCTGAGACCAGCCGTGAGGAGTAGACCGCCGGCAGGTCGTTTCTGAGTGGTGCGGCGCGAAAGCGCGGCTACGGCGGGCCGGCCAGGCCAGGGTGCCAGGTCGCCGGCTGATCTCCCTCGAAGGGGCGGTCCGTCCGTGGCGGCAGTTCGTCGCCCCGCATCCAGGTCCAGTACCTGGGGTTGGCAACCAGTTCCCTGAGCAGCTCGTAGTGGAGTTGATGCCCGCCCCGCAGAACCTCGAAGTGGCCCCAGATCGGCGCTCCGAGCAGGGTGAAGTCGCCGACGGCGTCGAGCGCCTTGTGGCGGACCGGCTCGTCCGCGAAGCGGAGGTCCGTGTTCACCGCGCCCTGTTCGTCGAAGACGATGCAGTTGTCGACCGACCCGCCCAGACCCAGTCCGGCCCGCTGCATCTGCTCGACGTCCATCTGGCGGCAGAAGGTCCGCGCCGGCGCCAGGCCGCGCTCGAAGCTGCGCGTGTCGACATCGATCTGCAGCCGCTGGCGTCCCACGGCGCAGCCTTCGAAGTCGATCGTGTAGTCCAGGCGCAGGCCGGGGTAGGGGGATGCGCGCAGCCACTTGTCGCCGCGGTCGATCTCGATCACCGAAGTGATCGCGAGGATCTGCCGGTTCGCGTTCTGGGACCTCACTCCCGCCGCCTGCAGGAGCAGCAGGTAGGGCATCGCCGAGCCGTCGAGGATCGGCACCTCGGGGCCGTCCATCTCGACGACCAGGTTGTCGATCCCGAGGATGTAGACAGCGGCGAGGAGGTGCTCGACGGTCGAGACGGTGACGTCGTCGCGACCGAGCGTGGTGGCGAGTTCGAGGGAACTGACGCTCGTGAGGTCGGCGGGAACCTCCACGTTGCCGGCATCCGAGCGGCGGAAACGGATGCCCGCATCGGGCGGCGCCGGCAGGATGCGCAGATTCGTCTCCCGGCCGGTGTGAATGCCCACGCCGGCGATCGCCGTCGGACGCCGGATCGTCTGCTGGCGGAACAGGCGGTCGCGCGTGTCGTTGGACCCTCGCCGGGGACTCCGGCCCGATCCGTTGGCGCGCTTTGCCATCGGCCAAGTGTTTCAGCACGGATCGTGCCAGCCCGGCGACGGCCTTGCGTCTCTTGCAAGTTCCTTGTTTTCCAGTCGTTTACGTCCGTGACGACAGTCGGTCGACGAGCCGGCATGTGGCGTTTTCGCCACACCTCTGTGGCGCTTCGGCCGCATCGCGGCTGCCTGCGTCGGGGGGTCCCCGGAGAGTAGACTCACTCGGGAGATGCACCCAACGCCGGGAACGAACACCGATGGCCAGGCGCAGCAAACAGAAGCAGCGGTCGCTCGCGGGCGGGAACGCTCTCGCGGTCAATCGAAAGGCCCGGCGAGAGTTTCACGTGCTGGAGCGGCTCGAGGCCGGCATCGAGCTCCTGGGTACCGAGGTCAAGTCGATCCGGGGCGGCAAGATCCAGTTGCGTGACAGCTACGTCGCCTTTCGTGACCACGAGGCCTGGCTGGTGGACGCTCACATCTCCGCGTACAGCCACGGCAACCGGGAGAACCACGATCTCGAGCGACCCCGGCGGCTGCTGCTGAATCGGCGTGAGATCGACCGCCTGTTCGGCCGTACCCGCGACCGGGGCCTGACGGTGGTGCCGCTGTCCGTCTATCTGAAGGGCAACCGGATCAAGGTCGAGCTGGCCCTGGCCCAGGGCAGGAAGTTGCACGACAAGCGGGAGCGGGAACGGGAGCGGACCCTCGACCGCGAGGCCGGCGAAGTGTTTCGCGGCCGGCGGCGCCTGCGGGCGGACGCGTCAGGGGACGCGCGGTGAGCGGGAAGAAGATCGTCGTTCGCGGCGCCCGCGAACACAACCTGAAGAACCTGACGGTCGAGATCCCGCGGGAGCGGCTCGTCGTCGTCACCGGCGTTTCGGGCTCGGGCAAGTCCTCCCTCGCCTTCGACACGCTGTTCGCGGAGGGACAGCGTCGCTACGTCGAGTCCCTGTCGGCCTACGCCCGCCAGTTCCTGCACCAGGTCGAGAAGCCGGACGTGGACTCGATCGAGGGACTCTCGCCCGCGATTTCGATCGAGCAGAAATCGGTGTCCCGGAACCCGCGGTCGACGGTGGGGACGGTGACCGAGATCCAGGACTACCTGCGGCTGCTCTACGCCTCGGTGGGTGTGCCGCACTGCCCCGAGTGCGGCAAGGTGATCCGGCCGCAGACCGTGCAGCAGATGGTGGACCGGGTGGCCGGGATGCCGGAGGGCACCCGGCTGCTGCTGCTCGCGCCGTACGTGCGGGGCAAGAAGGGCGAGTACCGCCGCCAGCTCGAGCAGATGGTCCGCGAGGGCTTTCTGCGGGCGCGGATCGACGGCGAACTCTGCGAGCTCTCCGGCGACCTCCCCGCTCTCGACAAGAACAGGAAGCACGACATCGAGATCGTCATCGACCGCCTCGTCGTGCGGCCGGGCATCGAGCAGCGGCTGGCCGCATCGTTCGAGACGGCCCTCGAGGTCGGCCGCGGCCTGCTCGTCGTGGCCCCCGAGGGTTTGCCCGAGGAGACGATGTCCCAGCACTTCGCCTGCGCCGACTGCGGCACCAGCCTGGCCGAGATCTCGCCGCGACTGTTCTCGTTCAACAGCCCCTACGGGGCCTGTCCCGAGTGCGGCGGCCTGGGGTCCTCGATGGCGGTCGACGAGGAGAGGATCCTGGACGATCCGCGGCGGTCGATCCAGGCCGGCGTGCTCCGGCCCTTTCCGACGAGTTCATCCTCCTGGCGGCTCAGGATGCTCAGGACGGTCGCCGCGGAAATGGGCTTCGACCTCTCGACGCCGTGGTGCGAGCTGTCCGAGGAGGTGCGGCAGGTCGTGCTCTACGGTTCGGGCAGCCGCGAGATCGCCTTCGAGATCAAGGGTCGGCGCTCGTCCTACCAGTGGCGTGGGCGCTACGAGGGCGTGGTGCCGATGCTCACTCGCCGCCACGCGGACACGGCGTCCCCGGGCGTTCGCTCGGAGATCGAAAAGTACATGTCGGTGCGCACCTGCGGCTCGTGCTCGGGCCGCCGGCTTCGTCCCGAAGCGCTGGCGGTCACCGTCGGCGATCGTTCGATCGACGATCTGACCTCGATGCCGATCGGCGAGCTCCGGCGGGCGGTCGGAGCGTTGGGGCTGAGCACGAAGGAACGGCAGATCGCCGGCAAGATCCTGCAGGAGGTGGAGGACCGGCTGACGTTCCTCGATGACGTCGGTCTCGGCTACCTGCACCTGGACCGGGCCTCGGGATCCCTCTCGGGAGGCGAGAGCCAGCGCATCCGGCTGGCGACGCAGATCGGAAGCAAGCTCCAGGGAGTGCTCTACGTGCTGGACGAGCCCTCGATCGGCCTGCACCAGCGGGACAACGCGAAGCTGCTGCGGACGCTCAAGGGCATGCGCGACCTCGGCAACTCCGTCCTTCTGGTCGAACACGACGAGGAGACGATCCGCGAGGCCGACTGGATCGTCGATCTGGGTCCCAGGGCGGGCGAGCACGGCGGCGAGGTGGTCGCCGAAGGCTCGCTCGAGAAAGTGGAGAAAGCGAAAGGGTCGCTGACCGCCGCCTACCTCCGCGGCGAGGCGGAGGTGCCCGTGCCCGCCGCGCGGCGGCCGGGGAACGGCGCCTGGCTGGGCATTCGGGGCGCCCGCCAGAACAACCTGGCCGAACTCGACGTGGACGTGCCGCTCGGCTGCTTCGTCCTGGTCACCGGTGTCTCCGGTTCGGGCAAGAGCAGCCTGGTCAACGAGGTGCTGTACAAGGCCCTGGCGCGCCACTTCTACCGCGCTGTCGATCCGGCCGGCGATCACGACCGGATCGAGGGCCTCGAGCATCTCGACAAGGTGATCGCCATCGATCAGAGTCCGATCGGCCGTACGCCGCGCTCCAACCCGGCGACCTACACGAACGTCTTCACGCCGATCCGCACGCTGATGGCGAAGACGCCGGAAGCGCGGGCCCGCGGCTACAAGCCCGGCCGGTTCAGCTTCAACGTCAAGGGCGGCCGCTGCGAAGCCTGCGCCGGCGACGGCCAGAACAAGATCGAGATGCACTTCCTGCCCGACGTCTACGTCACCTGCGACATCTGCGGCGGTCTGCGCTATGACCGCGAGACCCTGCAGGTCCGCTACAAGGGGAAGAACATCGCCGACATCCTCGCCATGAGCGTCGAGAACGCCTGCGAGTTCTTCGCCAACGTCCCGGCCATCGACCGTATCCTCTCGACGCTGGACGAGGTGGGGCTCGGCTACATCCGCCTCGGTCAGCCCGCGACCACGCTGTCGGGTGGCGAGGCGCAGCGGGTCAAGCTGGCCACCGAGCTGTCCAAACGGGCGACGGGCCGGAGCCTCTACCTGCTGGACGAGCCGACGACCGGTCTCCACTTCGACGACGTGCGGCGCCTGGTCGGCCTCCTGCAGCGCCTGGTGGACCGGGGCAACACGGTGCTGGTCGTCGAGCACAACCTCGACGTGATCAAGAACGCGGACTGGATCATCGACCTGGGCCCGGAGGGCGGCGTGGGTGGCGGCAGGCTGGTGGTGGCCGGCACGCCGGAGCACGTGGCGGCCTCGCAGGAGAGTCACACCGGGGAGTTCCTGAGCAAGGTGCTGGCGGCCTCGGCAGCGGTGCGCGCCACCCAGGTAAGAAAGGCGAGCTGAGCGTGGCCGACCGCGGATCCTCCCCCACCCGGAAGGCGTCAACGGACTTTGCCGGCCGCCGCCAACGGCTGCAGCTCGAGACGCTCTACGACCTGGTCGTGGCGCTCCATTCCCACGAATCCGAGCAGGGACTGCTGGACGACCTCCTGCAGCGTCTCTGCACGATCGTCGACCCGGCGGCTGCCGCGACCGTCACCCGCGACCGGTTCGGGGTCGCGCGGTCGGCGTCCACGGTTGGCTTCGGCAGCGATTTCCCGGCAGCCGAGGCATTGCTTGCCGGACCCTTGTGGGACGATCTCCTGGCCCGGGACGACCTCCTGGCGCGGAGCGGCGGCTCGCTGGCCGGTCGAGAGTTCCAGTCCCTGCTGGCGGCGCCGCTCAAGTCCCGCGATGCCGTGCTGGGCTTCGTCGCCGTCCTCGACAAGGAGGTCCGGGGCAAGGGCGAACCGGGCTTCAGCGACGGCGACCGGAGGTTTCTCCGATCCGTCGCGGCGCTGGCCGGAGTGGCCCTTGACGGCCTTCGCCAGGTCGAGCGGCTCGTCGTCTCGCGGGAACGGCTGGCGGAGGAGAACAAGCTGCTCAAGGAGCGCCTCGACGACCTGGCGGAGGTCGGCGGCAGGCGGATCGTGGCCCATGCGCCGGCGATGCGTCGCATTCTGGAGGTGATCGACCGGGTCGCGCCGCGGAGCGTTGGCGTCCTGCTTCGCGGCGAGAGCGGCACGGGCAAGGAACTCATGGCGGCCTTTCTCCACCAGCGATCCGAGCGGACCGGCCCGCTGGTGGCGGTGAACTGCGCCGCGCTTCCGGAGAGCCTGCTGGAGAGCGAGCTGTTCGGCATCGAGGGCGGCGTGGCCACCGGCGTGAGGGCGCGCCTCGGTCGCTTCGAACTGGCCGAGGGGGGCACCCTCTTCCTCGACGAGGTCGCCGATCTCGATGTGGCGCTGCAGGTCAAGCTGCTGCGCGCGCTCCAGGAGCGCGAGATCGTGCGGGTCGGGGGCCAGCGGGCGATCGCCGTCGACGCCCGGGTCGTTGCCGCGACCCACCAGCCGCTGGAACGGCTGGTCGAGGAGGGCCGGTTCCGCGAGGATCTGTACTACCGCCTCAAGGGAATCAGCGTCGAGCTGCCGCCGCTGCGGGAGCGGCGGCGGGATATCCCGCACCTGATCCGCCACTTCGCCGAACGGTTCTGCGAGCGGGAATCGGTCGAGCTGCCGCAGTTCGACCGGACGGCGCTGAACTTCCTGCTGGCGCACGACTATCCCGGCAATGTGCGGGAACTGCAGAACATCGTGGAGGGCGCGGTCTCCCTGGCCGACGGCGTTGTCGACGTGGCCCTGATCCAGTCGCTGATGGGCGGCGCGGTCGGCCTTCAGAGCCCGGAGCCGCTCGACCTCGAGACGGTCAAGCGACGTCACGTACGCCGGGTCATCGGGATGACGGGGGGCAACAAGAGCGCCGCCGCGAGGCTTCTCGGCGTCAACAGGCGCACCCTGACGCGCGGAGGGTACTGATCGATCCGCTGTCGGTGCATCCCACGATGCAATGGGTCATATTGGCCCACCGTAGGACATATTGTCCCTAGAGCATGTGGGGCGCGCGTAACGTCTCGCCAGAGCCGAGCCGAGCCCGAGTGGCGCGACTCGGTCGGGACAAATTGCCCCGAATCGACCATCCGGTCGCGACGGTGCCGCTCGTCGTCAAACCCGCGTGAAAGCTGGGTTTACGGACGGTTTGCCCTCGTATCTCCCCGGCTGGCAGAGGTCTTGCTCTCTACCAGGGTCACCAAAGGGGAGGTCGAACATAATGGTAGGGTCGCCGTTCAGTTTTTTGGACCGTGGGGGCGTCACCGCGCCGGTTTCGTGGGCGGGGAGTCTCTCCGCCGGTGTGTTCTGGTCGTCCGTGGTGGTCGCCAGCTTTCTTTGGTTTCTGCTGAACGACCGGATCC
Organism: Thermoanaerobaculia bacterium; assembly: GCA_022822365.1. Taxonomy (GTDB): domain Bacteria; phylum Acidobacteriota; class Thermoanaerobaculia; order Multivoradales; family Multivoraceae; genus Multivorans. The sequence goes on along the minus strand of JAJEBV010000040.1, from coordinate 128,168 downwards.
AGCCCGTGGTGATCTACTGTCTCAAGCTCTTTCTTGTCGCCTAGGATCCCGGCCGCTGGGACGCCGATCGCCTACCCCCGATGTCTGAGCTCGGAGTTCTTGAAGAAACCCACCTGACCTTCAGGCTCGCGCCTGAAATGGAGCTGGAGGTGCGGGCCTGCGCCTGCGAGATGGCAAGGTCCATCCGGATGAGCACGGACAAGGTCGAGGAAGTGGGCATGGCGGTCGTCGAGGCGTGCATCAACGCGATCGAACACAGCCGGGCCGCCGACGGCCAGCTTCATCTCGGGCTCGCGGTACTCGGTTCGGCCGAGGGGGAGGAACCGCAGGTGCTCCGGATCACGATTCAGGATCAGGGAGTCGGCTTCGACTGTTCGAAGCTCGTGCCGCCCCGGATCGAGGACAACCTGAAGTCGATCCGGAAGCGTGGCTGGGGATTGAAGATCATTGAAGGACTGATGGACGAGGTGAACGTGCTCTCGGGTGAGGGCGGCACCTCCGTCGTGATGTTGAAGGTACTCTGACGCTCCTTTGAGCGAGGAAGTCTGGTTGGTTCCATGACCGAGGGTCTGAAGTTGAAGGTGGAGCGCCGCGACGGTCTGGCGGTGATCTACACGGACGGTTACATCAACAATCAGGGCGGCGAGGAGATCGCGGAGGCGGCGTACGGCCTGCTGGACGAGGGCTTCACGACGCTGCTGCTGAACCTCGCCGGGACGAAGATCGTCAACTCGATCGGCATCTCCATCCTGATCGAGATCATCGAGAAGATGATCGAAGTGGAGGGCCGGCTCTCCTTCTGCGATCTCACTCCGACGATCGAGAAGACCTTCCACATCATGGGGCTGGCGCAGTACGCCAGCATCTTTCCCGACGAACAGGCCGCGGTGACCGGGCTTCAGGCCGGGGCCTCGTGACTTCGCCGGCCGCCGGTGCCGCTCAGGCGTCGGAGTCGACCTCGGCGGCTGGAGCGGGTCTCGGAGCCGAACTCTGGCGGCTGGCGGCGGCGGCGGAGACCGCGGAGTGGGAGAGCGGCGCGGCGCAGACCCGGCTGGTCGGGCACTGGTGCCGGGCCCAGGGTCTGGCCGGCGCCCAGATCTACCGCCGTGACGGCGGTCCCGTGGCGTCCTGGGGCGTCCTCGGCACCCGCGAACGGAGCCTGGAGCACGGCCTGATCCTCTACTACGCGGCCGTCGACGATGCGGCTGGCGATGACGGCGCCGGCGGCGGACAGGGGAGAACGCCGGAGGAGCACGACCTCGCCGGAGTGCTGGCCATCGGCCTCAGGCTGCGGGAACTGGCCGACGAGCTGAAGGACCGGAAGTTCCAGGACAACTACAACGTCGTCACGCTGCAGGCGGTCTACGACGTGGGGCTGGCGATCGCTTCGACGCTGAACCTGGACGAACTGACCGAGGAGATCCTGCTGCGCGCGGTTTCGCTCCTGGACGCCCGGCGCGGCGCCTTCTACCTGCTGGACGACGAAGGCCGCCTCGCGCTCGCCGGCACGATCGGCGGCGGCGCCCGCGAGACGATCGATGCGCCGCCGGCATCCGGTCTCGACGAAGCCGGCATCGAAGCGGTAGCGGCGGGCGTGATGCCGGCCGCGGAACACTCGCTCGCGGTCCCCATCGAAGGCGACGGGGGCAGCGGCAGCGTCGGCCTGCTCGTGGTCGCGGACAAGGAGAGCCGGACCGGAGTCGGCCCGTTCGCCGCGGCCGATCATCGGGCGCTCTCGCTGTTCGCCAACCAGGCCGCGATCGCGTTGACCAACGCGAAGCTCCATCGGCAGGCGCTCGAGAAGGAGCGCCTCGAGCGCGAAGTGGAGCTCGCCGCCGAGATCCAGCGCAACATCCTGCCCGCGGAGATGCCGAGCGCGGGCTGCTTCGAGACGGTTGGCTGGAGCCGTCCCTCACGCCAGGTCGGCGGCGACTACTACGGCTCGCTCCGCTTCGCCGGGTCGCGCCGTGGTCTGGTGGTTGCGGACGTCACGGGCAAGGGGATGCCGGCCGCGCTCCTGGTCTCCACCCTGGACTCGGCGTTGCGGTTGCTCGTCGACGACTGCCGGCTGGGCGGAGAAGGCGTGGGGGCGGAACTCTCGCCGGAACTCTTCGACCGTCTGAACAAGCACATCCTCGAGAGCAGCGCCAGCAATTGCTTCATCACCCTGATCCTCGCCGAGATCGATCCGAGAAACCGCGCCGTCCGCTACCTCAATGCGGGACACAACCCGGGGCTGCTGGTGCGCGGGGACGGCGAAGTGACGCCGCTTCCGGCGAGCGGCCTGCCGCTGGGCCTGCTTCCCACCGCGAGCTACCAGGTGGAGCCGCTCGAGATGGGGCCGGGCGACCTCCTCTGCCTGTACAGCGACGGGATCACGGAGTGCGAGTCCCCGGACGGCGAAGAGTACGGCCAGGAGCGGCTCGAGGACTTCCTTCGCTCCCGCCGCGAGCGGCCGCTGTCCGAGATCGTGGACGCGATCGACGCCGACGTGAGGCGCTTCGGCGCCGGCCTGCCGCAGGGCGACGATCAGACGGTCGTGCTGATTGGTGCGCGGGTCTTCTGACCCGCTGCCGCCGCAGGCGGCCGGAAAGCGCCGGCCGAAGGCCGTCCTAAGCTGAGCCCGCCGCGGTCAGACCGTCCACGTCGGCCACCGCCAGGGCCGGCGCGGACGTGCCGCCGAGGAAACCGTCGCGCGAGGGACGGCAGAACAGGGTGTCGCCGGTGGCGAGCAGGTTGGAGAACACCCGGAGCAGGCTGTCCTCCCAGACGAGATCGATCACCGGCTCCGCGAGCCGGCCGCCCCGCAGGCGACGCACCCCGCGGGCCCTTGCCCGCACCCGCATGCGGGCGGGGTCGAAGCACTCGACCTCGTCCAGCCTGCTGACCCAGACGCCGCCGTCCGCGGCGCGGAACAGTTCCCGCTCGCTGTGCTCGCCGGGTTGGAGGAACGTGTTGAGGGGGTAGGCCTCCTCGCCGCCCGTGCAGTGGCAGGTCGGAGAAAGTCCCACGCGGGCAGCGGTGGCGGTGTCCAGCGCCGGTGTTCGCGGCACGCCCGCGGACACCAGCTCGACCGGTGTCTTCGAGACGCCCTCCAGGTCGAAGGGAAAGGGAAGGCCGCTCTCGCGGCAGGCGTCGTCCGCCAGGTCGAGGCGGCGGTCGAAGACCTGCACCCCCGTGTGCTGAAGCAGAAAGGACTCCTGCTCGAGGATGGCCCGTGACGAGAACGCGTGGAGGTTCAGCAGTTCGACGAGTTCGATCGTCGCCTCGGGAGCCAGGAGGACCGGTGCGCCGCTGGGCGGCGTCGCCGCCGTGCCTTCAGGCGCTCTCCGCTCGCGCGCCGTCTCGACCAGTCGCCCAAGCTGGAGGCTGTCGAGCGAGCGGGCGGCGTGGCGGGCGAAGCCGGCGCCCGGATCGGCGCCGCTTCGCACCTCGACCATGACGGAACTGGCGCGTTCGCCTCGCGCGAGTTCCCGGTTGTTGGCGATGGCGGCCTGGCCGATGGTCCACTCGATGATCGCCGCTTCGTCGTCCCTGAGCGCTTCTCGCAGCAGCCGCCGGGCCGCTTCGGCGTGCAGGCGTTCGAGGGCCGGGTCGGAGACGGCCGCCGAGGGAGCTTCCGGCTGGTTGCCCTCGGGCAACAGGGGGAGCGACTCGGCGGGCGCCGCCCGGGCAGCCGCGAGGGCGAGGCGCACCGCACCGTCGAGCTCGCCGCTACGTACGCCGCCCGTGCGGTGGATTCCCGAGCGTCGCCCCTCCCGCACCCTCAGGGTGACCTGACGGGAGCGCCGCCGGTAGCTGTCGAGGTCGGAAACACGGTAGCCGGTGCGGCCGCGCCTGCTCTCCAGCCAGAGGATTTCCGTTTCGTCCGCCGGCGAGCGGTCCAGCGCGGCGCCGAGTTCCTCCCGGACCCGGCCCAGGGAGCGCAGGCGGGGCTCGGCCTCGGCGCGTCCCGATCGCCGCCTTCCTGATCGGCGGTTCGGCGCGGCCGGTCTCGAGGGGCGACGATCCGGCACGGTGTTTGCCTATCATAGGGAATCGTGCAGAAACTCTGGCAGTCGAGGTCCGGGTCGCCGCGGTTCGTTGCGCTTGCCGGCGTCGTGTGCGCGTTTGCGGCGGTCGGCGTCGCGGGGCAGCCCTCTGGCCAGAACGATCCGTTCGAGGCACAGCGCACGGCCATGGTGGAAGAACAGATCAGGGGCCGGGGAATCGAGGAACCGAAGCTGCTGAACGCGCTCAGAACGGTGCCCCGGCACGAATTCGTGCCGGACTCCCTGCGTGACGACGCCTACGGCGACGAGGCCGTCCAGATCGGCTCCGGGCAGACCGTCTCCCAGCCCTACCTGGTCGCCCTGATGGCGGACCTTCTCGAACTCGATGGCGACGAGAAGCTGCTCGAGATCGGTACCGGCTCCGGATACACGACGGCGGTCCTGGCGCGTCTGGCTCGCAGGGTCTACTCGATCGAGATCATCGACGATCTGGCGGAGAGGGCGGAGGGCGTTCTGGACGAGCTCGGCTACGGCAACGTCGAGGTTCGGGTAGGTGACGGCTACCGCGGATGGCCGGAAGAAGCGCCCTTCGACGGCATCCTGGTCTCCGCCGCGCCCGAGGAGGTGCCGCCGCCGCTGATCGAACAGCTCAAGGTGAACGGCATCCTGGTTGCCCCGGTCGGTGGACCCCTGCAGGATCTCGTGGTCATCCGAAAGACCCCGGACGGACTCGAACGCCGCCAGGTCGACGTGGTCCGCTTCGTGCCCATGCTGGGCCGCGCGCAGGAGGACCCGGAAGGGGAGAACCCGAACTTCTAGGAAGCCCGGTACTCCAGGAATGTGGTGGAGCAGAAGGGACTTGAACCCTCGACCCCCACGTTGCGAACGTGGTGCTCTCCCAGCTGAGCTACTGCCCCACGGGAGTTCTCCCGTACCTCGGGGGCGACGGATTGTAGCAGCGCCGGACACGTATATGATCGGGCCATGAGCAACGCCAAGAAAAAAGAAGGCGACGAGGACGGCGGCAACGTCACTTCGATGGATCTGGCCCGGGAGGCGGTCGCCGAGGGGGTGGAGAAGGCCCGCTCGGCTGTCAGTCACGGCGTCGACGCGGCGCGCGAACGGATGCGGGACTCCCCCCTGTCGGAACGGGTCAAGAAGGCCTCGGTCCGGGCCGGCGAGGCGGCCAAGGGGGGCTACGGCGCCGCCAAGGAGAAGCTCGGTCACGGCTACGAACGGGCGCGGAAGGACATGGATCAACTGGTCGGCGACATGAACGTGTATGTCCGTGACAATCCCGGTCGGGCGGTGCTGATCGCGGCCGCCGCGGGCTTCGTCCTGGGATTCCTGCTGCGTCGTGACCGCCGATCCTGACCAGCCGGCGATCGAAGATCGGATTGTCGGCAGTCTGACGCCCGGTCTCGACTGGGTTGCGCTCGTGCGCGCGTATCCGCTGGCGTCCGTGGCAGTGGCGGCTTCGCTCGGTTTCCTGATCGGACGCGCCCGTGGCCGGGAGATCCTCGGCATTCTCGGCGACCTCGCCGGCGAGCGGGTCGACGAGAGCGTACGCAGCGTCCTGATCCGCTAAGGGCCGAACACTCCCGATCCAGCCGCGGGACGACTCCGCTGCGCCGTCTGCTTCACCTCTCCGACATCCACTTCGGGCCGCCGCACTACCGGCCGGCGGCCGCGGGCGTGGAGGCGCTGGTCGCCGACCGGCGCCCCGACCTTGTCGTCGTGTCGGGAGACCTGACTCAGCGGGCGAAACCTCTGCAGTTTCGCCAGGCGCGCCGGTTCCTGGAAGGGCTCGGGCCGCCGTTCCTGGCCGTACCGGGCAACCACGACGTTCCGATGTACCGGGTGTGGGAGCGGCTGCTCGACCGTTACGGCGCCTACCGCCGCCACTTCAGCCCGGACCTCGAGCCCAGCTTCCGGGATGCGGAACTGGAGGTCGTCGGCTTCAATACGGCGTTCAACCTGACGATCGAGGACGGCCGTTTCACGGCACGCCAACTGGCCGCGGCGGAGGAGCGCTTCCATCGGGACGGCTCGGCGGAGAGCGAGGGGCGTGTGCGGATCGCTGTCGCCCACCACCCGCTGGCGGCCCTGCCCGAACTGATGGGCTGGCGCACCGCGCGCCGCAACGGCGAGGCCCTGACGGCGTTCGCGGCCGCCGGCGTCGACCTGGTACTGGCCGGGCACGTCCATGTAGCCGCCGTGGGCCCGGCGCCGGACTGCGGAAGAAGGCTGTGGATGGTGCACAGCGGTACGACCACTTCGAGGCGCGGCCGGGGCAGGGAACAGGGGCGGAACACCTGCAACTTGATCACCCTGAACACGGGGCCCCAGGACGCGGGGTGCTTGCGCCGGTCGGCGACGGTCGAGCAGATGCTCTGGTCGGAGCGGAGCGGGCTCTTCGAGACAGAAGCGGTTCACGACTGCCCACTCGCATGACCACGGTCGATCTGCGGGCGTTGGACCGCGTGGCTGGTCAGGCCGAGACGCTGGACAACGGCCTGCGAGTGGTCCTCGTGCCGCAGAACGGGGCCGAATCGATCGCCGTTGCTCTCTGCTATCGCGCCGGCAGCAGAGACGAGGAGCCCGGCGAGTCCGGTCTGGCGCACTTTCTGGAGCACATGATGTTCAAGGGCTCCGCCGCCTACGAACCGGGCGCGATCGACCGTCTGACCCAGCGCCTGGGCGGTACGAACAACGCGTTCACTTCGCACGACGCAACCCTCTACCACTTCCAGTTCGAGCGTGGATCCTGGGGGGAGGCGCTCCGGATCGAGTCCGACCGGATGCGGGGCCTGAGCCTGCTGCCGGAGGAGGTGGACAGCGAGCGCGAGGTGATCCTCGAGGAGATCCGGATGGTCGAGGACGATCCCTGGGACGCCCTGGAGCAGGCGGTGGCCCGGCGCGTGTTCGGCGACCATCCCTACGGGCGATCCGTCCTCGGCACGAGGGAGAGCCTGCGCTCGCTGGACGCCGTGGCGCTCCGCTCGTTTCATCGCCGGCACTATCGGCCGGGTCGGGCGGTCCTGGTCTGCGCCGGCGGCTTGCCCCCGGACGCGATGGAGCTCGTCGAGGCGGCGCTGGGGGGCGCGGCCGCAGGCGGCGAGGGAAGCCGCGCGGGTCTCGGGCCGCCCGTCTTCGATCCGCGCCGGCGCCGCCGGGTGGAGTTGCGCCGGGGCGAGACCCCGAGGCTGCTCGTCGCCCATCCGGCGCCGGCGCCGGACGACCCGGCCCATGTCCATCTCCGTCTGGCCCTGGCCGTCCTCTGCAGTGGCCGCGCGAGTCGTGTCCAGCGCGACCTGGTGGAGGAGGATCCGCTGGCGCTCTGGGCCTCGGCGACCGTGACCGGGCACCGGCTGGGAGGCATGGCGACGCTGTCCGCCGAGGCGGCGCCGGGTGTCCATCCGGAGCGCCTGGAGCGGGAACTCTGCGCGCGGGTCGAGGGCCTCGCGAGTCGTCCGCCGGACGCCGAAGAGCTCGAGCGGGCGAAGCGGATCCTGTTCGCGGACTGGGTCTTTCTTCACGAAGCGATCGCCGAACGGGCGGTGACGGCCGCGCTCGAGCAGGCTCTGTTCCGAGCGGGCTTCAGCCGCGACTTGTTCGAGGCACTGTCCGCCGCGACCGCATCCGACGTCGCCGCGGCCTGTGCAGCCTCCCTGTCCGCGGGAACGCGGGTCGTCGGCTGGTCTCGCCCGTGACCGATCGCGAGCCGCTGCGTCTCGACCTGTGGTCGGGCCGGCTGCGCCTGGCCGCCCTGCGCGTGCCCGACGCGGACGTCGTGGCGGCCCGAGCGTGGCTGCGCGGCGGCGCCCGCACGGAACCGTCCGCGGGCCTTGCACGGCTTACGGGTCGGATGCTGGTCGAGGGTACGGAGGCGCGCGACTGGCGGGAGATCGCCGAACAGGCCGAAGCTCGCGGCATCTCGATCGACGGTTCGGCAACCGCCGAAGTCCACGGGTTGGCCGTGGACGCCATCGCCTCCGACGCGGGCCTCGCTCTGGACTGGTTGGCCGAGCTGCTGCTGTCGCCGAGCTTCAGTGGGGACCGGTTCGGGCTCCTGCGCGACCAGACGCTGGGCGATCTCCTGAGTCTGGCGGATCGGCCGGACGTGGTCACCGGCTGGGCCTTCCGCGATCATCTCTACCACCCCCACCCCCTGGCGGCGCCAGGCCAGGGCACGCCGGAGTCCCTTGCCGGGCTGTCGCCGCAGGACTGCCGGCGCTTCCACGAGCAGTCGCTGGCGCGGGGCGGCGTGGTCGCCGTAGCCGGAGCCATCGACGAGCAGGAGGCGCTGCACAGGCTCGAAGGCCTCTTCGGGAACGTCGGGGATCCGGGCACGGCGCCGGCGGCGGCATGCGAGCCCCCGCCGCCATGCGGCCGGGCCGAGCGCCGCGTCGAGGTCGCCACCGCCTCGCGCGAGCAGGCCCACGTCTACGCCGGGCACTTCACGGTGAACCGCACCCACGCCGATCTGCCCGAGCTGCGCGCGCTCGGCATCCTGCTCGGCTCCGACGGCCTGGCGGGCCTGATTCCGAACCGGATCCGCGAGCAGGAGGGTCTTGCCTGCGCGACCCACGTCGATCTCCTGGCCGGGGCCGGGACCGATCCGGGCGCCCTCTCCGTCTACCTCGGCACCCACCCCGATCGCGTCGAACGCGCCCTCGAACTGGTCCGGGATTCCCTGCAACACGTCCTGGAGCGGCCGCCCGAGCCGGCGGTTCTCGAAGAGTGCAAGGCCGGCATGTTCGGCCGCGAGCCCTTCGCTACCGAGACCGCCGGCCAGTGGGCCGGCCTGCTGGTCGACGCGCTGCTCTTCGACCTGCCCGGCTACCGCCGGAGTTTCCGGCTCGAACGGATCGAACGGCTGACCCCCCGGGGCGTTTTCGAAGCCGCTCGGCGGCACATCCATCCGGATCGCATGCGGGTGACCGTCGGGCTGCCTGCGGGGTGTCGCGCGTTCGGTCTCTCCGGGTAGAGTCCGTCGACGGCGAGTTGCCGAGGGGCGGTTTACGGGGACGGGACAGGCGAGGTTTGGCTGAGGTGCAACGGACGGTCCTGTACAGGCGTCACGTCGAGTCGGGCGCCCGCTTCGGGCCCTTCGCCGGCTACGAGATGCCGATTCAGTACGAGGGAGTGCTGGCGGAGCACCGCGCGGTGCGTGAGCGGGCCGGGATGTTCGACGTTTCCCACATGGGCGAGATCCGGGTGCGCGGGCCGCGGGCCCTGCCGCTCCTCCAGCGGCTGACCCCGAACGACGTCGGCGCGCTGCATCCGTTCCGCGCCCAGTACAGTGCGCTCCTGACCGAGCGGGGCACCTTCATCGACGACCTGCTCGTCTACTGTCTCGGCCCGGAGGACTACCTGCTCGTGGTCAACGCCGCCTCGCGGGCGCGTGACCTGGAACTGCTCGAGGCGGCGGCAGCGGCCCTGGGCCAAGGCGTCCGGGTCGACGACCAGAGCGACGAGACGGCCCTGATCGCCGTCCAGGGGCCGCGGGCGGCGGAGATCGTGGCGGATGTCGTCGGTGGAGAAGCCGCGGAGCTCCGGTACTACTCGTTCCTTCACCAGGACGGGGAAGAACGGATGGTGTCGCGGACCGGCTACACGGGAGAAGACGGCTTCGAGATCTACACCGCGGCCGACCGGGCGGAGGACCTGTGGGCGGAGTTCCTGGAGCGGGGCAGCGACGCTGGCCTGATGCCGGCCGGTCTGGGCGCGAGAGACACGTTGCGGCTGGAGGCAGGGATGATGCTCTGCGGCCAGGACATCGACGAGGAGACGACGCCGATCGAGGCGGGCCTGTCCTGGATCGTCAAGTGGAAGAAGGGCGACTTCACAGGCCGCGACGCCCTGGTCCGTCAGCGGGAGAACGGCTGCCGCCACCGGCTGGTCGGCTTCGAGGTAGAGGGCCGCGGCATAGCCCGGCATGGTCACCGGCTGACGGTCCGCGATGCTCCCGGCTGTGCCGGTCCGGTGACCAGCGGAGCGTTCGCGCCGACGCTGGGGAAGGCGATCGGCATCGCCCGGCTGGACTGCGCCGGCGGCGGGCCGCCCGAGCCCGGCAGCGCCGCAACGGTTACGGTTCGCGGCCGCGAGATCGATTGCCGTATCGTCAGACTACCGTTTTACCGGCGCCCGAAGCGGGGCGTCTGAGGAGGAGCCAGGTTCCGATGATTCCCGACGACCGCCTGTACACGGCGCAGCACGAGTGGCTCAAGGTGGAGGACGGCGAGGCCGTGCTCGGCATCACGGACTTCGCCCAGCAGGAACTGGGCGACGTCGTGTTCGTCGAACTGCCGGCGCCTGGACAGGAGTTCGCGGCCGGATCGGAGATCGGCGCGATCGAGTCGGTCAAGGCGGTCGCGGAGATCTACACGCCGGTGGCAGGCTCGGTCGAGACGGTGAACGAGGGACTCGAGGACGCCCCGGAGCTGGTCAACGAGGATCCCTACGGCGGGGGCTGGCTGGTGCGCCTGCGGCTCGACGACGAGGGTCCGCGGGACGACCTGATGACCGCCGCCGACTATGAGGCGCAGTTGGCGGGCTGATCAGGGCGCGCGGCGATGAAGGGCCTGGAGACCGTCATCCTGTCGTCGAGCCTGGCGGCGTGGTCGGTCGGCATCCTGGCCCAGATCGGCATCCTGCGGTGGAACCTGACGTTCGAGTTGGAGCTCTACCCGCTCTACATCCTGGCCGCGTTCACCGGCTGGTTCTTCGGCAACGTCTACGTTCACCGTTCGGGCCGCGAACGCCGCTTCGCGGGCCGGGCTCTCGACGAGGTCATTCTCCAGGTGGCCCGTACCCGGCTCCTGTTCGTGCTCTACCTGTTCGGGCCGCCCGGCTGGTTGTACCTGGTTCGTTCCATGGCCAGGCGGGAACAGCTCGAGGGGATGCCGTTGGTGCCGATCCTCACCTTCGGGGTGTACGCGGCCCTGTTCGCGGTGCCCGTTCTGTTGCGGGGCACTGCCGCCCAGCGGCGAAAGTTTGAACTGGGCGGAGGCGACGACTGAGATGCTGCAGCGGGTAGTCGAGGATGACCTCAGGAGCCTCGGCCCGGTACTGGTCGCCTTTTCGGGCGGCGTCGATTCGGGGCTGGTAGCCGCCCTGGCCCGGCGCGCGCTGGGCGACCGGGCGCTGGCGGTGACGGCGGCAGCCGAGACCCTCGCCGGCGTTGAGCTGGACCATGCCCGCCGGCTGGCGGCCGAGATCGGCATCCGCCACGAGGTCGTGACCTACAGCGAGCTGGACGAGCCGGAGTTCCGGGCCAACCCGAGCCACCGTTGCTACGTGTGCCAGGGAATGCGCATGGACCGCATGCTGGAACTGGCGCGATCCGGGGGCTTCGCCACGGTCTGCGACGGCACGAACGCTTCGGATCCGGGCCCCGACCGCCCCGGTCTGCGGGCCGTGCGCGAGCGAGGCGTCTACAGCCCGTTGCTGGAGCACGGCGTGACCAAGGCGGATGCCCGGGTGCTGGCGCGGGCGCTTGGCCTCACGGTCTGGGACCGGCCGGCGAATGCCTGCCTGTCTTCGCGGATACCTCACGGCCAGCTCGTCACGCTGCCCAAGCTTCGCCGCATCGAGGACGCCGAGGCGGAACTCCAGGGCCGTGGCTTTCGCGTCCTCAGGGTCCGTCACGAGGGCGACTCGGCGCGGGTCGAAGTCGGGGAGAGCGAACTGCCGGCAGCCGAGAGGCAGTGGAGCGAGATCGAGGCGCGTCTGCTCGAGCTCGGTTTCGATGGCGCCGCGCTCGACCCGCGCGGTTACCGGACCGGCGGCGCGGACGCCGCGTAGCCGGTGGCCACGAGAGAATGGCGGGCCTGTCGGTGCGCCGGCCTTCTGGCCGGCATCCGGGAGAGGACGCGCGGAAGGCTGGGGCGATGAGACGGGACCAACTTCTTGAACTGCTGCGGCGCGTCGCCGCCGGCGACATCTCGCCGGACGCCGCGCACGAACGCGTGGCCCGTCTGCCTTACCTCGACCTGGGCGTCGCCAGGCTCGACCTCGATCGGGAACTGCGGAGCGGTCTGCCCGAGGTCGTCTTCGCCCAGGGCAAGAGCGACGACGAGCTGGTGCGGATCGTTGAGGCGATGGTGGCGGACGCGGGCCGCGTGCTGGTCACGCGGGCAGAGCCTGCTGCCGCGGAGGCGCTGAGCGCCGCCATCCCTGACGGGTGCTTCGAGCCGCGCGCGAGGGTCTGGAGCGCCGGCCGCTTCGGGCCGCCGTCCGGACGAAGGGTCGCCGTGCTGAGCGCCGGTACGTCGGACTTTCCGGTGGCGGAAGAGGCCGCGGCGTGTACCGAGTGGCTGGGGCACGAAGTCGAGCGGATCCGGGACGTCGGCGTCGCCGGCATTCAGCGCGCGCTCGACTCGATCGATTCCCTCCGCCGGGCCGATGTGGCGGTGGTCGTGGCGGGAATGGACGGCGCCCTGCCGACGGTGGTCGCCGGACTGGTGCCCTGTCCGGTGGTCGCGGTGCCGACCAGCGTCGGCTACGGCGCGAGCTTCGAGGGGCTCGCGCCGTTGCTGACCATGCTCACGGCCTGCGCCCCGGGCATCGCCGTCGTCAACATCGACAACGGCTTCGGCGCGGCGGCGCTGACTCACCGCATTCTGTCGACCAGCATCGCGTCGCCGTAGGAATAGAAGCGAAAGCCGCTCCCGACCGCCTGGCGGTAGGCGTCGAGGACGCGGTTCCGGCCGGCGAACGCGCAGACCAGCATGAGCAGCGTCGAGCGGGGCAGGTGGAAGTTCGTGATCAGCCGGTCGACGACGCGAAACCCGTAGCCCGGACGGATGTAGAGCCCGGTCCGGCCGGCGCCGGCGGTGACCAGCCCATCCGATGTCGCCGCCGTCTCGAGAGTGCGCACGACGGTCGTTCCGACGGCCACCACCCGGCGCCCGTTTCGGCGGGTGGCGGCCACCGCCTGGGCGGTGGCTTCCGGGATCTCGAAGCGCTCGGAGTCCATGACGTGCTCTTCCGGGTTCTCCGCCTTGACCGGCCGGAAGGTGCCCGGGCCGACGTGCAGGGTGAGGCTCGCCTGCCGGATCCCGCGCCGCTCGAGCGCGGCCAGCAGCGCGGGCGTGAAGTGGAGGCCGGCCGTCGGCGCCGCGACCGCGCCCGGCCGCGCCGCGTAGACCGTCTGGTAGCGCTGCCGGTCCCGCGGTTCGACCGGCCGGTCGATGTACGGCGGCAGGGGCGTCTCGCCGATCTCCGCAAGGAGCGGCCCGATCGGTTGGTCGAAGGTCAGCCGGCAACGCCCGTCCGCGCGTTCCTCGACTCTGGCCGCGGGGCCGCTCTCGATCGCCAGAGGCGCCCCCGGGGGCAGGCGGCGGCCGGGACGCAGCAGGCACCACCAGGAGGCGGGCCCCTCCCGCTCCACCAGCAGGATCTCCACCCGGCCGCCGGTCGGCCGGCGGGCCCGGAGCCGGGCCGGGATGACCCGGGTGTCGTTGACGACGAGCAGGTCGCCGGGGTCGAGCAGGTCCGGCAGGTCGGCGAAGCGCCGCTCTTCGCTGGTCCTGCCGAGCACCAGCAGGCGGCTCTCGCCGCGTTCTCCGGGGTGCTGGGCGATCGCTTCCGGAGGCAGGTGATAGTCGAAGTCCGAGGTCGTGAGCCTGCCGCCGGTCATGCCTGACCCAACCAGGCGCGGATCGCCCACGGTGAGCGCCGGCGGGTCCCGTGGCCGCCGGCTCCCAGGCCGGCGAGGCGGTCGCTCAGGCCGTCGGCGAGCAGGCTCGAGCCGAGCACGGCAGCCACGACCATCAGGCCGGGAAACGCGGCGATCCACCATGCCGTGGCCAGGTGACTCTGGCCGTCGGCGATCATCGAACCCCAACTCGGCTGCGGCGGCTGGACGCCGAGCCCCAGGAAAGAGAGCGCCGATTCGACCAGGATGCAGGCCCCCACCCTGAGGCTTGCGTCGACCAGCAGGGGCGTCGTCGCGTTCGGCAGCAGATGGCGGATGAGCACGCCGGCCGGTGAGCGCCCGGCGGCGGCGGCGGCGAGGGCGAACCGTTCCTGCTTCAGCCGCAGCAGTTCGGCGCGGACCAGGCGCGCGAGGCCCATCCAGCCGGTGCCGCCGATCAGCAGCACGAGGAGCGCCGTGTCGGGCCGGTAGAGGGCCGCCAGCAGGAGCACCAGGGCCAGGTGGGGGAAGCAGAGCAGGCCGTCCACCGTGCGCATCAGCGTCTGGTCGACGAAGCGGCCGCCGATCGCGGCGCAGGACCCGACCAGGGTGCCCGCGGTCAGCGCGAGGGCGGCTGCCAGCAGGCCGATGGTCAAGGACACGCGTGAGCCGTGGAGCAGGCGCGAAAGGACGTCGCGCCCCAGGGCGTCGGTGCCCAGCCAGTTCCTGCGCCGCTCGGCGATGCCCTGTTCGCTGTAGTTGGTCACGGCGGCGAGCGGCACGCGGAGCGAACCCGATCGCCGCTCGAGCACCAGGTCGTTGCCCTCGACCGTCACCCGTTCCGCCAGCAACGGCTCGCGGTCGAGCGTTCGAACGACGAAGAGAAAGGAAAGGGGCGGCCGCCGGCTCGATTCGGCGGCGTCGAGCTGTTCCGCCGGATCGCGTGGCGCCAGCAGTGGGGCGGTCGCCGCGAGCAAGGCCAGACCGCAGAGGATGCCGGCTCCGCTGCGCGCCGCCGGTGGCAGGGAGGGCCGGCTCATTCCACGCGGATCCTCGGGTCCAGGCGGGTGAGGAGGAGGTCCGCGGCGAGTGACGCGGCGATGACCAGGACGGCGCCGTACGCGGTGGCCGCGAGGACCACGGGAGTGTCTCCCGACTGGATCGCCAGGAGGGTCGCGGTGCCGAGGCCGGGCCAGGCGAAGACGACTTCGGCGATGACGGCGCCGGAAAGCAGGAGCGGCGCCGATACGGAGGCGAGCTGAAGCAGGCGCGGAGCGGCGTGAGCGAGGCCGTGGACGAGCAGGATCCGTGTCTCGGAAAGGCCGCGGGCCCTGGCCGCGCGCCCGGCCTCGGTGGCCTGGAACTCGATCAGCGAGTTCCGGGTGTAGCGGGCGATGTCGCCGGCCATCGACAGGCCGAGGACCAGCGCCGGCAGCCACAGGTGCGCCAGCACGTCGAGAGCGGCGGCTACCGGCCCGAGCTCGAAGGCCGCGGCGGAGGTCATGCCGCCGGCCGGCGCCAGTCCCAGGCCCACAGCCAGGATGAGGATCGCCATCAGACCGACCCAGAAGGTGGGTAGCGCGTAGACCAGCAGGCTGGCGACGCGCACGCTCAGGTCGAGCCGCGAGTTCGGGCGGAAGGCCGCAAGCAGGCCCAGGCCGATCCCGAGCAGATACTGCGCAAGCAGGGCCGCGCCGGCCAGCAGGAGGGTGGGCGGCAGGGCATCGAACAGAAGTTCCGCCACGGGCTGACCGGTCCGGTAGGACTGCCCCCAGTCCCAGCGCAGGACGACCGCTCCCAGCCAGCGGAGATACTGCGCGGGAAGCGGCTGATCAAGCCCGTAGAGCGCGCGCAGCCGCTCCGCCTGCTCCGGCGGAATCCGTGGGTCGGAGGGCGCCATCGGATCGCCGGGCGCCAGCGCCACGACGGCGAAGGCGAGGGTCAGGACGATCAGGAAGAGCACCGCCGCGGCCAGCAGGCGGCGCAGGAGGAAGTGGATCACCTCTGCGGCGGGAGGATCAACGCCACGCCCACTCCTCCAGGTTCGCCAGCGGGCTCAAGGCGTTCGGCGCCACCGACTCGAGTTCCTCGTTGAACGCCGCCAGAGTCAGCGCTTCCCACAGGACCAGCATCGGTTGATCGTCGTGCAGAATCCGCTGCAGGCGGTGCAGGTCCTCCAGGCCGTCCAGGGGGTCGAGCCGGTTGGCGAAGCTCGCGATCAACGCGTCCACTTCCGGATTGGCGTAGGCGGCGTAGTTGTGACCGCCGCCGATCGACTCGCTATGAAACGTGGGGTGGAGGTCGAGGCTGGTGTCGATCGCCAGTCCGGAAACGACGGCATCGAAGTCGTTGCCTAGCATCCGGGGGAGCAGAGCGCTCGGATCGAAGCGCCGGGGCTGGGCGTCGATGCCGACGGCTCGCAGGTCCGCCTGGATCATCTGCAGCGCGTTCCAGCGCGCCGCGGCGCCGGCGAAGGTCGCCAGTTCGAACCGGAACGGCGCGCCGTCGCGCTCGAGGATGCCGTCCCCGTCGCTGTCGCTCCAGCCGGCTTCGCCGAGAGCGACGCGTGCCGCCTCCGGATCGTGAGGCCAGGCTTCGAGGTCGGGGGCGTGCGCCCAGACGTCGGAGAGAATCGGACTGCTGCCGACCCTGGCGTAGCCTCGCCAGACGGTGTCGACGATTGCGTGGCGGTCAATGGCCATTGCCAGCGCTCGTCGGGTCGCCGCGTCGGTGAACCATGACCTGCCGGTATTCCAGGACACGAAGGTGTACTGGCGGTTCGAGTAGGCATGGAGCCTCAGATCGGGGCGACCTTCGATCCGCTCCGCGTCGGTCGCGCTGATGCCGGTGACGACATCGAGTTCGCCGGCGAGGAGCTGGGTCGTGAGCATGGCGCCGTCGGCGGCGGTGCGCAGCACGACGCGCTCCACCCGCGGGAGGTCCGCCTCGAAGTAGTCCGGGTTGCGGCCCAGAACGAGTTCCCGGCCGGGCGTCCGGTTCTCGAGCACGAAGGGGCCACTGGCAACCAGATGCTCGAAGAACCAGCCGGGGTCGCTGCGCCAGTCGGCGAACGGCCGCTGTCCCCAGGCATGCCGGGGAAGTACCGCTTCCGGCGCCACGTCGGCCAACTGGGTGGGTGAGGCGCGGCTGAAGTGGAAACGCACGGTGCGCTCGTCGACCGCCTCGACGTCGGTAATCGTCTCCTTGGCGTAGGAGAGCATCCAGGCAACGTCCGGGTCGGTCTGCGCCTGCCAGGTGAAGCGGACGTCGTCTGCGGTCACGGGTTCGCCGTCGCTCCAGACGGCATCCGGACGGAGCCGGACGGTCAGGACCAGCCGGTCTTCGGAGAACTCCCACGTCTCGGCCAGAGCCGGCTTCCAGGAAGGCGGACCTTCCCGGAAGTCGGTTTCCTCGCCCATCAACGGCAGCAGGAGCTGGGAGGTGATCGCCTTGTGACCGAGCGTCGGCTGGACGATCAACTCGTTCGGCGTCGGATACTCGAAGCGCATGCCGACGGTGAGGCGCGTCGTGTCCCGCGGGATGTCGGAAGCGCAGCCCCAACCGAGCATGGCAGCCAGTCCGGCCGCCGCCAGGAGCCGCATCGCAACCACGGGAATCATCGTACACCGCGGCTGTCTTGTACCGTTTGAGCGTGTGGGACTGGATCGGCAGGGATGGAGGTCAAAGGCGCCGGCGCGCCTGGGCGGCGGTCCTCGGCGCCTTCGTTCTCGCCGACCTCGCCCTGTTCGGCTGGCTGATCTTCCGGTCGCTGTCCGAGCGGGAGCTGAACCGGATCGTGATCGAGGCCCGGACGGAGGCGGAGGACCTCGCCGAGCGCATCGCGGGCCGGGTGGAGAGCACCGGCCGCGACCTGTACACGGCGATGGCGACCGAGTCGGAGACGCGCAGCTACATCGATTCCGTGCTGGTGCAGCGCGACATCGTCGAGACGGTCGAGGTCTTCGACAGCGAGGGTCACCTGGTGTTCCGCAATCGCCGGGACGAAACCCGCACCGACGGCGGAAGCCGGCCGAACCTCGAGTCGCCGTCGCTCGTCGCGGAGACGGTGACCAACCAGGTGCCCTACGAGATCGTGACGGTGCCGGTCGGCACGGTAGGCACCTTCCAGATCGGCATCTCGCGCGGCGAGCTGCAGCAGAGGCTCGTGACCCTGCGCCGTGAGCTGCTGCGCCAGACCGCGATCGTCGCGGTGCTGACCGTCGCGCTGTTCGTGGCCGGTTACCTGCTCTACAGCCGCCTTTCGAGGCGGACCGCCCTGGCCGAGCGCCAGGCGCAGGAGGCGGAACAGCTCGCCTACGTCGGCACCCTCGCCTCCGGCCTCGCACACGAGATCCGCAGTCCCCTGAACTCGTTGAACCTGAACATGCAGATGCTCCAGGAAGAGATGCCGGCGGGTTCCTCGGAGCGTCTGGTCGCGATCACGCGTTCGGAAGTCGGTCGCCTGGAACGCCTGGTGTCCGACTTCCTGAGCTATGCGCGTCCGGACGAACTGAAGCTCGAGCAGACGACCGCGTCCGAACTCCTGGGCCACGGCGCGGAGGTGGTGGCCGGCAAGCTCCGGTCCGCCGGCATACCGGTGGAAATCGACGATCGCAGCGGCGGCATGCCCCTGCAGGTCGATCGAGAGCAGATGAACCAGTTGCTGCTGAACCTGATCGACAATGCGGTGGCGGCGATGGGCGACTGCGACCGTCCCGTTCTCCGCCTCGAAGCGGAAGCCCGGCCGGGATCGGTCGTGCTCGCGGTCGGCGACAACGGGCCGGGAGTCGACCCTGCGGACCGGGAGAAGGTGTTCGACCTGTTCCACTCGGGGCGTCGGGGGGGCACCGGCCTCGGTCTGGCGATCGTCCGCCGCATTGCCGCCACTCACGGCGGGGAGGCGCGGGTTCGTCAGGGCGGGAGCGAGGGCGCGACCTTCGAGGTCGAGTTGCCGCTGTCGCCCGATCCGTCGCGGCCGCCAAGGGCGGCGAGGCGGCGTGCGGAACGGGAGGCGTCGGGTCCCGCCGACCATTGATGTTTCGTTGGGCGGGTGCTACTGTCGGCCGCCGAAATGCCGCTTTGGCGGCGTAGCGCGGATGACGATTATCCGGTGCGCTGAGCGATCGGCGCGCCGCTGAGAGAGAACGATGTACGCAGTGATAGAGACCGGCGGCAAGCAGGTCCGGGTCGAGGAAGGCGATGTCGTCGACCTGGAACGCCTCGGCGGCGCCGAGGCCGGTTCGGAGGTGGTCTTCGACCGGGTGCTGATGATCGGCGGCGAGGGCGAAACCGAAATCGGCGAGCCCGTCGTCGAGGGCGCCAGGGTGCGGGCGCAGCTCGTGAGCGACCTGCGCGGTCCGAAGATCGTCGTGTTCAAGTTCAAGCGCCGGAAGGGCTACCGACGGCGCCGCGGGCACCGCCAGGAGTTGCAGCGCTTCCGGATAGAAGCGATCGAACGATCCGGCGGGGCATAGCCGCTCGCCGGAGCAACGGAGGTCGAAAGAGATGGCGCACAAGAAGGGCCAGGGTTCGAGCCGCAACGGCCGCGATTCCAACCCCAAGAACCTGGGCGTGAAGCGCTATGCGGGAGAGAGCGTGACCGGCGGCACGATCATCGTGCGCCAGCGCGGCACCCGTTTCTTCCCGGGCGAGAACGTGGGACGCGGCGGCGACGACACCCTCTTCGCACGGGCGGACGGCGTGGTCGAGTTCCGCAACCGCGGCCGGCGCGGCACGGTGGTCAACGTCCATCCGGCCGGGTAGACGTAGCGCCGCGGGGAGCGGCTCATGCACTTCATCGACGAGGCCGTCATCGATGTCCTCGGGGGTTCCGGCGGAGACGGCTGTCTGGCCTTCCGGCGCGAGAAGTTCGTGCCGCAGGGCGGCCCGTCGGGCGGCGACGGCGGCAACGGCGGCGATGTCGTTCTGGTCGGCTCGCCCGGGCTCGGCACCCTCTACCGTCTCAGCTTCCCGGCCGCTTACCACGCCGAGCGCGGCAGGCACGGCGAGGGATCGAACAAGACGGGCAGGAGCGGCGGCGATCTCGTGATTCCGGTGCCGCTCGGAACCGAGGTCCATGACGCTGCCACCGGCGAGCCCCTGGGCGAGGTCCTGGCCGAGTCCGACCAGCTCGTCGTGGCGCGCGGCGGCTCCGGTGGGCGTGGCAATGCCCGCTTCAAGAGCGCGCGCCAGCGAGCGCCGAGACGCGTGGAACCCGGAAGACCGGGCGAGCAGCGCCGCCTGCGCCTGGAACTGAAGCTGCTCGCCGACATCGGCGTCGTCGGCCTGCCGAACGCGGGCAAGTCCACCCTCATCAGCAGGCTCACTGCCGCGAAGCCGAAGATCGCCGACTATCCCTTCACGACGCTCGTGCCCCAGCTTGGCGTGGTCGGGCCGCCGGCGATTCCGGTCGAGGCGGAACCCTTCGTGATTGCCGATCTGCCGGGACTGATCGCCGGCGCCGCCCAGGGCGCCGGCCTCGGAACCCGCTTTCTGCGCCACGTGGAGCGCTGCCGTGTCCTCTTGCACCTGATCGACCTCGGGCCGCAGCCCGAGGAGGGAGCGGGGGCGGTCCAGGCGGCCTTCGACACGATCTCGGCCGAGCTTGGCGCCTTCAACGAGGATCTCCTTCACCGGCCCCGGATCCTCTGCGGTTCGAAGCTCGACATCGCGGAGCCGGGCCGGCGACGCGACCTGGCCGCCCTGGCGCGAAGGGAGGGGGTACGGTCTCTCGAGATCTCGGCCGTCGCGGGCACCGGGCTTGACCGCCTGGTGCGCGAACTGCGCCGCCTCCTGGATGCGGCCGACTCCGAAGGCTGTGAGGCTTCCGCGGGAGTTGCTTCGCCATGAGGATGGGCCTGTTCGGCGGCAGTTTCGACCCGATCCACAACGGGCACATCCTGCCGGTGCTCGCCGCGCGGGAACTCCTGGATCTGGATGTCGTCCACTACCTGCCGACCGCCTGTCCTCCGCACAAGCCCCGGGGGACGAGGGCGCCTGCGCTCGTGCGGAACACGATGGTCGAACTCGCGCTCCTGCCCTACCCCGAGCTCGTCGTCTCGGACGCGGAACTCGACCTCGGCCGGACCGCGTACACGGTGGACACCGTGGAACGCTACGCGGCCGAGGACCCGGAGGCCGAGCTCCACCTGCTGCTCGGCGTGGACAGCTTCAACGACCTCATGTCCTGGCGGCGGTTCGAAGACCTGATCGGCGCCGTCAGGCTGGTCGTTCTGGCAAGGCCGGGCGAACGGGGCCTGGATCCCGCGGTGCGCGCGGCGGTCGAGGGCGCGCGCGGCTTCGATCTGGTCCGGCATCGCTCGGTCGATGTCTCGTCCAGCTCGATCCGCCGCCTGCTTGCCCGGGGCGAGGAGGTGGATGCCGGCTTGATGCCCGACGCCGTGCTGCGGTACTGTCGCAAGTACGGGTTGTACCGTTGACGCAAGCGCAGACGCTCCAGGCCCGGTTGGGCGCCATCTCTCCCAGTCCCGAGGGGACCCCTGACTCCGAGGAGCGTGTCCGCGCCGTCGCTGCCGCGGCGATCGACCGGAAGGCGCAGGACCTTCGGGTTCTCGAACTCACCGACGTCAGCGACTTCACGGACTACTTCGTCATCTGCAACGGCGCCAACGCGCGCCAGGTGAGCGCGATCGCGGAGGCCGTGGAGCGGCGACTGCGGTCCTGCGGCGCCCGTCCCCTGCACCTGGAGGGGTCGGGACGCGGTCAGTGGGTGCTGCTCGACTACGGCGACGTCGTCGTCCATGTGTTCGACCCCGAACGGCGGGATCTCTACCGGCTGGAGCGCCTGTGGTCCGACGCCCCGGACCGGACAGCGGAGCTGGCCTCGGACGGAGGACCGGTCTCGCATGGCGTCCCTGCTGCGACTTGAGGTCAACGGCCGCGAGCGGGAGCTGGCCGTGCCCGGGGCCGACGCCAGCGTGCTCGACCTGCTGGCGAGCCTCGATCAGCATCCGAAGACCGTGGCCGTCGAGGTGAACCGCGAACTCGTGCCGCGCGCACGGTTCGGCGACATCAGCCTCCAGGACGGCGATCGGGTGGAGATCGTGCGTTTCGTCCAGGGCGGTTGAGTGGCTGATCGGGTATAGTCGCCCGTCGCTGCCGGCCGCCCGAGCGGCTCAACAGAGGCGGCGCGGAGGCTGGGCCGCTAGCTCAATTGGCAGAGCAACAGACTCTTAATCTGTGGGTTCTAGGTTCGATTCCTAGGCGGCTCACCACGCCTCGCCCGTGGCGGCTTGCGCGGCACGATCGGGCGAAAGTGGCGGAACTGGTATACGCGCCAGACTTAGGATCTGGTCCCGAAAGGGTTGGGGGTTCGAGTCCCCCCTTTCGCACGGCACGAAACCGTCGGGCCCCAGACTCAGCATCTGGCCCCGCAAGGGTTCAGGGGTTCGAGTCCCCCCTTTCGCACCAGCGGCGCGCAACGGTCGGACTGCTAGAGTCACGACCTTCTCCCGTCGCCCGCCACTCCTTTCTCTCGCAATCGAACACTCCGGAATCCCCGATCGGCATGAGTGTGGTTGTCAGCAGAAGAGAAGTCGGCGTATGCCGCCAGGAGTTCGAGATCGAGGTGCCCGCCTCCGAGGTGGACGCCGAGTACCTGCGGGTCGCGATGGACTACCGCCGCCGCGCGCGCATCGACGGCTTCCGCAAGGGGAAGGCCCCGCTCGACCTGGTGCGGCAGCGGTTCGCGGG
This sequence comes from Thermoanaerobaculia bacterium, assembly GCA_022822365.1. GTDB lineage: Bacteria > Acidobacteriota > Thermoanaerobaculia > Multivoradales > Multivoraceae > Multivorans. The sequence continues at coordinate 105,821 of JAJEBV010000040.1, read as the reverse complement.
TTCGATCGGCGAAGACGTCTCGGAACGTCTGGCGCCGAAGTACTGGCAACAGGCGAGCGAAGAGGACGGCGTGCAAGCCATGCTGCCGCCCAGCGTGGCGCCGGTACAGGCCGCCCCGGGCCAGCCGTTGCGCTTTACCGTGACCGTCGACGTCGAGCCAGAGGTCGAGATCGGCGACAGCCGGAGCTTCGAACTGCCCCAGCCCGAGACGGAACCCAGTGAGGCCGAGGTCGACGAGCTCCTGGAGCAGGTTCGGCTCCAGCGCTCGACCTGGGTGCCGGTCGAGCGGGCCGCGGCTCGCGGCGACCGTGTGCGAGGCAGAATCCACCGCTCCGCGCTGCCCGGCCACGTTCCGGAAGCGGCCGCCGAAGACGATCAGGATCAGGACGAGCGCGGTCCGGCGACCCACGACATCGACCTCGAACTCGGCGACGAGCGCGCATGGCCAGAACTCACGGACAACCTGACCGGCCTGTCGGCGGGCCAGAAGGCGGATTTCGAGCGCACCGAGACGGACGAGGACGTCGAGCGGCAACGCAGCTACGAGATCGAGGTCCAGGAAGTGCTGGAGCGCAAGCTGCCGGACGTGGACGATGACTGGGCGAGCGGTCTCGCCGCCACGATCGAGACCGTCGACGATCTGCGGCGCCAGCTCGGCGAGCAGGTGCAGGCGCAGAAGACCGAGCAGGCGGGCCAGCAGCGCACCGACGCGCTGCTCGACCAGTTGAGGGAGCGTTATCCGGTGACCCTGCCGGAGGCGGTCGTGGAGCGCGAGGCGCTCCAGATGGCCAGGTCCTACGCGAACAACCTGGCTCGTCAGGGCTTCGACCTCGAACGGCAGCAGTTGCCCTGGGAGCAGTTGATGGAGGAGATCCGGCCGCAGGCGGAGAAGCGGGCGCATTCCTCGTTCCTGCTCGACCGGATCGCCCGCGACGACGGCGTCGAGGCAACGGCGGAGGACCTGGAGCGGGCGCTCGAGATCATGGCCCGGGCCCGCAACACGAACCGCGGCCGGCTGCGCCGCGAGCTGGAGCGGGAGGGCGGCCTGGAGATGTTGAGAGTCGAACTGAGGCGGGACCGGACGGTGCAGGCTCTCCTGGCGGCCAACGCGCCGCCTGAGGAAGCGTCCGCCCCTGCGGACGAGCCCGCGGTGGAAGGAGAGGACTAGAGCGATGCTGGTACCAATCGTGGCCGGGCAGCGGAGCCTGACGGAAGGAGAGGGCTGAATCGATGCTGGTTCCCATGGTGGTCGAGCAGACCAATCGGGGCGAACGGGCCTATGACATCTACTCGCGGCTGCTCAAGGACAACATCGTGTTCCTGGGCAGGCCGATCGACGACGACGTGGCGAACCTGGTCATCGCGCAGATGCTCTTCCTCGAGTCCGAGAACCCGGAGAAGGACATCTCGCTCTACATCAACTCGCCGGGAGGTTCGGTGACCGCCGGCTTCGGGATCTACGACACGATGCAGCATGTCAAGCCGGACGTCTCCACTCTCTGCGTTGGCCAGGCCGCGTCCTTCGCGGCAGTCCTGCTCGCGGGTGGCGCGCAGGAGAAGCGGATGGTGCTGCCGAACGCCCGGGTGCTGATTCACCAGCCCTGGGTGCAGAGCCTCGGCGGCCAGCAGACGGACATCGACATCCACGCCCAGGACTTGCTGAGGATGCGCGGCCGGATCGACGAGTTGCTGGCTCAGCACACGGGAAAGTCGATCGAGGAGGTCCACGCCGACACCGAGCGGGACAAGATCCTCACCGCGGAAATGGCGGTCGAGTACGGGCTTGCCGACCGCGTCGTCGAGCGCCGCGGGGCCTCCTGACGGAGGCCAGACAGAGCCTCGGCGGCGGGCCCCGGAGTCCTGGCCGTGCTAGCATCCGACGGTGCGCACGGCCGCTGGAGCGCGTGCGAACAGGCCTGACGAGACGCGAGAAACCAAGCCGGAACGACCAATCGTGGCGAAGAAGGACAGTGGCGACGACGCGCTGAGGTGCTCGTTCTGCAGCAAGAGCCAGCGAGAGGTCAAGAAGCTCATCGCGGGCCCCACCGTCTTCATTTGCGACGAGTGCGTCGACATCTGCCTCGACATCATCGCCGAGGACCGGATGCTGGAGCAGCGCCAGGAGGCGGCGCTGCCGAAGCCCCAGGAACTCAAGAAGCTGCTCGACGACTACGTGATCGGCCAGGAGCAGGCCAAGAAGAAGCTGGCCGTCGCGGTCTACAACCACTACAAGCGCATCGACTTCGGCGAGCGGTCGCGGACCGACGTCGAACTCCAGAAGTCGAACATCCTCCTGATCGGCCCCACGGGCACCGGCAAGACGCTGCTCGCGCAGACGCTGGCGCGGCTGTTGAGCGTCCCCTTCACGATCGCGGACGCGACCACGCTGACCGAGGCGGGCTACGTCGGCGAAGACGTCGAGAACATCATCCTCAAGCTCTACCAGGCGTCCGGTAGCGACAAGGAAAAGACCCAGCGCGGCATCGTCTACATCGACGAGGTGGACAAGATCTGCCGCAAGGGCGACAACCCTTCGATCACGAGGGACGTGTCGGGCGAGGGCGTCCAGCAGGCCCTGCTCAAGATCCTCGAGGGAACGCAGTGCAACGTGCCGCCCCAGGGAGGGCGCAAGCACCCGCACCAGGAGTTCCTGCAGATCGACACGACGAACATCCTCTTCATCTGCGGCGGCGCCTTCGTCGGTCTCGAAGAGCGCATCGAAGGACGGATGAACGAGAAGACGATGGGCTTCGGCGCCGAGATCAAGGACCGCGAGAGGCGGGCCGGCGAGATGCTCCGCCATGTGCTTCCGGAGGACCTGATCAAGTACGGCCTGATTCCCGAGTTCGTCGGCCGCCTGCCGGTCGTGGCGACCCTGGAGCAGCTCGACGAGGACGCTCTGGTCCGGATCCTGACCGAGCCGAAGAACTCCCTCGTGCGCCAGTACGAGGCGATGTTCGAGTTCGAGGACGTCAAGCTCACCTTCACCGCCGAGGCGTTGCGCGCGGTCGCCCGCCAGGCGATGAAACGCAACGTCGGCGCCCGGGGCCTCCGGATCATCCTCGAGGAGCTGATGCTGGAACTGATGTACGGCCTGCCGTCGGAAGCCGGCGTCAAGGAGTGCGTCATCAACGAGGACGTGGTGGTCAACGGCATTCAGCCGCTGACCGTGTACGAGAAAGCGGGATAGGGATGGCCTCCGGATACGTTTCGACCTCGAGCGACCGGCTGCCTGTCGTGCCGCTGCGGGACATGGTGGTCTTCCCGCAGATGATGGCGCCCTTCATCGTCGGCCGCCGCGGCTCCGTGCTGGCGCTGGAACAGACGCTGCGCACGGCCGGCAAGCTGATCTTTCTGGTCGCCCAGCGCGATCCGAAGGTCGACGACCCGGGGATCGACGACATCCACCGGATCGGCGTCGTCGCCCGCGTGGTGCAGAACGTCAAGCTGCCGAACGGCAACGTGAAGGTGATGGTCGAGGGACTGCGGCGGGCCGAGTTGCGGACGCTCGAAGAGATCGACGACGCCTTCGAGGCGGAGGTCGAGGTCTACGAGATCGACTACCCGGCTGACGACAAGGTCCAGGTCTACATGAGCCGCCTGCTCAACAGCTTCGAGCAGTACGCGAAGATGTCCCATCACCTGGCCTTCGAGAGCCTGATGTCGACGCTGAAGCTCGACGATCCCGACCGTTTCGCCGACGCTCTCGCCGCTCACCTCACCGTGTCGACGGCCGAGAAGCAGACGCTGCTCGAGACGCTGAATCCCTACGAACGCCTGCAGGCCGTGCACGACCTGCTCGATGTCGAAGTCGAGAAGATCAACATCGACAAGCGGATCAACGTCCAGGTCAAAAAGCAGATGGAGAAGGCTCAGAAGGAGTACTACCTCAACGAGAAGATCAAGGCGATTCACCACGAGCTTGGGCGCAAGGACGAGCGCGGCGACGAGGTCGCCGAGCTGAAGGAGAAGATCGAGAAGTCGGGCGCCCCGAAGCTGGTGCGCGAGAAGGCGGAGCAGGAGTTGCGGCGGCTCGAGGCGATGCCGCCGGTTTCGGCCGAGGCGACCGTTTCGCGGAACTACGTCGACTGGCTGGTGTCGGTGCCGTGGAAGAAGAAGAGCCGCGAGCTGAAGGACCTGAAGAAGGCGGCGCGGATCCTGGACGAGGGGCACTACGGCCTGGAGAAGGTCAAGGAGCGGGTGCTCGAGTTTCTGGCCGTCCGCCAGCTCACCCACAAGAACCAGAACTCGATCATCTGCTTCGTCGGCCCCCCCGGGGTCGGCAAGTCGTCGCTGGCCAAGTCGATCGCCGCCGCCACCGGCCGCAAGTTCGTGCGCCTGTCTCTCGGCGGCGTTCGCGACGAGGCCGAGATCCGCGGGCATCGCCGTACGTACATCGGCGCGTTCCCTGGTCAGATCATCCAGATGATGAAGCGGGCGGGCACGGTCAACCCGGTCTTCCTCCTCGACGAGGTCGACAAGATGTCGATGGACTTCCGCGGCGATCCATCGTCCGCGCTGCTCGAGGTGCTCGATCCGGAGCAGAACGACACCTTCGTCGATCACTACATGGACATCGAGTACGACCTCTCCAGGGTCATGTTCATCGCCACCGCGAACGTCGAGCACCCGATTCCGCCGGCGCTCAAGGACCGGATGGAGATCATCCAGCTCGCCGGGTACACGCCGAACGAGAAGCTCGAGATCGCGCGCCAGTTCCTGGTGCCGAGGCAGTTGGACAGCCATGGTCTGACCGCGGACGCGATCCGCTTCGGCGAGGACAGCCTGGGTCACCTGATGGACTCCTACACGCGCGAGGCCGGCGTCCGCAACCTGGAGCGCGAGATCGCGGCGGTCTGCCGGAAGCTGGCCCGCCGGCTGGTCGAAGAGGGCCGTACGAAGAAGCTGAAGGCCCGTGCGAAGGCCAAGGGCGGTACGAAGGCCAGGAGCGCGGAACCGGCGATCGCGGTCGACCGGGAACTGGTCGGCGAACTCCTCGGCAAGCCGAAGTTCCGGCCCTACAAGAAGCTCGACGAGTCCGAGGTCGGCGTCGCCACCGGTCTGGCCTGGACCCAGGCGGGCGGCGAGCTGCTGCAGAGCGAAGTCGGCCTGATGAAGGGCGCCGGCAAGCTGATCCTCACCGGCAAGCTGGGCGACGTGATGAAGGAGTCGGCGCGAGCGGCGATGTCCTATCTGCGCAGCCGAGCCGACGGATTCGGCCTGGAACCCGGCTTCCACGCCGACCAGGACCTCCACATCCATGTTCCCGAAGGCGCCATTCCGAAGGACGGTCCGTCCGCGGGCATCACGATGGCGTCGGCGCTGATCTCGGCCCTGCTGCGGGTACCGGTACGCGGCGACGTGGCGATGACCGGCGAGATCACGCTGCGCGGGAAGGTGCTGCCCGTAGGCGGCATCAAGGACAAGGTGCTGGCCGCCTACCGCGCGGGGATCTTCGAGGTCCTGCTGCCGAAGGAGAACGACAAGGACCTCGAGGAGGTACCCGAGGAAGTCCGCGACAAGATGAAGTTCCACCTCGTGGAGTCGATGGACGAGGTTCTCGAGATCGCCTTCGACGGCGTCGTGCGGAGAGCGCCGGAGGTCGCGGCGGAGTTCCAGAAGCCCGCCTCCGAGGCGCCGCCGGCGAACGTCGCCCACTGAAGAGGGCCACTCAGGAGGTCGAGCGGGGCCGTGAAGGTCCGTGACGCCCGCTTCGTGGTTTCCGCTGTCCGGGCGGCCGATCTGCCGGAAGACGGCCGGCGGCAGATCGCCTTCGCCGGTCGCTCGAACGTCGGCAAGTCGAGCCTCATCAACCGGCTGCTGGGCCGCAAGGGCCTTGCCCGCACGAGTTCCAGGCCGGGGCGGACCCGGAGCGTCAACTTCTTCCTGATCGACGACTCCTGGTACGTCGTGGACCTGCCCGGCTACGGCTATGCGCGGGTGTCGAAGAGCGAACGGGAGGCCTGGGGTCGGAGAGTCGACCGGTACTTCCGTTCGGCAGCCGGGCGGGTCCGCGTCGTGCTGCTCGTCGATGGTAAGGTCGCGGGCACGCCGCTCGACTCCGAAGCCTACGGTTACCTCCAGAGTCTGGGACTCGAACCGGTCGTGGTGGTGACCAAGATCGACCGCGTGAAACGGGGGGCTCGAGCGGGGACCCTTGCCAAGGTTGCAGAGCTGCTGGGAATGCCGTCCGGGGCTGAGCTGTTTCCCGTGTCGTCTCGAACCGGCGAAGGAGTCTCGCGGCTGTTTGCGGAGTTGCTCAGCCCTTGACGCTCAGATCTCGAGTACCGGGGGCGCTTCTCTCGGCGAGGATGAAGAAAGATGACGATCGACGGAGCCAGTGACGCAGGACGTGGTGGGAACGGTGGCGCCAGGGCGGCGGAGAGCGCCAATCTGGCCTTTGACCTCAAGGCCCTGAAGGACCTCAGCAATACCGACCTTCTCGAGCTGGCTCACAAGCTGGAGGTCGTCGGCGCCACCGGCATGCCCAGGCAGGAGTTGACCTTCAAGATCCTGGAGGCGCAGACGGAGAAGAGCGGGCTGCTGTTCGGCGAAGGGGTCCTCGAGTGCCTGACGGACGGCTTCGGTTTCCTGCGCGCGCCGGAGTACAGCTACCTGCCGGGGCCGGACGACATCTACGTTTCCCGCAGCCAGATCCGGCGCTTCGACCTGCGCACCGGCGACACCGTTTCGGGTCAGGTGCGGCAGCCGAGGGAGAAGGGCGAGCGCTACCTCGCGCTGATCAAGCTCGAGGCGGTGAACTTCGAACATCCGGACGCGGTCCGGCAGAAGATCTTCTTCGACAACCTGACTCCGCTGTATCCCGAGGATCGGCTCGAACTGGAGGTCTCCGGAGACCTGTCGTCTCGCGTGACGGACCTGGTGACGCCGATGGGCAAGGGCCAGCGCGCGCTGATCGTGGCGCCTCCGCGCACCGGCAAGACGATGCTCCTGCAGTCCCTGGCGCGATCGATCGCCACCAACCACCCCGAGGTCGTGCTGGTCGTTCTGCTGATCGACGAGCGTCCCGAGGAAGTGACGGACATGGAGCGGTCGGTGCGCGGAGAGGTCGTGTCGTCGACCTTCGACGAGCCGGCTTCGCGGCACACCCAGGTCGCCGAGATGGTGATCGAGAAGGCCAAGCGGCTGGTCGAATACGGCAAGGACGTCGTCATCCTGCTCGACTCGATCACTCGCCTGGCTCGCGCCTACAACACGGTGCAGCCGCCTTCGGGCAAGGTGCTGTCGGGAGGCATCGACGCCAACGCGCTGCAGCGGCCGAAGCGGTTCTTCGGCGCCGCCCGGAACATCGAGGGCGGCGGCTCGCTGACCATCGTGGCCACGGCGCTGGTCGACACGGGCAGCCGGATGGACGACGTGATCTTCGAGGAGTTCAAGGGCACCGGCAACTCGGAACTGCATCTCGACCGCAAGCTGGTCGACAAGCGGATCTTCCCGGCGATCGACATCGAGAAGTCCGGCACCCGCAAGGAGGAGCTGCTGCTGTCGGCGGACGATCTGCAGCGGGTCTGGGTGCTCCGCAAGGTGCTGAATCCCCTGCCCACGGTCGAGGCGATGGAGGTGCTCCAGGAGCGTCTCAAGAACACGCCGTCGAACGCCGAGTTCCTGGCGGCGATGTCGCGAGGCGCAAGGGGAGCGCCGAATTGAGCGCCCTTCCCGATAGCCGCCGCCGGCGTGACGCCCCGCGTTGCCGGGCGGCGATGTCAGGAGGCGCAAGGGGAGCGCCGAACTGAGTCCCGCAGCCGCAAGCCCCCGGGTCGCCGTGCTGCCGACGGCGCCCGCCTCGATCCTGGCCGACTATCACGAACTCCTGAACCTCGCCGGCTATCGCGAGGTGATCGATCCGTCCGTCGATACGGCGCTCAAGATCAACATCTCCTGGCACTTCTTCTACCCGGGCAGCTCGACCACGCCCTGGCAGCTCGAGGGCGTCGTGCGGGCGATGGAGAAGGACGGCTACGACCCGGCGCTGATCCACGGCTGCCACAACCGCACCGTTGTCATCGACGCCCGCCTGGGCGAGCGGGAGAACAAGCAGATCGACGTCATCGAGGCGCACGGTCTGCGCAACGTCCACCTCTACGAGGAGGGCGAGGAGTGGCTGCCGGTCCGGGAGGCCGTGGGCGACCTCGCCTCCCGCTTCCTCTGCCTGAACGACGTCTACCCCCAGGGCTTCCACATTCCGGCGCGGTTCGTGGGCGAGAACATCATCCACCTGCCGACGGTCAAGACCCACGTCTTCACGACCACGACCGGGGCGATGAAGAACGCGTTCGGGGGTTTGCTGAACGAGCGGCGGCACTGGACCCATCCGGTCATTCACGAGACCCTGGTCGACCTGCTGATGATCCAGCAGCACATCCACCGGGGCGTGTTCGCGGCCATGGACGGGACCTTCGCGGGCGACGGCCCGGGGCCGCGCTGCATGATCCCGCGGGTGGGCAACGTGATCCTCGCCAGCGCGGATCAGGTGGCGATCGACGCCGTGGCCGCGAAGCTGATGGGCTTCGACCCGCTACAGGTCCGCTACATCCGGCTCGCGCACGATCTCGGGCTCGGCTGCGGCGACCCGCGGGACATCGAGGTCGTGGGCGATCCCGAAGTCGCCGGCAGGAACTGGGGCTTCGTCGGCCCTTTCCGGAAGATGACCTTCGCCGCGCGGATGCAGCACAGGATCTACTGGGGGCCCCTGCGGCGGCCGATCGAATGGTCGCTGCGTACCTTTCTCGCGCCCTGGGCCTATCTGGCGAGCGTTCTCTACCACGACACCTTCTGGTACCCGTACAAGGCGAAACGGCAGATGGCCGAGGCCCTCGCCAGTCCCTGGGGCCGCCTGTTCGCGGGCTGGGAAAGGGCGAGAGCCGACGGCCGCGGCTACCCGGAGATCGAAGACCGGCCGGCCGCCGTGTTCCGCACCGGCTGGCGGGCCTTCCTGACCTCGCTTCGCATCCTCTGGACCTGCCTGCGGGAAGCGCCTGAAGTCGCCGTGCGCCTGAGCCGGCGCTCCGGCGGAACCGGCGTTCACGGTTCGGGTTCCTGAGCCTGTCCTTCGCCCTGTCGATGAGCGGCCGGCGGTGGCAGGAAACCGGCGCCGCGCTCGCCGTCGTGTCGGCCCTGGCGGTGATTGTGTTCCGTGCGGGGTCCTTTCACCACGGGGCCACCGCCTTCTCCCTGGCCGCCGGCGCCGCTCTGCTGCTCGTGTTCGCGTGCCTGGGCCGCCGATCGTTCCTGGATCCGCTGGCGGTGGGAGGCGGTGCCTGGCCGTGGTGGCCGGCGGTTCCCGGCGCCCTCTGGCTCATCGTCCTGCTGAGCTGGATTCAGTCGCCGGTCGGCCGGGCCGGCGAGGCGGTCGTCCTCTTCCTCCTGCCCGCGGCCTGGGCAGCGGCGGGGATCGGGCGGCTCCTGGGCTCGGAGGCAGCCGTGCGTACGGCTCTGGCGGGCTGCGCCGTGGTTGGCGTGGCGGCGTCGACCTGGGCTCTGGCCATGCAGCCGCTCCACGAACAGGGCCGGGCCGCTCTGCCGATCGGTCACCACAACCAGTTGGCGCTGGTGCTCGTGGCGATTCTCCCCCCGGCCGTGCTCGGCGCCTGGCGGGCCGCCGGACCGGATCGGCGGAGGTTGCGTCTGGGTGCGACGCTCTTCGTCGCCGCGGTCCTGGTCTGGACTCTGGCCGCCACCGGTTCGATGTCCGGCCTGGCGGCGCTGGTCGTCCAGGCGGTGGCGGCCGCGGCGTGGATCCTCTGGCGGAGCAGGGGGCGCCGCTTGCTCGTTCCGCTTGCCGCCTTGCTGGCTCTGGGGGCCGGCCTGGCGCTGGCGACAGCCTGGACGGGCTCCCGGCTCGACGTGCCGGGCCCGCTCGGCCGTCTGGGCGCGGTGCTGCGGCTCGAGGACCCGTCACTCCTGGCGCGCCGGACCTACGCCGAAGCCGCTGCCTCCGGCTTCGCGGACCGTCCGCTCCTCGGCTGGGGTCCGGGGTCCACGAGCTGGACCCTGGCGAACCACTGGCGGCCGGCGCCGGGCGTTCATCCGCCGGGCGAGGTGGTCACGGACGCGCACAGCCTGCTGGCTCAGGCGCCCTACGAACTCGGCATCGCCGCTTCCGTCCTGCTGCTGTTGCTGGCGGCTCGCTACGGCCGGCTTCGCCTGGGCGAACTGGGCGATCCCCGCGTGCGGGATCCGGAACTCCTGGCGGCGGCGCTGCTGGGTCTGACGGGCGCCGGAGTCTGCCTGGTCTTCGGGGTCTTCGCCGTGGTCACCGCGGTTCCCGCGGTGCTGATTCTCAATCTGGGTCTGGCGGCCGCGGCGCGGGCAGCTTCGGCCGACGGCGATCCCCTGGACTCGTTGCCGCCGTGGTGGCGGCGAGGGCTTCAGATCACGTTCGCCGTCTGGCTGGTCGTCGCCCTGGGTTGGACGTGGCAGCGGAGCGCGGCTGCACGGTCGTACGAACTCGCGGTGGCTGGCGGAGGCACGGACCTGCTCCGGACTGCGGCTACCGCCGATCCGTCCTTCCCGCTCTACCAGGCGCGGCTTGATCCCTGGGCCGCCGCGGAGGCCGCCGATGGCCTGGCGCCCTTGTGGCTGCTGGCCGGTGTCGATCAGACCGTGGATATCGAGAGGCGTCGACTGGCGCTCGAGCGAGCCTGCGACCTCGACCCGCTGTCGGGGCTGGCCCCGTTCGAACTCATGGGCCTGGAGCGCGAAGCGGGTGCGGCGGCCACCGACCCGCGGGTGGCGGCGCGCGCGGCGCGGGCGATTCTGGCCGAGCCCTTGCTGCTGGCCGCGGCCACTTTCGAGGGAGACCCGGATCTCCGGGCCGAGGTGCATCGCCGGATCCAGTCGTGGCCGGGCTTGCCGCCGGGCTGGCTGGCGGCCTTCGAGGAGCTTTGGTTCGGGCTCGACTGGTCGAACGGCGGCGAAGGTCCCCCGCTCGACGTACTGTCCGTGGATGCCGACGGCCGTCCAGCGGTCTCGTTGAGCCTGTTCGCCTTCCGGCGTCCGCCCTGGCCGCTGTCGATCGTTGCGGTGCCGCTCCGGAGCCATCGCCTGGAGTTCATCGCCGCCTACGATCTGCCCGCGGCTACCCGGTTGCCCCAGACCGCTCCGGAGCCGTTCTGGATCCGTCGCTGCGGGGCGGAGTAGGGCGACTCAGGCCGCGCCGGTGGCTTCGGCGTCGGCCGCGGCCACGCGGTTGCGGCCGGCCTTCTTCGCCCGATACATGGCGTTGTCCGCCAGTTGCAACAGGCGCGTCGCGGCGCCTGCCGGTCCCGGCGTCCCGTCGCGGTCGCCGCCGGCCTCGGCGCGCATCGAGGCGGCGCCGATCGAGCAGGTCACGTGGACCAGCGGGCGGCGGCCCGGCGGCTCGCCACCCGCGAAGATGGTGGCCGCCAGGGTGGCGCGGAGCCGCTCCGCTTCACGAAGACAGCGATCGAGATCGGCGCCCGGCAGGACGGCGACGAACTCGTCGCCGCCGTAGCGGGCAGCAAAGCCGGTTTCCCGTCTGGCGGCCCTCTCGATGAGACCGGCGACCTGGCTCAGAACGCGGCTGCCGGTCACGTGTCCGTGGCGGTCGTTCACCCGCTTGAAGTGATCCAGGTCGAGGAACAGCAGGCCGATGTGGCCGCCGTCCCGCCCCGCGCCCGCGATCGCATCGGTCAGGCCGCGGTGCAACGTGCGGTCGTCGAAGAGGCCGGTGAGGCCGTCCCGGCGCGAGTCCCCGGCGCGCCGGGCACCGGCGACTTCGCCTAGAGCGGTGGCAGCCCTTGCAACCAACTCGTTCGTCGAGGCCTTCCTGGCGTCGCTGCTGCGCGGGGTCACGGCGGAGATCCTACGGGCTACCCGCCGTCTCGTGCTCTCGGGACTTCGGCCGACGTCTCACCGGCCGGCCTCGGAGATCCGTTCCAGGCGAGCCGGGACGCTCTTGTGCCATGGCGTGCCGGCGATGGGATCGCGGTCGGTGGCGGCGGTCAGCTCGTTCGGCGCCACGCCGTCGAGTGTGCGCCGGCCGGCCTCGTCGGGATAGTCGAGGCCGAGACCGTTCGGAAGGGAGATGTGGCCGTCCTGCATGCGGTCGCTGATCGCTGCGAGGACCTCGGTGGCGCCCTGCGAAGTCACCAGGCGGACCCGGTCGCCGTCCCCGATCTCGAGGGCCGCGGCGTCGCTCGGCGACAGGGCCAGCGCCTCTTCCAGCGCCTTGCGCCGCCACCCGGGATCGCGGTAGATCGTGTTCGCCGTGAACGAGCGGCGCTCGCCGGCGGAGAGCACGAGCGGGAACGCCCGGTTCGTGATGGCGGGGCCGTCCGCCGCGGCCAGGTCGTCGATCGAGGCGAACAGCTCCGGGATGGCGAGCTGTAGGCGGCCGGTCGCCGTCTGCACGCGGTCCCAACTGACTTCGGGCGGGTCGACGGAGAACACCAGGCCCCGCGGGCTGTCGATGATGGCGTCGAACAGGGCTTCGCCGAGTTCGTCGCCGTCGCCCTCGATGCCGGCCCGGCGCACCGAGTCGGGGAAGCGGCGGGCGCAGATCCGCGCCGCGCTCCACAGGGCGGCCCCGGACTTCGCGTCCGCCGGCAAGGTCTCGCCGAGGGTCCGGTAGAGGAGGGCCGGCGCCGTGCCGGCGAGGCGGGGATTCTCCCTGATCGTTGCCATGAAGGCGTCGGCGAACGCCGCTCGCCCGCCCTCTCGCAGGGCGCTGCGGAGTTCCTCGACCAGGTCCCCGGAGTAGCCGCCGAGGGCCTCGGTCAGCCGGCAGTGGATCTCCGGCTCCGGCAGCGGCCCCGCCTTCTCCGTCGGCGGCGGCGCCAGGAGCGCCCGGCGCAGGAAGAAGGCGTTCTCCGGGAACTCGAAGTTGAAGAAGACCGCTTCCGCCTTCTCGTACTGCGTGGTCGCCGGCAGCACGTAGTCGGCCAGCCGGGCGGTCTCGGTCAGCGCGACATCGATCGCGACGACGAACTCGAGCGAATCGAGCGCCGCGCGCATCTTCCGGCTCTCCGCCAGCGAGTGGACCGGGTTGGCGCTCTCGATGAGCATCGCCCGGAAGCGTTTCGGGTGGTCGCCGAGGACTTCCTCCGCGATCCGGTTGCAGGGAACGAGCCCGGCGATGACCGGCGCGCCGGTCACCGGAGTCTCGCGTGGACCCGAAGACCGCGCGGCGGTAATCGGCACGAGCGAGGTGGTGACGTTCATGGCGCCCGTCTTCGCGAAGTTCCCCGTGAGCATCCAGACCAGTCGCTGCAGGTAGCTGACCAGGGTCGAGTTGCGGTTCATCTGGACGCCGAGATCCTCGAACACGGAAACGCTCGACGCCCTGGCGATCCGGCGGACCGCGGTGCGGACGAGATCCTCGGAAACGCCGCAGACGGAGCAGGCGGCGCGGATGTCGGTCTGCTCGAGGTAGGGGCGGACCTCGTCGAAGCCTTCGGTGTGGCGGGCGACGAAGTCGTCGTTCACGAGCCCTTCCTCGAGCAGGACGCCGAGCATCGCCATCAGCAGCCAGGCGTCGGTGCCGGGCTTCACCTGGAGGAAGATGTCGGCCAGGTCCGCCGTCTCGGAGCGCCGGACGTCAATGACGATCAGGCAGCGTTCCGGGTCCTTCGCGAGCGCGCGCAGGGTGACCCGGGCGCGTGGGATGCCGTGCGACTGCCAGGGATTCTTGCCGAGGAAGATGCCGACTTCGCAGTGGTGGAAGTCGCCGCGGGAGTGGGCGCCGACCATCTGGCCGGCCACCCACATCTCGCCCGTCTTCTCCTGCGCGAGCGCGTTGGACCGGAAGACCGAGCCCAGCGTGCGCAGGGTGGAACGGGCGTAGAAGCCGGGCAGGTGATTCCCCTGGCCTCCCCCGCCGTAGTAGAAGATCGACTCGCCGCCGAACCGGTCGCGAATCCCGGCGAAACGCTCGGCCACCTCGCGGATCGCCGTGTCCCAGTCGATCTCCTCGAAGCTGCCGTCCTGGCGCCGGCGCAGCGGCGACAGCACGCGGTCACGGCTGTTCTGGTAGTGGTTCAGACGTCCGGCCTTCTGGCAGACGTAGCCTTTCGAGACGGGGTTCGCGCGGTCGCCTCGCAGCCGGGTGAACTGTCGCCCGTCGTCTCCGCCCAGCTGGACCTCGATGCCGCAGTTGTTCTCGCACAGGATGCACGCGGTCGGCTCCCACGGGGGTGTCTGTTCCGGCTGAGTCGGTTGGTGGCTTGCTGGCTCCATGGCGGCTCCTGAACGGCGGGCGGGTTTGCGCACCGGAGCTTATGCGGACCACCGGAGTCGCCCAGGCTGCTACCGTGCAGGCCGGTGACCGCATCGGGCAAGAGCGATCCGCCGCTCCGCCGATCCCTTGGCCAGCACCACCTCCGCCGCGCGGCGTCCGCGAGTCCCGCGGTCGACTTCCTGGAGGTGTCCGGGCGCACGGTCATCGAGATCGGCCCTGGCGGCGGCGTGCTGACGCGACTGCTCCTGGAGCGGGGTGCGAGCCGCGTCATCGCCTGCGAACTTGATCCTTCATGGGCCTTCGCTCTGCGCCGGCGGCTGGCCGACCGGCGGATCCGCCTCGCGGTGGGCGACGCCTGCGACCTGGCCTACGAGCGCGCGCCCGCCGCGGCGCGGATCGCCGGCAATCTGCCCTACAACGTCGCCACGCGGATCGTCTCCCGGGTGCTCGAGCGTGCTCCGGTCGGCCTGCGGGCGGCCTTTCTGGTTCAGCGCGAGGTCGCGGACCGGTTGACGGCGGCGCCCGGCGACGGGGCCTACGGCGCGATGACGGTGCTGACCCAGACCCGTGCCGCTGCGCGCCGTCTGGCCGTCGTCATGCCCGGGAGCTTCGTGCCGCCGCCGGCCGTCACCAGCGCCTTCGTGGGTCTGGAACGGATCGCGCCTCCGATCGACGAGGAGGAGTGGCCCGACTTCAAGGCGCTCGTTCGAACCGCGTTCACCCGCCGCCGCAAGACCCTCCTGAACAATCTGGCCGCGGTGATGGAGCGGCCCGCGGCGGCCGCGGCGATCTCGACGCTGGGGCTGCCGCCGATGATTCGGGCGGAGGCCCTCGGCCTGGATGAGTTCGTCGAGCTGTTCCGCGTCTGCTGAGTTGCTCACACGAATATAGCCATATCCGGCTTTGTCGGCTACAATCGCTAGCCCGTGCATGCTCCCGTCAACGCTTCATGGGGAGGGCGTCGATGATTCGCTCCGATGATGGCCCCAGACGGTTCGCGCTCGGCGGTCTGCCGACGGGCAAGGCCGGCGAACTCGTCGGTCTGCTGTTGCTCATGCTCGGCGCGCTCCTGCTGCTCAGTCTGCTGAGCTACCAGCCGAGCGATCCGAGCTTCATGCGCAGCGCCGAGGACTCGATGGAGACGGCCAATCTGATCGGACCGATGGGTGCCCACATCGCGGCCGCCGGATTCGGTTTCCTCGGATTCGCCGTGCTCGCCGTGCCGCTGGCCTTCCTCGGTCTGGGTTACCGGCTGGTTCGCGCACGCGCCGACGTTCCCTCCGTCCTGCAGGGTGCGGGGATCGTCGTCGCTCTGGTGGCCGCGCCGACACTGGCCGCTCTGACCGTCGGCGAAGTCGCCTTCCGGGGTGAGTCGCTGACGGCCGGGGGTTTCCTGGGGTCGACGATCGCCGGGGCGGTTGAAGGCCAGTTGGGCGCGCTCGGAACAGGAGTGATCGCCGTTTCAGGCCTCGTGTTCGGGCTCGCGCTGATGCTGCGGAGCAGCCTGGACGAATCGGTCGCCGCGGGTCTTCGCCGGCTCAAGGCGTTCCTTGTCCTGCTCAAGCCCCGGGTGCGGAAGAAGGTCAGGGCCAGGGCCCCGGAAGCGGCGTCGGGCCGCGGCAAGGCGAAGGCCGCGCCGCAGCCGGCGGATGACCCTCCGCTCGTGGATCTGCCGCTGCGCCGAACGGCGGTGAGGAAGGCAAGGACGGCGACCCCCGAACCGGAGGAGGCAAGGGTCGCACGGCCGCCGGCGGCCGGGGCGACGCCGGCGCCCGCCGTAGCCGCGAAGACGGCGGTAGCGGGCACGGAGAAGGTCGAACCGCCGGTCGAGAACACGGAATTGCCGCCGCTCGATCTGCTCTACACCGAAGAGGTCAACAGCGAGGTGGACGGAGACGGGTTGAGGGAACTCGGTGAACTCATCTGCGCCCGCTGCGCCGAGTTCGGAGTCGAGGGCACGGTCGAGGGCATCAGCCCCGGTCCGGTCATCACCGTCTTCGAGTTCCAGCCGGCGCCGGGTGTGAAGGTCGCCCAGATCGTCAACCTCCAGGACGATCTGGCGCTTTCGCTGAAGGCCGAGGCGATCCGGATCGAACGCATGCCCGGCCGTTCGACGCTGGGCATCGAGGTGCCGAACAGGCACAGGACGATCATTCCCCTGGGCAGCCTTCTGGCCGACTCAACGTTCCGGGTCGGCAAGTCTCCGCTCACCATGGCGCTCGGGCGCACTCTCCGTGGCGAGCCGTACTTCGCCGACCTGGCCAAGATGCCGCATCTGCTCGTAGCGGGGGCCACCGGCGCCGGCAAGAGCGTGGGCCTTCAGGGCATGCTGACCTCCATCCTGTACCGCTCCCGGAGCGACGAAGTCCAGTTCATCCTGATCGATCCGAAGCGGATCGAACTGGGCGTGTACGCGGACATCCCGCACCTGAAGACCGCCGTCGTGGTGGAGCCCAAGCAGGCCTCGAACGCCTTGCGATGGGCCGTGGCCGAGATGGAGCGCCGTTACCGTTTGCTGGCGGAGGTTCACGTCCGATCGATCGACTTCTACAACCGGGCCATCGCCGATCCGGAGGTGGCCAACCGCCTGCGCCTGCGGGACGAGGAGGCGGACGAGCCGGCCGAGCCTCGCGACCTCGAACCGCTCCCCTACTACGTGATCGTGATCGACGAACTGGCCGACCTGATGATGGTCGCCTCGTCGGAGGTCGAGACCTCGATCGCTCGCCTCGCACAGATGGCGCGGGCCGTCGGGATCCACCTGATCGTGGCGACCCAGCGCCCCTCGGTCGACGTCCTGACGGGCACGATCAAGGCGAACTTCCCGTGCCGGATCTCGTACGCCGCGGCGACCCGGCACGATTCGCGCACCATCCTCGACCAGGTCGGCGCCGAGAAGCTGCTCGGCAAGGGCGACATGCTGTTCATGCCGCCCGGGAGCGGTCGCATGCTCCGCCTCCATGGCGCTTTCGTGACGGAGCAGGAAACGGCGGCTCTGGTCCGCTGGCTCAAGCGGCAGGGCCAGCCCAACCTCGATCCGGCCGTGCTCGAGCCGCCGCCCGAGGACCGTTCGGCAAGCGCCGGGGAGAACGGCGGCGACGATGTTCTCTACGACGAGGCGGCTCGCCTGGTCGTCGCGGAGCGGATGGGATCGGCGAGCTTCCTCCAGCGTCGGATGAGAGTGGGCTTCTCTCGTGCCTCGCGCCTCGTCGACCTGATGGAACAGGACGGCATTCTGGGCCCCGCGCAGGGCAGCAAACCCCGCGAAGTCCTCGTGCCGCCCGACTACTTCGAAGAAGTCGACCAGTCGCAGATCGCGTTCCAGTAAGTTGAGCGGACGATGTCCGCGCACCCGAGCTTCGAGAGGATCGCTTTCTTCGGCACGCCGGAGTTCTCGGTGCCGTCGCTCGCCGCTCTGGACTCGGTCGGCCGGCGTCCGATCGTCGTTGTCAGCCAGCCGGCGCGGCGGGCGGGCCGGGGAAACCGGCTGGTCGAACCGCCGGTTGCCCGTTGGGCGCAGGCCCACGGCGTCGACCTGCTGCAGCCGACGACGGTGCGGAGCGACGAGTTTCTCGGTCGACTCGGCGCCATGGAGCTCGACATCGCGGTGGTCGCCGCCTACGGAAAGATCTTCCCCAGCGGCCTGCTCGAGCTGCCGTCCTGGGGCTGCCTGAACGTCCACGCATCCCTGCTGCCGGCCTGGCGCGGCGCCTCGCCGATCCAGGCCGCGATCGCCGCCGGCGAAACAGTCACGGGAGTGACCACGATGGTCATGGAGGCAGGCCTCGACACGGGGCCGATTCTCCTGCGCGAAGAGGTGGCGATCGGTCCGCTCGAGACAGCCGGCGAGTTGGCGCCACGGCTCGCAGCGGCCGGCGGCCGGCTTCTCGTCCATACCCTGGACGGCCTGGAAGCCGGCGATGTCGAACCCCGGCCGCAGTGCGAGGCGGCGGCGAGCTACGCGCCGATGCTGCGGCCCGAGGACGGCGTCGTGGATTGGGACCGGGAAGCCGGCGAGATCGTCTGCCGGGTGCGTGCCTATGAGCCGTGGCCGGGATCCCGCACGTCGCTGCGGGGCGAGGCGATACGGATCGCTGCGGCGCGGCCCGTCGCCTCGTTTCCGGGTCCGGACCGGGGCAACGGTCGGGATCGGCCGGGCGCGTTCCTGGGGTGTCGAGAGGTAGAGGGCATCGGCCGGGCGGCGGTCGTGCGTTGCGGCGGTTCGTCGGCCCTGGCGCTTGATCGCGTCCAGCGGCCGGGCCGCCGTCCGGTCAGTGGCGTCGATCTGGCGAACGGCCTGCGTTTGACGGTCGGCGAACGCTTCGGGGCGCGGGCGTGACCCGTCGACGACCGATTCGGAACCTGGGTGCCGGTCCGAGCTGGCGCCGCCGCCGGCCCGAGGCGCCCCTCACGGCCCACGCCAAGGTGAGGGAGTCGGCCGCCTTCGTTCTCGAGCGGACGCTCGAGTCCAGGGCGCCCGCTTCGACCTTCCTCGATGGTGCGCTCGAGCGCTGCGATCCAAGGGACCACGGTCTGTTGCGGGAACTCGTGCTGGGAACGCTGCGCTGGCTGCGCTTCATCGACCATGTGCTCGTGTCCGCCTCGGGAAGGCCGCTTTCCAGGATCCAGCGTGCGCTGCTGGCTCCGCTGAGGATCGCGGTGTACCAGCTCTTCTTCCTGGATCGCGTCCCCGCCCACGCGGCGGTCAACGAGGCGGTGGAGCAGGCGGCGGGCCGCACCCATGCGGGCGGCGCCAGCTTCGTCAACGGCGTTCTGCGGCGGATCGCCCGTTCGCCGCACCGTGACGCCTGGCCGGTCGAAGCGGACGATCCGGCCGTCCGGCTCGGCATTCTGCACTCTCACCCGGATCTGCTGGTCGGGCGCTGGCTTCGCACGTATGGCGAGACCCGGACCATCGCCATCCTGACCGCGAACAACCGCCCGAAGCCGCTGCATCTGCTCGCGTTCCGCGATAGAGGCGGCCGTGCCTTGCTGGCGGAGCAGTTGATCGACGACGACGTGGGCGTCGAGCCATCGGTGCTGGCGCCGCACTGCCTCACGGTCCAGTGGGGCAACCCGCTGTTTTCGGAGGCCTACCGGCGTGGCGCTTTCTACGTGCAGGACGAGGCGAGTCAGTTGGCGGCGCTCGTGCCTCCGCCGGCGGCCCGGGAACGGGTGCTCGACATCGCCGCGGCCCCGGGCGGCAAGACGTTCGCGTTGCTCGCGGAGCAGCCGGATGCTCGGTGCGTGGCGAGCGACGTGTCGCTCGGGCGCCTGCAAACGATGCGCCTCAACGCCGCGCGTCTGGCCCTGGCGCCGTTGCTCTGCGCCGCGGACGGCGCCGCCCTTCCGTTTGGGGACCGCTTCGATCGGGTCGTCGTCGACCTGCCGTGCACCGGTACGGGCACTCTGCGCAAGCACCCCGAACTCAAGTGGCGGATCAGCGGGGCCGAGATCGAGCGGCTCGCTGAGCAGGCCCGCTCGCTGGTTGGCGGCGCGGCCGATTGCGTGCGGCCGGGCGGTTCGCTGGTCGTTCTCACCTGTTCGATCGAACCCGAGGAGAACGAGGACGTTGTCGCGGCCTTCCTGGGGTCACGGTCCGACTTCAGTCGGCGGGATCTGGGTGCCGACCTGCGGAGGCCCGCCGCCGATCACGTCGAGGCGCCCGGTCTGTGGCGGATGCTTCCGGCCGAAGGTCACGACGGCTTCACGGTCCAGGCCCTCCGACGCACGGCCGGCTGATGAAGCCTCCGGGCGGGCGACGGCACTCGCGGACGTCGCCCGCCGGGTCAGGGACGACCGGAAATATATGTAGACATTGACATTTCCGGCAGTTCTGCCGTAGATTGTCGGGGCTTCGTGAGGTTCACGAGCAAAACAGCCGAGCATACCCGAAGATGACATGGAGCACCAGAAGCCAGGCGGCGGAGATGCCTGCCGGGAACGCTGCGTCCACTTGGCTTCCGGTCCACCAGTAGCAACTTCGGAGTGGCTCAGGTAGCCCGTGATCCCAGGCGAGTCCTATGGGGGCTCGCCACCCGTAATCGAAACCTGGAGGAGTACGTTCCATGGCCGGAAAGGCAGACATCGTAGACGCCGTCGCCGAGGGCGCGGGTCTCAGCAAGAAGCAGGCGGCGGATGCCGTCCAGTCCCTGATTGACAGCATCTCGAGCCATCTGCAGAAGGGCGATCGCGTGCAGATTCCTGGCCTCGGGAGTTTCTCCGTGTCCCACCGCGCCGCTCGCGCCGGGCGCAACCCGAAGACGGGCGAGTCGCTCATGATCGCGGCCAGCAACGGCGTTCGGTTCAAGGTCAGCCGTCCGCTGAAGGACGCGCTCAACTAGGTGCGTGAGCCCGTGCGACCGCGGTCGCACGGGCATTAGCTAGTTCTCGTCCAGAAACGCGGAAGTGCTTGATTTTACTGGGCTAGATGGGCTCGGTGTAGCTTCGATTTCACAGATCGGAGTGAGGGGGCAAGCATGCGCGCGAGACGGACGGCACAGGTTGGTCTGTTGGATTGTCCGGTCGTGGATCATCCTGCGGCGGCGATTCTGGAGCAGGTTTCGGCGTGGCTGGACGAGCACCGCGAGGTTCTGGGGTGGGTGTCTGGGGACATCGACCGCGGTGTTTCGTCGTCGGTAGGTCGCCAAGGCCTGACCTGCGAGACGATCCTGCGCTGCGCGGTGCTCAAGCACTTGTGGCAGCAGGGTTACAGGGAGTTGGCGTTCACGCTTCGGGACTCTCTGACGGCACAGCGCTTCGCCCGTCTTGGCGGCTGCCGGGCGCCTGGAAAGTCGGCGTTGCAGGCCCTGATCAGTGCGATTCGGCCGGCGACCTGGGAGCGGATCAACCGTCATCTGTTGCGGTTCGCGCAAACCGAGGGGATCGAAACGGGCGAGACGGTGCGGATCGACAGCACGGTGACGGAGACTCACATTCTGTCGCCGGAGGACAGTCGTCTGCTGCTGGACGGGGTTCGTGTGCTGACGCGGTTGCTCAAGGAGGCGCGCAAGCACTTGGGGACGGCGGTGGTGTTTCACGACCACCGCCGTGCCTGCAAGCGGCGGGCGCTGGAAGTCCGTTCGCGGCGCGGGGCCAAGCGTCGGGCACAGACGTACCGCCGATTGTTGAGGCTGGTCGCCCGGACGACCAGCTACGTGAAGGCGGCCAAGCCGCAGGTAGGAGCCACTCGGGAGCCCTGGGCGCGATCCTGGGAGAGTCGTGCGGAGCACTGCATGGAGCTGCTTGAGCGCGTGGTGGATCAGACCAGGCGGCGAGTGTTGCAGGGCGAAACCGTACCGGCGCCGGAGAAGGTGGCGAGCCTGTTCGAGCCCCACACGGACATCATTCGCAAGGGCGGTCGCAGGACGTACTACGGACACAAGATCAATCTGGCCACGGGCAAGAGCGGCCTGGTGCTCGATGTCGTGGTCGAGAGCGGTAATCCGGCCGACAGCGAGCGCTGCCTGCCGATGCTCAAGCGCCACGTCGCGCACTACGGCTCGGCGCCGGAGCGTGCTGCTCTCGATGGCGGCTACGGCTCCAAGAGCAACCTCGAAGACGCGAAGGCCCTGGGCGTCGTCGATGTCGTCTTCCACAAGAAGGGCGGTTTCAAGGCGGACCAGATGGCCCGGTCTTCCTGGATCTACGGGCAGTTGAAACGCTTCCGAGCAGGGATCGAAGCCGGCATCTCCTATCTGAAACGCTGCTTCGGACTTGCACGCTGCAACTGGAAAGGTCTCACCCGCTTTCGGGCTTACGTGCACTCGGCCGTGCTTGCTCACAATCTGATCCGGCTCGCCCGCCTGCAGCCCGGATCGACCTGACCAACCGCCGCCTCCGTCGCCCGACACCCGGTCACAAACCAACCGGAAGCTTCCCCCGTGGGCGGCATCTCGCGGAGGTGGCCAAACTCCGCCAAACCGCCGACGATTCACTCCCCGGGCACCGCCGCTACCGCCCGAAACAGGCTCTGAAGACTCACAACGAGCCTGCGATTCCGCCTTCCTGAAGCCTAGAAAACCGCGTTTCTGGACGAGAACTAGCTAGTACTGTTGCGGCTCTGGCCACCTCTACCTCCCGGCGCTAGCGCACCAGGGGGTAGAGGCCTGCCAGCCGTGCCGGTTTGACGCCGGCGGCGAACAGCGACCAGATCAACCAGTTCGTCGCCACGGTGCGAACGACGCCTCGCTCGGCGAAGCGCCGGGATGAAGTGGTCGCGCGTTGCTCCACGACCGAGATCGGTCCCTGTCGACGAAGGCGACCGATGAAGTCGAGATCCTCGAGGATCGGCAGGTCGGAGAATCCGCCGCAGGCGAGGTAGGCGGCTGTCGTGGCGAACTGAGCCTGGTCGCCGAGCGGGGTATGCAGCCAGCGGGTTCGGATGTCGATCAGGACCCGGCCCCGCCGCAGCAGCGGCGGTGCAGCTTCGAAGTCGATCAGGAAGCCCCCGCCTGCCGCGCCGGAGTTCACCGCGCGTTCTACCCCGGCCCGCGCGGCCGGCGGCAGCCGCGTGTCGGCGTGGAGGAACAGCAGCACGTCGGCTCCGGCCCGGATTGCCCGGTCGGCGCCGGTTCGCAGTTGGGGTCCGCGCCCGGCGCGCGGCACGGTTTCGACCAGGGCGCCCGCGGCGGAGGCCAGTTCCGCGGTGCGATCCCGGCTGCCGCCGTCGACGACGATGAGATCGTCGCAGTGGGCCCGCGCCGCGGCGATGGCGGTCCGGACCCGCGCCGCTTCTTCGAGCACCGGCATGACGATCGCGAGGCGCATTCCGGGCTGTTAGGTTAGCGAGTCGCGATGAGCGCCGGGACTTTCAGCCACCTCGACCGCGGCGGGCGGGCTGCCATGGTCGACGTCTCCGCCAAGGAGGTGACGCGGCGTGTGGCCGAGGCGTCCTGCCGCGTTCTGCTGTCCGCACAGACGGTCGAGCGGCTGGAGAGTCTGCCCAAGGGCGACGCCGTGACCGTGGCCCGGATCGCTGGCGTTCAGGCCGCGAAGAGCACGGCGACCTGGGTTCCCCTGGCCCATCCTCTGCCGCTCGATCAGGTCGAGGTCGAGATCGAACCGGCGGAGGGCGGCGTCACGATCCGTAGCCGGGTCGTTGCGACGGCTCGCACGGGCGCCGAAATGGAGGCGCTGACCGCGTGCGCCGCGGCGGCTCTCGCCCTCTACGACATGGTCAAGGCGGTCGAACGCGGCGCGGTCATCACGGATCTCCGGCTCGAAGCGAAGAGCGGGGGCCTGCGCGGCGACTACCGCCGCGGCGCAGGCTCCTAGCCTGCGGACGATCATGCCGATCCCGTCCGGACTCGACCACCTGCTCGAGGACGCCGGACGCATCAAGGGCCGGCGCTATGCGTTGCTGTGCCACCAGGCCTCGCTCAGCCTGCGCGGCGTCCACGCTCATGTCGCGCTGGACGCGGTGCAGCCGGCGGTCACGCTCCTGGGACCCGAGCACGGCTTCTACGGTGTCGAACAGGACATGGTCGCGTCCGCGGACGAACCTGATCCGTGGACCGGCCGTCCGGTGGTCTCGCTGTACGGCGGTGAGGCCGGCAGCCTCCGACCCCATCCGGGCGTCTTCGAAGGCTGCGACCTGGTGGTGATCGACCTCCAGGACGTGGGCGCGCGCTACTACACGTTCGCGGCCACCGCGGTGTGGGCGGCCGAGGCGGCGCTTATGGCCGGCTGCGAGGTGTGGATCCTCGATCGCCCCAATCCGCTCGGCGGCCTGGAGGTGGAGGGCAACCTCCTCGACCTCGAATTCACCTCCTTTGTCGGCGCCTTCCGGATGCCGCAACGACACGGTCTGACGATGGGGGAGATCCTCCTTCTGGAGGGCCGCCGGCGCGGCTGGGACAGCGGCTCGCTGACGGTGTTCAAGGTCGAGGGCTGGCGCCGGCGCCAGGCGTGGGGGGAGGTCGGCTGGCCCTGGACGGCGCCCTCGCCCAACATGCCGACGCCGGAGACGGCGCATCTCTACCCGGGGCTGTGCCTGTTCGAGGCGACGACGATCTCGGAGGGGCGGGGAACCACGAGGCCGTTCCAGCTCCTGGGCGTCCCCGGCGCCGACGCGCCCGCGCTCGCCGGCCGATGCAGGGAGCGCCTGTCGGCCGCCGGGCTCGCCGGGATCTCCGTCGTGCCGGCGATGTTCAGACCCCAGTTCCAGAAGCACGCCGGCGCCGTCTGCGCCGGAGTCGAGCTGCGGCTCGAGGACGCCGGCCTGCTGCGGCCGGTGCGGCTGGGCTTCGAGTTGCTGCTGGCCTTTCGCGACGTTCTCGGGACCGACTTCGGCTGGCGCCGCGAGCCCTACGAGTTCGTCGCCGAGACGCCGGCGATCGATCTCCTGGCGGGCACGGATCGTTTCCGGACCGGTCTCGACGGCGAAGACGGGATCGAACGCTGGTATGCCTCCTGGGAGGAGGATCAGCGAGAGTTCCGGGCCGAGTGCGATTCGGTCTTGCTGTACTCCTGAAGCGCTGCAACAATCCGCTTCCGATGCAGCGGGTTCTGATTGCCG
Organism: Thermoanaerobaculia bacterium; assembly: GCA_022822365.1. GTDB lineage: Bacteria > Acidobacteriota > Thermoanaerobaculia > Multivoradales > Multivoraceae > Multivorans. The sequence continues at coordinate 81,084 of JAJEBV010000040.1, read as the reverse complement.
ATTCGCTGGCGCCGGCAGGCGTCGAAGTTCTGCGCCAGAGCGCCGAGGTCGACGAACTGCGGGACGCGGACCGGCCACGACTGGCCGAGTTGATCGCGGACTACGACGCCGTCATCGTGCGTAGCGGAACGCAGATCACGCGCGCGGTGCTGGAGGGCGGCGATCGCCTCAAGGTGGTGGGCCGCGCCGGCGTCGGCGTGGACAACATCGACATCGCAGCCGCGACGCAGCGCGGCGTGCTGGTGATCAACGCGCCGACGGCGAACTCGCTTTCGGCCACCGAGCACACCTTCGCCCTGCTGCTGGCGCTCGCGCGGCGGATTCCGTCTGCCGACGCGTCGCTCAAGGCGGAGCGCTGGGAGCGCAAGAGCCACGTTGGCAGCGAGCTGCAGGGCAAGACGCTGGGCGTTATCGGCTTCGGTCAGATCGGCCAGCGGGTGGCCACCCGTGCCCGGGCCTTCGAGATGGAGACGCTCGCCTACGACCCCTTTCTGCAGGCGGAGGTGGCGCGCCGTCTCGATGTCGAGCCGGCGGCACTGGACGACCTGCTCGCGCGGTCCGACTTCATCACCTTCCACACCCCGCTCACCGACCAGACCAGGAACATGCTCGACGACTCGCGCATCGCCCTGATGAAGGACGGTGCGGCGGTGATCAATGTGGGGCGCGGCGGCGTGGTCGACGCCGAGGCTCTGCTCGCCGCGCTCGAGTCCGGCAAGCTCTCGGGCGCGGGTCTGGACGTGTTTCCGGTGGAGCCGCCAACGGACTACCGGCTCGCCGCTCACCCGAAGGTGGTGGCCACGCCGCACATCGGCGCCCAGACGACCGAGGCACAGGAGCGGATCGCCACGGAGACCGCCCGCATGGTGCTTGCCGCGCTCGGCGGTTCGCTCGCGGTGTCGGCGGTGAATCTGCCGTTCCGTTCCTCGGGTTCTCGCGGAGCACCCTTCCTGCGGCTGGGCGAACAACTCGGCCGGCTGTCCGCGCTCGCCCTCGGCGGCAGCCTGCGGCGCGTCCAGGTCGATCTCTGGGGCATCGACAGCGAACTGCGGAAGTCGGTTGCCGTCGCGGCGCTCAAGGGCGCCCTGATCCCGTCCTGCGGCGAGGGAGTGAACTACGTCAACGCCGAGCGGATGGCCGCCGACCGCCGGGTCGAACTCGTGCAGGCCACCCACAGCGATCGGGCCGCCTACGCTCACCTGGTGCGGGTGCGGGCGGTCGGCGCCGAACCGGCGGCCGGAGCGTGGACCGAGGACGGCGTGGCCGAGGTCTCGGGCACGACCTATCGCCACGGCGAGATCCACGGCGACCTGCGGGTCGTCTCGTTCGGCGGGTTCCGGATGGAGTTCAAGCCCCGGGGTCTGCTGCTCGTCGTCCGCAACCGGGATGTACCGGGCTTCGTCGGCCGCCTCGGCACGCTTCTCGGCGACGACAGCATCAACATCGCCGACATCCACCTGGCCCGCGAGCCCGGAGGGCACGCCTTGGCCGTCCTTCGGCTCGATCAGCCGCCGGACGACGACTGTCTGGCGGCTCTCCTGGCGCTGGACGAGTCGATCTCGGTCGACCTGTTCGATCTCTCCTGAGGAGGCCGGCCCGGGCGCCCACCAGCCCGGGAGACCCGTCAGCCCATGAGAAAGGCGGCGATGCCGGCGTCCTTGAGGCGTCGCAGCACGTCGTCGGCCGCCTGCCTGCGTCTGCGCTCGATCTGGACGCGATGCACTCCTCGCGCTCTCGTGATCTTCACGTTGTCGAGGTCCAGTTCGCGGCGGAGGCGCCGGGCCAGCGCCACGGCGCTGCTGCGCTCCCGGAAGGCGCCGGCCTGAATGGTGAATCCGCTCCGGCGGTTCGTGTCCGCCCTGGTTTCGCGCCCGCCGCGAGCCGGGTAGGAGATCGGCAGTCGCCGTTTCTTCGGCGGGAGCCGCACGACCTTGATGCGGACGTTCGCCAGTCCCTGGCCGAACATCTCGAGCCGTCTGGCGGCGCCCACGGAAAGATCGATGATCCGGCCCTTGATGAAGGGGCCGCGGTCGTTGATCGGGACCCTGAGCTTCTTGCCGTTGTCGCGGTTCTTCACCTGGACCACCGTGCCGAGCGGCAACTGCTTGTGGGCGGCCGAGATCCGGTTCATGTCGTAGATCTCGCCGCTGGCGGTCGGCCGGCCGTGGAACTTGGCGCCGTACCACGACGCCAGTCCTTTCTGCGTGGTTCCGCGGTTCGGCGACTCCAGGCGGGTGGTCGTGGCGCAGCCGGCCAGCAGACCGGCAGCGAGGACGGCGGCAAGCGCTGCCGGGAGCGGACGCGGCCGGTACATCGGGCGGCTACACCCTCGGCGCCTCGACCGCCGCGGCCCGGTGCTTCGCCAACGCCGGTTCGACGGCCTCGGTCAGGAAGTCGTCCACCTGCTGCGCGGAGCGGCCGGTGAATGAATCCGCGTCGACCAGTGACTCGAGTTCGTCCCGTCCGAGCCCGAACGACGGATCGGCCGCGATCAGGTCGATCAGCGGGTTCGGCTCGCCCGCGGAAACCCGCGCGTAGGCCTCGAGACTGTGCCGGCGGATGCGCTCGTGCAGTTCCTGGCGGTCGCCGCCGCGCAGCGACGCCTCCATCAGGAACGTCTCGGTGGCCATGAAGGGGAGCTCTCGCCTCACCCGGGCGGCCGTGGCCGCTTCGTTGACGCGCAGTCCCTGGGCGATGTTCGCGGCCAGGAGCAGCACGGCGTCGACAGTCAGGAAGCAGTCGGTCAGCACCAGGCGCCGGTTCGCGGAGTCGTCGAGGCTGCGCTCGAGCCACTGGGTGCCGGCGTTCAGCGCCCCGTGCAGGGAGTCGCTCATGACCCGCCGCGACAGCGAGCACATGCGTTCCGCCCGCACCGGGTTGCGCTTGTACGCCATCGCCGAGGAACCAACCTGGTTCTCGTCGAAGGGCTCGGACAGCTCGCCGACGCCCTGCAGCAGCCGCAGGTCGCTGCCGAACTTGTGGCAGCTCTCCGCCGTGCCGGACAGCGTGTGCAGCACCTGGCTGTCCTGCTTGCGCGGGTAGGTCTGGCCGGTGATCCGCCAGCTCGCCTCGAAGCCCAGCGCCGAAGCCACCCGGGCGTCGAGTTCGCGGACCTTGCCGTGGTCGCCGGCGAACAGGGTCAGGAAGGAGGCCTGCGTGCCGGTCGTGCCCTTGGCGCCCCGGCAGCGCAGCCGGTCGCGGCGACCCGCCACTTCCTCGAGGTCGGTCAGGAAGTCCTGGAGCCAGAGGCAGGCGCGCTTGCCCAGCGTCGTCAACTGGGCCGACTGGAAGTGGGTGTAGGCGAGCGCGGTTGTGCCACGCTCGCGGCGCGCGAAGCCGGCCAGTTCGGCGACGGTGGCGGCCAGCCTGCCCGCGACGAGATCGAGCGCTTCCCGAACGATCAGGGCGTCCGTGTTGTCCGTGATGAACGCCGACGTCGCGCCCAGGTGCAGGATGCTGCCGGCGTCGCCGCTGACCTCGGCGAAGTGCCGGAGATGGGCCACCACGTCGTGGCGCGTTTCCCGTTCGAGTCTTGCGACCCGTTCAAGGTCCAGGTCGTCCGCGTGCTGGCGCAGCGAGTCGAGCTGTTCCTCGCTGATCGGCAACCCCAGGGCCGCCTGGTTCTCGGCCAGGCAGATCCAGAGCCGCCGCCAGGTCCGGAACCGGTGCCGGGCCGAGAACAGCCGCGCCATCTCCGCGCTCGCGTAGCGCTCGTGAAGGGGGTTCTGCGGCGCTTCCCGGGCTTCGGCCATGCGCGCAGTCTACCAGCGCAAGTCGTTGCCGAACTTACGCTTAGCGCGGCGCGTCGGCCGTGCTTCCCGGTCCTTCGCGGAGTGCCCTATGCGTGATCGAGAAAGCGGAGCATGACGGCCTTCTGGGCGTGCATCCGGTTCTCGGCCTGGTCGAAGACGCGGCTTTGGGGACCGTCGACGACCGAGGCGGTGACTTCCTCTCCACGGTGGCAGGGCAGGCAGTGGAGGTAGATCGCGTCGCCTTTCGCTCTCGCCATCAGGTCGTCGTCGACCGTGTATCCCTCGAAGTCGGCGAGGCGCTGCTTGCGCTCCTTCTCCTGGCCCATCGAGGTCCAGACGTCGCTGTAGACGGCGTCCGCGCCGGCCGCGGCCGCGTGCGGGTCGCTTCCGGTCTCGATTCCGGCGCCCGTGCCGGCGGCGAGGCTGCGGGCGAGTTCGAGGTACTTGTCGGCGACCGCATAGCCGGGCGGTGAGGCGATGGAGAAATCGACCCCCGCGCGGGCGCAGGCGATCATCAGCGAGTGGGCGACGTTGTTGCCGTCGCCGATGTAGGCGATCCGGCGGCCGCGGAGCTCTCCGAACTCCTGGTGGACAGTCATCAGGTCGGCGAGCGCCTGGCAGGGGTGCAGCTCGTCGGTCAGCCCGTTGATCACGGGAACGGTTGCGTGTCTGGCCATCTCGACCACGGTGCTGTGCTCGAAGGTGCGCAGCATGAGCATGTCCACGTAGCGTGACAGGACGCGGGCGGTGTCGGCGATCGTCTCCCCGCGGCCGATCTGCAGGTCGCGGGTCGTGAGGAAGATCGCCTGACCTCCGAGCTGCCCCATGCCGACCTCGAAGCTGACCCGGGTTCGCGTGGACGACTTCTCGAAGTAGAGGCCGATCGACTTGCCGTGCAGCGTGCTTCGGTGCGTCTCGGGTCCGGCCTGGAGTTCCAGGGCGAGGTCCAGGATCGACTCGATCTGGCCTTCCTCTAGGTCGGCGATCGAGATCAGGTGTTCAGGCATGTGAGACATCCCTCCGTTGGGCCGGAGCGCGTGGGGCGGGCTACACTGCGCGTCCCTCGACTCTCGCGTTGACTCTCGCGGTGACTCCGAGGTGACTTCGAGATGCGAATAATACACCACTCTAGCGCACGATTATCCACGGCTCGTCCGGGCGCCGGCGGGTGAGCGACGGGGATGCCAGCCAGCAACCGTGGGTGCTGGTGACCGGCAACGCGAACAAGCGACGCGAGGCGGAGCGGATCGTCGGCCACCGGCTGGAGACGGCGGCGATCGACCTGCCCGAGATTCAGTCGGACGATCTGATCGAGGTGCTGCGGTTCAAGGCCGAGGAGGCCTGGAAGCGGATCAGGCGGCCGGTCGTGGTCGAGGAGACCGGGCTGGAACTCTCCTGCATGAACGGCTTCCCGGGACCCCTGGTCAAGTGGATGCTCGAGGCGGTAGGCGACGAGGGCATCGCCAGACTGGCGATCCAGGCCGGGGATCCGCGCGTCGTCGCGCGCTGCGCGATCATGTTGCGTGACGGTGGCGGCCAGATGATCGCCCAGGGAGAGACCGCGGGCAGGCTGGTGCTGCCTCCGCGTGGCGAGCATGGTTTCGGCTGGGATCCGGTCTTCGAGCCGGATGGTCTGGAAGAGACCTACGCTGAACTGGGCGACGACGTGAAGGACCGGATCGGGCACCGAGGCCGCGCCTGGCGCCGGTTCCTGCGGGGGCTTCAGCCGGCAGCTTGAGCGCCGGTCCGCTTGCGGAGAGCGGCCAGCACTCTCCGGACCTGGACGCGAAGCTCCGCGAGGCTTCCGGTGTTCTCGATCACGAAGTCCGCGGCCGCGCGGCGGTCCTCCGACCGGGCCTGCGCCTCCATCCGTGCCGCTGCCTGGTCGCGGTCGAGGCCGCGTTCGACGGCGCGGTCGAGGCGAAGGTCGGCCGGGGCCTCGACGGTGATCACGGCGTCGTATCGTCCGCGACCGCCGGTCTCGGCCAGCAGCGGCACCTCGAAGACGACGACGGCGCCCTCGCCGGCCGACTCGAGGATCTCCACGTAGCGCTGGCCCACGAGGGGATGGATGGCCTGTTCCAGGCGCCTGCGGCTGGCGGGATCGGCGAAGACCGCGGGTCCGAGCGCTTCCTTGTCGACCGATCCGTCCGCTTTCAGCATCTCCGGGCCGAACAGATCCGCGACCGCTCGGGCGCCGGGCTGACCCGGGCGGTACAGGTCGGCGACCAGGGCGTCCGCGTCCGTGACGACGCAGCCCAACTCGGCGAGCATCGCGCCGACCGTCGACTTGCCGCTGGCGATGCCGCCGGTGAGACCCACTCGTAGAGGCGCCATGAGGTGAACGAGGATACGCGGAAGCGTCGGTTGACGGACCGGCGTTCGTCTTGACAAGGCCCGTCCCGGACTCTACGATCCCCGTTCCTCTGCGCGGGGAGGTTGCGGTAGGAGTATGTCCGCTCCTGCCGTCAGTCCGTGCGCAACGGAGCGCCGGCATCCGGAAAGCAAGGACGGGCCGGCGAGGGTACGAACGAATGACAGCAATCACCAAGGCGAGGACGCCCAACCGCACCTACAGCCCCAAGGCGGGGGAGGTGGAGCGCCGTTGGTACGTGGTCGACGCGGAGGGCGTTCCTTTGGGCCGTCTGGCGACGCGTCTGGCGCGCGTCCTGACCGGCAAGGACAAGCCGACCTACGCCCGCCATGTCGACGTAGGCGACTTCGCCGTGGTCGTGAACGCCGAGAAGGCAGTCCTGACGGGCGGCAAGGACGACAAGAAGATCTACTACCGGCACAGCGGACAGCCGGGAAAGCTCAAGGCTGAGACGGCCGGACGCCTGCGTGGCCGCCGGCCGACCCGGTTGGTCGAGCTGGCGGTCAGGGGCATGCTTCCCAAGAACCGTCTGGGCCGTCGCCAGTTGCGGAAACTCAAGGTCTACGCCGGCGCCGAGCACCCGCACCAGGCGCAGCAGCCGGAAACGATGACGATCACTGCAGAAGGGAGCGCGAGTTGACGGAGACGAGCTACGGAACGGGCCGTCGAAAGACGGCCACCGCGCGGGTGTTCCTGCGCGAGGGCACCGGCGAGATGACCGTCAACGGCGTGGGGATGGACGACTACTTCGGCAGCGAAGTGCTGAAGATGATCATCCGCCAGCCGCTGCAGGTCATCGAGAAGGAAGGCGAGCTCGACATGTCGGCCACCGTCCGCGGAGGCGGAAGCTCCGGTCAGGCCGGCGCGATCCGTCACGGTCTGTCGCGGGCGCTGGTGGAGTTCGAACCGACGTTCCGTGAATCGCTCAAGGCGGCCGGGTTCATGACCCGAGACCCGCGGCGCAAGGAACGCAAGAAGTACGGCCAGAAGGGTGCGCGTGCGCGCTTCCAGTTCAGCAAGCGATAGCGGGGGCAGGGTCTTGGCTCAGGTCACGATGAAGGAGATGCTGGAGGCCGGAGTGCACTTCGGCCACCAGACGAGACGCTGGAACCCGAAGATGCGGAGCTACATCTTCGGCCGCCGAAACGGCATCTACATCATCGATCTCCAGCAGACGCTGGAGCGCTTCCGCCAGGCGGCGGACTACGTCGAGCACATGGCGCGCATGGGACGGCGTCTGCTCTTCGTCGGCACCAAGCGCCAGGCGCAGCAGGCGATCGAGGAAGAGGCGCGGCGCTGCGGCCAGTTCTACGTCACGCATCGCTGGCTCGGCGGAACCCTGACCAACTTCGTGACCATCCGGGCTTCCGTGGAGCGTCTCCAGGATACGGAGAAGAAGCTCGCCGACGAGGACAGCCTGCTGACCAAGAAGGAGCTTCTCCGGCTTGAGCGCGAGCGGGACAAGATGGTCCGGAACCTCGAGGGGATCCGCGACATGGAGCGGTTGCCGGATGCGCTCTTCGTCGTCGATCCGCGTCGTGAGCACATCGCGATCGCGGAGGCGAACAAGCTGAACATCCCGGTCGTGGCCATCGTGGACACGAACTGCGACCCGGAACTGGTGGATCACGTGATTCCGGGGAACGACGACGCGATCCGGACGATCCGGTTGTTCGCCGGCCGCATTGCCGACTCCTACATCGAGGGCGCAGCGGCCTGGGGCAAGGACCGTAACGGCGACGGAGTCGAACCGGAGGCCGCCGGCGGCGCCGAGGTGGAATCCGAAGCGGGGGCCGTCGGCGCGGAGGAGGCTGAAGCCGCCGTGGCGGCGGAGACTGTCGGGGAAGCCAAGGCTGAGCCGGAGGCCCAAGCTGAGGCGGCGGCCGCGCCCGAACCGGAGGCCGCGGCGGAGCCCGCGTCTGAACCGGAGGCCGAGGCGGCCGGCGTGGCGGAGGCCGAACCCGAGGCCGAGAGCGGTGAACCGGCGGCTGAAGACGAGAGCGCCGGCAGCGACACCGAGGTCAACTGATCGCGGTAGGTTGGTGATGGAAACGGCCGGCAAAGCGGATCCGGCCTGGCGGCCGGCACCTTTATGGCCGCCTTCGGCGGCAGCGGGTCAGAAGACCCGCGCACCAGGCGTTATGCCTCGTAGGGAGCAGGAACAATGAGTGCGACAGTGACGGCCGGCATGGTCAAGGAGCTCCGGGAGCGGACCGGCGCCGGCATGATGGACTGCAAGAAGGCGCTGGTGGAGACCGGCGGCGACCTGGAGACGGCGATCGACGCCCTGCGGAAGAAGGGGCTGGCGTCGGCGGCCAAGAAGGCGGGCCGGGCGACCAGCGACGGCCTGGTGATCTCCTACATCCACGCGGGCGGCAAGATCGGCGTGCTGCTGGAGATCAACTGCGAGACGGACTTCGTCGCGCGGACGGACGACTTCCAGCAGTTGGCCCACGACCTCTCGCTCCACGTGGCCGCGAGCCAGCCGCGGTTCATCGGCCGCGACGAGGTGACCGAGGATGTGCTTGAGCGGGAGAAGAGGATTCATCGGGAACAGGCTCTGGAGTCCGGGAAGCCCGAACAGATCGTCGAGCGGATTGTCGAGGGGCGGATGTCAAAGTTCTTTGCCGAGAACTGCCTGCTGGAGCAGCCCTTCGTCAAGGACACTGGACGGACGGTCGAGGAAGTGCTGAAAGAGGCGATCGCAAAGCTGGGCGAGAACATGCGTATCTGCCGGTTCGCCAGGTTCCAGCTCGGCGGCGACTCGACCGTGGCGATCGCCCCGCCGCCAGCCGATCCGTCCTAGCGCGGCGATGACCGAGCCGGCCTACCGCCGCATCCTCCTCAAGCTGTCAGGCGAAGCCCTGATGGGCGACAAGCCCTTCGGTATGGACGAGGCCGTCGTGCGCCGGATCGCCGGGCAGATCCGGGACGTGTTCGAACTCGGCGTCGAGATCGGCATCGTCGTCGGCGGCGGCAACGTGATCCGCGGTCTGGCGGCGAGCCATCGCGGCGTGGAGAGGGCGACCGGCGACTACATGGGCATGCTGGCGACGGTGATCAACAGCCTGGCGATGCAGGACGCGCTGGAGAAGATCGGCGTCGCGACACGCGTACAGACGGCGCTCGAGATGCGCAGCGTCGCCGAGCCGTTCATTCGCCGCCGCGCGATTCGTCACCTGGAGAAGGGACGGGTGGTCATCTTCGGCGCCGGCACCGGCAATCCGTATCTCACGACCGACACGGCGGCCGCGCTGCGCGCGAACGAGATCCAGGCCGAGATCCTGCTCAAGGCGACCCAGGTTGACGGCGTCTACAGTGCCGATCCCCGTCGCGATGCCGGAGCGGAGCGCCTGCCGGAGGTGACGTACCAGGAGGTCCTGGAACGCAACCTCGGCATCATGGACGCCGCTGCGATCAGCCTTTGCCGGGAGAACGACCTGCCGATCGCCGTGTTCGACCTGGGGGTTCCGGGGAACATCCGCCGGGTCGTTCTCGGCGAGAAGGTCGGTTCGCTCGTCACCTGACGTCGGCGAGATCGTCGTACAATCCCGTCCGGGAGGCTGAGCGGATGCAGGAGCTGTTCTTGGAGATGGAGCTCAAGATGAAGGATGGCGTCGACCATCTTCACGCCGAGCTCAAGACGCTGCGTACCGGCCGCGCCTCCACGGCGATGCTCGACGGCGTGACGGTGGAGTACTACGGTACGCCGACGCCGTTGAACCAGCTCGCCAGCCTGTCGGTTGCCGACGCCACGCTGCTGGTGGCCCAGCCGTTCGACCCGACCCAGATCGCGGCGATCGAGCGCGCCATCCTGATCGCCGACCTGGGGCTGAACCCGTCCAACGACGGCAGGATCGTCCGCATCCCCGTGCCCCCGCTCACGGAGGAGCGTCGCCGCGAGATGGTGAAGCGCGCCCACGAGATCGCCGAGCGCTTCCGCAACACGGTTCGCGGCGTCCGGCGGGAGGGCAACGAACGCCTGAAGCAGATGGAGAAGGCGAAGGAGATCTCCCAGGACGACGAGCACCGGGGCGAAAGCGAGATGCAGAGGCTTCACGATCACTACATCGCCCAGGTGAACCAGGCGCTCGCGAACAAGGAGCAGGACATCCTCGAGGTCTGAGGCCGGGCCGTCCGTCCCCAGACCTGGCCGAATCGTGACCTGCTGCGCCATCGTCCCGGCCGCGGGCGGCGGCCGCCGGTTCGGCGGCGAGCAGCCCAAGCAGTTCGTGCCCGTCCTGGGCAGGCCCCTGCTGGCGTGGACGGTCGAGCGGCTCCTGTCCGTGCCCGAGGTCGACCGCGTCGTCGTCGCGGCGCCGCCGGGCCGTGCCGGGGAGGCCCGGGAGATGCTGTTGCGGGAGGTTCGGGACTCGCGTGACGTCGACCTCTCCGCGGTCGATGGCGGGCGACGCCGGCAGGACTCCGTGCGAGCCGCGCTCGCGGCAGCCGACGTCGCCCCGTCGGACTGGGTGGCGGTGCATGACGGCGCCCGGCCCTGTCTGGCCGCGACGGACCTGGCGGCGGTGCTGCGGAGCGCCGCCGGGAGCGATGCCGCGGGCGCGGTGCTCGGTCGTCCGGTGAGCGACACCCTGAAAACGGCGGCGGGTGGCCGCCTCCACGAGAACGTCGACCGCTCCGGCCTGTTCCGGGCCGAGACGCCGCAGGTCTTTCGGGCCGGTGAGCTTGGTAAAGCGCTGGAACGCGCGGACCGGGAGAACCTGGAGGTCAGCGACGAGAGCAGTCTGTTCGCGCCCGGCTCGGTCGCCGCGGTCGGCGCGTCGCAGCCGAATCCGAAGCTCACGGCCGCCTCGGACCTGCCGGCGATCGAGGCCTTGCTTCGCAGGGAGCACGGGGTTTCGAACGAGCTCGAGATGGCCGTCGGCCATGGCTATGACGTCCACCGGCTGAGGGCGGACCGGCCGTTGATCCTGGGCGGGCAGCGAGTACCGCACGAGACGGGCCTCGATGGCCACAGCGACGCCGATGTCGTGCTCCACGCGATCGGCGACGCCCTGCTCGGCGCCGCCGGCCTGGGCGACCTCGGCGTCCACTTCCCGCCATCGGACGAGGCCTGGCGCGGCGCGGACAGCTCGGACCTGTTGCGCCGGATCGTCGCGATGGTCCAGGAGCAGGGCTTCGCGGTCCGCAACTGCGACGTGACGCTCATCGCCGAGCGTCCTTCGATGGCGCCGTTCCGTTCGGCGATCGAGGCGCACGTCGCGGGACTGCTTCGCATCGAGCCCGAGCGGATGAACTTCAAGGCGACGACCCACGAGGGCCTCGGCCCGCTGGGCAGGGGCGAGGGCATGGCGGCCCATGCGTCCGTGCTGATCGAGCGCCCGCGGGTTGCCGTGTGAGCGGACGGTCGGGCGTGCCTGAACGTCGCGAGGAGGGACGATGGCGGCTGGGGTACCAGCCGGTGCGGGAGATCCTGCGGAGCCAGCCGCATCGAGTCGACGAGGTCCTCGTCGCGCGGTCCGCCGGCGACCGCCGCCGGACGATCGAGGGGCTCTGCGAACGGCACCGCGTGCCGGTCCGCAACGTCGCGGCCGCCGAGCTGCGGGCGCGCCTCGGGGAGGCCGGCCAGGACCATGCGGCGGCGCGCGGCTTCGCGGCCCGCCTCGCGGACGCGGAAGGTGGCGCTTCGACGGCGGCCGCGGTCGACTCCGAGCTCGTCGTCCTGGTCGAGGACGTCCAGGACCCGCGGAACCTGGGCGCCCTGCTCCGGGTCTGCGAGGGCGCGGGCGTCGGCAGGGTGCTCATCCGCGACCGGGGTGCGGCGCCGCTGTCCCCGGCGGCCGCGGGCGCCGCCGCGGGCGCGGTCGACTGGCTGCACGTCGAACGGATCACGAACAGCGCCCGCGAGATCGAGCGTCTCAAGCAGGACGGCTTCTGGGTCTACGGCGCCGACGCGGCTGGCGAACCGCCGTGGACCGTGGACCTGAGGGGTCCGGTCGTCCTCTGCATCGGCGGCGAGGCACGGGGGCTTCGCCGCCGCACGAGGAGTCTCTGCGACGGCCTTCTCGGCCTGCCGATGCGTGGTCGGGTCGAGTCCCTCAACCTGTCGACGGCGGCTGCCGCGCTGCTCTATGAGGCGGTGCGCCAGCGTCTTGTCAGCGCGGAGGGGCTATCGTAGACTCCGGCGTCGCCGTGGCGCCAAGCGCCTCGTAAGCGAGGGCCGGCATAGCTCAGTTGGTAGAGCAACTGCCTTGTAAGCAGTAGGTCCTCGGTTCGAATCCGGGTGCCGGCTCCATGGGGAAGTTGCCGGAGGTGTGGCCGAGCGGTCAAAGGCAACAGACTGTAAATCTGTCGGGCAAAGCCCTACGGTGGTTCGAATCCATCCACCTCCACCACTTCCTCCCCTCGCGGGTGCGCGGGAGTAACTCAGGGGTAGAGTCACAGCCTTCCAAGCTGTTGGTCGCGGGTTCGAATCCCGTCTCCCGCTCCACGCCGCGCGGAGCGCCGGCGTGGAGCGGGAGACGGGATTCGGCGTGCATCGCTCGCTGCGAGCGATGCGGGCTAACGAATCCCTTGTGCGTGCTCGGGTCGCGCGGAGCGTCGGCGTGGTGCGTGAGACGGGAATCGGCGTTCGGCGCGCGTTTCGTGCGCTCCGCGCACGAAGAAGCGCGTCTCGGCTAGCGAATCCCGTCTCCCGCTCCATGCTCGGGAGCAGCGCGGGGCGTTTCACACTGGGTGCGCCGGCGCCCTCGCCGGCTGCCGCCGGAGGCGGCTTCAGAACGCGCCGGCCGGAGGCCGGCACGATACTGCCGCGCCAGCCCTACTCAGCAGCCACCACCGCCGTCGCCTCCACTTCGACCAGCAACGACGGGAACACCAGTCCCGTCACGCCAACCCAGGTCGCGGCCCGGGGCGGGTCGAGTTGCAACACCTTGGCCTGGGCCCGACCTACCTGCTGCACCTTTTCGGGATCGATGTCCTTGATGAAGACGGTCGTCTTGACGATGTCCTCGGCGCTCGCTCCGGCCTGCTCCACGCGCTTGACGACGTTGGTGAAGGCGATCTCGGCCTGCTCGGCGAGAGTGGCCGCGGGCGCGTCCGCGCCGTCGGCCATGCCGACCTGGCCCGAGATGAGGATGGTGGTGACGCCGTTGGCGGTCGTCTTGGCGATGTGGGAGAAGCCCTGCTGCGTGCCGAGGAATTCCGTCTTCAAGTCCTGTGCCTCCGCGTTGGCGGCCACGAGCAGGAGCGCTCCGAGGAAGAGGGCAAGGTGATGGGGTCGTCTCTTCATGGCTGTCTCCTGGTTCGTGCCGTGCCGGTCGTTTGAGAGTGGCCGTCGAGTGTAGGGGATGCGGAGGGTAGCGCCAACCTGGCTGAGGGCGATCGGAGTTCGCCCCGGCGCGGTGTTACGCTGATTCCGGAGGTTCCAGCAATGAGAGTGGATCGTCTTCTTCCGGCCGGGTCTGTCTTGTGCGCGGCGCTCCTGCCCTTCCTGCACGCGCCGGCGTTCAGCAGCGAGGCCCAGTGGGTCACCTACCCGGGCGGCGACGGTCCCGGCGCCGGCCGCAAGGTCGTCCTGATCGCCGGCGACGAGGAGTACCGCTCCGAGGAAGCGATGCCGATGCTGGGCAAGCTGCTCTCGGTCCGGCACGGTTTCGAGTGCGTCGTGTTGTTCTCGATCGATCCCGAGACCGGGGCGATCGATCCGGAAGAACAGACGCACATTCCGGGCCTCGAAGCGCTCGCGGACGCCGACCTGATGGTGATCGCGACGCGCTTTCGCGAACTCCCCGACGAGCAGATGAAGCACATCGTCGACTACGTCGAATCGGGGCGGCCGATCGTCGGGCTGCGTACCGCGACCCACGCCTTTTCCTACCAGCGCAACCCGGAAAGCCCGTACGCGCACTGGAGTTTCCGAAGCGAGTCCTGGCCCGGCGGGTTCGGCCAGCAGGTGCTCGGCGACACCTGGATCAGCCATCACGGCCGCCACGGCCAGGAGAGCACTCGCGGCGTGGTCGCGCCGGCTGCCGCGGGCCATCCCATCCTGCGCGGCGTCGACGACGTCTGGGGTCCGACCGATGTCTACGGGCTACGAAACCTGGGCGACGACGCGAACGTCCTGTTGCTCGGCGCCGTTCTCGCCGGCATGACGCCCGACGATCCGCCGGTCGAAGGACCGAAGAACGACCCGATGGTCCCGATCGCCTGGACCCGGTCCTACACCGGCGCCGGCGCCAAGGCGGCGCGGGTGTTCACGACGACGATGGGTTCCTCCACGGATTTCGAGAGCGAGGGGCTGCGCCGCCTGCTGGTGAACGCCGTGTACTGGGGGCTCGGCATGGAGGACCGGATCCCGGAGCGCAGCGACGCCCGGGTTGTCGGCGAGTACGAGCCGACGGACTTCGGCTTCGGCAGCCACGCCGTCGGCGTGATGCCGTCGGCCCACGCGTTGCCGTAGCGACGTGCCCGGCCCCTAAAGTGTCGCGTTCGCGACGACGTAGCGGTAGAACCTGAGCGCCAGGGCCTCCTCGTTCCTCTCCAGCCAGCTTGCGGCGGCCGGCGTGAGCAGCAGCGCACGGCAGGGCTCGGTCGCGCGGACTTCGCCGGGTGTCCTGCGTTCGCCCACGTTGACGTCCCCGATCACCTCGCCCGGACCGCACTCGGCGAGACGACTCCCGGCGGCATCGAACCGGCCGGCACGCCCGGTGGCGAGCAGCAGTGCTCCACGGGACTTCTCGCCAGTCGCGACAATCGTCTCGCCGGTCGCGAAGTCGATCGGTTCCAGCCAGGCGTCCAGGTCGGCTACGAGATCCTCGAAGAGGATCTGCCTGTCCAGGTAGGCGGCCAGATCGTCGGCGACGACTTCGAGGAGACCGGAGTCGACCCGTTCCGGCTCATCGTCCGGGGCGTGGGTGTGCGCCGCCAGGACCAGGTCTTCGCAGCGTTCCAGCGCCTGGTCCGTGTCGTCCGTGACCAGGAGGTCGTCGTGGACTGAAAGCGGCAGGCTCTGCTTGAGTCCCACGTCGAGCTCCCTGGACGTGCCGTTCAACGCGACCCGCGTGCCGGAGTGATGGGCGGCGAGGATGAACCGGCCGAGAGCGTTCACGGCGGAGACGTCGACGCCTGTCGTGTTGCCGAAGTCGAGCAGGATGCAGGTCGGTTTCGGGTCGCTCTGAAGGGACTGCTTCAGACGGTCGGCCAGCGTATGGGCCGTGCCGAAGAAGATGTAGCCGCGCAGCTTGTAGGCCAGTGCTCTCTCGCCGTGCATCCGCAGGATCGCCTGATCGGGAATGGGACGGCTCCTGCTGCTCCGGCGCTGGCGAGCCGTGAAGTGGGACTCGACCGGATCGAGGGCGGCCAGCCGTGTGAGCAGGAACACGACGAGGACCGCCGCGCCGACGCCCACCCCGACGAGGAAGCCGAAGAACAGGATCGTCAGGAAGATCAGGACGACGATCCCGAACTCCGGCCCGGGCAGCTTGCGGCGAACCTGCACCAGCCAGGCATCCAGCAGCATCGCGCCGGTGAACAGCAGCATGCCTCCGACGAGCGGCGTGGGCACGAGCCGGAGCGCGGCGTTGCCGAAGACGCAGACGGTCGCGACGAAGAGGGCGGTCGTGATGCCCGCCAGGCGCGTATCCACCCCGAAGATGCGGTTGCGCAGGGAGGGCGGCAGGCTGAGGCATCCCGGTGGAGTGCCGAAGCCGCCCGCGGCCATCGCCGCCAGACCGGTGACCCGGAACTCGCTGTTCCAGTCCAGTTCCAGATCGCCGGCCAACTCGAACGCCCCGAGATAGATCACCAGGCAGAGCACGGTCATCAGCACCAGGGCCAGCAGGATGGGAACCTGCGTCGCTACGACGGCCCAGTCCACCAGGCCGAGAATCGCGGGGTCGAGGAGCAGCCGGAGGCCGCCGTCCGTGGATTCGGAGACACCGGCGAGCAGGAGACCTTCCGCCTCCGCCTCGGCCGGCGATACGCCCAGGAAGGAGAGGACGAGGTAGAAGGCCGCGATCGTCAGGACGAAGCTCCCGGGCAGGATCAGAGGGCTCTTTCGCCGCCTCGTCAGCAGGAACAGGCCGAGACCGTAGGCAACGCCGATGCCCCAGTTCAGTGCCGTGAACGGCTGAAGAAGCGACTCCGGTTTGGGGAGCGCCGCCGTGACCCCCATCAACGAGAAGGCGATCTTGAAACAGAGCCCGCCGATGCCGGCCACGAAGCCGCAGGCCAGGGGGAAGGGAACGAACCGGATGAGGTTCGCCAGCCGGAACGAGCCGAGCAGCATCGTGGCTACACCGGTGGCCAGCGCAGCGATCGCGATCGCCGCGATCATCGTTGCGAACAGCGTGTCGGACTGAAGCGGGAGCGTGGCGGCGATCCCCGCCAGGACGACGAGAGTCGCCGGCGGCGACATGCCCACCGCGCCGCGGTAGCCGCTGCCCAGGGCGATGAACAGGCAGACGATCGCGTTGCCCAGCAGCACGAGGCGGGTGCCCGGGATCGAGTAGGGGGCCAGGGCTCCGGAGAAGACGACGCTGCCGAGGGGGACGACGGTCACGACCACGTTCGACCCGGCGATGAGACCGAGGATCAAGGCGGAGGAGACCCGCCCCGCCGTCGCGTCGCCGTTCCGCCTCGAGGCGAGGAACGGGAGCAGCTTCATCGCTCCCCTCGCGGGACCGGCGAGGAACGTTCTTCCGCGGCGAGGTAGCGATACAGCTTCACCATCAGCGCCGTTCGGTTCTCCTCCAGCCACTTCGCGTCGGCGGCGCCCAGCGTCACGATGCGGCAGGCGTCGCCCGCCCTGATCTCGCGCTGCGCGGTTTGCCCGCCGACAAGCGCCCGCGGGTCGACCGCGTCGCCCGGGCTGCGCTCCGCCAGGCGGGTGCCGGAGGGGTCCAGGACCGAGGCGTGGCCGGAGACCACCAACTGAAGGCCGCGCAAGGCTTCCCCGGCCGCGGAAATCGTGTCGCCGGGCTCGTAGTCGCGGGGTTTCAGCCAGGCGTCGAGTTCCTCCACGAGGCGCTCGAAGACGATCTGGCGGTCCAGGTGGGCTTCAAGGTGATCGGCGACGATCTCGAGGAGCGAAGCGTCGCTGCCGGCCCCGCCGGCGCCAGCCGTGGAGGCGTGGGCTTCGAGGATCCTGTCCTCGCCGACCTCCAGGGCCTGGTCGGCGTCGCGGGCCAGCAGAAGGCGGCCGTGGACGTCGGGCGGGAGGTTTCGTTCGAGTTCGGAGGCGAGGCGCTCCGGCATGCCGGTCAGCACGACCGCGACACCGGAACTGTCACAGACGTGAATGAACCTGCCGAAGGCAGTGACGGCGGAGATGTCGCATCCGGAGACGGCCTGGAAGTCCAGCAGGATGCAGACGGGCCGGGGGTCCGCGCTCAGGGAGCGTCGGAGGCGCTCCACCAGCAGGTGGGCGCTGCCGAAGAAGATGTAGCCGCGGAGCTCATAGGCGCGAAGGTGGTGCCCCTGCAGGCGCAGGATGCCCCGATCGGGGACGGGACGCATCCTGCGGCTGTGGCGGTTGCGCGCGGTGAATTGGGACTTCACGGGATCCGTGGCCGCGAGCCGGAGGATCAGCAGGAGGACCAGCACCGACATCCCGACGCCCACGCCCGCCAGGAAGCCGAAGAAGGTGACCGTCAGGAAGATGAGCACGACGATCGCGAACTCCGGCCAGGGCAGCCTGCGGCGCACCTTGATCAGCCACTCGTCCAGCATGATGGCGCCGGTGAACAGGAGGACGCCGCCGATCAGGGGCAGCGGAACAAGCGAGAAGACGGCGTCGCCGAACAGCAGCGCCGCGCCGACGAGGAGGGCGGTGAAGACGCCGGCCAGCCGCGTGTCGGCGCCGAGCCGGAGGTTGCGCAGGGTGATGGGAACGACGATGCTGCCGGGGGGGCCGCTGCCGAGTCCGGAGGCCATCGAGGCGAGACCCATGGCACGGAACTCCCGGTTCCAGTCCAGCTCCACGTTGCCGGCGAGTTCGAGACCGCTGAGGTAGATCACGAGACAGAGCAGGCCGACCAGGATCAGGGCCAGGATGTTGGGCACCTGTCCGGCCACCGCTACCCAGTCGACGAGATGCAGCCGGTCCGGATCGAGAAGCGGCAGCAGAGCGCCCTCCGGCGCCTCGGCCATGCCCGCGAACAGCAGGCCCGCGCCCTGAGCCTCCTCGGTGGACACGTCGAACCACGTCAGCGAGAGGTGGAACAGAGCGACCGCGGCGGCGAAACTCGCCGGCAGGATCAGAGGGCTCTTCCAGCGCCGGGTCGCCGCCAGCAGGCCAAGGCCGTACGCGACGCCCAGACCCCACCTGGAGAGAGCCACGGGTTCGAACAGGGATCCGAGCGTTTCCGGCTCCAGCCGCACTCCCAGTTGGGACAGCGCCACCAGGATCGCGACGGCGCCGGTGCCGGAAACGAATCCGCAGGCCAGCGGATAGGGAACGAAGCGGACGAGATGAGCCAGACCGAACCAGCCGACCAGTGCCGCGCACAGTCCTGTCGCCAGGGCGCCGAGCGCCGTGATCGCCGCCATCGTGACGAAGAGGCGGTCGCCCTGAAGGGC
This sequence comes from Thermoanaerobaculia bacterium, assembly GCA_022822365.1. Taxonomy (GTDB): domain Bacteria; phylum Acidobacteriota; class Thermoanaerobaculia; order Multivoradales; family Multivoraceae; genus Multivorans. The sequence continues at coordinate 62,418 of JAJEBV010000040.1, read as the reverse complement.
CAGGCCGGCGCCTATCCCGGCCATCACGATCATCAGCGGGGCCGGCGGAGTCGCGACCGCGCCCCGGAGCCCGCTCGCGAGAGCGGTAATCAGGGCGATGAGACTGCACCCCAGCAGGATGAGGCGGATGCCGTGGGCCGAGTAGGGGGCCAGATCGCCGGCGTAGACGAAGCTGCCGAGGGCAACCGTGCCGACCACGATGTTCGCCGCCGCGATCAGCGCGAGAGTGAAGGCGGGAATGACGGCGGTGAGTCTCCCGTCCGAACTCACCTGAGGCCTGCCTCACTCGGAGTCTGAACGAAGGCGTCGCGCTCCAGCACAGGAGATAGATCGTAGAGCAACTCGCGCCGCCACCAAACGGCTGGTCCGCCAGCCGCTCCATGGGGAGCGCCGGCGCCGGGTTCGCTGAACGTGTAGTCGTAGAGCCGGAGACGCAGGAAGCGTGGGGGCTCGGCCTGCCGGCTCGCTTCGCCGAGCAACCCCAGAACCGCGGGTTCTCCCTCGAAGAGCCGTGCGACGAACGATCCCAGCCAGTCCGCGCGGCCCGGGTCGAGGGCCGCGAACCACATCTGCCAGTCAAGCCGCGGCATGTGGGGCTGGGCGGCTCGTGGCGGACGGTTCACGTCGCCCGGCTTGAAGCGGAAGGCGAGTTCGTTCCAGATCACGCCGTCGGCGCTCGTCTCGACGACGATCTCGGGACGCGATGTCGTCATCGCGCGGAAGAGGCCGTAGCCGTTGATCGAACGGAACGGCGCGATGGCGCCCAGGACGGGCGCCGCCGGATCGACCAGGACCCGATCGACGAGGTTCGCCAGCCGGACGGCTGTCGCCGGCGTGTCAGGTCCGCGCGGCAGGGAGCGGCTGAGTTCGCGGGCGGTGACCGAGAGGCTGAGCAGCAGGATCGCCGCGGCGGCGAGCCAGCGGAAGCGTGTTCCGGCAACGCCGGCGAAGGGGCGGCGAGCCGCCGTGCTCGCGGCGGGCGGGTTGTCCGGTCTCGACGGACCGGCAAGGGGCAAACGGTCGAGCCAGGACAGGCAGAGCACGGCGGTCAGCAGGTTGAAGAAGCCGTAGTTGCCGGTCGCAGCGATCAGGAACTGGAGCGCCAGGAGGAGCCACAGTCCGGGCCGTCGCAGGCTGCGCCAGAACAGGCACCAGGGCACGACCAGCTCGACCGCGAACATGACCAGGACCGAGAGGCGATGGAACCAGTCCGGGAGATGGTGGACGTACCAGCTTGTCGTCACGGGCAGGGGCTGGGTGAAGTAGTGCACGTCGAGTGCGGTCAGTTGCCACCACGTCGAATCGAGGCTGAGCAGCTTGACCGCGCCCGAGAGGAACATCAGCTTGACCGCCAGGAGCCGGAAGAGCCACAGGCCGGGCCGGGGGTCCGCGTGCCGACCCAGAGGTGCCAGCACGACGGCGCAGAGGGTCGCCTCGAGCAGCAGCGTGTCCCACTGGAAGGCGAGAAAGGTCTGGCCGCCCCAGACCAGCGACAGGTAGCAGATCCACAAGGCTCCGAACACCGGCGCCGTCACCATGCCGGCGATCGCGAGGAGCGACAACAGGACCCCGGCCGCGCAGAGAACGTGGAGCGCCGGGTCACTGGAGGAAAACCAGAGCAGGGAGGGCGCGTTCGCCAGCCGCTCAAGCGTGCCGCCGCCGAGCACCCGCTCGAGGTACGCGAAGAAGTCCCTCGCCGGGAGAATGCCCCGCGATCCGATCAGGCCGTCGATCTGTACCCAGAGCGAGACGAACGCGACCAGGTGGACGCCGGCCAGGAGGCGCAGAAGCAATCGCGGCACGACGCCTATCCTGTCGGAGGCGGTGGCATGCCGCGGCCCCTGCGATCAGTCTTCTTCCAGGTCGGCAAGGGCGATCAGGACCTCCTGATCCAGCCCGTGGTACGCCAGGTCGAGTGAGCCGGCCGCTTCAAGCTCCCTCGCTGACGGGAGTGGCGTCTCGAACGGGAACAAGTGGGGGCCTCTCAGAAGCGTGTCGGCTGAGAGCGGGCCCCCGCCCTTGGCGACGAGGCACGCCTCCAGCGCCCAGACGCCGAGTGGCCCGGAGCGCACCGGTCGCTTCGCGGCAGCTCGGTAGAGGCCCTTCTCTCCGGTTTCTTCAAGAATGGCCCAGTCGATGAAGGTCCTCAGGATCCGCCGAGTCGCGCGGGCCACGGTCTCTCGCTCGCCGAGTTGCTCCCGAACTCGGCGCTGAACCTGGGCCGCGCCGACCGTGGCCTGAAGGCGCAGCAGCCGGCCGGTCGCGTGCGCCACCGTGCCGAAGAACGGGTAGGCCGCCATGCACATGCACCAGTGGATGAACACTCGCTCCCTTTCCGAAGCACTTCGCAGCAAGCTGATGCCCTGATTCCTCAGCCTCAATCGAGGGCCCGGAACGTCCGTCCATACCTTGTTCAGGATCGTGATCGCTTTGTGCCGGGTCCCCCGCTTGGGATCGTTGCCCGCGGACAGCTTGTCGTGAAGGTACCTGTCGAGCTCGGCCGCGACCTCGCCCTTCGTGCTCCCCGCAAGAACGAGACGTACCGTGTAGTCCAGCCATGCGAGTTGAATACGTTGGCTGAACCCGACTTGAGGCGAGTGCGTCATGTCGTGCGCCGCTCGATCTCGACCAGAGGGACCACGAGTTCTTCGAGGGAAGCGCCGCCGTGGCCGACGACGCGACTTCCCTCCGGCGCGAAGGCCTTCCTGCCCCGCGCCAACAGGGGGTGGCAGTCCGGTGGCAGCCCGCCTCTAGCCCACGCCACCGCGTTCGGGAACCGGGCCAACACTTGGTCTCGCAGGGTAGCGTCGGAGTACAACCGTGCCCGTTTGCCCCGCGTCGTCGCGAGAGAGCCCTCCGAGGGACGGCCAGCGCCGCGGGCCTCGATGTTGCCATGGTCCGAGGTCAGGAAGACGGTGAAGCCCTCGTCGAACAGCGTGTCGAGCAGCCTCGTGAGGTGGCCTTCGTCCGCCCACTGCCGGATCTGGTTGTGCATGCCGGCGGTGCCCAACTCCATGCCGTGCATGATGTCGTCCACCGTGTGAACGACTCCGCCTACGACGCGGAGTTCCGGTCGCGACAGGAGCTCCGCAAGCTCGGCCCGTGCGCCGCCGCCGAGGCCCTTCACGTAGGCGATCTGTCGGTTCGTCAGGCCTTGGTCGGCCCAGAACCGGGTCCACAGGGACTGCTCTTTCTCGGTCGTGTGGATGCTCGGTCCGAAGTAGAAAGGAGGACGGCCGGCGAAGATCGCCTGTCTTGACACGGACGTGATCGTCGGCGCCCAGGCGAACACGGCGGCCGTTCGGAAACCGAGGGCGGGACGCTGAGCGCCGAGAACGGCTCGAAGCGTGATCCACTGGTCCACAGCCAGTCCGTCGACGACGATCAGCGCGATCCTTGTGCTTGGCGCTTCCTCGAGCCGCCGAGCCAGGTAGCGCGGGAGGTGATGCACCATCACGGGTGGAACCGGAGGCTGGTTGTGCAGCCCGTCGTAGCGGAGCTCGATCCATGCCGTGAATGCGAGGTCGACGTCATGCCGCAAATCGTCGAGCGCTGCCCTCTCTTTGCTCAGGTTCTGGCGAACTGCGGCATCGGTCGTCCACCAGAGTGCGCCGAGTTCAGCCCATCGCCAAGCGAACGCGAGCCAGGCCGCGTGCCTTGCGCCGGGTTGAGGGATCGTTCCGGCGGTGTGGTTCAGCAGCTTGGCCAGTCTCAGCCTCCGGTCGGTGCCCGGGTCCTTCCGAATCCCGACGGTTACCCAGGCACCGTGCCGGTCGGCTCCTTTCTCGTGGGGAACGGGAGTGAGTTTCCCTTCCGTGAACAGGTTGTCGACGTACGCACGGACATCGTGGTCGCCGAGAGGCAAGTTCGCTGGCCCGGAGATCGTCAGGCCGTGCCTGCCTTTTGTCTCGCAGGCGTCGGGCGTCTCGCCGTCGCTACCGTCGAGGAACACGGGCCAACGCTCCTGCAGGAAGGCGAAGAATGCCTCCCGGTCCGGGACGATGACACCGAGCGGCCACTCCTTGAACGTCTGCTTCCTTTGAAGTGCTTCGATGAGCCTCTCGTCGAGCGTCTCGGGGATGCGAACTCCCCGGTAGTGCCGCCGCAGCAGGACGTGAAGCAGCTCGGTTGGCCGCCCGATCTCTGTAGGACGAACGCCGAACACAGTGTGCAGAATCAGGTCCTTCGTCGCGGTTTCGCCGAGCTCTTCCGAGCTGCTCTCCTTCCTGGCCCGATAGAGGGCGTCCAGGTCGCCCCGGTCCAGATCCGCGAGAACCAGGCTATTCAGGCCCGGAAACAGTTCGGCGAGAGTGAACCGAAGCGCCCGACCCTCCTGCAGGAGATCGTGGGGGGCTGCGGTGACGTCGTCTTCGCCGAAGCGGAGGAGAAGCTCTCGGGCCACGGAGCCTCTTCTATCCGGGGCGGTGCGGAACCTCGTCTCGTGAGCTAGCCGGAAGGCTACCGGGTCGTCGAACGTAAGAAGGTCGAAGCCTCTCGCCTGGATCTCTCCCAGCAACTCCTCTTCCAGCAGCAGGCAATCCGGGTCGGCGGCAAGGGTCACTGGCGCGATGCCCGGGACGAGGTCGTCCAGGATGTGGTCTCGCCAACTGCTCATTTGGGGCGTGGCTGGCAAGGCGAACGAGTCCGTGCGCCCCGCCGGACCTCAGGAGGCTCCGCCCAGCCGCGTCACGGCCTGGTCGTACCAGAGCAGGAGCTTCTGGTCCTCCTGCAGGACGGACGGTGGGAGTCTGTCCGCGACCTGCATGATCGTCTTGTAGTCCTGCTCCCGGTAAGCGCGAAAGAAGCCGGCGCGGATGGCTTCAAGACGGAAGAGCTTCAGGCGTTTCTGGGTGGAGGCGCGGTACTCCTCGAACTCCTGGAGCAGGATGCGGGCACGGCGTTTCTCGACGTCGGCCGCCTTCTTGGGGTCGGGCACGTACCAGCGGCCGTCCGCCTTCCGCCGGAGGGCCGGGTCGTCCTTGGGGAGGTTGCGGAGGTCCTTGTAGTTGGTGGACAGGTAGGCGTGAATCTGGCTCGGCACCTCCCCCGAACCGTCGTAGCAGAGGAAGTTCTGGTCGAGCATGTCGGACAGTTCGGGCAGCTTCTCGTGTTTCGACTTGTGGAGCTCCCGCAGGAAGTCCGCGTGAAGGTCCTGGAAGCTCCGTGGTCTGGCCCGCAGCTCTTCCCTCAGCCACTGGATGGCGGAGGCCTCGTCTGCCACGAAGATCTCAAGCTGCGCCACCTCGGTGGCGGCCATCGCTTTCTCGTGGTACTCCCCGACCTGTTCGGGCAGGAAGACCATCCCATTACGCTCGGGGTAGCGTCTGCTGACGCCGACCAGGAACTCCCCGACGGACAGCGGTACCGTAACGCCGCGGAGAACGTGGAAGGCGACCATCCGGTCGAACAGGACGTGAGGCTGCCGCTCGTGAACGATCTCCCCTCGGCCGTCACGAGCAACGAAGACCGGGAGCTGCTTCAGGTGGGTGCGGAGGAAGTCCCAGGCACCCTCCTCGGTGCCCCTAGTCAGGGCGAAGCGGGCCTCCAGGCCATCGTTCGGCTTGTAGGCCGAGATGATCAGGTCCTGCTTGACTGCGGTGCTGGTCACCTGCCTGAAGGAGCCCTGTTTCTTGTCCATAGTCCGCACGTCTGCGACGACGAAGCCGGCCGCTAGCAGCGCTTCCTGGATCGCCGCCCAGACGGCATTACTCCGGTTGCTGAACACGACCGTGATCCAGCGGCCAGGCTTGAGGACTCGCTCGTACTCCTCGAAGCAGCGCTGCATCAGTCGCTGGTACGTCGGCAACCCCTTGTTCTTGAAGCTGTCGACGATGGCCTCCGGTGCCGCGTTCGTCAGCACCTTGTGCCAGGACTCGATCAGGAAGTTCAGGTCGGCGTAGTAGATGTTCTTGCCGAACGGCGGATCGGTGAACACGTAGTCGATGGAGTTGTCGGGAACGGAGAGTCGTGCGGCGGTCCCCGTCGCCACAGTGCACCTGGCCGCCGTTGCCTTGGGCCAAGCCCACGTCGGTGCCGCAGGATGGTCGCGAAACACCTTGACCAGACGCGAGAGCTTGTTTCCGAGGTTGTAGCGGGGAGACACTTCGGCGATCTGGGAACCGACGTAGTAGACGCCGGAGAGTTGGCGGTTGACTTGGGAACCACCTAGCCGACCGTGCTGGACGGGTTGGTACCTGTTCAGAGTCGAGAGTCCCCAGACGGCCTGCTCGACGAAGTAGAGCAGCATGTGTCGAGTTCTCGGATCGGAGGCAGACGCCGCCCGTCGCCACATTGACGACAGTGAATGCGCTGCCCTGGGCAAGAAGAGGTGGTGAACGGCGTTGAAGCCCTTGGGCGCGAGTCGGGAGCCGTGGTACATCTGCTCTATCGGCAGCGGGCGCACTGGAACTTCGGGAGGCCAAGGTGCCTGGTCGATACGTCTCAGGCGGTCGAGATCGTCAACCTCAGCCTGCTTGTCGAAGCTCTGTCCGTCGAGGCGGTAGTGAATCTGAACCGGCCGTAATGCGATTCGTCTTCGAGGTTTGCCCGTGGCAGTGTCGAAAACGGACTCGTACTGGCGTGCGAGGTGGGGCTTGTCGGGGTTCGGCCGTTTCGGCTTGATCAGCTCGGCGTCGCAGCTAGGGCACGGGAAGCGGTTCCTGACTTCACCACTGGACCTGTCCAAGGCCTCGTTCGTGAACACAATCTCGTCGCTGCACTCGGAGCAACGGAAGACCTCGCTCCACACGGTGTAGTCGATGCGCCCCTTCCTGCCGTCCGGGTGCTCTGTCTCGTACATCCAGCCGAGTTCCGCATCGACGTCGTCCAGCAGGCGTTCGCCTGCCTTGGCGAGTTCCTCCACGTTGAATGGAACCGTGTAGTTCGCGGCGACGAAGCTGGCCAACGGCGAGAGGTCGTTGAGGATCGCGCGGCGCGGGCCCCACTCCGGTTTACCCAGCCCCTCTCGGGCCCAGCGCGCTTCCACTTCGTCGCGGACCTCCTGTGGCGCTGTGCCGCACCACTGCGCGGCGACGCCGGTCATGCCCGAGCCGGCGAAGCCATCGAGGACCAGATCGCCCGGTTCCGTGTAGTGGAGGATCGATGGGATGATCGCGAGATGCGGCACCTTCGTGTGGTAGCTGTGCGCGCGATAGACGGCATGGGTCTTGCCTTCGCTTACATCGACCGCGAACGGCTTCCGTCGGTAAGGCGTCTCCGGGTCGTACGGCTTGCCGTAGGCCGTCACGAACTCGCCGAGGAAGGGGTTCGGGCAGGCCGTGTGCCAGGGCGGGTCGGAAAGGTCCAGGATGTCCTCGATCTCGCCATGGGGGAACCCGACCTCGTCCTTCCAGCGCTGGAGCAGGTCCTTTTGCGGTTCGGCCGCCCGCATCCCTTCCGCCAGACGCCGAAGCTCGGCTTCGCCGCCCATCGGCCAGCACTGGATACTCACAAGGCGCTCGACGGCTTCGTCCGCGCCGGCCCAGGGAACGCCGCCCAGCCGCTCGTGAAGCTCCTCCAGCCCGGCCCGAAGCCGGTCGATAAAGTGCTCGCGCCTAGCTTCCTGACTCTCGAAAGTAAGGCCCAGGCACTCGACGGGCTCGGCGCCGGGCGTCGCGCCGTCGTCGCGCGCTGGACGGCTCAGTTCCTGCTGAAGGGGTGCAGCCGAGCGGCCGCCCCGGACCGAGCCGGTCCAGTCGTCACCGGGCATCGGCACGGGTCTCTTCTTCGTCGATTCGCGCTTCGCTCATTCGACGGGCCTTCAGAGCGGCGCCCGCCTCGGTGAGCACATAGGCCTGCTGCGGGTGGTTTTTCTGGTCCGGGTGTGTCATGCGCAGCACTCCGCTCTCGATCATGGGGTCGAGATGGCGCTTCTTGAAGTGCCCGCGGTTCGTCATCCCCGTCGCTTCCAGCAGCTCGGCGAGACGCCGCGGCGTGTCGCAGATCCGGAGGATGCGATCCTGCGTGTGGGTCAGGGAGCCGGGCGCCTGGGTAACTCCAACGGTTCCAGCCGACGATGCGCCCGGAGGTTGATCGGTAGTGGCGGGTTGTCCAGTGGACAAGTCGGGTGCACGGCGCGGAGGTTGTTCAGTGGACAAGCCCTCCGGGGCGGTGCCTTGTCCAGTCGAATGCGCTGCGGGCCGGGGCTTGCTTGGGGTGTCGCCAGCAAGAGAGCGGCCGGGCTGGCCTTGGAGTTCGGGCGCGGGCGCGAACACCGGTTCCACGGCGCCTTCCAGCGGCGCGATGAGCGCGTTCGCGGTCAGTCGCTCGAGGACCGCCTGAACTTCTTTTCCGGTAAGGCCGGTTGCCGCGCGTACGTCCCGAGGGCGGATGCGACCCTGACGGCAGGCGTAGGCGAAGGTCCGGGACTCCGCTTCGGAGAGTGGGACGCCCAGCTTCGCTTGGAGCAGGAGCTGTTGCTCGGAGACGAGGTACTCCTTGAGGAGCGCGATCTGGAATGCCTTGCCGGTCCGGTCGTTGTCGATTGCGGGAGGCACATGGCCGAGTTCGCGCTGGTTGCCGAAGATCGTGCGAAGGCCGGTTCCAGCCTGCTCGCTCAGGCCAATGCGGCGAAAGGCCGCCACGATCTTCGGGTTGCGGACCTCCTTCTCTCCCGGCTCAAGGAGAGCCTCGGTGGGGGAGAAGGCGTCTCCGGGGTTCCACAGGACCATCCGGTCGGCGTACGAGTGGATGACCGCTTTGCGGGTCTGCTCCGCGTAGTCCTGGTGAATCAGCAGGTTGATCGCAGCTTCGCGAAACGCGGCGTAGTCCGGCGGGCGGCTCTGTCGCTGCAGGGTCTCCGGATCGATGGCGAAAGGTGTCTCGGTCCGCTGGATGTAGCGATCCCGGAGCATCTGCCACGCTTGAACCAGGTTCGACTCGACGACTAGACGATCGGCCCAGCGCCCCTCGTCGAAGTCGTCGGTCCAGGCGCCTCGGTGCCATTGCCAGTCGACCACCGGCCGGGGCAGGAGCTGGCGGAATGCAGCCGGGCTGCCGAAGAGGAGGATTGCCGCCCGGGTTGGCGCAAGTTCCCCTTGGCTCTCGACGACGAGGCCCCAATCGTGGAGGAAGTCCGTGTCCGGCTGTTCCCGGTCGTGGTCGAGATAGCGGTCGGCGAAGTGCCGCCGATACCAGCGAACGGAAGGGGCGTGGAAACACCTCGTAGGGTCGAGCTTCACCGCTTGTCCGTCGTAGCGGTCGTCCGCGGCGTCCCGTAACAGGCGCTCAATCTCCTCCGGCGTGCACCGCTCATCGGCGGCGCCACGCCGCAGGAATGTCCGTCGAATGTCGCCGTTCAGGTAGACGGGCTTGTCCTGTCGGCGCGCTTCGGGGATGCGGAAGATGAGCAGGGTCCGTCCGTCGTCCCGCACGATCCGGGCACGTGCGTTGATGACCCGGTTCAGTTTCTGCCTGGAGCGAAGGACGCTCAGGAAGTCGTTCTGGACCTTGTCGACTTCGATGACGCCGACGATCTCGATGCGGCCGGCTCTGTCCTGTACGCCGAAGACGAGAGAGCCGCCGTCTGTGTTCGAGAATGCAGAGACCGTCTCGTAGGCCGATTCGGGCACGCCGCGCTGCGCTCGCTTGAGCTCCACGTCGTCCCATTCGTAGCCCTTCAGGCGCTCCATGAGCTCGGCCCGCTCCATCCGCCGCTACTCCAGCACGATCCGGACCTTCATCGGGTCCTGGCCATCGGCAAGGCCGTCTACCCAGGCGGCGAAGCGCTGCTTCATTTCGTGGGGCGCGGCGGGGGTGCCGCCACTGAGGAGGGCGGCCTTCGCCTGGTCCATCGTTGCTTCCACCTTGAACAGCCCGCTGAGGACTTCCCGAACTCCCTCGATGAACCCCGCCGAGAGAGGTTCGGGTAACGTGCGCGACTCGACGAACGCTTCCACCGCCACCCTGCGTCCAGAGTCGAGGAGAGCGATGTTCCCGCGGGTCTCGGGGTCGTCAAGGTTCGCAAGCAGCGTCCCGGTCCAAGCCCTCGTAGTCTGCTCGAGACGTTCGTCAACCTGGGCTAGGCGCGTCGCGGCGCTTACTGCGTTCCCCTCGAGAGCCGGCTTGAAACCGCACTGCGGGCACAGGGGGCTTTCGGCGAGATCGTCTCTGGTCAGCGCGAAGCAGGTCTTCAACTCAGCGAGATCCGCTTGAAGAGCGTGGAGCTGCCCTGCCGGAAGGAGATCGATGTCCGCTAGGCGACCGAGGCGGGAGAGTCGTTCGTCTTGAAGCAGATCTGACTTTCGCCGGTCGTCGTTCGCGCCAAGTCGTGCCTTGGTGTGGCGCGCGATGTAGCTGTCGGCGTACTCCCGCTTCAGGGCTTCCAGCTCCTGGCGCGCACGTTGGACCGTGGCCTGGTCCTGCGCGCTGCTCCCGATGAGCCGCGCGAAGGTCTCTTCCCGGGTTTCGAGCATCCGCTGCGCCAGGGGGTCAAGCTGTGGCAAGGTCGCCACCGCCTCGGCCAGGTAAGAGGCTGCGGGCGCCAGTTCCTCGGCGAGGCGCCGGGTGCTCTCGACATCGGCAAGTGCCTTGAGTCCACCCTCGTGCCGGCGCACCGCTTGCTCATCGGGAGAGAAGTTCTTCAGTTTGCCGGGCGTGTCGAACCCCTGGACGGCTTCCAGGAACTTCTTCGTGCCGTCCAGAAGGGGGTGCGTCGCGTCATTCTCGCCGAAGAGCGGGCGGCCCCAGAAGAGAAGGCCGGTTCGCAGGGTCTGCTCGGCGTGGACAAGGCGTTCGATCGTCAGGTTTACGGCAATCTGGAGCTCCCGGACTGGCGCTTCCTTGCCTTGAGTGACGAGGGTGACGCGCCCAGGGCTCTGCCCAAGCAACTCGAACAGGGCCCGGATGCCCGGGACGTTCCAATCCTTCGGGCGCTCGATGTGCTTGAACCGTGCGAGTTCGCCGATCTTGTGCGACGCGACGGTTCCAAGCTGCGAGGCGTCGAACTTCCTGCCCGCCACGGCGAGGACGAGATCGCCCGCGTGGACCAGGGCGGCTAGCACGACGGCGACCCACTCGGGTTCGAGCCGTAGCGTCTTCGGCGCCATGTACTCGATCCCGAGCACCTCGTCGATCAGTTCGGAGCGATTGACGACCTGTCCATGCCCCTTGCGGTTCAGTGCATCCCGGACGTGCTTTGCGTAGCGTGAGTTGGCGGGGTCCAGGCGTTCGCCGTCCAGGAGTTCCAGCGCGTCGAGTACGGCGTCCGCCTGCCTCGTGCGGGACATGCCGGCGACCGACCTCAGGGCATCCTGGGCGGCCTGCGGGCGATTCTCGGCGGTGATCAGGACAGAGAAGGTGGGGTACTCGGGCGCCTGATCGGCGAAGTGCGGCTCGAGACAGATGCCGGCTACGGTGTTCATCAGGTCGCGGAGGTTGATGCCAGCCGTGGGCGTCGTTCGGGTAAGTCCGGGAACGGACTGCCCTTTCGTCCAGTCCAGCAGCGCTTTGCGGTGACCTTGGTGGCTCACCTGGAACGCGGACGCCATGTGTTCCTGCAGCCAGGACACGAGGTCTCTCAGGAAGTCGCCGGCCTTCGCCTCATAGGTGGACCTCGCGTGGCCCGACGATGTGGACGCGAGTTCGGCGGCTGCCGCGTAGCTCCGCAGAATGACTTCGAACGGTTCGTCCACGCCGGTGAGGTGTACGAACACTTCGTCCGACCTCTTCTCGTCTCGGAATCGCGGCGGCTTGTTGGGTTGGATGAAGTAGATGTAGAAGTCGCGTGGCGGCACCGCGGTCGACCTCTCGTTCGGAGCGCCGAAGAAAAGGTAGCCCTGGCGCGCGGCCCTTCTGGTACGCCACTCCAGTTCGTGCTCCCAGATGCTGTAACCGGTCACGTACGTCTCGTCCGTGCACTCCATGACCTGCCGCAGAGCTTGGTAGTAGTAGCGGTCGAGGCGGTCCGGGTCGAGGCTCTCGGCCCGCCGCTCGATCTGGGCGTCAAAGTCGTCCGTCTTCTTGAGGTCGAGGTAGTACTGGCCGTTCTCCGGGTTGGAGGTGATGAACTGGCCGCTGACCGTGCGGTGGATCTCGCGCAGCACGGTCTCCACCTGGGTCAGCAGATCGTCCGCCGGGTCGCCGCCCAGATCTTCGAGGCCCTCTTGGTAGAGGCAGAGGCTGTCGCGTAGCTCCGCGGCGGTCGCTCCCAGAGGCGCGTCGATGCCGCCGGTCGTGAGTCGGTGGACGGACAGTGCATGGACAATGCGGAGCGCCATCGGCCTGTACTGGGGTCTGGTGAACGCCTGCTCGACTCGCGACTCGAGAACACGGCTGCAGTCGACGACTTCTTTGATCTCCGGAACTACGCGAAAGGACGGGTTGTCCCGGAGCGTGGGCCAGTAGGCGTCGTAGGCGACCAGGCCCGGGCTTCCGGCTGGGAGATCGGTCTCGAGCAGGCCTTTCATCGCCAGCGAGAGCGACTTCAGCACCTCACGCTTCTCTGCGGCCGTCACACGCTCGAACGTGTCCACGTAGTCGGGGTGGACCGGGAAAAGGTGGACGAACTCGTCCATCCGCTCGTTCATCCGCTCGTAGAAGCGCGTGAACGGGCCGAGGTAGTCGCGGATCAGGGTGTGTTGTTCCGCGGACTTGCGCAGCAAACGCTGCGCCACAACGTACTTGATGTCTTGCCGGGCAATGTGGACCTGCTCGAACCGGTCACGCACGCGGCGTACGCTTCCGCCGACGAAGGCGAAGCGGTGGTGATCGAAGATGGCCTCCTGGACACCGGCGATGAAGCGGAATCGGAGGTCTTTGCACAGTTCACCGACTTCTCTCAGGAAGCTCAGATCGCGGATGATCTGCTGGTCGTTTCGACCGTGAAGGTAGTCCAGGAGTTCATCGACGACTAGCAGCAATCCATGATCGGGATAGCGTTCGAGGAACACAGCCATCATTTCTTCGAAGGCGCCCTTGCTGCTGGCGACTTCGGCGGCGCTTGGGAACTCGTAGTCCACGCCGCGGGCGGTGAGACCCTCCTCCAGCGTTCCCGCCAAGATGTCGCGCAACGGCATCTCCGTCGAGCCGATCTCGGTGCGGATGACCTGGAACCTGCCGGCGATCGCGCGGACCGTCTCGGCGACGCCGGGGTGCGTGAGGCTGCCGGCAAGTTCCTCCCGCTCGGCGACCGCCGAGATGACTGACATGAGGTGGGATTTTCCAGTGCCGTAGTTGCCGACGATCAGGATTCCCTTGTTGTCCGAAGGCGTGTCGTATTGGAGTTGGGGAATCAGGACGGCCGAGAGCTTCTCGGCCATCTCGTCCGAGATGACGTATGTGCTGACAAGGCGTTCCGCCTGTTCCGCTTCGTCGGCATCGCGGAGCTGGACTACGGTCTCGATCGGGTCGAACTGGATGAGGTCCCGGTACTTCATCGTCAGACATCGTGGGCGTGCAGCACCAGCACGTCGCCGAGTGGGTCTCGTCGGTACTCAGGGTGTCCCGCTTCGGCGTAGCGGATGTGGCCGCCATCCACGAAGCCTCTCCATGCGGCGACTATGGTCCGCTGTCTGGAGAGGTCCTTGAGCAGCCGGAGCGGGTTCTGATGCAGGTTGGCATCGAAGAGGATCTCGAGCCGATCGAGCAGGACGAGATCGCTACGTGTCTCGTCCAGTATCTCCCGAAGTAGGGGCCCCGCACGCCGGGGACGTTGGCTACTGGGCAGCTGAAGCAGACGACGAGATAGCTCCAGGTTCACGTTGATCAGCGGCGCTTCCGTCTGGCTCGCAATGTCCTTCAGTGCAGCCGTCTTCCCCTGGCTCTCGCAACCGGCGACGAGCACGAGTCGTTCGCGGCGGCCTTTGGAGTCCCGTATCGCCGTGGTCACTGCCCCGGACAGGTTGTTGCTCGCGACGGTGCCGTTGGCAGGGGACCGACACGGGAACGCGGCGGGATTCATTCGGGGACTCTATACGCCGCCGATCCCGGATCGCTTCGCCGAGCGGGCCCGAGGATCGCCGGTCAACGGTCCGGCCAGGAGTCGCAGAAGCAGCCGTGGCACGGCACCTATTCCCTGCCTTGCGGTGGCATACTGCGGCGCCTGACGACGGACAGATTCGGCTGCGGGGCAAGCACGATGGAGATGGAGACCTTCGATCTGGAGCGGCAGCAGTCCCTATGGGAGCACCGCGTCGACGTGAACATGAGCGAGAGCGGCGTCGAACCGCTGACGCTGAACGGCCTGGCGGCGCTGGGCTTCGATCTGGAGGGCCTGCACTCGGTGCCGCTCGAGTACATCCAGTCGAACGGCACGCCGGAACTTCGGGCGCAACTCGCCGCACACTACGAGGGGGCGACGATCGAGCACCTCCTGGCGACCACCGGCTCGTCCGAGGCGAACTACGTGGCCGTGCAGGTCCTGGTCCGGCCGGGGGACGAGGTCATGGCGATCGTGCCGAACTATCTCCAGGTAGGCCTGGCTGCGCGCGGCCTCGGCGCGGTCGTGCACGACGTGCCGCTCCTCCCCGGCGCCGACGAATCGACCTGGTCGCTCGACTGGGAGGCGTTCGAGGCCGCGGTCTCCGAGCGGACGAAGCTCGTCTACCTGAGCCATCCGAACAACCCGACCGGCCACGTGTTCACGCCGTCCGAGCTGGACCGGATCGCCGCCGCGGCGGAACGGGTCGGTGCGTGGGTGCTGTCGGACGAGGTCTACCGCGGCGCCGTGCACGATCTCCTGCCCGGAGAGGAGGCCCCCGGCATGTGGGGGAGGGGCGAGCGCGTCGTCGCGGTGTCGAGCCTGTCCAAGTCATACGGTCTGCCGGGCGCTCGCCTGGGCTGGATGGTCGGTCCGCCCGGTTTCATCGAGCGCTGCTGGTCGCGGCGCGACTTCACGACGATCGCCCCGGCCGCGCTCTCCGACCCGATCGCCCGTTTCGCTACCGAGCCGTCGAACCAGGAACGGCTGTTCGAACGCGCACGGCGGATGATGCGTGTCAATCGAGAGACCTTCCGCGACTGGACGGGCGAGCAGAACGGCGTGATCGCCTATCGCGAGCCGCGGGCCGGCGCCTACGCCTTCGTGCCGATGCTGGAGAACGGCCGCCAGGCGGACTGCGCCGCCTTCGCCGAGCGGCTCCGGCGCAACCGCAGCGTCCTGCTGGTCGCGGGCCGCTGGGCCGGGATGCCGGGCTACCTGCGTTTCGGCCTGGGTCTCGAGCCGGAAGCCTTCGCGGAGGGCCTGCGGCGGGTCGAGCTCGAGATCGGCGAGGGAGTCGCTTCGTGAGCAGCACCCGGCTCCGGCGGGCCGTCCACTTCGTCCCTGGCGGCAACGAGCGGATGCTGGCCAAGTCCCTGGGGCTCGAAGCGGACACGCTGATCCTCGACCTCGAGGACGCGGTGACGCCGGACCGCAAGGAGGACGTGCGTCGCGAGGTCGCCGGCTGGCTGTCGGCGACGGACTTCGGCGGCAAGGAGCGCGCGGTGCGGATCAACGACCTGATGACGCCCTGGGGCCGCAAGGACGTCGAGGTCACGATGGAGCATCCCCCGGACGCCTACGTCGTGCCGAAGGTCAGCGGCGTCGACGACGTGCTGCGGATGGACCGCCTCGTGGCGCAACTGGAGTTGGCCCATGGCCACGACCTGGGCGGCATCGTCCTCATCCTGATCGCGACGGAAACCGCCGGCGGGGCGCTCAATCTCGCCCACCTGACCGCGACGACGCGGGTCTCGGCGCTCACCTGGGGCGCCGAGGACCTGTCCGTGTCAATCGGCGCCAGCCGGCGCCGGGACGAGCGCGGCGAGTACCTGGACGTCTTCCGCTACTGCCGGTCGATGACCCTGCTCGCGGCCCGCGCCGGCGGCGCCCAGCCGATCGACAGCGTCTTCACCGACATCGGCGACCTGGGCGCCCTGCGGCTCGACTGCCAGCGAGCAGCCTGGATGGGCTTCGAGGGCAAGATGACGATCCACCCGAACCAGATTCCGATCGTCAACGAGGTCTTCACGCCGAGCGAGGCGGAGGTCGCTTCCGCCGCCGCCCTGGTTGCCGCGTTCGCCGAGAACCAGGCCGCGGGCCGGATGGCCTTCCGCCACGAAGGCCAGATGGTCGACGCCCCGCACCTGCACCGCGCCGAGCGGCTGCTCGACCGCGCCCGCCAGGCGGGAGCGCTCGAGTAGGGCTGCACCGGCAGGCACGATGGGCTGATCGTGCTCCGGGACCGAGGAGCGGCCGGTTCCGGCCCAACACTATCGGAGGGACGAGGCGGAGTCCCTCAGACCGATCCGCGAGTAGAGCTGTTCCTTGAAGTCGTCGAAGGCTGCCGAGTCGCCGCGCGTGATCTCGTCAAGAGCGAAGAACTTGTCGGTGGTCGGCGACTCACCCCTAAGCAGGTCGTGGTCCAGGCCAGCGATTCCGAGGATCGTCCAGCATTCCGTGAAGCCGTCCTGCTTGGCCTTCTGGTGGCTCTTCTCGGCTTCGCCTACTCGGTTGTGGACGTTCGAGACGTCCTTTCCACCCTTGATCTCGATTGCGATGACAGGGCGGCTGCGACCCGAAGGTAGTTCCTCATGGATGGCGATGTCCGGATCGGAGGCGAAGAAGATCCGGATGGGTGCGCCGGCGGCGTTTCGCATCTTGATGGTGGTTTGATCCACTTCGACGTGGGCGGATTGGGTCAGGACGGCGATCAAGTCGAATACCCGCCTCGTCGCTTGCTGGCCGACGAGGTTCAGGGCGCCGCCCCGCAACTGGGGTCCGAGTGTTAGCAGAGTGAGGTCGTGAACCTTCGATTGGGTCAGCCGGTCCACCGAGTGCACCAAGTGGGCCGCGCTGATGCAGAGACAGCGCGCCAGTTCGGCCAAGCGGTCTTTCTGGGCCTTGGATAGGGCTCCTTTCTCCTCCATCGACTTGAAGGGGCTCAGACCGTGCTCCTTGCCGTAGAACTGCTTCTGCGAGAACCCGAGCAGGAGCCTGTAGTAGCCAAGTAGGTGGGGATTGGCCATGAGCAGACTCGGCACCGCGAAGAGGATCTCGCCTCTCAGGCCCCAGCCGGCCAGGCGCTGAAGTGCTGCCGTGTCGGCGAACTGGCCGAGTTCCCGATCCACGGTGTGGATGTCCGCTTCGGAAGACGCCTTCAGGAGAGCATCGAGCAGGTGAGTCGACCGGAGCCGCTCCAGGCTCTGGAAGAAGGAGATCTGGAGGTCCGGCAGCGGGGGATTCGGGGTCACTGCGCCGTGTCGTAGTCGAGCGCGAAGAGAGTCCGCTGAGTCGAGCGGATGCGCTTTGCTGCTAGTTCGGCGTACGCCGGGTTGAGCTCGATGCCGACGTACTTGCGGCCCTGCTGTTCGCAGACAACACCGACCGTGCCCGAACCGAAGAAAGGATCGAGGACCCAGTCCCCGGGAATCGACCCCGTGAGGATGCAGGGCTCGATCAATCTCGGCGGGAATGTGGCGAAGTGGGCGCCTGAGAAGGGCTCGGTGGGAACGGACCAGACGGTCCGTCGGTTCCTGCCCTTGACGCGAGCCTTTGAGGAGTCGTAGTGGTAGCGCAGGGACTTCGTGAACAGGAACAGGTACTCGTGCGATCGCGTCGGCCGGTCCTTGACGCTCTCGGGCATGCAGTTCGGCTTCTCCCAGATGATGTCGCTGCGGAAGTACCAGCCCGCCTCCCTGAGCGCGAAAGCAACCATCCACGGAGTTCCCACGAGGTCCTTCGGCTTCATCCCCTGTGGCGTCCGCGCCCTGTAGCTCATCGCGCGAACGGGGTTCTTCTTGTCCGGCGCCCGCGTTGCGCGGTTGCCGCTCGTGTAGCTGTCGCCGAGGTTGAGCCAGAGGGTGCCGTCGGCCCGAAGGACCCTACGCACCTCGTCAAAGATGGCGGTCAGGCGCTGGATGTACAGGGCCGGGTCAGGCTCAGCGCCGATCTGATTCTCTTCGGCGTAGTCGCGAAGTCCCCAGTAGGGAGGGGACGTGACGCACGTACGGAACCAGGAGTCGGGAAGCTCCGGCAGAACCGCCTCGGCCGCTCCTCGAAAGAGGGTGGAGCGCTCCAGGGTGACAGGATCGTCCGATGGCGCCGCGGCTACGAGATCCACGACCTCACTCTACTACCGGCCTCGCCTTGCAGAGCGCTTCACCTCGACCGTGACGATGTCCAGGTCGTGGTACTGCTGATGGCGGACCGAGGACGCGAGATGGCGCAGCAGCCGTAGGGAGATCTCCTGCTCGAGCGGCGCCGCTTCGGCCTGGTCGCCGAGCAGGGCGAGGCGCTCCTGCAGGTTCCCTTCGAGCGGCGCGACGACGAACTCCAGCGTCGCGCCGTTCTGATCCCGTGACGCCGCCAGCCGCAGGCGCCGGGGCCGGCCGCCGGTATCCGCGCTCCCATCCTCTCCAAGGAGGGTCAGCAGCGCCTCCTCGCCGACGGCGTCGAGTCGTTCGGCCATCGCCTGGTCCCAGCCGCCGCGCTCGGCGAACGCCGCCAGGAATTCGCGGATCCGGGGCAGCGCGGCCGGATTGAACGCCGCCTCCATCCGGCTGGGGCCCCGGCGCGCGAAGTCCACGACGAGGGTCAGGAGAATCGCGGTGAGGCCGCCGGTCGTGATCCCGTTGCTGAAGATCCCGCCCGCGAAGTCGGCGACGAGTTCCGGGAAGATCGCGTCGTTGTGGAAGCCGAGTCCGAGCCAGAAGGAGACGCCGACGATCGTGCCCTTGCGGTAGTCCATACCGCCCTGCATGACCAGTCCGATGCCGATGAGGAACAGCATGGCGGTCAGGACGATCAGGTAGGCGCCCACGACCGAACCGGGAATCGCGAGGACGAGCGCCAGAGCCTTCGGCAGGAAGGCGACGATGAAGAAGAAGGCTCCCGTCGCGATACCCACGGCCCGGGCCCCGACCCCGGTGATCTCGACCAGCGGCGCGGCCAGCGAGTAGGTCGTGTTGGGCATCGTTCCGGCAAGACCGCACAGCAGGTTGCCGATTCCGTCGACCGTCACCGTGCCCTGGACCGCGCGGAAGTCGACGACGTCCGGATTCCGCCACGATACGCGCTGGAGCGCGACGCAACTGCTGATGGCGCGGATCGAACAGATCAGCGCCGTCAGCAGGAAGGCGGGGAGAAGGGTCCAGAACGCCGGCCCGAAGGCGAGATCGAAGCCGGGCGCCTCGATCGATGGAATCCCGATCCAGGCCGCCGCGGCGACCCGTTCGCCATCGTAGAGCCCGAAGAGGGCCGCGACCGCCGTACCGACGACCACGCCGGCGACCGGCGCCCAGAGGCGCAGTCCGGCCGCCCCCTTCAGCGAAATGCCGAGAACGGTCAGAATCGTGACCAGCGCGATCACCGGCGCCGCCTGGACCGGCGTGCCGTCGGGTACGTCGTCCAGCATGTCGAAGGCGATCGGCATGACGGTCACGGGCAGCAGCATGATCACGGTGCCGGAGACCGCCGGTGTCAGCAGCCGCCGGAACAGTGGTAGCCGCGCCGACACGAGGAGTTGCAACAGGGCCGAGATCACGACGAGCGTGGCGAGCATCGCCGGACCGCCCTCCGCCACGGCCGTGACGCTGATCCCGACGAAGGCGCTGGAACTGCCCATGACGAGCATGTGGCCGCCGCCGATTCGGCCGAAGCGAACCGCCTGCAGCGCCGTCGTCAGGCCGCTGATCGCGACCGCGGCGAACACCGCCCAGGCGAGATGGGACTCGGCCGCGCCGGCGATCCGCATCACCGCGGTGGGAAGCAGGATCGGGACCGTGACCGTGATCAGGCCGAGCTGAAGGCCGAGTCCTGCGGCAAGCGCCGCGGGCGGGTGGTCGTCGGCCTCGTAGCGAAGCCCCTGGCCGCGGGCCGGTTCGTTCCCGCTCATGACGATCCGGTCAGCGTAGCAAAGGGCATTGCTACGATGGACGGGACATGCCCCAAGAGTCGGTGCCGCCACCGTCGGACGCAACACACGGAGCAGCGCGGGCGAGCGCGCCGGGCAACGAGCCGGTCGCGATCGTCGGCATGGCCTGCCGGTTCCCCGGCGCGGACAGCCTCGCGGCCTTCTGGGATCAGTTGGATGGCGGTGTGAATGCCGTCAGCGAGGGGGTCCCGGGTTCCGGAATCGGCCGGATCGGCGAGCTCTTCCCGGAGGGCGCGGAGCTCCGCCGTGCCTGCCGTTTCGGCGCCTATCTCGACGGCCTCGACCAGTTCGACGCCGCCTTCTTCCGCATCTCGCCGGTCGAGGCGCAGATGCTCGATCCCCAGCAGCGGCTGATGCTCGAGACCTGCTGGCGGGCGCTCGAAGATGCGGGCATCGATCCGGACGGCCTGAGGGGCAGCCGGACCGGGGTCTATGCCGGCATCAGCAACAACGAGTACCGCGGTCTCATCCTCGACGTCAGCGAGACGGACGAGCCGGCCGCCAGCCTCTACGCCGTCACCGGCACGTCGTTCAACACCGCTATCGGGCGGGTCGCCTTCGCGCTCGGTCTGGAAGGGCCGGCCCTGGCGCTGGATACCGCCTGTTCATCCTCCCTGGTCTCCATCCACCAGGGCGTGTCCAGCCTGCAGCGCGGCGAGGCCGATCTCGCGCTGGCCGGAGGGGTGCACACGATCCTCTCCGGCCGATTGCTGGAGCTGCGCGCCAACGCCGGGATGCTGTCGCCGGACGGGCGCTGCGCCACCTTCGACGCCGCCAGGAACGGCTACGTCCGGGGCGAAGGCTGCGGCATCGTCGTGCTCAAGCGGCTCGCCGAGGCGGAAGCCGACGGCGACCGCATCTGGGGCGTCGTCCGCGGCTCGGCCCTGAACCAGGACGGGGCGAGCCAGGGGCTGACCGTACCGAGCCGTCCGGCGCAGGAGAAGGTCATCGAGGCCGCGCTGCGCGAGGCCGGGATCGCGCCCACCGATGTCGACTACGTCGAAGCGCACGGCACGGGCACCGAAGTGGGCGACCCGGTCGAGGCAGAGGCGGTGGGAACGGCCTATGGCCGTGGCCGCGATCCGGACCGGCCGCTCTTGATCGGCTCGGTGAAGACGAACATCGGCCACCTGGAATCGGCGGCGGGGGTGGCCGGGATCATCAAGGTGCTGCTGGCGATGAACAAGGGCGTCATTCCCAGGCACCTCCACTTCAGCACGCCGAACCCGGAGATCCCGTGGGAGCGGCTGCCGCTCAAGGTGACGGCGGAGCCCACGGCATGGCCGGCCGCGGAGGGCCGGCCGCCGAGGGCGGGCGTGAGCGGATTCGGCTGGTCGGGCACGAACGCCCATGTCGTGCTCGAGGGCTACGGCAAGCCGGGCGCCGCCACGGAGGCGGACCACCTGCCTGCCGGCGTGGCTCTTCCGATCGCGGTTTCGCTGCCGGAATCGGTCGCGGGCCTGACACCGGCTGAAGTGGCTCTCCCGGAGCGCGGGGCCCGCCTGCTGCCGCTGTCGGGCAAGTCGGACAACGCGGTTCGCGAACTGGCCGGCGAGGTTCTGTCGTGGGTGGAGAGGCGGACCGGCGACGCGGCCGAAGGCGATGCCGATGCAGCGCTGCTGGCGGACATGGCATGGACGGCGAGCGTGGGTCGAAGCCACTTCGACCGGCGCGCGGGCGTCGTGTTCCGCGACGCGGCTTCGTTGCGCCACGAGCTGAAGACGCTCGCCGGAGGCGAACGGGAGGCCGCGTCGCGGGCCGCGTCGAAGGTGGCGTTCGCCTACACCGGACAGGCCAGCCAGTGGGTCGGCATGGGCGAGACCCTCTACGAGAGCGAGCCGGCGGTTCGGGCGGTGCTCGACCGTTGCGATGCCCTGCTCCGGGAAGACAGGGGCGGCTCGCTGCTCGACGTGATGTTCGGGCGTTCCGGCGACGCCGGCGACCTGGACGATCCGCAGTGGAAGCAGCCGGCCATCTATGCCCTCGAATGCGCGCTCACCGCCCTCTGGTCGAGCCTCGGGATCCGGCCCGACGTCGTGCTCGGACACAGCCTCGGGGAGATCGCGGCCGCCCATGCGGCGGGTGTGTTCAGTCTGGAGGAGGGGTTGCGCTTCGCCGCCGCGCGGGGGGCGCTGATCGGGGCGGTTCCGGGCGATGGGGCAATGGCCGCGGTCTTCGCGCCTCCGTCGCGGGTGACGGCGACGGTGGAAGAGCACAATGCCGAGTACGGCGGGGTCGGCGTGAGCGTCGCGGCCGACAACGGGGCGCACCAGGTGGTCAGCGGTCCGCTGGAAGCGCTCGAGGCGCTCGAACGGCGCTTCGAGGCGGACGGCGTCCGTGCGGTGCGACTCCGGAAGAGTCCCGCCTACCACAGCGCCATGATCGAACCGGCGCTGGATGACCTGGAAGCGGCGCTCGGAGGAACGACGTTCGCGCCGCCTGCCGTCCCGTTCGTCAGCAACCTGACCGGGCGAATCGTGGAAGCGGACGACGCTCTGGATGCCGCCTACTGGAAGCGGCAGGCACGCGAGCAGGTCGCGTTTCGCGCCTGCATCGAGACCCTGGCCGAACTGGGCGTCGACGCCGTGGTGGAGATCGGTCCGCACGCGGTGCTCAGCCAGATAGCCGCCATGTCCTGGCCCGCATCGGCGGCAGGCGGCGCGCCGGCCACGATCTCGAGTCTCCTGCGTCCCGGCTCGAAGGTTCCGGAGGCCGAGGCGGAAACCGCCTTCGTCGCCGCGGTTGCGGCGGCCTGGGAAGCGGGGCTGCCGGTCCGGTTCGAGGGACTGTATGAAGGCGAGTCGCGGCGCCGGATCGCGCTGCCCGGCTATCCGTTCCAGCGCGAACGCCACTGGGTCGAGGGGTCGAAGCGCCGACGGACCACCGCCGGCCATCCGCTGCTCGGCGACCGCCACGAATCGGCGCGCGGCGAGATCATGTTCGAAACCGAGGTGTTTCCTTCGGAGCCCGCCTGGCTGAACGATCACCGCGTCTTCGGCCGGCTGATCGCGCCGGGCGCGCTCTTCGGCGCCATGGCGGCCGCGGCATCGAGCGGCGAGGACGGCGGGCCGGCGACCCTGGACGACGTGCAGTTGCACAATCCTCTGGTCTTCCCCGAGGAGGACTCGGGGGATGGAGGCGCGGAGGAGCCGGGGCGCATGGTCCAGCTCCTGCTCGATCCGCCGGGCGAAGAATCGTCGAAACGCGTCCAGATTCTCAGCCGGGGCGCCGGCGACGAGGAATGGACGCTGCACGCCGAGGCCCAGGCGCCAGTCGCCCCGCCGAGCCTCGGACCGGCGCTGTGCGTCAACCTGAAGAAGCTGAAAGCGGATCTGTCGCCGGTCGACGTCGAGGCTTTCTATCGCGCCAAGGCCGAGGTCGGGATCGATCTCGGCATGTCGTTCCGTACCCTGGACGCGGTCTGGAGCCGGCCCGGCGAGGCGCTGGGCGAGGTGTCGTTCCCCGCCGGACTCGGCGCGAACGGACTCGACGTCCATCCGCTGCTGCTCGACGGCTGCTTCCAGGTCATGGGGGCGGCGCGGAATCCGGACGGCGCCGACGACGGCATCACCTATCTGCCGTTCGGCTGGGAGCAACTGCGGCTCCGGGGCCGGCTGCCCGACCGGGTTCTCTGTCACGTGCGCCTGAGGGAGAGTCCGCGCGCCGCGGCGCCGGAGGCGGAAAACGGACAGCCGCCCGAAGTCGTGGCCGGAGACCTGTCGTTCTACGACGAAGCCGGCGTGCAGGTCGGGGAACTGACCGGCTACACCGTGAAGCGAGCCACGCGGTCGGCGCTGCTTTCCGCGGTGGAAGGCGTGAACGAGCTCCTGTACGAGGTCGTGTGGCGGGACCGCGCGCTGCCGCCGGGCATGCCGTCCGCGGACTTCCTGGCAGCGCCGCCGGAGGTTCAGGCGGAGCATGGGCCGTTCACCGACTACCTGGCGGCGGAAGGCGTCGGCGCGGAGGACAGGGCCGCGCTGCTCGCGGACCTCGAGCTGCTGTCGCACGCCTACGCGCTCGCCACGCTGGACAGGCTGGGCTGGCGGCGCACGGCCGGCGAAGCCGTCGACGCCGACGCGCTGCGGCAACAACTGAAGGTCGGCCCGGAGCACCAGCGCCTGTTCGGGCGCATGCTCGAGATGCTCGCCCGGTGCGGCGTGCTGAGCGCCGCGGACGGCGGCCACGTCGTCCTGGTCGGAACCGGGGATCCGCTTCCGGATGGTCTTCCCGACGACCCGGACGGGTTCGCGAGCCGGATGGCGGCGCGCTACCCGCACGGATCGACCGAGATCGGCCTGTTCCGGCGCAGCGCGGACGCGTTGCCCGACGTGTTGATCGGCGAGATGGATCCGCTGACCCTGCTGTTCAGCAGCGGCGAACCGACCGCGGCCGACCTGTACAAGAAGGCGCCGGTGGCCCGGGCGGCGAACCGGATGCTGGCGGACGCGACCGCGGCGCTGCTGCGCCGGATGCCGGCGGAGCGAAGGCTGCGCGTGATCGAGGTCGGCGCCGGGACCGGATCGGCTACCGCGGTCGTGCTGCCGGAACTCCCTGAAGGCCGCTACGACTTCACCTACACGGACATCTCCGCCGGCTTCTTCGCGGAGGCCGAGTCGCTGTTCGGCGGCGGCGAAGCGTCGATCGACTACCGCGTGCTGGATATCGAAGTCGATCCGGTCGAGCAGGGATTCGACCGCCACGGCTACGACATCGTGATCGCCTCCAACGTGCTGCACGCCACGCGCTACCTGGACGAGACGCTGGCCCATTGCCGCGAACTCCTGGCGCCTTCAGGGCAGTTGCTGGCGCTGGAGAACCTGCGCGGACAGGGCTGGCTCGACCTGACCTTCGGGCAGCTCGACGGCTGGTGGCGCTTCGCCGACGACTACCGGCCGAGCCACGCGCTGGCCGACCCCGGCATCTGGCGCCGGGCGCTCGCGGATGCGGGCTTCGGCGAGGTCGCGATCCTGGGCGTCGACGAATCGGATCCGGCGGCGAAGCCGGACCGCGGCGTCATCCTGGCGCAGGGTCCCGCGGAGGTCGACGAGGCGCCCGGCCTCTGGGTGCTGGCGGCGGACGGGGGCGGCACTGCCGCCGAACTGGCCGGGGAACTGACCGCCCACAACCAGACGGTCGTCCTGGCTGGCGAGGAAGTCGCGATGGAGCGGCGCGAAGCGTGGCAGGCGTTGCTCGAAGACCTGCCGGAAGAGGTCCCGCTCGCCGGCATCGTTCACCTGGTCGGGCTCGACGGTCATGGGGCCGAAGCTTCAACCCCCGAAATGGCCGGCGACGCCCGGCGCACGGCTGCGAGCGCCCTGGCGCTGGCGCAGGGCATCGGCGACGCCGGTGCGACGCCGACGCACGGCGTGTGGTTCGTCACCCGTGGGGCGCAGGTGCTGGAGAAGGAGACCGGCGGCGAACTGGCGGGCGCCACGCTTTGGGGCCTGGGCAAGGTGATGGCGCGCGAGGCTGCCCATCTGCAGCCGCGGATGATGGACCTCGACCCCGGTGACGGTGCGCCGCTGGCCGATCTCGCCAACGAACTGCTGTATCCGGATCCGGAGAACCACATCGCCTACCGGTTCGGCCGCCGCCAGGCCGCCCGGCTGATCCGGGCCGGCGAGGGCGTGGGCCGTCTGGCGCCAGCGGACGACACGGCGTGGGCTCTCGCGGCCGATCCGGGGGGCTCGCTCGACGCGATTCAGGTTGAGCCCTTGCCGGCGGTCCCGCTCGAAGCGGAGGAGGTCCGGGTCGCGATCGAGGCCGTCGGGCTGAACTTCCGGGACGTGTTCATCTCGATCGGCCTGGTCGAGGATTCCCTGGGCGGAGAGTTCTGCGGGCGGGTGCTCGAAACGGGCGCCGGCGTCTCGAGCGTCGCGCCGGGCGACCGCGTCGTGGGCATGGCGTTCCGCGCGTTCGGAACCGAGACCGTGATCCCCGAAGACCTGATCGTGCCGGCGCCGCCGGAGTTCTCCGTCTCGGAACTGGCGACGTTGCCGACGGCGTTCGTGTCGGCGGCGCTTTCGTTCGACATGTCGGGCCTGGAAGCTGGCGAGCGGGTCCTGATTCACGCCGGGGCCGGCGGCGTGGGGCTGGCCGCGATCCAGCTCGCCCAGGCGGCCGGGGCGGAAGTGTTCGCGACCGCGAGCGCGTGCAAGCGCGCCTACCTCCGGTCGCTGGGCGTCGAGCACGTCTTCGACAGCCGCACGACGGCCTTCGGGCAGGAGATCCTCGACGCGACGGACGGGGCGGGCGTCGACGTCGTGCTGAACAGCCTGACCAGCGAGGGTTTCATCGAAGCGAGCCTGTCCTGCCTGACCCAGGGCGGCCGCTTCGTCGAGATGGCCAGGGTGGACATCCTGAGCGAGGAGGAGATGGCGGCCGTACGGCCGGACGTGGCCTATTCCATCCTCATGATCGATGTCCTCAAGGAAGAAGACCCGCCCCGGGCGGGAGAGATCCTGAGGCGGATCGTGAAGCAGCTGTCGGAGGGCGTGCTCAGGCCTCTCGTCCACGCCCGATGGCCGTTGCTCGAGGCCGGGCCCGCCATGGAATCGATGCGTGCGGCCCGGCATATCGGCAAGATCGTGTTCACGAACTCGCCCCTTGCCGGGGGCCGGCTGCGGGAAGATCGCACTTATCTGGTGACCGGCGGCCTCGGCGGCATCGGCTGCGCGGTCGCCGGCTGGCTGGCGGATCGCGGCGCCGGGGCGATCGTGCTGAACGGCAGGCGGCCGCCGGACCCCGAAGCCGAGGCGGCGATCCAGGCGCTGCGGGACCGCGGGGTCACGGTTCAGGTCGAACTCGCGGATGTGACGGACGCGTCCGCGGTCGACGCGATGCTCGAGCGCGTGGACCGGGAGCTGCCGCCGCTCGGCGGGGTGATCCACAGCGTCGGCGTACTGGCCGACGCGGCCCTCGGCAACCAGAGTTGGGAGAGTTTCGAAACGGTGCTGTGGCCGAAGATGCTCGGGGCCTGGCACCTGCACCGGGCGACGCTGGATCGGGATCTCGACCTGTTCGTCCTCTTCTCCAGCGTTGCCGGCGTGATGGGCAATCCGGGCCAGGCCAACCACGCGGCGGCGAACGCGTTCCTGGATCAGCTCGCGGCGCACCGCCGCGCCCGGGGCCTGCCGGGCCAGTCGATCGCCTGGGGCGCCTGGTCGGGCATCGGCGAGGCCGAGGAGCAGCGGGAACGGATCGCCGGGCACTTCGCGGCCCGCGGCGTTCGCTGGATCGCGCCGGATCAGGGTCTCAAGGTGCTCGACTGGCTCGTGCGTCATGACCTGACGGCCAGCGTCGTGACGGCGGTCGATTGGCCGGTGTTCGGCGAATCACTCGAAGACCGTCCGCCTCTGCTCGAGACGCTGCTGTCCGACGCGGCCGACGAGGGCGACGACGCCGCGTCGTCCGAGGATCTGCTGGCGCGCCTGCGGGATTCGCCGCCGGAAGAGCGCGAGAGCCTCCTGGTTGCGTACCTGCAGAGCGAGGTGCAGGCGGTGCTTCGGCTGCCCTCGGCGCCGGCGCCGGCGGTCGGCTTCTTCGACCTGGGCATGGACTCGCTGATGGCGGTGGAGTTGCGGAATCGACTGAACCGGGCGTTCGCCGGCGCCTACACGGCGCCGAACACGCTGGTGTTCGACTATCCGGACATCGCCGCCCTGGCGGGTCACCTTGGCGGGGAGCTGGGCGATGCCGGCGCCGCGACGCCGCCGCGGGGTGCGCCCGCGCCGGCCGTTTCCGCGACGGCGCGGGAGGACGATGACGACAGGATTGCGATCGTCGGCATGGCCTGCCGGCTTCCCGGCGCTCCGGATCTCGCGGCCTACTGGCGCCAGCTCGAGTCGGGCGGCGGAGCGGTAACCGACGGACGACCGGATCCCGGGCCCTGGGACGGGGTCTGCGGCGATCCCGCGGCCGGCGATGTCACTCATCGCCGCGGCGGTTTCGTCGAGGGGATCGACCAGTTCGACGCCCGCTTCTTCGGGATCAGGCCGATCGAAGCGCACACGATGGATCCGCAGCAGCGGATGTTGCTCGAGACGACCTGGCAGGCCCTCGAGGACGCCGGGATCGATCCGGACGGGCTGCGAGGCAGCCGCACCGGCGTGTATGCCGGGTTCAGCGGCTGCGAGTACCGGGATCTGGCAGGCGCGGGCGGGTCCGGCGTCGACTATCTGGGTACCGCCGGCAGTGTGGCCGTCGGGCGCATCGCCTTCGCGCTCGGCCTGATGGGGCCGGCGATGCCGCTGGACATGACCTGCGCCTCCTCGCTGGCCGCGATCCACGAAGCGGCAATGGCCCTGCAGAGCGGCGAGATCGATCTCGCCCTGGCCGGCGGCGTCAAGGCGATCCTGTCGCGGGCGGTGACGGACTTCATGGTCGAGATCGGGATGCTGTCGTTGACCGGCGAGTGCAGGACGTTCGATGCCTCCGCCGACGGCCATGTCCGGGGCGAGGGCTGCGGCATGCTCGTGCTCAAGCGGCTCGCGGAGGCGCAGGCTGACGGCGACCGGATCTGGGCGGTGATCCGGGGATCGGCGGTCAACCAGAACGGGGCGAGCGCCGGCCTGACGGTGCCGTACGGTCCGGCCCAGGAGCAGGTGATCGAGGCCGCGCTCGACCGCGCCGGCATCGCGCCGGCGGAGATCGACTACCTGGAAGCGCACGGTACGGGATCCGCGCTGGGCGATCCGATCGAGGTGCAGGCGGCCGCCGCGGTCTACGGCCGGGGACGGGAACCGGAACGTCCCCTGCTGATGGGGACCGTCAAGACCGGCATCGGCCATCTGGAAGCGGCGGCAGGCATCGCCGGCCTGATCAAGGTCGTGCTCGCGATGCGCCAGGGCGAGATCCCGAAGCAGCTCCACTTCCGGACGCCGAACCCGGCGATCGACTGGGAGCGCCTGCCGGTTCGGGTGACGGGAGAGGCGACCGCCTGGCCGCACGACCCGGACCGGCCGCCCCGTGCCGGGATCAGCTCTTTCGGGCTGTCCGGAGCGAATGCCCACGTCGTCGTCGAGGCGTACGGCGAGTCGAACGGCGTGGCCGCCGGCAACGGCCTGGCCTTCGCGCCGGCAGGCGAGCCGCGGCCGGTTGCGGATACCGCGCCGGAGACGGAGTCCGATCCGGCCGCGACGAACGGGGACGGGACGGGTCGGGCGCGGTTGCTGCCGCTCTCGGCCAAGTCCGGGGACGCGCTCCGGGATCTGGCGAACCGGTATCTCGGCTGGCTGGACGAACATGCCGACTCGCTGTCGGGTGAAGGGGAGGCGGATCAGTTGCTGTCGGACATGGCCTGGACCGCATGCGTCGGGCGGAGCCACTTCGAGCATCGCGCCTCCGTCGTGTTCCACGACGCGGCCTCGCTGCGCGAAGGGTTGCGCGCGGTGGCCGCCGCGGACGGCAAGCGGGAACCTGCTGTCGCGGACGGCGGTTCCGTCGAGGAGGCGGCGGCGGCAGCCTACGAGGCCGGGGACCCGGTTTCGCTGCCCGGGCTGTTCGCTGGCGAAGCGCGGCGGCGGGTCGCGCTGCCCGGCTATCCGTTCCAGCGCCGTCGCTTCTGGATCGGCGGCTAGGCCAGCCCGTTCGTCTTCAGGAAATCCCTGAGCATGGCGACGCACTCCGCCGGCTTTTCCAGTTGCAGGAAGTGAGTGGCCTCGGGCAGGAAGTCGTAGTCCACGGTCAGCATGTGACTGAGGTCGAAGGTCGGCAGGTAGGCGTACTCGAGGGTGGGGTCGGCGCCGAGGACCTTGGTCGGGCATGAGAGCAGCGTCAGGTCCAGCAGGGGCGCGAAACTCCGGACGTAGTCCATGATCTGGGCTTCGTACTCCCGCGGACAGCGAAGCTCGTAGGCGTCCCCATCTGCCGTTCTGCGCAGTGTCGTCGCCGCCATCAGTTCGCGCACGCCGGGCAGCACCCGCGCAAAGGCGGGCAGGTAGCTGAGGAGTTCGGCGAACTCGGCCTCCGTGCGGAAGCGGTAGCCCCGGCGGCGCGTCATCGCGGCCGCGCGTTCGGCGGCCTCGTCGAGTTCCTGCAGGGCTCCGATCGGCTTGCAGAGCGGCGGATCGAACAGCACCAGACCCGAGTACGCGCTCCTGAACGCGAGGATGGCGACCAGTGTCGAGAGGGAGTGAAAGACGCCGACGGACGGCTTGGCGCCGTACTCGCGTTCGATGGCGTCGAACACGAGGTCATGGTCGTGCATCAGCACCGGGATGTTGTGATCCTGCCGGCGTCCGACGCCGTTCCAGCCGTGGTTCCGCAGATCGAACATGACCAGGTCGAAGTCGTCGGCGAGCAGCGACCAGAACGGGTAGTAGAGATCGATCGCGAGACCGTTGCCGTGGCTCAGGATGAGCCGCAGACCGGCGTCCGGGTTGCCGTGCCGCCGAACGACGGTGACCGTGTCGTCGTCGAGGCGAACCTCGCGCGCCGCGAGCGGTTCGGGGACTTCCCAGATCGTCTCAGCCGGCACGCCTCTCCCTTCGCGGGTTCGTGGGCACGGCACGGCTCGAAACGGTCTCAGGCAGTTCCCGCGCCAGGGCTGCCGCGAAGCGAACGTCCTCGAGGGTCTCCAGCCTCCAGGCGACTCCCGGCGCGCCTGGAAGCCGAAAGTCGGGGCAGCGCTCCCGAAACTGCGGCGTGGCCTCGCCCTCGGGCGCTCCGCGATACAGGGCGCGAGGGATCTCGAACCCGGCGGTATCCAGCCCGAGGCCCAGGCCGGACGCTTTGAGAACCGCCTCCTTCAGGGTCCAGAGTCGATAGAAGAGGTCGGTCTTCCGGTCTCCGTCCGCGGCCTCGAGTTCGGCCCGTTCGCCGGGTGCGAACAGCAGCCGGATGTCGTCATTCAGATTCCGGCGCGGCGCCCGTTCCTCGACGTCCACTCCGATCCGCCCTTGCGGAACGAGCGCAATGAGTCCGTGGCCGCCGCTGTGGCTGACGCTGAAACCTACGGGCGACGGAACCCCGCCGACGACGGCGAAGGGCTTGCCACGGTCCAGAGTCCCGAACGAGAGCTCCGCATTGGCGCAGCCGAGGCGGCGGCAGAGCAGGGCACGAAGGGCGGCGCGACAAAGCGTGAACTCGCGCCGAGGCGCAGCTCTCGTAAAGCGGCGCCGGCGAGCGCGTTCCGTCTCGTCCAGCCAACCCAGGGCGTCCGCCTCCGGGTTCGCGTCGGGCCTGAGGTCGACGTGAACGACTGCCGCGTCGTCCGATTCATGGAACGGGCGCCACGCTGGCGCCCGCTGACGCGAGTCGGACGCGCGGCGACTGCTCAGCTCGCGTTCGAGGCGAGCCAGTTGCTGAGATCGCGAAGGTTCTTGAACTCCGCGATCTGCAGCGGCGGAATCTCGACGTTGAAGTCCTCGCCGACCTTCTTGAAGAAGGCCACCATCTGCACGGAGGTCACGCCGGAGTTACCCAATCCACTGTTGAAGTCCGGGTCGTGGCCGAGATCGAGCTGTTCGTTCACAATCGCCGTGATGCGGGCGTCAATGTCTGCCATCGAGTTGATTCTCCTTGTAGGCGTGTCCGAGAAGTGCGCGGCGACCGGGCATGTTGCTGTCTTGCCTGACCGCCCTGCCGAATGGGAGATTATCGGCCCAGCCGCGTCCCCGGTCAAGCAGCCGGGCCGTTCGGACGGCCGCGCCCGTCGCCCCTGGGCTCAGCGGTCCGCCACCCGGAGCCAGAACGCTACGGCTGGATCAGGTACGTGAACTTCACCGCGATCTGGCGGTGGGTGCTCTGCCGGTAGCGCAGATCCTCGGCCATCCAGTTCTCGTTGTAGACCACGAACAGGTCGGAGCCGGGCTTGTAGATCCATTGCAGCCGGATGTTCGTCCCGAGGTCGCCGCTGAGGTCGTTGTACTGGACGATCGTGTTCAGCCTCAGGTTGGGGCTGAACGTGAAGTTGACCAGCTGGCTGTAGAGCCCGACGTCGAAGGCGCCCTGCGGCAGCTCGACGGAGTTGAAGACCCAGCGGGTCTCCGTCTGCACGAGCCTGGAGAGCCGGAGATTGACGGTGGCCCGGCCGGAGGTCTGGGTTCCGCCGTAGAAGTCGCCGGCGAAGACGCGCCCGCGAAAACCGACGAGCCGGCTCTGGTTCGAGAAGGCGGCGAGGACGACGGTGTCGAAGTCGTAGCGGCCGGGCGGAATCACGATCCCGGGCGAAACCTCGAACGGCGCGACCAGGTTCTCCGTCTCCCAGACGTATCCCAGCCGCCAGCGATCCTCGCCCGTGGTCCGCATGCCGATCGGCGAGAACTCGATCCGCCGGGTCTCCAGTTCGCCGTCGTCGAGCGTCTCGTAGTAGTCGACGTTCAGCTCGGTGAACCAGGTGCGGACGAAGCCGCGCTCTATCCGGGGCAGCCACTGGATGTACGGGGCGAGGTGGCGGACGTTGTTGCGCAGGAGGAAGCCGGCCTTCGGGCTGTAGTCCTCCTCGATCTCCTGGGCGTCGAGGTAGACGGTCCACTCGGGGCCCTGGTAGTCGAAGTTGAAGCCGTAGGCGGACTCGCCGCCATCGGATGCGCCGTCGTCGCCGTCCGGCTCTTCGCTGATGCCGCTGCTGGTCCAGAAGCCTCCGAAGATCATCTTCGACGTCGGCTTGTAGACGAAGTCGACGCCGGCGACGCGGTTGGCGTCCTCGGCGTCCGGCGCCGCCTCGGTGAGCACGGCGCCGATCGATGACCGCTGGCCGACGTTCCGCTTCAGCCGGGCCACCGTGAAGGCGTTCCCGGGCACCGTTGAGCTATCTTGCTGGAGTCCTGCCGTGGCGACCCGCAGGACGCCGAGGTCCCAGCCGCCGACGCGGCCGGTGAGCCGCGCCCCCCAGTCGATCGGCACCTGCCGGTCCTCGTCGAGACCGACCCGGCGCGAGAAGAACGCCTTGAGCACCGGCGGCTCGAAGAAGCGGCGATGGGGCGGCCCGAAGTCGAAGATGCCGGCGTTCTCGAGGAAGAAATCGCGCTTCTCGGGAAAGTAGAGCGAGAACCGGGTCAGGTTCGTCTGCAGTTCGTCGACCTCGACCTCGGCGAAATCCGTGTTGTAGGTCAGGTCGAGCGCCAGGGAACGGGTCACGCCCCACTTGATGTCCAGGCCGCCGTCGCCGTCCGTGATCGGATCGGCGTCCAGCCTTGGATCCTCGCTGACGTCGCCGATCACGAAGGGTTTGATCTGAAGCTGCGCCGACTGCGCCAGACCGGTCAGGCCCGTCAGTTCGCCCGCCATCGAGATGCGGTGGACGGGCTGGACCAGGGAGCCGACCTGCCCCAGCATGCTGACCTCCCGCGGCAGGCCGGACCAGTGGGTCATCTCGCGCTTGTGGGCGATGTACCGCTGGACGTTGAACCCCCAGGCCGGCGCCGCCGGATCGAATCGAAGGGTCGAGATCGGAATCGCGATCTCGGCCGCCCAGCCGAAGGCGGTTCGCCGCGCCGCCACGGACCAGATGCCGTCCCACTCGAGGTTCAGGTCGCGGCCTTCGTCCGTGACCAGGGTGTCGGCCCGGGCGGCGTTCAGGTTCGTCTCGAAGGCGTAGCCGTTGCGCCGGTCATGGAACGTGTCGAGCAGCAGGATGATCGAGTCGTCCTGGAAGATGCGGCTGTCTCGCTCCATCTCCTTGGCGATGATCGCTTCGGGATTCGCGTCGAACGCGGTGATGCCGAAGTAGATCGTCGAGTCGGTGAACACGACGCGGACTTCCGTCTGCTCGGTCGCCGGCACGCCGTCGAGCGGTTCGTGCTGCACGAAATCGGCGCCAACGTTCGACTGGGCCCACACGGCATCGCTCAGGTCGCCGTCGACGGTGGGACCCTGCTCGACCCGAGTGGCGGCCATCGTCGGCCGCTCCGTGTCCAGCGCCGAGTCCTGTAGTCCGGCGGCGGGAGCCGACGCCACCAGGAGTAATCCGCCGGCAAGGGCCGCGGCGGTCGGCTTCGGTTTCGGCAACGGCATTGCGGAGGACGAAGGCTAGCAACAGAGCCGAGATCGTCGCCGGGCTGGCTGGACAGCCTCGGGAAGCCGCGTCAGAGTCGATGGCTTGAACAGCACGTTCCAGCGGAAGCGGCCTTTGTGCGCTGTTCTTGTGACGGTCGCGGGCTTCTGGTTCTTCGCCTGCGGTCCGGATCCGGTGACGGTCGACGTGGTCGATCTCGTCTCGGAGTTCCAGTACGCCGAAGTCGAACGGGAACGGCCGGTGATCGACCTGGGGACCCCCTCGGCGGCGGCTGCCCTGGTCGGCGGCTGGTCCTGGAACGAGAAGGACTCCGCCGGCAACACGTTCGTCTGGGCGGTCGGCCCGCGTTCGGGGATCGACGTTTACCTCGCCTCGGCTCGCGAGCTGGAGGTGCGGATGACCTGCCGGGCGTACCGCTATCCGGGTGCCCCGGCCCAGCGCCTTGCCGTGCTCTGGGACGGTAGCGAGGTCGCCGACCTCGAGCTGGCCGGGCGCCTGGCCGAGCACCGCTTCACGGTGCCCGCCGGGATGGCCGTGGCCGGGGACCACCGCGTGGAGCTCGTGCCGACGTACTTCGGCCGTCCGGCGGACGTGGCCGCCGGCGGCGGCACGGCGCCCCGGCATCCGAGGAAGCTCTCCTTCGCCTGCGACCGGATCGAGTTCGGCGGTGGGCCCGCGCCGGGCGAAGCCCGCGGCGAGGGAGACACGCTGTGGATTCCGGCGGCCAGCGAGGTTTCCTTCTTCCTGGAGCCCGAGCAGGATCTCGAGTTGCGGTGGGCGGGCATCGCTCCCCGCGGCGTTACCAGCCTCGACGTGGTGTGGGAGGTCGAGGGGGCGCCGCCACAGACCGCTTCGATCACCCAGGAGTCCGTGCCAGGTTTGCACCTGCCCTTGCCACCCGCGGGAGACCGGGGACCGGAATCGTCAGTCGACGATTGGCTCGCGTCCGTTCGACCGGCCCGACTGACGCTCCGCGCGGCGGGCGGAGCGACGGCATCCGGTGGCGAGGAGGCCGGCGTCGTTCTGCGTGAACCCCGGCTGACCGCGGACGACCGCGACTTGCCACCGCAGGACCGGGCTGCGGAAGAGCTGTCCTTCGATGGGGCCGGAGTCCCGGGGGCGCCTTCGCCGGGCGGTGAACGGCAGCCGGAGTCCATCCTGCTCTGGATCGTCGACACGCTCCGCGTCGACCGCCTCGGCTTCCATGGCCACGACCGGCCGGTGTCGCCGAACTTCGACGCTTTGGCCGAACGCTCGACGGTGTTCGAACGGGCGATCGCGCAGTCCTCGTGGACCCGGCCGGCGGTCGCAACCCTGCTCACGGGGGTGGGGCCCGAGCGCCATGGCATCCGCGAGTTGAGCCACGGCCTGGAGGAGTCCTTCGCCACCTTGCAGGAGCGGCTGAAGGAACTCGGCTATGCCACGGCGGGCTTCTCGGCGAACGCGAACGTGACCGCCGATACCGGCTTCGCGCAGGGGTTCGACCGTTTCGAGTACGGCGCGGTCGATGTCGACCAACTCGTGGAGCAGGCGCTCACCTGGCTGGACGAACTGACCGCCCGGGCGCCCGAGCAACCGTTCTTCGTGATGATCCTGAGCGTCGAGCCGCACGCCTCCTTCGCCCCGGCGGAGCCGTTCCGCAGTCGCTTCGCTGCCGGAGTCGACGATCCCGAACTGGGCTCCGTGGCCCACCTGAGGGCGCTGAGCAACAAGGAAGCGACCTCGACGCCGGACCTGGTGGAGAAGCTCTTCCTGCTCTACGACGGGGAGATCGCCTGGAGTGATCACGTCTTCGGCGAGTTCCGGCGTGAGCTGGACCGGCGGGGCCGGGACCCCCTCATCGCCTTCGTCGCCGACCACGGCGAAGCGTTCGAGGAGCGCGGCGTCTTCGGCCACGCCTGGGACCTTCACCGCGAGGTGCTGGACATCCCCTTCCTCATCCACCTGCCGGGCCAGACCGAGGGTCGCCGTGTAGGCCTGCCGGTCCAGCAGGCGGACCTCCTGCCGACACTGATCGAGATCGCGGGCGGCGAGCCAGGGCCCGGGATCGAGGGCGACAGTCTCACGGCGCTGCTCCGCGGCGGAGCGGCCAACGCCCCGCGGGTGCTCGCCGACCGGCTGCTGCTGTCGACGATGGACACGTTCCGGCGTCCCGCGGCGTCGCTGGTCCGCGGCCGCCACAAGCTGATCGAGCTGCGCCGGCCCGGACATGCTCCGAGCCGGCAACTGTTCGACTGGGTGGACGACCCCGAGGAGCGGCGCGACCTGGCCGCCGAGCGGCCGATCCTGGCGGGCCGCCTGGCGCGGCTGCTTCGGGAGCAGGTGGAACTCTCGGGACAGGGCGCGGCGCCGGCGCCGGAAGTCGAGCTGGATGAGGAGACCCGCCGCCGGCTCGAGGCCCTCGGCTACATCGAGTAGCGGCGTCCCCGTTGCTTCCCGTTGCTATAGTCCTCCCTCGCGTGAACGAGTTCTTCGGCCGCCCCGGCGCCGTGCTGGCGGTTGCCGGCCTTCTCTGCGTCGCCGCCGCGGCGGCTCAGCCGGCCGACCCGCCGCTCGACGTCCTGATGCGCGCCACCGACGACGCGATGCGCGGCGACTCCAGCGAGAGCCGGATCACGATGCGGATCAAGACGGAGCGCTGGCAGCGGGAACTGCGGCTCCACGTTGTGTCCGAGGGCACCGAGACGGCGCTGATACGCATCGAAGCGCCGGCGAAGGAGCGCGGCACGGCGACGCTGAAGGTGGAGCAGAACATCTGGAACTACCTGCCGAAGGTCGACCGGACGATCAAGGTGCCCGGGTCGATGATGCAGGCGGCGTGGATGGGCAGCCACTTCACGAACGACGACCTGGTCCACGAGTCCCGCTACAGCGAGGACTTCGAGTGCGCCTACCGGGAGCGGCCGGCGGACCGCGCCGGCCACTGGGTCGTGCGTTGCGTGCCCTTGCCGGATGCTCCGGTCGTGTGGGGCGCGATCGACGCGCGTTTCCGGGCCCGGGACATGCTGCTCGACCAGGCCGAGTACTTCGAC
This sequence comes from Thermoanaerobaculia bacterium, assembly GCA_022822365.1. GTDB lineage: Bacteria > Acidobacteriota > Thermoanaerobaculia > Multivoradales > Multivoraceae > Multivorans. The sequence goes on along the minus strand of JAJEBV010000040.1, from coordinate 25,579 downwards.
GAACGCGATCGGCTGGTGCGCACGGTTCGTTACGAGGACTTCGGTCCGCTCGGCGGCAGGACTCTGCCGCGGCGGATGCGGGTGATTCCGGCGGACGACGCCGACGAGTTCACCGAGATCGTCTACGAGGAACACGCCTTCAACGTCGACCTGCCGCCCGGCACGTTCTCGTTGCAGTCGCTGCGCCAGTAGCGGGAGCACCGCCGGATGAAGCTCCTCCGCATGGCCTGGCGCAACCTGTGGCGGAACGGCCGCCGCACCCTGGTCACGGTCGGCGCGATGACCCTGGCCCTGTGGGCGATGGTGCTCTACACGTCGCTCATGCAGGGGATGCTGGGCAGCATGGAGAGCACGCTCCTCGACGTCGAGCTGGGCGAGATCCAGATCCACGCCGACGGCTACCGGGAGCGGCCCTCGATCTGGGAGCGGATCGAGGATCCAGAGGCTCTGCTCGCCGCGCTGGACGAGACCGGGCTGCGCTCGAGCGCGCGCCTGCTCGGCGGCGCCCTGGTCGCCTCGGGGGAGGCCTCGACCGGGGCCCTGCTCAAGGGGCTGAGGCCGGAGCGGGACGCCCGGGTCAGCGATGTCCATGAGCGGCTCGACCGGGGCGAGTGGCTCGATCCGGCCGACGCCTCGGGCGTTGTGCTCGGCTACCGGCTCGCGCGGACGCTGGGGGTGGACGTCGGCGACGAGCTGGTTGCGCTCAGCCAGGCGACCGACGGCAGCATGGCGAACGACCTGTTCGAGGTCCGGGGCGTGCTGCAGAGCCTGAGCGAGGACACGGACCGCGGGACCGTGTTCCTGGTGGAGGACGCGTTCCGGAGCTTCTTCGCCCTGGAGGACGGCGCCCACCAGGTCATCGTTCGCAGTGGCGAAGGGCAGGAGCTCCTGGCGGCGACGGGGGTCGTTGAAGAGGCCGCGGCGGCGAGCGTCTCCGGCGTGGAAGTGCGGACCTGGCGGGATCTCCTGCCGGGGATCGCGAACGTGCTCGACTCCGCCCAGGCGGCCGTCCAGGTCGTGGCCTTCATCGTCTACGTCGTGATCGCGATCATGATCCTGAACGCGATGCTGATGGCCGTCTTCGAGCGGATCCGGGAGTTCGGCGTACTGAAGGCGATCGGCGTTTCGCCCAGGCGGGTGCTGGCGCTCATCCTGACGGAGGGCGCGCTGCAGGCGGCGCTGGCGATCGCCGTCGGGCTGCTGGCCAGCCTGCCGACGCTCTGGTTCGTCGTGTCGCGGGGGATCGACGTCGGTCAACTGGGCGGTACCGCCATCATGGGCGTCTCCATGGACCGGATCTGGACCGGCGCGGTGAGCCCGGTGACGATTGCCGGGCCGGTCTTCATCCTGCTCTTCATCGTCGGGCTGGCGGTCCTGTTCCCGGCGGTCAAGGCCGCGCGGATCAGCCCGGTCGAGGCGATCCACCACCAGTGACAGCCTGCGCCGTACAGAGGGAGGAAGGAAGATGAGTGGACCCAACGTGGCAACCCTGGCCTGGCGCAACCTGTGGCGGAACCGTCGGCGGACCCTGCTGACGCTGGGCTCGATCGTCTTCGGCGTCTTCCTGGCGGTCGTGTTCACGGCGATGCAGGACCGCAACTGGAAGGACATGATCGATCTGGCGGCCCGGCTAGGCGGCGGCCACGTCAGCCTCCAGCATCCCGAGTACCTCGACACGCCGACCCTGACCCGTACCGTCGTGCGCGGCGAGGAGATCGAAGCGGCGCTCGACGGCGAGGGCCGCCGGATCGCGCGTGCCGTCGACCGCATCGTCGGGCCGACGATGCTGGCCACGGCGGGCGAGAACTTCAGCGGCGCCTTCATCGCCTTCGATCCGGAGGCGGAGGACGAGACGACGCTTTCCATCCTGGAGGCGCTGGATGAAGGCTCGGCGCTCGAACCGGGAGACAGCGACGGGGTGATCCTCGGCCACCGGCTGGCCAGCAACCTGGGGATGGAGCTGGGCGACAAGGTCGTCTACACCCTGACCGACAGGAACGGCGAGATCGTGAGCGGCCTCGCGAGGCTGCGGGGGACGCTCAGGACGAACGCGCCGACGGTCGACGGCGGCTTCTGCCTGCTGCCCATCGGCACGGTGCGCGACCTGCTCGGCTACGGCGAGGACGAGGCGACGATGGTCGCCGTGTTCCTCGAGGACCAGCGGAGGAGCGGCGGCGTCGCCGGCCGGCTCGACCGGGCACTCGGCGAGACGGTGGCGGCTCTGCCCTGGAACACGAGTCAACCGCAACTGGCGGCGTTCATCGCGCTCAAGGTCGGCGGGGCGGTGGTCATGGAGATCCTGATCGCGGTGCTGGTCGCGGCGGGGATCTTCAACACGATGTTCGTCAGCGTGATGGAGCGGCTGCGGGAGTTCGGCATCATGCTGGCGATCGGCTGGAGCCCGCGACGGCTGTTCCGGCTGATCATGATGGAGAGCGCCTGGCTGGCGATCCTGGGTCTGACCGGCGCCTTCCTGATCACTCTGGGGCCGTACGTCTACCTGTCCTCTACCGGCCTCGACCTGACGGCGGTCTATGGCGGCACGGTGGAGGTCGCGGGCGTCGGCCTGGATCCGGTGCTCAAGGTCGGCATCTTCCCGCGCAACGCCGTGCTGATCGGGCTGTTCGCGGTGGTGGCGACCCTCGCCTCGGGGATCTACCCGGCCTGGCGCGCGGGTCGGGTGCAGCCGGTCGACACGATCAAGGTGGTGTGAAATGGGCGAGGGTCCGGTCATTTCGCTCCGTGACGTGAGCAAGGTCTACCGCCAGGGCAGCGTCGACATCCACGCGCTGCGCGATCTCTCCATGGATGTCGAGGCGGGTGAGTTCACCGTGATCTGCGGTCCCTCGGGCTCCGGCAAGACGACCATGCTGAACCTGATCGGGGCGCTCGACGCTGCGACTTCGGGTTCGATCGTGCTCGAAGGACGCGAACTGGGCGGCCTGAACAAGAAGGAGTTGAGCGAGCTCCGGCGCGACCGGATCGGTTTCGTGTTCCAGGCCTACAACCTGATGCCCGTCCTGACCGCGTACGAGAACGCCGAGATGGTGCTCTGGGTTCAGGGCGTCGACGGGCCGACGCGGCGCGAGCGGGTGATGGGCCTGCTCGAGCAGGTGGGGCTCAAGGGATTGGAGGACCGAAGACCCTCGGAACTCTCGGGCGGGCAGCAGCAGCGGGTCGCCATCGCCCGCGCGATCGCCAGCAACCCGGCGGTCGTGCTTGCCGACGAGCCGACCGCGAACGTCGACTCGGAGACCGCGGAGACCCTGCTCGGCCTGATGGAGGAGCTGAACCGGGAGCAGGGCGTGACCTTCCTGTTCTCGACTCACGATCCGCAGGTAATGGAACGGGCCCGCCGCGTGGTGCGCCTCGTCGATGGGAACGTCGCGAGCGACGAGCGCCGCTGACCTGAAGCAGCGCGCGGCGGGACTTGTCGCGTTGCTTCTGCTGGCGGCGCCGGCCGGGGTTGCTGCGCAGACAGAGCTGGGCGGCGACGTGCGCGTCTTCGCGTTCCGGATCCTGGAAGAGACGGACCTGGCCGGCGACGGCGAGCCGGCTGAAGAGGACGGCGCGGCGGCCGGGGCCGGCGGCGTCGAACTCGGGATCCTGCGGCTCAAGCTCGACTCGCGCTGGAGGTCGGGCGACCGGGACCGGTTCCGCTTCGAGATGCATGGTACGGCCCATGCCGTGTCGCCGCCCGGCAGCGGCGCGGTGACGTCGGTCGCTACGGGAGACACGCGGCGTTTCTTCGACCTGACGAAGGACTCGTTCGGCGGTGGCGACATCGCGGGCGCGACGGAGATCGACCGCTTCAACCTGCGCTGGGACCGTCCCGGATTCCGAATGGTCGCGGGCCGCCAGGCGATCACCTGGGGCGTCAACTACTTCTGGCCGGTACTCGACCTCTTTGCTCCCTTCGCTCCGCAGCGGATCGACCGGGACTACAAGCCCGGCGTCGACGCGCTTCGCTTCACCGTTCCGGTGGACGACTTCTCCGAGATCGAGGTCATCGCCGCCGGCCAGGGCGCCCGTACTCCCGACGACCTGAGTCTCGCCTCGATGGGCCGCTTCCACGCGGACCTCGGCGAGGGCGCTTCGACGGTCGACTTCGGCTACATGGTCGGCGGCTTCCATCGCGACTTCGTCCTCGGCGGCTTCTTCTCCGCCGATGTCCGCGGCACCGGCCTGCGCGGCGAGGTCTCGTGGACCAGTCCGGGCTGCGATCCGGAGAGCGCCCACCCGGTCTTCGGCTGCGGCGATTTCTGGCGCCTGACGGTGGGTGTCGACGGCCTGCTGACGCCCAGGCTGACCCTGATCGGCGAGGCGAGCTGGAACGGCTTCGGCGCCGGCGACCCCGCGGACTACACGCGGCTGGCCGAGGCCGACCGCGTGCGGCGCGGTGAAGTCGTCTCCCTCGGCCGCCGGTACGCGGGCCTCTCGCTGGCCTGGCAAGCGCACCCGCTGCTGACCGTGACGGGCGCCGTGCTGGCGAACCGGGACGACGGTTCGGCCCTGTTCCAGCCGGGCGTCGCCTGGTCGGTGTCCGACAGCGTGACCTGGACCGCGGGCCTCATCGCCTCGACCGGCCGGGGGGTCCGGGACGGCGTCCTCGGCAGCGAGTACGGGGCCGTGCCGGTCGTGGCGTGGACTTCCGTCGTTGCCTACTTCTGAGCGGTCCTCCGCACCGTTGCTTCACGTCGTCTTTACAGGCCGTTCACGGACGAAACCTACGCTGCGGCGGCAATGATCCACCCGATTCGGGCGGGAGTCTTCGCTCTCGCCGCCGTCGTCGCGGGGTGCGCAGGGAACGGGGAGGCTACCCGCGACGTCATCCAGAACAAGGGCTCGGACACCCTGGTCAACGTCGCGCAGGCCTGGGCGGAGGAGTACGCCAAGGTCACGGCGGAGACCGCGGTGGCGGTGTCGGGCGGCGGTTCGGGCACCGGCATCTCGGCGATGATCAACGGCACGGTCGACATCGCGAACTCGAGCCGCCGGATGACCGACTCGGAACTGGAGCAGGCGCGGGCCAACGGCCACGACCCGATCGAGTACATCGTCGGTTTCGACGCCCTGGCCGTCTTCCTGCACGAGGACAACCCCCTCGGCGACATGTCGCTCGACCAGCTTGCGGACATCTACGGCGAAGGCGGCACGACGGAGCGCTGGAGCCAGCTGGACGTGGCGCCGCCCGGTTGCCCGAGCGACAAGATCGTTCGGGTGAGCCGCCAGAACAACTCGGGCACCTACTTCTACTACCGCGATGCCATCCTGGGCGACCAGCGCGACTTCAAGCTCGGGTCGCTCGACATGCACGGGTCCAAGGACGTTGTCGACCTCGTAGAGAACACGCCCTGCGCGATCGGCTACAGCGGGCTCGCCTACGCGACCGAGCACATCAGCATGCCCTGCATCCGGGCCTCCGAAGGCGGGGACTGCGTGGATCCGACGGTAGCCACGGCGATCGACGGTTCCTATCCGATCTCGCGGCCGCTCTTCATGTACACGGCCGGTGAGCCCGAGGGCGCGATCCGCGAGTATCTCGACTGGGTGCTCAGCGACGTCGGCCAGTGCATCCTGCACCAGAAGGGGTACGCGCCGAGGGCCGTGCTGGACTGCTCGTGAACGCCGCCGCCGACCGCAGGGACCTGTCCTGGTGGGTCGACAAGGTCGCCCAGATTCTCGTTCTGGCGGGCGGTTTGTCCGCGATCGTCTTCATCGTCGGCATCTTCCTGTTCATCGGCCGCGAGGGCGCGGGGTTCATCTTCGAGGGTTTCAGCCTGCGCGAGTTCCTCCTCTCGCCGCGCTGGACGCCGACCTCGAACCACAACCCGACCTTCGGCGCCCTGGCCCTGATCGCCGGCACCGCCTCGGTGACCGGCCTCGCCATGGTGGTCGCGGTGCCTTTCTCGCTCGGCGCCGCGATCTACATCGGCGAGTTCGCCACGGGGCGGGGTCGGGAGACGCTGAAGGTACTCGTCGAGCTGCTCGCGGCTATTCCGTCCGTCGTCTGGGGGTTCGTCGGCCTGTCGATCATGAACCCCCTGATCGTTCGTGTCTTCGACGCGCCGGTGGGCCTGAACGTGCTGAACTCCGGGATCATCCTGGGGTTGATGGCGGCGCCGATCATGACGACGATCGCCGAGGACGCGTTGAAGGCGGTACCCGACACCTACCGTGAGGCGGCGGAGGCGATGGGCGCCACCCGCTGGCAGGTGATCCTCAAGGTCGTGCTGCCGGCCGGCCGCAACGGCCTGGTGGCGGCGACCCTGCTCGGCGTCGGCCGCGGCTTCGGCGAGACGATGGCTGTCCTGATGGCGAGCGGACATGCCGTCAATCTGCCGACGAGTCCGTTCGACGCGGTGCGGGCCCTGACCGCGACGATCGCCGCCGAACTGGGCGAGACGGCGGAGGGTTCGGAGCACTGGCAGGCGCTGTTCACGCTCGGAATCTTCCTCTTCCTCGTCACCTTCACGATCAACTTCCTGGCCGACGTCTTCGTGCGGGGCGGCCTGCCGGGCCGCCGCCGGCGCGGGCGCCGCCCGGTCGCCTCGGCGAACCCCTGAAGGACGAAGGACGCCTCATGTTCGAAGCGACCGCAAGGAACCGCCGCAACCAGTCGGTCGAGGGCGGGTTCCGGCTCCTCTTCCTGTGGATGACCTGCATGCTGATCCTGCCGGTCGTTCTCATCCTCGGCGTGCTGATCTACCGCGGCGGTCCGGCCATTTCGTACGAGTTCCTGCTCACTCCCCCCACCGACGGCATGACGGCGGGCGGCATCCTGCCGGCGCTGATCGGCACGGTCTGGCTCGTCGTCGTGGCGCTGCTCGCATCGGTGCCGGTGGGCGTCGCCGCGGCCCTCTACCTGAGCGAGTACGCCCCGGACAACCGTCTGACCCGGGCGATCAACCTCGCGATCATCAATCTCGCCGGCGTGCCCTCGATCGTCCACGCGCTCTTCGGCGTCGGCGCCTTCGTCATCTTCTTCCGCTTCGGCACGAGCATCCTGGCCGCCAGCCTCACGCTGGCGATCATGACGTTGCCGGTCGTCATCGTCTCGACCCGGGAGTCCCTTCAGACCGTCCCCCGCGCCTTCCGCGAGGCGTGCTGGAACATGGGCGCCACCCGCTGGCAGACGATCCGGAAGGTGGTGCTGCCGAACTCGATCAGCGGCATCCTGACCGGGGTCATCCTGGAGGTGTCGCGGACCGCCGGCGAGACGGCGCCGATCATGTTCACCGGCGCCGTCTTCTTCTCCCCGTTCCTGCCCCAGAGCGTGCTCGACCAGACGATGGCGATGTCGCTGCATCTCTTCGTCATCCAGACCCAGGTTCCGAACGTGCCGGAGCACGTGCCGTTCGGCGTCGCCCTCGTGCTGATCTCCATGGTGCTGGCGATGAACGGGCTGTCGATCGCCTTCCGGGTCTACCTGCGGGGCCGGAAGAAATGGTAGCTGGGCAGGACCAGGCTGCGGCCGCGCCGGCGATCGACGTCGCGGATCTGGCGATCCGGTACGGCGGGCAGTTGGCGCTCGCGGGGGTCACGCTCCAGGTTCCGCGCAACGAGATCTTCGGCATCATCGGGCCCGCGAACAGCGGCAAGACGTCCTTCCTGCGGGCGGTCAACCGCATGGACCTGCTGACTCCCGGGATGACGGTCGAGGGCAGCGTGTCCGTCGAAGGGAAGGAAGTTCGTAGCTGGAGAAACGCCTACGCCCTGCGACGGCGGATCGGCGTCGTCTTTCCTCTGCCCGTCGGGCTGCCGATGACGATCTACGAGAACGTCGCGCTGTCGGCGCGGCTGCGCGGCACGAGGAACCGGTCCGACCTGGACGTCATCGTGGAGCGCTGCCTGCGGCGGGCGGCGCTCTGGGACGAGGTCAAGGACCGGCTCGATTCGCTGGGCAGCCTGCTCTCCGGCGGCCAGCAGCAGCGGCTGACGATTGCCCGGGCGCTGTCGCAGGACCCGTCGATCCTCCTGCTCGACGAGTTCTCCATCGCGGTCGATCCGGTCACGACGATGCGGATCGAGGAGGTTCTGGCCGAGCTTCGCGCGGAGATGACGATCGTCATGGTGACGAACCTGGTGCAGCAGGCGCGCCGGCTTGCTTCGCAAACCGCCTTCTTCCTGACAGGCGAACTGGTCGAGGTCGGCGAGACCGAGACCCTGTTCGAGGGCGGCGCCCGGGACGAGCGGACCACCGCCTACCTCGAGGGCAAGTTCGGATGACCGTGGCGCCGCCTCGCGCCGCCGGCGCGACCGACCCGGCCGCGGCGATCCTGGTCGAGAAGCTGAGCCTCTGGTACGGGGACTTCCAGGCCCTGTTCGACGTCGACTTGAGGGTGCGCGCCGGCGCGATCACCTCCCTGATCGGTCCCTCGGGCTGCGGCAAGACGACCCTGCTCCGTTCCGTCAACCGGATCAACGAGCGCCTCGCCTACGTCCGCACGTCCGGCAGCATCCGGCTCTGGGGCCTCGACATCTACGATCCCGCGGTCGAACTGGCCCAGCTTCGCAAGCAGGTCGGGATGGTGTTCCAGCGCCCGAACCCGCTGCCCCTCTCGGTGCGCGACAACGTCCTGTTCGGGACCCGGGTGCACGTCCCGGACGGTCGTGCGCCGGCGCGGGCCGTAGCCGACCGGATCGTCGAGGAAGCGCTGCGCGAAGTCCTGCTCTGGGACGAGTTGAAGGACGCGCTCGACCGGCCGGGAACCCAGCTCTCGCTCGAACAGCAGCAGAAGCTCTGCATCGCCCGCCTTCTGCCGGTCAAGCCGCGACTGCTGCTGATGGACGAACCGTGTTCGGCGCTCGATCCGGCCGGGACGGAAGCCGTCGAGGAACTGATCTGGAAGCTGCGCGGCGACTACACGATCCTGATCGTCACCCACAACATGGCCCAGGCCCGCCGCGCCAGCGAGGAGTGCGTGTTCATGCTGCTCGGCGAGATGATCGAGCACAGCGACACGGCGTCGATGTTCCTGAATCCCGCGAACGAGCAGACGGCGGCCTACATCGAGGGGCGGTACGGGTAGCGGGCCCGAACGGCGGGGTAGTCAGGCCTCCGTAACCTCGGTGGGTGGTCAGCGGTTCAGGCGTGGGCATGGCGGGACTCGCAGCCTGTTCGATGCTGCTGCCGGGCCGCGTGGCGCGCTCCACACGGGACGGAGGCCGCCTGTCTGTGCAATGATGTCGTCAGATTTCGCGGAAAAATGACGACATTATGTACAGCGAACCCTATCCCCGACTCTCCCGCCTTCCGGGCCAGAGCTTCTTCCTGCTTGGCGTCCGCGGGGTCGGCAAGAGTACCTGGGCGCGCCGGAATCTCGCCGACGCGCAGCGGATCGATCTCCTCGACGAGGCCCGCTACCAGGACTATCTCGTCGATCCGTCCCTGTTTGCGGCGGAACTGCGGTCGGCTCCGCCTGGAGGCTGGGTCGTGGTCGACGAGATCCAGCGCCTGCCGAACCTGCTGAACGAGGTTCACCGGTTCATCGAGGATCGTCGGCTCCACTTCGCGCTCCTCGGATCGAGCGCGCGCAAGCTGAAGGCGGCGGGCGTGAACTTGCTGGCAGGGCGGGCGCTGCGCCGAACGATGCACCCGCTGACGCCCGCGGAGCTCGGCCGGGACTTCGACCTGGAGACGGCGCTGCGATCGGGGACGATCCCGCTCGTGTGGACGGCCGAAGACCGGCGTGCGGCGCTGGAGAGCTACGTGCAGCTCTACCTGCGCGAGGAGATCCGCGCCGAGGCGCTGGTGCGGAATCTGGCCGGCTTCGCCCGCTTCCTGCGGGTTGCCGCTCTCTGTCATGGCGCAACCGTCAACGTCTCAGGGCTCGCCCGCGACTGCGGCGTCGCCAGAACCACGGTGCAGGGATACCTGGACATCCTGGAGGACACGTTGCTGGCGTACAGGCTGCCCGCGTACGAGGCAAAGCTGCGTGTACGAGAGCGTCGTCACCCGAAGCTCTACTGGATCGACCCGGGACTGGTGCGGGCGACGAAGCGGCTCCTCGGCCCGCCGGCGCCGGAGGAACGCGGAACGCTTCTGGAGGGTTGGGTGCTGCACCTGCTCCGGGCGCACGGAGAGGAGACCGACCTGTACGAGGCGATTCACTACTGGAACCCGCACTCCGCGGCTCGCACCGAAGTGGACTTCCTGCTGCGGCGCGGCCGCGAGCTGCTTGCAATCGAAGTGAAGTCTCAGACCAGGTACCACACCGGTCTGCTCCGCGGCTTGCGCGCCGTGGCGGAAGTGGCCGGCATGACGCGGAGGATTCTCGTGTACGGAGGCAGGCGATCGTTCCGCACGGAAGACGGCGTCGATGTCTGGACCTTCGAAGAGCTCCACGGGACATTGGCGGAGGAAGCGCTTTGGCCGTGAGCAGCGCGCTTTCGCCCATCGCGCGCGTGGCGGGCTGGCTACTGGCCGTCGCGGTTGCTGGCGGCGTCCCCGCCGGCGCCCAGACGATCGTCGCGGACGTGGGATGGGGCGGCATCGGCGACTATGTGGTCGTCAGCCGGAGCAACGACCGCTCGAGCGTCTGTGACGAGTACATCAATCCGAACGCACTGCGGGTGCCCGGGTGCACGACACCGGAGCGAGGCGCCGGCGACGGGTGGTCGGCGCCCTTTTCGGAAGGCCGCGGCCTGCTGGCCGGGATCGGCATCGAGTTCGACATCGCCGGGCCCTGGAAACTGGCTTTCGACTACAGCCAGGCTCGGGCCGTCTTCAACCAGACCGTCGCATCCACGGATGCCCAGGGCGCGGATTTCGAGAAGCTGTCGAGTGAAGTAGTGGCCGGCCGGGAGCGGCTCGGCACACTGGCGACGCGCGGCGTGCACGGCGTCCTCATGCTGTATCCGCGGAGGAAAACTCGGCTTCGGCCCTACGGCGGAGCTGGCGTCGGATACGCCAGGCTGCGTGCCGACTTCGGGTGGAACTGGCGCCGCAACGCGGACCCGCTCGCCATCACCACCGGGCGGGACCAGCCGAACTTCGAGGAGATTCGGACGAACCTCGCCGGCACCGCCAGTACGGGTTCCGTCGTGTTCGAGGAAGATGCGCGCGTGCTGGTGTACGTCGTCGGCGTCGACCTCGCGGTCAACGATCGATTCAGCGTCGGGCTTCGCGCCCGGCGCCTTCAGTACCCGTCGCTGGAAGCCGGCCCGTACGTCGGCGACACCTTGCGCGGCCACGTTCCCAACCTGCGTCTGGATGGCAGCGAGCCGGTGTCCGCGTGGTCGACGCTGCCGCGCACGGACGTGACCACGGTGAGCGTGCTGCTCAAGTACCACCTCCAACGACGGGAAAGGACATCGTCGTACCGGAACGCGACAGCTCGCACGGAGCGCTGAACCTCTTCTCGGCTCGCTTCCGGCCCGTGCCGCGCGACTCTCCGCCGTCACGCCGCTAGAGTACGCACCGTGTCCGCCACCGCCTCGCGACCTGACCCGGGCATCCCGGCCTGCTATGTCGACGGCTACAACGCGGCCCGGGCGCTGGATCCGGACTTGGCGAAGCGCTACATCCGCTACACGACCCTGGGCGATCCGCTGGCCGACCGTGCGGTAGAGCAACTGGCGGCGATCGTGGAACCCCGGCACGTTCACGGCACGATCGCCAGGACCGTCGACCGCTACCACGATCCGCCGAAGGACACGCCGGAGGTTCTGCGGGAACTCATCGAATCCTCGGCGGTGGTCCCCGACTGGTTCGACTCCGAGGTCGCCATGAAGGCCACCAGGGCCTTCCTCCGCAACTCGGACATGGTCCTTGGAGCGCTCGTGGGCGGCGCCATCGTCGAGGGCTTTTCCACGCTGATCAGCAAGTCGTTCCGTATCCGCAGCCGGATCATCCTGAACGGCGTCCGCAGGCTCAAGCAGAACACCCTGCAGTTGACGGAGCAGTTCATGCCGGGTGGACAGGAGCCCGGCGGCGACGCCTGGAAGCTGAGCCTCCGCATCCGCCTCGTGCATGCGCAGTCGCGGATGCTGCTCAGGCAGTCGGAAGAATGGGACGAGCCGGAACACGGGCTGCCCCTCAGCGCGGCGCACATGCTGCTTGGCGCGGCCGCCTTCTCGGGCCGTCTGATGGAACACGTTTCGCGTTTGGGGGGTGACTTCAGCCAGGAGGAGAAGGAGGCCTACGTCCACGTCTGGAGATACACGGGGCTGGTCATGGGGATACCCGAGACCATCATGTTTCATGACCACGCCTCGGCGTGTCGCATCTTCCAGATCGCTGCGACGTGCGAGCCGCCTCCGGACGACGACGCGATCATCATGGCGAACAGCATCATCAACAGCGCACCGATCCTGCTCGGATTCACGGAAACGAAGGAACGCCGAGAGATGGCGGCATTCATCTACCAGGTATCGCGGGAGCTGATCGGCAATGACCTGGCCGACTCCTTCAGATTCCCGAAGTCGAGGTTCATCAAACGGGTACCTCTGCTGTGCCTGAGGAACCGAGCTGAGAAGGCGGCCCTGAAACTGTTCCCCCGCCTGCTGGCGAATCGGTTGAGAAAGCGGTTCAATGCGCTGTTGGACGCGTCCGATCTCGGCGAGATCGAGCACTCGTACGCGTTGCCGACCACGCTTCACGACGAGCATTCGCGGGACTGGTAGCTGTGTCATCATCGGCGGCTGTTTCGCTACTGGTACGGACAGGGAGGCGCGCATGGGCAGGTACGGTCTGACGGACGAGGTGATCGAACTCCGTGAACGGATGCGGGAGTTCATCGACGGCGAAGTGATCCCGGCCGAGCCGGAGTTGGAGTCCGAGTCCGGTGAGGACCGCGCCCGGGGCCGGCTGGCCGAACTCAAGGCCCTGGCCAAGCAGCGCGGACTATGGGCGCTCGGGCACCCGGCGGAGATCGGCGGCGGCGGCCTGCCGCTCATGCCCTTCGTCTACCTGAACGAGATCATCGGCCGTTCGCACTTCGGCCAGATCGCCGTCGGCTCCGCGTCGATGCAGGACTCGATCATGCTCCACCTCTACGCCAGCGAGGAGCAGAGAGAGCGCTGGCTGAAGCCGCTGGTGGCGGGCGACATCTATCCGTCAGTGGGGCTCACCGAGCCGGAGGTGGCCGGCTCCGACCCGACCCTGATGCAGACGCGGGCGGTGCTCGACGGCGACGACTGGGTGATCAACGGCCACAAGTGGTTCACCAGCGGCGCCAGCCGTGCCGCGTTCACGACCTGCTTTGCCCTGACCGAGCCGGAGGCCCAGGGCCACCGCAAGTTCTCGTCGATCATCGTGCCGACGGATACCCCCGGGTACGAGATCGTGCGCGCGGTGCCGACGATGGGCACGACGTCCGGCCAGCACTGCGAGGTGCGCTACAACGATGTCCGCGTGCCGAAGGACAACCTGCTCGGCGGCCGCGGCGAGGGTTTCGTCATCGCGCAGCGGCGCCTCGGCCCGGGGCGGATCTTCCACTGCATGAGGTGGCTGGGCCAGGCCCAGCGCGCCTTCGAGCTGATGTGCGACCGGGCCAAGTCGCGCTGGGCGCATGGCTCCTACCTGTCGGAAAAGGGCGAGATCCAGCGCTACGTCTCCGAGTCGGCGGCGGAGATCCAGGCCGCCCGGCTGATGACCCTCGACGCCGCCGAGGCGATGGACCGCGGCGAGCAGGCGCGAGTGGAGATCTCCCTGATCAAGTTCTGGGGAGCGCGGATGCTCCACAACGTGATCGACCGGGCGATTCAGGTGCATGGAGCTCTCGGCGTGACCGGCGACACGCCGCTCGAAAAGATGTACCGGGAGGCGCGGTACGCGCGTCTCTATGACGGCCCGGACGAGGTCCACCGGATGGTCGTGGCGCGGCGTATCCTGCGCGACCCGCTGGGAAGGGTGCCGTGGGGGACCTTGGGCAGTGGCCAGAACTAGGAGTCCGCGCCACGGAAACTGGGTGCGCCGGCGTCCCCGCCGGCTTCTGGGAAGAGACGCGCCGCGAAGCGGCGACCTTGCCGCAGTGCTCTTCGCCTCGGTCGTCGTGGTTTTGGGAGCAGGCTGCGTGAGTCCGTCACCGAGCGCCTCGCAGTTGCGCGCCGCCGCCGCCACGGTTGAGATCACTCCACCGGCTGGCTCGCTCCTCTACGGCTACGGCGCGCGCGGAACGAACCGGTCCCGGGGAGTCCACGATCCGCTGTACGCGCGGGCCCTCGTCCTGGATGCTGGCGGCGAGACGGCCGCGCTGGTCACCCTCGACCTCGGCTCGATCCGCAAGGAGAACACCCTGCCGATCCGGCAGATGGTCCAGGAGGTTGCCGGCTTCGACCATGTGCTGCTGAACGCCTCCCACACGCACTCCGCGCCCCTGTTCGAGGCGGACTTCCCCGATGCCGAAGGTCCGTGGGTCCGGGAGCTCGAACAGAAGATCGCCGACGTCATCCTGGAAGCTCACGCCTTGTTGCGGCCAGCCCGGGCAGCCGTCGGCTGGGGCCGGGCCAGCGAGGGGCACAATCGCCGCCGGGTACTGCCCGACGGCAGCGTCGAGATGTTCTGGCAGAACCGCGGGCGGATGCCGACGGCGCCGCTCGACGACTCCGTCGGCGTACTGGCGGTCGACGGCAGAGACGGCGAGCCGATCGCCACGGTGGTGAACTTCGCCGTGCACCCGGTCATCCTCGGTCCCGGCAACCTGCTCGTTTCCGCCGACTTTCCGGGCGCCATGGCCGCCCTCGTCGCCGAGCGCGGCGGCGGCGTGGCGATGTTCCTGCAGGGCGCCGCCGGCGACATCAACCCGTTCTGGGACAAGACGGCGCCGGAGGAAGGCGCGTTCGAGCAGGTGCGGATGGCCGGAGAGCGGCTGGGTCAGGAGGTGCTCCGCGTCCGCGCCGATCTGGCCGCCGCGGAGGCGTTCCACGATCCGGCGACCCTGTCCGTGAAGCGTCACCTGGTGACGCTCGATCCGCGCTGGGACCTGGACTCGCCGGTGGTCGAGGAGGGCTTCCGGCGGCACGGACTGGAGTCGTCCCTCCAGAGGTATCGCGCGCGCTTCCCGCGTGAACGGGAGGCCGAAGTGAACACCCTGGTCCTCGGCGAGGTCGGCGAAGGCCAGTTCGCCCTCGCCACCTTCCCGGGCGAGTTCTTCGTCGAGCACCAGCTCCGCCTGCGGGCCGCGACTCAGGTGCCCCACGTCTTCTTCGCCGGCTACACGAACGGTGAACTCGCCTACTTCCCGACGATCGCCGCAGCCGCCCAGGGCGGCTACGGCGGCAGGGAAGCCACGATCGTCGAGGTCGGCGCCGGCGAGAAGCTCGTTGACCTCGCCGCCATCTCGATCCTCGAACAGGCCGGCTGGCTGCACGACGCGCCGCCCTAGCTAGGAGGCGGGCCGCGGCCTCTACCGTAGGGTCACGGTGGCCGGAATGGCGCCTCTGAATCCGCCGACTCCCAGGCCGGGCTCGGTCGGCAGGTCCCGCTCGACCGGCTCCAGCCGGCGCCGTCCGGCCACCGCGGCCAGCGTCGCGACGATCAGGTTGGTGGCCAGGTCCGCCCCGCGGCACTCCTTCGGACCGAAGCTGAACGGGACGAACCGGTCGACGGGGCATCCCGGACCCTCGAACCATCGCTCAGGCCGGAAGGCGCCGCCGTCTCCCCAACTCTCGGGGTCCCTCTGCATGACGTGGAGAACGACATCGACACTGGTTCCCTTCGGGACGAGATAGCCGCCGAGCGTACAGTCCTCCTCCGCCCGCCGCGCCACGAGCAACGGGGCCGGAGGGTGAAGCCGCAGGACCTCCATGGCGACGGCGTGCGTGAACGGGAGCCGTCCGAGGTCGTCTCCCTGAAGCGGGCGGTCGCCGACCACCTGGTCCACCTCGGCTTCCATCCGTTCGCGAACCTCCGGGCGGTCGCGCAGGTAGAACTGCGCCAGCGTGAGTATCTGCACCGGGCCGTCCAGGGCGGCGAACAGCATGGTGTACACCTCGTCGCGGATCTCCCTGTCGTTTGCGAAGCGCCAGCCGGACTCCTCGCGTTCCGTTGCCTGCACGAGGTGGCAGATGAGCTCGGGCCTGGCTTCCGCCGACGCTCGAGCCGCCCCGATCGCTTCGCGGGTCGCTTCGTCGAGCGGGCGAATGGCCCTGCGGGCCTTCAGGTCGTGCGGCAGGGGAAGTCTCCGCAGTAACTGGAATCCCGGCAGCACGCTCAGCATGAAGGTCAGTTTCACCGCCTTCAGGGAGGGCCGGACGATGGCCGGATCGAGTTCGGGTCCGCGGCCCAGGAGGCTCGTCGTGACGCCGTTCCAGGCCAGTCGCTCCATCGTCCGCGGCAGGTCGACGGTCCCGTCCGGGAGTTCGTCGACCAGCCGGTTGGCTTCGGCGGCGGCGACGTGCTTCTGGAACGCGACCCGCTCGGGAGTCGCCGCGGACACGATGAGTTCGCGCAAACGACCGTGTTCTTCTCCGGCGGGCATACGGACGAGGCCGGCGCTCGGAACCACGTCGCAGGCGGTTCTGGGATGCAGGATCCGCAGGACGTCGGTCTTCTCGACGAGCACTTCGTGCGCCAGCTCACGGCTGAAGACGGCCAGGCGGCGGCGGCCGGGAAGTTTGAAGCGGACGATGTCGCCATGGTTCTCATGGAGCCAGTGGAGGAAACCCAGTACGTCCTCCGCCATCTTTCGCAGGGTCGCGAGCTTCCCAAGGGCGAGGCGGGGTGGCAGAGGCGGCTTTGTCATCGGGTTTCGATCCTCACCTTGTAGGCGCCCCGCACGCCGATGCCGATGTTCGTTCTCGACGGCGGGCGCCTGGACAAAGGCTCGAGCCTGCGGTCCCTGAACAGCGACGCCAGGGCGAACGCGAACATCATGGCGGCGAAGCCGGCCCCCCGGCAACCGCGCGGTTCGACGCCGAAAGGCATGTAGCCGTCCTCGGGACGCATGCCGTCACCGGCTTCCACTCCGAGCCAGCGCTCCGGCCGGAACTCGTCGGCGTCTTCCCAGTGTTCCGGCCGCCGCTGAATGACATGTGCGCCGACGATCGTCATCGTGCCCTTCGGGATCAGGTAGCCGCCCAGAACGCGGTCCTCCAGTGCTTCGCGGGCCGGCATGGCGTAGGCCGGCGGCTCGAAACGCAGGATTTCGCGGAAGATGGCGCGCAGGTAGGGGAGGCGCCGCAGGTCGCGGGCCTCGATCGGCCGGTTTCCCAGGACGTCGTCAAGTTCGTGCTCCAGGCGGCCGCGAACGTCGGGGTGGCGCGCAACGAGGTGAATGCCCCAGGTCAGCGCGCCCACCGGAGCGTCGATGGCGGCGCAGAGATGACCGTAGGCCTCGTCGCGCACCTCCAGGTCCGTCTCGTAGAGGCCGTGGGCGCTCCCGTCGGCGGCCGTCCGGACGAGGTGCGAGATCAGGTCGTGGCCGTCGTGGGCGGGATCCTTGGCTCGTTCGATCGCGGGGTAGGTGACCTCGTCCAGGGCCTTCAGGGTGTCGCGGACCCGGCGGTTGAAGGGCAGCGGCAGCTTGATGACGACTTCCTTGAACGGGACGATCCCCAGCAGAAGGTCCTGCTTCATCGCGGAGAGGACGTTGCGGCCCAACTCCGGATCGAGCTTCGGTTCGCGGCCCAGGACCAGGTCGAGCATGCAGCGCCACGAGAAGCGCTCCAGCTCGTCGATCATGTCGACCTCGCGGTTCGGCGAGCACCTCCCGATCAGTTCGTCGACGTTGTCGAGGATGAGGTTCGCGCAGGCGCGCATGCGTTCTTCGGCGTATCCGGCCAGCATGATCTCGCGTCGCCGCCGGTGGTCGTCGCCGTGAGACGTCTGCAGGAAGTAGTGAGTCAGCAGGTCGTAGTTCGACGGCGGGTAGAACGGCCGGAACCACTGCTCCTGGGTGGTCAGGACCTCTCGCGCCAGGTCGCCGGTGAACACGGCGCACCACGGGGAGGTCGGCATTTCGAAGAGGACGATGTCGCCGTAGTCGCGGTGAAGTTCCTCAAGCAGGCCCTGGAAGTCCCGAGCTCGCTTCGTCGCGTTGCGCAGTCGACGGCCCCTGGGACCTGGCGGCAGCGGCAAGTCGGTTGAGACGGGCCGGGTCGACATGGACGCTCAGAGAGTAGCAACCCGAAGCGCGGTCTGCCGATGGCGCTCTTGCGGTCTGGCGTACTCTTGCGCTTCCGTAGCGTGCGCTGCCGTTGCGAGGTCGTCAGTCGACCCCGGTTTGGCGGCGCCGCGTCCTGTTCACGGCGCAAGCAGCAACTCACTCTCCGGAGATTCACGCATGATGAATAGCCCTGTACCGACTTCCTCCCGTTCTGGTGGCGCCGGCGCGCGGCTGGCTGTCTCGTTCGCCGCAACCGTTGCGGTGCTGGCCGCGTTGGCCCTGGGCTGCGCCGGCGGCGAGCAGTTGGAGACGCGCCAGCCGACGGTCTACGGGGCGGCTGCCTTCCACAACACGACGTCGTACAGCGGCGCCTCGTTCTCGGCCGACGAGAGCCGCCTGCTGATCTCGAGCGACATGACCGGCGTGTGGGCCGTTTACAGCATGCCGGTCACCGGCGGCGAGCCCGAGCAACTGACGGACAGTGCGGGACCGGTGTTCGCCCAGAGCTGGTTCCCGAACGACGACCGCTTCCTCTTCACGGGAGACCAGGGCGGAAACGAGCTGAATCACCTGTACGTGGGGTCCGACGGCGCCGGGGACGTTCCCGAAGGCGCGGTGGACCTGACGCCGGGAGACAACGTCCGGGCCTCCTTCGCCGGCTGGCGGAGCGACGGCGAAGCGTTCTTTGTGCGGACGAACGAGCGCACGCCCTTCGCGATGGACCTCTACCGCTACGACGTGCCGCCGCCGGGGACCTGGGACTTCGAACGCGAACTCGTCTTCGAGAACGACGGCACCTTCAACCTGGGCGACGTCAGCGACGACGGCCGCTGGCTGGCGCTCGACAAGCTGACCAGCAACTACGACAGCGACGTGTACGCCTACGACCTGATGGCGGGTCACCTGGTCCACGTCACGGAGCACGAGGGCGAGGTCGAGCACTCGTCCGGCGGCTTCACGCCGGACAGCGCGCAGCTCTACTACGGGACGAACGAGCACGGCGAGTTCAACGAGATCTGGTCCTACGACCTCGCCGGCGGCACCCGCGAGCTGGTGCTTGCCGCCGACTGGGACGTCTTCGGCGTGTCCTTCTCGGAGACCGGCCGGTACCGCGTCTCGGCCATCAACGAGGACGCCTCGACCGCGGTCGAGGTGCTCGACACGGAGACGGGTGCTCCGGTCGAACTGCCCGACCTGCCGGCCGGCGACATCGGCGCGGTCCGTTTCTCCGCCAGCGACCGGCTGATGGCCTTCTACCTGACCAGCGACCGGTCGCCCTCCGACCTCTACGTCGTCGACCTGGAGCAGGGCGGGGAGGCGCTTCGCCTGACCGAGAGCCTGAACCCGGAGATCGACCCGGACGACCTGGTCACCACCGAGGTCATCCGCTATCCGAGCTTCGACGGCCTGGAGATTCCGGCCATCCTCTGGCGGCCGCATGGGGCCTCGGCCGACAACCCGGCGCCGGCAATGGTCTGGGTGCACGGCGGGCCGGGCGGCCAGACGCGGCGCACCTACCGGGCCGACATCCAGCACCTGGTGAACCAGGGCTACGTCGTCCTCGGCGTGAACAACCGGGGTTCGTCCGGCTACGGCAAGACCTTCTTCCACATGGACGACAAGAAGCACGGCGAGGTCGACCTGCAGGACTGCGTCTGGGCGCGCACCTGGCTCGAGTCCCAGGACTGGGTCGACGGCTCGCGGATCGGCATCATCGGCGGCAGCTACGGCGGCTACATGGTGGCCGCCGCGCTGGCGTTCGAGCCCGAGGTGTTCGACGTCGGCATCAACATTTTCGGGGTGACGAACTGGATCCGCACGCTGGAGAGCACGCCCCCGTGGTGGCAGGCGCAGAAGGTGGCCCTGCTTGGCGAGCTGGGCGATCCGGCGACCGAGCGCGAGCGCCTGGAGCGCATCTCGCCGCTCTTCCACGCCTCGAACGTCGTCAAGCCGCTGCTCGTCGTCCAGGGAGCGAACGATCCGCGCGTTCTCCAGGTGGAGAGCGATGAACTGGTCGAGGCGGTGCGGGCGAACGACGTTCCCGTGGAGTACGTGCTGTTCCCGGACGAGGGGCACGGCTTCCGCAACCGCGTGAACCGGATCGAGGCGTCTGAGCGCTACGCGGCGTTCCTGGCCGAGCACCTGGACTAGGCGAGCAGGCGGGCGGCGGGGATTCCCTCACCGGACCACCAGGCGAAGCCGCTGGGGGTCCTGGTACTCGGTTCGACAACGGCGTACGGATGCGCATAGAGTATGCGCATGACTCTGGACGGGAGGAGCGTCGCGCTGTACGACGTGTCGGCGCGGAAGCGGCCGGCGAACCTCTCCGTGAACAGCGACTTGCTGGCGAAGGCTCGGGCCCTGGGCGTGAATCTCTCCGGCGCGCTTGAGGAAGCGCTGGCCGATCGTCTGGCTCGGCAGCGGAGACGAGACTGGATCGAAGCCAATCGAGTTGCCATCGGCTCCTACAACCGGCGGATCGGGACCGAGAGTTCCTACGGTGATCGGATGCGGCGCTTCTGATGGCCCAGTTCGATCTCTACGCGAATCCCAGCAGGGAAACGAGCGGTGCCGTTCCCTATCTGCTCGACCTCAGTCGGACCTGCTCGATCCGTTGGCAACGAGGGTCGTGGCACCGCTCTTCTGGCAGGAGTCGGCGGGGCCTCCGGCCAAGACGTTGATGCCTCGCTTCGAGGTCGACGGGCGGACTGTCGTCATGTCCACCCCGGAACTGGCGGGAGTCTCGCGCGACCAACTCGGTTCGCGAGTCGGATCTCTGGCCGACCATCGCGACAACATCATCGCTGCCCTGGACATGCTCTTCACGGGCATCTAGGCAGAGTTCACGCCAGCCGATTTCCGCTCCTGCTGGCCGTTGCTCTGCCGGCATCTCGCGGTGGTTTGGCTGAGCTGCTGCACTCACCCCGGCCGCGTGTTTACGTGGTCGAGTCCGTAAGTTACTGAAAACTCTCCGGTTTTATCGTCTTCTCACCGGGGGTTTACAGAAACTGCGGGACGACTCGGCGACGGTAGGGCATGACCCTGGGAGGACCGCCGTCGATGGAACCCCTGACCGGCCCGCGGGCCGATCTGCACGTACACAGCAAGTACTCCAATCGTCCGTCGGCGTGGTTCCTGCGCCGGATCGGAGCGCCCGAGAGCTTCGTCGAACCGACCGAGGTGTACCGCCGCGCGCGGGAGCGGGGGATGGACTTCGTCACCATCTCGGATCACAACCGCATCGAGGGCGCGGCCGAGATCGCCCACCTGCCGGGGACTTTCGTCTCCTGCGAAGTGACGACGTACTTCCCCGAGGATCGCTGCAAGATCCACCTTCTGGTGTTCGGGCTCGACGAGGAGACCTTCCGCTACGTCGACGAGCTTCGCCCCAACATCTACGAGCTCCGCGACTACCTGGTCGCGACGGACCTGCCGCACTCCGTGGCTCACCCCTTCTTCCGGGTGAACCATCGTCTGACGCCGGTTCACCTAGAGAAGCTGCTGCTGCTGTTCAACCGTTTCGAGGGTCTGAATGGCGCCCGGGAGCGCCGTGCGAGCGATCTGGTGAACCTGGTCATGCGGAGCCTGACGCCCGGGATGATCGACCGCATGGTCGACCGGCACGGCATCGAGCCGCACGGCGAACGGCCCTGGGTCAAGAGCTTCACCGGCGGCAGCGACGATCACAGCGGCCTGTTCATCGCCAGCGCCTACACGACCGTCGCCGAGCCGACACCGTCGGTCGACGGCTTTCTCGATCAGCTTCGTGCCGGCGCCTGCGAACTGGGAGGGCAGGCCGGCAGCAGCCTGCGTCTGGCGCACAGCTTCTACGAGATCGCCTACAGCTACTACCTCGACCGGTTCGGCGGCAGCCGCAGCCTGGTCGGTGAGGTACTCGAGAAGCTGGCGCGGGCCGGCGGCGAGACGAAGTCGGGCAACGGCTTCTACAGCCGGGTCGGGGGAGCGCTGGTGCGACGGCGCCTCTCGGATCCGGAGCGCCTGGTCTTCGATCAACTGCGCGCCCTGCTGGCCCAGAACCCGGGCGGACCCGATGCGGCCCCGGACCGCCGCGTGTTCGAGCGTTCCGCTCAGGTGGTCCACCTGCTCGGCTACCGCTTCTTCGATCAGCTGGTCGAGCACGTGCGCGCCGGCCGCTTCCTGGACGCCTTCCAGACCTTCGCCGCGCTGGCGCCGGTGGGGTTGGCGGTTTCGCCCTACCTGGCGTCGTTCTCCACCCAGCACCAGGACGAACCCTTCCTGCAGGACATCTGCGGCTGGTTCGAAGCGGCGGCCCCGCTGGCCCGGAAGGGCGGCGGCGTCTGCTGGGCCACCGACACGTTCGGGGAGGTCAACGGCGTGGCCAGGATGATCCGGGCGCTGGGCGAGACCGCGGAGCGCGGGGCCCAGCGGCTGGATGTGATCACCTCGATGAACGGGTCGGTCGAGTTCCCCTGGGTGAAGAACTTCCCGCCCGTCGGCACGTTCGACATCGACGAGTACCCGGGTCAGACGGTCGCTTTCCCGCCGTTCCTGACGATGATCGAGACGATCGAGCGCCGCTCGTACTCGAAGGTCGTCATCTCGACGCCGGGACCGGTCGGCCTGACCGCGCTGGCGGCCGCGCGCCTGCTCGGGCTGGAGACGATCGGCATCTACCACACGGACTTCCCGCGCTACGTCGAGCAGTACACGGACCAGTCCCTTCTCGCCGGCTGGACGCGGCAGGCCATGGCCTGGTTCTACGGCAAGATGGACAGGGTGCTGGCGCCGAGCCGTGCCTATCGCGACGAGCTGCTCGAGATGGGGCTCTCGCCGCAACGCGTCGGCCTGCTGCGCCGCGGTGTCGACCGGGAGCTGTTCGCGCCAGGGAAGTCACGGGACGGTTCGGGCAGCTCCGCCGGTCTCCTCCTGCTCTACGTCGGTCGGCTGTCCGCCGACAAGAACCTCGACTATCTCGGCGCGGAGTTTCGGCGGCTGCTGAAACAGTGCCTCGAGAGCGGGGCCGCGCCGCCTGGCCTGCGCTTTGTGGGTGACGGTCCGAGCCGCTCCCACCTGGAGCGGGAGCTCGCGGATCTGGTGGCCGACGGGCGGGTGAGCTTCTCCGGCGTCCTCGAAGGCGACGCGCTGGCGGAGGCCTACGCCAGCGCGGACGTGTTCGTTTTCCCGAGCGTCTCGGACACCTTCGGCAACGTCGTTCTGGAAGCGCAGGCGAGCGGGCTGCCCGCGGTGGTCACGGACCGCGGCGGTCCGCAGGACATCGTCCTGCCCGGCGAGTCCGGCGTCGTCGTTTCGCCGCAGCCGGGCGCGTTCGCCGCCGCGCTGATGGAGTTCCAGCAGGACCCGGCCATGCTGCGCCTGATGAGCGAGGCGGCGCGCCGGAGTTCGCTCGAGTGGACGTGGGAGCGTGTGCTGGAGGATCTCCTGGGCGAGGTTGACGAGGCCGCCAGTCCATCGGCCGGTGTCGTCCCGCTGCCGAAGGTGCTTCCAGGCGCTCCTTCCGCTTCCCGCCTGCCTCTGCATTGACGACTGGCGCCGGCGCGGAGCCCGCGACGGTCTTCTCCGTTTTTTGACCGTTTGCGCGGTGTGTCTTCACAACCGCCCCGGAGAATCCCTGCTCAGAACCACGGAGGAGGACCACTTGACTCTGCATCGCCTTTTCTCGTCGACCCGCGGGAGCGCTTCGTTCCGGGCGGGACTTCTGTTGACGGCGGCCTCGGCCCTGCCGGCCGCCGGCTTCTTCCCGCCGGTTGAACCGGGCATTCCGAATCGTCCGGCGATCCTGCTGGAAACGAACTTCTACGTCTTCACTTCGGCGCTCGAGTTGACCGAGCCGGATCTCGACCTGACGCTCGACGCCAGGGGCTACACGAGCCCGTCGAGGGTCTACCTGTACTGGGAGAACCGCGCCACCGAGGCGAAGACGTACTACAGCCAGGCCGCGAACGCTTTCGGCAGCGCCGAGACCGACGTCTTCGGCCGGGCCGTCAACGTGTCGAACCTGGGCTCGCTTCTTGGCGCCGGCTCCAACACCTTCCAACTGTTCGGCAGCGACGGCGCTCTGGGCTCCCTGCCTTCGTCAGTGCCGAGGGCGACGGGCCTCTACCAGTTCGTCCTGGAGATCCGGGACGAGGCCGGCGAGAAGGTCATCGCCCGCGGCAACGCGATGTACAGCCACGTGGACACGGTGGTCCACAAGGTCGGCAACATCACCTCGAACGAGACCTGGACGAACAACAACACGTACTACCTCAACGGCCCGACCTTCATCGGCGGCGGCGCCACGCTGACCATCCAGGCCGGCACGGTCGTCTATGGCGGCAACGTGAACCAGGGCGTGCTGGTCGTCAAGCCCGGAGCGAAGATCATGGCGGCCGGTACGGCGCGCCTGCCGATCGTCCTGACCTCCGAGTTCGACGTCGGCGAACGGGAGCCGGGCGACTGGGGCGGCCTGGTCATCAGCGGCAACGCTCCCTGCAACACTTGCCCGCGCGAGGGCGAGGGCGATTCCGGCCTGTTCGGCGGCAACAACCCGACCGACTCGAGCGGCCGGCTCTCCTATGTCCGGGTCGAGTTCGCCGGCATCCGGTTCACCGACCAGAACGAGCTGAACGGCATCGCGCTCCAGGGCGTCGGCAGCGACACGCAGATCGACCACGTCCAGGTCCACCACAACGCGGACGACGGCATCGAGTTCTTCGGCGGCACGGCCGACGCGAAGTACGTGCTGATCACGGACTCCCAGGACGACAGCATCGACTGGACCTACGGCTGGCAGGGCCGGATGCAGCACGCGGTCGTCCTGCAGCGCTTCGACGATCACGACAAGGGGATCGAGGCCGACAACAACAGCCGGAACAACAACCTCGAGCCGCGGTCGAATCCGACGATCTTCAACCTGACGATCTCCATGTGGCGCGATTCAGGCGACCCGGGCATCCTGCTGCGTCGCGGTACCGCGATCACGCTGCGCAACGCGATCGTCATGAACGCCAAGGACTACGCGGTCGACGTCGACGGGGACGTGAGCGAGGGCCTGGTCGGCAATCTGCTGACGATCGACAACAGCATCTTCTTCAACAACCGCGACGGGTTCTCGAACGTCGACCTGATGGCCTCGAACATCACCGCCTCCGACCCGCTGCTGCCGAACTCCAGGAGCCGGATCCAGCCCGATCTGGCGCCCCTGTCCGGCTCGCCGGCCCGTTCGGGCGGGGCGCCGATTCCCGCGGCTTTCGCCGCCGCATCGGGAGGCGGCTTCTTCGATCCGGTTACCTACATCGGCGGCGTCTCGCCCGACGATCCGTGGACGGACGACGGCTGGACCACCTTCTCGGACAACTAGGACAAGCCACCAAGAGTAGACAGGAGCAACTTGCACCATGCACAATTTCGATACCCGTAACGACACGGGTTCAACGATTCGGCGGCTTACCGGGATGGCGGTCGCGATCCTCGCGCTGTACCTCTCTGCCGCCGGCGCGGCCGTTGCCCAGGACGGGGCCGCCACGGGCGTGATCCTCGATGGCCGT